>NZ_JAWWAP010000007.1:0-295801 GCF_033721375.1 Arsukibacterium sp. | reverse complement strand
GACATATTCTGCCAAGTTTCTGGTGGGTGCCAACGCAAACCAGAATATCAGCGTAAACCTGTCTCGTACCGGTGGTTTCGGTACCACGGGTCTGGGCCTGGCAGCGTTGACCGTATCAACGGTTGCGGGTGCATCTGGCGCTCTGGCATTAATTGACAGTGCAGTGGGCATCATTGATGGTAAGCGGGCCGACTTAGGTGCGGTGCAAAACCGGTTTCAGGCAACTATCCGTAACTTAACCAACATTTCTGAAAACGTATCAGGCGCCCGTAGCCGGATCCGAGACACCGACTTTGCCAAGGAGACTGCTGAGTTAACCCGTACTCAGATCCTGCAGCAAACCAGTACTACGGTATTGGCGCAGGCAAATCAGCGGCCACAGGCAGCGTTAAGCTTACTGCAGTAAAACCAAAAGCCGTGATGTTATCGCGGCTGCAACAGGCTTTTACACAGGAGCAGTAATATGACACTTGTGGTGAATACAAATAAGTCGTCGTTGACATCTCAACGGCTGCTGAATAATGCCACTTCTGGTCTGGCGACCAGCTACGAGCGTCTTGCATCAGGATTACGTATTAATCGGGCGGCAGATGATGCCGCCGGTTTAGTCATCTCTAATACGCTGACAAGTCAGGTTAATGGCCTGGATCAGGCGGTGCGAAATGCTAATGATGCGATTTCACTGGTTCAGGTATCAGAGGGCGGTTTGGAAGAAATTCAAACTGGCTTACAGCGGTTGCGTGTGCTGACTATTCAATCAGGGAATGGCATAAACTCAGCCGCTAATATTGATGCATTGCAACAAGAATTTGACGAGCTTACAGCTACTATTCAGAACATTGCTGACAATACGGAGTTTGGCGGTATAAAGCTGTTAGACGGATCAGCCATGGCGGCAGTTTTTCAAATAGGAGCCAACGCCGGACAGAAAATCAGTATCGAATTGTCAACAGCGTTTGGTAGTGATGGCAGTGGCCTGAACATTGCCAGTATTGCCCTGGGCACAGATGATATCGCAGACACCTTGCAGCGTCTTGACGGCGCGTTGTTGACTGTAGATAGCGCTCGTACCGAATTTGGTTCATTACAAAATGTGCTGGAAACAACGATACGTAATCTGAGTAATATCAGTGAGAATGTCTCTGCTTCCCGTAGCCGGATTCGAGATACTGATTATGCCAAGGAAACATCCGGATTAACCCGAAGTCAGATTATCCAGCAAAGTAGCATTACTGTGCTGACACAGGCTAATCAGCGGCCTCAGGCGGCACTCAGTATTTTAGGATAGTAACAGATAATTATTTGCTATACGCCGGATAAGAGTTTCATGATTGCAGTCATGTAACCGGCGAGCTTTGCCAGGCTTACTATGGCGTTGCGGAGTGACACCATTTCAATTTTTTTAAACCGGACGTTACTATTGTTGTGGCGTCGGTTTACTGCTTCTTTTTGCCATGATTCTATCCGTGAAAAAAATAAAAAATTTTACCTAAAGTTTTATTAAGTTCGGCCGATACCCTAAGTAAGCCAAGTTGCAGCTTGGCTAAGCTAACGGCTAAACCGTCTTTTAACAATCAAGTTCTCAGCCCAAATGAGGCGGAGAATTTAAGGAGTGACTCATGGCTTTATATGTAAACACCAATACCTCGTCGCTGAACGCGCAGCGTCAGTTATTTAATTCAGGTAATGCGCTTGATACCGCATTCAAGCGTTTATCTTCAGGTTTTCGGATCAACAGCGCAGCTGATGATGCTGCGGGCCTGCAGATTTCAAACCGTTTAACCAGTCAGGTGAATGGTCTGGATCAGGCTGCACGAAATGCTAACGATGGTATTTCAGTTGCTCAGGTAGCTGAAGGCGCGATGGAAGAAATCACCAATTCATTACAACGGATCCGTACTTTGGCAATCCAGTCACAGAACGGTATTAACAGTAATGACGACCGTGCTGCGCTGCAAAAAGAAGTCTCAGCACTTAAAATCGAAATGAGCCGTATCGCTACAACGACTCAGTTTGGTAACCAAAACTTACTTAGCGGTAACTACTCTGCTAAGTTTCTGGTAGGCGCTAATGCCAACCAGAATATCAGTGTTAACCTGAGTCGGACCGCTCCTGGTGCTGGTTGGGGTACTGCTGGCCTGGGCTTAGCCACACTAACTGTTTCATCAGTTACAGGTGCTTCTGGTGCCATTGCATTGGTAGACAGTGCGATTAAAGCAATTGATGGGAAACGTGCTGACTTAGGTGCTATCCAAAACCGGTTCCAGTCAACTATCCGTAACTTAACCAACATTTCTGAGAACGTGTCAGGCGCTCGCAGCCGGATCCGTGATACAGACTTTGCCAAGGAAACAGCAGAGTTGACCCGGCAGCAAATTTTGCAGCAAACCAGTACTACAGTATTGGCGCAGGCAAACCAGCGGCCACAGGCAGCTTTATCGTTATTGGGTTAAACTAATACACGTGGTGGTGAGAAGCTCAGTTAAACTTCTCACCCTGCGTGCCGATAAGGAGTCTGACAATGAGCACAATAAATGCTAGCAGTGCTTCTGTAGTGATGTTGCCTGCGACGCCTGACAAAATATTGAAGCCAACAACGGCAGAGCAAGTAGCCACGGCACCGGTTGAGACAGCAAGGCCTGTGACACAGGTCAGCAGAACTGAATTACAACAAGCTGTTGATGTGGTAAACCAGGCCGTTTCCCTGGAACAACGTTCACTGAGTTTTTCAATTGATGATCTGTCGGGTCGTTCTGTAATTAAAGTGGTAGACTTTGAAACAGACGAACTGATTAAACAAATTCCAACCGAGGAACTGTTAAAAGTTGCCCAGGATATTAAACGGTTACAGGACGAAATGGGACAATCTATCGGCCTGCTAATTGACAACAAAGTGTAGAGGTGAAATATGTCTGGTATTAATTTTCTTGGTTCAGCGTCAGGTTTGCCACTGGAAGAGTTAGTTTCTACTTTGGTAAAAGTGGAGCGGGATAGTAAACTCGGAAGAATTAATACCACTAAAGCGACTTTAGACACCTCTTTGTCTGGCGTTGGGCAGCTCAAGTCTGCCCTGTCAGCTTTTCAGGATGCGGTAAAAAAACTGGCAGGCAATAATCTTAATGCCAGAGTGGCCACCGTAACCCAGCCAACAGAAAACAAAACCTATATTGAAGCATCTGCCTCAAACACGGCCGCAGCAGCCAGTTTCGATATTAAGGTCACTCAGCTAGCCTCAGGCAGCCGACTTGAGAGCGCTGATGCTGCGTTTGGCAGCGCTGATGATGTGATATCCACTACAGATGGTACCTTAACATTTGCTGCCAATGGCAAGACTTTTGATGTCGCCGTTACCGCCGGCATGACCTTAGATGAGTTGCGTCAACAAATTAATACGCAGACAGATAACTTTGGTGTCAATGCCAACATTATTAACGCAGGTGGTGCCGTAGGTACCAAGCTTGTGCTGACTTCAAATGAAACCGGGTTGGGTAATGATTTAGTCATTACCAATAATAACGCTGAGCTTGACAGTATTTCTACTGTGCCCACTGGCGCAACTGCAGGGCTGAATACCAGTCAGTTTGCTAAAGATGCTATCATCGAAATTGACGGTATAGTAGCCACCAACGCGAGCAATACCTT
This sequence comes from Arsukibacterium sp., assembly GCF_033721375.1. GTDB lineage: Bacteria > Pseudomonadota > Gammaproteobacteria > Enterobacterales > Alteromonadaceae > Alishewanella. The sequence goes on along the minus strand of NZ_JAWWAP010000007.1, from coordinate 292,159 downwards.
TAGTAATGTTATCCAGGATGTCTCGCTGACAGTTAAAGCCGTTACGCCTGATGGGGTAAATGCCGCAGTAAATATTGCAACAGATAATGCATCTGCTGAAGAAAATATCCAAAATTTTGTGAATAATTACAACGTTCTGATTGACCAGATTGCGGATCTTACTAAAAAGCGTACTTTGGGGCCGGATGGCAAAACGGTGACGGGTAAGGGCGGTGATTTAGCGACCGATCAAATGCCAAAAAACATTATGAACCAGCTACGTGGATTACTGGGTAATGTCGTGGACGGCGCTGACGCATCATTGTCGACTCTGTATTCTATGGGTATTACTTTTCAGGAAAACGGCAAGCTGCAGATATCGAGCAGCGCTGAGTTTGGTGGTGACTCAGGCCGGGTTCGTTTCGACCGGGCTCTCAATGAAAACTACGATGCTGTGGCAACCTTCTTCGGTGGTGAAACAGGATTAGCTGCAACCCTGGATAATTTTTTAAGTGAATTTACCCAAAGTGGCGGCATTATCGCCAGCAAAGAAAATACACTTAAATCACAAATTGATAAAAATACTAAAGATTTTGAGGCGGCCAACCGATATATAGAAAGCTTCGAACAAACTTTACGTAGTCGTTACACAGCGCTGGATGCATTGTTAGGTTCAATGCAGAATATGGCATCTACAGTGACGGCGCAGCTGTCAAGTTTGCCCGGATTTAGCACCAATAAATCGAATTAGTGGGGTTAACCATGAGTTATGGAATTAAAGCTTATAAAGCTGTCGGTATAAAAGATGATTTAGCTATTGCAGATCCGCATCGGGTGATTCAGTTGCTGATGCAAGGGGCGTTGGAAAACCTGGCAAAGGCGAAAGGGTGTATTGAGCGCAAAGATTTTGCTGGAAAGTCTTCCACACTGTCAAAAGGCATAACCATTATCAGTTCGTTACAGAGCTGTCTGGACATGGATGCAAGTGCTGAGATATCTGACAATCTGGCTTCACTGTATGATTTTATGGTTAACCACCTTATATTAGCCAGCAGAGAAAATAGTATCGAGAAAATTGCTGATGTTATGGAGCTGTTGTTAACAATCAAATCAGCCTGGGATCAGATTTCAGTTAAGGACCGTGAAGAGGGTTATCGGTTGCAGCAGCTGAAAGCGCAGGGAGCGGCTTAGTGACACGTTTTGCTGAATTCAGCGCAGAAGTAACAGGTCTTCGACAGCAGATAGATGAGATCATGGCTGTGGAAGGCTACTTAGTTGAAGATGTGGCAGCAAAAGCTGCTACACTCAATCAGCTATTAAAAGTGAGACCGGCTGATGCTTTAACGCACTCTGAATCTGAGTATTCACTTTTTTTAACTGAGCAGCTTCATTGGTTGTCCGACGTGATCGCAAAGTTAAACGCCGAGAAAACAGTGATTGCCAGTGGCATTTTGCGTTCGCAACGCAGAAAAAAAGCTGAGAAGATGTATGGTGAAAACAGATAACGATAAAAGTCAGGGTTACAGATGCTCAAATTTATTAACTACCAACTGGGCAATGAACAAACACAAAACGAATTAGAACAAAAAATCTCCCCGTTAATTCAGCAAACCGTTCAGCTCAATCTCAAAGCCTTTCAAACTTTTAATCCACAGATTTTAGAAATTATTCAACAGCATAATGTCGAGAAGCATTCGATTTTCTGTACCAATAGCGGCCAGCTAAATATTGTCGATATTATAACTGGCCGGGTTATTTACAGTGCAACACCTGAACAGGAGATTCAACAGGAAGTAGAGGATTTTGTCAGGCAGGCACCGGTTATCTTTTTAGATGAGACATGCCAGGGTGGCGATGCCGAACCGCTACCTGCGGTTATTGATGTGCTGATGGTTTTTGGTTTTGGGCTGGGCTACCACATAGTTCCGCTGCTGCAGAGTGCCCGGATAAAATACTTGATCATTTATGAGCCAGAGCTCGACAATATCGCATGCTCAGTGCAAAGCACGGACTGGCAGCAAATATTTGAATTGGCTGCAGCAACCGGTACCCAGCTATCATTTCAGTTTGGCAATGCCGGAGCCTCAATTGCTGAAGATATTCAGGAATTACTCTACATTGTTCCTGACTTACAAAAAATATACCTGTATCGCCATCTGTGCCATCCAGTGTCGGATGAGATAATTGCTTTTTTACACCAAAACACTGGAAAACCTGAGGAGCTGCAGCGAAAGAGTCGTCAATTTCGTGGTTTTAACATGGCTACAGATTATGTTGCAGAGCATCCGAAGAATATATTAGGTTTTCAACCATTATCCACAGTCCTACAAACTGAGCATACCACCTTGTTTAGCCGGAATATGCTTGCATTTGCTAAATTGTATCCTGAGCTCCATCAATTATTGTCAGTCTACCAACCAACGGCCTGGCTACTAGCGCAAGATAATGATGGATTAGATAATCTCTATCATAAAGACAGGCGAATATTTCTTTACCAGGATCTTTTAGAAGATTCAGAAAAACTGGTAAAGCAGTATCTGGCTGAGCCTTTTAAAGACGATGTTATAGTAGGGCAAGCTGCCAGTGATAAACTTGCAAGCTACATTCATTTTAAATATATAAAAAAATTACGTGACTTTTTTCTGGCGCTCAAATCTGAAAAACATCCATTGCCAGTAGCAGTAGATTCTTTAATCGTTTTTGGCGTTGCGCTTGGTAAGCATATTGAACTTTTATATCAGCAAAGAGATATAACTAATCTTTACGTGTGTGAGCCTAATCTCGATTTTTTTTATGCCAGTGTGTTTGTAACTGACTGGTCAGCAATTTTACTCGACGCAGAAAATAATAATAAAAGAATATATTTTAATATCGGTGGCGATGGTGCAGAGTATTTTAATGATTTTATGGGGCAGTTTTATCAGGTAGGTGCTTATGCCATTGCTAATACCTATATGTTTCCAGCGTACTATACGCCAGAATTATACAGTGCAATAAACAGTTTGCGTCGTCAATTAAAAGTCGTTCTGACAATGGGCGAGTTTTATGATCACGCTCGATTTGGTATTGGGCATAGCTATTTAAGTATTGAAGCAGGCCATCAGTTTTTAAAAGCAGAGTTGCCGCAGGAGAGTTATAAATTAAGTGCCGGGTTACCTGTTTTTATCATCGGCAATGGCCCCAGTTTGGATACTAGCATTGACTTTATTAAGCAGTATCGAAGCCACGTAGTGGTAATAAGTTGCGGTACAGCGATACGTTCATTGTATAAACAGGGAGTACAGCCAGACTTTCATGCAGAAGTTGAGCAAAACAGAGCAAATTATGACTGGATTACCCAGATTGACGATGCTTCTTATTTAAAACAGATTAATTTGCTATCTGTAAATGGTGTTCATCCTGACACCGCTTCTCTTTTTGGACAAACCTATCTGGCTTTTAAAGATGGTGAGGCCTCAACCCAAATTTTCAGAAAGGGGATGACTGAACAAGGCTTCAGTATTGCGTCTTTGTCCTATGCTTATCCGACAGTATCAAATCTCGCTATCAATTACGCAATTAAGCTCGGGTTTAAAACAATGTACCTGTTTGGTATTGACTTAGGTTATGCCGATATTACCCGTCATCATTCAAAACATTCTGCTTATTACAATCAAAGTGGTAAGGAGATTATTAATTATGAGCAGCACTACGGTAGCGGATTTCCAGTTAAGGGAAACTTTAGATCCTTTGTTTATACTAAACCGGAGTTTGATGTATCCCGCCAGCTTATCGAAAAGGTTTTAGCCGATATACCCAACAAAGTTGAGGTCTATAACTGCAGTGATGGCGCGTTTATTAAAGGCACCGCGCCGTTGGATCCAGCAAACATTATTATTCAGCAAAAAGATGATGCAGCTAGTATCTGCGAAAAAATATGTAAGTTAGCTTATTACAAAAAAGGGAATAAGAACTGCGCCCGTCAGATTCTTGCTGATTATGATTTGAGCCTGCTTGCAGCAAGTATTGATAGATGGTGTGATTTGATAGATGTAAAAGTTTCAGGATATCAACAAGCAAAAGACCTGATTGATAAGCAATGGAAACTTCTAATAGATGAGTCATCTGATAAGGAAAATATTATTTTTTATCTTTTTTATGGTAGTTCTAATTATTTTTTCAGTATCTTAACCAAGATGCTGCCTTGGGACAATTCAGAAAAAGATTTGGAAAGATTTAACCACGTACTAAAACTCTGGCGGTGTTATTTGCTTGATGCCAAAGATGACTTTATAAAAAATCCGGTAAAACAAGACGCTGTAAGTTCTGGATTGAACTTCAGTTGAAATTAATTTGGGCATTGCAGACAGATTTGTTGTATCTAACTAAATTATTTGCCACCACTATATATTAATGAGTTAAATGAAAAGACTGTGTTTAACGGTTAGGTTGGCAGGATGCACGATGAGAGTTACCTGTCGGTATTTATAATAAAAATGCGACACTGTTTTAAACTGGTAACTCTCATATTTTAAGTTGGTTACGTACATTTTGCTTTAAAAATATACTAATACTGGCACTAATCTATAACGATATAAGAGGTAAGGGGGCTGAGTGGCGAGCGTCTTATTGCGTATTTGTTTAAGCCAAAGACTTCTTTTAATGCCAGGGTTTCACCAGGGAATTTGTGATAATTTAGTTCATCGAAACCGATCACGCTGCCTTTGGTTAAATGACCTTTAATTAACTCAAGACAATTTTTTGTCGGTTCGTAAATATCAAAATCAAAGTATGCCATAGCAATAATGGTTTGAGGATTCTCAGCCAGGTACTGTTCCAGTTTTTCTGTCGCATCGCCTTTAACAATTTCATATTTTTTAATGTGGCTGAGCGGACTCTCTGACTCATGGTACTGTAATACGTCGTCAAGATAGTGCTCGTAACCTTCACTGACACTGTAAGCGCCTTTTTTAATCACATTATCTTTGCCGTCTTTCTCAGAAACTGACGGGAATCCTTCAAATGTGTCGAAACCAATGATTTTGCGGTTATAGTTGTAGGGTTCATACATGCCGCGAAATGATGAGAATAGCGCAAGGTTCTGCCCCCAACGTACTCCAAACTCCATAATTACGCCGTGCACTGGCAATGCCTTTTGGTACAATTCATTCATAAACATAATACGCGACAAATCCTGACGACGTATAAAAAGGCCTAAATTGTTCAGCATTTCTGCTGGCGGTACCGGACAATCGCTAAAGGTTTGATAGAAACTTTTGCGGCTATTGGCTTCTGTTGCTGATGAATCTGTTGATACCAGTGGATTGGTGTTTGCTTTGTTGTTCATTTTTCATTCCCGTAAGTAAGGCTTACTCAGGTGTTACATAAGCGATAAGTTCTCGGCCAAAGCCCAGTGCCGCACTGGCTTCAGCATAGCGAATATAGTTGTCTATGTTTTTGCTCATTAAAAAATTTTCACAAAATACCCTGCTAAAATGCGCTTGTTTGCCAAGACTTCTGTCTTGCCAGTAATTAGAATGTGGATTGGTCAGGAACACTTCGATAGGAAAGTTGGTCTGTAACGATAATAAGCGATAACCACAAGCTGAGATAAAACTGCTTAAGTTGTCCTGGTTAAAATAACTGAGGTGTTCCGGTGGTGCAAACCAGGTATTGTCAGTAAAACCTTGTTGTTGTAAGGCTAATTGAAAATCCGAATAGTCATTTGGTACTTTAATTCGTAGCGCTGAATTAGCTGACAACAAGGGCTTAAGTATCGTCATGGTTTGGAATGGATCCAGCACATGCTCCAGCACGTTTTGCAGGTTAATCAAGCCAAAGGTACGCCCTTTGTAATGCTCCAGGCTCTGTTCAATACTGCCTTGCTGGAAATATGGCAACAAATGTGGATTATGTTTACTAATACCAAAATCTGAATAATCACAGCAGGCGAGCTCCCATCCAAAGGTTGCAAACGCGTTGACAAAAAAACCTTCACCACAGCCAAGGTCCAACAAACTATGAGGCAAATTATTCTGCTGCGCTACGCGATGAGCCACACTGGCGATATTATGAAAATACTGCAACTCCTGCTCAGTATAGGCACTGTGGTAAGAACCTTCAGGTACCTGGTAGTACTTAGCGTTATAATGTGCCTGCAACTCTGCCTCTGAGGGCTTGGGCATCGCTTCAATAAATCCCAGTGAGTGGCGATGTTCGGTAAATTTTGCATGATCAGACATTAATTAGGTTACCTTCTGTCAACGGCATCAGCTCAGTAAGAGTATGCAGCCTGGTTTTAGCGTCATAGCCAGGTTGAGCCTGCAGATCCTTATGGCAGCCTGTTAAAATACGGATGGTTTGTGCGCCTTTATTATTCAGGTTAACAAAATCTTTTGTCGGGTTGTCGCCGATATAGACCAGATCCTGCCAGCGGCATTGCTCTGCTTTTCGGATTATTTCAAAACAATAGGTAGAGGGTTTCGCATGTTTTATGCCAAAACGGTGGGTAATAAACACACGCTTAAAATAAGGTGCTAAGCCAAGCGCTTCAACTTTATTTTGCTGCACTATTTTATGGCCGTCCGTGACAAGATAAAGTGGTCCGGGTAAGGTTTGCAGCATTTGACGATGGGCTTTTGGCAGTGTCAGAACCGGCTTATGCAAGCGGTAGCTGCGCACGCAGTCGCTGATATTCGATTTAGTGGCTAAGTTGTGCGGCCCCAACCAATCGTCAAAAATACGGCCCCGTCCCCGGCTGTCAAGCAACTGACATAATCGTTGGAAACCGGCGCCGGCATCTAGTTGCCAGCGCTGCTGCGCCATATTAGCTACAGCACGAAAGCCGCTTTCGACAAACTGGCGTTCATCGTATAGTGTGTCATCCAGATCAAATATCAGAATCATATTGATAGGTATCCATACTGTAACGCAGTTGTCTTATCTGACCTTCGGCGGGATTAAAATCGGGTAATTTTATGTCTGGCCTCATGGCACTTAAAAAACTCCAGTACAGGCTGTCGAGCCCGGCAGCAATACTCAATGTCGAGGCACCACCAAACCGGCTATTACATTCAATAATATGAGGCAGACCTTTACTGTCAATGATTGCTTGCATAACTACCGGACCTGAAAGTTGCAGTTGCTCCAATATATAGCTGACTTTCAGTGTTACAGCCGTATCGGTAAAAGTAGTCGTAATTTGTGACTCACCCGCCACAACTTTGTCGCGCCGTCGCAGTACCACGCCTTTTACACTGCCGTCATTGTTCAGCCAGGCATCGACACTGATTTCAAAGCCAGACTGCATTGGTTGATAGATGGGCGCCTGCAATAATCTGGCATGCTCAATGGCTTGCGCCTTTGTCATCGCAAGGCCGATCGATTTAGATCCTGCGCCAAACCGCTCTTTAACAACAAACTGCTTTGCGCTGATATCATCCAGATGCAAGGATGTAGGTATAAAGGGCAAATGAAGCTGCCGCCCAAAGTCAGCAAAAGCCAGTTTATCCAGGCAGCGTGCAATACCGGCAGACGTCGATACAATAACTTCAACTCCGGCCTCTGCAAAGTAGTCTTTATTTTCAGCCCAGAACATTAGTTCAGCATCCCGGCTGGGTAGAATAGCTTTGATGTTACGCTCCAAGCAGCCGCGCCTCAGTTCAGCTTTATTTGACTGCGCTGTAACAGGCATTTGCCAGAAACTGTCGGCAAATGCTTTGCTTACTACCAATTGCTGGCTGTCGCCAGCAATAATTTCCCCCTGAGGAAACAGACGTAACCATGCTTCTCTGGCAGCTTGCAACATTGGAATTTTTGCACCTGCACTGGTTAGTAAAATGGCTGGTTTTTCCAGATTATCTGTCACAAATGATCCCAGCTTAATGGTGTTCCTTTTATTACGTCTTGCTTAACTTTTTTGCCGATAAACTGTTCAAGATACTTTGGTGCCAAGCCAAGACCGGGGCGAACAGAGCGAAGGTTTGAAGCGTTAAAAACATCACCAGCACGCATATCTTTAGCAATGTATAAAGAGCGACGGTGGATGCGGGAAGCGATTTCTTTATCGGTACATCCGTAATGCACTTTGCCCAATGCATCATGGGCGCGAGCTGTCTCTTCCACCAGCATTTTAAGCTCAAAAGGCTCCAGCGAAAACGCTGCATCAACTTCTCCGCCATTTCTATCCAGTACAAAGTGTTTTTCAATTACTGTGGCCCCCAGAGCAACGGCCGCAACTGAAACACCAACGCCGGGGGTATGATCGGATAAGCCAACCTGGCAATTAAACAATTGCGCTAAATGTGGAATAGTAAGCAGATTTGCATCAACTGGTCGTGCCGGATAATTGCTGGTGCATTTTAGCAATATTAGGTCATTACAGCCGTTATCGCGCAATACCTGCACCGATTCAGCCAATTCACCTTGTGTAGCCATACCGGTAGACATTATTACCGGCTTACCCGTTTTTGCTACGGCTGCTAACAAAGCATGATCGATATTTTCGAAGGACGCGATTTTATAGCAAGGCACATCCAGTGATTCAAGAAAATCGACAGCAGTCAAATCGAACGGGGAACTAAAAGCCAGCATTCCCTTGCTCTGGGCGTAATCAAAAATTGGTTTATGCCACTCCCATGGCGTCATTGCAGTTTTATAAAGGTTATACAGGGAGTTACCTTGCCATAGGCTATTTTTATCTGCGATGTAAAACTCACGCTCATGAACATCCAGTGTAATGGTATCTGGAGTGTAGGTTTGTAGTTTTAAGGCGTGCGCTCCGGCGGCGGCGGCGGCATCAACTAATGCCATCGCTTTTTCCAATGACTGTCCATGATTACCGGACATCTCAGCAATAATAAAAGGTGCTTTATCAGAACCGATTAGACGATTACCAAGTTTTATTACTGTCATCTGTACTCCCACTGACTAAGGTTGTTGCATTACGACATTAAGACATTGCGTATTGCTGCTACTACATTCATTGTGCCAGCGTTTAAGGGCACTATACAGGCTGCTGTCTGGCCGATTTCATTCAGTAGTTCTGGTTGTGAAAGGTAATAGAATAATTGTTCTGCAAATCGCTGTGCTGACATGTCAGCAGCCTGACCCAACCAGACACAAGCGCCTAATTCGTCTAAGTACGCCGTTGTCGCTTGCTGATTTTCAGCAACGGTAACAATGAGTCCCGGCAAAGCGCAAATACATCTCTCCCAATGGCTGCTGCCACCTGCACCCAGCATAAGCTGTGCCCGGTGCATGAGTTTAGCCATATAGTTACATTGAATATGTAACGTCAAATTAGGCAGACACGCTATTTGTTGTTCAATACTGGTTCGCCACGGATTATTCGTCCCTATTACGATATCGGCTGTTAAGTCTGGCAACTTTAACTGTTTTATTGCCTGAATGGCGAGTTGGGTTAAATTTTGCTCATCACTGCCGCCAAAGCCAACCAGAATATGCAGCGGCAAAGTGTTGTCTTGTTGCTGATAAAACTCCTGGCGTAGCAGAGCGAAGTGTGGACCGAGTAACAATTTACAGTTGGCAGGAACTAGCGCTGTGTAACGAAGCTCTGGTTTGGCAAACAAGTTTTGATCTAATAAAATATCACAGTCATGCAGCCGATTTGCCAAATCATCAATTACCATAATATATCTGCAGCATGCTCTAAGTCTGCTGCAGTAATCTGCTGCCAGCTGATAATGATCAACCACCAGTAAAGCATAATCTTTGTTCAGTACGGATAATGTTGCCTGTGCATCGGCATTTTGATCTGGTAAGGCCGCTGGCAAATGATAAACATTGAAACCTTGCTGCTGAATAGTTTCGGTAAGGTGACCGGGTTGGATACGGCAGACAAAATCGCAAATGGCTCCACTATTTCGTAAAGCACTTGCTAATGTCAGGCAACGCATAACATGACCACTACCCAAAGTTATTGATGCGTCTACCCGAAACAGGATATTCACTGACCGAGGCTCTGCATGACTTTATACAGCAACTCTGCGTGCTCCCAATCTTCTTGGGTATCAATATCTTGAACTAAACGTTCGGGTAACAACAACATTCTGGAGTCGGCAGAGTAAATATGTTTTGCCGGGTCCATCCAGGTTTCAACTGCAGCCCAGTAAAGCTGTCCTGCATCATGAAAAGTTGGGGGCAAATCCTGAGACCGCTTAGGAACGCTTGGCGGATCAAAGGGAATTACACCCCCTTGGTCTGTTTTTAGCAAAGCTCGTTGAATAGGAAAGGAAAAGCGAGCACAAGTAAATATAAAATCAGCATGGCTATCGAACAATAATTGGTAAGCCTCGGCGATACGTTCACTATTTAACAGCGGAGTAGTGGCGTAGATACAGGCACATTCAGTGAGTGTCCAGCCGATTTGTTGCAGCTGCAAGATTGCATCACGGATCACTGCTACTGTACCGGTATAATCATCTGCAAGTCTGCTACTACGAACAAAAGGTGTTTCTGCACCGTATTGTCTGGCTATACTGGCAATTTCTTCATCATCAGTAGAAACGATTACTTTATCAACCACACCACTATTCAATGCCGCTTCAATAGGATAAGCAATAATAGGTTTGCCACAAAAATCTTTAATATTTTTGCGCGGAATGCGTTTACTACCACCACGGGCAGGAATAATTGCAATTCTCATTCAAGTAGTTCTCTTAATTTATCGGCAATAAATTGCTGTTGCTTACCGGTTAGCTCCGGATACATTGGCAGACTGATAATCCGTTCGTAAAAATCTTCTGCCTGCGGGAAATCGCCCCAGTCAAACCCCAGTTGCTGATAATAGGGCTGGGTATGAATTGGGATATAATGCACGTTTACACCAATGCCGGCCGCGCGCATGCCATCAAATACCTGCTGGCGTTTTGTTTTGTCGTTAAACCGGATAATGTACAGATGCCAGGCGCTGATGTTAAATGGCTCAGGCTTGGGTAAACCAAGTGGCAAATGGCTAAGTAGCTTATGATAATGCTCGGCCAGTCTCTGTCGTTGCTGGATGATGGGTAATAATCGTTGGCTCTGGCTCAAGCCTAATGCGGCTTGAAGGTCCGTCATACGGTAATTAAGACCTAGTAGCAGTTGCTGATAATACCAGGCACCATGGCTGGGTTCGGTCATCTGCGCATCATCACGGCTAATGCCATGGCTACGCAATAATCGCATTTTATCTGCCAGTTGCTGATGATTAGTTAGTGCTGCGCCACCTTCAGCTGTTGTAATAATTTTAACCGGGTGAAAACTGAACACGGTGATATCACTATAACGGCAACAACCGACAGGCTCCTCCTGATAGCTGGCACCGACGGCATGTGATGCATCTTCAATAATTTTAAAACCAAATTCATTAGCAAGATAATGTATCTGCTGCATATCGCAACTAGCACCTGCCAGATGCACCGGTATTACCACCTGCGGTAGGGTATCACTGGCGCGTGCTTGCTCCAGCTTTTGTCGCAACTGGTCGACGGCCATATTGCCGGTATCTGGTTCGACATCGACAAAGTCGACCATGGCACCACAGTAGCGGGCACAATTAGCCGAGGCGACAAAGCTGATGGGTGAGGTCCAGACTCGGCTGCCGGGGCCGACGCCTAATGCCAGACAGGCAATATGTAGTGCCGAGGTTGCGCTATTTACAGCAATCGAGTACTGCGCTGTTGTTAACTCGCAAAGCCGCTGCTCAAAAGCTGGCACTGCCGGCCCCTGAGTTAAAAAGTCGCTTTGCAATACCTCGATCACCGCATCGATGTCATGTTGGCTGATATTTTGACGGCCGTAAGGGATCACTTATGCATAGTCCTGATTAAACTGGCGAATCGTAGCTATATCCATAAATTCAGGGTTGGTGTCAGACACATATTCAAAATTAGCTGCTACCGGTTGTCCTGTTTCACCCAAGGCATTGCCGCTGAAGTCATTGCTGCGATTAAAAAACTTTATTGCCGGGGCAATTACATAATGGTCGGCAAACTCAAAGGTATGGTAAGACATATCGCCAGGACACATCATTTCATGTAGCTTTTCGCCCGGACGGATGCCAACAATTTTAACGGGTAAGTCGGGGGCCATTGCTTTGGCCAGGTCGATAATACGAATTGATGGAATTTTAGGAACAAATATCTCGCCGCCGAGCATTCGCTCAAAATTTTTCAACACAAAGTCAACGCCTTGTTGCAGGCTGATCCAGAACCGGGTCATTTCGGCATGGGTAACAGGCAAATGATCTGTGCCTTTGGCAATCAGCTGCTGAAAAAATGGCACTACTGAGCCGCGTGAACCCACCACATTACCGTAACGCACCACTGAAAAGCGGGGCCGGGTGCCACCTGATATATTGTTTGCGGCGACAAACAACTTATCCGAGGCGAGCTTGGTCGCGCCATATAAGTTTACCGGATTAGCCGCTTTGTCGGTGGACAGGGCAATGACTTTTTCTACATTGTTATCCAGTGCAGCATTAATCACATTTTCAGCACCATTAATATTGGTGCGGATACATTCCATTGGGTTATATTCGGCAGCAGGCACCTGCTTTAACGCTGCGGCATGGATTACAAAGTCTACACCATGCATGGCGCGGCTCATCCGCTGCGCATCACGGACATCACCGATAAAATAGCGCATGCAGCTTTGGTCAAATTTTTGCTGCATTTCGTATTGCTTTAGCTCATCGCGAGAATAAATAATAATTTTTTTGGGTTTGTAACGGGCCAGCAGTGTTTCGGTGTATTTATGACCGAAAGAGCCAGTACCACCGGTAATTAAAATGGTTTTTCCATCAAACATAGCGTGCCCTCAAACAATTATCCGGCATTGTGCTGCCGTTCTGACTTGGATACAACGTTCTTATCACAAATTGCTCTAAGCATAAAGTGTGCCCAAAATAAGATTAATAAACTTATAATGTTAGCCAGCTACTGCCTTAGCCCTCGTCTGTTGCATACGAAATTGGTGCTTCGCTGGCAGATCGTCTAAACTATAGCCAATTTCTTTGCTTAAGTGGTATTGCTATGAAACTGAATAATTCAACGGGTTTAAACAGTCTGAATCAGGCTCAGCAGCAACAGGAAGGTTTGCTGAAAAAACTGGCAACGGCTCGTCAGATAAACAGTGCGGCTGATGATGCCGCCGGTTTGCAAATTGCTAATCAGCTGGGAAGCAGTATTAGTGCCAAAGGGCAGGGCGAACGCAACGCTTACGATGGTGTGTCGTTAGCCCGGGTATACGAGCAAGGGCTGCAGGGTATTAACGATAACCTGGGTGAACTGAACCGGTTAGCTGTGGTCGCCGGCAATGGCATTTATGGTGCACAAGAGCGGCAGGCATTGCAGAAAGAAGCAGATAGTTATCTGGCGAATATTCAACAAACGATTGATAATACAGAATTTGCGGGTAAAAAATTGTTCGGTGCTGATGCCAGCGTAGCATTTGGTACCGGTAACGGCTCAGTAAACCTGACCACGACCGATGTGCAAACTGCATTGCAAAATGAAGATGCGTTTAATATCGATTTCAGCTCGGCTACATCTGCTGAGCAATCACTGACCAGAATAACCGACTCGATAGAGTTGATTGGCAGCTTGCAGGCACAGGCGGGTGCCGAGGCAAATCGCTTTGCCAGTGCCGGTAGTAATTTGAATAATCAGCAAATTGCCGAGTCCGCTGCCCGCAGCCGGATTGAAGACTTAGATTTTGCCAAAGCAACCAGTGATAAAACGGCAGCAGATATTCTGAGCCAAAGCTCGACCAGCGTGGCAATGCAGGCCCGTATTCAGCAGCAGCAAGCGTTAACACTGCTAGGCTGATAGCAATATAATTCAGCGTACTTTTCATTCATTATCAGACTAACGCTATTTTTTTGACAGCTGTCAAAAAAATAGCGTTTTTGGTTGCAAGCTCAGGTTAGCGCAGTACAATGAAATCAAAGCAATAACAATAATGCGGCACAATGGCAGCACATCCTCCTCTTTACATTACAGATTCTCAGCAACGGCGCGCCGAACGTCTTTCGACAGTACTCAGCTTTATTAACGAACCACACCAGATAGTGAGTGATCAGGCGTTGCTGCAACAGCTGGCTCCTGATACACCTGCGGTGGTGCTGCTGGGTGCTATTGGTGAAGCAGAGCATGCGGATTTGTTGTTACGTTTTCCACGATGTGCATTTTTGCTGATTGGTGAGCCGCTAAGCCCGTTGCTGCAGTATCCGAATGCGGTGGGGTTGCTTACCGAACCTTTTTCTTACAATACCCTTACCCAGTTGCTGCGCGATTGTCAGCAATATCATCGGTTATTACCGGGCCAGCGTCTGACTGAAACAACACTGAAGTTTGATGGTATGGTTGGCCAGACCGAGCCGATGCAAAAAGTCCGGTTTTTAATCTCACAAGTCGCTAAAACTGATGCAAACGTGCTGGTATTGGGCCAGTCTGGTACTGGCAAAGAGGTAGTCGCCCGCAATATTCATTTATTATCAAACCGGGCGGCAGGTCCTTTTGTGCCGATTAACTGCGGTGCCATTCCGGCTGAGTTACTGGAAAGTGAGTTATTCGGTCACGAAAAAGGCGCCTTCACCGGCGCAATATCTACCCGTAAAGGCCGGTTTGAACTGGCGCAGGGTGGTACCTTATTTCTGGATGAAATTGGCGACATGCCACAACCCATGCAGGTCAAGCTGTTGCGGGTATTACAGGAGCGTATTTTTGAGCGGGTAGGGGGCAGTCAGACTATTAAAGCCGATGTCAGGATTATTGCTGCTACCCACCGTGATCTCGAGCATATGATCACTGAAGGCCAGTTCAGGGAAGATCTTTTCTACCGGCTTAACGTGTTTCCGATTGAAACACCGGCGCTTAGTGAGCGTTGTGAGGATTTACCCCTGTTGATCCAGGAACTACTAAACCGGCAGGCTGGTGCACATCATGGCCGGATCCGGTTTACCGAGCGGGCGCTGGAGAGTCTGAAACTGCATAGCTGGCCGGGCAATGTGCGCGAGCTGGCAAATTTACTGGAGCGGATGCTGATCATGTATCCGGATCAGGTAGTGGATGTGGCCGAGCTTCCGAAAAAGTATTGTTATCTGGATGTGGACAGCTATCAGCCAGAATATCCGGAGGCACTGCTTGAACGCGATATGCTCAATGATTTATTCGCCGCCAGCGCTGATGACAGCGAAGATGAAAATAGCAGCGGTTCCGACAGTCTGTCGCAAAGCAAGCAAGCACACAGTGATACAGCGATAAGTTTACCGCAACTCAGTGATATGGCCGCGGGTAATTTTGACCTGAAAGAATACCTTGCTGAACTTGAAGTGCAGCTGATATCTGAGGCCTTACAGCACCATGACTATGTCGTTGCCCGGGCAGCTGAAGTGCTGGGGCTGCGCCGTACTACCCTGGTCGAAAAAATGCGTAAGTACAATCTCGGGCGCGATGAATAACGGTGCGCTGTCAAGCGTTTGACGGTTTTAATTCTAATTTTGTCATTATATTCAGCATCTTAACCTTGGCATAGTCTCTGCATCTGCTCTGTTATTTGCAGTGAGATCAGGTAGCTTATGCCAACTGTCAGCTATGTTCATTCAGATAACGCTGCGCCGCTGCGCAGTCAGCCAATACCGGGTCAGCGGGAACTGGGCAGGGTGGTTAGTCAGGCGTTAGCAGCGTTTGGTCATACTACTGCCAGTAACTCCGACAATGCTCCGGCCAACAGCCCCGACAACCGGGCGGACAACCGGCTGCAACATATTCTAAATGTGTTGCCTGCTGGCGTGATATTGCTAAGTGCCAGAGGCGTTGTCTCAGAAGCCAATCCGGTAGCAACCCGAATGCTGGGTCAACCCTTACTGGGTCAGCTCTGGCTGGACGTGATAACCCGCTGCTTTGCGCCGCGCAGTGATGATGGGCTGGAAGTATCGTTAAAAGATGGCCGGCGGGTAAAGCTTGAAATCAGCCCGCTCAGTCCTGAACCCGGTCAACTTATTGTTCTGACCGATCTGACCCAGACCCGCCAGCTGCAAAGCAGGCTGGCACACTTACAGCGGCTATCCACTCTCGGCAAAATGATGGCAACTCTGGCACATCAGATCCGGACACCGCTGTCGTCTGCCATGTTGTATGCGGAAAACCTGGGCAGCAGCAAACTTAATGCCGCCTCACAACAGCAGTTTCAGCAGAAGTTACTGGCAAGGCTGCATGATCTGGAGCAACAGGTAAATGATATGCTGCTGTTTGCCCGCGCCGGCACTGCGCAGGCGGTACAGCCTTTTACCTTGCAAAGTCTGCTTAACGAAATTAATGCGGTATCTGAGGCTTTGTTACAGCAGCATCAGGCGCAACTGACCATCAGCACCCGTTGTCAGGACGTGTATTTATTGGGAAATATCAGCAGCCTGGCCGGTGCAGTAAATAACCTTGTTCAGAACAGCATTCAGGCCCTGAAAAATGGTGCCCATATTCATATTTCAGTGCAGCAACAGGCCGGCGCTTTACATTTTACCGTGACGGATAACGGACCAGGTATTGCAGCTGATGTGCAGCCATATATTTTTGAGCCGTTTTTCAGTCGCCGCCAGCATGGCAGTGGTCTTGGGCTGGCGGTGGTGCAGGCCGTGGTTAACTCGCATCAGGGCGAGGTTCACTATGTACAGCGTCCCGACTGTGGTGCCTGCTTTGTGATTAAGTTACCAATTCATTTTTCTGACGCGAATATCCAGCAAGCTAACTCTCCAGACAGAGGTATCGAATGACAACAGCGACCCCAATACTGATAGTAGAGGATGATGCCGGCTTGCGTGAGGCCTTGTGCGATACGCTTAGCCTGGCAAATTATCAGGTGTTTAGTGCTGACAGTGCCGAAAGTGCGTTATTGTTGCTGAAAAAGCAACAGGTACAACTGGTGGTCAGTGACGTGCAAATGGGTGAAGTTTCAGGCTTAACATTGCTTAAAACCTTACGCCAGCATTATCCACAACTGCCGGTGCTGATGATGACGGCCTATGCCAATGTCCAGGATGCCGTTGAGGCCATCCGCCTCGGCGCCGTTGATTATCTGGCTAAGCCCTTTGCGCCTCAGGTATTGCTCAGCACCGTCAGCCGTTATGTCTTAGCCGAGCAGGCTAACCCGCAGACCCCCGTGGTAGCGGCTCCTGCCAGCATAGCGCTACTTGAGCTCACTGCCCGGGTCGCCCGCTCAGAAGCCAGTGTAATGATTTCCGGCCCCAGTGGTTCCGGTAAAGAAGTACTGGCCCGGTATATTCACCAGCAATCTGGTCGCGCCCAGGGCCCTTTTATTGCGATTAACTGCGCTGCAATTCCGGAGAATATGCTGGAATCGACCCTGTTTGGCTATGAAAAAGGCGCTTTTACCGGTGCCATCGCCGGTTGTCCCGGTAAGTTTGAGCAAGCGCAGCACGGCACCTTGCTGCTGGACGAAATTACCGAAATGGATTTAAACCTGCAGGCAAAATTACTGCGGGTATTGCAGGAGCGTGAAGTGGAACGGCTGGGTAGCCGTAAAACCATTAAACTGGATGTACGGGTGCTGGCGACCAGTAATCGCGACCTGCAGCAGGCGGTCGCTGCAGGCGACTTTCGCCAGGATCTGTTTTTCAGATTAAATGTATTTCCACTTAACTGGCCAGCCCTGGTCGAGCGGCCGGAAGATATTGCACCACTGGCAAAGCACCTTATCAGTAAATACTGTCAGCAACAGGGGCGGGCG
This sequence comes from Arsukibacterium sp., assembly GCF_033721375.1. Classification (GTDB taxonomy): domain Bacteria; phylum Pseudomonadota; class Gammaproteobacteria; order Enterobacterales; family Alteromonadaceae; genus Alishewanella. The sequence goes on along the minus strand of NZ_JAWWAP010000007.1, from coordinate 274,456 downwards.
GTATTATCGCTGAGTGACAGCGCAATAAAGCTGTTGCTGCAGCACAGCTGGCCGGGCAATGTCCGGGAGCTGGATAATGTGATTCAGCGTGCGCTTATTCTGTGTCAGGGCGGGCAGATCACCCCGGCGGATATTTTGCTATCCGCAGATGGTAGTGCCGCAAGTGTGCTGGCAGCGCCCGTGGCGCAGTCGTTGGCGACAACGGGATCAGCAACAGCAACGCAGCCGCCAACAGATAATAGCACCACTGCTGTGCCGGATGATTTTAAATCAGAATTACATGAGCAGGAACACCGGATTATTCTGGCAACGTTAAAGGCCTGTGCTTACAAGCGCAAAGCGGTGGCAGAAAAGCTTGGCATCAGCGATCGTACCTTGCGCTATAAGCTGGCCAGAATGCGTGAATCCGGCATAGAGCTCCCCGCCTGACCTGCTTTGGCGATGGGACAATAACAGAAGTTTTTTAATAAAAGCCGGTTCTACGGCTTTTTTGTTGTTTAAAAACAGCCATATAAATGTGGCATAACTCCTGCTTAGTATCCTTGCAGCCGCACGTTGGCAATTATTTGACACCCGATATTTTCGCAAGGCTTTTTAAGACAGGGTACAGCTATGAACATTAAAGGTCAGGCGTTATACGCCCAAATGCAATCGATGGCCAGCCAGGCCCGCAGTTTGTCGGCCGACATCAAACCTGTTAATCAGTTGGCAGAGGTAAATCCCAGCCAGTCTGAGTTCAGTACCTTATTCAAAGATGCCTTGAAAACCGTAAATAATGTGCAGGCAGCAGCCGGGGAGCTGCGCACCCGGGTAGAAATGGGTGATCCTAATGTATCGCTGGTTCAGGCTATGATCGCTGCACAAAAATCGTCATTGGCGTTTGAAGCAACAGTACAGGTACGCAACAAAATGGTTGAAGCGTATAAAGACATTATGTCAATGCCGGTTTAAGGGGTAGCACGTGGCAGATAATCAATCGACAGAGCTGGCAATAAGCCCAAGTGACTATAATAGCTCAAATAATTCAGAGTCACAGGAGCAGAAATCAGGCTTTCTGGGAGCGATTGGCGGCGTAGATATGATGCGTCAGGTCACGCTGATGATTGCCCTGGTTATTTGTCTGGTTATTGCAGTATTAATTTTTTTCTGGGCCCGGCAGGCAGAAATGCGGCCACTGGGCACTTATGCCACCCAGGAACTTATTCAGACCCTTGACCATTTAGATGCGCAGCAAGTTGATTATAAGCTTGAAGGCAACGTGATTTATGTCGCCGAAGATCAATACCAGTCCGTAAAACTGGGCTTGTCCCGCGCCGGTTTAACTCAGGAGCCATCAGCTGGTACCGAATTTTTATTGCAGGACAGTGGCTTCGGCGTTAGTCAGCGCCTGGAAATGGAGCGCTTGAAACATAGCCGTGAGCAGCAGCTGGCCCGCACCATCGAAGAGTTACAAAGCGTTGCCCGCGCCCGGGTATTGCTGGCTATTCCAAAAGAAAATGTATTTGCCCGTCAGGCCGCATCGCCGTCGGCGACCGTGTTGGTCACGGCGCGCGGCGGCACCGTCATCCGCGACAGTGAAGTGGATGCCATCGTTGATCTGGTTGCCTCCGCTGTGCAGGGGATGGAGCCTTCAAAAGTGACGGTCACCGATCAAAGCGGCCGCTTACTGAACAGTGGTTCCCAGGACGGCAGTGCTGCCCGTTCACGTCGGGAACATGAATTGCAACGCGCTCGTGAAGATGAATACCGCCAGAAAGTTGATTCAATTCTGCTGCCGGTACTGGGCTATGGCAATTATACTGCTCAGGTAGACCTGATGCTGGACTTTACCGCCGTTGAACAAACCCAGAAACGCTTTAATCCTGACTTACCGGCAATTCGCAGTGAAATGACTATTGAAGAAAGCAGTGTCGGCGGCGGCAGTGCGGGTATTCCCGGTGCTTTGTCTAACCAGCCGCCGCTTAATTCAACTATCCCGGAAGAAGCTGAAGGCGGTAATGCCCGGCCGGTGGTTCCGGGGCGCAGCCACAAAGAAGCAACCCGCAATTATGAGCTGGATACCACCATCAGCCATACCTCACAGCAAAGCGGGGTAATCCGCCGTTTGTCAGTGTCGGTGGCGGTGGATTATGAACCTGGCGAGCCCAATGCCGAGGGTGTCAGCGAGCCGCAGCCACGTACTCAGGAATCGCTGGCCAATATTCGCCGGTTATTACAGGGCGGCATTGGTTTTGACGCCCAGCGCGGTGATACTATAGAAGTGATATCAGTGCCGTTTGTCCGCGAAGCCTTGCTGGAAGAAGAACCGCTGGCAATTTATCAGGAAGAATGGTTTTTACGGATCCTGCGTTTGCTGATTGGTGGCATTATTATCATCGCGCTGATGCTGGGCATAGTGCGGCCGATGCTGAAAAAACTGATTTACCCTGAGCAAACAGATGATGCCTATGATGACAAAGCCCTGAGCAGTGGTTTAGATCTGGGTGATGACACCATAGATATGCTAAATTCAACCTTTGATGAAAACGCAGTAGGCTTTGCACCAGACGGCACCTTAATGCTGCCAGACCTGCACGGTGATGAAGATTTACTGCGGGCGGTTCGGGCACTGGTAGCCAATGAACCTGAGTTATCCTCTCTGGTAGTGAAAAACTGGTTGGCTGAAGATGAATAATAAAATAGAAGAGAAACCCAGCTTTGATGTCGGCAAGCTGGATGGTGTTGAAAAAGCCGCCATTTTGCTGCTTAGCTTATCGGAAGAAGATGCCGCCCAGATTTTAAAGCACCTGGAGCCAAAACAGGTGCAAAAAGTCGGCCTGGCCATGGCGCAGATGACTGATTTAAATCAGGCCAAGATCTCGGCTGTGCATCGTTTGTTTATCGAGCAGATCCAGAACTTCAGCACCATAGGCTTCCAGAGTGAAGAATTTATTAAACGGGCGTTGACGGCAGCACTGGGTGAAGAAAAGGCGGCCAATCTGATTGATCAGATAGTGTTAGGCGGCGGAGCCAAAGGGCTTGATTCACTGAAATGGATGGATTCCAAACAGGTGGCTAATATTATCCGCAATGAGCACCCGCAAATTCAGACAATAGTGTTGTCCTATCTGGAACCGGAGCAGTCAGCTGAAATTTTGTCGCAGTTTTCAGAGAAAGTCCGGCTGGATTTAACGATGCGTATCGCTAATCTGGAAGAAGTACAACCGGCAGCATTACAGGAACTAAACGAAATTATGGAAAAACAATTTGCTGGTCAGGCGGGTACCCAGTCCGCGAAAATGGGCGGCTTAAAAGCAGCGGCCGATATCCTGAACTACCTCGATACCAATATGGAAGGTCAGTTAATGGATTCGATCCGTGAGCATGACGAAGAAATGGCGCAGCAAATTCAGGATCTGATGTTTGTGTTTGAAAATCTGGTCGATGTCGATGATCGCGGTATTCAGGTGCTGTTACGGGAAATTCAGCAGGATGTGCTGATGAAGGCGCTGAAAGGAACCGACGAGAATCTGAAAGAGAAAATCCTGAAAAATATGTCGAAACGGGCGGCTGAGCTGCTGCAGGATGATTTAGAAGCGATGGGGCCGGTTCGGGTCAGTGAAGTGGAAACCGCCCAGAAAGAAATTCTGTCTACCGCACGTCGCTTATCAGATGCCGGTGAAATTATGCTGGGTGGTGGTGGTGGTGAAGACTTCCTGTAACAGACTGGCAGTAGCTGGCAGCGGAATTAACAATGACCAAAAGCGCCTTTAATCGTAACCGGCCATATTCTCCGGATCCGGAAGCATCAGAGCAGGTAAAGCACTGGCCGACGCCGGACTTAACCGCCGATGCTTATGCACAGGACACCCGGACCAATGCCCTGAATATGCACCGGCCAGAGGTCAGAACCTCAAAGGCTGAGCAGGCAGAAGAAGAGTTAGTGGTTAAGCCACTGACGGCTGATGATATCGAGCAAATGCGCCAGGCCGCGCATGATGAAGGTATGCAGCAGGGAAAAGAAGAAGGTTTTGCCAAAGGCTACAGTGAAGGGCGTGAACAAGGCCAGCAGGATGGTTTTAAACAAGGCCTGGCCGAAGGTAAAAAGCAGGGTCTGGCAGATGGCGCAACAGAGCTGGATGCGCTGCGGGCTGAATTAAGTCTTTTGCTGGACCAGTTACAGCAGCCGCTGGCAAAAATTGACAACCGGGTTGAACAGGAGCTGGTGCAGCTAAGCCTGGCAATGGCGAAAGCGGTTATTAATGTTGAAGTGACCACTAATCCACAAGTGATATTAAAGGCGCTGCAAGAAGCCATCAGCGCATTGCCACTGCAAAGCAGCAAGCTGGTTATTAAACTTAACCCGGCAGATATCGCCTGTGTTAAGCGCCATTATAATGACACTGAATTAGCCGAGCGTGGCTGGCAGCTGCGCACTGAGCCACTGGTTGAGCAAGGCGGCTGTTTGATTGAAAGTGAGTCTTCCAGTGTTGATCGTAGTTTAACCCAGCGAGTGCAGAGCACTCTGGAACATTTTCTGCAATTAGCTGAAGCCGCTGACGGCTCAGTTGATGTTGTATCGACAGAGCCGGCGCTAGCGGCTGAAACTGAAGCTAAAACTGAAGCTAAAACGACTACAGAGCAGCACGCTCCGGATAACAAACCGCATGACTGAGCGCAGCAGCTTGCTTACCAAACTGCAGCAACAGCAGCAGTATATTCATCCGTCTTTACCTGCCGTATCGGGCCATCTGGTGCGGGTGGTTGGTTTAACGCTCGAGGCGACGGGCTGTCGGGCTGCCATTGGTCAGCCTTGTCTGGTGGAAAGTGCCCGCGGGGCTATTCTGGCCGAAGTGGTTGGTTTTGCCAATGAGCGGTTATTTCTGATGCCGCAGGACGATATAACCGGGGTTGTGCCTGGTGCCCGTGTTACCCCTGTTATCCAATATAAAGGTATTCCTTTGAGCCTGAATTTGCTCGGCAGAGTGATTGATGGTGTCGGCAAGCCGCTGGATGGCAAGGGACCGATTAGCGCAACTGAGTTCAGTAAAGGCAAAGGCAAACCGATTAACCCGTTATTGCGCCGACCGGTTAAACAGCCGCTCGATGTTGGTGTCAGGGCCATTAACAGTATTATCACCGTAGGCAAAGGCCAGCGAATGGGCTTGTTTGCCGGCAGTGGCGTCGGCAAAAGTGTGTTACTTGGCATGATGACCCGGGGTACCGCAGCCGATGTCATTGTGGTCGGGCTGGTCGGTGAGCGTGGCCGTGAGGTAAAAGAGTTTATTGATGAAATTCTGGGTGAAGAAGGCAAAGCACGCGCGGTGGTTATTGCCGCACCCGCCGATGTATCGCCATTGATGCGTCTGAAAGGGTGCGAAACGGCGGTGCAGGTCGCCGAGTATTTTCGCGATCAGGGACTGGATGTATTATTGCTGATTGACTCGATAACCCGCTATGCCCAGGCGCAGCGGGAAATTGCCCTGGCAGTGGGCGAACCGCCAGCCACCAAGGGTTATCCACCTTCGGTATTTGCCAAATTACCGGCATTGGTTGAGCGGGCCGGAAACGGTAGCGGCCATCAGGGCTCGATAACGGCCTTTTATACGGTGTTATCAGAGGGTGATGATTTACAGGACCCGATAGCTGACGCGTCCCGGGCCATTCTGGACGGTCATATCGTGCTGTCCCGTAGTCTTGCCGACAGTGGTCATTTCCCGGCCATTGATATCGAAAAATCGATCAGCCGGGTAATGCCTGCGGTAACCAGCAATGAGCATCAGCAGCTTGCCCGCACAATCAAACAATTGTATGCCAGCTATCAGCAAAGCAAAGATTTAATTGCTATTGGTGCATATGTGCGCGGCAGCGATCCGTTGCTGGATCAGGCCATTGGCCTGATGCCAAAAATTAAAACCTTTCTGCAACAGGGCATGCACGATGTGGTGCCCTACGATGACAGTTTAGTGGCGCTGAGTCAGGTAGCTCCTGCCCAGCGAATGGCCGGCTGATGGCAGCACATCGTTTTAGTTTAATTATCAAAGTGCAGCGTGAACGCGAAGATAATTTGCAGGCTCAGTTTATTAAAGCGCAACAATATTTTCAGCAGGCAGAGCAAAAATATCAGGGGCTGGCCAATTACCGTACCGAGTATATTCAGCAAAGTCAGCGTCAGGGTAGTCAGGGCCTGCAAAGCCGTCAGTACAGTCAGTATGTCAATTTTATCGGCAAATTAGACCAGGCGCTGGTGCAGCAGGCCAGAGTGGTTCATCAGGCGAAAGCCGCAGCAGAGCAGCGCAAACAAAGCTGGTTAAAAATGCAAACTAAACGTAAGGCACTGGAGCTGTTAGTTGAGCGCTCAGATGCAGCAGCGTTACAGTTACTTGAACGCCAGCAGCAAAACCTGAGTGATGAATACGCCGGTCAGCAATTTTATCGCCGGCAACTTAACCAGCAACAATGATCGAGCTGACATTTAAAACTGGCGCGATTTTTGTATTAAAACTTAATTAATAGCACTACAACCCCTTGCTCAGTTGTGAACCCGTAGCACAACCAGGAGACCCAGATGAACCCATTGTTGTCATTTTCTGTTTCAAGTTCCGGCCCCGGAACCGCAGGCGCAGAGCCTGTTGCTCATCAGGCGGGCGCAGCAATGGATGATTCCGCCGGCGCAAAACAATTTGGGCGCTTTCTCGAGCAATCCGGCGCGCAGCTAACCACAGACAGGCAAAGTATTGCCGCTTTTAGCATTAGCGGTAAAGGCAAACGAATGGCCAGCATGGTGGGATTGCCAGCGGGCCGGCCAGACAATGCCCTGCATCCCGTTATTCCACCTGACGCTGAGCTGATACTGAGCAATGAGAGCGATGTCAGCAATCTGCTGGGAATGCTCGATCTGGCAAGCCAGACCCGGTTGCAGCTGACATCTGAAGCCTCTGCCAAAACTCAGGCAAACCCCGATACTCAGGCTGATGCGACCGATAAAGCCGCTTTGACTGGCGACACAGAGTTAAGCGATAAGACCGTCCTGAGCGATGAAACAGCCCTGAGCGATGAAACAGCTACGGTTGACAATGCCGCTACTGAAGACGGTAAAAAGCTAAGTAAAGGTGCCTGGTTTATCCTGCCGGTATACCCGGAAGCCGCAGCAGAGACAGCAGACAGTAGCGATGCTGAACAGCTGAAAAAGCCGGCTGAAAACACCAGTCAGCCAACCGGTGCCAACGCGGCTGAGCTAAAATCTGCCGCTTCGAACAGTGATGCCGGACCGGCAATGGCAGCTGCTGCCGACAAAGACGTTTCTGCCGCTGGTCAGGATCAAATCAGTGCTAAACCCGGGGAGATTCAGCAAGCCAGATCTGAGCAAAGTGCTGTCCCGGCTGTTGCTGTCGCAGAAGATGGCGATAACATTGACAATAAACAGGCAGCCGTTCCGGCTTCGGCCCAGGCTGACAGCAGCAAATTAGCAGCAACAGCTGCAGCGAAAACAGAGCCTGCAACCGCGCAGCCGGCTGCGACAGTTATTTCTGGCTCTGATGCCCCAACCACCGCCGCTGCGCAGACAGCTGCGGCGACGTTGGCCGGGCCAGATACTGCGGTGGTTATGGCAGCTGCAACCGAAATGCGCGAAGCAGCCAAGCCAGGCCCTGCTGCCCAGACATCTGAGGTTATAAAGCAGGAAACCGGCCCACAAGCTGCGGCGACAATTTTTGATAATACAGACAACGCAGCCAACACGACAGGTGATGGTGCACCAGCAAGCGTATTAGCCAGTGCTGCTGCAGTTGCAGAATCATCGCAGGCGAAGCAACAACGGAGCGGTTCGGCTGATAGCCTTATTCAGTCAAAACAGGCACAACTGGCTGACCCTGATACAATGAATCAGCAAGTGAAAGTTGACGCCGGTACAACCCCGCCGGGCGCCCGCGCTGAATCAGCATTAAGCGGTTTTGGCAGCGTATTCAGTCCGGCAGCGCAAAACCAGAGCGAAGCCGCCTTTGCAAGATTAGATGCAGCAACAGTGGCCGTTACCCGGCAAGCAACTGAGCGAACAACAGCACAAAGTGTCAATAAATCGGTTACGGAGCAATTGAAACAGGTCAATTTACTGGCACAAAATGCTGCCGGCCAGCTCAACGAGCGGATTAACCTGATGGTGCGCCAGAATATTCACGTTGCTGAAATACGGCTTGATCCGGCGGATTTAGGCCAGATGCAAATCAGAGTGAATTTGCAGCAGGAGCAGGCATCTGTGCAATTTATTGTCCAGCAACAACATGCCAAAGAATTGTTAGAGCAACAGATGCCACGGTTGCGGGAAATGCTGCAACAGCAAGGCATTCAGTTAGGTGAAGGGCAGGTACAGCAGCAACGTCAGGGTGACAGTCAGGCCAGTGCCCGGCGCGATGGTCAGACGGGTAATGGTCAGGGTGGCAGCGAGCAGCATACTGAAGAACAGGCGACAGCGGTGCAGTTAGACGTTAAGCTTAGTGAACGAATAGTTGATTATTATGCGTAAATTAAGGCTGAGTCAGGCATGAATTGCCACGGCCAATTTACTTTGGCTGTGGCCAGTGAGCATAATAGCCAGTAATCAGAAAATTGACGGAGTGAAAATGGCAGCCGATGGTGATTTAAAGCTGACTGAAGGCAAAAGTGGCCTGAAAAAGATACTTATGCTGGGTGGCGCTGTGGTAGTGGTGTTGGTGCTGGCTGCAGGCGCTTACTTCTATTTTCTGGGCGCGAAAAGCGCTGACCCAGTAGCCAGCAATGATGAAGGTACAGTTGCTGAGGCCGGCGACGGTAACAGGCCCAGCGGACCTGAGGGTAACGCGCTGTATGTGGCAATGCCAAGGCCCTTTGTGTTCAATGTACCGGGATCAGCCCGGGATCGGCTGGTGCAGATAAAAGTTCAGTTGCTGGTGCGCGGCAGTAACAATGAAACATTGGCACTGCGGCACATTCCGCTGATTGAGGCAAGTTTGCTGGAGGCCTTCAGCAGCGCCAATGCCGATGAGCTGATCACCACCACGGGTAAAGATGCGTTAAAAAACAAAGCCCTCAGCGATTTACAGCAGGCCTTGCTGGAAGTTGCCGGGTCTGTGGTGGTGGAAGAGGTACTTTTCACCAGTTTTGTTATGCAATAAGAGTGAGCTAACGTGACCGATTTATTGTCGCAAGATGAAATTGATGCGCTGTTACATGGTGTTGATGACGTCGAAGAAGAAGAAATAGACGACGGCGGTGATGGCCGGGGCCGGTCTACTATGGAATACGATTTCTCGTCGCAGGATCGTATTGTCCGTGGTCGGATGCCTACTCTGGAAATGGTCAACGAGCGTTTTGCCCGCCATATGCGGATCAGTCTGTTTAATATGATGCGCCGCACTGCTGAAGTATCGATAAACGGCGTGCAGATGATTAAGTTTGGTGAGTATGTCCATACGTTGTTTGTGCCTACCAGTCTGAATATGGTGCGGTTCCGGCCATTAAAAGGGACCGGTTTAATTACCATGGAAGCGCGACTGGTGTTTATTCTGGTAGATAACTTCTTCGGGGGTGACGGCCGCTACCATGCCAAAATTGAAGGGCGGGAATTTACCCCGACCGAGCGGCGGATTATTCAGATGCTGCTGAAACTTATTTTTGAAGACTATAAAGAAGCCTGGGCCCCGGTGATGGATGTCTCATTCGAATACCTGGATTCAGAAGTTAATCCGGCGATGGCAAATATCGTCAGCCCGACCGAGGTCGTGGTGATCAGTTCATTTCATATTGAACTGGACGGTGGTGGCGGCGATTTTCACGTGGCGTTGCCTTATTCAATGCTCGAACCCATTCGCGAGCTGCTGGATGCCGGAGTACAGAGCGATAAAGAAGATACTGATTTACGCTGGAGTAAGGCGCTGCGTGATGAAATTATGGATGTTAAAGTCGATTTGTCGACCAAAATGCTGGATGTTGATCTGACCCTCAGAGAAGTGATGGAACTGAAAGCAGGCGATATTATTCCGGTAGAAATACCTGATCACATTACGGTGTTAATTGAAGATTTACCAACCTACCGGGCCAAATTGGGCCGGTCACGTGAAAACGTAGCATTGAAAATTATTGAAAAAATCAGGCGGCCGGAGTCGGTAAAGTCTGAACTTCATGTGTTCACTAAAGGTGGCAGACGCCTGGACAGCGATGCAGATATTTCAGAATTAGAAGCCGATCTGAATTTAACAGAGCGGGACAGAGGATAAGACGATGGCAGACGATAAAGATACGATGGATGAATGGGCTGCAGCCATGGCCGAAGCTGAGGGCACTGACGATGCCAAAGCCGTTGATTTGGAAGAGCTCAGAGATGAGAAATCTAACATCACTGTGGATGAGCAACGTAAACTTGATACCATCCTCGATATCCCGGTTACTATTTCTATGGAAGTGGGCCGGGCAAAAATCAGTATCCGGAATTTATTGCAGCTAAACCAGGGTTCAGTGGTTGAACTGGAGCGGGTGGCCGGTGAGCCGCTGGATGTATTGGTTAATGGTACCCTTATTGCGCATGGTGAAGTGGTGGTAGTGAATGATAAATTCGGTATTCGCCTGACAGATGTCATTAGCCAGATAGAACGGATTAAAAAGTTACGCTGATGCAGTCAATATCAATAACCCCGGACCGGATCTTACTGGCGTTGGCGCTGATCACGGCGCTGGCTGCAACATCGCCCTCGTTTGCAACCGGGCAACAGCAGGTTACTGAAGCTGCAGCGCCGGAAACTGAGCAAACAGCTGATCCAGAAGCTGATCCGAAAAGCGAGGCAGAGCCAGTGCCCCCGCCACAAGCTGTACCGCAAGCCGCTACTGCTGATGAAACGGCGACAGAGTCTGTCGCTCAGGCAACAACAGCTGCGGAACCACGCCAGGGCATACCGTTTCAGCGCCAGGAGTTGCCTGCAGAGCGCAGTCCGGCAGGGGGATTGAGTCTGACTAAAATCGCCATTTCTCTGGCGGCAGTATTGCTGCTGGTATTTGCTCTTGGCTGGTTATTCAAAAAATTGACATTGCGCCTGCCTGGCAGTCAGCATGTTAAAGTTATTTGCTCGGTGCCGCTGGGGCAGCGGGAACGGCTTTTAGTTATTGAAATACAAGGAAAACAGCGGGTGCTGGGTGTAACACCACAAAGCATCAATATGCTGTTTGAGTTAGAAAATTCCCTTCCTGAAACAAAGTTGGCATCAGACTTTCATACACAGTTGCAATCATTCCTGAAAAAGTAAGTTTTTATGTTGCGATTGCTGTGTTTGTTGTTGCTGTTACTCAGCCCTGCAGTGCTGGCAGATAACAGTGTATTGCCGGCTTTAACCGTCACCACTAATGATGATGGTACGCAGCAGTACAGTGTAACGCTGCAGGTGCTGGCGTTAATGACCATGCTGAGTTTTATTCCGGCAATGGTGATTATGATGACCAGCTTTACCCGGATCATCGTCGTGCTGGCCATTTTGCGCCAGGCTATTGGTTTGCAGCAAACCCCGTCTAATCAGGTGTTAATTGGCATTACCCTGTTTCTGACATTTTTTATCATGGCGCCGGTATTCAAGACAGTTAACGAGCAGGCTATTCAACCCTATCTAAATGAATCCATTACCCCGGTCCAGGCGCTGGATGCGGCGATTGTGCCGGTAAAAGCTTTTATGTTGCATCAAACCCGGGTAAGAGATCTGGATACCTTTGCCCAGATTGCCGGTATTGAGGTATTAGAGCAGCCACAGGATTATCCAATGACCGTCGTTATTCCGGCCTTTATCACCAGCGAATTAAAAACGGCATTTCAGATTGGCTTTATGTTGTTTATTCCGTTTCTGATCATCGATTTGGTGGTAGCCAGTGTGTTGATGGCAATGGGTATGATGATGTTGTCACCGATGATTATTTCCCTGCCGTTTAAACTGATGATGTTTGTACTGGTGGATGGCTGGATCCTGGTAATGGGTACCCTCGCTACAAGTTACGGAGTAGGCACATGAGTCCTGAGGTTTTTGTCGATGTGCTGCGTGATGCATTGTTTATCGTGATACTGCTGGTCAGTGCCATTATTTTGCCATCACTGTTTGTCGGCTTAATCGTCGCGGTGTTTCAGGCGGCGACATCCATTAACGAGCAAACCTTAAGTTTTCTGCCAAGGTTAATTGTGACGCTACTGGCGCTGATTTTCGGCGGTCACTGGTTCGTCCGGGTGATTATGGACTACACCCATGAGTTGTTTCTCAGTATTCCGACTGTGGTGAACTGATGGAGTATCCGCTGGGCATCTTAATGCAGGGCATTGCAGATTTTCTGCTGCCGCTGTGTCGGGTAACCGGTATGCTGATGATTATGGCCGGGCTTGGTGCCCGCAATATTCCAATGCGGATTAAAACCGGTCTGGTAGTTATGATTACTCTGGCAGCAATGCCAATGCTGCCGCCGGTGACGTCGCCTGACTTAATGTCAGCCGCGATGTTTGTCGAAGTGTTTTTTCAGATCATGATTGGCTTTGCTCTGGGTTTCATCTCGCAAATGTTTATCACCACCTTTGTCATTGCCGGGCAGCTGCTCGCTACTCAGACCGGCCTGGGGTTTGCGTCTCTGGCTGACCCCTCCAGCGGCGTTAGTGTACCGGCTATTGGTCAGTTCTATCTGATCCTGGCCACCTTGCTGTTTTTCATTTTCAACGGTCACCTGATCATGATCCAGATGCTGATATTCAGTTTTGAAACCTTACCGATCAATGGCCAGTGGTGGGAAATGAGCAGTTACTGGACCATTGTTGAATTTGGTGGCTGGATGTTTGCAACAGCGCTGGCCATTGCCCTGGCGCCAATAGTCGCAATGCTGGTTGTCAATTTATCCTTTGGTATCATGACTCGCGCCGCGCCGCAGTTAAATATCTTTTCAATAGGTTTCCCTATTACCATGTTGTCAGGTTTACTGATTTTATGGCTGACGCTGGATACCTTTTTATTCCACTACGATAAGCAATGGCAGCATGCGATAGATTACAGCTGCCGGCTTATTGGCTGTTAACGGAGGCTGACCCATGGCAGAAGATTCCGGCGCCGAAAAAACCGAACAGCCCACGCCCAAGAAGCTGCAAGACGCAGCGGAAAAGGGCCAGATAGCCCGCTCAAAAGACCTTGGCACGGCTTTTGTGCTTATCGCCAGTGCGGCTTCTATGCTGATGTTTGGCAAAATGCTGGCAGTCGGTGTGCTGAATGTCGGCCAGCGGATGATGAGCCTTAATCAGAAAGACATGTTTGACACCAACTCGATGTTTACCGCATGGGGCGCGGTAGGGCAGGAATTGCTACCACCACTGGCCGCTATTTTTGCCTTTATTCTGGTCGCGGCTTTTGTCGGTAACTGTTTACTGGGAGGTTTTAATTTCAGCTGGCAGGCAGCCGGGCCAAAGCTTAGCAAAATGAGCCCGTTAAAAGGCTTTAAGCGGATGTTTGGCTTACAGGCGTTAGTAGAACTGGTTAAAGGTATCTTAAAAGTAGCGGTAGTGGTTACCGTGGCTTATTTACTGCTGAAGTTTTTCTTTATGGACATTATGGCGCTGTCACTGATGAGTGAGCCGAACAATATAGAATCGGCGCTGTATATTCTGGCATGGCTGTTCCTGGGGCTGTGCAGCAGTGTTTCTATTATCGCCATGGTCGATGCACCCTATCAGAAGTGGAATCATATCAAGCAGCTGAAAATGAGTTTGCAGGAGATAAAAGACGAGCATAAAAACTCGGAAGGTAGTCCGGAAATTAAAGCCCGGATCCGCCGCACCCAGATGCAAATGTCAATGAAACGGATGATGCAGGAAGTGCCAACAGCCGATGTCATAGTCACCAACCCCACCCACTTTGCAGTGGCATTAAAGTATGATCAGGGTAAGTTTCGGGCGCCTGTTGTGGTTGCCAAAGGCGTCGATGAAGTGGCCATGCATATCCGGAAAATTGCTAATGAGCATAAGGTACCGGTTATCGAGTCGCCCGCGTTGGCCCGGTCAATCTTCTACACCACTGAACTGGATCACCCGATCCCGGAGCAACTGTTCGCCGCTGTTGCCCAGGTACTGGCCTATGTGTATCAGCTGAAAATGTATAGAAAAGGCAAAGGCAGCCGGCCGAAAACCCTGGCCAGAGAGTTACCTATCCCTGCCGATTACCGCCACTAACCCCGGCCAAAAATAAAAAGGGTCAGAGTGATTTTCTGTAAAATCACTCTGACCCTTTTTATTCTGCGCCGGCTATTTACAGTTATGGAATGGTTTTTGCTGATACTGCTTAAGCCCCGCGTTAAGCGCCAATAATTTGTTAGGTACGCCATGCAGTTTGTTCAGTATTTTCACAATTTTGATAAATCAAAACTGTCGTTTATGAAAGGGCTTGGCACACCGCTGCTTATTCTGGCCGCGCTGGCAATGGTGGTACTGCCGTTACCGCCCATTCTGCTTGATACCTTATTCTCTTTTAATATCGCGCTGGCATTGGTGGTATTGCTGGTAACCATTTACACCTTGCGGCCGCTCGATTTCGGCATATTCCCCAGCGTACTGCTGGTTGCGACCATTATGCGCCTGGCACTGAACGTTGCCAGTACCCGGGTGGTGTTGCTGGAAGGCCATAACGGCGGTGATGCGGCCGGTAAAGTGATTGAAGCATTCGGCTCAGTAGTAATTGGCGGCAACTATGCCGTGGGTATCGTGGTATTTTTAATTCTGATCATTATCAACTTCGTGGTAGTGACCAAAGGTGCCGGTCGTATCGCTGAAGTGTCAGCCCGCTTCACCCTTGATGCAATGCCCGGTAAGCAAATGGCGATTGATGCTGATTTAAACTCCGGCCTGATCACCCAGGATGAAGCCAGAACCCGGCGTGAAGAAGTCACCAATGAAGCCGATTTTTATGGCTCAATGGACGGTGCCAGTAAATTCGTAAAAGGTGATGCCATCGCCGGTATCGTTATTCTGGTGATTAACCTAATTGGCGGGCTGTTTATCGGTATGCTGCAGCATGATTTAAGCTTCAGCAATGCCATGGAAATTTATACCCTGTTAACCATTGGTGATGGCCTGGTGGCACAAATTCCGTCACTGTTGCTGTCTATTGGTACCGCTATTATCGTTACCCGCCAGAATAAATCCGGTGATCTGGGCGAGCAAATGACCGCTCAGCTTAGTGATAACACCCATGTGTTGTTTATCGCCGCAGGCGTGCTGACTCTGATGGGCGTTGTACCGGGCATGCCACATTTTGCCTTTTTAAGCCTTGCTGCACTGATTGGGGGTACAGCCTGGTTTATCCGCAAAAAAGCGGTGCGGGTGCAGGCCGAGTTGGTAACAAAAAATACCACGCCCACTGCAGATAACCAGGTGCAACCGGTCAAAGAAATTGGCTGGGATGATGTCCAGGGCGTTGATACCATTGGCCTGGAAGTGGGGTATCGTTTAATTCCGCTGGTAGATAAAGCCCAGGGTGGCGAGCTGCTGAACCGGATCAAAGGCGTCCGCAAAAAACTGTCACAGGAGCTGGGCTTTCTGATACCACCGGTGCATATTCGCGACAACCTTGATTTAGAACCGAACAGTTACCGGGTCGCGCTGATGGGCGTGACCAGCGGTGAGGGTGAACTGCGCCACGATAACGAGTTGGCAATAAACCCCGGCCAGGTATTTGGTCAGCTTAAAGGTGTGGCCACCAAAGATCCGGCCTTTGGCCTGGAAGCGGTCTGGATCAGTAAAGACCAGCGCGAGCATGCCCAGACACTCGGTTATACCGTTGTTGACGCCGCCACCGTTGTCGCCACCCACCTGAGCCAGATTTTAACCAATAATGCCGCCAATTTACTGGGCCATGAAGAAGTACAGAATTTACTGGATATGCTGGCTAAGCATTCACCGAAACTGGTGGAAGGGCTGGTACCGGACGTACTGCAGCTGACTACCGTCGTAAAAGTGCTGCAGAACCTGTTGCAGGAAGGGGTGCCAATCCGTGATATGCGAACCATTGTCCAGACTCTGGTTGAATACGGCAGTAAAAGTCAGGATGTCGATGTGCTGACGGCAGCCTGCCGGATTTCGCTGCGCCGGTTAATTGTCCAGGAAGTGGTGGGCAGCAAGAACGAAATCCCGGTGATTACCTTTGCCCCTGAGCTTGAGCAAATGCTGCATCAGTCTATGCAGGCGGCGGGCAACGACGGTGCCGGCATTGAGCCGGGGCTGGCTGACAGGATCCAACAATCACTGCAGGAGGCACATCAGAACCAGGAATTAAATGGTGAAAGTGCCGTCATGCTAACGTCAGGAATTTTACGCTCAGTCATGGCACGATTCGTGAAGTACACCATTCCGGGGCTGCGGGTATTGTCCTATCAGGAAATTCCCGATGATAAACAAATTCGAATTGTCAGCGTTATTGGTCAGCAAAACTAGGAGTAACTCATGAAAATAAAACGCTTTGTCGCCAAAGATATGCGTACCGCCTTGACGGAAGTCAAAGAATTTCTGGGACCTGATGCAATAATCTTATCAAACAAAAAAGTGGCTGAAGGCGTTGAAATTGTCGCAGCAATAGATCCGGAAAGCCAGAGTGCTAAAACCGACAAGCCAGCAGTGGCGCAGGCCCCGGCAGCGACGAACTTGCGTCAGCCGCCGCGCAGTGAGCCACGCTTCAGCGCTACTGCAGATGAATACGAGCCAATGTCTGACACTGCTGCTGAGCAAGCCGCCGCACCGGCTGATTCGCTTCGTGAGTTACTGGCCCGGCAAATGATTAAACAGCAGGGCCGAGAGCCGGCAACAGCGCAAAGTCAGCGCCAGCCTGCAGCGGCTTCACAGCCGGTTGCCAAGGCAGCGGCCTTTGAGCGTCAAAGTTCTGGCACCAGTCCGGCGCTGGCAGCCAGTCAATGGCAGGAGCTGACCAAACAGCAGCAACAGCAAAGTCAGGCTATGGCCAGCCAGTTCGAGGCAATGCGCAATGAAATGTTGTCAATGCGCCAGTTGTTGCAACACCAGGTGTCGGGTTTAATGTGGCAGGATTTAGCCCGGCGCGAACCAGTACGGGCGTTGGTGATTGAACACTTGCAGCAACTTGGGCTGTCAGAACAGGTGGCTGATCAGCTTGCTTGCTTTATGCCGGAAGATATTAATGCCAGTGAAGCCTGGGATACCGCTATGGAATTACTGAGCGGCCAGCTGAGCACCACTAATGATGACATTCTGCGCCGTGGCGGTATTATCGCGCTGGTAGGCCCGACAGGGGTAGGTAAAACCACCACTGTGGCCAAGCTTGCAGCGGGTTTTGCCAAGCGACACGGTGCTGATCAGGTGGCGTTAATTACCACTGACTCCTACCGGATTGGCGCGTTCGAGCAACTGGCCACATTTGGCCGGATCATTGGCTGTCCGGTTAAACAGGCGAAAGACAGCGACGAACTGGCAATGCTGTTAAATCAGCTGGCGCAGCGTAAACTTATTCTTATCGATACCGCGGGTATGAGCCAGCGTGACGTGCGCCTTGCAGAAAAACTTGCCAGTTTAGTGCATAATTCACGTGTCAAAATAAAAAGTTATCTGGTATTGTCTGCGACAGCGCAGGCCAGAGTTATGCAGGAGACGGTCACGCAGTTCAAACGGATTTCTCTGGCGGGTTGTATTTTTACCAAACTTGATGAATGCTTAAGTTTGGGTGAAGTAATCAACGTGGCCATTCAAAATGCATTGCCGGTGAGTTATTTAACCAATGGCCAGCGGGTGCCTGAAGATATCGTAGTAGCCGATGCCGCCGATTTAGTGCAACGTGCTGAGATTTTGCGGCTGACGCACAGCTCTGCAGGACACCAATGGTATCAGGATGACGTGTCCCGAGCGGAAACAGCCTATGCATAGTCACGAATTAATTGACGATCAAGCCAGTGGCCTGAGAAGAATGAATAAGCAGATGGTAAAAGTAATTTCAATAACCGGCGGTAAGGGTGGCGTAGGTAAAACTAACGTCAGTCTTAACCTGGCAATGGCAATGGCCCAACTGGGTAAAAAAGTGCTGGTGCTGGACGCCGATCTGGGCCTGGCAAACTGCGATGTGATGCTGGGCTTGCGGGTAGAAAAAAATCTTTCACACGTGTTATCCGGCGAGTGTGAACTGGATGACGTGATCATAGACGGTCCCTTTGGGATTAAAATTGTGCCGGCCACCTCAGGCTCACAGAATATGACCGAATTATCCGCGGTTGAACATGCCGGCCTTATCCGGGCATTCAGCGAGCTGAAAACGCCGGTCGACGTACTGTTAGTCGATACTGCTGCCGGCATTTCCGATATGGTACTAAGCTTTTCCCGCGCCTCGCAGGATGTAGTGGTTGTGGTATGTGATGAGCCAAGTTCGATTACCGATGCCTACGCCCTGATGAAAATACTCAGTCGGGATCATGGCGTGGAAAAATTTAAGATTGTCGCCAATATGGTGCGCAATATGAAAGAAGGCCAGGAGCTGTTTGCCAAGCTTAGCCGGGTTACCGATCGTTTTCTGGATGTCAGTCTCGAACTGGTAGCAACCGTGCCATACGATGAAAACGTCCGCAAAGCCGCCCGCAAACAAAAAGCCTTTATTGATGTATTTCCGAAAAGTCCGGCCAGTATGGCAGTAAAAGGCTTAGCACTGAAGGCGATAAAATGGCCTGTGCCAGCGAATGCCTCTGGTCATCTGGAGTTTTTTCTTGAGCAACTGTTGCAGCCACATGCTGACCAGGGGGTAGTGTGAATAGTAAACTGGCCGCATATGGTGGAGTTGACCAGATGCAGCAGCTGGTTGAACGCCACGCACCATTAGTCAAAAGAATTGCTTATCACTTAATGGCAAGGTTACCGGCCAGTGTGCTGGTTGATGATTTAATTCAGTCCGGCATGATTGGCCTGATTGAAGCTGCGAAAAATTTTGATGGCAGCAAAGGTGCCAGTTTCGAAACCTTTGCCGGTATCCGGATCCGCGGTGCCATGCTTGATGAAATGCGCCGCGGCGACTGGACGCCCCGTTCAGTGCATCGCAATGCCCGGTTAATTGCCGATACCATAGCCGAACTTGAAGCTGCGCACGGGCGTGATATTAAAGACTTTGAAGTTGCTGAAAAACTTGATATATCTCTCGATGAGTACCATCATATGTTAACTGATGTCAGCACAGGCAGAATTATCGGGATTGAAGACCTGGGTGTATCAGAAGATGTATTGGTAACTGCTGATGACAGGGATGGCGATCAGTTATATGAACAACAGGCGAACGAAGCGTTTAATAAAGCACTGGTAACAACCATTAGCAGTTTGCCGGAGCGCGAAGCTCTGGTACTCTCACTGTATTACAACGAAGAATTAAATTTAAAAGAAATTGGGGCGGTGCTGGACGTCAGCGAGTCCCGGATAAGTCAGATCCATAGCCAGGCACTCGTGCGCTTAAAAGCCAGAATGCAGGCTTGGGTATAAATTAAAGCAGTTGAGATACCAGGCGTATTATCTCGTCGGAGGGGACTTTGGATAAAAATATGAAAATTCTTGTGGTGGATGACTTTTCAACCATGAGACGCATTATTAAAAACTTGCTGCGTGACTTAGGCTTCACCAATGTGTCGGAAGCCGATGACGGCAGTACTGCACTTCCCATGTTACAGAACGGTGACTTTGATTTCGTGGTTACTGACTGGAACATGCCAGGAATGCAAGGTATCGACTTATTGCGGGCAATTCGGGCTGATGCCAAGTTAAAGCATATTCCGGTACTGATGGTGACTGCTGAAGCGAAAAAAGAGCAAATTATTGCCGCCGCGCAGGCTGGCGTTAATGGCTATATTGTTAAACCTTTTACCGCCGCCACCCTGCAAGAGAAGCTGGCCAAAGTCTTTGAGCGTTTAGGTTAAGCCGTAACTGACAAGGAGTGACACTATGTCTGACACGACGGCTGCTGATATTACGCTGGAGCAAGCAAAAGAGCTGGTGCAATTACTGGAGATGGGAGAGCAACAGCTGGCAAACAAGCTGGTGCAGTCCATCACCGTGCCCGGCTCTTCTGAGCTTTTTGCTGAGGTGGGGAAGCTCACCCGCCAACTGCATGATTCACTTGAAAATTTTCACATCGACCCATCGCTGAATAATCTGTTGGAAGAAGACATTCCCGACGCAAAAAAGCGGCTTAATCATGTTATTGATATGACAGAGCAGGCGGCGAATAAAACCATGGATGCCGTTGAGTCCTGCTTACCGATAGCGGACCAAATTACCCAGCAGCTTAATCAGTTGCAGCCGCAGTGGCAGCGCCTGATGCAGCGGCAAATCCAGCTGGCTGAATTCAAACAGCTGTGTCACGGTGTAGATGGTTTTATGCAGCAGGCCAGTGTCGATTCCGCAACGTTAAATGCCTTACTGACTGATGTGCTGATGGCACAGGATTATCAGGATTTAACCGGCCAGATCTTGCGCCGGGTGATTGAACTGGTACGTGAGGTTGAAGACAGCCTGATTGGCTTGTTAACAGCCTTTGGCCAGACCAATCCTGAACTACCGGAAATTAAAGCCAAGCCGGCCAAAGCAAAGGCCAAAGCAGCGCATGAAGCAGAGGGGCCAATTATTGATGCAGCCGAGCGTGACGATGTGGTATCTGGTCAGGACGACGTTGATGATTTACTGTCCAGTTTGGGTTTCTAACAGAGGTGTCTGCGCATGAGCTTTGATATGGATGAAGACATTTTACAAGACTTTCTGGTCGAAGCCGGCGAGATCCTGGAGTTGTTGCAGGAACAATTGGTTGAGCTGGAAAATAATCCCGATGACGCCAATCTGCTTAACGCTATTTTCCGCGGCTTTCATACCGTTAAAGGTGGTGCTGGCTTTCTGTCATTAACAGAACTGGTTGATGCCTGCCACGGTGCAGAAAACGTGTTTGATATTTTACGTACCGGCAAACGTCGGGTTACGCCTGAGCTGATGGACGTTATTCTGCAGACGCTTGACGCCATTAATGCCATGTTTGTCGAAGTACAGGCCCGGCAACCTCTGACCCCCGCTAATCCGGCAATTCTTGACGCCTTACACCATTACAGTGAGCCGCAAGCAGAGGGCGAAGCGCCGCCTGCTGTCGTGGCAGCAGAGCCTGAACCAGCAGCTGAGCCAGAGCCTGAAGCACTCTCAGCAGCAGGGGGCGATATTGACGACATCAGTGAAGCAGAATTTGAAAAAATGCTTGATGAGTTGCATGGCAAAGGCGCACCCGGGCGAACAGAGCCAACAGCTGCCGTTGCGCCGCAGGCTCCGCTTCCTGACGATGACAGCAGCGATATTACCGATGACGAGTTTGAAGCGATTCTCGATCAGTTACATGGTAAAGGTTCCTTTGTTCCGGATACCAATAAAACAGCAGGCACGGCGCCACCGGCACAACCCGCCGCTAAACCAGCGGTTAAACCCGCTGCCAGCAGTGCCGCGGCCAGTCCGTCAAGTGAAGATGAAATAAGTGACGATGAGTTTGAAGCCTTACTGGATGAGCTGCATGGCAAAGGTAAAGCCCCGGTAGAAGTGCCTGCGCCTGCCGAGCGTAAGCCGGCCCCTTCAGTGGCTGCCAAGCCGGCAACGCCAGCAGCAGCCCCGGCTCCCAAACCTGTTGCAGCTGCACCTGCGCCTGCCACACCGGCGGCACCGGCAGCAGATAAAGCGGCAGCAGCGAATGCTGCCCCAGCCGCTGAAACCACAGTGCGGGTTGATACCAAGCGGCTGGACCAGATCATGAATATGGTGGGCGAACTGGTACTGGTACGTAACCGTCTGGTCAGTTTATCTACCAGCACCCAGGATGAAGAGATGACCAAAGCCATTTCAAATCTGGATGTGGTAACGGCAGATATCCAGGGTGCGGTAATGAAAACCCGAATGCAGCCCATTAAGAAAGTATTTGGCCGCTTCCCACGGGTTGTGCGCGATTTAGCCCGTTCGCTGCAAAAAGATATCAATCTGGTGCTGGAAGGCGAAGACACAGATCTGGATAAAAATCTGGTGGAAGCGCTGGCTGACCCGCTGGTGCATTTAGTGCGTAACTCAGTTGACCACGGCATTGAAATGCCCGATGTCCGGTTAAAAGCCGGTAAGCCAAAAGTAGGCCTGGTTAAACTGGCGGCAACTCAGGCCGGAGATCATATTTTACTGACGATCCAGGATGATGGCGCCGGTATGGACCCGGAGAAGCTAAAAGGTATTGCCATTAAACGCGGCATACTTGACGTGGATGCGGCAGCCCGGATGTCAGATAACGATGCCTTTAACCTGATTTTTGCACCGGGGTTTTCTACTAAAGAGCAAATTTCCGATATTTCCGGCCGTGGCGTTGGCATGGATGTGGTGAAAACCAAAATCAACCAGCTTAATGGTACGGTGCAGATAAACTCAAAGCTGGGTGAAGGTACCCTGCTGGAAATTAAAGTGCCGTTAACGCTGGCCATTCTGCCAACCCTGATGGTGATGGTCGGTAAGCAGACTTTTGCCTTACCCCTGGCTGGCGTCAACGAAATATTCCATCTTGATCTGGCGAAAACCAATATTGTTGATGGTCAGCTGACGATTGTCGTGCGTAACAAAGCGATTCCGTTGTTTTACCTCGAGCACTGGTTGGTAAAAGGCTCGAATAAGCAGTTACGGCGCGAGCAGGGTCATGTGGTTATCGTTCAGATTGGTACTCAACAAGTCGGTTTTGTGGTTGATTCGCTAATCGGTCAGGAAGAAGTTGTTATTAAACCACTGGACGCATTATTGCAGGGCACGCCAGGTATGGCGGGCGCAACTATCACCTCTGACGGGGGTATTGCCTTAATTTTGGATGTACCAAACTTACTGAAACACTATGCCAAAAAATCCAAGATTAAATTCGATAGGTTTAATAAGCTGAACGCTTAAGAGAGTGCTGCATGGCGATCAGGGTGCTGATTGTAGATGATTCCAGTTTTTTTCGCCGTCGCCTGACGGAAATTCTGAATTCAGATCCGCAGCTGGAGGTAATTGATACCGCCAGTGATGGCAGGGAAGCCGTCACTAAAGCGCTGGTACTCAAGCCAGACGTTATTACAATGGATATTGAAATGCCGGTGCTCGACGGCATCAGTGCCGTGCGGGAAATCCTGCAAAGCCAGCGTATTCCAATCCTGATGTTCTCGTCACTAACCCATGAAGGTGCCAAAGCGACCTTTGATGCACTTGATGCCGGTGCGGTCGATTTTTTGCCGAAAAAATTCGAAGATATTGCCCGCGACAAAGAAGAAGCCGGCAATGTGCTGCGCGACCGGGTAAAAGCTGTTGCACGAAAGCGACCGCTGGGCCGGACGACCTTCAGCAATGCCTTAAGCAGCCCCAATAACACTTCTTTGAGCGCGTCACCTCAAAGTACTGCGAGCGACAGCAGTGCCTCAGGCCGACCTGCCACCTCAGGCATCAGCAGCGGTTTAACCCGCGGAGCACTGGGCCGGCCGCAACTTTCTGAGCGGTTGGGGGCCAATGTCGGACGTAATGCCAACTTTAAAGCCAGTGGCCAGACTTATAAGCTAGTGGCAATCGGCACCTCCACCGGGGGCCCGGTTGCGTTGCAACGTATTTTGACTAATTTGCCTGCGGATTTTCCATTACCGATCATTTTAATTCAGCATATGCCGGCCGCGTTCACCGGTGCTTTCGCCCAGCGCCTGAATACCCTGGCAAAAATTGAAATTAAAGAAGCCGCCGACAATGATATTTTGCGCCCGGGCGTGGCTTATCTGGCACCGGGTGGTAAGCAAATGCTGGTAGAGGGGAGTGACAGTCAGGCGCGGCTGCGGATTAAAGAGGACGATTCGCCCCGCATTACCTTTAAACCCAGTGTCGATGTAACTTTTGCCACGGCTGCCAGAATATTTCAGGATAAAGTGCTGGCGGTAGTGTTAACAGGTATGGGAGCAGATGGCCGGGAAGGGGCCAGAATGCTTAAACAAGCGGGCTCGCGGATATGGGCTCAGGACGAGGCAAGTTGTGTGGTTTACGGCATGCCCCAGGCGATTGCAGCGGCTGGATTAATGGACCTTGAAGTCAGTTTGAATGAGGTGGCCGGCCGGCTGATAACGGAAGTGAAACATGGATAAACTGGCAATCAGTGGTTTTTTACTGGCCGTAGTGGCAGTAGCAGGCGGTTTTATGCTCGAGGGTGGGGCGCTGAGCACTTTGCTGCACCTTCCGGCATTTATCATTGTCGTTGGCGGCACGGTAGGCGCTGTGATGTTGCAAACCCCGTTGCCGCAGTTCCGGTTGGGGCTCAGTATGCTGCCCTGGGTGTTAAGGCCGCAAAGTTTGCCGATGCAAAATGCGGTAGAGCGCATTGTCAACTGGGGTACGTCTGCCAGAACAAATGGTTTTTTGTCACTGGAGTCTGCGGCACTGGAAGAGAGTGACCCGTTTTTACACCGGGGGTTAAATTTGCTGGTTGACGGTGTCGAAGCAAAAGTACTGCAAGACACCCTCGATGCCGAACTTACCCTCGAGCGCGAACGACTGTTACGTGGCGCCCGGATATTTGAAGCCATGGGGGGTTACAGCCCGACTATCGGTATTGTTGGCGCAGTGCTTGGCTTAATTCAGGCAATGGCTAACATTTCAGAGCCGAAGTTACTCGGTATGGGGGTTGCCACCGCCTTTGTCGCAACAATATATGGTGTTGGTTTTGCCAATCTGGTATTTATTCCGGTAGGCAATAAACTGAAAAGCTTAGTTTACCAGCATACGCTGTATCATGAACTGATTGTCGAAGGTCTGGTATCAATAGCCCAGGGTGAAAATCCACGTAACATTGAGCGTAAGCTCGCCGCATACCGGCTGAGTTAATTATTATGTACAGGCATAAACAACAACATCAGCATGATGAGCCCGAGCAACTGGATCGTTGGTTGGTTTCTTATGCCGATTACATGACGCTGATGTTTGCGTTGTTTGTGGTGCTATATGCCATGTCAGTGGTTAAAGATGAAGAGTTCAGCGCCCTGGCTGATTCCCTGACGAAGGTATTTGAACGACCGGCGCAGTCGGGCAGCGGGGTCAGTGGCAGTGGCGTATTGCCACAGGCGGCACCGCAGAGCGATTTCAGTCGCTATGGCACCTCACTGGAGCCTGCTGAAGGGCCAGAGTTGGTGGCCGACGCCAGTAAGTTGTCAGATGTTCGCGAGCAATTCCTCGGTAGCCCTTTAGTATCGCTGGAAAAAGAGCTTAACCAGGCGCTGGCCAATTTGATTGAACAAGGTGTGGTCGATATTCAACAGGAAGAAAACTGGCTGACTATTGAATTAAGTAGCGGCTTATTATTCGCCAGTGGCAGTGCTACGGCAACCAGTTCTGCCCGCACCTTGCTCAATGAAATTACCCGGATTATTAATCCGATTAATAATTTCATCCGGATCCGCGGCTATACCGACAATCAGCCGATAAATAACGAACTTTTTTCCTCAAACTGGGAATTGTCAGTCGCCAGAGCGACCTCGGTGCTGCGGGTGCTGGAAGAGCTGGGTACGCCTTCGCATCGGATGGCGATAGAAGGCTATGGCCAGTATTATGCTGACAGCAGCAACGAAACAGTCCAGGGCCGGGCAGAAAACCGGAAGGTTGTCATTGCCTTGTCTCGCTATGGCTATCTGCCAGACGAGCTGGAGCAGCTGGAACAAAGTGAAGACTTACAACAACAGTTACAGCAGGTCACCCAGGAAGATGGCAGTATCCGGGTAATCGCATTGCCAGGTGGTGGCGTCAGAATCACCACCCGTCAGGACAATCCGGATGCACTGCCCGAACAACAGGAACCCTGAACGTGGTAATTTGGACAATAGCAAATCAGAAAGGTGGCGTCGGCAAAACCACCACTACTGTTACCTTAGGCGGCTTGCTGGCCGAACGCGGTAAGCGGGTGCTGCTGGTCGACACCGATCCGCATGCCTCGCTAACGTATTACTTTGGAATTGACGCGGAAGAGCTGGAAAACAGCGTTTATGATATTTTTATTCGCGGCAAAGACATTACCCGGGAAGAAATACTGCAGTCATTGTGTCCGAGCGGTGTCAGTAACCTGGATATTCTGCCGTCTTCGATGGCGCTGGCGACGCTGGACCGCTCGTTGGGAAATAAAGGCGGTATGGGCCTTATTTTAAAGAAAGCCCTGCAAAAAGTTAAATCTGAATATGATTATGTATTGCTCGACTGCCCGCCCGTTATGGGGGTATTAATGGTCAACGCCATTGCTGCCTGCAACCGGATACTGATCCCGGTACAAACGGAATTTCTGGCTCTGAAAGGGCTGGAGCGGATGATCGCGACCATGGCCCTGATGCGCAGCTCGCAGCAAAAAGACTATGCCTTTACTATAATTCCGACTATGTATGATAAAAGAACCCGGGCATCGCTGGAAGCCTATAAAGAGTTAAAGGCCAAATATCAGGACAAGGTGTGGTCAGCCGTGGTGCCGGTAGATACTAAGTTTCGCGATGCCAGTGTGGCGCAAACGCCACCGAATGTATTTGCACCGGCATCGCGGGGAGTATTTGCTTACAATACGCTGCTAACTTACCTGTTGCAGCTGGCACCGGAGGCATAATGAGCAGTTTAATTGCCAGCCAGAAAGTGATGCAGCACTATTTATCAGCGTTATTAACTGACGACGGCGCCACAGAAACCAGTCTGGTAGAAGATGCTAAAACCCGGGAGCTGAACCGCTTGCTTGCTCAGGCCAGTCCGGTAACAGCAGTCGCTGAACCTATTGTTAAAGCTGAAGTTGTTGCGCCGGCCGTGGTTAAACCTCAATTGAAAACCCTGGTTACTGTACCGGAGCAACAAGAGGCAACTGTACAAAGCCGGGACGTGCCTATTGCTCAGCGCCTCGGGGCAGCGGCCCTGCATCAGCCGATAGAAACGGCTGCTAAAACAGAACAAAAAGCCTATCGGCAAGGACGGTTTCAGGCCTTATTCTTCAGCGTCGCCGGGTTAAAACTGGCGGTACCGCTGACAGAGCTGGGTGGTATTCATCAACTGGGTGAAATAAACAGTTTATTTGGTAAACCTGCCTGGTTTAAAGGCATTATGCTGTACCGTCAACAAAAAATCAGCGTTGTCGACAGTGCCCGCTGGGTAATGCCAGAAAAATATGATCAACAACTGCAGCAAAAGCTAAACTATCAGTATGTTATTATGCTCGGCACCAGTAACTGGGGGCTAACTTGTGAAACGCTGATTAATACCTACAGTCTGGAGCAGGACGAGGTGAAATGGCGGGAAACAGATGGCAAAAGACCCTGGATGGCAGGATTAATTAAAAAGCATATGTGTGCTTTAGTTGATGTCGACGCTATGATTAACTTACTTAATCGCGGCCAGGACATTAATGCCTGAGCAGGCAGCAAAATTTACAGGAGCAGTATATGAGCAATAATCAGGCAAAAGCAGCCGGCAAAAAAGACAATGCCGATTTGGTATTACAATGGGTTACGTTCCGTTTGCAGGAAGAAACCTACGGCATTAATGTCATGCAGGTTCAGGAAGTGCTGCGCTATACTGAAATTGCTCCGGTTCCCGGTGCGCCAGGCTATGTTATGGGGATCATAAACCTGCGCGGCAATGTGGTGACTGTTATCGATACCCGGGCCCGATTCGGTCTGGCTCCGGGTGATGTTACCGATAACAGCCGTATCGTCATCATCGAGGCCGAGCGTCAGGTTATTGGTATTCTGGTCGACAGTGTGGCAGAGGTGGTGTACCTGAAACAATCGGAAGTTGATACGGCCCCTAATGTTGGCACTGACGAAAGTGCGCGCTTTATCCAGGGCGTGTCGAACCGCGAGGGTGAGCTGCTTATCCTGGTCGATTTAAACAAATTGCTCAACGATGAAGAGTGGGAAGAAATTAACAGTCTGTGAGCGGAGCATTCCCAATGAATTCATGGCTGCTGGGCCAGGCGATTGTCATTGCCATAATAGTCGTGGTGCTGTGCTGGCTGCTGCTGAAACAGCGCAGTACCGGCAATGAGCAGCTGACAATTTTGCAGCAACAGCTGGAACAAAACAGCCTGCAACTTACCAATGCCCAAAGCGAAACAGAAGAATTGCGGGCCGGTATTATCGGGGTCGGTCAGCGGGTATTAACGCTCGATCAGCGGGTGCTAAGCCTGGAAAATGAGCTGCAAAATCTGCAAAACGCCTACAACGAACTGGCCGAGCAGCAACAAGCGCTGTCGCTGACCGATCCGGAAAGTAAAATTTATACCCGGGCTATGAAAATGGTGCAGTTGGGCGCAGATTTAGAAGAAATTATGCGCGAATGTGAACTGCCGCGGGCTGAAGCCGAACTGCTATTCAACCTGCACCAGGCCAAATCCTAAAAAGGGTCGGAGTGAATAAAAAATTCACTCCGACCCTTTTTAACTATTCATTTATTCTCGTTAGGTTTTTAAGTCAATTCTCTGGTGAATATTCTGCCATTGGTCGGGGAATTTGCCCTGCAGCACGTAAGAAAACGCAATCAGCTCGGCAATCACAATATATAACTCTTTCGGAATGTTATCGCCAAGCTGCAACTGGCCAAGCAGCCGGTTTAGCTCGTCATCCTGATGAATTAACACACCATGCTCCCGGGCCAGGGCAATAATATCTTCGGCCAGCTCGCCATGGCCTTTAGCGACGATAGTCGGTGCCGATTTACCATCATACTTTAACGCGGTCGCGCTTTTCTGCGGGTTGCTGTCTGTGCTGGTTTTGTTCAGTGTCTCGTCGTTGTTCATACTCGTACCGTTAGCAGGCTGTTATGGCGGGGGATCAAGCTTTCAGGGATTTTGCCAAGCTGACACTCTGCCTGGGTTACGGTTAAGCCTTGTGCCAGACAGCGGTCTTTTAACAGTGGCAGAAACTTCTGGGCCAGGCGCAGCGCTTCATTATGATCAGTGTAAAATTGCAGTTGTAAGTCCTGCTGCTGTAATTTGGCCACTGCCAATAAATTTCCATACTGCTGCAAATCAAATTTCATCGTCAGTTGCCATTGTTTCTGGCCTTGTTCCGCATTTTTGCCATCAGCTTCGCGTTGCTCCAGTAGCAATTGCGGCATGATGGTTTGGCCTTGCTGCTGCAACGGTAACTGTAACAACCACTGCTGCAGCTGGCTCTGGGCATCGACTGTCGCCAGCTGACTTTGCTGTAGCGGGCTGCTTAAGCTTGCCAGCTGGCGCAGCGCACTGGCTGCCTGGGTATTATCAAGCTGCGAGATCAGCTGACTTAAGCGGTTGGCCGGGTTGCTGGCTGGCGGGGGTAATGGCTTCTGACTTAAATGTCCTAACAATAACTGAATAGCCAGCGCCAGGGTGCCGCCGGTGGTTTGCGGGTTTGGCTGGACTTGTAGCGGCTGAAACTGCAACAGCGCCGCCAGCTGAGTTGCGATGGTCGGCGGCGCCAGCGGTTTACTAATTTCCGGCAGGCTTTGCTGGATCTGACTGAACAGTTGTTGCAACGGTACCGGCAGGTTTGGCATGTTATTGGGCTGGATTAACGGCTGAGATAACAGTGGCAGTAAGTTGCGCCAGGCCTGGGCTTTACTTTCAGCAGAAAGTGGTGGCAGCAGCGGCTGGCTGGCCCCTGTAACCGCTGTTGCCTGCAGATTTTTTGCGGTTGCTGGCGCAGTTGTTGTTGGCTGTTGGGGCATTTGCCAGCTGACAGCTCTGTCCGCTTGTTGCTGACTGATGGT
The DNA here is from genome assembly GCF_033721375.1 of Arsukibacterium sp. Classification (GTDB taxonomy): domain Bacteria; phylum Pseudomonadota; class Gammaproteobacteria; order Enterobacterales; family Alteromonadaceae; genus Alishewanella. Next base: position 244,698 of record NZ_JAWWAP010000007.1, on the reverse strand, counting down.
CAGCTGCTGGCTGTGACCGACAGCTTGCAGCTGTAATTGCCACTGACCGTTTTTGGTCGGCGGTGGTTGCAGTTGCAGCAGCAGTGGCGCCGCAGCTGTCACTGGATTCGCAGCGGCGCCTGCCATGTTGCTTTTTGCACTGGCAAGAGACGCTGCCAGCTGCGGTGGGATGCTAATCGTTAACTGGCCGAGATTAATTTTCCCGCTGTCGGCTAACACGGTATGTTTAACAGGGGCCAGCTGGCTTACCAGTGTTTGCAGTAATTGTTGCTGACTGGCCGGGGTTAGCGGCAGGGGGCGAACATCAGTATTAACGGGCTGCAACGCCAGTTGTGCGGCACCTGCTTTTTGGTTAAAACTGATAATCAGCATTACCGGCAGCTGAGTGTTACCCGGCTTGAGCGGGTTGCTCCTGTTAGCCAGCTCGCCAGCCGATGGTGCCGGTTGGGCCAAGTTTGTCTGGGCTGCTGGTGCCCCTTGCTGCCGGGCTGCCTGCAACTGCTGGTTTAAAGCTGCTATGTCTTTAGCTGGCAAGGTCAGTAACACCGGGTTGGTTGGCGCAGCGGTTGTTAGCTGCAACTGGCCGGTTTTCAGATCAAGCTGCATGGGTACTGTGACGGTGTTGGTTGTGGCGGCTGAATTGACCGTCGACGTTAATGCCCCGGCGGGGGCTGAGGACGCGCCAGGCAGTTGCTGGCTAAGCCACTGGCTCAGCACCGGTGGTAACTGAGTTGGACTAAGACTGATGCTGCTGGTTGCTATGGGCATGGTTTGCAGTGTCAGGGTAAGCTGGTTTGGCGCTGCCGGGCTTAGTCTTACCTGCATCTGGGTGCCAAATTGCTGGCTAAGCTGCTGGCTTAGCTGTGTTGGCAGCCTGATAGCCAGCGGGCCTTGCGGCGTTTGCAGCTGCAGCTGGCTGTGGCCGGACAGCATCTGCAGGCGCGCCGTGTAAAGTTCACCGGCTAATAGCTTCAGTTCAGCGCTTTTTCCTGTGGTTGGCTGCGCTGAGGTTGCCGGCAAGCTTTGCAGCAATTTATCCAGATTGATCTGGTTCATATTTCTCCTGATTAATCACAATGAGCGATATCGATCTGATTCGTATTCCAGCGCTGGTATGCTACTATGCGCGCAATTTTATCAGCAGTTGATACCAAGGCCAGTGAACATAACGCAGCCACCAGCAGCAACCACTGCAGCGCCTGACCTGCCCATCTTACGGGCTGAGGGCTTAAGTTGTATCCGGCAGGACCGGGTATTATTTTCCTCGCTGTCACTGCAATTACGCCGTGGCCAGTTACTGCAAATCCTCGGTAAAAACGGCGCCGGAAAAAGCTCATTATTACGTATTTTAGCGGGCTTAAGCGCAGCCGACGATGGCCAGTTGTATTATCAGGCTAAGCCATTGGCGCAAAGCTTGCCAGCTTATTGCAGCAACTTATGTTATATCGGCCACCAGAGCGGCGTACATGAGCAATTAACTGCACTGGAAAATTTACGGTTCTGGCGCGCCGCTTCGGGCCTTAATGCGGCGGACGACTGGGCCTTACTGGCGCAACTTGGCCTGGCTGGTCTGGAAGATGTACCGTGTCGGATGTTATCTGCCGGGCAGCAGCGTCGGGTATCGCTGGCCCGGCTGTGGTTAACCCCGGCCACTATCTGGATCCTGGATGAGCCTTTTACGGCACTGGATCAAAGCGCTATTGGTTTGCTGCAGCAACGTATGCTGGACCACCTGAACACTGGCGGCGCCATTATTCTGACCACCCACCAGAGCCTGACGTTGCAATTTCAGTCGCTGGTGCAGCTGGAGCTGGCCTACCGATGGTAAGTTTGGTTTTTTTACAGCGCGAATTGCGCTTGCTGGCGCGGCAAAAAGCCGACTGGCTTAATCCTATTCTGTTTTTTATTATCGTGCTCAGCCTGTTTCCGCTTGGTGTTGGACCAGAGCCCAATATGCTGCGTATTATTGCTCCGGGGGTAATTTGGATTGCGGCACTGTTGAGTGTGTTGCTGGCGGCGGAGCGACTGTTTAAAGATGATTACCGCAACGGCGTTATTGAACAGCTGGTGGCAGGCCGGCAAAGCCTGCTGGCATTTGTGCTGGCGAAAACCTTTGCTAACTGGTTAAGCACCGGCTTGCCACTGATCTTGTTATCCCCTGTGGTGGCCTTGTTACTGGGGCTGCAGCAATCGGCTCTTGCCGCTATGGCACTTACCCTGCTACTGGGTACACCGCTGCTCAGTCTGCTCAGTGTACTGGGCTCTGCCCTTACCATGGCGGCGGATAAAGGCGGAATTTTACTGGCGCTACTGATATTGCCGCTGTATATTCCGCTGTTAATTTTTGCCAGCAGTGCGATAGAAGCTGCCAGTATGGGCCTGGGTTATCAGGGACAGTTGGCCATTTTGCTGGCCATGTTATTATTGGCGTTGGCATTGGTGCCGATGGCTGTGACCAGTGCGCTACGAATTAATGTGAGTTGATATGTTTAAGTGGTTAGATCCGTACGCAAAAAGTGAAACACTTTATCATTTCTGCGGCAAACTGCTGCCTTATCTGATGGTAAGCGCAATTACGCTATTGCTGCTTGGCAATATCTGGGGCCTGGCGTTCACGCCGGCTGATTATCAGCAGGGCGACAGTTACCGGATCATTCATATTCATGTGCCATCGGCCATTATGTCAATGGGCGCTTACGCGGCTATGGCCAGTGCTGCCTTTGTCGCCCTGATCTGGCAGATTAAAGTCGCCCACTGGGCGGTGCTGGCTATCGCGCCGATTGGCGCTACTTATACTGCCATTGCCCTTATCACCGGGATGGCCTGGGGTAAACCGATGTGGGGTGCCTGGTGGGTATGGGATGCCCGCTTAACTTCGGAACTTATTCTGTTATTTCTGTACTTAGGGGTAATTGCATTAAACGGCGCATTCAGTGACCGCCAGGTTGGCGCCAAAGTGTCCAGTTTACTGGCCCTTATCGGGGTAATTAACTTACCCATTATTCATTTTTCGGTGGAGTGGTGGAACACCCTGCATCAGGGAGCCAGTATTACCAAGTTCGCCAGGCCTTCAATTGACCCCAGCATGTTGTGGCCTTTGTTAATCAGTATTCTGGCGTTTGCGGTATTATTAATGGCGCTAACCTGTTTACGGTTGCGTACTGCTATTTTAGTGAACGAGCAGCACCGGCCGTGGGTCAGAAAGCTGGTAGGAGGCTAACCATGCATTTTCAATCTTTCAGTGATTTTCTGGCCATGGGCGGCTACGGTTTTTTTGTCTGGTTGTCGTTCGGCATTACCTACCTGCTGCTGCTGGGGTTAATTGTCATCAGCGTTTATCAGCAAAAACAGTTTAAACAGCAACTTAAAGCTACCATTGCCCGCGAACTCCGGGTTAAGCAGTATCAGGAGCAACAAGTCTAATGCAGCCACGACGCAAAAAACGCCTGTTTTCGATTCTACTGATTATCAGCCTGATTGGCGGTGCTATCGGCGCCATGTTGTATGCGCTGCAGCAAAATATCGATTTGTTTTATACCCCAACCCAGCTGGTGGAAGGATTGGGTAAAGACAAGGTTAAACCCGTTGTCGGGCAGCGGCTGCGGATTGGCGGCATGGTTGTGCCGGGCTCAGTATCCCGGGATGCAGAAAGCTTAAAAGTGCGCTTTCAGCTGGTAGATACCGGACCGATGGTCTGGGTGGAATTTGACGGCATTTTACCGGATCTGTTCCGGGAGGGGCAGGGTATTGTTGCCCAGGGTACTTTACTGGCACCCGATGTAATTGAGGCCAGTGAAGTACTGGCCAAGCATGACGAAGAATATATGCCGCCAGAAGTGGCAGAAGCGATGAAAGGGATCCGGCATGTACCGCCGTCGCAGGCGAATTTTCCGGCGGCTGAGGGCGCGTCAGACAATACTGACGGCCAACCAGCCGAAAAACCAACTTACTAAGGGGCAAGGCGATGATAGCTGAATATGGCCAGCTGGCTTTGACCTTTGCCCTGGCGCTGGCGGTGTTGCTGGCGGCAGTGCCGTTATATGGCAGTTTCAGTGGCAATCAGCGGGCTTTATTGCAGGCTAAACCCCTGGCAATCGGCCTTTTTGTATTTTGCCTGCTCGCAAAACTGGCGCTGGTGCATGCGTTTTTAACCAGCGACTTTACTGTTATTAATGTCGCGACTAACTCCAGTTCAATTTTACCCTGGTATTATCAGATAACCGCCAGCTTTGGGTCGCACGAAGGTTCGATGCTGTTGTGGATATTAATGCTCGCGGGCTGGACCGCACTGGTTGCCATATTCTCCAAAGGCTTACCGCTGTTAATGCAGGGCCGGATCCTGGGCGTACTGGGGCTGATTAATATTGGCTTTATTGCTTTTTCGCTGTTTATGTCTAACCCCTTTGCCCGCAGCCTGCCGTTTTATCCGGTAGAGGGCATGGATCTGAATCCGCTGTTGCAGGATTTTGGCATGATCATCCACCCGCCGCTGCTGTATATGGGGTATGTCGGTTTTGCCGTGTCGTTTGCTTTTGCCATTGCCGCGTTAATTGGTGGCAAATTTGACAGCACCTGGGCGCGCTGGGCCCGGCCCTGGACCCTGGCAGCCTGGCTATTTTTAACCCTCGGTATAATGTTTGGCAGCTGGTGGGCTTATCATGAGCTGGGCTGGGGCGGCTGGTGGTTCTGGGATCCGGTGGAAAACGCCTCTTTCCTGCCGTGGTTGGTTGGTACCGCTCTTATTCATAGCCTGGCGGTTACAGAGAAGCGCGGTACCTTTAAATCCTGGACGGTGCTGTTGGCACTGGCGGCTTTTTCGTTAAGTCTGGTCGGTGCTTTTTTAGTCCGCTCCGGGGTGTTGGTGTCGGTCCATTCGTTCGCGGCAGATCCTGATCGTGGCATCTTTTTGCTGGTGTTTCTGCTAGTGGTCATCGGCGGCTCGCTGGCGCTGTATGCCAGCCGGATGAATTCAGTGCGCAGCCAGGCCCGCTATCAGTTGTTCTCCCGCGAAGTGATGTTGTGGGGCAATAATGTATTTTTATTAACCGCCACCCTGGTGGTGTTTTTAGGCACCTTATTCCCGCTGTTTCATAAAGAGCTGGGGCTTGGTACCATTTCGATTGGCGAGCCGTTTTTCAACCAGATGTTTTACTACCTGACTATTCCGTTTGCGCTGCTGCTGGGCCTGGGGCCTTGGGTGCGCTGGAAACAGCAACCGGTAAAACCCTTGCTGGGCCCGCTCAGTTTAGTCGCTGTCGCCAGTCTGGTACTGGCGCTGGGTACGCTGGCGGCAATGCAGAGTGTGCAGGCCAATTTGGCGCTGCTCGGCCTGCTGCTTGGCGCCTGGGTAGGGGTATCAGCCTTGTATGAGCTGTATCAGCGGCTGAGTCAGTTTGGCTCGGTAACCAAAGGCGCCTTTAAGCTGCATGCCAGCCATTACGGCATGACCATTGCCCATATTGGTTTTGCCGTGTTAGTGGTTGGGGTGGCAATGACCAAAACCTTCAGTGTCGAGCGCGATGTGCGGATGCAGGTAAACGACAGCATTACCCTGGCAGGTTATCAGTTCACCTTGCTGGAGGTTTATCCGCTCGATGGCGCCAATTATGGTGGCGAAGCAGCAGAAATCGCGGTGCATAACAGTAAGGGGCAATTTATCAGCCAGCTACATGCTGAAAAACGCTTCTACACTATTCAGCGTACCGTGATGACCGAGTCGGCAGTCCACGCCAGGTTAAGCCGCGATTTATATGTGTCACTGGGCGAGACTCTGCCCGGCAATGCCTGGGCGTTGCGCTTATACGTTAAACCTTTTGTCCGCTGGATTTGGCTCGGTGGCCTGTTAATGGCGCTGGGGGCTTTGGTGGCACTGCTGGATAAACGGTACCGGCGCAGCGGCCCTGTGGCGACATCGCTAAATCAGACGGAGGCAGCCAATGCGTAAACTGATGTTTTTTCTGCCGCTGGCGTTATTTCTCGGACTGGCACTGTTTTTACTCAGTGGTCTTTTCTCCAACCCGATGGAGCGGGAGTCTGTCAGCACCGATAAGCCGTTGCCGGCCTTTAATCTGCCCGATTTAATGAACCCGGCAAAGCGGTGGCAGCCGGAACAACTGCGCGGCGAGACCTTTTTACTGAACGTCTGGGGGACCTGGTGCCCTACCTGTAATGCTGAACTCAGCTACATGACAGAACTACGAGAGCAGCAGGGCGTTAAAATTATCGGCCTGTATTATGTGCTACCGGTTGACCCCTTGCTGGGTGAAAGCTTCGATTTAGCCGCCTTACAAGCCGATGTCAGTAACAAATTGCAACAGCGGGGTAATCCTTATCAGTTTAATATTCTGGATTTCGATCGCAGCCTGGCGCTCGATCTAGGGGTAAGTGGTGCGCCTGAAACCTTTATTATTGATAGTCTGGGCATAGTGCGGGCCCACCATATTGGCGACATTAACCCGCAGGTGTGGCGCAATAAACTGGCACCGCTGTATCAGCAATGGCGCCAGCTGGACGGGGGCTCTGAATGAAAGCAGTAGCCATAAAAACAGTCTGCTGGTTGTTTACCTTACTGCTGTTTAGCCTGCCGCTGCAGGCCACTGAGGAGGCGCTGCGCTTTGAAAATGAAACGCAGCGCCAGTTATACCAGGAGCTGACTGCTGAATTACGCTGCCCGCAATGTCAGAACCAGAATATAGCGGATTCCAATGCAGTAGTATCGGTGGATATGCGCCAGAAAACCTACGATATGATTATGCAGGGCAGCAGCCGTGATGACGTGCTGGATTATATGATTAACCGCTATGGTAATTTTGTCCATTATCAGCCGCCTGTTAATCGCTACACCCTGTTACTATGGCTGGCCCCGTTGCTTATGCTGCTGGCTCTGTTTGGCTTGCAACTACAGCGGCGCAGGCAGCAGGCAGTAACGGATGAAGATGAGCACTCAGCTGAACAACAAGCAGAAACAGCGCCGTCAGAACAGCTGGACGCCGAGCTGGATAAACTGATTGAACAATACCGGAGTAAAAAATGATGTTATGGCCATTACTGCTTGCTGCAGTGATAATGCTGGCTCTCAGTGCCATTATTATCAGCTGGCCCCGCAAGGCCAGTTCCGCCAACAATCAGACTCCGCTGCAATTATTTGAAGAGCGGCTGCAATTGCTGGCATTAGCGCGTGACAGTGGCGAGCTGGCAGAGCAGGATTTTGCCGCTGCTGCCGCTGAGTTAAAGCAACAGTTTAATCAGCAACAGCAACAAACAATGCAATACCAGCAGCCCAAGCGGCAAATCTGGTGGCATCTGGGCTTGCTGTTGTTCGTGCTGATCGCGGTGGCGGCAATTTACCGTTTTAACGGCCATTACACTGAACTTGCCGACTGGCAGCAGGCCAGAGCCGACCTGGCAAGTTATGGCGAGCGGGCCTTGCTGGGCCAGGGCGAGCCGTTATCTGAGCATGAAACCCGCTTATTTGCCCTGGCGCTTCGTACCAAACTGGCAGAAGAGGGCGATGACGCCGTTGCCTGGATGCTGCTGGGCCGGATCTGGATGTCACAGGGGCTAATGGAAGATGCCATCGAGGCCTTTGAAAAATCACTTAAGCTTAGCCCGAACCGGATCCCGTTATTGCTTAATTTTGCCCAGGCATTGATTGTGGTAGGTGGCGATGAAAACCTGGCCAGAGCCGGGCGGGCGGTTGCCAGAATATTATTAACCGAGCCGGATAATCTGGATGCCATGTCATTAATGGCGCTGATTGCCCATGAAAAAGGCGATACCGCCGAGGCGATAAAAGCCTGGAGTTTACTGGCTGAACAACTGGAACCGACTGATCCCCGTTATCCGCTGGTGCTAAGCAAGCTTAACGAGCTGGGGGTAGACAGTGCCGGGAGCATTGGCCGGCAAATCCGGGTGCGCTTAACCGTCGCGCCAGAGCTTGCGGCTGAAAATCCGCAAGCCAGTTTGTTTTTGTTTGCCCGCGCGGTCGATGGACCGAAATTGCCACTTGCGGTGCAGCGGATCCCACTCCCCAGTGGCGAAGTGGAATTACTGTTGGATGAGAAAATGGCGATGCAACCAGACTGGAGCCTGAACCGGGCCGACCAGGTGGTGGTTGTGGCGCGAATGTCGCAGGCAGGCACTGTTGAGCAAATGGCCGGCGACCTGCAGGTAGAATCGGATGTCCTTACTTTTAACGATGCAAAAATCAGCGTAACGCTGACTCTGGAACCCTGACATGGCTGTAAATACTTGTAAGCATCGGATGCCGCTGCTCTTTGTACTGACCGTTACCCTGTTCATTGCCGGTTGTGCCGGCAAACCGGCTTCACAATCTCAGCCGGCGCAATCGAACAACGCCACCGTGCAATCGGGCGACGATAATGAATATGTAGAGGCGGCTGAAGCCGCTACCCCTGTGGTGCCGGACTATACGGACCCGCGCGATCCGCTGGAGCAAATAAACCGGCCACTCTGGGATTTTAACTACGATGTCCTCGACAAATATTTGTTACGTCCTGCGACCGTGGGCTATATGACAGTGGTACCAAAGCCGGCCCGCAAAGGCTTAATTAATGCGGTTGATAACCTCAGTGAGCCTGCCAGTTTTATCAACGGTTTACTGCAGGGTAAGCCTGGCCGGGCCGCAGTGAGCGCCGGCCGGTTTCTGGTTAATTCTACCGTTGGTATTTTAGGCTTATTTGATGTTGCGGCAAAAATTGGTCTGGCCGAAGTGGAAGAAGACTTCAGTCAGACCCTGGCAGTTTGGGGAGTAGGTGATGGTGCCTTCTTAATGATCCCGGCCAGAGGGCCCACCACAGTCCGCGGTACGGCCGGTGGCATTGTCGATGGACTATACTTTCCACTCGGGTTGCTAAATACACCACTGACCCTTACCCGCTTTGCTATTGACGCGCTGGACAGTCGCGAACAACTTATGAATGTTGAGCAAATGCTGGAAGACTCGCTTGACCCTTATTCTTTTGTCAAAGAGTCATATTATCAGCGTCAGGAATTTAAAATATACGACGGTAATCCGCCGCAACCTGAAGAAGAAGAGCTGGATGACGAGCTGCTGGACTATCTTGATGAATTCCAATAAATAAAATCACTCTGACCCCTTTTTCTGCACCAGCCGATAAAAAAGGGGTCAGAGTGATTTAAATGGAGTAACAGAATTAAGGATTATTATGATTAAAGTACTCAGCGTATTCGGAACCCGCCCCGAAGCGATAAAAATGGCACCGCTGGTTAATCTGTTAAAAACTGACAGTGAGATTGACAGCCGCGTATGCGTTACCGGCCAGCACCGGGAAATGCTGGATCAGGTGCTCAGTTTATTTCAGATAGAGCCTGAGTATGATCTGGCAATTATGAAATCCGGCCAGGACTTGTTTGATGTTACCACCAGCATTTTATTGAAAATAAAGCCGGTACTGCGCGATTTTAAGCCTGATATTGTGCTGGTGCATGGTGATACCAGTACCACTTTTGCTGCAGCGCTGGCTTGCTACTATGAAAAAATTGCCGTGGGCCATGTTGAGGCCGGGTTACGAACCGGCAATATTTACAGTCCGTGGCCGGAAGAAGCGAATCGCAAACTGACCGGCGCTATTACTCGCTTGCATTTTGCCCCCACCGACACTTCGGCGGCAAATTTACTGGCTGAAAATGTGGCCGCCGCCAGCATAGTCGTTACCGGCAATACTGTCATTGATGCGTTGCTGCAGGTTGTCAGTAAAATTGGTCAGGACGACAAGCTTAGTAATGCGTTTGCCCAACAGTTTCCGTATGGCCAGCATGGCCGGCGTTTAATTCTGGTTACCGGCCACCGGCGCGAAAGCTTTGGTGACGGCTTTGAGCAAATTTGTGCCGCCCTGGCAGATCTCGCCAAAGCGTTTCCTGATTGTGATATTGTTTATCCGGTTCATTTAAACCCGAATGTCCGCGAGCCAGTGTATCGGTTGCTCAGCGATGTTACAAACGTGCATTTAATACCGCCTCAGGATTATCTGCCATTCGTTTATTTAATGAGTAACGCCACTATCGTGTTAACTGATTCGGGTGGCATTCAGGAAGAAGCACCGTCACTGGGTAAGCCTGTGCTGGTTATGCGCGACACCACAGAGCGACCGGAAGCTGTCAGTGCCGGTACGGTGAAGCTGGTCGGGACTAACCGCCAGAAAATTGTCGAGCAGGTCAGCCGGCTATTAACCGACAGTGAATACTATCAGACCATGAGCTTTGCCCATAACCCGTATGGTGATGGTAAAGCCTGCGAACGCATTGTTACTGCAATTAAACAGCAGCTAGCAGCAGGCGATAATGAATAAACAGATGTTTAAATCGATTTGTTGGCCATGTTATGCTGCACCCGGTGAACACGTCGACCAGCATGTTAGCCAAAATGTTAGCGTAGCAATAAGGATTAGCAGACATGGATTTTAGTCAGATTATCAGCAGTTTAACCAGTGGTGCCGGGCCACGCCGCTGGCTTATAACGGGCTGCGCCGGTTTTATCGGTTCTAATTTACTGCAGGCATTACTGGCCGCTGAGCAGCAGGTTACCGGCCTGGATAACTTTGCCACCGGCCATCAACGCAATTTAGATGAAGTACAAAACCTGGTAAGTCCGGAGCAGTGGCAACGCTTCAATTTTATTGAAGGCGATATTCGCAATCCTGAACATTGCGCTCAGGCAGTAGCCGGTGCGGATTATGTATTGCATCAGGCTGCACTTGGTTCAGTACCGCGTTCGCTGGCCGATCCGGTGACGACCAATGACGTCAATATCAGTGGTTTTCTGAATATGCTGCTGGCCGCCCGCAATGCCGGGGTCAAACGCTTTGTTTACGCGGCATCCAGTTCAACCTATGGCGATCACCCGGCGCTACCCAAGGTGGAAGCCAATATTGGCAAGCCACTATCCCCATATGCCATCACTAAATATGTCAACGAGCTATACGCAGATGTGTTCAGTCGCAGCTATGGCTTTCACAGTATTGGTCTGCGCTACTTTAATGTGTTTGGACCAAGACAAGACCCAAACGGTGCCTATGCGGCCGTGATCCCAAAATGGACTGCAGCAATGATTGCCGGCGACAAGGTGGTGATTAACGGTGACGGTGAAACCAGCCGCGATTTTTGTTTTGTTGATAACGCCGTCCAGGCTAATCTGCGTGCAGCACTGGCAGAGATTGAACAAAGTGAAGTGTTTAATGTGGCGGTAGGCGACAGAACCACCCTGAACCAGCTGTTCAGAGCTATTCAGAGCGCGCTGGCCAGCAATGGTATTGCCTACCCGCATGCGCCGGAATATGCTGATTTCCGGCCGGGCGATGTCCGGCACTCCCAGGCCGACGTCAGTAAAGCGCGGCTTATGCTTGGCTATTTGCCCAGCCACACCATTAATGAAGGTATCGCAGTAGCGATGCCCTGGTATATTGCCCAGCCAGCCAAATAATGGCAAAAGGAATGATATGACAGCTTTAACAGATGCAAAACTGGCCATTATCGGCCTTGGCTACGTCGGCCTGCCACTTGCCGTGGAATTTGGTAAGCATTATCAGACGCTCGGCTTTGATATTAATCAGGCCCGGGTAGCGGAATTAAAAAAGGGCACTGATCATACGCTGGAAGTCAGTAGCGAAGAGCTGGCCAGCGCGTCTAAACTGCAGTTCAGCCATCAGCTGGATGATTTAAAAAGTGCCAATATTTATATTGTTACGGTACCCACACCTATCGACGAGCACCGCCGGCCGGATTTAACGCCATTAATTAAAGCCTCCGAAACCCTCGGTAAAGTGATTAAGCCAGGCGACATTGTTATCTACGAATCAACGGTTTATCCCGGCGCGACCGAAGAAGACTGTATTCCGGTGATCGAGCGGGTAAGCGGCCTTAAATATAATATCGATTTTTATGCCGGTTACAGCCCGGAGCGGATAAACCCGGGTGATAAAGAGCACCGGGTTACCACCATTAAAAAAGTCACCTCAGGTTCAACACCGGCTATCGCAGCCACAGTCGATGCGTTATATGCCAGTATTATTACTGCCGGTACTTATCAGGCCAGCAGCATCCGGGTGGCTGAGGCCGCTAAGGTGATTGAAAACACCCAGCGGGATTTAAATATCGCGCTGATAAACGAGCTGGCCGTTATTTTTAATAAACTGGGTATCGATACCGAAGAAGTATTGCTGGCCGCCGGCACCAAGTGGAACTTCCTGCCATTCAGGCCGGGTTTAGTGGGGGGGCATTGCATCGGAGTTGATCCGTACTATCTAACCCATAAAGCCCAATCGATAGGTTATCATCCGGAAGTTATTCTGGCCGGCCGGCGCATAAACGACAGTATGGGCCGCTATGTCGTCAGCGAACTGGTCAAAGCCATGGTCAAAAAACGAATTCATGTCGCTGGCGCAAAAGTATTGCTAATGGGGCTGACCTTTAAAGAAAACTGCCCGGATATCCGCAATACCAAAGTGATTGATATTGTCAGCGAATTAAAAGAATACGGTGTTACCGCCGATGTATACGACCCCTGGGTTGATAGTAAAGAAGCCGAGCACGAATACGGCATTACGCCGATTAACTCCCCTGAAAATGGCAGTTACGATGCCGTTATCCTGGCTGTGGCGCACAAACAGTTCCGCGAGATGGGCGCTCAGGGCATCAAAGCCCTGACTAAACCTGAGCATATTATTTACGATCTTAAATACCTGCTACCAGCCGGTACTGCAGATTTAAGACTGTAATATAAAAAGGGTCAGAGTGAATAAACTATTCACTCTGACCCTTTTTCTGGCCTGCCTTTATTGCGCCTGCCAAAACGAATGTTGTACTTGTTGGTTATATGCTGCACAAAACTTTCGTTCGCCAGCGGGTAATTATGCTTAATCGCATCGCGGATTTGGGTTAGCTCGTTTTCTGCAAACTGCTGGTCAAATAACGTTCGGTAACTTGTTATCCGTGCATCATCGGTATCGGCCAGATTAAGGTAACATTGGTGCGGGCTGATGATCTTGATTGGTATGCCTCTGGCATTGGCGTGATAACTCGACCAATGATAGTCAGCGGGATCAGTAACCAAATTAGCCCTTACCGGATTAAGTTCGATATAACGCTGACAAGTCAGAAAATACTGGTCGGTATCTACCAGGCTGTCTTTAAAGCGCCCATCCCACAATGTCCCCACCCGTTGATATCGTTTATTAAAATAGTGCACATAGTCACGACCAAGATTCTGCATCAAACTTGAAATAGCTCCATTCTTAGTTGCCGTCATTAGCAAATGAACATGATTGCTCATCAACACAAAAGCATGAAGCCGTACCTGATAGACCACTAAATACCGTTCTAGAATTGATAAATAGCAAGCTCTGTCAGCATCACCCAAAAAGCAATTGCTGCGGTTGTGGCCCCTTTGCACCACATGGTAAGGCATATTGGCTATCAGATATCGCTTCCTGCGTGCCATATTAATATTAGGTTAATTAAAGTTATAAAAATATAGCATTATCTGCTGCCAAAGCAATAAAATGGGTCAGAGTGATTTTGTAAGTTAAGTTAAAATCACTCTGACCCATTTTATTTTGGTAAGATGCGGGCTTTGTTTGAGATTGTCAGATACGGGGCAGGTATGGGTATCGCCAAAGCAGGTAGCGGCGTAAAAGGGATAGTATTGGCAGGTGGAACCGGTAGCCGTTTGCATCCGATAACCCGGGGTGTTTCAAAGCAATTATTGCCAATCTTCGACAAACCGATGATTTACTACCCAATATCAGTGCTGATGCTGGCCGGGATCCGTGACATTCTGATCATTACCACTGCAGAGGATCAAGCCGCTTTTAAGCGCCTGCTGGGCGATGGTAGCGATTCTGGTGTCAGTTTTAGCTACTGCATTCAACCGTCGTCTGATGGAATCGCTCAGGCTTTTATTCTTGCTGAAGATTTTCTCGCTGGCAGCCCTGCTTGTCTGGTACTGGGTGATAATATTTTTATTGGTCATGGCTTCAGCGCTTTGCTGCAGCAGGCGAAAACGGCCGTTAAGCAGAATATGGCGACAATATTTGGTTACCGGGTTAGTAATCCCGAGCGCTACGGCGTAGCCGAGGTAGATAGCTCCGGCAAAGTAGTCTCGATAGCGGAAAAGCCTTCGCAACCGAAAAGTCATTATGCGGTAACCGGACTGTATTTTTATCCTGCTGATGTTGTTGAAAAAGCACGTCTGCTGAAGCCCTCTGCGCGAGGTGAACTTGAAATTACCGACTTAAATCAGCAGTATCTGCAACAACAGCGCCTGGCATTAACCATGCTGGGCCGTGGTTTTGCCTGGCTAGATACCGGTACTCCCGAGAACCTGCAGGCAGCATCAGCCTATATTGAAGTTATCGAAAAGCGCCAGGGCTTAAAAGTAGCATGTTTAGAAGAAATAGCGTATGAGTCAGGTTATATCACCAGAGAAAAGTTAGCGGCGTTGGCTGCAGCAATAGACAATACTCAGTACGGCCAGTATTTGCTGCAGCTGCTTGAATAACAGGAAGCTATAATAATCAGTATGAAGATTAGCAAACTTAGCCTGGATGGAGCACTGTTGCTGGAATATCAACCGCATCGCGACGAGCGCGGCTCATTCTGTGAAATGTACCGGCAACAGCAACTGGATGAAGCTGCTGGCCACTCAGTGCGTTTTATCCAGGACAATGAAGCAGTTTCAAAAATAGGCGTATTACGTGGCCTGCATTATCAGAAACCGCCGTTTGCCCAAAGTAAACTGGTGCGGGTAGTGCAGGGGGCTGTGTTAGATATTATTGTTGATATCCGCCATGGCAGCCCGACTTTCGGTCAGCATCTGGTTACTAAAATGTCTGCAGACAAACCGCAGCAGCTATTCGTCCCCCGCGGCTTTGCTCATGGTTATCTGACACTAAGCCCGCAAGCTTTATTGCAATATAAAGTTGATAATTATTACAGCCCTGCCGATGACTGCGGTATTTACTATGCCGATCCAGCACTGGCCATTGACTGGTTGTTACCGGCTGATCAATTGCTGTTATCAGCGAAAGATCGGCAGCTATCGCTGTTAAGCAATCTTCCGGTGCATTTTAAATATACTGACAACTTATATGACTGACCGGATCCTGGTTCTGGGCGCCTCAGGCCAATTAGGACAAGCATTTCAGGCAGAGGTGACTTTGTTGCCACAACCTGTTCGTCAGCTGTTTTATTTTATCCCGCGCCATAAGCTGGATGTTACCGACAGCGCCGCGCTGAAACGCTGCCTTAAGCAGTATGCCCCGACAATCATTATTAATACCTGTGCTTTTACCGCGGTAGATAAGGCTGAGCAGCAAATAGCACTTGCCTGGCAGTTAAACGAGAAGTTGGTGGCTGAGCTCAGTGACTTCGCCAGAGCCAGCGGCGCAGCATTACTGCAGTTTAGTACCGACTATGTTTTTAACGGTCAGCAAACAAAACCCTATACCGAAACAGACATGCCGGCGCCGCTTAATCAGTATGGTAAAAGCAAACTCGCTGGCGAACAGCTAATGCTCGATATCGCTCCTGCCGGCCTGATTCTGCGTACCAGCTGGCTGTATAGTGAATTTGGCCATAACTTCGTTCGCAGTATTGTTAACCAAATTGGTCAGGGTAACCCTCTGCAAGTGGTTAACGACCAAATCGGCAGCCCAACCTACGCCAGTGAACTGGCAGCGCTTTGTGTTGGGCTGGTAACAGCGGCAGGCTTTGCTGAGCGCTTTGCCAGCACTCAACTGCTGCACTGCGCCGGGCAGGGCCAGGCTAGCTGGTACCAACTGGTACAGGAGATTGTCAGGTTAACAGGCAGCAATATCGCTGTCAGTGCCGTCAGTAGCAAACAATGGCCCGCCCTGGCAAAGCGCCCGGCCTTCAGCGCGCTGTCCAGCGAGGCGCTGACTGAGCAGCTAGGTCTTAGTCTGCCGCCATGGCAAGATAGCCTCGCCTCCTGCCTGCAGAAAATGGGTCTGAGTGAATAAGTTATTACTTAAAAAGGGTCGGAGTGAATAATTAAATGGGTCAGAGTAATTTTAGGATAATGATCACCGGCGGTGCGGGTTTTATTGGCTGTGCGTTGGTTAATTATCTGCTAAAGCATACCGGACATCAGCTGCTGGTGCTGGATAAACTTACTTATGCCGCTAATTTAGCTGCAGTAGAGCGTTTTAATACTGAGCCCCGGGTGAACATGGTACAGGGTGACATTTGTGACGCTTCGTTGCTGCAACAGCTGTTTGCCCGCTTTAAACCTGACGCTGTCATGCACCTGGCCGCCGAGAGCCATGTTGACAATTCCATTAATGCCCCTGCAGACTTTATTCAGACAAATATAATAGGCACCTACACGTTACTTGAAGCTGCGCGCAGTTACTGGCAAACCTTAACCGCCATTGAGCAGCAAGTATTCCGGTTTCATCATGTGTCCACTGATGAAGTGTTTGGTGATTTAGATGAAACAGATAACCTGTTTACCGAAACCACACCTTACGCACCCAGCAGCCCTTATTCAGCCAGCAAGGCCAGCTCAGATCATCTGGTCAGGGCCTGGCATCGCACCTATGGCCTGCCAGTGCTTATCAGCAACTGCAGTAATAACTATGGCCCGGGCCAGCACAGTGAAAAGCTTATCCCTAAAACCATCAGCAGTGCCCTGGCAGGCAAACCTATACCGGTTTATGGCGACGGTCAGCAAATCCGTGACTGGCTGTATGTGGATGACCATGCCGCGGCATTGTATCTGGTGCTTACCAAAGGTGATGTCGGTGAGAGTTACAACATTGGTGGCTTAAACGAGCTCAGTAACCTGACTTTGGTACAGCAAATTTATGATCTGCTGGATGAACTGGCACCTGCCGGCTTCTGCCAGCTGTCAAAAGGCGAGAGTTACCGCCAGTTTATTCAGTTTGTGGCCGACCGGCCCGGACATGACAGACGCTATGCTATTGATTGTACAAAAATCCAAACTAACCTTCGCTGGCAGCCACTTGAAAGCTTAAAAAGTGGCCTGTTAAAAACGGTACAAGCATACTGCTTGTCACGATAACAGCGGTCTGCTACCATCC
The DNA here is from genome assembly GCF_033721375.1 of Arsukibacterium sp. Taxonomy (GTDB): domain Bacteria; phylum Pseudomonadota; class Gammaproteobacteria; order Enterobacterales; family Alteromonadaceae; genus Alishewanella. The sequence goes on along the minus strand of NZ_JAWWAP010000007.1, from coordinate 227,599 downwards.
ACGCCGTTTCTAAAGGCTATCATCTTACAGGATGTTTTTTACAATGCGTTTCTCCGGATTTTTTCTGACGCTTGCGTTAAGTGCATCAGCCTTTGTTAGTCAGGCTGCACCCTGGGTAGATACCGATGACAGGTACTTGCGCAGCAGTATAAAGATTCTGGCAGACGGCGGCTATCTGCGTGCGCCTGTTACGACCTATCCGTTAATGTGGCAACCCTTGTTAACGGATTTAGCTAATATCAATACCGCCAGCATGAACAACAGCCAGTTATTTGCTTATTTGCGGGTTATCTCAGCCGCCGATTTTGCCAAACAGCCCGTTATCAAATCTTTCAGTCTGGCAGCAAGCTCAGATCCTGTTGCCAGCAATGGTTTTGGCAAGGCCTATCAACACCAGGCTGAAGTGAATATTGCTACCGATTTTATTGGTGAAAACTGGGCGCTGGGTATCAGTAAAACCTTTGCTGACAGCAATCATTTTGCCAATGGCTTTGCCGCTGACAACAACTGGGATGGTAGCTATGCAGCCTATACCGTAGGCAATTGGGTATTAAGTGCCGCCCAGCAGCAGCTGTGGTGGGGCCCGGGTTACGATAGCAGTGCTAATTTCAGCAACACTGGCCGGCCATTAAAATCATTACAGCTAAGTCGTTTAAACAGCAGCGAGCCATTATTATCAGTGCTGGAACCGCTGGGTGCAGTTAATATCCAGCTGGTGCTGGCCGAGCAACCCGGCAGTGCCTTACTGCGCCACGCTAAAGTGCTGGCTGCCAGAGTTAACTTTAAACCCCATACCCGCTTCGAATTTGCTATCAGTGGCTCACAGTTGCATCGTGTCAACAGCGTTGCACCTTCGCTGGTCACAGTAGCAGGGCATCTTAGCCCTTCTTACCAATTTCCCGATAGCAGAATAAACACCGTTAGCCTTGATGGTCGTTTTACTATCAACAGCAACCTGTCGGCGTACAGTGAAATCAGCTTGAATAACAGCAAATACGGCTGGCTGGCCGGTGCGGAATACCTTATTGCTAACCGCAGCGTCCAGGCTATGCTGGTGGCAGAATATAAAGAAACTGCTGAGGACATGCAGCAGTGGCAAAGCCTGCAACACGATACACCCTATGGTCAGGCTGCTAAGCGTTGGCTGGCCGGGGTAGAGCTGCATTATCGCGATGGCAGCAGTTTTTATGCTAACCTCAGTCACGCCAGCTACAACGAAAATACCGCTTTAGTGGCGGCTATACCGGTTAACAAGCGCAGCCAGCTGGCGGCCGGTTATCAGCTGGAGTTATTTAATGGTTTACTGACTATCGATGGCCAGTTAAGTCGTGACACGCTCAGAGCAGCTGAAGCTGACTTTAGCCAGGGTATCGGCGTGCGCTGGGAGCGTCGCTGGTAAAATGGGGGCTGGTAACAGGGCTTTGGGTAACATGGATAAAAACAGCTGGTACTTACTTTACTGCAAGCCGCGGCAAGAGCAGCGAGCCCAGCAGCATCTGGCGAATCAGGGTTTTCACAGTTTTTTACCACTGCTCACTGTCAACAAACTAAAAGCCGGCAAGCAGGTAAAAGTAACCGAGCCAATGTTTCCACGCTATTTATTTTTACAAATCAGTAGTGAACAGCTTAACCTCAGCACTATCCGCAGTACCCGTGGTATTACCGATTTTGTCCGCTTCGGTCAGCAATTGGCGCAAGTGCCGGCGACACTTATTGCCGCGTTAAGCCAGCAGCAACTGGCGCAGCAGCAGCAGGAAGATCAGAACCAGCCGTTTAAACCCGGTGATGAACTTACCGTGCTTAATGGCCCGTTCAGCGGTATTCAGGCAGTGTATCAGCTGGCCGATGGTGATAAGCGCAGTATCGTGTTACTTAACCTGTTGGGGCAGTGGGTAAAAACCACAATGGATAACCAGCAGATAAGCAAAAGCCAGCCAGACAAGAGTTAGTGGCAGTCAATAACTGTTAATAGTGTTCGATTAATGTCGCTTAAAAAGGTAGAATTCCGCAACTTTTTAAGCGTCATCAGACAAGTCGTCGTGTCATCAGCCTTTAGGGTGCTGTAACCTAATGGCGGTAGCGTGTCTGAAGCTAAACCAGTAATAAGCAGCGCCGCTGCTGTTAACGAAATACTTATTAAAAACGGAGTTTCCGGGTGCTTAGATTTGTCCAACTTAGTTTTCTGGCTTTAACCTTAGGGTTAACCACTGCTATGGCTTCCGCTCAGGCGATCTCGCCGGCAATGATAGAGCAGTTTCAAAAACTGCCGCGGGCAGAGCAGGAGCGTTTAGCCAAACAATATGGATACGATTTGCCGAGCATGGCTGGCACAGCCAACCAAGCAAATACCAGTGAGTCTGAGCCGGTTAAACCGTTGGAGCAGCAATTGCGCCAGCCAGACCGTGAAGGGCAGGCTGAACGCAACTCACTCGATCGCAATACAAAACCTGACAATCAATTAGAACGTTTTGGTTTAAAGCTGTTTAACAGTGAGGTCAGTACCTTTGCCCCTGTTACCAATGTACCGGTGCCAGACAGTTACATTTTAGGCCCGGATGACAGCCTGGAGCTGCAGTTGTTTGGTAAAGAGAACACCAGTTATGAATTAACGGTTAATCGTGACGGCAGTATCAGCCTGCCCGAAATTGGCACCGTTAATGTCAGCGGTCTGCGCTTCAATCAGGCGCGCGAGCTGATTGTCGAGCGGGTGCAAAACGCGAAAATCGGTGTCAACGCAACAGTTAGCATGGGCCAGTTGCGTACTATTAATATTATTATCGCCGGTGAAGCAAAGCAGCCCGGTGCTTATGCGGTATCTGCGATGACGACCGTTACTCAGGCCCTGTTTGTGGCCGGCGGTGTGTCCGATATCGGCAGCTTGCGGCACATTAAAGTGAACCGCGGCGGTAAAACCCTGGCAAACGTTGATTTGTATGAATTATTGTTAAAAGGTAATGCCATCACCGATGTTAACCTGCAGCATGGCGATGTGGTATTTGTCGAGCCGGTTAAAGCATTAGTTGAAGTAAAAGGTGAAGTACAGCGTCCTGCAATTTATGAGCTTAAAGGCACTGAAACCCTGGCTGATGTGCTACAAATGGCCGGCGGCAGCAAAGCCGGTGCCTATCCACGCAATGCGGTATTACAACGTTTTAATAAAGACAATATGCGCGATTTATTAAGCCTGAACCTGACCAGTTCAGCTGATGCTGCTACCCCGGCTAAAAATGGGGATGTATTAACTATCGCCGCTACCTCCCCCCGGGTTGAAAACAGCATAACCGTCGCCGGGGCCGTGATCCGCCCCGGTCAGTTTGCCTGGCAGCCGGGGTTAACGGTGGCAGATGTATTACCCACCTTATGGTCTGGTGTCCATATGGTAGCCGATTTAGATTACGCCCTTATTGTCCGGGAGCGCAGTAACGCCGGTGATATCGAGGTTATTCAGTTTAATTTAGGCCAGGCAATAACCGAGCCCGCCAGCGCCAGTAACTTAACCTTGCAGGCGCGCGATATGCTATTAGTGTTTCCGCATGGCGATGGCAGTTATCAGCGTAAGCAACTATTCATCGAGCTGGAAAAACTTACCGTGCAAAGTATCGATGAGCCGGCAGCGCTGGTATTACAAGAAACCGACTTTGGTTTTTTCACCGTCGAACAGGCACATCAAATTGAATATCATCTTAACCGGGTTAAACAGCAGTATATGTTCGACAGCCGCTTGCTGCCTTACACGGCGCACTTAACCCGTACTGAGTTATTGGTGCCTGTTATGACCAAACTGGAGCAACAGGCACGGTATAACTTACAGCCACAAATTGTTAATGTGGCTGGTAACGTTAAGGTAGCTGGCAGCTATCCACTGACTAAAAATGGCAGGGTAAGTGATTTAATTATCGCTGCCGGCGGCCTGGCACAATCGGCGTTTGCTAACCGGGCAGAGCTTACCCGCGCAGAGTATAATGAAACGCTTGGTGCGGTTGAAACAAGTCATATCGCGCTGAATCTCAATGCGGTTTTCTCTGGTGATTACAACCCAACGCTGACCAGTCGCGACACATTAAACGTATTTGAAACGCCAGACTGGAATTTTACCCGCAGCATCAGCTTACGTGGTGAAGTGCGGTTCCCGGGTGTCTATACCATTCAGCAAAACGAAAGCCTGGCCGATGTAATAAAGCGTGCGGGTGGCTTAACAGCTAACGCCTTTAGCCGCGGTGCGGTATTTACCCGGGAAATTATTCAGGAAACAGAAAGCGAGCAAATGGCCAAGCTGATTAGCCAGCTGCGGGCTGATATTGCGGCTAAAGCCCTTACTGCCGATGGGCCAACGTTACCAGTAGCTGATGCCAGCGCTATGCTTAGCGAGTTAGAGCAACAAAAGCCGGTTGGCAGGTTAGTAATTGATTTAGACAGTATAATTGCCGGCAATCCGCATCACAGTATCCGGGTGCAGGATGGCGATATGTTGTCCATTCCTCGCATCAATAATACTGTCGCCATTCTTGGTGAGGTGCAACATCCCAGTAGTCACCGTTTCGACCCGGCAATGTCCCTTAATGATTACTTAAAACTTGCTGGCGGTTTGCGTAAGCGTGCCGACGAAGAGCGTGTCTATGTTATCCGCGCCGATGGCTCAGTGGTTATTCCGCAAAGTAGCTGGTTTGCTGTTTCCAGCACCCGCTTACAACCGGGCGATACCATTATTGCGCCGCTTGATACCGAATATAAAGACAACTTAAGTATGTGGGCCCAGGTTACCCAGATTTTCTATCAGACGGCTGTCGCCATCGCTGCGCTTAATTCGTTTTAAGGGAAGACATGACTGAACAAGTATCTCAACATCAAAAACCTGCCGACGACGAAATCGACCTGCGTGAATTATTCCGGGCTATCTGGCAGGGTAAATGGATAATTATCGCTACTACCTTTGTATTTGCCGTTGCAGCAGTGTTTTACGCCTTAAGCCTGCCGAATATTTATAAAAGCGAAGTTTTGCTGGCGCCGGTGTCAGAAGAGTCGGGTCTTAAAATTCCAGGACAGTTGGGAGGCCTGGCAGCGTTGGCTGGGGTTAACTTAGGCGGAAAAGGTGCTGACAAAACCGCCTTGACTATTGAAATTCTTAAATCGCGGGAATTTATTGGCCGTTTTATTGAAAATCGTAATTTATTTGTGCCAGTAATGGCGGCAGAAGGCTGGATTCGATCAGAAAACAAACTGGTTATTGACCCTGAGCTATACGATGAAAGAACAATGAAATGGGTTAGGTCTGTCCAGGAGCCTTTCAGTGAAAAGCCAAGTGTGCAGGAGACGTATGAAGCATTCATGGCGTTGATCCGAATATCTGAAGATAGCACTACAGGAATGATTAAGTTAAGTATCGAGCACTATTCTCCAGTCTTGGCAAAGCAGTGGATAGATCAGTTAGTAGAAGCAATTAATCACGAAATGCGCGACAGGGAATTGGCTGAAGCACAAAAAAGTATTGACTATTTAACCACTCAGGTTAACCAAACCAATATTGCCGATGTACGCACTATGCTATTTTCATTAATTGAAGAGCAAACTAAAACAGTAATGCTGGCCAATGTGCGGGACGAGTATGCATTTAAAACAATTGACACAGCAGTTGTGCCTGAGAAAAAAGCAAAACCGGCGAGAGCATTAATATTGATACTTGCAGTTATTTTAGGTGGCACATTATCAACTTCAGTTGTCTTGGTGCGTTACTTTGCTCAAAAGAATTAATTAATGAAAGTATTAACTGTATTTGGTACCCGGCCGGAAGCAATAAAGATGGCGCCTTTGGTACATGCCCTGGCAGCTGATAGTCGTTTTGATGCTAAAGTCTGTGTCACTGCGCAACACAGGGAAATGTTAGATCAGGTATTGGCACTATTTGAAATAACGCCGGACTATGATCTGAATATTATGAAAGCTGGTCAAACGCTTACTGATGTTACCACCGGTATTCTTAAAGGCTTACAACCGGTACTGGCTGAGTTTAAGCCAGATGTAGTGCTGGTGCATGGTGACACGGCTACCACACTGGCGGCGTCTTTAGCTGCTTACTATCAGCAAATAAAAGTTGGGCATGTAGAGGCGGGGTTACGCACAGGTAATATCTATAGCCCCTGGCCGGAAGAAGGTAATCGTAAACTTACCGGCGCATTAGCCAGTTTTCATTTTGCCCCAACTGCAACTTCAGAACAAAATTTAATCGCTGAGAATGTAGATGCCAGAAGTATTGGTGTAACTGGTAATACCGTTATCGATGCATTGTTGTTGGTAAAACAAAAAATAGAATTAAATACTGAACTTGCCGCAATGCTAGCAAGCCATTACATATTTTTAGATAGCAGCAAAAAAATGGTACTGGTTACCGGTCACCGGCGGGAGAGTTTTGGTGGCGGATTTGAACGTATTTGTGAAGCTCTGCGGCGAATTGCGGTTAAGTTTCCTGATAGCCAAATTGTTTATCCGGTGCATTTAAACCCTAATGTGCAAGAGCCGGTTAATCGTTTATTGTCGGGATTAAAAAATGTGTTTTTAATCGAGCCGCAAGACTATTTACCCTTTGTTTACCTGATGATGCGCTCGCATATTATTCTCACAGACTCTGGCGGTATTCAGGAAGAAGCCCCCTCTCTGGGCAAGCCAGTGCTGGTGATGCGCGAAACGACAGAGCGGCCAGAAGCGGTTTCAGCAGGCACAGTAAAACTGGTAGGTACCGATGTGGATAAAATTGTTTCTGAAGTCAGTATTCTGCTTACCAATACTGCAGCTTATGAAAGCATGAGCCGTGCCCATAACCCTTATGGTGACGGCAAGGCCTGCCAACGAATTCTCAATACGCTTTATCAAGGTAATTAATTAATGAAATTTTCTTCTTTGTCCGTGATTGGCCTGGGTTATATAGGATTGCCAACTGCGGCAGTATTTGCCTCTCGTAAAATAAAAGTTATCGGTGTTGACGTTAATCAAAAAGCAGTTGATACCATTAATCAGGGTAAAATTCATATTGTCGAGCCTGATCTCGATATAGTTGTTCATGCGGCCGTTACCGAAGGCTATTTAAAGGCAACTACCAAACCAGAAGCTGCTGATGCCTTTATCGTTGCAGTGCCAACGCCGTTTAAAGGCGATAACCACGAGCCTGATTTAAGCTATATTGAGGCAGCCACCAATGCCATCGCGCCAGTACTTACCAAGGGTAACCTGGTTATACTTGAATCAACATCGCCTGTGGGTGCTACCGAGCAAATGGCGGCCTGGTTAGCGGCTGCAAGGCCTGACTTAACCTTTCCACAAACTCATGGTGAAGATTCTGATATCCGGGTTGCCCATTGCCCTGAACGTGTATTACCAGGCCATGTTATGCGTGAGCTTATTGAGAACGATCGGGTAATAGGCGGTATGACGCCGAAGTGTTCAGCGGCTTCCGTTGCGTTATATAAAACCTTTGTGCAAGGTGAATGTGTAGTTACCAATGCCCGCACCGCAGAAATGGCTAAGCTTACCGAAAACAGCTTTCGCGATGTTAATATTGCCTTTGCCAATGAGTTATCGATGATCTGCGATGAGCTCGATATCAATGTATGGGAGCTGATAAAGCTAGCAAATCGCCACCCGCGGGTCAATATTCTGCAGCCGGGCCCTGGTGTAGGCGGCCACTGTATCGCAGTGGACCCCTGGTTTATTGTCAGCAAAACACCAGAGCAGGCCAGGCTTATCCGCACAGCGCGAGAAGTAAATGACAGCAAGCCAGAGTGGGTAATCGACAAAGTTAAACTGGCGGTTTTCGATTTTCTGCAGGACAATGCCGATAAAACTGCAAAAGACGTGACTATTGCCTGCTACGGTTTGGCATTTAAACCTGATATTGACGACTTGCGTGAAAGCCCTGCTATGGCAATTGCGCAGCAGCTAATTGCACTTCATAGCGGCCCAATGTTGTTAGTAGAGCCCAATATTGAAACGCTACCTGCAAAATTATCCATACAGACTCTTTCGAGCGCAGCGCATGCCTTTGCTGAAGCAGATATTCATGTTTTATTGGTTGACCATAAGCAGTTTAAGGTAAAAGGCCCGAACAAAGGTTATGTGGTAGACACAAAAGGAATATGGAATCAATGAAGCATTTATCGCAAGTAGATATCGCCATTGTTGGCCTTGGTTATGTTGGTTTACCGTTGGCGGTTGAGTTTGGCAAGCATTACCCAACCCTGGGTTTTGATATTAACCAGGAACGTATCAATGAGCTTAGCTTGGGTGAAGACCATACACTGGAAGTGAGCAGTGAAGAGCTGGCTTCAACTGATAAACTGAGTTTCAGCAGTGATATTGCAGATTTACGCCGTGCTAATGTATTTATTGTGACGGTACCAACACCTATTGATGAGCATCGCCAGCCAGACTTAACTCCTTTAATTAAAGCCTCTGAAACCCTCGGTGGGGTAATTAAAGCCGGCGATATTGTAATTTACGAGTCAACTGTATACCCGGGTGCAACAGAGGAAGACTGTATTCCGGTTATCGAACGTGTCTCCGGGCTTAAATACAATATTGATTTTTTTGCGGGTTACAGCCCTGAGCGAATTAATCCGGGTGATAAAGAGCATCGCGTGACGACTATCAAAAAAGTAACGTCAGGATCGAATGCTGAAGTTGCCGAATTTGTTGATAGCCTTTATCGCAGCATTATTACTGCTGGCACTTTTAAAGCAAGCTCTATAAAAGTGGCCGAGGCGGCTAAGGTAATAGAAAACACTCAGCGTGATCTAAATATTGCCCTGATTAACGAACTGGCATTAATTTTTAATAAATTAGGCATCGATACCGAAGAGGTATTGTTAGCCGCGGGTACTAAGTGGAACTTCTTGCCATTTAGGCCGGGGTTAGTTGGCGGTCATTGCATTGGTGTTGATCCTTACTATTTAACTCACAAGGCGCAGTCAGTTGGTTATCACCCCGAAGTGATACTGGCTGGGCGACGAATTAACGATAGCATGGGGCGCTATGTTGTTAGTGAACTGGTAAAAACGATGATTAAACGGCGCATTCACGTCTCAGGTGCGAAAGTACTGGTGATGGGCCTAACTTTTAAAGAGAACTGCCCGGATATACGCAACACCAAGGTGGTGGATATACTGGCAGAGTTAAAGGAATATGGTGTAGAAGCTGACGTATTTGACCCCTGGGTAAGTGCGGACGAAGCCCAACATGAATATAATATTGCAGTGCAGAGTACACCGCAGCAGGGCATATACGATGCTGTAATTCTGGCCGTGGGTCATAAAGAGTTTCGCGAAATGGGCGCTTCAGGCATCCGTGCGCTGACTAAGCCTGACAGCGTACTTTATGATTTAAAGTATGTATTGCCCGCAGAGTCAGTAGATATGCGTCTTTAAAGGTTATTAGGTATGCAGTATGAAAAAATTAAACAGCAATTAATTTCAGACCCTAAAGTTTGGCTTGTTACCGGTGTTGCAGGTTTTATAGGCTCAAATCTACTGGAAACGTTGTTGCTGTTAAATCAGACCGTGGTTGGATTGGATAACTTTGCAACAGGTCATCAGCATAATTTAGACGAAGTGAAAAGTTTGGTTAGTGACAAGCAATGGTCTCGGTTTAGTTTTATTCTAGGCGATATTCGGAATTTAGAAGACTGCCAGCTAGCGTCAGCAGGTGTTGATTATATATTGCATCAGGCTGCATTGGGTTCAGTACCCCGTTCAATTGCTGATCCAATTAATACAAATTCTGTTAATACCACCGGTTTTCTAAATATGCTAGTGGCCGCTCGTGACGCTAAAGTTAAAAGCTTTACCTATGCAGCGAGTAGTTCAACTTATGGTGACCACCCGGCCTTACCAAAGATAGAAGAAAATATTGGTAATCCATTATCACCCTATGCAGTGACTAAATATGTAAATGAGCTTTATGCTAGTGTTTTTGCGCGCAGCTACGAATTTAAATCAATTGGCTTACGGTATTTTAATGTATTTGGTAAACGGCAAGATCCAAAAGGAGCATATGCTGCGGTTATCCCAAAATGGACTGCAGCGATGATAAAAGGTGAGAATGTATTTATTAATGGTGACGGTGAAACCAGCCGGGATTTTTGCTTTATAGAAAACACAGTGCAGGCTAATATTCTGGCGGCAACAGCGACTGACGAAGCTAAAGATCAAGTTTATAATGTCGCAGTCGGGGGTAGAACCACCCTCAATGATTTATTTAGCGCAATAAAAATTGCCCTTGCTTCAAACGATATTAACGTCGAACAAGCACCGGTATATCGTGAGTTTCGTTCAGGTGATGTACGTCATTCTCAGGCAGATGTTAGCAAAGCAGAACGTTTGCTCGGTTATGCTCCTACCTATGTGATAAAAAAGGGTATTGCTGCCGCGATGCCTTGGTACATAAAATTTATGAGTAATTAAGATGAAAATACTGGTTACTGGTGGTGCAGGCTTTATCGGCTCCGCGGTTGTGAGACATATTATTGAGAACACATCAAACAGTTTAATTAATGTTGATAAGCTGACTTATGCCGGCAACATAAACTCGGTAGCTGCTGTTGCTAATAACGAGCGCTATATATTCGAACAAGCTGATATTTGTGATGCACAGTCAATGAAAGCGCTATTTGCAAAGCATGAGCCCGATGTAGTAATGCATTTAGCGGCGGAAAGTCATGTTGATCGCTCGATTGATGGTCCGGCAGCTTTTATAGAAACCAATATTGTTGGTACTTACACTTTGCTTGAAGCAGCACGTAATTATTGGAAAGATTTACCAGAAGAGCGTAAAAAGGCGTTTCGTTTTCATCATATTTCTACAGATGAAGTGTATGGCGACCTTCATGGTACAGATGATTTATTTAACGAAACTACTCCTTATTCGCCAAGCAGCCCTTATTCTGCCAGTAAGGCCAGTTCAGATCATTTAGTGCGCGCCTGGCATCGTACTTACGGTTTACCGGTTATAGTCACCAATTGCTCTAACAATTATGGACCTTATCATTTTCCTGAAAAGCTTATACCTATAATTATCTTGAATGCATTGTCAGGTAAGCCTTTGCCTGTTTATGGCAAGGGTGACCAGATACGTGATTGGTTGTATGTAGAGGACCATGCCAGAGCCTTATACAAAGTAGTAACCGAAGGTATTGTTGGCGAAACCTATAACATAGGTGGCCACAACGAAAAACAAAATATCGATGTAGTTAAAACTATCTGTACTATTTTGGAACAGCTGGCGCCAATTAAAAACTCATCACTTAACATTCCAAATTACGAGAGTTTAATCACTTTTGTGAAAGACCGTCCGGGCCATGACCTGCGCTACGCCATTGACGCCAGTAAAATTGAGCGTGAACTGGGCTGGACACCAGCAGAAACTTTTGAGAGTGGTCTACGGAAAACAGTACAGTGGTATTTAGAACATAAAGAGTGGTGGCAGGCAGTACTGGACGGCAGTTATCAATTAGAGCGGCTAGGACAGGGAGCTTAAAATGAAAGGAATAATTCTCGCTGGTGGATCAGGCACTCGTTTATATCCCATTACCATGGGAGTATCGAAGCAACTTTTACCCATCTATGATAAACCAATGATTTACTACCCGCTTTCGGTACTAATGCTTGCAGGGATTCGTGATATTTTAATTATAACAACTCCAGAAGATCAGGCGGCCTTTCAACGTCTATTAAAAGATGGTTCTCAGTTTGGTATCAATCTAAATTATGCAGTTCAACCAAGTCCTGAGGGCTTAGCCCAAGCTTTCATAATAGGTGAGGATTTTATTGGTAGTGATGATGTTTGCTTAGTTTTAGGTGACAACATTTATTATGGGCAAGGTTTTACTCCAAAACTAAATGAGGCGGTTAACAAAGCTAAAGAAGGAAAAGGAGCAACGGTTTTTGGCTATCAGGTAAAAGATCCAGAACGTTTTGGGGTAGTAGATTTTGATGACGATATGAAAGCCATCTCTATTGAAGAAAAACCAAAAAATCCAAAATCACATTACGCGGTAACGGGGCTGTATTTCTATGATAACCGTGTTATTGATATCGCTAAACAAGTCAAGCCAAGTCAGCGTGGAGAGTTAGAGATTACTTGCATAAATAATGCATACCTAACATTAAATGAGCTGAATGTTGAACTTCTTGGTCGCGGTTTTGCTTGGTTGGATACTGGTACTCACGAGAGTTTATTGGAAGCAGCTCAATTTGTAGAGACTCTTGAGAAACGGCAAGGTTATAAAGTAGCATGCTTAGAAGAAATCGCTTTTAACCGGCAATGGCTTAGCAAAGAACAGTTATTAAAAACTGGAAAATCGATGAGCAAAAATAGTTATGGCCGTTACTTAGTAGAAGTCGCAAAGGGTAAGTTATGAGTCTTGTCGAATTAATAGATTTACCCTCTCTAGGCGACGAACGTGGTTCATTAGTCGCTATTGAATCATTAATTAATATTCCTTTCGAAGTAAAAAGGGTGTATTACATTTTTGGTACTAATAAAGGGACTTCTAGAGGATTCCATGCTCATAAAAATTTACAGCAACTGGCAGTTTGTGTTGCAGGAAAATGTCGATTTCTTTTAGACGATGGGAAAACTAAAGAGTCAGTTTGGTTAGATTCACCTAAAAAAGGCTTGATCATAGGTAATAATGTCTGGCGTGAAATGCACGACTTTAGTGATGATTGCGTCCTTCTTGTGTTAGCAAGTGCAATATATGACGAGAGAGATTATATTAGAGACTTTAAAGAATTCCTAAAAATTGTTAATGAGTCGGGAAGATAGCTGTGAATTCTGTTGTTGATAAAATTAACGATGTGTTTTCTAGTCCAATTTATAGAATTAGCCCCTACACCACTTATAGTGATTCTTTTAATATAATGCTTGATTCTGCTCCAAATCACAGTCTTGTGAGTGAGAATATAGATTATTTAGAAAAGTTCTGTGTTTCTGGACGTAGTGCACTGAGTTTAGCGCTTGACGCTGCGAAACTGTCTTTTGATGATGAAGTTTTAATTATTACTTCATCTGGAAGTCGTTATGTAAGTTCATGTGTAACTAATACAATTGAAAGTTATTGCAAGCATTCCAGACTACCTAGTGCAAAAACGAAATGCGTGGTTGTAATCCATGAATTTGGAAAGTTTTGTAATTTTGATCGCACTGACTTTCCTTTACATTGGGTGATTATTGAAGATTATGCACACTCTTTTTGGGGGTTGAAAAAACAAAACCTATTTCAGGGCGACTTCATAGTTTTTAGTTTATCAAAATTTTTAAATATAAAAAACGGCGGCTTACTACTATACAGAAAGAGATATGAAAAAATTAATAAATTAAATGACTGTGGTATTTCGAGAAACGTTTTCTATAATAACTCTGACAATCTAGATAATATTTTCAATGCTAAAAATGAATTGAAAATTCACTACGAAAGATTTTTTAATAATTTTAGTGAAGGTTCTTTTTTCGAATTTGAAGAATATGAGTGTCCTGGAGTATACCTCTTCAAAATAAACTTGCCACAAGACATTCTTCATAAAATAAAAGTCAAACTTCAAAAGAACTTTATTGAGTGTAGCGTGTTTTATGGTGAAGCTGCTTTTTTTCTTCCATGTAATTTCAACATGAAGAAAAATGACGTTGAATATATTTCGAAGATTTTCGAAGCCGCTATTAAGGATAGCCTTTTGTGAAATACTCTCATATAAATATTAAAACAACTTGTGATATAGATGAATCGAGCTCCTTTAATAATATTTTGATAGGTGATCACGTAAAAGTCTCTAAAAGGTGTTCGTTGTTCGGTTCTGAAAAAAATATTCTCGAAATAGGAGATAATACTTACATTGGTATGAATTGCTGTCTTAATGGATTTAAAGCAAAGCTTTCCATCGGAAAAAACGTTAGTATCGCTCAGAATGTTTCGATAATGACTGACTCAGGTCCCAATGCAAGTGAAGAAATGCAGAAGTATTACCCTATTACGATTGGGCCAGTTCATATAGAAAACGATTGTTGGATTGGGGCAAATGTAGTAATCCTTCCAAATGTAACTTTAGGTGAATTTTGTGTTGTTGCTGCAAATAGTATGGTTGATAAATCTTTTCCCGCAAATTCAGTAATTGGGGGCAACCCAGCGAAAATTTTAAAATTTTTAGAGAGATAGCATGTTCTTTGTAAAAAAATATAGTTTTGAAGATAAGCTAATATGGGATGAGTTTGTGTCAAACTCCAAAAATAAACACTTCTTTTTTTTCCGGCGATTTATGGAGTATCACTCTGAAAGATTTGAAGATCATTCTTTAATGATATATGACGAAGCAAAAGTTCTAGTTGCTTTGCTTCCAGCGAATATCAGCGAAAATGAAATTATTAGCCACCAGGGGCTTACATTTGGCGGTTTTTTAGTTAAAAGCTCAATGAAACAGTCAGTAATGTTGAGTATATTTGAAGCTACAATTAATTATGTGAAAAATTTGCAATTGTCAAGTTTCATATATAAAAGAATCCCCTATATATATCATATTTTACCCTCCGATGAAGATTTGTACGCGCTTTTTATAAACGACTTTAAATTGTTTAGACGTGATGTTTCATCATCTATTATTCTAGCGAATCAGATAAGTTATAGTAAAGGTAGAAAATGGCTGGTAAATAAAGCGAAGAAATCTGAATTGGAGATTGTTGATGAGTCAGATATTTCTGAATTTTGGGAATTGCTTGCGTCAGTTTTAGATGCTAAGCATGGCGTTAAACCAGTGCATTCAGAAAAAGAGATACTTAGTCTGAGTGATCTTTTTCCCAAGAATATAAAGTTTCATAGTGTTAGAAAAGACGGTGACTGTCTCGCAGGATGTGTGCTGTTTGTAACGGAGAATACTGTTCATACTCAGTACTTGTTTAATACTGAAGTTGGGCGAGAAATCGGTGCGCTAGATTATCTTATAGACCGGCTGGTTAAAGAGATTTACACAGACTTTAAGTATTTTGATTTTGGTATTTCAAATGAGCAACAGGGAAGATATTTAAATGAGGGGTTAATCGCACAAAAAGAAGGGTTCGGCGCACGGGCTGTATGTCATGAATTTTATAAGTTGGATATATGAAAATACCATTTCTTGATCTTAAAAAAACTAATTTTAGATATGAGAACTCGTTTGTCGATGCTAGTAAGCGAGTTATTGAATCTGGTTGGTATATTAGGGGTAGTGAAGTACAACAGTTTGAAAACGTCTTTGCTCAATATTGTGGTGTTAGAAATTGTATAGGTGTTGCAAACGGTCTTGATGGTTTGAAATTAGTTTTGTTGGCTTGGAAAATTCTCGGAAAACTAAACGATGGAGATGAAGTAATTGTTCCGTCAAACACTTTTATAGCGACTGTTTTAGCAGTATCTGATGTTAATCTCGTTCCAGTTTTCTGTGAGCCAGATCCTGAAACATTTAATATTACTTCAGATTCGCTGCGTTCAGTCATAACAAGCAAAACAAAAGTAATTATCCCTGTACACCTTTACGGTAGAATTTGCCCTATGCCTGATATCAATAGCATAGCTGATGAGTTTGGTTTATTAGTTTTAGAGGATTCCGCGCAGGCCCATGGTGCAGAATTGCACGGGCTTAAAGCTGGCGCATATGGTCACGCAGCTTCATTCAGCTTTTATCCAGGTAAAAACCTTGGCGCTCTAGGTGATGCCGGTGCAATTACGACAAACGACGACGAATTATCTTCTGTCATACGTGCAGTTGCTAATTACGGGTCCTACAAAAAGTACGAACATGTATATCAGGGTGTTAACTCTCGACTAGATGAAATTCAAGCTGCTTTTTTAGCACTTAAAATTAAAGATTTAGATATAGATAACAAGCGGCGGCAGGACGTAGCACGATTTTATTCAGACAATATAGAGAATATAAACATTTATCTGCCCGCGCACCCTGCAGATATTGGTGAACATGTGTGGCATTTGTTTGTTGTAAGAACTAACTACAGGCAGGAATTACAGGACCATCTTTCCAGGTTGGGAATTGAGACTATGATTCATTATCCGAAGTGTCCTCACAAGCAATCAGCATACAAAGATATGCAGCATTTAACTTTTGTTGCTGCTGAAGAGCTTCAACATCAGGTATTGAGCTTACCTAATAGCCCAACTCTGACTGATGAAGAAACTTCTTATATTGTTAAATCCATTAATTCTTTTAAATTATAATCAATGGGACTATTCAAAAGTTCCATCATAAGTGGGTTAGGAGTCGTCGTTAGACTTTTAGCCCAACTCGGGCTAAACAAAGTTCTTGCAGTATACCTTGGGCCAGCGGGATTCGCATTAGTTGGGCAGTATCAATCCATATTACAGATTTTAAGTGTTTTTTCTACTAATACCCTGGGAAGTGGTATAGTAAAGACTACTGCCGAGTCAGATAAAGAAGGTTCACTCCAACAAGCGACTATCGATGTATGGAGAGCGTCGGTTGCATATTCATTAGCTTCGATGGTTATTGTTGGACTTTTAGCATTTTTTTATGGAGATTCTATATCCAAGGCGTTTTTAGGAAGCGCAGAGTTTTCCAAAGTACCTTTATTTTTTGCCGCGTCATTTATATTTTTCTGTCTTAATAATATTCTAATTTCGATACTAAATGGTTTTGGTAAAGTTACTTTAATTATGTTTTCGAATATTAGTGGTAGTATAATTGCATTATTGCTAGTTTATGTTTTAGTCACAAAATGGAACTTGTTTGGTGCACTTGTCGCACTATCTATCTACCAAGGTGTATGGTTTTTTGTGACTATTTGCCTTTGTATTAGGTATAAGTGGTGTGAACTTCAAAATTTTTTTGGCAATACATCAATTAAAGCCTTAAAGTTTCTAAGCGGTTTTATGTTGATGTCACTCATTACGGCAATTTGTGTACCTATCGCTCAGCTATATCTTCGAAATCTTTTTATCAATGAATTCTCTGCGGAATCTGCAGGGTATTGGGAAGCGATGCAAAAACTCAGCATTGCATACCTTTCATTAATAACAACTGTGCTTGCTATATATTTTCTACCTAAATATGCAAAAATATCAAATTCTAAGGAGCTTAAATTTGAATTGAAAAATGGCTATTTATTAGTGGTTCCTTCTCTTATTGTCATTTTAGTAATAGTATATTTTCTAAGAGATTACATAGTTAGTATTGTATATAGCACTGATTTTAGTCGAGTTGGTGATTTGTTGTTATACCAATTAATAGGTGATTTTTTTAAAATTTGCAGCTGGTTATTATCATACTATTTAGTTGCAAAAGCTCAAATAAAAGCATTTATCAGTTTGGAGCTTTTTTTTACTATTTTTTATGTGGTACTTACAGAGTTTTTTGTAAAGCTCTTGGGCTTTGAGTACGTTGCTTTAGGTTATATGTTAAATTATATTTTTTATTTTACGTTATTATTTTTACTTTTTTCGAAGAAAGGTGGCTATTTTAATAAGTTGGATAGAGGAGTATACGAATGATTCAAGTGCCACTGGTTTCAGTTGTTATTTTTACCTACAATCATTCTAGATTTATTAGAGAAACACTGGAAGGTGCTATAAATCAAACTTATTCGAATATTGAAATTATAGTAGCGGATGACTGCTCCACAGACGGTAACATAGATATTATCCATGAGTACGTAAAAAGATATCCAGAGCTTATTAAACCAGTGATAGGGTCTAAAAATGAGGGGATAACTAAGAATGCTAACAGAGGAATGGCAGCGTGCAAGGGTGAATATATTGCCATGGTAGGTGGAGATGATGTGATTTTCCCTACTAAAATTGAGAAACAAATGACGTGGCTTTTACATGATAGCAAAAGAGCAATTTGCGGTCATGCCCTTAACATATGCGATGAGAAAACAAAAGTAACAGGCAAGTATGGCCATCTTTTGCCAAAATCTGGCAGAGGAAGATCAAAATGGTTTAAATTTGGTCCATTATTTGGCGCCACTTCAATTATTATAAAAAGGCAATATTTACCGTCTCCAGTGTATGATGAGAGGGTGCCAATTGTATCGGATTGGAAATTATATATAGATGTACTGAACGATGAGCTTGAATACGGTTACATTCCTGAGGTGTTGGGTTTGTATAGAAAGCATTCAAACAATGTAACGAAGAATGTATTGAGAGCGATCGTAGATTTAGAAAACTGCATTTCAATTTGCGAACTCCAATATTCAAAATATATAAAGGAAATCCGCAAAGGAAAATCGTATCTGGTTGACTATGGTTACGCTAATTACTATTCAAGCAAAGGTGACTTTTATTTAGCTGCGAGATGTTATCTCATTGCTTTGAAGAACGATATACTTAATTGGAAAGCATTAATTAAACTAATTTTCTTACTACCCAGTTTATTAAAGAAAACGTTTTCCAGGAGTTAAAGCGATCTTACCCTTTATATTATTGTTTTTACTGATTTTCGGTCCTGTTGTTGATGTTGGCCTAGGGCAACTCGGCGATGTTAGTTTCCTTTTGTCTATAACCATAATTGTATATGCGTTATTATTCAAGCGTATTAAAGTACCTGTTTATATGAGATATGCCCTTGGGCTGGTCGTTAGTATATTCATTCTGGCGCTTTTAAATACAATCTTATTGGACCCTTTTGAGATTTTGGTCGGCATTAGAGCGATTTTTCGTCCGGTACGTGTTTTCGTAGTTGTATTAAGTTGTTATTACTGTGTAGTGTTCGTTGATGGTTGGTTAGGGCAGATTAAGGTTTCTCATCAAGATAGATTCATTGCATTAGTACAATTGGTCTATTTGATTGTAGTCATCCATGCTACGCTGATGTGCCTGCAATTTGTTTTTCCTGATTTCAGAGACTTTATATATCAGTTCACTTTTGCGAAAAACCAGCTAGAATATAATAAAATGTTTAGAATGGCTGGTTTAACCGGTGCTGGTGGTGCTCAGACTTCATTTGTTCAAGGATTAGGATGTTTACTGGGTTGGTTTTTAATTTTCTATAAAGACTACTCTCATAAAACGTTAGTGGTCATTGGGAATGTACTAATAATATTTTCAATTATTCTATCTGGCCGAACAGGATTGCTGGTTGTTGCTCTGGGTTTTTTACTTTTTCTTTTCCTTAATGTAATTATTTCGCTTTCGGTGAAGAAAAAGAGACTTTCATTTAATCCATTTTATATTTTATTACTAGTTCCCTTAGTTCTGATAATTAATAGTATTCCAGCATTGCTGGGTGAGAACCTAGTGTATTTTGAAACGGCCTTTAATAGAACATTTAAAACACTGATAGATTTTAGTGAAACAGGTAGTTTTCAAGATGACACGGTCGCTGCACTTGCTGATATGATTATTATGCCGGGCGAGATTTCGCATTTGTTGATTGGTCGGAGTAGTTATCTTGAAGGTAACACATATTATAATGTTATGACTGATATCGGTTATTTTAGGCTTGTGTGGGGTTATGGTGTAATAGGTCTTATACTCCACGTTCTATTTTATTTAGTATTTATTATTAAACTAGTTCGGATGAAATACAAAGATTTAAACGACTTTTACTTATGGTTTTTACCCTTGTCAATTATAAGCTTTGTTTTTTTAATGAATGCCAAAGAAATATTTTTTATGACTAGGATAAGCCTCCATATTACTTTGGTTGTGGTTTTATATTACATTTATGTTAAAAGTCCTCATCGAAATCAACTAACCTAAGGAACGCTAATGAGCCCATTGATTAATTTTTTCTTTTTTTTCTTTAAGGCTTTTCGTCGATTGCTCATGAAGCTTTTTTTATATAGATTTTCTGCTTACGGTCGAAACGTAATTTTTAATCCCTTTGATAACTTTTCTTACGAGACCATTAGTTTAGGTAGCGATGTTTATATTGGCCCCGGTGCAGTTTTTAATGCGAGTGAGAGTTCAATTCAAATCGGCAGTAAAGTTATGTTCGGCCCTGAAGTTTGCATTATGGGAGGCGACCATAACTTTTCCTTAGTGGGTGAGTGTATGTTCGATGTTAAATTAAAGAGACCTGGTGACGACTTACCTGTTGTGATTTGTAACGATACTTGGATAGGTTGCAGAGCAATTATTTTAAAAGGTGTGACTATTGGAACAGGTTCAATAGTTGCAGCAGGTTCTGTTGTTACAAAGTCGGTACCCGAATATTCTATTGTAGCCGGGGTACCAGCAAAAGTTATCGGAATGCGCTTTTCTGAAGAAAATCTCAAATTACATAAATTAAAGGTTGGCATCAATTAATGTGTGGTATCTCTGGTTTAATTTCATTCGATAAAAATGTTTACCTTAATGATGGAAAATTGAAAGCTTCTGTGGATGTATTAAAACATAGAGGTCCGGATGACAATGGGATCTTTTCAACTGATGGTATTTACTTGTCTCATGTACGACTTAGTATATTAGATTTGAGCTCTTCCGGCCATCAACCTATGCATTCTAAAAGTGATAGATATGTAATAACGTATAATGGCGAGGTATATAATTTTCGTGATTTGGCTGAGAGATACAATATAACAACTCGATCGAGTTCTGACACTGAGGTCATATTAGAATTATTCGAAAAAATTGGCGTAGAAATGTTCTCCATGCTAAATGGTATGTTTGCATTCTGCATTGTCGACAAACAACTAAAAAAAGCTTGGTTAGTGAGGGACAGGCTTGGCATAAAACCGTTGTATTTAAAGAAATCCGACAAATCAGTTTTTTTCTCCTCTGAAATCAAGTCTATTATAGCGATGACCGGTGAGACTCATATCACTGTACACAAAAAAGTTTTAAATGAATGGTGTCATTATGGTAACTCACTGGGCACAAACACGTTGTATTCGGATGTTGTTCAACTGCTTCCCGGCGAATACCTCGAAATCGATTTAATTGCCGAAACTATAAAATCGGGTCGGTATTGGAGTGTTGCATCGCAAGTAAATCATAGTAAGTGTAGTCCGTTGTCGATGGATGCAATGATAAATAAGACCAAGATCCTCCTTGAGCAAGGTGTTAGTCGACAATTGGTAAGCGACGTTCCTGTCGGCGTATTTTTATCAGGCGGTATCGACAGTAGTGCAATAACCGCATTCGCCTCCAAAAACTATAGCGGGAAGTTGACCACATACTCAGTTGCTTTTGATTTCCAAAAAGAGCGAAGTGAGTTGGAAAGGGCAAAGAGTGTGGCAACCTCATTTAACACTGAACATAACGAAGTGTTTATTTCCGGAACTGATGTAGCGGAAATAGTTGAGAAAATGGTTTATCACAATGATGGTCCTTTTTCAGACGCAGCGAACATCCCTTTATATTTGCTTTCGGATAATATTAAGAATTCAACAAAAGTTGTATTACAGGGCGATGGCGGTGATGAGCTGTTCGGAGGTTATCAAAGATACAATACGCTATCCCGATTTAAATATGCTAGACCTTTGAGCTTAGTAGGTAAGTTTCTAAATGGTTTACTTCCAGGAACGTCTGCCAAGTTTCGGAGAGAACGTTTTTTTTCAGCTTTGAGTGCTCAAACACCCGAGGATGTAATGGCACTCTTGCTCACGGTTGAGCAAACAAGTTTTTCTCCTGCGCAAATATTTTCAGACTCATTGTATGATGAGGTTAGTCGTTCTGACCCTTTTAGAAGATATAGAGAGGTTGCTAGCGCTTTAAGCCAGAAAGATATACTGGATCGGATGCTTGCGGTCGATACATCAATTATCTTACCGGACATTTTTTTACAAAAAGTTGACCGTGCCACGATGGCTGCAAGTGTTGAAGTACGGGTACCATTCTTGGACCACGATTTAGTAGATTTTTGTTTGTCGTTGCCTGCAGATTTAAAACTCCGTGGCGGGATACAAAAATGGCTACTAAAGAAAAGTTTAGAAGGAACTATATCTAACGATATATTATATGGGAAAAAACAAGGATTTGGTGTTCCTTACGAATATTGGATTAAATCATCTTTATTACCTTACTTGAAAGATAATCTTTCAGACTTCTACCGGAAGTATCCAGATGTTCTTTCGCCATCAAGGATTGATTCAATTATTCAGTCTCATAAATCAGGCAGTCGAGATCATGGTTTCTTACTTTGGAAGCTTTTGAATTTGGTGGTTTGGGGTAATCAGGTTAATTTGGAGTTCTAGCTTTGTGGATAAGAAGAAAGCATATATTTTTGTAGGCGCTAAAGAACCGAAAGTGATGACAAGTAACCCGGGTGGTCAGTTGACTGCATCTATTGGCCTCAAAAAGTATGCGATGGCTCACGGATTTGATTTCTTTGTCGTAGACACAACACAGTCTAGCTTTCCAGTTCCTTCTTTTTTTTTTCGTGTCAAAAAAGGTCTTTCTCGGCTCTTTCAGGTGCTGGTGTTACTAATACGCCATAAGGTAAGCGGTATTATCATCTTTAGTAGTCACGGCTTTAGTTTTTACGAAAGAATAGCGATAACCATGCTATCCAATATATTTAGTGTTAAGTCACTATTTTTTATGAGGTCTGGGCTTTTTAAAGATGAAGTAGCTAATAGCATTATTAAACGGTTTTTAACGCGCTGTCTTCTGCATTCACCAACCGTAATAGGTATTCAGGGCGACAGTTGGCGCCCTTTTTACGAAAGACTCGGAGTTGTTGAGGAAAGAATTTTGACAGTGCCGAACTGGTTACCGGAGCATGTATCTGTTGTTGACGCTCCGTTAGGGTTGGATATTGACGTTGTTAATTTTTGTTTTGTTGGATGGATTGTAAAAGAAAAGGGTATCATAGAATTATTGCACGCAATAAGTTTAGTTAAGCAAAAAACGAATGCGTTTAACTTTACTTTTGTTGGTGGCGGAACATTAGAGAATTTCGTAAGGGAATATGTTCAGCGAAATAATTTAGACAATATTGTTGATATTCTAGGTTGGTGTAACCCGCAACAGGTTGCTGAAACGTTGTCAAAATCTCACGTATTTGTGCTTCCCTCCCATGCAGAGGGGTTCCCTAATAGTCTGTTGGAGGCGATGGCATTGGGTCTCCCAGCCATTTGTACTGGTGTTGGTGCTATATCTGATTCTTTAAAAAATGAGGTGAATGGATTTGTAGTGCCCGTTGACTCTCCTAGCGCTATTTCAAACGCAATGCTGAGATATTTAAACGAACCGGCTCTTCTTCATAAGCATTCTTTGAGCACCTTAGAAATAATCAAGCGTTTACACGACAGAGATGAAAATTGTCGGCGTATATTTGACATGTTGAATAGGTAGAGTATATGTGTGGTATTGTAGGTGCCATTGGGGAGTTCCCAAAAGAAATAGTCACATCAATGGCTGAAAAAATGAGCCATCGTGGTCCTGATAATTTATCTGTATATTCAGATGGCCTCGTTCATTTAGGCCATGCGCGATTGAGCATCATCGACTTATCAATGAGTAGCAATCAACCATTATGGGATATAAAATCTAGGGCGTGCATAGTTTTCAATGGGGAGATTTATAACTATCGTGAACTACGCCAAATCTTGGAAGAAAAAGGCATCAAATTTAGATCGAACGGTGATGCTGAAGTACTATTGAATATGTACTTGGAGCATGGAGAGCAATGTTTAGACGCATTGAGTGGAATTTTTTCTTTTGCAATTTGGGACCAAGTTAAACAGCAGCTTTTTATTGCTAGAGATAATTTTGGCGTTAAGCCTTTATATTATTCTAGCAATGAACAAGGTTTCGTTTTTGCCAGTGAGCTAAAATCGCTTCTTTGTGTACCCTCGATTAAACGAGATATCAATTATGATAGTTTATATAGATCTTTAGTTTTCCTATGGAGCCCAGGCGAAGAGACATTAATTAAAGATATTAGGAAAGTTAAACCAGCCCATTTCATGGTCGTTAAAGCTGGGAAAATTGTTAGATATGAAAAATATTGGGACTGGCCTGCTTACCTACCTAACACCGCACTTGATTCCAATGGACATCAAGACAATATTCTCAATGCCTTGGATTCTGCGGTTAGAGAGCAACTTGTTGCAGATGTAAAAGTTGGTTCATTTTTATCCGGCGGCCTTGATTCAAGTCTAATCGTGGCGCTAGCCAAAAAGAATCTTGATAACGGTATACTTTGTTTTACTATTGATTCAGGTAGTGCAGAACAGGCAAAAGATGGGTTTGAAGATGATTTGCCCTATGCCAAGAGAGTAGCTTTACAACTGAATGTTGAACTGGACATCTTAAAAGTTACTCCTGATATCACTCAGCTACTACCAAAAATGATTTACCACCTCGATGAGTTGCAAGCAGATCCTGCTCCGATAAATGTAATGCTAATCTGCGAACAGGCAAAAAAGCAAGGTATAAAAGTTCTCCTGTCAGGGGCTGGCGGGGATGACATTTTTACTGGTTACCGACGGCATTATGCCGTCAAAGCGGAAAAGTATTGGGTATGGTTACCAAAACCAGCCCGCAGTCTTCTTAAATCAGTAGCAACTTTATTACCCCAAAATCATGCTGTGACTAGGCGTATTTCTAAAGCCTTTCAATATGCAGATTTATCAGCAGATCAGCGGCTGTTATCCTACTTTTTCTGGCTGGACCCATCTGTTGCGCTTGGGTTGTTTAAAGACCCTGAACTAATCAGTACTACTCCGTTCCAGTTTATTTATGACGAGTTGGCTAAAGTCGAAACCAAGGATCCGATTGAACGAATGTTGACGCTAGAGCAGAAGTACTTTTTAGTTGATCACAACTTTAATTACACCGACAAGATGAGTATGGCGACAGGGGTCGAGGTTAGAGTACCTTTTTTGGATAAAAGGGTAACAGAAGCGGCTTCAAGGGTTCCTTCTGGGCTTAAGCAAGAAGGGCGGGTCGGTAAATCAATTCTTAAGAAAGCAGCAGAGCGATTTCTACCAAAAGATATTATTTATCGTCCTAAATCAGGTTTTGGTGCCCCTCTCCGTACTTGGTTGAAAAATGACCTGTCTGATTTTGTAGACGACCTGTTAAGTACAGATTCTATTGATAAGCGCGGAATTTTTGATGCTGAGAAAGTTCAGCAACTTTTAGCTGATGACCGAAGCGGTAAGGCTGATTACTCGTATCCAATATTCGCTTTGCTGTGTTTTGAAATCTGGTGTCAACAATTTTTAGATTAAGAGACTTTTTATGAAACAAATCCTTCAAGACCTCGCAAAAGGCGCAACCACTGTGGTACAAGCGCCTTCACCTTCGGTTACCTCCGGTCATCTGCTTATTAATACTACCTGTAGCCTTATTTCCGCTGGTACCGAACGCATGTTAGTTGATTTTGGTAAAGCATCATTAATAGACAAAGCCAGACAACAGCCTGAAAAGGTTAAAATGGTGCTTGAAAAAGCACAGACAGATGGTTTGCTTACCACTATTGATGCCGTGCGCTCAAAGCTTGGTCAGCCGCTTCCTCTGGGTTATTGCAACGTCGGTGTTGTTGAGGCCGTTGGTAAAGGCGCTGAGCAGTTTAAGTCGGGTGACAGAGTGTTATCTAATGGCCCTCATGCTGACGTTGCGCGGGTTCCGAAAAACTTATGCGCAAAAATACCCGATAATGTTAGCGATGAAGCTGCGGCTTTTACTGTTGTCGCAAGTATTGGTTTACAAGGTATTCGCTTAGCTGAGCCAACTTTAGGTGAATCGGTCGTGGTGACCGGGGTCGGTTTAATTGGTTTATTAACAGTTCAGTTGCTGCGAGCTCAAGGCTGTCGGGTGCTGGCTATTGATTTCGATCAGCGTAAACTTGAATTGGCTAAGCAATTTGGTGCTGAAATTTGTAACCCGGGCCTTGGCGAAGACCCTGTTGCAGCGGGAATGGCATTTAGCCGTGGTAACGGTGTCGATGCGGTAATTATTACTGCGTCAACCAAGTCTAATGATCCGGTAACTCAAGCTGCCCGGATGAGCCGGAAACGTGGTCGAATTATCTTGGTTGGTGTGACAGGTCTTGAATTAAATCGTGCTGATTTTTACGAAAAGGAACTCAGTTTTCAGGTTTCTTGCTCTTATGGCCCCGGCCGGTACGAATCTGATTATGAACAGAAGGGTATGGATTATCCATTGCCGTTTGTGCGTTGGACTGAACAACGAAACTTTGAAGCAATACTGGACATGTTGTCGGCGGGCGCCCTGAATGTTGAAGCCTTGATTACTCATCGATTTATATTTGAGAATGCTGCCGACGCTTATGCAGTGTTAACTGATGATAAAAGCGCATTGGGTATTTTATTACTATACCCAAGCGAATTCCCTGAGCGGCATATTCGCTCAGTTAGCTTACAACAAACATCGTTTACTGGCGACAAACCCACCTTAGGTTTCGTTGGTGCAGGAAACTATGCGTCCCGGGTATTAATTCCGGCATTTAAAGCAGCAGGCGCTCAATTCCACACTATTAGCACCTCGGGCGGTATTAATAGTGTTATTCACGGTGAAAAAGCCGGTTTTGCTAACGCTTCAACCGATACCCAGGCGTTGCTTGAAAACCCCGAAATTAACACCGCAGTTATTGTTACCCAACACAACAGCCATGCTTATTTCACTGAGCAGGCGTTACAGCACGGTAAGCATGTCTTTGTAGAGAAACCTCTGGCTATCAGTAAAGAAGAGCTGGCTAAAGTAGAGACTGCATATCATCAAACTAAAGGTAAGCAGTTGCTGATGCTGGGCTTTAACCGGCGTTTTGCGCCGCAAGTGCAGAAAATGAAAGCTTTGCTTAGCGCCGTTAAAGAGCCAAAATCATTTATTATGACCATGAATGCTGGCGCTATTCCAGCAGATCACTGGACCCAGGACAATTTGGTTGGTGGTGGGCGCATTATTGGTGAAGCGTGCCATTTTATTGATTTAATGCGCTTTCTGGCTGGTTCAGAGATTATTTCGGTGCAGGCGCGGCGGATGGGTGATAATGCGCTTCAGGCGGTAACTGAAGATAAAGCAGCAATTATTCTCGGTTTTGCAGATGGCTCGTTTGGCACTATTCATTACTACGCAAATGGTGCTGCAAGCTTCCCGAAAGAGCGTGTTGAGGTGTTTACTGCTGGGCGGGTGTTGCAGTTAGATAATTTTATTAAGTTAAAAGGTTTCGGTTGGCCGGGGTTTTCAAAAATGAATTTGTGGCGCCAGGACAAAGGGCAACTTGCCTGTTGTAAGGCTTTTTTAAATGCTATTAGTTCTGGGGAACCTTGCCCAATACCAGCAGATGAAATATTCGAAGTAGCCAGAATTTCACTTGAAATTGCTGAGCAACTGCGGATGCAACAAAGTTAGAGATGCAACTTTATACTAAATTTCAACGGCTTTATCATACGGTTAGGCCGCTGCGCTTCGAGCAAATAGTTTATAGAATTTACTATAAGCTATTTCCATTGAGGAGCATTTCATCCGACTTGGGACCTTGTCGTTCTGCCGACTGGGTCTGGTATGGGCCAGAGGTTATTCAACCGTCATTTTTAGGCGGCAACAGGGTTTGTTTTCTAAATCTGTCTGGGCAGGTTAATTCAGCTCAGGATTGGAATAATCCTGCTTTTGAAAAACTCTGGCTGTATAACCTGCACTATTTTGATGACTTAAATGCCCAAAATAGTATGCATAGAACTTCAACCCAGCTTGCTTTGGTAGAGCGATGGATCTCTGAAAACCCCGCCGCAATAGGCAATGGCTGGGAACCGTATCCTTTATCATTACGGCTGGTAAATTGGATAAAATGGTATAACAGAGTACAACTTAATAAGCCCGAAATTTTATGTAGTATAGATATACAGGCAAAGGCGTTGAGTAAGCAGCTTGAGTATCATATTTTGGGAAATCACCTGTTTGCCAATGCTAAAGCATTAGTTTTTGTAGGTTGTTTTCTACAAGGTGCTGCTGCTGATAAATATCTTGTCGCTGGTTTGAAAATACTTGAACGCGAGATACCAGAGCAGTTTTTAGCAGATGGTGGTCATTTTGAACTTACCCCGATGTATCACTGCATTTTACTTTGGGATCTACTGGATTTAATTAATCTGGCGTCAATAACTAAAAAACAGGCGTTGGCGGTTGTTTTACCTTTTTGGCGACGCGTTGCCGAAAAAGCCTTATATTGGTTAAGAGTAATGCAGCACCCCGATGGTGAGGTGAGCTTTTTTAATGACAGCACTATGGGAATTGCCGCCAGTCCCGCGCAATTGTTCGATTATGCAGCAAGCTTAAAGCTTGAATTAGATACTCATCCGTTACCTGAACTAGTTACCCTTCCTGTTTCTGGTTATAGTCGGGTTTCGATGCTTAACCATACGCTCTTGTTCGACCACGCTGCTGTCGGGCCTGACTATTTACCCGGCCATGCCCATGCTGATACTTTAAGCTTGGAATGGTCTGTTGGACTAGAGCGCGTTCTGGTTAACTCGGGCACCTCAGTTTATGGAGTAAGTCAGGAAAGATTACGCCAACGTAAAACAGCCGCACACAATACTGTTGAAGTCGATAATAGTGACTCTTCGGAAGTGTGGAGCGGCTTTCGTGTTGCTCGCCGAGCATACGCAAAACTTTTAAAAGCTGACAGTGAGAATGGCAATGTGATGCTGAGTGCATCTCATGATGGTTATAAGCGGCTGAAAGGTAAAGTTATCCATCTTCGCGAAGTTAATGTTAATAGAAAAACTTTAGCTATCGTCGATAAATTGCAGGGAAAATATACTACCGCTATCGTTAATTGGCATTTACACCCGGGGGTTAAGGTTGAGCAAATATCTGCTTGCGAACTTATGCTTACCCTCTGTAGTGGTAAGCACGTTAGTATTAAATGCAATGTGCCACTACAAGTCTTACCGTCAACCTGGCACCCTGGTTTTGGTGAAACAATCAGCTCGAAGAAAGTTATAGCACACTTTAGCTCATCGCAAGTGAATACGACTTTTACTGTTAGTTAGGAAACCAATATTGAAAATATTAGTTCTGTCATTTTATTTTGAGCCGGATTTATGTGCCGGTTCTTTTCGCTGTACTGCATTAATTGAGCAATTAAAAAAGCATAAAAACGTTTCACTGGAAGTTATAACAACACTACCAAACCGGTACGCGTCTTTTTCTGCAGAAGCACCTCAGCATGAGGTTAAAGATGGCGTGGAGATTCATCGTATTGCTTTACCTTCGCATAAAAGCGGTATGTTGGACCAAATTAAGGCTTTTACTGCGTATTACAGACAAGCGTTAAAAATAGCAAAGGGTAAAGATTACGACCTTATATTTGCAACATCATCACGTTTATTTACTGCATTTTTAGGTGCCCGGATAGCTTCCTCAAAAAAACTGCCATTATATCTGGATATCAGGGATATTTTTGTTGATACCATTAAGGACGTGCTGTCACCGAAGATTACCTGGCTGGCGAAACCTGTTTTCTCTTTGGTTGAGGCTTATGCGTTTGGCAAAGCTAAACGGATTAATTTGGTCTCAAAAGGCTTTAAAGGTTATTTTTCCAGCCGCTATCCAAATGCTGAGTTTCGCTGGTTCACCAATGGTATTGATAAGGAGTTTCTTGCTGTTGCGCCTCTGGCATCAGAAGTTTCTTCAGCTTCAGAGCAAGTTACAGTGCTTTATGCCGGTAATATGGGGGAAGGACAGGGGTTACACACGATCATTCCTGCTTTGGCAAAACGATTAGGGGGTAAAGCGAAGTTCAGGATTATTGGCGACGGAGGCCGTAAACAGGCGCTTCAGCAAAGATTGAATGGATTGACTAACGTTGAATTATTGCCGCCAGTAAGCCGGGGTGAGCTAATACGTGAGTATCAGAATGCTGACGTATTATTTTTACATTTAAATGACTATCCTGCATTTCGAAAAGTACTCCCTTCAAAAATTTTTGAATACGCTGCATTAGGTAAGCCTGTTTGGGCGGGTGTGTCTGGCTATGCGGCCCAATTTCTTGAGGAGGAAGTCACTAACTCTTCAGTATTTAACCCTGGTAATGATGAAGAAGCTTGTTGCTCTTTTGAAGTATTGGAGTTGGGGGTAAAACCAAGAACTGAGTTTATTAATAAATTCTCTCGTGAGCAAATCATGGCTGAAATGGCCAGTGACATTGTGAGTGTTGTAAAAAATGAAGCTTGAAAAAACTGTACTTCTCACTGGTGCCACCGGTTTTGTTGGTAGCGCAGTAGCATCGGAGATCAAAACTAAAGAGCTTCGTCTTCTGGGCAGGAAAGATCCGCGTTTTACCGAAGCATTATTTTGCCCGGCAGAGATTAGCCCGTTATCAGACTATGCAACTTATCTGGAACAGGTTGATGTGGTTATCCATGCCGCCGCCAGAGTACATGTTATGACAGATACTGCTGTCGACCCACTAGATGAATATCGTGTTGTAAATACCTCAGGTACTTTAAACTTTGCCAGACAGGCGGCTGCCTCTGGTGTTAAGCGCTTTATATTTATTAGCTCGGTAAAAGTAAATGGTGAGGCGACATCTGAGAACCAAGCTTTTCGATATGACAATACACCCAGGCCTGAAGATTATTATGGTATCTCCAAAGCTGAAGCAGAAGCAGGTTTATGGCAAATTGCAGCTGACACCAAGATGGAAGTAGTTATAATTCGTCCGCCATTAGTTTATGGGCCGGGTGTTAAAGCAAATTTTGCGGCGATGTTGATGTTAGCTAAAAAAAACCTGCCCCTCCCGTTGGGTGCCATCCATAATAAGCGTAGCCTGGTGGCACTGGATAACCTGGTAGATTTAATTGTTACCTGTATTGACCACCCGAAAGCTGCTAACCACACCTTTTTGGTAAGTGACGACCAGGATGTATCGACCACTGAGTTACTGCAAATGATGACCCACGCGGCGGGCAAAAAGCCAAGGTTAATACCAGTACCGGTAAGTTGGTTAAAGTTAGCCGGCAAACTAACAGGTAAACAGGCAGTAGTTGACCGGTTGTGTGGTAATTTGCAGGTTGATATCAGCCATACCAAAAAGACCTTGGGTTGGAAGCCGCCGATTACGGTGGAAGAGGGGATTGCTCGCTGCTTTGCAGAGAGTGAATAGTGTTTAGTTTTGAGTGTTAAGTGTTAAGTGTTAAGTGTTGAGTGGTAAATTCCCATTTTAGAGGTTCTATGTTGATTCGGTTGTTAGATATTGCTTTTTCATTCTTTGGTTTGGTGTTCGGTTTTCCGGTGCTGGTTATTCTGACCGTTATTGGTTTTTTTGATACCGGTTCGCCGATCTTTCGCCAGGTCAGGGTAGGGCGGCATAAAAAGCCTTTTACTCTGGTTAAGTTTCGGACCATGAGGCCGGATACCGCTCATGTTGCCAGCCACTTGGCAAGCGCCAGTTCGATAACGCCTTTTGGTGGTTTTTTGCGTAAGACCAAACTGGATGAATTACCGCAGTTATGGAATGTACTTAAAGGTGAAATGAGCTTAGTAGGCCCGAGGCCTTGTTTGTTTAACCAGGAAGAGCTTATAGGTGAGCGTGAGCAGCGCGGAGTATTAAATAGCCGCCCTGGTATTACCGGCCTCGCACAGGTTAATGATATTGATATGTCTACCCCAGAGTTGCTGGCTGAGACAGACGCAAAAATGCTGCAAAGCCTTACAGTAGCTGATTATTTTAAATATATATTAATGACAGTGACTGGTAAGGGGCGGGGGGATAGAGTTAGGTAGTGTTGAGTATTGAGTATTGAGTGCTTAGTGCTTAGTGCTTGATGGTGAGTTGCGAGCATTGCATGGTGAGTTTTATTTTGTAAAAAATTAGTTCTTGGCTATAGATAGTATATGGGTTGGTTAGTTGGGGCACTGGATGCCGGTCGGATCAAACAATGTATTAGAAAAAGCTTTTGATTTTGCTGTTAGGGTGATTAAGCTTTATCAGCATTTGGCGAAAGAACATAAAGAGTATGTTCTCTCAAAACAGCTGCTGCGATGTGGCACTTCTATTGGGGCTAATATTAATGAAGCGCAGGCGGGCCAATCGAAAGCAGATTTTGTCGCCAAAATGAGTATTGCCAGCAAAGAGTCGAGAGAAGCGAAATACTGGTTAGAGCTGCTCTGAGAAACTGGCTATCTCGATACTACACAGCCCCACGTAATAAGCATACTGACTCAAAGCGAAGAGCTGATAAAAATACTTACCAAAATAGTAAAAACCTCACAGCAGAACACTAAACACTAAACCCTAACAACTCATAACTTGCACAAGCTGTCGCCAACCTCGCAGCTGCACGGCATATCTTATATCAAACAATTCCTTGAACCTCCCCTAAGCTCAGCGGTATATTTCCGCCGCTGCAGCCGTCTACACCGCTGCTTTTATTTGCCACTGCCGGTGGTTTATCGTTAGTTGATATCTGGTACTGCAATGACTATTTCTGTAAGCTATGGCCACGAATCAACAGGAGTGATTTATGCAAACGCCTTCGCAAAACCCTGCACAAAACGCTATGCAGAATAAGGGAATGACCCACCTCAAAGCGCTGGAAAACGAATCTATCCAGATTTTCCGGGAAGTAGCTGCCGAGTTTGATAATCCGGTCATGCTGTACTCGGTAGGAAAAGACTCTTCTGTACTGCTGCACCTGGCCCGGAAAGCCTTTTATCCAGGTAAAATTCCGTTTCCGCTGCTGCATGTCGACACCACCTGGAAATTCAAGGAAATGATCGCCTTTCGCGATACCATTGCCAAAAAGTATGATCTCGACTTGCTGGTGCATATTAACCCTGAAGGGCTGGCGATGAATGTTGGCCCGTTCAGCCATGGTAGCGCCAAACATACCGATATTATGAAAACCCAGAGCCTGAAACAGGCGCTGGATAAATATAAGTTTGATGCGGCCTTTGGCGGCGCCCGGCGTGATGAAGAGAAATCGCGGGCGAAAGAGCGGGTGTATTCGTTTCGCGATAAGCATCATCGCTGGGATCCGAAAAACCAGCGGCCGGAGCTTTGGAATATCTTTAATGGCCGGGTTGATAAAGGTGAGAGTATCCGGGTGTTCCCGCTGTCAAACTGGACTGAGCTGGATATCTGGCAATATATCTATTTAGAAAATATCGATATTCCCGATTTGTATTTTGCCAAAGAGCGGCCGGTGCTCGAGCGTGATGGCACTCTTATAATGGTTGATGATGAGCGGATGCCATTAAAAGACGGCGAAACACCGCAGATGAAGCAGGTGCGTTTTCGCACACTGGGCTGCTACCCGTTAACCGGTGCGGTCGAGTCGTCTGCGGCGACCTTACCGGATATTATTCAGGAAATGCTACTGACCAAAACCTCAGAGCGCCAGGGCCGGGTAATTGACCACGATAGCAGTGGCTCGATGGAAAAGAAAAAGATGGAGGGGTACTTTTAGTACCGGGTGAAATACTATGAGTCACGCTTCAGCCTTAATTGAACAAGATATTTTAAGCTATTTACAGCAGCACGAGAACAAACAGCTGCTGCGCTTTATTACCTGCGGCAGTGTTGATGACGGTAAAAGTACCTTAATAGGCCGCTTACTGCACGACAGCAAAATGATCTTTGAAGATCAGCTTGCGGCAATTACAGAAGACAGTAAAAAGTCAGGTACCCAGGGCAATAAAGTGGATCTGGCACTGCTGGTGGATGGCCTGCAGTCAGAGCGCGAGCAGGGTATTACCATTGATGTCGCCTACCGGTATTTTTCAACCGACAAGCGTAAATTTATTATCGCCGATACCCCGGGCCACGAGCAGTATACCCGCAATATGGCGACCGGCGCCTCGACCTGCGATGTGGCAATTATTCTGGTGGATGCCCGTAAGGGCGTGCAAACCCAGACCCGGCGCCACAGTTTTATCTGCAGTTTGCTGGGTATTAAGCACGTCATTGTGGCCATTAATAAAATGGATTTGGTGGACTACTCACAAGCGCGCTACAAAGAAATTCAGGAAGAGTATTTAACCCTGGCCGGCTCGCTGGATATTCCGGATATCCGCTTTGTACCGATTTCAGCGCTGGAAGGCGATAACGTAGTTAACCCCAGCGAAAAGCTGAGCTGGTTCCGTGGCTCTACGTTAATGCAGTATCTGGAAACGATGGAAATCAGTGCCTCAGCCGACAGTCCGGAGTTTCGCTTTCCGGTGCAGCTGGTCAGCCGGCCTAACTCTGACTTTCGCGGCTTTGCCGGTACCATTGCTGCCGGCAGTGTGGCAGTCGGTGATACCATCAGGGTCTTACCGGCCGGTACGATTTCGACGGTGAAATCGATCGTCACTTTTGATGGTGAGCTCGCCGAGGCGCATGCGCCACAGGCAGTAACGCTTACCCTGAATGATGAGATTGATATCAGCCGCGGCAATATGCTGGTGAAAAAAGATGTGCTGGCGCATGTTTCATCAAGGCTTAGGGCTAAGCTTATCTGGATGCATGAGCAGCCAATGAAAACCGAGCGTGATTATTACTTTAAGTTTGCCTGCAAACTGGTGAGCGGCGAAGTGGCCAGGTTGCATTACCGGATTGATGTTAATACTCTGGAAGAGCGCGATGCGCAAAACCTGGGGTTAAACGAAATTGGCCTGGTGGATATTAACTTAACCGAAGCCGTCGCCTTTGATGCCTATTTAAAAAATAAGCAAACCGGCGCCTTTATCGTTATTGACCGCTTAACCAACCTGACCGTAGCGGCCGGGATGGTCGATGCAGCGCTGGCAGCGCAACCTGAGCCCCAGTATGATCCACAACAGGCGCAGGAAATAACCGGCTTAAGCAGCTTTGAGCTAGAGTTTATTCAGCTGTTACGTAAGCATTTTCCGGAATTATCACAAAAAGGCCGTAAATGAGCCTGCCGGCCATTGTGCTGGTGTTGATGTTAGTGCTGCTGGTGGCAGCACTTGTCCGCTATTCAGCGCATTCGACCGGCATTTTTGCTGCTATGTTGCTGGCATTGCTGACGCTGGGCTTTATTGATACCGGGGTATTACTGCGCAATGCGGCAAACCCCGGCCTGGCCACGCTGGTGTTACTGGTGCTTATTTCCTTCTCGCTGGAGAAAACCAGTCTCCTCAGGCGCTTATCCCGTTTTTTATTTACCCGCTCGGTGCCGGGTTCTATCTGGCGCACTATCGGCTTTTCGGCGCTGGCTTCATCGGTGCTGAATAACACTGCTGTGGTAGCGGCAATGTTAAATGCGGTGCGGGCCAATAAAAAAGTGGCACCGACTAAGCTACTTATTCCATTGTCCTATGCCGCCATAATGGGAGGCACCCTGACGTTAATTGGCACCTCCACTAACTTAATTGTTAATTCAATGCTGGTTGAAGCGGGGGAGAGCGGTTTCGCCTTTTTTGACTTTACCTTAATTGGCCTGGGCGTACTGGCTGGCGGCAGTCTGGTGCTGTTTATTATGAGCTATCTGCTACCCGATGATAAAACCGCTGAGGTGGCGATAACTGAATATCTGCTGGAAGCCAAGCTGAATGCCGACTCACCGTTGATTGGCCAGAGTGTTGAGCAGGCCGGGCTGCGCCATTTGGACGAGCTGTTTTTAACCGAAATTGTCCGGGAGCGGGAAGTTATCCGCCCTGTCGCCCGCTATGATGTACTAAAAGCCGGCGATAAACTGATTTTCACCGGCAATGTCCATAAGGTAAATGTGTTAAAGCAGTTTGGCGGTATCAGTTTATTTGCTGATGAAAATGGCCTGACTACCCAGAATCTGACTGAAGTGATCATTAAAGAAGAGTCGGTTTTAAAAGGCAAAACCCTGAAAAAAACCGGTTTTCGGGCCCGGTTTGATGCTGCAGTAGTGGCCGTAAGGCGCGAAGGCGAGCGGGTTAATGGTAAATTAGGCGAGATTGAATTAAAAGCCGGTGATTTTTTATTGCTCGCAACCGGCCCCGATTTTGCCAGCCGGCATAATATCAGTAAGAACTTTTATCTGTTATCCGGCATTGAGCCCGAGCATATGTTAAGCGGCTGGCGTGAACGGTTAACCTGGTGGGGCTTTGTGGCAATGATAGCCGGTACCGTATTTACCGGCACCTCACTATTACTGGCGGCGATTTATTTACTGGCGGCGTTGCTGTTCACCGGGTGTTTAACGATAAATGAAATTAAACGCCGCTTTCCGGTTGAGATTTGGCTGATTGTCAGCAGCGCTTTGTGTATTGCCAGTGCCATGAGCCATACTGGCCTGGCGCAGAATATCAGTGATTTTGCCGGTACTGCTTTAGCCGGTCAGGCGCCGATGGTAACCTTTATCGGTATTTTTCTGCTGACTTATCTGCTTACCGAAGTGATTACTAATAATGCGGCGGCAGCGCTGATGTTTCCGGTAGCTTACAGCCTGGCCAAAGGTATGGGGGTGGATATTATGCCAATGGTTATGGGGGTAGCCTTTGCCGCGTCTGCCAGCTTTGTTACACCTTACGGGTATCAGACTAACTTAATGGTATTTAATGCCAGCAGTTATAAACTGAAGCACTTTTTAATAGTGGGCGGGCCGGTGGCGCTGACCTATGTGGTGCTGAGTATATTGTTGATACCCCTGGTTTTTCCTTTTTAGTACTGTTTCTATTTTAATAGAATTTCCCTTTTAAACACCTGTTACATAGATGGACTTTGCAATGAATAACAATATCGTCTGGCATAATGCCGCAGTAAGCCATAATGAGCGGCAGGGGCGCAATGGCCATAAACCTTGTTTATTGTGGTATACCGGCTTATCCGGCTCAGGCAAGTCGACCATTGCCAATGCCGTAGACCGGCTGTTATTTGATTTGGGCTGCCATACTTATTTGCTGGATGGTGATAACATACGCCATGGCCTGAACCGGGATTTAGGCTTTGATGATGCATCGAGAGTAGAAAATATCCGGCGGATTACCGAAGTCAGTCGGCTGATGCTGGATGCCGGGTTAATTGTCGGTACCGCCTTTATTTCGCCCTTTATTGCCGACCGCGCTCAGGCTAAAGCCCTGGCAGGGGATGCCTTTATCGAAGTGTTTGTCGATACGCCTTTGGCAATATGTGAGCAGCGCGACCCTAAAGGCCTGTATAAAAAAGCCCGCGCCGGCGAAATCGCCCACTTTACCGGGATCAGCTCACCTTACGAAGCGCCAACATCGCCGGATATTCACCTGCAAACGGCAGAGCTGAGTATTGAGCAGGCAGCCAGACAGGTGCTGGCTTTTCTGCGTCATCAGGCTGTCATACCCAAGCCCTAAGTTAAGCTGACATTCATGCCATACTGCTAAAAATAGCTTATTATTGATTAATTTTCCGGTTAGACAGATTTGTGGTGGCTATAGCCGGCCTATCGCTGCTTTGGCTAAACAATAAAAGGACAACGAATGAAAGTCACGGTTTTTGGGATTGGTTATGTCGGCCTGGTGCAGGCGGCGGTTTTGGCTGAAGTCGGGCATGATGTTTACTGCATTGACGTTAATCAGCAGCGGGTGACTGATTTAACCAATGGTATTATGTCTATTTATGAAGCCGGGCTTGAACAATTAGTTAACGGCAATTATCAGGCTGGCCGTTTACACTTTACTACTGATGCTAAAGCCGGTGTCGAGCATGGCGAAGTGCAGTTTATTGCTGTTGGCACACCACCGGAAGAAGATGGTTCTGCTGATTTGCAGTATGTATTGGCGGTTGCCGACACCATTGGCCGCTATATGGATACAGCCAAAGTTATTATTGATAAGTCGACGGTGCCAGTGGGCACGGCTGATAAAGTAACTGCCAGAATTGCTGCGAAACTGGCTGAACGCGGCCTGGCGCTGGAGTTTGATGTAGTCTCTAACCCTGAATTTTTAAAAGAAGGGGTTGCAGTTGCTGATTGCATGCGACCGGATAGGATAATAGTCGGAACTTACAGCGAGCGGCCAAAAGATTTGCTGCGGGAGTTGTACGAGCCGTTTAACCGGATCCACGACAAAATGATGTTTATGGATGTGCGCTCAGCTGAACTGACCAAGTATGCAGCAAATTGTATGCTGGCAACAAAAATCTCATTTATGAATGAAATGGCCAATGTTGCTGAGTTAGTTGGTGCTGATATAGAAGCGGTGCGGCGGGGTATAGGCTCTGATCCGCGAATAGGGTATCACTTTATTTATCCGGGCTGTGGTTATGGTGGTTCTTGTTTTCCGAAGGATGTAACAGCGCTTATCCGTGCTGCCGATAAGGCCGGCCATGATGTGGCATTGTTAAAGGCTGTCGCTAAAGTTAACGACACTCAGAAAACCCGCTTATTTAAGCTGATAAGCAGTTACTTTGGGGAAAACTTACAAGGTAAGATATTTGCGCTATGGGGCTTGAGCTTTAAACCGAAAACCAATGATATCCGTGAAGCCCCGAGCAGAGTGCTGATGGAGTTGTTGTGGCGGGCCGGCGCTGAAGTAAAGGCATACGACCCACAAGCTATGGAAGAGATCCAGCAGCTTTATGGGGTGCGGGATGACTTAACCCTGGTCGGTACCAAAGAAGCCGCTTTAAAAGGCGCCGATGCATTACTGATTTGTACTGACTGGCAGCAATTTAAGGCACCGGATTTTGATTTAATAAAAGCCCAGCTAAATCAGCCGGTTATTTTTGATGGGCGTAATTTGTATGAACCGGAAAGGATGAAACGCAAAGGCTTTAAATACTTCGCGATTGGCCGGGGTGACAGTGTCAGGGAGTTCAAATGAATGTTAAGAAAGCGGTAATACCGGTTGCGGGGCTGGGCACCCGGATGCTGCCGGCGACTAAAGCGATCCCGAAAGAGATGCTGCCAGTCGTCGACAAGCCCCTTATTCAATATGTGGTGAATGAGTGTATAGCGGCAGGCATTAAAGAAATTGTGCTGGTAACCCATTCTTCGAAAAACTCGGTTGAAAATCATTTTGATAAAAGTTTTGAGCTGGAGTCGGTGCTGGAAAAGCGGGTTAAACGGCAGTTATTAGCTGAAGTTCAAGCAATTTGCCCGAAAGATGTGACGATTATGCATGTACGCCAGGGCGAAGCAAAAGGCTTAGGCCATGCCGTACTTTGTGCCTTGCCACTGGTAGGTAATGAGCCTTTTGCCGTGGTGTTGCCCGATGTGATTATTGATTGTTATGACAGCAACCTGAGCACCGATAATCTGGCGCATATGCTGCGGTTATTTGAGCAAACCGGTATTAGTCAGGTAATGGTTGAGCCGGTTGCGATGGAACAGGTTAGTGATTATGGTGTGGTAGATGTGTCTGACCGGCAACTGACGGCCGGCGATTCGCAACAAATGCTGGCGATTGTTGAAAAACCAGCTAAAGAAGAGGCGCCGTCAAATCTTGCGGTGGTGGGGCGCTATGTATTTGATGCGAAGATATGGGGCTGCCTGAAAAAAACTCCGGTGGGTGCCAGTGATGAAATTCAGTTAACTGACGCTATTGCTATGCTGATGGAGACAGAACAGGTAAACGCTTACCATATTAACGGACGTAGCCATGACTGCGGCAATAAACTGGGTTATATCAAAGCCTTTGTTGAGTACGGTATCAGGGATCCGCACCTTGGCGCTGAATTTAAGCACTGGCTTAGCGGATTAAAGTATCTGAAACAGTAACAAAGTTGCTGTTGGCGTGTTTTTGATCTGTCTGTAATCGCGCGCTAATGCTATAATATGGGCAATTTTTGCTATGGCTCTGCCTGAAACGGGCTGAGTTATTTAAACTGATTTACCTGATCTATTGAACCAGTGGTGTTCAGGGAGCAGAACGGATGATGGAGATATAAATGCTTGGATGGTTACTGGGGTTGCCGCGGTCAGTAAAGCGCCTGGTATCAGTGGTGGTTGATATCTGCTTTTTAATGACATCGATTTTAGCGGCGTATTTGCTGACTCAGCATGGTGAGCAGAGTTTTGTGCCGCAGATTGCCCTGGCGTTTACCATTACGTTACCGGTTACCCTGTTTATTTTTACCAAGCTGGGCTTATACCGGGCGGTGATCCGTTATATCGGTCAGCATGCACTCGGTGCGGTGTTAAGTGGTATTGTCAGTAGTGCCATTATCCTGGCACTGTTGTTCGCCTTTTTGGGGGTAAATGATAAAGGTAATCTGATCTTTGTTTATGCGATGCTGGCTCTGGTTACCTCTGGTGGCGTGCGCTTACTGGCACGGATGTTTTTAGTGCAGCGTAATAATGGCCATAAAGAGCGGGTGTTAATTTATGGCGCCGGCTCGTCTGGTCGCCAGTTAGCCCATGCTTTACTTAACGGCGAGCAATACCATCCGGTGATGTTTATTGATGATGACACCACCTTACAACGCTCGACGATATTAGGTATTTCGGTTGGCTCGCCTTCGCAAATAAGCACATTGATTAAAAGTAAAAATATTAGCCGGGTGCTGTTAGCGGTGCCATCCGCCAGCCGGGCGCGGCGGCGGGAAGTGCTGGATAGTCTGGAAGAGCTACCGATACCGGTGCAGTCTATCCCCGGCATGAGCGATCTGGTTGATGGCAGCATGCGGATAGACGAGCTGCAGGATGTCAAAATTGAAGACTTATTGGGCCGCGATGCAGTTGAACCAAAAAGCAAATTAATGAACGCTGATATTAAAGGTAAAGTGGTCATGGTCACCGGTGCCGGTGGCTCCATTGGCTCGGAGTTATGCCGGCAGATTATTCGTTATGAGCCGAAAATGCTGGTGCTGTTTGAGTTATCTGAGTTTGGTTTATACAGTATTGAGCAGGAGCTGGCGGCAATTATCAGCCGAGAAAAGTTTGAGGTAGAGCTTGCGCCTGTTATGGGCACGGTGCAGCGGCAGAATCGGCTGGAAACAGTAATGCGGACTTTTGCGGTAAATACCGTATATCACGCTGCGGCATACAAACACGTGCCACTGGTCGAATATAATGTGGTGGAAGGGGTTCGCAACAACGTGTTTGGCACCTGGTATACCGCAGAGGCCGCAATAAAGGCCCAGGTAGGAACTTTTGTGCTGATTTCAACCGACAAAGCAGTGCGGCCAACCAATGTGATGGGAGCATCAAAAAGGTTGGCTGAGTTGGTGTTGCAAGCACTGGCGGAATATCAGAGCACGACCCGTTTTTGTATGGTGCGCTTTGGTAATGTACTGGGCTCCAGTGGCTCGGTAGTACCGCTGTTTCGCGAACAAATTCGCAAGGGTGGGCCATTAACGGTAACCCATAAAGATATTATCCGTTACTTTATGACGATACCGGAAGCAGCACAATTAGTTATTCAAGCCGGCGCCATGGGTAAAGGTGGTGATGTTTTTGTGCTGGATATGGGCGAGCCGGTAAAAATAGCTGATTTAGCAAGGCGAATGATCCACTTAATGGGGCTGGAAGTTAAAGACGATATTCACCCCAATGGCGATATTGAAATTCAGTACAGCGGCTTGCGGCCCGGTGAAAAACTATATGAAGAGTTGCTGATTGGTGAAAATGTGCGGCAGACTGAGCATAGCCGAATAATGGCAGCCGATGAAGCCAGGCTAAGCTGGCCGGAAATGGCCCATTTGTTAAAGCGGTTGGATGAAGCCTGTGAAGAGTTTGCGGTAGAGAAAATTATCGAGCTTATTCGCAGTGCACCGACCGAGTTTAACTATAGCTGCGCCACCAGTGATCTGGTAGTCAGAGCTGCCTGTGATGTCAGCAGTGGTGGCCAGATAGCGGCAATGGGCCTGGCGACAGCATCAGATAGAGAAACGCTGGTAGTTGGCGTGAAAACTAAGCAAATAGCGTAAATAATTTGGTTATTCTGGTTGAGCTTGCAACCTGATTGGTTTAAGCTGCTGGCAACTGGGATTTTAATTTAAGAAATGAGGGACAGAGTATGAAAAAATTTGTTATTGCTGCGATGGCATTGGCGTTAAGCGCTGGTGTAAATGCTCAACAGGAAGGTGCGGCAGCCGGCGGCACTGGTGTTGCAGGTATTGGTGGTTTAACAGTTGGTGCCCTGACGGCGCTGGGTGTTTCTGCTGCGGTTGCTGCGGCCATTATCTCAAATAACTCTGGCGTTACTTTGCCACCAGAGCAGGAATTTGAGCTGGTGTGTAATGAAGGCGACGGTGCACCTGTAGCGGGCGTTTGTACCAACTCTTCTACGACTACGGCAACCGCTACTGCTACTGCCAGCGTTTCTGGTACTGTTACAAATACTAATACCATCACAGTGGTACCCGTAACAGTAACTTATCCGGCTATCGTGCAGCCAGTAGGCTAAGTTTTCGCTTTTTAAAAGCCGCCTTCTGGCGGCTTTTTTGTTTATATGGCAATTTTTAAAGGTTTGGAAGATGATGCCTGGTAAAAACCTGTTGTTGCTTGGTTGTTGTTTCTGCTTGCTATTTCTGATGTCCTGTTCCGGCACTTACCGCTCTTACACCGATATGCTGCAAATGGCTTTTACCGAAAC
This sequence comes from Arsukibacterium sp., assembly GCF_033721375.1. Taxonomy (GTDB): domain Bacteria; phylum Pseudomonadota; class Gammaproteobacteria; order Enterobacterales; family Alteromonadaceae; genus Alishewanella. The sequence continues at coordinate 185,211 of NZ_JAWWAP010000007.1, read as the reverse complement.
ACCCGACGTTAAGTTGCCCTATTCGGTACTGGCTGCAGCAAAACACGATTATTTATATGTTAAGCAGGGTGAGCAGGCACAGGTAGCGATGGCGCTGATGTTTATTGAACAGGGCCAGTTTAAGTGGGTATCGGCTGACAGAGTGGTATTGGTAACCGAACAGGGCCGGATAGTTCGCACTGTTGGCCTGAAGAACGATTTAGTGTACCTGAGCAATACCAGTAGCGACCCGTTAAAAAAACAGCTAACAGCAGCAGTGGCGACTAACTGGCTGCGTAGTGCCGACTGGCTGCATAATGAATACGGCTATCCTCTGCGCTCGACTTTTCAGTATGGGGCGATTGAACAGCTGACGGTTTTTGGTCAGCAGCTGGATGTTGTGCCAATAATTGAAAATGTCCAGTATCTGGCTGACGCTAATTTTGTCCGGTTTGATGATAAGTGGCAGAACCGGTTCTGGCTGGATGCTAAGACCGGCGTGGTGTTGAAAAGCCGGCAAACATTGGCGCCCGGCGCGGAGCCTTTTGAAATGACTTTTATCAGTGAAGTTGTCCGGCAGCTTCGCCGGGCAGGTATAGACGTGGCGGCAGATGCAGTATGAAAATGACTTATATGATAATAAGTAGTGTGCTGTTATTTTCCGGACTGAGTTTTGCTTCACCTCCGCCTGGTGTTGATCACAAAGCTGCTGTTAATATTGAGATTAATCACCAGAATTACAACTTTAAAACGGAACCGAGACTGGTAGAGGTGCTGGCGCCGGTTGCGCTGCAGCAAAACTGGTACTGGCCGGCTGCAAAGTTGTATCGGCTTAACAGCTCTGGTTTAAACAGCAACGAGCCAGAACACTTGCGGGAAAAAGTGTTACTGCAGCTGCAGGCATTGCAGCGTAATGTGAAGCCGGCATTACAACAAGAATTGGCAGCGCTGCAGTTACAGATAAAAAGCTGGAAGTTAGCCGAGCGGATATTAATTCCGATTGACTACGATCTGGCTCGGGCGCAACAGCCTTTTAATCGCCGTTTTCAGCCAGGTAATTATAAGCTGCAACTGGTTAGCCGGCCTGTGACAGTATTAGTCTGGGGCGCCATAGAAAAATCGCTAACGTTAACTCATAGCGGAGCAACTGCCGTATCTGATTATCTGCCCTCAGTAATGCGTTCTGATTTTGCCGATAAAGCTTACGTTTATATTATTCAGCCCGATGGTCGGATTATTAGAGCCGGTGTCGCGGCCTGGAACCAGCAGCATCTTGAAGCAATGCCTGGCGCACAGGTATTTATCCCCTTTGCTGAGAGCTGGTTTGGGGCAGATATGAATAGTTTAAATAAAAGCATATTGGCACTGGCATTACATTGGGTAGTTGAATGAAATTTTCAGGTTATATTTTAGTCACGGCTTTAAGCGCTTTAGTACTGCTGTCTGCTGGCGCGGGCGCGCAGCAACATAGTGGTAATCTGCATTGGCAACAAGCCGATGGTGAGTCCTCGCAGATGGTTCGTGGCGGCGTGGGTCTTATTCAGACCCCTACTGCCAGAATGCTGCCTGCCGGCAGGATGACAGCAAATTACACTGACAATGAAGAGTACCGGTTCTGGTCGGTCAGTATCCAGCTATTTGACTGGCTAGAAACCACCGCCCGTTATACTGATGTCCGAACCCGGTTGTATAGTCCGTTTCCCGGTTTTAGTAATGACCAGACATATAAAGATAAAGGGCTGGATGTTAAATTTCGGTTATTAGCAGAAAGCCACTATTTGCCGCAGATAGCCGTTGGCTTTAATGATTTTGGTGGCACTGGCTTATTTGAAAGTGAGTTTATTGCGTTAAGTAAAGCCTGGGGGCCACTGGATTTTCACTTAGGTATGGGCTGGGGTTATTTAGGGGCGGCCGGCAATACCTTAAACCCATTTTGTAAGTTTCGGGATAGCTTCTGCAGACGTCCGGCGGGCTTTAGCGGTAGAGGCGGTAAAATAGATTATCAGAAATTTTTTAAAGGCCCAGCGTCACTATTTGGTGGTATTGAGTACCAGACACCATGGCAGCCATTAAGGCTAAAACTGGAATATGAGGGTAATAATTATCAGCAGGATTTTGCCGGTGAGTTATTGCAAGACAGCCGCTGGAATATTGGTGCGGTATATCAGTGGCGGGATGTTACTTTTGATTTAAATTATCAGCGCGGCAATACTCTGGGTTTTGGCCTGCACTATCAGCTGGATTTAAATAGTACTGATCAGCCGAAAATTAAGCCGGCAATGGTTGCGGTAGCGTCCCCGCGACCACAAATTGATGATTTTAAAGATTTAAATGTGATTTTGCGTCAATTGTTATTTAACGCCGGTTTTTATTTAAAAACCTCGAGGATGACGGATGATGAGTTTATTTTATACGGCCATCAGTTGTTTTACCGTGATGAAGAAGAGGCCACTGAGCGCTTAGGCCGGGTTGTGCTAAGTCAGTTACCGTCCCATATAAAACGAATAAGAGTAGTTGAGTTCAGTGGCAATTTGCCACTTTTGGAAAAAGTAATAGAAGTTGAGGCGTTTGCCAGTGCGGCGGCGTATGAGCAGCTGCAACCGGATATCCGCTCGACTTATGTCCGGCAAGCGCCAGAGCAGGATATTATGGCACTGGCTGATGTGCCTTATAATACCGGTTTTTATACCGGCGCGGAGATTTTCTGGATCCAGAGCTTTGGTAATCCGGAAGTTTTTTATATGTATCAGGGCGGCTTATTTCTGGGGGCCGGTTACCGCTTTACTGAAAACTTCAGTTTTAATGGTGCGGCAAAATTAACCCTGCTGGAAAACTTTGATAAGTTTAACTTTAAAGTTGATGCGCTGGATACACCGCTACCCCGGGTACGAACTTATGCGCGTGAGTATGTAACCCGTAGTAAACTAACCATGGAAAATGCGTATGGCCACTGGCAAAAACAGTTAGGCGATAATCTGTTTGTCCAGGCCTATGGTGGTTATCTGGAAACCATGTTTGGCGGGGTAGGTACTGAAGTGCTGTACCGGCCGGTGGACAGCAATTTTGCTTTTGGCTTTGATGTAAACTATGTAAGACAGCGCTCGTTTGAAAACGATTTTGACTTTTTTGACTATAAAACCGTTACCGGTCATATCAATGTGTACTGGCAACCGGATTTCTTGCCTGATACCCGTTTAACCTTCAACGTTGGCCAGTTTCTGGCGAAAGATAAAGGGGTAAATATTGATTTTGCCAAACGCTTTGACAGCGGCATTATTATTGGTGCCTATGCGGCAATAACCGATGCATCGTCTGCCGATTATGGTGAAGGCAGCTTTACCAAGGGCTTTTATTTATCACTACCGTTTGATTTATTTGCCGTTAAACCGGCGAAAGGCCGCGGCCGTTTGCCTTGGGTGCCGATTGCCCGCGATGGTGGTCAGCCGCTGAACCGGCCGGTGAAATTAATTGATATGACCGAAGCACGCTCTGGATTTTATGATTAAGCCGCTAGGTTGAACCGGCGCTAACAATAGTATTCCGACCAGCCGCTTTTGCCTGATAAAGCGCCTGGTCGGCTTTACTGAGCATCAGTTTGGCGCTGGTATCTTTATTAGCGATAACACTGTAACAGCCGATACTGACGGTCAGGTAAGGCGCGACATCAGATTTACAATGTTCGATATTAAGCGCTTCGATATGTTGTTGTACCCGCGTGGCAACCTCAAGGCAGTCGTTATTGTCACAGGCGGGCAGAATAAGGGCAAATTCTTCGCCGCCATAGCGGGCGGCCACTTCGCCCTGGCGGCGGGCCTCTTTGCTAAGCGCAGTGGCCACTTTTTGCAGGGCGTCGTCACCAGCCTGGTGGCCATAATGATCATTAAAGGGTTTAAATAAGTCGATATCCAGCAAAATTAAGCTAAGCGGTAACTCGCTGCGGGCGCTACGTTGTAATTCTTCCAGCAGCTTCTCATCAAAATGCCGGCGGTTTGCCAAACCGGTGAGCCCGTCCTGATTTGCCTGTTTTTGCAGCTCCTGATTGGCTTTTAGCAATTGCTGCTGAATTTGCTGCAATGAGACCCGGTAGTTAACATTCTGAATGCTGTTGGCAATCATTTCGCCAACCAGTTTAATCCGGCGTAAATCATTGCTGGTCCAGTTGCGCTGGCGGGCAACCATGTCGCAGCCGACAAAACCAATCAGTTTCTGACCAGCAAGCATTGCAGTACATAATACTGACTGGATATTTTCATTATTAAATTCAAGCTGTTCTGCGCTGGCTTCAGCTGGCAATTTGCTGACATCGGCCACGGCAAAAATATGATCCCGCTGAATTTTTTCAAAAAAGTACGGTAAAGCATAGTCAGGAATATGCTGCAGGTTGTCTTTATGAGAAACGACCTCGTCACGTACCCACTCATGGGTATTGCTCATTTCACTGAGATCGTCGGTAAACTGAAAAATATAGCTGCGATCAGCGTGGCAGAATTCACCCAGGGCGGCCAACGCATCTTCAACGTGCTGGTCCAATGCTTCACTGCTGACATTAATAAGCTCGGTCGAAATCAGCGACATTAATTTGTCAAAGGCCAGCGCTTCTTCCAGCTCTGCGATATCAGGCGCTGGCGCACCAGGCGTTGCTTTGTTTGTTGCAGCGCTGCTGTCGCTTTGCTGTGGGCAAAGGGTAACGATAATGGTATTACCGATACTGAACTGCAGTTTTATCAGCTGACTATGCAGGGTAAAAGGGGTTGCGGTGCCTTTGATATCAAGTAACACATCCTGAGATAACGCTGTGCCACTTAACGCCAGCAGCAAAGGGTTCGATAGCAGGCTTATTCTGTTGTGGTGCTGATCCAGCAAGCGGATTTCGGACAGTTGCGGCAGGCTGAGCGGCTTAGTTGGCAGACTGACATTCAGCAAGGTGCGGGCGGCTTCATTGGCAAAAATATCCGCTTTGGCGCTTTCTTTATAAAGCAGCGCCACTGGCAATTGATCTAAAATGGCCCAAAAATGGGGATAAGCGTCTGAGTTATCAGCCATAAATCACTATAGTTGTTTTTGCTAACTATAACGGATTGAGCGTTTATGGCAACCTGATGACGACTAAAGCCAACTTACGGCTGCTGCCAGACCAATTGTTTAAAATGTTGACGGCACATCGAAACATAGCTTTCATTACCGCCAATTTGCACCTGGCTGCCCGCTGTCGCAGCATTGCCGTCGGCATCCAACCGCACCACAAAGTTTGCTTTGCGGCCACAGTGGCAGATGGTTTTCAGTTCAATGAGTTTATCGGCCCAGGCCAGCAGGGCTTCGCTGCCGGCAAAGGTTTCACCGAGAAAATCAGTTCGCAGGCCAAACGCCAGCACCGGCACATTCAGCTCGTCGACGATATCGGTAAGCTGGCGTACCTGAATTTTGCTGAGAAACTGCGCTTCGTCAATCAGCACACAGTCGAGCCGGTCTTCGGCTTTAAGCTGCTTAACATGGTCAGTAAAATTAAACTGAGGGTCAAAGATATGGGCGTCCATCGCCAGGCCAATGCGCGAGCTGACTTTACCCAGACCAAAGCGGTTATCCAGCGCTGCGGTGTAAATAGCAACGGTCATCCCTCTTTCCTGATAGTTATAAGCGCTTTGTAATAACGAGGTCGATTTACCGGCATTCATCGCCGAATAGTAAAAATAGAGTTGGGCCATTGGCTGATCCTGAAATTTGACGGCTAAGAATAACCAAAGCGACTACCGCTGTAAACGCCGGCTGTTGGCTGTGGATTGGCTTTAGCCGCTGTTACAGGCATACTTTGCCGGATAATTACGTAATTTACTTAACCTGACAGGAAAAACAGATGGAAAAATTGATGTTGCTGCCGGTAATTGCCCAGGTACTGCTGACCAGTGTGGTAATGATTATTATGGGCCGCCGGCGTATTAGTGCGGCAAAAACCAAACAAATAACGATGGGTGCCTTTCGCACCATGGATTTAACCGGCGCCAGTGAGCAGGTTATTGCTACCAGTCGTAATTTTGATAATCAGTTTCAGATGCCAATGCTGTATTTGTTCAGTGTTTTATTCTGCTTACAGTTTGGCCTGACAGACCTGACCTTTGTCATTATGGGCGCCGTTTTTGTCGTACTGCGCTACTGGCATACTATTATTCACATTGGCAGTAATAACGTGCGGTTGCGCTTTCGGGTATTTTTGCTGGGGTGCTTAGTGCTCTGGCTGATTTGGATCCGGCTGTTGGTGCTGGCGTTTATGTAAATGTCATGGTTTGCATCACATTGGCCAGTTAATGCATCGGATAAGGCTGTTACGGTGTATAGTCTGATATAAAGCTGATAATTATAGCGGGGTGATCTGATGCGACCATTGCGAATACTGCCCGTATTGCTTGCTATCGCTGCCATTGTTGTTGCGCCGGTGGCGGCTCAGACCAGCAGATTACTTATTGCCACAGATGCTGAGTACGCCAAGGGTGAAGCCCGGCCGATGCCAGATACGCAGCGTCGGTTTGCCAGTAAATATGCCAGCAGCATTGCAGCTGTTGGCTTGTCTGAGCAACGGCAACCGGCAACGGGGTTGCTGCAGGTTACACTGCATGACGGCGCCTCAGTCGCTCAGGCGCTGGCGTATTATAACCGGTTGCCGGGGGTTCGTTTTGCTGAGCCCGATCACCGGCTGACAAAACAGCAAACTCCTGACGACCCGCAGTTCAGTCTGCAGTGGCATCTGCAACAGTTGCAAGGCATCAATGCCCCCGGTCTGTGGCAGTTTACCACTGGCGATCCGCAGCTGGTCGTGGCAGTCATTGATACCGGCGTTGCTTATCAGCACCCTGATTTACAGGATAACCTATGGCGCAATCCGGCTGAAAACGCCAATGGTCTGGATGATGACGGTAACGGCTATATCGATGATATTTTTGGTATTGATACTGCCAACAACAGCAGTAACCCGGCAGATGAAGATGGCCACGGCACGCAGATCAGCGGCATTATTGGTGCCGTTGGTAATAACAGCCAGGGGATAGCCGGCGTTAACTGGCAATTGCAGGTGCTGAACTGCAAGTTTTTAGATGAAACCGGCAGTGGTTTTGTCAGCGATGCCATTGCCTGCCTGGATTATGTGCTGGATTTAAAGCAAAACCGCGGCATCAATATTATCGCCACCAATAACTCCTGGGGTGGTCCGGGCGAGTCGCAGGCGTTGTATGAAGCCATTAAACGCCAGCAGGATGCCGGCATATTATTTATTGCCAGTGCTGGTAACAGTGGTAACCAGAGCCTGCTGTATCCCGCCGCTTACGATTTGGCCAATATAATCAGTGTTGCGGCGCACGACCAGCAGCAAAACAAGGCGTCTTTCAGTAACTATGGCCGGGACTGGGTAGATGTAACTGCTCCCGGCGTGGCCATATTAACAACAGATTTAGCCAATGCTTACCAGGCAGTTGCCGGTACCTCGATGGCGGCACCGCTGGTAACCGGCCTGGTGGCACTGTTAAAGGCCGCCGAGCCCGGGCTGGACTGGCCGGCACTGCGGGCAAGACTATTACTTACCGGCAAAATCAGTACTGATCCATTAATTCGGGACCATACCGTAAGCGGTAAACTGCTGCTGGCCAGCAACAGTGGCCGCAGTGCAGCGCTGGATAACGGTGTGCTGGAGTGCCAGACCCCGCCAGCGCGGCGCATATTGCCCGGCCCTGCAGTATTATATTTACGACCGGGCAGCAGCCTGGATATCAAAGTGCTGAGTATCGATTGTAACGGGAATAGTACGACACCGACTGTAACTGACAGTCTTAGTGGCCAGCGGCTTGACCTGACTGAGCGTGCCACTATGCCAGATGGTATTTTCAGTGGTCAGTGGCAGTTTGCCGGCCAGGCTACAGAGCTGCGGTTTGCCGATTCAGTGGTGACGGTACTGCCCCGCAACGACAACTACTGTAATGAGCTGAACAGCCCCGGGGTGCCTCTGGCGCAGTGTCAGGCGCTGGTACAACTTTATTATGATACGTTGGGTCAGAGTTGGCTGAATAATACAGGCTGGCTTGATCCTGCTGTCGGTGTGTGTGACTGGGCAGGGGTCAGTTGCAGTAATGGACAGATAACCGAGCTGAATTTAACAAATAATAACCTGAGCGGCGAACTACCGGCCGCGCTTAGTGGTCTGAATGCGCTAACCGTTCTGGATTTAAGTTTTAACAGTCTCAGTGGCAGTTTCCCGCTGGTATTATTGCAGCTTGATAAGCTGCAGCGGTTAAGCCTGTGGCAAAATGGCTTTTCAGGATCCATTCCGGCAGCAATCAGTGAGCTGAGTGCTTTACAGCAGCTGGATTTATCCTTTAATAATTTCAGTGGTAGCCTGCCTGCTGCTTTGGGCCAGTTAAACGAATTGCAGCGGTTGTTTGTTGAATCAAATCAGTTAGCTGGTGCACTGCCCGCAGCGCTTTCAACCCTGACGAATTTACGCGTGCTGTGGTTGGCGGATAACAATTTTAATGGTACCTTGCCGCAGAATTTTATTGAGTTAACCAGTGTAACGGCATTCAGTTACCAGAATACCAGCTTGTGTCCGCCTAAAAATCTGGCGTTCTCCAGCTGGCTAGCCGGGATTGCTACACTGGAGCGTAACATTGACTGCGCCAACAGTAGTCCGCAGGTTGCAACGCCAGCCAGTATTTCGGCACAAAGCGGTGCGACAGTGCAGCTGCAGGCCACAGCGACCGACAGCGATAATGATCTGTTGCGCTATCGCTGGCAGCAGGTTTCCGGGCCGACGGTAACGTTAGCTAATGCCACCAGTCTGACCGCCAGTTTTACGGCGCCAATGCTTAGCAGCAGTGCCAGCCTGGTATTCAGATTTACTGCAGATGATGGGCTGAGCGAAAGCAGCAGTACTACTGAGGTGCAGATAAATCCGGCCGGGAGTGGCGGGGCAGGCAGTAGCAGTGGTGGCGGCGTTGGCTATAGCCTGCTGCTGGTGCTGGCACTCTGCAGCGGCTGGCGACGCTATGGCGCTGGCTGCCGACATTGACAATTTTGAGGTTATTTTGATTCGGGTATTTTCAGTTGTAGTACTAATGAATTTGTTTTTGTTGCTGCCAACCGCACTTAACGCAGAGCAGCTAGCTGCCGGACCTTTAGCGACTGAGCTGGCAGAGTTTGATCGCTACTTTAACGAGCAGATGGCCAAACATGGCATTCCTGGTGCCGCTTATGCGGTGGTGTATCAGAATAAGATTATCAGTGCCAAAGGTTATGGGGTCAGGGATATTGATGGCGATAAGCCGGTGAACCCCTATACGGTGTTCCGGATTGCCTCGGTGTCCAAAACCTTTGCCGCCGGCCTGGCCAGCCTGCTGGAAGAGCGGGGCCACTTTCGCTGGGACGAGTCGGTGGTGCAGTATATCCCGGAGTTTTCATTTAAAAATGCCCAGTATAATCCGCAGCTGAAAATTGAGCATTTGTTGTCTCAAAGCAGCGGGGTGATGCCCAATGCCTACGATAACCTGATTGAAGCCAATATTTTACCGGAGCGGATATTACCGCAGTTTCAGAAAATCGACCCTTTGTGTAACCCCGGCCAGTGTTATGGCTATCAGAATGTGCTGTTCAGTCTGATCGAGCCGATTATCAGCCAGACTACCAGCAGCGATTACGCCAGTTTGCTGAAGAAGAATATTTTTGAGCCGTTGCAGCTGCCAACGGCCTCTGTTGGCCTTGAAGCCTATTTGCTGAATGAAAACCGCGCCAGCCCGCATATCCGGGCCCGTGGCCGCTGGCATTCGCGCAATGTTAACCAGAGTTACTACCGGTTTGCGCCGGCGGCAGGTGTTAATGCCAGCGTGATAGACTTAAGCCACTGGCTGATCGCCCAGCTGGGTTATTATCCGCAGGTGATGCCGCAAAAGGTGTTGGATAAAATTATTGAAAAGCGGGTGAAAACCCCGCGGGATTTACGCCGGGCAAAGTGGCGGAACTACATTACAGAGGCGCACTATGCGCTGGGCTGGCGGGTTTACCAGTTTGGCAGCGAGCAACTTATTTACCACGGTGGCTGGGTGCAGGGCTTTCGGGCAGAACTGGCTTATTCACGCGAGCGGGAACTGGGACTGGTTATTTTACTGAATGCCGAATCAAACGTTGTTAATGAGCTAAGCACCACGTTCTGGGCCTCGATGTTCAGCGCTTTGCAGCAGCAGGATAAGGCCAGTCTGGCAAAGTGCACCGTTAATACTGCCGGCCAAACCCAATGTTAATGGCGCTGCTAAATTAGATTAGCCGGCTAACTGCTCAGGTCAGCTGCTCAGGCCAATTGATAGACATCAAGCAGAAAATCGATGCTGATTGTTTTGGTAGCCGCGACAAACGCCAGCCGGCTTTCGCTGGTAAACTTCCAGGCCAGTGGCACCATCTGCAACAAGTTATCGAGCTGCTCTGGCTCACTGATTGCAAGCGGGTAGCTAAGCTGTTGCCGCCTGGTATGGGTAAAGCCAGGCTCCTGTTTTATCTCAGCACTGTGCCGCTTTACCTCACGATACACCGCCTGTTTCATTTCAACTAAGTGCTCGGGCCCCGGGCTGACACTGATAAGATATCCGTCCGGCTTGATAACCCGCTGCAGCTCGTTGTTATCTGACGGCGCGTAAATCCGGATAACACTGTCGAAGCTGTTATCGGCAAAGGGCAGCTGATAGGCACTGGCAACGGCAAATTGGATTGCAGGGTAGTGGCGGGCGGCATATTTAACCGCCGCTTTGGAGATATCAATGCCATTGAGTCTGGTGGCCGGATTTAATACTTGCTGTAACCGGCTGCTGTAATAGCCCTCACCACAACCAAGATCCAGTACAGTTGCCGGCGCGGTTTGCAGCAGCAGCTTATTGACGGCATCGGATAAAGGCTGATAAGCGCCGCTTTGTAAAAAAGCGCGGCGGGCGTCAATCATCAGTTTATTGTCGCCGGGATCTTTCGAGTTTTTCTGTTGTACCGGCAACAGGTTAACATAACCTTCTTTGGCAAGATCAAAACTATGGTTAGCGGCGCACTGATACTGGCGGCCGGTTAACTCTAATGGCTGGCGACAAAGGGGACAAATATACATGCTGACATCCGCGTAAAGAAACCGGCGCAGTGTAACAGCTTGGCAGCTTTGTGCGCAAAGCCTTGCTATAATGCCGGCCACATTAGCTGAGCAACACGATACCGGGGCAGAAACTATGCAGGGTTTGGAATTATGGTCGCTGGATGAGCTGTGCGATCACGCTTTTGATATTTTTGAAGAGCTGGCGGCGGATAACCTCAGCGCTGAGGATTATAACCAGTATCAGCAGCAGTACGAGCAACGCGGTTACGTTGATCTTGTAGTGCCCGGCGAAGAGTGGGTAGAGCTGATTATGCAGGATCTGGAGCCTGAGCTGCATTACGAGGCCCAGATCGGCTTAACCGGGCTGGATGGAAACCCCGATAAAGTGCTGGCCCGCATTTTATTAAGCCGCGAAAAACATGATGGCATCTGCCATGCCCAATGGCGTGGCCAGTAATAAATAAGTGGGCGTGGTCAATAAGAAAGCGGCGTGGCCATTAAAAAACCAAAATAATTTAACCCCTTATTTCATCCTCCGGCGTCTAATCATTAAACACGGAGGATAGCCTATGCAAACCATCAGCTCTGCCAAACCCTTAACCACCCTGAACCGGATGATCAGCAGCCTGCTGCTGGCCGGCTTAGTTACCTTCAGTTTGTTTGCCGTTATGTACCTGCTGATAAAGCCGCCACTGGTGCAGCGACCGCCACAGGTTACGCTGCCGGTTGTGGAATTATTTGTTACTCCTGACGACCCGCCGGTTGTTGTCAAAACTATCCCACCACCGCCGTCAGTTGTAGTGCCACCAGAGAAGGCACCACGTACGCCGGTAGAAGTCACCAATGTCGATCTGCCAGGGCCGGACTTTACCGTGGCGCCTCCGGCAATTAAAACTGAGATCCGGCAGTTTGGCGCTGACAGGGATCAGAGCGCAACGCCGGTAGTCAGGGTTGAACCCCGTTTTCCGGTTGAGGCACTCAGAGACGGTATCAGCGGCTGGGTTAAACTGCGCTTTAGCATTGATGAAACCGGCAGTGTTGCTGATGTTGAAGTAGTGCAGGCGGAGCCGCGGGGGGTATTTGACCGCGAAGCTGCCAGGGCCTTGCGTCGCTGGAAATATCAGCCACAAGTTATTGACGGCAAAGCTATTCGTCAGACAAATTTACAGGTAGTACTCGATTTTACTGTGGATGCTGGCTAAGCTCAGATCAGGCACAAGAGGTAGTTGGCCGTGACGGCGCAACTGACGCTAACAGAAGGATGTGGCTTATGACATGGTCGGTGATGCTTCCATTCTGGTTTAGCCGCAGCAGTTGTGCCGATGAGCTGATGCAACAATTTCAGCAAAGTGGCCAGCTGCAGTGGCTGGAAAAGCTGATAATGCAATGTGGTGATGATTTATATCATTTTTTACTACGTCAGGCCGATGCTGAGCTGGCTGCTGATATCAGCCAGCAATGCTGGTTAAAAGTACTGGAAAACCGCCACAGTTACCGCGCTGAAAGCCGCTTTAAAACCTGGCTGTTTACCCTGGCCAGAAATGCGCTGGTGGATGAATTACGCAAGCAACAGCGCTGGCAGTTAACCGAATGGCAGGAAGGTCAGGGGGCAGCATCGACAGAAATCAGCAACTATGGCAACCCGAATAGCCAAGGTTGCGTCAGCAACCATATTGCTGCGCTACAGCAAAAAGAGCGACTGGCTGCGGCATTAGCGGCACTGCCACCATTGCAGCGCGAAGCCATTTTGTTGCAGCTGGATGAATTCAGCCTGGACGATATTGCCACGATAACCCGCGAGCGGCCTGAAACTATTAAAAGCCGCTTACGCTATGCCCGTGAGCGCTTAGCGCAACTTTTGGGAGAAGATAATGGCTAAGCCCGACTCAGCTGAAAAACCAGCAAATGATAAACTGCCTGATACCGGCTTACCTGATACCGACTTATCTGATGCCAAATTGAGGGCGGCATATCAGGCGCTAAAAGCAGAAGCGCCACTGCCGCATGCGACAAAGCAGCGCATTATGCGCCAGGCAAAACAGGCATCCGCCAATCGCAACTGGCGCTCGTGGTGGTATTTTTCCCAACTGGCACTTGGCTGTGCGGCTTTAGTCTTAGTGCTTAGCTGGGTTAACCCTGCTAAGCTTCCGGCTTATTATCAGATAGATACTGTGCAGCTAAATGCAGGGCAGCTGGACCCCGGGCAGACAGCCAGCGGACAGACAGATGCAAGTGGTGGCGTGGTAGCCAATAACAGTGTAGTAACCACAGTGCAATGGCACCATTTAACCGCAGCAACAGTCGGTGAGCAGGAAAGCGGTATTGTCCGCCAGCGGTTACAATCCCTGAAGGCCCAGCAAAAGCAGTTGCTGCGTGCAGGTGAACTTAGCAGTGAGTTGCACCGGCAGGTAGGTATACTGACCCGACATCAGGACTCGTGGCAGATCGCTATGTGTGACAATATGCAGCTGAATGTGGCAATTGAACTGGTGCAGCAGCTAACAGATATGCTGCAGCTGGACGCACTACCGCAACCACAACTCCAACCTCAGTGGGTTGAACTGAAGTTTGCGCCAACCGGCCATATTCTGGGTATTGCAGCAATGCCGTCAGACCGGCAGGCGGGCCAGTGTCCGGCCGTATAACAGTCAAAGCTGGAAAACCAGCAGGGTTAACAAATTAACACCGACCGATAAAGGCTGGCAAAGGTTAAAAGAAACGGAGCGCAAATGCTGGTACAAGCTAATGACAGTGTGGTGCTGCTGATTGATATGCAGCAAAAGCTGGCACCGGCCATCGCGGATACCAGAGCGGTGGAGCAGGCCGCTGCCTGGGTGTTGCAGGTGGCGCTACAGCTGAATATTCCGATACTGGCAACCGAGCATTACCCTAAAGGGCTCGGCACCACCGTGCCGGGGCTGCGCGAACTACTGGCCGATGAAGCAGTGCTTGAAAAAATTCATTTCAGTGCCTGGCGTGAGCCGGCAATTAAGCAAAAAGTTGCGACCCTCGGCCGGCGCCAGGTTGTGGTGATTGGTACTGAGAGCCATGTTTGTGTGCTGCAAACGGTATTTGATTTGCTGGCGGCAGATTATCAGGTGTTTGTAGTCACTGAGGCGGTGGGCTCCCGTACTCCCGACAATAAACAGCTGGCGCTAAGCCGGATGCAGCAGGCCGGCTGTCAGATCATCAGCAGGGAAATGCTGGCTTTCGAATGGCTGGAGCGGGGCGATCACGAAAGCTTCCGGCAGATAAGCAAAGGCTGGATCTGCTGACACCTTTGACTTCTTAGCGTATACCTGTGCGGTGCCGTTGTTTTGACATAGCATGTTATTCTGCGAGTAATTTATCCAGGGTTGCGGCCAGCCGTACTGCGGCTTGCAGTAAACGTTGCTCCAGCACGTTCTGGTATTTAGCCAGGTAGTTATCATCAATTAACATACCGGGCCGGTAGTCCTGATATAAACCGACAGTGATGCGGGCCGACTCGTTAGTCCAGGCCATAACGTCGCTTTGTCGCCATTGCTGCTGCTGAGCCTCAGTAAGGCTGGCAAACAACTGTTGTTGCTTAGCCGGCTCGTTGTAGCCCAGCTTGGTCAGCATGTTAGTATCCCAGACCCCATGTAAGTTGGAAGGCTCGCCATAAAAATACACGGCAGTGCGGTTGCCACCTAAATCATCGGCAAAGCTGACATGTAAAGGCTGGTGTAAGTCACTGATATAGTGGCTTAAAAAAAGCAATGCCTGCCAGTCTTGTTCGTTCTGTTTGAGCCTTTTCTGCATATCTTCAATAGCGGATAGCACACAGCCGTCCTTCGGACAGTGGCTGCGGGTAACGACCGTTTCGCCGCGCTGCAAATTGATATAGTGCTGCGGTTTAGTCCAGGCGAAGTCGTCTTGCGAACGCACTTCATCCGGCCAGACACAGGCCGGGCCAAAACTTTGGTAAGGGGTTGACTGTAACAGCTTATCAAGTTTCTGCCGGGTGGCAGGCTGAATTAACTGATAACTCATGTCGCAAATCATTATATGGCCACTGCGGCCAAACGCCTGACTGTCGGCAGACATTCCCAGCAACAGGATAGCGGTAAGGGCATAAGCGGCCAGTTTGGATATCACCCGGATAAACGTCATTTTTATTCTCCAACCAGTTGGCTGACTTGCCACAGCAAGCTGGCATCGCCGACACTGGCCGGCGGTGTCGCGGCCAGTAACGGTGCAAGCTCCGTTAATGCCTCGCGCATGTTATCGGCCAGGGTATAGGGTGGGTTAATCACCAGCATACCGCTGCCACTCATGCCAAAACCTGCTTTATCGGGGTAGGGGCAGTATTCAATCCGCAGCTGGTTTTTAATGCCGGTGCCGACAATGGCAGCAATAAAGGCTTCTGCTGCCGCGCGTTCGATTACCGGATACCAGATAGCATAAGTTGCCTGCGGAAAGCGGCGGTAGGCTTCTGTCAGCCCTGCCACTAAATCGTTATATTCACTTTTCAGCTCGTACGGCGGGTCAAGCAGCACCAGGCCGCGTTTTACCAGCGGCGGCAACATGGCTTTAAAGCCGGCATAAGCATCGATATTTTCAATCCGGCTATGGCGACGCCGGGCAAACTGGCTGGCCAGAATAGGGTAGTCGGAGGGGTGTAACTCCGTGGCCTGAATGGAATCCTGCGGTCTTAACATTAAACCGGCAATTTTCGGTGAGCCCGGGTAAAACGCCAGAGTATTATCCGGGTTCAGGCTGTGGATCAGGTTTAAATAACGGGCCAGCTGTGCGGCTTTGGCCTGATACTGCCACAGCCGGCCAATGCCCTGCTGATATTCCGCCGTCTTTTGGGCCTGCTCACTGCCAAGGCTGTATAAGCCCGCGCCGGCATGGCTGTCGTGATAGCACAGCGGCTTATCTTTTTGCAGCAGATAATCGAGAATGGTTACCTGCACCAAATGTTTTAACACATCGGCATGATTGCCGGCATGGTAACTATGGCGATAACTGAGCATGCTGTTCTGGCCCTGATTTGCTGACACCGGTTAATAATGCCGCCAAGGATACTGGGGTAGCGGAAAAATACAAGTAATAGCACGGTAGCGATGCTAAAATTGGCGTCATTTCGCGCTATGCAGGACATTTTAATGGTTGATAAACCAAAACGCGCTGGCCGCAGCCAGCAGCCACGAGCCACGACCCCAGGCAATAAACCCGCTAATAAAGCAAAGCATTCAGCCGCCGGCAAAGACGTCATGCAAAAGCCGTGGCTGAAAAAGACAGCAGCAGCCAAAAGCAACGCTAATCCGGCCCGTCAGTCAGCGCAAAGCGCAGTTAAGAGCCCAGCCCATAGCCATGGCGACGAGAGCAAAGTATACGGCGAAAACGCTTGCCGGGTTTTGTTCAGTCAGCGGCCAGAAGCCATTATTCGTTTGTATATTTCGCAGCAGCTGGCCCCCCGGTTTGCTGATGTGATGAAATATTTAGCAGCTGAGAAAAAAGCCTATCATATCGTCGAAGATGCTGAACTGGAGAAAGTCGCGGCCAGTCAGCATCATGGCGGTATTGTGCTGCTGGTTAAACGCAAACCCATCACCGGTATTGCCCAATATCTTAGTCAGACTAAACCCCGCCGGGACTGCTTGCTGGCGCTGGATGGTGTCGGCAACCCGCATAATTTAGGAGCTATTGCCCGCACCTGTGCGCACTTTGGCGTTACCGGCATTATTATGCGTGAGCCGCAGTTGCTGCAATCCGGCGCGGCCCTTCGCACTGCAGAGGGCGGTGGGGAATTTATCAGCCCGTTGAGCTGTGATGATATGCCGCTGGCGCTGCAGCTGTGTAAGCAGGCCGGCTACAGCCTGGTAACCACTTCCAGCCATAACGGCCAGTCGCTGTATCAGACAGCCTTGCCGCAAAAGGTGGTGATTGTATTTGGTGAAGAAATGTTTGGCGTATCAAAAGCCGTGGCCAGCCGCGCGGATATTGCGTTGCAAATTCCCGGTAGTGGCAAGGTTGAATCACTGAACGTCAGTGTCGCTGCCAGTTTAATTGTCGGCGAGTGGTACCGCCAGCATAGCGAAAATAATAGCCTGCTTTAAAAGCCACTGAACAGCTGGCGCAGTTGCTGAGTCTGGCGTCGGCTGACTTCTATTTGCTGGCCATCGCGAAGTACTGCCAGCATAGAGCCTGAACTTATCCCCGCTTCAATATGTTCAATAGCATCCAGCCGGACAATGTCGGCCCGGCTGGTTTTAAAGAAAAATGCCGGGTCCAGTTTTTGCTCTATTCTGGCCAGTGAACTGTGCAGATAACTTTTGCCATAAGCGCTGTACACTGCAGCATGGTTGCCAATGCATTCAAAGCGGTAAATTTCCTGTAAGCGGACAATACGGTTAATATCGCCAAACTTCAGTAAAATACCATGATGTTCCGGTAAAAAGTGTGCTGCAGCTGGCTGCTCTGCCAGCTCAGACTGCTGGCCATTACTGTCTGCTGCCGGCAGACGGGCAATGGTTTTTGCCAGTCGCTCTGGCGCAACCGGTTTTAATAAGTAATCAATGGCATTTAGTGAAAACGCATCCAGGGCATAGCTGTTAAAGGCGGTAACAAAGACAAAACGGATGCGGGCAGGAATGTCCTGCGCCAGCTCGATGCCCGTTACCTCTGGCATCTGAATATCCAGAAATACCAAATCGATTGGCTCTGCTGCC
Source organism: Arsukibacterium sp. (assembly GCF_033721375.1). Classification (GTDB taxonomy): domain Bacteria; phylum Pseudomonadota; class Gammaproteobacteria; order Enterobacterales; family Alteromonadaceae; genus Alishewanella. The sequence continues at coordinate 167,436 of NZ_JAWWAP010000007.1, read as the reverse complement.
AGTATCGCCAGCGCGTCGGCGGCACTGGCGGCTTCGGCCACCACCTCGCATTGCGGATGCGCCTGCAATAAACGTTTCAGCTCGGTACGGGCCAGCCGCTCGTCATCAACAATTAAGGTTTTAAAGGGACGGGGCATAAGGCAGCTCCAGATGCACAGTAAAATGGCTGTCGCTCTGCTTCGTACTGATGCTGGCCTGATCGCCGTACATCAGTTGCAGCCGTTTGCGGCAATTACTCAGCCCGGTAGCGGTGCCCTGACAGCTGGTTTTCGCCCCGACAGTGTTAATGATCTGCAGTTGCCAGCGGTTTCCGTGCCTGAGGGCGCTTATGTCTATACTGCCGGGTGCCGCATTCGGGCTGATGCCGTGCTTTACGGCGTTTTCCAGCAACGTCAGTAAGCACAGGGTTGGCAGGCGTTGCTGCAAAACATCATCGGCCAGCCGGACTTCAAGCTGCAGCCGTTGTTCCAGCCTTACCTGCTCAATTTTCAGATAGTGCAAGCATAGCTGCCATTCTTCCTCCAGGCTGGCGGTAGGCCGCAGGTGCGCCTGTAAATGCACCCGGAACAATTCAGCCAGCTGGGTTACCGTATCAGCGGCTTTATGCTGATCTTCAAAAATAAGCGCGCGGATACTGTTTAAGGCATTAAATAAAAAATGCGGATTAAGCTGATTAGTCAGTTGCTGCAGCCTGGCCTGCTGCATTTCCTGTTGTAAAGCTTTACGGCTCTGGCGCATTTGCCAGCCCAGATACAGTAAGCTCCAGAAGATAAATAAGCTCAGGTGCATCAGCCACATCATCACCACCAGCGTCGCCAGCGAGAATTGCATCTGCAGGCCTTCAACACTGTCTTTATTAACCAAAGTGACTTGCTGCATATCAGTGCTGCTTAGTGCCGGTAAAAACGAAATAAAAGTGCTAAACAGCGCCAGTAACAGCGCTGCGACGGCCAACCAGCAGCCGAGTTTCAACCCGGCGCCAAAGGTAAAGCCGCGCTGGTAAAAAATTTTCAGTGACGGGCGCAGCAGAAAATGGCTAACCAGTACAAAGCATATGGCTTCAAGCAGATAACGAATAAAGAATATAACCACTAAGCCATTTTGCTCATCTTGCATAAAAGGCAGGCTATACAGCAAGTAAAAGCTGACAAACAGCAAGAACGTCAGCAGCTGACCAATCCGGTAGCTGCGGTTGGTGTGCCAGCACAGCTGCCAGTGCTGGCGCCAGTAGCTAAGCTGATCATTCATAACGTAAGGCATCAATCGGGTTTAAGCGGGCGGCTTTTATTGCTGGCGCCAGGCCAAATACCACACCAATTAAGGTGGTAAAACCTATCGCCAGCAGCACGGCCCATAACGGAATTAATGCTTCGGGCATCGCTGGCATCATCAGGCCGATAAAACTGGCCACCCCGGCGCCTAATGCCAGGCCAATAATGCCGCCAAACAGCGACAGCACCAGCGCCTCTACCAGAAACTGGATCAGAATAAACTGCGGCGTGGCACCCAGTGCTTTGACAATACCAATTTCCCGGGTGCGTTCGGTTACGGAGACCAGCATAATATTCATTACCCCAATACCGCCAACCAGCAGGCTGATACTGACCACGCCGCCGGCAACCAGAGTAATGGTGCGGGTGATGGTATTAAACTGCTCGATCATTCGCTCGGCACTGACAAATTCAAACGGATCCGGCTCATCTGCCGCCAGTTTATAGTGCTGGCGCAGGATAGCGCGCATTTGCTGTTGTATTTGCTCGGCATCAGCGCCGGCAGCGGGGCGGAACATCACATCAATATTGCGGGCTGCCCGCTCACCACTGAGTGACAGGATGGTACTGAACGGCGCAATAATATAGTTATCCTGATCAAAACCAAACATACTGCCGCGGGTTTCCGCCACGCCGATAATCCGGAACCAGTCACCCGATAAATTGATAAATTCGCCAACCGGGTTATCGGGTAAATCAAGCTTCTTGATTAACGATGAGCCAATAAACGCCACCCGGCGCCGGCGGTCATCGTCACTGGCAGAGATAAACCGGCCTGCTTCAGGATACACCCGCACCACATTCTGATAGCTGCTGTCGGTGCCGATAATTTGTGACTGGGCGGTATTCCGGCCATATTGCACCTGCGAGCCCATACTGAATGCCTGCATTGTGGCTGTCATATCGTCGACATTACTGACCCGGCTTTTCAGCAGCAGGAAGTCGTCATAATGCAGCCGGTTCTGAATACCCAGCATTTGCTGGTTAGTCGGGGTGTAGGCGCGCAACGTAATCATATCGCTGCCTAAATCATCCAGCTGACTGGTAATACTGTGGCTCAGCCCCTGCATAATCGCGACAACGGTAATTACTGCTGCCACACCAATAATAATACCCAGGGTGGTCAGCGCGCTGCGCAGGCCATGGGCGCGAATAGAGGCAAAGGCTGCTTTACTGCCTTCAAAGCTGGCATGAAGTAATTTAAGCATGGCCGGCAGCTCCTGGCGGATTGCGAAAATCCTGTTCAATTTCACCGTCGACCAGCCGGATCACCCGCTGACAGTGATCGGCAATATCCTGCTCATGGGTCACCAGAATAATGGTATGGCCTTCCTGGTGCAGCTGGTCAAATAAAGCCATAATATCGTTGCTGGTTTTACTGTCCAGATTACCGGTCGGCTCGTCGCCCAGCAAAATCCGTGGCCGGGTAACTAACGCCCGGGCAATGGCAACCCGCTGACGCTGACCACCCGACAGCTGGTTCGGTAAATTGCCGGTTTTATCTGCCAGGCCAACCCGTTGCAGGGCTTCCAGTGCCAGTTTTTTGCGCTCATTATTCGCCATTAAACGGTAAATGAGCGGTTGCATAACATTCGCCAGTACCGTTGCCCGTGGCAGCAGATTAAAGCTTTGGAATATAAAACCGACAGCTTCGTTGCGCAGTCCGGCCAGCTCGGTTTCATTCATCGTTGACACATCCCGGTTCGCCAGCTGGTAGTGGCCGGCGCTTGGTGTATCAAGACAACCGAGGATATTCATCAGCGTGGATTTACCGGAACCGGATGGGCCGATAATGGCAACATAGTCATTTTCATTAATAGCCAGATTAACCTGTTTCAGGGCATAAAATGTCTCATCTGCCATCTGATAACTTTTACTGACCTGTTGCAACTGAATTACCGCGTTGCTCATATCAGTATTCCTGCCGTTCCGGGTTAAGCCGCCGGCCTTCAGCCAGGCCAAGCATAGTGCGCGCCGGGCCGACAATCACTTCGTCATCCACCTGCAGGCCGCTCAGTACTTCCTGGGCAATATCGGTGGCCATGCCAAGGGTAACGGTTTGTTTAACCGCAAAGTTATCCACCACTTTCCAGACAAAGTACGCCGCTTCCGGCTGCTGAGTGCTTTGCTGAATGGCTGCTATTGGCACCTGCAGGCTTTGCTGCTTTTGCGACAGAATAATTTCAGCGCGGCAACTCATGCCAGGATAAAGCGCGATGTCATCCGGTTGCAGCAGCACTTTCACCCGGAACGACAGGCTCTGGCTCTGATTAAGATACCTGGCTGAGGTGGCAATTTGAATTACTTCACCTTTAATGGCCTGGTGCGGATAAGCCGCAGCATAAACCTCAGCCTGCTGGCCCAGGTGAACATTGGCAATATCGGCCTCGTCTACCCGCAGCTCGGCCAGAATAGCGCTTGGATCAGCGAGGGTCATTAACGGGCTGCCGATAATATTGGTGCTGCCGGCAATAACGGTTTCACCGGGTTTAATATCAACGGTGGCCAGTAAGCCGGCAATAGGGGCCCTGTATAGGGTTTTACTCAGATTATCTTCTGCCATAGCCAGCATCGCCTGGCCTTGTTGCAATGCGGCTTCTGCCGAGCGGACATTAATTCTGGCAATGTCCAGCTGGCTTTGCAGGCTGTCGATGGTTTCCTGCTGAATAAGCCCGCTGTTATAGAGTTGCTGTTGCCGGTCAAACTGGCGCTGCAAATCCGCCAACTGGGCGTTCGCCCTGGCAATATCAATTTGCTGGCTTTGCACCATGGCGCGGTTACGGTTAACGTCTGCGGCAAAAGCGGTGTCGTCGAGGCGCATCAACATCTGGCCTTTGGTCACCGTTTCGCCTTCTTCCACCAACACTTCCAGCACCCGGCCGGTGACCTCAGAGCGGATCTGGATTTGGGTGTTAAATTCCAGATTACCTGAGGCCAGAATACTGTCAGCGAGGGCGCCTTCTGTCACCAGCGCCGTGGTGACACTGGTGGTTTGTTGTTGTTTACGGTATTGACTCAGGCTAATCAGACCGACCAGTACAGCGACAATTACCAGCAATATCAGCAATTTTTTCATTGGTTACTTCCGTTTAACCGTTTCAGATAAATACAGCCCACAGCCCGTATATCACCAGTAAGGGGGCAAAGCCCAGCAGTGCGCTTTTTGCTGCGCTGTAGCCGCTCCAGCAATGCAGACCGACCGCAAATAGCGCGGCTATCCACAGAAACATCAGGTTGAAGCTTTCAGCCCATGTATACCAAGCATTGCCAGGCTCCAGTCCAAGCAATAACTGGTTTATTGTTAGATAGTTGGCAGTGGTTAACGGTAAATTTGGATCAGTGCTGATAAGCACCAGCACAATAAGGCCCAGCATACTTAACACAGCGGGCATATTGCTCCACACCGCCATGGCGTACCAGTCACCATAAGGACGCTTATGGCCGGGGTTACCGACCAGCATCAGATATACAGCCATAATGGCCAGCATAATAGGGGTCATTATCAGAATAGTGGCGACTGAAATAATGCCGAATTTATCAGCCATCTGCCCCATAACCGCCCGGCTTTGCTCAATTTCTGCCGGGGTCAGACTATGTGCAGCCTGGGCGATTTGCTGCTCGACTATCCACTCGGGGCTCATGCCGGCATAAAAATACCAGAGGCCGAATGCATGCACGGCCAATATGATAACCAAGGCTATCCAGCTCCAGCCTTTTTTCTCTGGTAAGGTATTAAACAGTTGTTTGGGCGCAACATAAATATCTAAAAGCGCCTGTCCGATATTTTTACTCATAACAATTCTCCATGTGTTATTCAGTTTTATTTTTATTAAGCACCGTTTTATTCAGTAAGTTGCCACTGAAGGCAACACCTATCAGCGCACACCATGCTATAACAGATAAGCCTGCCGGGATATTGGCCAGCACAATTTTGCCCAGGTGTTTGCGGTTAAAAAATAGCGCGATCAGGCTTGGAACAAAATAAATAACGAGAAATAAGGGTACAAACCAAAGCAAAAAGCCAGCACTGCTTTGCTGATAGACATGTAACCATTCAGTAGAATCAAACATAACATGCTCCTTGTTGTTAACATAAAAGTTAAATGTAACGATTTTTGTCATAACTCAGTGCAGTCAACATAAAGCATCGCAGCCATTGCAACGGTAAAAAAATGATAAACGGTAATATCGGGTGATTTTCGGCAGATAAAGCTAAGGAAAGGAGGTCGCAGTTTGCCAGCTTAAGCGCTTGCGGCAACAAACGGCAGTTAAACCGGGGGCTGCTCGCCAATATACTGAAAGCGGGCCAGCTCCTCGCCGGCAATGGTAACCGTTTCAGTGAACATGCTGGCCGGACGGGCCCAGAGGCCAAAATCGCCATAGTGTGCCCGGTAGATCACCAGCCACTGTTCTGTTTCACTGTGCCTGGCTAAATCGATAACCTGATAATAGGCGCCTTTGTAATGCTGATAATAACCCCGGGCAATATCAGGTTCAGCGGGGTTATCCCGCTCAGGGCTGTTAATTCGCTCAGGGCTGTTATTCCGCTCAGGGCTGTTAATTCGCTCAGGGCTGTTGTTCATACCAGCCCTCAAAAATAATCTGTGCTGAGACGCTATCTACTTTATCTTTGCTCAATTTACGATATCCGCCTTCGGCAAACAGCCGGCTGCGGGCATCGGCGGTAGATAAGCGCTCGTCATGAAATTCTACCGGCAAGCCGAACCGGCCATGCAGCCGGTTAGCAAATTTACGGGTGCGGCTGGTAAAATCCTGCTCACTGCCATCCATATTAAGAGGTAACCCCACCAACAGCAATTGGGGTTGCCAGTCAGCAATAAGTTTGGCTATCTGCTGCCAGTCAGGGATGCCATCCTGGGCTTTTAATGCCGGTAATAAGCTGGCGCTGCCGGTAAGATCGTTGCCTACCGCCACGCCAATACTTTTGGTGCCGTAATCAAAACTGAGTACGGTTTTACTGCTACTCATCAGGCGTGACCTGCCTCAGTGGTCAGCTGCCACGGCTTAATACCCATTTTAGCCGTCGCAGAGTTCCATTTTTCAGCATGGCTTAAATCAAAAATAATATCGTTGTCAGCCGGGATCACTAACCAGCTGTTATCGGCTATTTCCTGCTCAAGCTGGCCCGGGGTCCAGCCCGCATAACCAAGCGCCAGTAAAAATTTCTCCGGTGCCTCTGCGGTGGTTAAGTCTGTCAAAATATCTTTGGAGGTGGTCACCATCAGGCCGTTATTTAACACTAAACTGCTGCTGTAACCGTCTTTCGGGCTGTGCAGCACAAAGCCGCGATCGCTTTGAATGGGCCCGCCGGCACAGACGGCGCTGCTTGCTACCTTACTTTTATGATCAAACTCAATTTGCAGTTGTTGTAATAATTCGGCCACGGTCACGTTTAAAGGATGATTAATAACAATGCCCATGGCACCTTCGGCACTGTGTTCACAAATATAGGTGACGCTGCGCTTAAACATCGGGTCGTCCAGCGCTGGCATAGCAATTAAAAAGTGATCCTGGAAATCTTGCATAACAACCTCACTTTTGCAGTTAGAGCATTGTGGTTACTGCAGAGTTAATGCAGTAACGTGGTTACGGCACTCAGGTTACATTCAGACGTCGTTCGATTGCATCGAATAACATACCGGTAATACTAACCGGATAGGCCGCCTCGATTTCACGAATACAGGTGGGACTGGTGACATTTATCTCAGTAAGCTTATCACCAATTACGTCTAATCCCACAAAAATAAGTCCTTTTTCTTTTAATACCGGGCCGAGCGCCCGCGCTATCGCCCAGTCGGACTCAGACAACGGACGCGCTTCACCGCGGCCACCAGCCGCCAGATTACCTCGGGTTTCGCCACTGGCCGGGATCCGTGCCAGACAATAGGGTACCGGCTCGCCGTCTACTACCAGGATCCGTTTATCACCTTCGTTAATCTTAGCAATGTATTGCTGCGCCATCGCATAGCGGCTGCCATGTTCGGTTAAGGTTTCAATTATAACGCTGACATTCGGATCGCCCGGTTGCAGCCGGAATATAGAGGCGCCCCCCATGCCGTCCAGCGGTTTCAGTATGATGTCCTGCTCTGCTTTAAAAAACGCTTTTAGGCGGGCTGCATCGCGGCTTACCAGGGTTTTCGGGGTGAACTGGCTAAACCAGGCGGTGTACAGTTTTTCGTTGGCATCACGCAGGCTTTGCGGCTTATTAACAATCAGGCTGCCGGCTTGCTCGGCCCGCTCCAGAATATAAGTTGCATAAATATACTCGGTATCAAACGGCGGATCTTTACGCATTAAAATAACGTTTAACTCACTAAGGGCGATATCCTGCTCTTTATTAAACTGATACCAGCGCTGACTGTCCTCACGCACGGTCAGGGTTTTAGTCGTCGCGCGTGCTTCGCCTTCCAGCAGGTATAAGTCAGCCATTTCCATATAATGAATTTCATAGCCGCGATGCTGAGCTTCAAGCAACATGGCAAAGCTGGAATCTTTTTTAATAGTGATCTGGCTGATAGGGTCCATAACAACCCCTAGTTTAATTGCGCTCATAATACCCTCAGGCGAGATCGCCAAATTGCAATTGTAAGGCGCTGATTGCGCTCAGCGCCGCTGTTTCTGTACGAAGCACCCGTGGCCCTAGCTGAATGCCAGTAAAACCAGCCTGGCTGGTGGCCGCAACTTCAGTATCAGTAAAGCCGCCTTCCGGGCCGATCACCAGCCTGATATGCTGACTGGCTGTTAAGGTTTTAATGGTGGCGCTGGCTCTTGGATCCAAGGTCAGCTGCAATGAATTTGTATTTTGGGCCAGCCATTTCTCTAATGGCATGGCTGGGTGTACCGTCGGAATAACGCTGCGGCCACATTGTTCGCAGGCACTGATAGCAATTTTCTGCCACTGTTCATTGCGTTTTGTCAGCCGCTCGCCGTCCAGCTTTACGCCGCAGCGCTCGGTAAACAGGGGGGTGATTTCAGTAACCCCCAGTTCAACGGCTTTTTGAATAGCAAAATCCATCCGGTCACCGCGTGATATTGCCTGGCCAAGATGTATTTGAAGCGGCGACTCTACCGGGTTAGCCTGAACGTCGGTGATACGGACAATAACCTGCTTTTTAGTCACTTCAGTAATAGTAGCAGCGTAGTTATTGCCATCACCGTTAAATAACTGCAGTGCCTGGTCCGGTTGCATCCGCAGTACCCGGCCAACATGGTTGGCCGCCTCGTCATCAAGTTGCAAATTGGCATTGATTGCCATGGGGTGCGGCGTAAAAATTCTTGGGATGCGCATCCACAATACTCCGGCCTGAAAAGAGAGTAATGGTAGCAGGGAAAAAGGCTTTCCAAAATAAAAAACCGCTGCAATTGCAGCGGTTTCAGATTAAAGGTAATTACAATAATTACTGAACAGCAGGTGGGAATGAATAGCTTGAGCCAATGCCCAATGGGATATCCAGCGCCCAGAAACCTAGAAGGAAACAGGTCCAGAGAATTAACATTGCAATAGAGTAGGGTAGCATCAGTGCAATAAGGGTACCGATACCAGTAGATTTAACATACTTCTGACAAAACACCACTACCAGAGGAAAATACGGCAGAAGGGGGGTAATAATATTAGTAGAAGAATCACCTACCCGGTATGCTGCCTGGGTTAAATCAGGTGATACACCCAGTTCCATCAGCATCGGTACCATCACCGCGCCAATTAATGCCCACTTAGCAGATGCTGAACCGACCACTAAATTGACAAACCCTGATAAAAATACAATACCAATCAGGGTAAAGCCCATCGGGAAGGCCATTTCCTGCAACCAGTTGGCGCCTTTAATGGCCAGCAGCGCGCCAAGGTTTGACTGACCGAAAGCATAAATAAACTGGGCACAGAAAAACGCCATAACGATGTAGTAGCCCATGCCGCTCATCGCCTTACTCATACCTTTGATGATTTCACGATGATTATTAGCTGTGCCAGATACATAGCCGTAAACAATGCCCGGGATTAAAAAGAAGATAAAAATAATACTGACGATTGATTGCATTAGTGGTGCAGCGAATACCAGCAGATTACTCTGGCCTTCAGCAAGCACTGTTCCTGCCGGGGCACGCCAGGCAGAAGTTTCGGGTAGTGTTGACAGCACAAGCAGAACAATACTCAACAGCATTGAGATACTGGCCCAGCGTAGACCTTTCCGCTCGTTTGGCTTAAGGTCGTCCATTTTAGGCATGTCAGCCGGATCACCATCAACTACCGTTGCTTTCAGTCGTGGTTCAATAAACTTATCAGTTAACAGCCAGCCTATCAGCACCACTAAAACAGTGGATGCGGTGGTGAAATAATAATTATTCATCGGGCTGATAAACATTTCTGCTGCGGCCGGATCGGCCGATAACCGTGCCGAAACCTGAGTAAGACCAGATAGCAGCGGGTCCAGACTGGAAGGCAATACTGTTGCCGAGAAACCGCCTGATACCCCAACAAAGGCTGCCGCTATACCAGCCAGGGGATGGCGACCAGCCGCATAAAAAATTACTGCACCTAATGGAATAACCAGAACATAACCGGCGTCGACTGCCATATGGCTGACCACACCAACAAATACCAGAACCGGGGTAAGCAGCATTTTGGGGGTGACGCTTAGAATAGAACGCAAACCGGCATTAATAAAACCGGTATATTCGGCAACCCCTAAGCCCAGCATGGCCACCAGCACCACACCCAGCGGTGGGAAAGTAACGAATGTATTAACCATTTTTGCCATAAAGGTGGCTAAAGAATCGGCTTGTAACAGGTTGTTGACTAAAATAGCTTCGCCGGTACGGGGGTCGACTTCGTTAAAAGTGACACCAGACAGCAGCCATGAAGCCAGCCATACCACAACCATTAACAGGGCGAATAGTACCGCCGGATCGGGTAATTTATTACCGACAACTTCAATTCCGTTCAGCGCACGGTTCAGCCAACCGGTTTTTACGGCAGCAGTTTGCTCAGACATAATATTTCCTTTGACCTTATAATCTTTCTTATCTTTTTAGTTTGTCAGCTGCTATTACGTGCAGCTTACCCCTGGAAGGTAAAACGCCTTTATCATACACAAAACGCTCGTGCAGGTAAGTGGAAAATCAGCTGAAGTGCCAATTAAAAAGGAAAAAGAGAGCCGAAGCTCTCCTTTATACCTATTCGCTATTAAGAATGGGTTACTTTGCGTACTGACGCAGTATATCGGCTTTATCCGTCTGCTCCCACGGGAACTCGCTGCGACCAAAGTGGCCGTAAGCGGCGGTGGCGCCGTAGATAGGCCGCTCCAGATCCAGCATTTCAATCAGGCCGTAAGGCCGCAGGTCAAAGTGTTCACGAACCAGTTTAATCAGCTGCTCTTCAGACAATTTACTGGTCCCAAAGGTTTCCAGGCTGATAGAGGTAGGTTCAGCCACACCAATGGCGTACGAAACCTGCAACTCACAGCGGTCTGCCAGGCCGGCAGCGACAATGTTCTTCGCAACATAGCGCGCGGCGTAAGCAGCTGAGCGATCAACTTTTGACGGGTCTTTACCAGAGAAAGCACCGCCACCATGGCGTGCCATACCGCCATAGGTATCAACGATAATTTTACGACCGGTTAAGCCGCAGTCGCCCATCGGGCCGCCAATAACAAAGCGACCAGTCGGGTTAATAAAATATTTGGTGCTTTTGGTTAACCATTCAGCGGGCAATACCGGCTTGATAATGGTTTCCATAACGGCTTCACGTAAGTTTTCAGTGCTGATGGTATCGCAGTGCTGGGTTGATAACACCACGGCATCAATGCCTACCGGTTTGCCGTCTTCATAAATAAAACTTAACTGTGACTTGGCATCCGGCCGCAACCAGGGCAGGGTTCCGTCTTTGCGCACCTGAGCCTGGCGTTGTACCAGACGGTGAGCATAGGTTACCGGTGCCGGCATTAATACATCAGTCTCGTTGCTGGCATAACCAAACATTAAGCCCTGATCGCCCGCACCCTGTTCCCGTGGGTCGTGCTTGTCTACGCCCTGATTAATATCCGGCGACTGTTTGCCGATGGCATTTAATACGGCACAGGAATCGGCATCAAAGCCCATATCAGAATGGGTATAACCAATTTCACGGACGGTTTTACGGGTCAGTTCTTCAATATCAACCCAGGCTGTAGTGGTAATTTCACCACCTACCAGCACCATCCCGGTTTTAACAAAAGTTTCGCAGGCAACACGGGCCTTCGGGTCTTGTTCCAGAATTGCATCTAATACTGCATCGGAGATTTGATCGGCGATTTTGTCCGGATGTCCTTCAGATACCGACTCAGAAGTAAAAATATGTTGTGCCATCTGTGTATTCCACCAAAGTTGGTTAATTCATCACGCTGGGGGCCAAAATACCGTTGTGTCAGGCCTGATCTGCTGCCTGACCCTTGCCGCCAGAAAAATAGCCGCTTATTTTAGTGAAACAGACCGGCCTTGGCTAGTAATATTTGACGCCCAGACGTCTTTAATGCCAAAGTTTACGCTAAAGTTAACAGGTCGATCACATCAAACCGGAAAATACTCACTGTCACGGATTATCATTTGCCATCTGGACGGCAGTAAGTGAAAATAACGGCCAAGTTTTATGTCATCCTCATTACAGCCACCAGCAGGAGCTACAATGCCATCTCGTAAACAACTCGCCAATGCAATCCGTGCCTTAAGTATGGATGCCGTTCAAAAAGCAAAATCAGGCCACCCCGGCGCCCCTATGGGCATGGCAGATATTGCAGAAGTTCTGTGGCGGGATTACCTGAAGCATAACCCGGCTAACCCGGCCTGGGTCGACCGCGACCGGTTTATTTTATCAAATGGTCATGGTTCTATGCTGTTGTATTCGCTGTTGCATCTGAGCGGCTATGATTTAACCATTGACGACCTTAAACAATTCCGCCAGTTGCATTCCAGAACGCCTGGTCATCCTGAGTATGGCTATGCCCCGGGTGTTGAAACCACCACAGGGCCGCTTGGCCAGGGTATTACCAACGCCGTAGGTATGGCGCTGGCCGAAAAAGCGTTGGCGGCGCAGTTTAACAAGCCGGATTTTCCGGTGGTGGATCACTATACCTATGCGTTTTTAGGTGACGGCTGTTTAATGGAAGGCATATCGCATGAAGCCTGTTCTATTGCCGGCACCCTGGGTTTAAACAAGCTTATCGCCTTCTGGGATGACAATGGTATTTCAATTGACGGCCACGTTGAAGGCTGGTTTACCGATGATACCCCGGCGCGGTTTGCGGCTTATGGCTGGCATGTAATTGCTAATGTCGATGGTCATAGCAGTGATGCGGTAAAAGCGGCGATAGCGCAAGCGCAGGCGCAGACAGATAAACCCACCCTGATTTGCTGCAAAACGGTTATTGGCTATGGTGCGCCAAATAAAGGTGGCAGTCATGACTGTCACGGTGCGCCACTGGGTGATACTGAAATTGCTGCCGCCCGTGATTATCTGCAATGGCCACATGGGCCGTTCGAAGTTCCAGATGACATTTACGCCCAGTGGAGTGCCCACGAGAAGGGAGCTGCGGCCGAGCAGCAATGGAACAGCTTATTTGCCGCTTATCAGAAGGTTCACCCGGAACTTGCTGCTGAGTTCAGCCGTCGTACCGCCGGAGCATTGCCGGCCAACTGGGCTGAGCAATCACAGGCTTATATTGAGAAACTGCAGGCCAACCCGGCGACGATTGCCAGTCGCAAAGCGTCGCAGAATGCCCTGAATGCGTTTGGTCCGTTACTGCCTGAACTGCTGGGTGGCTCGGCCGATTTAGCCGGTTCGAACCTGACCATCTGGGATGGTTCTAAAGCACTGACGGCGGAAGATGCCAGTGGCAACTACGTGTATTATGGCGTGCGGGAATTTGGCATGTCAGCCATGATGAATGGCATTGCGCTGCACGGTGGTTTTGTGCCGTACGGTGCGACTTTTTTAATGTTTATGGAATATGCCCGCAATGCCGTGCGCATGGCGGCCCTGATGAAGCAGCGGGTGATCTTTGTCTATACTCACGACTCAATCGGTTTGGGTGAAGATGGCCCGACTCACCAGCCGGTAGAGCAGCTGGTCAGTTTACGTGCCACGCCAAATTTAACGAACTGGCGGCCCTGTGATCAGGTAGAATCTGCCGTCGCCTGGCAGGCGGCGATTGAGCGCAACGATGGCCCGACAACATTAATCTTCAGCCGGCAGAATCTGGTGCAGCAAGCGCGTGATGCGGCCACAGTCAGTAATATAAGACGCGGTGGTTATGTGCTGCTGGACAGCGAAAAACAGCCAGAGCTTATCATTATTGCTACCGGCTCCGAGGTTGAGCTGGCGGTTCAGGCTGCAAAAACGCTGACAGAGCAGGGCAAGCAGGTGCGGGTAGTGTCAATGCCCTCAACCGATGTGTTCGATGCCCAGGACGCCGCCTACCGCGAAACAGTGCTGCCTGCTGCGATAACTAAACGAATAGCAGTTGAAGCGGGTATAGTTGACAGCTGGTATAAATATGTCGGCTTAGCCGGTGATATTATCGGCATGACCAGTTTTGGCGAGTCGGCGCCGGCCGAGCAGCTGTTTAAACACTTTGGCATTACTGCTGAGGCTATTGTGCAGGCGGCAACCAGACAATTTAACGGCTAGCGGTTAGCTTAAACAATTTCGGGGCCGCTTTGCGGTCCCGATCCTATATGGTGATATCGTCATTAAACTGGCAATTAACGGCTTTGGCCGGATTGGCCGCAATATATTGCGGGCTATTTATGAAAATGGTTGGCAGCAACAGTTACAGGTTGTTGCTATTAATGAGCTGGCCGATGCCAAAGGCGTCGCCCATTTGTTGAAATACGATACCTCGCATGGCCGGTTTGGCTTTGAGGTAGCGTCATTTGCCGGTGGTATCCGGGTCGCTGGCGATGATATTGCGTTATTTAGTGAAGCTGACCCGCTGGAACTGCCCTGGGCCGAGCTGGATGTTGATATTGTATTAGAGTGCACTGGCGTATTTCATAGCCGGCAGCATGCCAGCTGGCATTTAACCGCCGGGGCTAAAAAGGTGTTATTTTCTCATCCGGCCGACACCGATATCGACGCCACTATTATATATGGCATTAACCAGCAACTGCTCAGCGGCGAAATGACAGTAGTATCAGCCGGTTCATGCACCACAAATTGCATTGTGCCGGTTATTCAGGTACTCGATCAGCATTTTGGCGTAGAAAGCGGCACCATTACTACTATTCATGCTTCGATGCATGATCAGCAGGTAATTGATGCCTACCATCCGGACTTACGGCGCACCCGGGCAGCCAGTCAGTCAATTATCCCGGTAGACACTAAACTGGCGCTGGGAATAGAACGGATACTGCCTAAATTTGCCGGCAGGTTTGAAGCGATTGCCGTGCGGGTGCCCACAGTTAACGTTACCGCCATGGATTTAAGTGTTACCTTGCATCAGGATGTCAGCATCGACAAGGTTAATAAGGTACTGCAACAAGCCGGTGTTACCAGTTTGGCCGGCATTCTGGATTATACTGAAGAGCCGTTGGTGTCTGTTGATTTTAATCATAACCCCCACTCCTGCATTGTCGATGGCTCCCAGACCCGGGTCAGCCATAAACGCCTGGTGAAATGCCTGGTGTGGTGCGATAACGAATGGGGTTTTGCCAACAGAATGCTCGATACAGCGCGGGCCATGCTGCAACAATATTAATGACAAGGAGCAAATAATGAGCGTTATTCGGATGAGTGATCTGGATTTAGCCGGTAAGCGGGTGTTAATCCGGGAAGACTTAAATGTGCCGGTTAAAGAGGGCAAAGTGACCTCGGATGCCCGGTTAAAGGCAGCGATACCAACCTTGCAGCTGGCATTGGATAAAGGTGCTAAAGTCATGGTGATGTCACACCTTGGCCGCCCGGAAGAGGGGGCTTTTGCAGCAGAGGCTTCATTGCAGCCGGTGGTAGATTATCTGGCTCAGGCGCTGACAGTGCCAGTGCGACTTGCCAGCGACTATCTGCAAGGGGTTGAAGTTAATAGCGGCGAAGTTGTGGTGTTTGAAAATGTCCGCTTTAACAACGGTGAAGCGAAAAACGATGATCAGCTGGCAAAGCAGCTGGCTGCGCTTTGCGATGTGTTTGTGATGGATGCTTTTGGCACCGCACACCGGGCCCAGGCTTCCACTCATGGAGTGGCAAAATATGCGCCGGTTGCCTGTGCTGGCCCGCTGCTGGTCGCTGAGCTTGATGCATTAGGCGCGGCATTAAAGAATCCGAAACGTCCGCTGGTAGCGATTGTCGGTGGCTCTAAGGTATCAACCAAGTTGACGGTGCTCGAGTCGTTATCCGGCATAGTTGACCAGTTGATTGTCGGCGGTGGTATCGCCAACACCTTTATTGCTGCTGAGGGCAACAATGTTGGCAAATCGTTGTACGAGCCGGATTTAATTCCGGAAGCGAAACGGCTTATCGAGCAGGCCAGGGCGCGCGGAGCGATGATTCCGGTGCCAACCGACGTGGTTGTTGGTCAGGAATTCAGTGAGCAAACTGTGGCCAGTTTAAAACTGGCGTCAGATGTCGCCAGTACCGAAATGATTTTTGACGTGGGGCCGGCCACCATCGGCCAGCTAACCGATATTCTGAAAAATGCCGGTACCATTGTCTGGAATGGCCCGGTGGGTGTATTTGAATTTGAACAATTTGCGGCCGGTACCAAAGCCGTAGCGCAGGCGATTGCCAGCAGTGATGCCTTCTCGATTGCTGGCGGTGGTGATACCCTTGCTGCGATTGATAAATTTGGTATTGCTGCGGACGTATCTTACATTTCAACCGGCGGCGGCGCTTTTTTAGAGTTTCTAGAAGGCAAAACCTTACCGGCAGTCGCTATACTGGAGCAACGCGCCAAAGACAGCCAATAAAAACGACGTGCTGGCGGCGTCATAAAAAATTCATAATAAAATAAATACGACATTTTACCTACAAACTGTACCTTAGTATAAAAGAGAGGCTTTCATGGCACTGATATCATTACGGCAAATGCTGGATCACGCCGCCGAAGTGGGTTACGGCATTCCGGCATTTAACGTAAATAACCTGGAACAAATGCGCGCCATAATGTTGGCGGCAGATAAAACGGACAGCCCGGTGATCGTGCAGGCTTCGGCCGGCGCGCGCAAATATGCAGGTGCGCCGTTTTTACGGCATCTGATATTAGCGGCAGTGGAAGAGTTTCCGCATATTCCGGTGGTGATGCATCAGGATCACGGCACTTCACTGGCTGTTTGTCAGCGCTCAATTCAGCTGGGTTTTTCATCAGTGATGATGGACGGCTCGCTGGGCGAAGATGGCAAGACGCCAATGGATTATGCTTACAATGTTAATGTAACGCGCAAGGTCGTCGAAATAGCGCACGCTTGTGGCGTCTCGGTAGAGGGTGAGTTAGGTTGTCTGGGCTCGCTGGAAACCGGTGAAGCCGGTGAAGAAGACGGTATTGGCGCCGATTGTGTGTTAACCCATGATCAAATGTTGACCGATCCTGAAGAAGCTGCCCAGTTTGTCCGTGAAACGCAAGTCGATGCGCTGGCTATTGCTTGTGGCACTTCACACGGGGCCTACAAATTCAGCCGGCCACCGACAGACGATATTCTGGCAATAGACCGGATTAAGGCGATTCATCAACGGATCCCGGATACCCATCTGGTAATGCATGGCTCGTCTTCAGTGCCACAGGACTGGCTGGAAGTGATAAATGAATATGGCGGAAAAATCCCTGAAACTTATGGTGTTCCTGTTGCTCAAATACAGCAGGGTATAAAGTTTGGGGTACGTAAAATTAATATCGATACTGATTTGCGGTTAGCGTCTACCGGAGCTATTCGTCGCTATCTGGCGCAGCATCCGGCTGAATTTGACCCACGGAAGTATTTACAGGCGTCGGTACAGGCAATGGCAGACATTTGTATTGCCCGCTATGAAGCCTTTGGTTGTGCTGGCAATGCCAGTAAAATTAAAGCATTGTCGCTCGATGCAATGGTTGATTTATATACGGCAGGAAAGTTGACGCCGAATATAAAATAACCAAAATGTTTAATGCGTCATTAAATATTAACAACTATAGGTTTAATGGCGCTTAAAATTGGTGATAAACCGGCCGGATCATCGTGGTAAACCCTGGGCTCAGGCAGCTGCATGCTGTTGACAACCTATGTTTTAACTGCAATGATGCGGACGGTTTACCCTCTAACCGAGGGCTTATTGTATCTGAATTTTACAAGTTAATATTTCAGCATAAGCCCTTACACTAATCAGGTTACGTTAATCAGCAATAATTGGTTGGGAACTATGTTTAACAAAAAAATTCAAAAGAGTCTTGTTGCCTCAGCACTGGCTGGCAGCTTAGCTTTTGCCGGCTCTGCCGCTGCAACAGACTTAAAAGATTTACACCAGGCGAATAGCCAAATCCAACGTGCTGCCGTGCAGTCTCAGGAAAAAATAAACACCATATATGAACAAACTCAGGAATTACTGGGTGAGTACCGTGTTGTCGTGGTGCAAACTGAAAACTTAAAAGTTTATAACGACTTTTTACAAACGCTGGTTAACGATCAACAACGCCAACTGAACTCTTTGCAACGGCAGATGGATGATCTGGAAAACACCAACAAAGGTACCGTACCTCTGATGTTCCGGATGATTGATGCGTTAGAGCAATTTGTTAAGGCTGATATTCCGCTGCGCACCGAGCGCCGGTTAGAGCGGGTTGAAAAATTACGTGAACTGATGGAGCGTTCTGACGTGCAACGTTCAGAGCAGTATCGTCAGATCCTGGAAGCCTACAGCATTGAAATGGGCTATGGCACCGAAATGGCTGCTTTCCAGGGTACCCTTAATTACGAAGGTCAGGATATTACTGTTGATTACCTGAGTGTTGGCCGCTTAGCACTGGTTGCACAGTCTTTAGACGGCAACGCAGCGTGGGCGTACAATAAAGAAACGAAGAGCTGGGAAGAGCTACCTGATTCATACATGAATTCAATCACCAACCTTATCAAGATGTCGCGTCGTGAAGCGACCCCTGATATGGACCGTGTACCACTTTTCGCAGCGGAGTAAGAATAAATGAGAAAGGCTATTAAAACTTTAGTTGTTGCTGCTGCCGTAACGTTGTCGGCATCGGTGGCATTTAACGCTGCAGCTAACACTGAGCAGCTTGACCAGCTACTAGAGCAAATTAAGAAAGAGCGCGCTGTTGAAGGCCGCATGAATCAGCAACGTGAGCGCGAATTCCTGGCTGAACGTTCTGATAAACAAGCGATGCTGAACACCGCTAAAAAAGAATTTGCCGATGAAGAAGCTCGCGGTAAACGCCTGGCGAAAGCATATTCTGATAACGACATCTTAATCGCTCAGAAAATCCAGGAGCTGGAAAGTGCTCAGGGTACCATGGGTGAAGTGTTTGGTGTGGTCCGTCAGGCGGCTAACCAGACAATTGGTGTTATCACCAGTTCACTGATCAGTGCTCAGTACCCGGGTCGTGAAGAACCGCTGCGTGCTATTGCTGCTGCGACTGAATTACCAACATTAAGTCAGATGGAGGACCTGTGGGTTGCCATGCTGACTGAAATGACTGAATCAGCAAAAATTTCTAAATTTGATGCTGAAGTGGTTAAGTTAGATGGCGGCAGTTCAACTGAGCGGGTTACCCGTTTTGGTGCTTTCCACCTGACTACTGATGAGCAGTACTTAATTCGTAACGTTGATACTGACCAAATTCAGCCATTGGGCCGTCAGCCACAAGCGAAAATTCACGAATCAGTTGCTGCATATCATAATGCCGCAAAAGGTGAGTTGGCAGGTTTATATGTTGACCCGACTAAAGGCAACAGCTTACTGCGCTTAAATCAGCAGCGTAGCACCTTAATGGAATACTACCACCAGGGTGGTACTGTAGGTTACCTGATCACTGTATTACTGTTTATCGGTTTACTGATTGCGCTTGAGCGCTTCCTGGTATTAACCATGGTTGGCGGCAAAATGCGTTCACAGCTGAAAAACCTGGCCAGCCCATCAGACAGCAACCCACTGGGCCGTATTCTGAATGTGTATCATCAGAACCGCTCTGCTGACGTTGAAAACCTTGAACTGAAACTGGATGAAGCCATTCTGCGTGAAACGCCAAAAATTGACCGTGGTATTGGTTTAATTAAGTTGTTTGCAGCTGTTGCTCCGCTTATGGGTCTGTTAGGTACTGTTATCGGTATGATTCTGACGTTCCAGCAAATTACTCTGTACGGAACCGGTGACCCGAAACTGATGGCAGGTTCAATCTCGCTGGCGCTGGTAACAACCGCTCTGGGTCTGATTGCAGCTTTACCATTACTGTTTGTTCACAGCATTGTGCAAGCTAAAGCAAAATCGATTTTACACGTGTTAGATGAGCAAAGCGCAGGTATTGTTGCTGCTCATGCGGAGAAGGAGAACGCCTGATGATGACCCAGCTAATTGAGCTGTGGGAATCGGTACAGGATTTTATTCATACCGGTGGCAACGTGTTATACGTTGTTGCCGTGGTTCTCTTCATCATGTGGTTTTTGATGTTAGAGCGCTACTGGTACGTATCGGCAGTATTTCCTAAAATTAAACGGGATATTATTGCCAGATGGGATGCCAGAGCAGATACCACGTCCTGGTATGCCCATAAAATCCGTGATACCTGGATTTCTGAGGCGACAAATGACCTTGATCAGCGGATGTTACTGATAAAAACTCTGGTTGCGATGTGTCCACTGGTTGGTTTGCTTGGCACAGTAACCGGCATGATAGCGGTGTTCGATATCATGGCAACCCAAGGTACTGGTAACCCACGTACAATGGCGGCCGGTATATCGATGGCAACAATTCCGACAATGGCGGGTATGGTTGCAGCGTTATCGGGATTGTTTTTCAGTTCGCGGCTGGAAGTGAAAGTGAAACGGGAAAAAGCAGATCTCGTTGACAGCTTACCGCATCATTAAGAGAGAATTTTATGGCACGTAAACGTATTCGTGAAGACGAGGAAGCGGCAATCGACATCACGCCGATGATGGATATCGTTTTCATTATGTTGATATTCTTCATCGTAACTACTTCTTTCGTAAAAGAGGCGGGTATCGATGTAAACAAGCCGGAAGCAACCCAGGCACAGCAAAAGCCGTCAGCGACTATCTTTATCGCTATTCGTGAGAATGGTGAAGTATGGATGGATAAGCGGATGGTTGATATTGAGCGGGTTTCTGCCAACATTGAGCGTTTAAGAGCTGAATCCCCTACAGATACTATTATTCTGCAGGCAGATGTTGGCGCTAAGCACGGTGTAGTAATGGAAGTAATGGATCAGGTTAAAGCTGCTGACCAGTCGCTTATAATTACCATTGCCGGGGAGAAAAACTAGTTATGATGCGTTTCCTAACATCGTTAATCATCGGTGCAGTGGTAACGTTTCTGTTGTTTCTGATTATGGCGTTGCTTATTAAAGGCAGCGGCGAACGTCGGGCGCCTGAGCAAGAGCGTATTGTTGTTGAAATCAACACTACGCCGCCTGATTCAGATACACAGGTGCGGCGGCCACCACCGCCACCACCGCCACCACCACCGGCTGAGCCGCCAAAGACGCCACAGCCCGAGCCTGAGCAAACCAACACCGCTGGTGCGGTTGGTTTTAACATGCCAGGTATGGATCTTGGGGCAAATGTTGGCCTGAATAACCCAGGCTCGTTGTTACGTGATGGTGATGCAACACCGATAGTGCGGATTGAACCGCGTTACCCGGTGCAAGCTGCCCGTGACGGCTTACAAGGCTGGGTACGGTTAAGCTTCACTATTATGGAAGATGGCAGTGTCGACAATGTCGAAGTTATCGAAGCTGAACCGCGTCGGGTTTTTGACCGTGAAGCAATTCGTGCACTACGCCGTTGGAAGTACAGCCCTAAAGTTGTTGACGGTAAACCACAGCAACAGCCAGGTCAGCAGGTACAGTTAGACTTTACCCTAGACATGGCCGGAGGTTAACTATGAACAAATTAACGTTATTAACTTCCAGTTTAGTGTTAGCAGCGAGCTTCAGTATTTTTTCACTACCGGCAGCGGCTCAGGATTTGACCGCAGCTGACCGTGAAAGGATAGAAGCGCGCAAAAACGCTAAAACCCAGTTACCTGGTGAGCGGGTAGGTCGGGTTATCACTAAAGCGCTTGAGTTATACAACGAAGAGAAAGTTGATGAGGCGATTGCTGTTTTAATTGATGCTGATCCGAGTGGTGAATTCGATAAAGCATTTTTAAACCGGTTTCTCGGTAACCTCTATGCTTTCAAAGATATACCACAGGCAATAAAGTATCTGGAACTGGCAGTAAAACCCGATGTTCTGGGGTTTAACGACCAGGCTGCTGCTCTTAAAATTTTAGCTGACCTGCAAATTCAGGAAGGCCGTTTTAAGGTTGCTATTGAAAGTTACCGTCGATGGATGCGCTTTACCGGTGAGAATGACCCTGATGCTTATCTGCGGATAGCTAATGCCCATTTTCAACTGGGTGAGTATGACAAGGTTATTCCTGCAGCTGAAAGTGCAATTCGCTTTTCGCAAGAGCCTAATAAAAATCATTATTTAATGAAAATGGGTGCCTTGTACGAGCTGAAGCGATATCCGGAGACGGTAGCAACTGTAGAAACCATGGTGCAGTTGTTTCCTCAGGAAAAAACTTACTGGATATATCTGGGTAACTTTTACACCCTGGTGGAAGACTACAGTAAATCGCTGAGTGCATTTCAGATTGCTCATTCCCAAGGGTATCTTGAGAAAGAGTCTGAGTTTAAAGCGTTAGGTCAGATGTATGCGAATAATAATATTCCATATAAAGCCGCAACGATTTATGAGAAGTATATGAAGAGTGGTCAGATCAAAAAAGATAAGACCATGTTAACTGCAATTGCTTCTAATTTTCAGGCGGCCCGCGAGTTCAGCAAAGCAGCTGACTACTATGGTGAACTTGCTAAAATGACCAACGAAGCAGATGCTTATCGCCGGCAAGGTATGGCGTTAATGTCTATTCAGCGTTATCAGGATGCCATTACTGCGTTTAATGCTGCGTTAAGCAGAGATGCAGACCGCTCTGGTAGTATTCATCTGAATATTCTGGAAGCTTACTTTTATCAGGGTAAACTGAAAGAAGCCTATGCTGCGCTGCAGGAAGCGAAAAAAGATCCCGCAGCGGCACGTCAGGTTCGCAGTTGGGACTCTTACATAAGAGACCGTGCTAAAACAAAAGGTATCAGCCTTTAATTACAGCACTTATAAAAAAAGCCCGCTTAATGCGGGCTTTTTTTTGGCTGAACATTGTGGCTGTGCTTTGCTGTGTTAAAAATGACTTACCTCAGTCCGTGCTGGCTAAGCGCCGTGATTAATGCTCGGTGTCGGTATGCCTTAAGTCATGTAAACGGTACTTATCAATCAGTGCATATAAAGTGGGCCGGGTAATTCCCAGTAAGTCTGCAGTTTTGGAAAGGTTGGTGTTCGCAACAGCATAAGCATGGCGAATGGCCTGGGTCTCAGCCTGCTCTCTGACCTTTCGCAGGGTATCGAGCTTTTTGTGGCCATTGCCATTCAGACCGAGATCAGCCGCATCTATAAGTTTATTATCGACCAGAATAACGGCTGATTTTAATTTGTTTTGCAGCTCACGGATATTGCCGGGCCAGCTATGCTGTAACATCGCCTGAATTGCATGGTCGGTGAAGCCATGGATCTGCGAATGATATTCCTTGTTAAACCTGTGCAATAACGCTTTGGCAATGATAATGATATCGTGACCCCGCTCACGCAGTGGTGGAATTGTCAGGGTAATTTCACTGATCCGATAATACAGATCTTCGCGGAATGTCTGATCTGCGACCATTTCAGCCAGATTGCGATGAGTGGCACATATCACTCTGACATCGGCTTCGATTTCCTGGCGCCCGCCAATTCGTTCTATTACCCGCTCCTGCAGAAACCGCAACATTTTTGCCTGCAAACTTAAAGGCATATCGCCAATTTCATCCAATAATAACGTGCCACCATTAGCACATTCAATTTTGCCTAAGGTAGTTTTGTTGGCACCGGTAAAAGCACCTTTTTCATAGCCGAACAGCTCACTTTCCAGCAGGTTTTCTGGTATTGACGCACAGTTAATGGCAACGAAGGGTTTATTGGCACGCGGGCTTTGCTTATGAATAGCCCGCGCGAACACTTCTTTACCAGTGCCACTTTCACCCAGTAGCAGGGTGGTAATTTCGGTAGGTGCTATTTTTTCGACTGTTCTACACGCTTTAATCATGGCATCGCTGTTGCCAATAATATCTAACTGGGCGCTGCTACTGGCCTTTAATGCCCGGTTTTCCTGCTCAAGTTCAGTCAGTTTAAAAGCACGCTGTATAATGATATTCAGCACATCGGCATCAATTGGTTTCTGATAATAATCGTAGGCACCCAACGCAACAGCTTTCAGAGCATGTTCGTTGTCTGTATTGCCGGTCAGGACAATCACTTTACAATCTGGTTGTACAGATAAAATTTCTGCCAGGCAGGCCAGGCCCTCAGAGGCGTTAGCCGGATCAGGTGGCAAGCCCAAATCGAGTGTGACTACAGCAGGTTCGTGCCGTCTGAGCTGGGTCATAGCGCTGGCTTTATCATCAGCAAATATCAGTTCGTAGTCGCTCAGACTCCATTTTAATTGCTTCTGAATACCAATGTCGTCTTCAACGACCAGTACAGTTTTCATATTACGTTCCTTGTATTGCTGTTTCTGTCTGCTCAGCAAAGCTAAGCGACGATTTTAACGGAAGTTGCAGCGTAAATGTAGAGCCCTGTCCGGGTAAACTGCTGACAGTAAGCTGACCAGCTTGTTGCTCGACAAAATGCAGTGCGTCGTGCGCACCAATACCCATGCCGGCATTGCCTTTAGTTGAATCGAACGCTTTAAATAACCGGTTCTGAATAAACTCTTCACTCATACCGCAGCCGGTATCGGCAATAGTCAGTTGCAACAAGCCGTTGTTTTCTGTCACGGTAACTGTGACTTTGCCATTACTCTCTGTGGCATGCTGGGCATTATCGATAAGGTGAAACAACACACTGCTAAAACGGTCCTTGTCGATAAAAATGCTGCAGTCTTTTTCAATATGCAGGGTGGGAACAGGTTTTCGGACGGCACAGCGATTAACAATGACATCCTGCACCAGCTGACCGACAGATACATAGCTGTTTGTTTGCTGGTCAGGTCTTTTGTTGGTCAGTTGACTCAGCATTTTTTGCAAGCGTTGTTGCATTGCAGCCAGGGTGCTGAAACTATCATCAATAAACTCAGGATTATTCCGGTGTTTGTCTGCATTTTTCAGTATCAGATCTATTTGTGCTTTTACGTTTTTCAGATCATGGACAACGAAGGCTGACATTCTGCTAAAGGCGATAAACTGGGCATTTTCACTCAAGGTCTGGCTGGCTTGCATTAGTAGCAGCTGACTGGAAATCTGCTCGGAAACCAGGCCAAGGTAGTCTCTGAGCTCCCAGTTTAATGTTAGCCTGTTGACTTTCGGGGCGTTCATCAGGCAAAGCCCCCAGAGTTTTCCTTTAGTGTGAATGGGGATAATCAGTTGAATATCCAACAGTTTGGTAGCAGCGTTTTGCTGGACAAATGGATCAGTATTATCCGACAAGTCCAACAGCCAGCTGCGATTGGCAAAGTGCTGTTGGTAGGCACTGATTAACTCATGTTCATCGGCAGTTAGCTGCGGGCGTTGCAGCAAGGCCAGAGTATTGATACTGGTTGCTTTAAACCTGATTATTGCGCCGCGGCTGTAGCCAATACTGTCTAGCCAGGCCTGCAGCAGACTTTTGTAATGATCATCGGCCTGGGTTATATCAATTTTTTGCAGGGTGCGGGTAAGCAGCAGCCATTTCTCCCGGTAATCGAATTTATTAGCGAAGAAGTGTTTTTCTATAAATACCTTGAGTTTTCTTCTTAAAGCGCCTGACAGCATTAACAATACCAGGGTCGCAATTCCAAGGATCAGAAATGTTGCCTGAATTAAATTTGACCAGTCGCCGCCAAAATAGCGAATGTAAAAGCCGGTAACAGCTAACAAGCACAGATAAACGCCGGCACCCAGCACCAGCGAACTTTGCAATACAATGTCCCGGGAGATGTAGACATTTATGCCCCAGGCCTTAATCCGGCGCACAGCGATCACCATCAATGGCAGCATTGCACAGTAGACATAGCCCCGGGCAAACCAGATTTGATCGTCGATACGGCCAAATAAGGCGGACTCTGCCAACAGAGCAAAGTCGTACAGCGTAGTCACTGTCAGCGCGAGCACCAGTGGTTTATATTGCCACTTCGCGTCGCCTGAGCGGCGATACAGTGCTTCTAGCAGGGCGAGTTGTAAAATACAAATGGCAAGATTTCCGGTGAAAACATTGCTGGCACTGAGCAGCGAACTGGCTGAGACAAGGGTCCAGCCGCTGATTGCTATTAATAGACCGTAAACATGCGGCAACCGGAAAAACTGGCTTAGCGTTTTTCCGGCGGAACTCAGTGCAGCCAGCAGAAATAACAACAGCATGGCATTTTTGCTATTTTCAATAATATGCGAGCCGGGTGTGGTAAAGGGCAGTGCTGCTGACCAGCTGTAATAGCCTGCCCAGCAAAAACTGGTTACAGACAGCGCTAACAATAAATACTTTGGATTGTTACGTACCTGAGTAGTAAGCAATAAGCCAAAGAAAAAAAGGTAAGCCACTGCAGCCAGGATAAAGCCTATTTTATCAAGACCAAAGCTAAGTAAGTTATCCATTGATGATAGCCTGCTCAGTCTGGCTGCTGCATTAGTTCAAGCAGATGCCGGCTTGGAATGGCATAGCTGATGCCACTAGGGTCACTTAGCACCGCCTCTCTGCTGGATTTAATATAAACCTGGTTAATAATACCGATGACTTCACCGCTGTCAGGACGGTAGAGCGGGCTACCGCTGTTACCAGGGTAGGCCACAGCATCCAGTTGATATACCAGATAGGGCTCATCAAGTTGCCGCAACATCGCAGCTTGCAGGTTGCGGGCATTCACTGCCGGAATAGCAATAGGTGTCTGTGCGGCGATAATGCCGCTATGGGTAGCTGGATACAGCCCCAGCACCTGAGTTATCGGAAAGCCGGTAAAGGCGATGGCTGAGCCTTCTTCGATTAACGGGGCCTGGCTTACGTTAAGTGCCGGCAACTGTCCGGCGATGGTAAGCAGGGCTAAATCAACAGCGGGCGCATGCTTTTGTTGTTGTATCGGATGAACTTTAAATACCGTGCCCTGGCCCGACAGAACCACGTATTGTTCGAGTTTGCTTTCATCCAGCGGGTTGGCGATGACATGGTAGTTGGTGACAACCCGATTGCCCGGGCTCACCACAAAGCCACTGCCAATCAGTCTGATCCGCGGCGAAGCCGTTGGGTTGGCAATACCAATTGCGACCACAGAGGGTTTAATTTTTTTCAGCGTTTCAATAAGTTCAGTTGATTGGGCTGGAAAATTAAATAATAAGAGGATGCTCAAAAGATAAAAATGCTTAACCATAGCAATAGTACTTTCCCTTTCCTTAGTGAACCCTGACATACTAGCGTATTTGTTTACAAATTGCTCTACTCGCTGCTGGAAACTTACTGATATTGGCCCATACTGAAGCAGAATGTTTAATTACGCTGATAAGGATGCAGATGCCAAAGGAAATCGTGCCAATATTATCTGGCGGTGGCACACGATTAGCTTGTTATATCGGCATTCTGAAAGCGTTGCAGGAACAAGGGCTGACGTTCAGCCATCTGGTTGGTGTCTCCGGTGGCAGTATTGTTGCCGCTTTATATGCAGCGGGCTGGAGTTTAAGCCAGATGCATGAGTTAGCAATGACCACTGATTTCCGACAGTTTCGTGGTATGTCACTGACCAAGCTCGTTCGCTTAGGGGGGCTAAGTGACGGCAATGCCTTTGAGTCGTGGCTCGACCAGCTACTCGAGGGCAAATGTTTTGCCGATTTGCCGATAGACTTACACGTGCTGGCTACCGATATCCAAGGTGGTGGCCCGGTGATCTTTAATCGTCAGCTGACCCCTGATCTAAAAGTGTCACAGGCTATCCGTTTTTCAATGTCCATTCCGTTATTCTTTGCATTTAAACGCTTTAAACATCATGTTATGACAGACGGTGTTATTTTATCTGAGGATGCGCTGCACCGGGATTGGTCGGGGCAGGGCTTGCCGCTGGTTTGTTTCCGGCTAAAAAGTGAGGCTGACAGCAAGCCGGTGGTTACCAGCCGTTTTTTTCCGGTACTGTCATATATCTATATGTTAATTCAAACCTTTATGAACGCAATCTCGCGTGAATATGTCCATGCTGAGTATTGGCATAATACCATTGTGGTTAATACCGGCCTGATATCTTCGGTTAACTTTGATATGACGCTGGCCCAGAAGCAATGGTTATATGATATCGGCTATCAGACTGCTGCTGAAATTGTGCCGGTGAAACTGGCAGAATTATTTAAGTAACAGATTAATAATCAACCGTTAGCCGGGAAAAGTGCTAATCTGACAGCAGAACATTATTGGCGTTTATATTAAACATTACGGCAGGATCATCTACACTTGACTGATATCCGGGTACATAGCAAACAGCAGCTAATTTTAGTTATATCCGCTGGCAGCCAGCAGGGCGTCAACTCAGGAAATGCGTAGTGATATGGATATTAAAAACAGCTATAAGAGGGGTCTATGAGACGGCTAAAATCTCTGGCAGATAAACCCATTATTGGTGGTGTGGTCAAAAAAGCTATGGCTGGCCTGGCCAGTAATGACGCTAAAACCATCTCAGCACATTTTTCCAAATATTTGCGGCCCCAGATAGCCAATACCGAAGCGCTCAGACATGAGGTATACCGGCTGCGGCATCAGGTTTATTGTGAAGAATTACATTTTGAAGATATTAAAGAAGGCTATGAGGAATTTGACGAGTTTGATGAGCGCTCAATTCATTGTTTTATCCGACATCTGAATTCAAACGCTCTGGCAGGCACTGTCCGTCTTATTACGTCCGCCAAAGATGATGAACTGCTGCCCATCGAAAAATACTGTTCGCACGCCATAGACAACAATGATTTTGCGCCATGGAATTTTCCGCGGGAAACAATCTGCGAGATTTCCCGGTTAGCGGTACCTGAAAATTTCCGGAAGCGGGCAATTGATAAGTTTAAAGGGGCAGCCACAGGCGCCTTTAATGAGAAAGACTACTCAGAAAGTGAGTTACGTTGTTTCCCCTATATTGCGATATGTTTATATATGGCGGCCGCAGCGATGGGCTTTCACTCCAACCGTTTTCACGGCTATGTAATGATGGAACCCCGATTAGCGCGAAGTTTAAGTTTTATCGGCATCAACTTTAAACAACTGGGCAATCCCATTGAATATCATGGTAAACGGGCAGCTTATTACATAAATTCAGATATGTTCAGAACCAGTATTTCGTCGGGTTTTACCCGCTTGCTCCAGTCAATAGAGCGGGATTTATTTGAGCAGGACAGGGGCGATGGTGACAATCGTTTTGGTATTAATTTCAACGGAAAACTGGGGGTTAACTATTGAATACCACGTCGGCAAATGACTCTGCTGATGCGGTAGCTGACTTACTTGCTGCTAACCTGAGCACAGCCAGCCGTATTTTAACCAGTGCAGCAGAACTGGCAGCCTATCAGCAGAATTGTGAAGGCAGTCAGGCTCAGACCAGCATCGTCGTTAGTATTGGCAGCCAGCAGGATATTCTGACGGTGCTTAAACTGGCGTCTGATCACAGAAATACCAAAGTACCCTTTGTTATTCACCCAATCAGCACAGGTCGGAATTGGGGTTATGCCACTGCCCGTGCCAATAACCACCAAGCCGTTATTCTTGATCTCTCCCGATTAAATGCCATTAAGTGTGACGATGAAACACTGGGTATTTTTACGGTGGAGCCCGGTGTGACGCAACAGGATCTGCGCGATTATCTTAATCATCATCAACTGAAATTTATGGTGCCGGTAACTGGCGCAGGGCCAGGCTGCAGCATTTTAGGTAATGCCCTGGAGCGCGGTTATGGCATTACCCCATATCCGGATCACTTCGCTGCGGTTAACAGTATCAGAGGCTACCTGGCAGACGGCACCCGCTTTCGTTCAGCGGTGGCTGAGCTTGATAGCAGTGACGATGACTTTATAGATAAAACCTATAAATACGGGCTGGGGCCTTATCTTGATGGCTTATGGACTCAAAGCAATCTGGCCGTGGTTACAGAAATAAGCCTCAGACTAAAAGCCGAACCGGAGGCTTTCAGTGCCTTCTACCTGCAGTTTGCCAGTGAGCATCAGTTTGAACAGGCGCAGCAAATCGCTTTTACCATCTTACAGAAGCTGGAAGGGGTAGTGGGATCCGTTAATATTATGGACCAGCGCCGGGTAACGGCGATGATGGCACCTAACCCCAATGGGCCTGCGGCTCATCAGGTAATGACTAACCAGCAGGTTGCCAGGTTAGCCAAAGACTATGATATCCCTGCCTGGACCATTGCCGGCACCCTGTACGGCCAGAAATCTGTGGTGAAAGCGGCCCGGGCTGAAGTAAAACGCTTTACCGGCGGCCAGTGCAGTAAAATGATCTTCTCAGACAGCTGGCTAATCAATATTGGTCGCAGCCTGCTGCAGTTAATGCCAGCAGCTGTGCTTAGCAAACCACGCAAAATGTTAAGCTCGCTGGATGGCGGTATTGCAATAATGCGTGGTTATCCGAATCAGGTCGCGCTGCCGCTGGCATATTGGCGTAATCCCCGGGTACAACCGACAACAAACCAGCCGCTGAACCCTGCAGCTGATGGTTGCGGTTTACTCTGGTATGCGCCGTTAGTGCCGATGAGAAGCGAAGCCATGCGCCGTTTTATCGGCCATGTCAGAGCGATTTGTCCAAAGTACGGTATTGAACCGATGATCACCTTTACCAGTTTAAAGCACGATACAGTAGACAGTACTATTCCAATTGTCTTTAATCTGGCAGATCCGGAAGCTGTAGCACAGGCAAAGGCCTGCCTTGACGAGTTAGTCAGCGAAGGCTTGAAGCAGGGCTGGGTGCCATACCGGCTTAACCTGGCGCAACAAGCCAGCTTGCTTAAAGCAGACCAGCCATTCTGGCAAATAAGTAACAAGATTAAACAGGCACTAGATCCGGATAATATTATCAGCCCTGGTCGCTATCAGCCGGGATATCAAACCCCGGGGTCTGATTTGCAGCCATAAAAAAACCTCCTTCCGGAGGTTTTTTCTAACTTAACACTTAATTACTTTTTAATTTGACGGCGACGGCCAAACACGCTTAAACCTAACAGACCTAACCCAAATATACCTAAAGTTGCCGGTTCAGGTATTGCCGCAGTAATAATGAAGCCAAAGTTTGCCGGAGTAATCGCATTTTCTCTGGTTGTAAAACCAAAACATCCGTTTGCGACACCTGCAGTAGCACATGTTCTATCCGGTAGCAGACGCAAATTACCAGTTAATTCAACAATATTTACGAAATAGTTGACGCCTTCGTAATTGAAAGACGAATTCAGCGCACCTACCTGAAGAATAAAAATATCGTCGCAAAATGAACTGCTTGGAAAGGTACAAGCTAAAAAGTTATTTGTTTCGATAAAATCAATAGTAAAGTCGGTCATTAATGATGGTAATGCGGGGCCGACCGGGTTTACAGGCGTCAAGTTTAAAGTCGTTCTCAAATTTGCACCTGTTAACGTATCGAAACTACTAGCCAGTGTGTTATTGAAATGTGTGATAGTGTTGGTTGATTCAGGCATTAAATCATTGGTAAAAACATTGCCTGAAACAGTTGAAGCTGTAATTTCTAATGCACTACGTGAATCGGCAGCTCCCTGTCCAAGCATGGTGTGGTCACCGCTCGCACTACCCCAGCTAACTAGCGAATTATTTTCGATGGCATTTGCGTTTGCACCACCGTTAGTGAATGTAGCCGATGTCCATTCTGTTGTTACAGTATATGCCCACTCAATTACTGCTGCTTGTGTTACAGGGGCAATTAGTAAAGCTGTACCTGCCAGCATACCCTTACAAAATTTGTTCATATACATCTCCTTAATCGAACAAAAGGGCGAACTACTTATAGCATTCGCATTCTAAGTACATTAAGCACTTTTCGGGCCAAAATTCATCTGATTGTTTTTATTGATTATTTTTTGTTAATCGCCAGGTGGGTGTAAATTATTCTGACATCACATGTAAAGGGGCTAATCAGATGATTTAACTAAGCTAACACAAGCAATTGAGCTTGCTAAGCAACACCATTAGCACCAATAGGTTTCGAGCAATTGAAATTTATATAGTCAAAACTCAGTGGCTGCAAAAACAATGTTATGAATGTAAAAGAAGCCGGGATTGCCCGGCTTTTTATTACATTGCTACAATTAGTCAATGATGCTGAGATGCTTTAATGAGGCTATTGTTGCAGTTTCTGCTGTAGTTCCTTGGCCCGGTCAAGATACTTAATATTATCTGTTTTAACCGCAGCCAGTACCTTCCGGGCCGGTTCCTGCTCACCGTTATTAATCAATGCCTGCGCCAGATTAAGCTGCACTTCGGCATGGCCGGGCCGGATTGCCAACGACTGCTCAAACTGCGCTTTTGCCTCGGCGTGTTTGCCCTGCTCCAGCAATACTCTGCCGTAGGTATCTAATACATCCGGGTGACGGTCGTTAATTTTTAATGCCTGCTCAGCATAGGTTTTCGCTTCTGTGACATTGCCCACTTCCAGCAATACCCAGGCATAGTTATTCAGGGCAATTAGGTTGTCTGGCGACTGCTGAACAATATCGCTGTAAACGGTAACTGCTTTGTTAACATCATCTTCTATCAGTAAGTTTGCATAAAAAGCCCGCAGCTCGGTACTGTTATTACCATGTTTGGCAAAGTGGTCTTCAATAAAGGAAACGGCGCGGCGATAAGATATATCTGTGGCATAGGCCCCGGCTATTGCAATAGCAGTAGCTGCGCGCGGTGCAATGTTATATGACTTATTCAGGGTTTCCAGCCCCGGACTGATTTGCTTATTCAATATCTGAATACGGCCTTTGTGATATAACATTTCAGGGCTATTGGCCAGTTCAGCGGGTAGTAGCTCATAAGTCGCCAGTGCAGCTTTATGATCGCCATTTTCAGACTGGGCGGCAATTTTTGAGCGCAGTAATATCGGCTCCTTTGGATGAGCCTTAAGTTGTTTATCCAATATCATTATTGCTTCTTTAAAGCGCCCCGCATTGGCCAGTAAATTGGCATACGCCAAACCGGCGCGAACATTCTTCTCATCACTGTTATACCAGCGCTCTGCCAGAGCAAACGCCTGATCAGGCTGATTTGTTCTGACGTAGGCATTGACCATCAAATTATAAAATGCCGGGGTAAATTGTTGCTGGGTCTCACTTACCGGTTTCAGGATATCAACCACCTCAGCAAAGTTATTCTGGCTCTGATACAGATTTGCCAGCAACATCCGGATCTGACTATTATCCGGGTGAGCTTTGTGAGAGCGCTCTACCACCTCCATTGCAACTTCCGGGCTACCTTGTTGCTGTTTCGATGCATAATAGGCGATCAATGCAGGCACATAATCCGCGCGTAAGGCAATGGCCTGTTCCAGCAGCGCATCACTTTTGGCGATATCATTTTCATCCCTGGCAACGGCTGCCAGCATATACAAGGTAAATACATTGTCGCTGTCGGCTTTTTGCGCTTCGGCCAGCATTAACTTACCATTTTCCAGATCTTGCTGCAGCAGATAGGTCAGTGCTTTCAGGTTATAGCCAGCGTTGCGGGTTTCAGCGGTTTTCAGCCATTCATCGGCCAGCTCAGCCGCTTTATCGAATTGTTTTTGGCGTATATAGCTGCCGGCCAGTACCAGGCGGGTATCATGTAAGCCCGGATCCATCATCAGCGCCTGTTCCAGGTTTTTAATGCCTTCAGCCCCGCGGTTTGGCAAGCCTAGTTTCAGGCTGCCCAGAGTGCTTAGTGACCGGCCATCCTGCGGCACCACCATATTTTCGTAACGACTGAGGATCTCGGCGGCCAGGCTCTCGTCACCCTGGCTGATTAATTGAAATGCCGTTCCTGCAACCAGCGATAAATCCTGTTCGGTAAGTTCGGCACTACTCAGACTACTGGCTGCGTCGGCAGTTTCTCCGGCACGTAATTGTAACAGCGAATACAGGCGTTGCGCTGGCGGATAGGTATGCAGACTGTCTTTAACAGCGGCAAGATGACTCAGCGCCTGGGCTTCAAGGCCAAGCTGATGACTGACAATACCGGCCAGAACCCGGCTTGGTGTATTAATAAAGCGGGCGCTAATGGCTTTGTCGATATGCTCTTTTGCTTTGGCATAGTCTTGCTTCTGATACTCAATAGTGGCCTTAAGGTAATTGCTCAGGCCATGTTCCGGCGCCCGTTTCAGAATAAACACAAGCTGTTCATCAGCCTCGGCAAAGCTCTGTTGCTGTACATAGGTTTGCGCCAGCAACAGTCTGGCTTTTAATGCGCCGGGTACCTGCTCAATGTACCGTTGTAAATTTGCAATAGCATCGTCTGGCTGTTTATCCAGCAACTGTAATTGTGCGGTCAGCAATAATGCTTCTTTGCCAATCACGCTATCTGCTGCTACCTGTTGCACCGTACTAAGTGCCTCGGTGACATTACGGGCATTTAACAGCAACGCAGCGTTTGCATAAGCCGCTAAATCAGGATATTCGCTGTTGACCAGCTCATCAAATATAACGACGGCATTAGCTGGCGCGCCCAGTTCAACTTCGGCCAGTGCCCGGTAAAACTTCAGATATTGTTGTGTTTTCGGGCTCAGGCCCTCAGTCTCACTGAACAGGCTAAGCACATTCTGATGGTTTTCAGCCAGATAGCTGGTTTGAATTACCTCTACCGCAATAGATTCCGGATCTACGCCGTTACGCAGGGCGCGATCAAATTCTTTCTCCGCCGATATGGCGTCACCGGTTTTCAGATAAATTCTGGCCAGCAACAAGCGGTAATCGCTGTTATCCGGCTCTTTCGATATGGCAGATTTCAGTTCAATAACAGCGGCGTTGTATTCATTATTCTGGCTGTATTTTAATGCATCCTGGTAATGCTCAGCGGCATCTTTGCCGCTGCAACCGGATAATGCGGCTATCAGTACGGCCGCTGTTAAGGTAATTTTTTTCATGCTACTACACTCCTTTGCGGTGACAATTCAGTCGGTGACATTTTAGTCAGTGACAATTCGGGCGGTGTCATACCGCACTTATATTAAGTACGGTTCAGCCAAATATACCTCTGGTATCTATTACCACTTTGGTAGTGACATCCGCTGGCTGTAAACTCTTAAACTGTTTGTGATCTACCAGTACCACTAAAATATTGGCTTTTTCCAGCGCCTGGTTCAACGTGGTCAGTTCAGCGTTGTAATTAGCCAGTTTAGCAGGTAGCTTCTTAATATTCGGCTCTACTAATAAAATTTCACCAATATTTTCAGTTAACAGTTGTCTGGCAATATCCAATGCCGGGCTTTCCCGTAAATCATCGATGTCTGCTTTAAAAGCCAGGCCCAGACAGGCTATAACCGGCTTTTTAAACTGATCTGCAGCCTGGCGTATTTTTTCAATAACATACAACGGCTTGTTATCGTTAATTTCCCGCGCTTTACGAATAATCTGCGCCTGTTCCGGGGCCGAGTCAACAATAAACCACGGATCGACCGCAATACAATGGCCACCGACACCCGGGCCGGGGCTTAAAATATTGACCCGGGGATGGCGATTAGCCAGTTTAATTAATTCCCAGACGTTAATTTTTAAGCTGTCACAAATAATCGACAGTTCATTGGCAAAGGCAATATTAACATCGCGAAACGCATTTTCGGTCAGTTTCGCCATTTCCGCGGTGCGGGCGGTGGTCCGCAGACATTCACCGCGGACAAATAACTGATACAGCTCAATAGCCCGCTCTGCACAGCGCGGGGTAATGCCGCCGATTATCCGGTCATTGCTGACTAACTCCTGCAGCACCCGGCCGGGCAGCACCCGTTCAGGGCAATGGGCGATATACAAATCAGCCTGCTCGCCATCAATGTGCGGTAATTTTAAATCCGGACGCAGCTCAGCCAGCCACTCGGAAATTTGCTCAGTGGTGCCGACCGGAGAGGTCGACTCCAGCACAATTAAATTGCCTCTGGCCAGCACCGGCGCTATGGTTTCCAAAGCAGCTTTAATGTAACTCAGATCAGGGCTTTTATTCTCTTTAAAGGGGGTGGGCACCGCTATCATAAAAGCATCGGCCGGTTCCGGGCTCAGCGCAGCTTTTAACTTGCCGGTAGTTACCGCTGCCTGTACCAGCATATCCAAATCGGGTTCGACAATATGTACCTTACCCTGGTTAATGGTGTTAACCGCGTGCTCTGACACGTCAACACCCAGAACTTCAACGCCGCGTGAGGCAATAACAGCTGCGGTAGGCAGCCCTATATATCCTAAGCCAATCACTGATACCCGGCTAAATGGCAACATAATCAATCCTGTATTAATGGGAAGTTACGCTTCAGGCCGCTTGTTTTTCAGCAACAAAAGCGCTTAGCTGGCCAAAAGTCTCGAAAATTTCAGCAGAGATTTCATCGTCGTCAAACTCAATGCCAAGTTGATCTTCCAGTTCGGTAATAACGGCAATAATCGCCATAGAGTCAAACTCCGGAATAGCACCCAGCAGCGGGGTATCGGCGCTGAAATCTTTATCTATCTGTAGTACAGTGCGTAAAATGTCGGCGAGTAGTTGTTGATTGGGCATGCAGTACGTCCTTTATTGGCCTATATCCTGACCTGTATCCTGAATAAGTATTCTGAGTGAGGTTCAGCTCAGTTCGTTGTTTACCAACTTAAATTTGTCACAACCTCAACTTACTATCGGTTTTTCTGTAAAACTGTTTTATTATTGCACACAAAGGGATTAAAAGTGAAAGGTCTAGAGGACACAATGACCAAAAATCTATATCAATTGCTGCAACAGGCTCAACAATCGTTTCCCCGCCATACTGCGCTGTACCATAAAGAAAAAAGCTTAAGTTACACTGAACTGCTACAGCAGGTTAATCAGGTGGCTGCCACGCTGCAACAACAGGGCATACAGCGCTTTGACCGGGTAGCGGTGTATTTGCCCAAGCAGTTTGAAACCATATACAGCATCTGGGGCACCAATGCCTGTGGCGGCGTCTTTGTGCCGGTTAATCCGGCGCTGAAAGCGGTGCAGGTACAGCATATTCTGCAGGATTGTAATGTGCGGGTGCTGGTGACCAGTAAAGACCGACTGGCAACCTTA
The DNA here is from genome assembly GCF_033721375.1 of Arsukibacterium sp. GTDB lineage: Bacteria > Pseudomonadota > Gammaproteobacteria > Enterobacterales > Alteromonadaceae > Alishewanella. The sequence continues at coordinate 130,649 of NZ_JAWWAP010000007.1, read as the reverse complement.
ACTGAGGTGCTGGCCCATTGCCCCGATTTGCATACTGTTTTATTAACTGATGAAGCCGAGCCTGGCCAGGCTGTGGCCCACCTTGCGGTTAAGCCGCTAATGTCTGCTGTGGTGCAGCAGAATAACACTGCTGTCGTATTACACGGCGCGGTTACTGACAGCGATATGGCGGCTATTCTGTATACCTCTGGCAGCACCGGTAAGCCGAAAGGGGTGGTGCTGTCGCAGCGCAATATGCTCGTTGGCGCCAATAGCGTAGCCACTTATCTGCAAAACCACTCAGAAGACGTTATCCTGGCGTTATTACCGTTAAGTTTCGATTATGGTTTAAGCCAGCTGACCACGGCATTTAGTACCGGTGCCAGCGTGGTGCTGCTGGATTTTTTCCTGGTGCAGGATGTTGTCAGAGCGGTAGCCCGGCATAAGGTCACCGGCATTGCCGCAGTGCCGCCGTTATGGGCGCAGCTGGCCAAAGCAAAGTGGGCCGGTGATAGTGCCGCCAGTGTCCGTTATTTAACCAACTCTGGTGGTGCCATGCCGCAGACACTGCTCAGCCAGCTGCAGGCTATTTTTGTCAATGCTGAACCTTATCTGATGTATGGCTTAACCGAAGCGTTTCGTTCTACCTATCTGCCACCGGCCGATTTAGCCCGCAAACCCGGCTCTATGGGCAAAGCCATTCCTAACGCAGAAATTCTGGTGGTGCGCGAAGATGGCAGCTTGTGCGGACCGAATGAGCCTGGCGAACTGGTGCATCGCGGGCCGCTGGTCAGCCTGGGTTACTGGAACGCGCCGGAAAAAACTGCCGAGCGGTTTAAATTTGACCCAATAACCCCGGCCGGCATTCAGATAGCCAGCCCGGCGGTATGGTCGGGCGATACCGTAAAGGCCGATGAAGAGGGTTACCTGTACTTTATTGGCCGGCGCGATGAAATGATTAAAACCTCCGGCTACCGGGTAAGCCCGACAGAAGTTGAAGAAGCCATCTACCGGCTGGACCCGGCATTAGTCGATGTCGCAGCAATGGGCGTTTACGACGGAGTCGACCAGGCCATTTTAGTCGTGGTAGCTACCTCGGGCGACGAGCCGGATATTGCCAGCTGGCAAACCCAGTTAAAACGCAGTTTGCCCAATTTTATGCAGCCTAAAACCATTTTAGTGCTGGATAAATTACCGAAAAATGCCAATGGCAAAATCGATCGTAAAACCCTGGCCAACCAGTATCAGGATTACTTTTTGACAGGAGCGTCAACATGACCAGTACCAGCATTAGTCACAACGCGCCGCAGCATGAACAAATGAGCCAGTTCAAGGTCGAGCAGGGTGAGTTAGTCGCCGCGGGTTTACGGATGGCCGAAATCAGCCAGCTGTTAAACCGTCCGGCATTTTATGTGTACGACCGCAACATTATTAACCAGCAGGTCAGCTTATTTCGCCAGCATATCCCAGCAAGAATAAAGCTGCATTATGCGGTGAAGGCCAACCCCTACTGGCCGGTGGTGCAGCATTTAAAACCATTGGTTGATGGCTTTGATGTCGCCTCGCAAAAAGAAATGTTACTGGCGCTGCAAAGTGGTATGCCGGTAGCCGACATTAGCTTTGCCGGGCCCGGCAAAGGCGATGCTGAGCTGCTGGCAGCCATTATTGCCGGTGTTACTCTTAACGTCGAATCATTGGGTGAATTGCAACGTATTTGTCAGCTTGGTGGGCAAACCAATAAAACGCCTCAGGTGGCGCTGCGGGTTAATCCGGCGTTTGAGCTTAAAGCCTCGGGTATGAAAATGGCAGGCGGTGCCAAGCCTTTTGGTATCGATGAAGAGCTTGTGCTGGAAACGCTGGGCAAAATCGGCGATATGCCAGTAAAGCTGCGTGGCTTTCATATTTTCTGTGGCTCGCAAAACCTGAAAGCGGAAGCATTAATTGAAGCGCACCAGCATACTTTTGCATTGGCGGCGAAACTGGTAGCGGCGTGCCCTTACCGGCCCGAGATGATTAACCTCGGTGGTGGCTTTGGTATTCCGTATTTTGCCGGTGAGCGGCGGCTGAATTTAGCGCCGGTCGGCGAGTCGCTGCAGGGGCTATTGCAGCAATACGACAATGACCTGGCTGGTATCGAACTGGTTATCGAGCTGGGGCGTTATATTGTTGCCGAAGCCGGCTTATATGCCTGTCAGGTGGTTGATAAAAAGCAATCACGTGGTACCACTTATCTGGTTTGCAACGGCGGTTTACACCACCATCTGGCAAACTCCGGCAACTTTGGCCAGGTGATCCGCAAAAACTACCCGGTAGCCATAGCCAACAAGTTTAACCAGAGCGAAACTGAACTGGTCACTATAGTAGGGCCACTATGTACGCCACTGGATATCTTAGCGGACCGGATGAACTTACCCAAAGCTGAGGTGGGGGACTGGGTGGTGGTTTATCAGTCAGGCGCTTACGGACCCACCGCCAGTCCACAGGATTTTCTGGGCCATCCGAATGTGGCAGAGATTTTACTTTAGCGCTTAACGGCCAGATTTTATCTGCCGGACAAAATTAATGGTCTGTTGCTCTACTTCAGCGCGCCAAAGCGCATTGGCAAAAGTATGGTTGGCTGCAGCGATATGGTGATGATGGGCATTTGCTAAACACTGTTGCCAGGCAGTGCTATCAGCACATAGATCTAAAAACTCCTGGGCGGTATGGTCATTGCCACTGGTGATCACCAGGGTTTTACCAGTAAAGCTCTGCCAGCCTGCCAGCATCTGCTGTACATAATTATCAGCAGTCGTTTGTTCTTTGATGGCTTGCTGCTTTGCAGCAGCGTCTTTGGACTGCTTAGTTTTGCTTGTTCTGTAGGTTTGCAGTAAATCTTTAAAGCTTTGCAGCGGGTTCAATCCGCCACCTAATAACTTTTGCCAGAATGCTTTCGAGCTTAAACGTTGCCAGTAATAATGTTTCAGCATTACCTGTGCATGGCTGTGTTGTTGCCTTACCCAGGGGTTTAATAAAACCAGGCCTGCAACTCTGCTATCAGGTTGCTGATAGTTATAAAGCAGCGCGGCACTGGCCGCATCGCATAAACCCCAGATCACAACCTGTTTGATAGCGGGGTGTTGTTCGATAAGGGTGTCTATCGCTTGTTTAATCGCCTGGTTATTGGCATAAAAAGGCTGAAGCTCGCCGTCGCTGTCGCCCATACCACTAAAGTCAGCGCGCAGATTGCTGATCCCGGCGTTGGCTAATGCCCGGCTTAATTTCACAAACTGGCGATGGCTACCTACCCGGTATTGTGGTCCACCAACCAGAATCAGTACCCCGGTATCTGATGTGTCGTCAGGGCCGCATGTCTGCGCTTCATGTAAAATAGCACTGAGTTTATAACCCGCGCTGTGAACAACTATAAAACGCTCAGTCATTGCTCGCCTCCGGCAAGCTGCTGCACCGTTAATGCTATCAGCTTATCAGCGCTGGCCAGCTCGGTTGTTTGCCAGTAAGGTTCATCCTTAAATTGCTGAAAATTCACGTCGCTGTGTTGCTGCAGTTGCTGTAGCATTTTTTGCACTGGCAAAGCAATATTATCCAGTTGCGATGTTTCAAACCAGCTTAGCTGGCAGTCACTTAGTTGCGCCGGTATCGCCGCTTTTATATTCAACAGGCTTTGATAAAACTCTGGGCTTATCGGGTAGCCCGCTATTTCAAGCTTATCTCCCTGCAGTAATTGCTGTTCAAGCTCATTCTGGCTGATTTTATTCCCGCTCGCCATTGCTTCAGCTACCTTTATCCGGGCGAATTGTTGCCAGAATTTTTTTACGTCGAATATTGGCTGCCACAATACAATGTTCTGCAAGGGCAAAGCTAAATCGTCTTTGTTCAGTAAATCAAACAGCTGCATGGCGCCAAAGCGGATGGCAACAACACTCAAGCGTTGGTAGCCCTGTTGCTGCAGTAGCTCAATAAATTGCAGAATATCGTGGCGCCATATATCAACAGAGGCCTGATCTAAATCACCTTCGCTATCACCGGTACCAAAGTTATCCAGCATAAAGCAATTACAACCAGCCGCAGCAAGTTGTTGCATTACAGCACTAATAAGATGCCGTGTTTTGTTCATTTCCTCGGCGAAAGGAGGGAGGATTAGAACGGCATCTGCTGTAATGTTATTAACTTTTGCATGCACAAAAAGCTGACCGGATGAAAAAGCATAAAAGCCAGAGTTAACAAAAACACCTTTACTCATCACTAGCCCCAGAAGTTTTTTTTACAAATGCTTTTTTTGAAAAGTTAATACCGGTTTTTAGCTTGATCAGATCGCGTAGTTTGTAGAGTCTAGTCAGAACAACTCCCCAGAAATTGGCTTGATTAAAAATCTCTGCTCCCATGACTTCTGTTTTATTGTCCATCCAGAGCGTTTTAAAGCTGTCATCTCCAAGCAAAAAATCAATTCGTTTAATACCGTCATTGTCGGCTAAAGTTCGAACCATGTGTTCTGTCAATATTGTCCCTGGCGACAAACTGTCTTTGTCTTTGTCTTGTGCTAACTTATAAATATAAGCGGTATCGCCATTTATCAACCAGAGTTGAAAAGCAGCTGCATGACCATTTATTTTTAATATGCCTAATCTGAGTTTGTTATGTTCTTCAGCCCAGTTCATTAACCAGTTAATAAATTCCCGGGAAGGCTCCTGTATTTTCCAGCTAAGGTTATAAACCTGCCAGTAGTCTTGTCTGATAGCATCTGTAAGTTCAGTGTGAATTTCGATACTGTTTTCAAATTTCTGTAACGCTTTTTTTCTTCTTTTATAGGTGTTTCGCAGACGGGAAGGGCGATTAACCCAATAAGTTGAAAAATCACTAAACTCTGAACTGAAATTAGCGGAAAAGTGGTACGGAAAAACACAAACGTGTTCGTTTTTCTGTAAAGAGAGCAAGGTATTCAACTGAACCGGAAATAATGGATAAACTTCGATACTTAACCATCTTTTATCTACAGACTTAAGCTGGTTTATCAACAAAGACCATGCCTGGGTTAAATTCAGCATTGTGCTATCAAAAAAAACTTCATTAAAAGGTGTATAGAAGTTTGAGACTGCCCGGAATTTATTACCTTCCCTTTCCAATGGCGCAGCCAAGCAAGGTTTGCCATACTGGAAAATAAACAACCAGAAGAACGTTGTATTTGGCTTACAATCATGTCGTTGTTTAAATTGGATTAACGATGAGTACCAATCTGGTGATGCAAATACTGCATGAGGCTGATGTAATATAAGCCATTGTTGCAATACAAGTGGCAACGTATCTTCCGCCGGGAAAATCTTAACTTCAAAAGAGCTGGCACTACTCATCGTTTAAGTATCAACCGCTTTAAAAGTAAAAGACATGCAGCAAAGAAAGGTTTTAAATCACCTAACCTAAAATAGGTAAAAGCAGGTGGCTTACCAAAGGGCTTAAACGTTTTCTTGGCCCGACATGCTTTAAAATAGTTTAGTGGAGCACGCTCACAATCAAACCAGACAGCACCGGTAAGCGATTGAGTGGAAGCTTTTTGGCCTAACGCAATCAGAAACTCTTGATAGGGCTGATGAAAACCAGCTTTAATACATAACTCTGACCAGAAATCAGTTCTTCCTACGGTAGGCTCTATTACCCAATATGTGTTATCCGGCGCTTTTTTCATTTCAAGAGACACCGGTCCGCTTAGTTTAAACTGAGCAAAGAAACGCAAGGTAAAGTCTGTTACTTCATGATTTTCAGACGTTTGAGCGATAGTTGTTTGACCTCTAGCCGGCGGAAAAGACGATATTTTTTGTCCGACCATGCTCTGTACAAGAGCACCAGCCTCTAGGGTTAGGGCGCAGAAATACAACGTTTGATCCCCCCCTTCAATGTATTCCTGAGCAACAAATGGCAGATCTGCAGCAAATTTTTCTGTCAGTTTATTAACTTCTTCATGACTACGTGCGATTTGAGTTTTAAATGAAGATAACGGTTTTGCTGGTTTGATAATGACTGGATATCTGAAGTCACTTAAAACCGTATCTTTTTGAGAGGATTGATTAATGATGGCAGATTTTGGGTAATTTAATCCGGCGGCTTTACTAAAATGTTCGAGATTTCGCTTATCTATTAATTGACCAACCATTTCTCTTTGTTCTGCCCAACTAATCTTAAAATAGGTTGTTAGCTGTGGGAAGAAATCACAAATGAATTTTACATGGTTGTCATTAGTCGCAAAAAGAACAATTTCATTCCATTGGGATAGACTTTTTCTGATCTGAGGCAACGATATTAGTAATTCTTCAGCCGAAAAATCTTTAACCTGAAATAACTGAGATATGGTGTTGGTTTTCACTCCTGGTATATCAGTGCTTTTTTCAATAGCAAATACAGTGACGCCGTTAGCATGAAGAGAGCGAATAACAGAAAGGCCGTGGCTACAAACCCCGATTACTAAAGCTGCTTGCTTTTCACCCATCGTAAATTAACCCTTTTGCCAATATCGGTTGACTAATCTTATGTGAAATTTCAACCTACTGCGATCCCAAGGTGTAAAGCGTTTTAACTTAAATACAGAGTTTTCGCCGGTGGATACACCCCAGTCAGTTGTTACTGCACTGTCAAAGCCCGCATTTTGTACAATGTTCACCGCTGTTTCATCAAAATCACGGCCAAGAACACCGTTAGGGTAAGCAAAATGCGTAACAGGTCGCTCAGCCCATTGTTCCAGTTGCTGCTTACTTTGTACTATCTCGTTTTGTTGCTCAGCTGGCGACAGCACTTTTAAAATGGGATGATTGATAGTATGGGCACCAATACAGACACCTGCTGCAGCCAGTTGCTTTATCTCGTTGGGGTTCATCATTAGCGGGGCTTGCTCGGCAGCTTCATTTTCCTGATACAGGTTTTCCACTGCAACTAAGCGTTGATCAATAGGTAAGTACTTAAGTTTCATCAGCCATTGCTGTGCCAGCTCACGCCGTTGCGGCCAGTCGGCCAGTGTTATCAGCTCACCCTGCAAGTTAATTTGTTGTCGTTTTGTATCGGCAAACAGATAAATAAGCCGGTCATTCCACATATTGGTACCCTGGCTAAAACCGGTAGCAATATATACCGTTGCCGGAATATTGTATTTCGCGAGAATAGGTTGGGCGACCGTTAAATTATTCAGATAACCATCATCAAACGTAACGCAAACCGCATTAGCCGGCAGGCTGTTGTGTTGCAGGTGGTGCAAGGCGTCGTCCAGTGATAAGGGTGTAAAGTAACGTTGCAGCAAGCGCATATGCCAGTCGAACACTTCTGCCGTAGGCTCACTGGGGCGCATTGGGTCATGCTCGGCCAGTACCTGATGATATATCAGAATACTCAGTTTATTGCGGCCAAGCAGTTTACCGGCCAATTGCAGTAATTTATGCATCGGCAGTATTCTCATGCTCTTCAGCCTGGAGCCACAGTTCCAGTACCACCAGGATCCAGATCAGTTCACCATAATAGCTGGCATGACTGTTGGTATGCGCTTCAATTGCGGCGTCAATTAAGCTGGCTTTAACAATGTTTCTTTGTCGGAATGCATTCAGGGCCTTCAGTGCTAAGGCTTTCAGCTCAGCATTGTCGGTTAACCACACCCCAAAAGGCAGGCCAAAACCATGCTTTTCTTTGCTGAGCGTCTCATCAGCCAGAAACCCTTGGCATGTTTTTTTATAGAAATCACGTAATTTCTGTCCAGGTAGTTTTGCGCTTGCCGGAACCTTGCAACTGAAGTCTACTAATGATTTGTCCAGCAATGGATAACGTACTTCAATACCTGCCAGCTCACACATTTTGCTGACTTTTACTAAATCGTTATCAGCCAGAGTAAATTTCCAATCCAGAAACAGCATTTTGTCTACAGGATCGTCACTTTGGCATTGTTCGTAACGCTGTTTTAGTAATTGCTCAGGCCTTGCTGTATCTATGCCTGCCAGAAATGATTCAGTAAAAATCGCCGTGCTGCCAAACTGATTAATAAAGTTATAGTTCTGCAAGCGCATTGGCAGTTTTTCATCAGCCTGGCGAATATAACTTGCTACTTTCTTAAAGCCGGGCACCTTTGCCAGCGGTGTTTTAACAAATACGGCTCTGGCAAGTGACTGCAAGAATTCGGGGCTATTGGCAAACACCTCAAACACTTTCTGCTTGGCGTAGCGACTATTTCCCGCGAACAGTTCATCACCGCCATCGCCGGCCAGCAGCACATCGCGACCATCTTCTTTGGCAAAACGGGCACAGAAATAAGCCGCCATTGCCGAGGAATTACCGAAAGGCTCGTCAAAATACTGCGCCACTTTTACAAAGGCTTCAGCCGCTTGCTCCGGTGTTAAATAATGTACCTGATGGCGGGTATTAAAATGCTTTGCTGTTATTAATGCATACTCTGTTTCGTCATAGCCTTTTGCCTTAAAACCAATAGAGTAGGTATAAGCTGGCTGCTGATGTCTGGCAAGCATGCCGGCAACAGTAGAGCTATCGAGGCCACCACTTAAAAAGGCGCCACAATCTGGTGCTACATTGTATTGTACTGCCTGTGCTAATTCGGATAAGCATTCTTGTTGCAACTTGTTGGCTGTTGCCGTACTTGTTTTAAAATCCGGGCTATATAAAAGCGTTGCTGGGGTAATATTGGTTGCAGTTACTGCAATAAGGTTGGCTGGCTCTAGTTTATATACCTGCTGATAAATGGTATCGGGTGCCGGAATACAGTGAAAGTACACATAGTGATAAATAGCCTGTTTATTCAGCGCACAAGTTACCCCCAGCTGTTTTAATGGTTTCAGGCCATGGCCGATATAAAGTACTTGTTGCTGTAAAGCGTAATAACAGCTTTGTACGCCCATAATGTCATTTACCAGCAAAACTGGTTTGCCGCTTTCAATAACCACAAGGTAAAAGTCGCCGGCTAATTGCTGGTACAGCACTGACAAATCAGACTTTTCGTTTAATAACTGCAGTAATTTTTGGGCAGTAACAGGCTGTTGTTGCCAGCGGGCCCGGCCAAACAGTGCGACAGCACAGGCATCGCTCTTCGCAATGTCCAGCTTAGGGTGGGCGGCGATACGAATTTCCGGGCAATCGTTAACGGCTATTACAACGTGAGTGTCCATGGCTGTTGTCCTGCAATCCTTTTGCTGAAAATGAATATATGGCGATGTTAGTGCATCAGCCTGATTAGGCAAAGTTATAGGGCAAAATGCCGTAAATAGCATCTAACATACCTGCCGGTATGGCATAGGTGTTAATGACTTTCTTTTTACTGATGTCATAGGCAACCACTAATGCTTCGTTGCCATCCATATACTTAAAATTGCCCTGGCTCAGAAATTTTAATTTTGACATCAGCTTGGTTTTTCTGAGCTTTGAATACCCTATGTAAAATATATCACCGTCTACCATTAAGCCGCGGCACCAGCCAAGTGGGCGGTTGCGTTCATTAGCAAATGGGTCGTGCTTATCAACAACCTTACGGGTGTTCGGGTCAACAATAACCAGATAGCCGTCAACCCGGGTAAATACCAGTTTATCGTGCCACCATATGCCATCGTGTACACTCATTTCATCCTGATGAGCAACGTCAATTCTGTCCGCAACATTGTCAAGGCATACCGCATCATCATGAGTGCACCTTGTTGCCCAGAGTTTGTTGTCCATTTTGAAAACATAATTTGGGTGGCTGTCATGCGGCCGGGTTGAGTGAACCCGCCGGTAGTCGGTATCAGGGTTAAATCTGTGCCACGGATCTTTACCTTCAGTATTAATAATGCGCTTAATAGCACCGGTAGCGGGGCAAAGGATAACGACATTATCAATACCGGTAGAGGTTACTATTAACTCGTTGTCGATCAAATGCACTGAGTGAATATTATGAAAACACGGGTGAGAAAAGCATTTCAACTGCTTAAGCTCTGGTAGTTGGTACTGGTAGACCTCAGTGTCGGTGGGCAGCCATAATGTATCGCCGTCTAAACAAGCCGCGGTAAACTGCTGGTTTGGGTGTTCTGTCGGGTAGTTGTTGCCACCATCCGCCTTGCTAAGCAAGGTGTTGAACTGACCGTTGGTTAAATCCAGTTTTAATAATCCCGCTTTACCATAGTACTTGCCTTCACCCAGTTCAAAACCATTTGGGCGCAGACAGCCGCCGGTAATTAACAATCCGTTGTACGACATCCGGGCATTCCTTGTTATTGTTTTTTCAACTTAGCGATTTTGTTCTTAAGGCCCATCAGCGGGTAACCTGCATCATAGGCTATAGTTGCATGTTTTTGCGCTGCCTCTACATTATTAAGCTCTGCATATACCAGGCCCAGGTTATAGTGGGCTTCAACATAAGTTGGCGCGATAGCGACTGCCCGTTCCAGAATTTGTTGTGCTGCATTAAAGCGGTTATTCCGGAATTGATGAATTGCCCAAACCAACAGAGTCTCAGCGTTATTTGGGAAAACCTGGTTTGCTCTGAGGAAAAAACAATCTGCCTGATAGGTTAAATCCTGTTTAGCTTGTTTTTTGCGAAAAATTTCAGAGTGTTTTAGCTCATATTCATATCGAGAATAGCTGTCTAGTGCCGCAGGGTGATTGGGAATGCTATTTAAAACGAACAATATATCACCAGGAAGCACTGACGTACTTCCTTTGACAAGATTACGGACATCGTCATCAAAGTGCCTGCTTTCGACTAAATACAATAACCCACCGCGATAGGTAGCGGTGTTCTCCCTTGTTTCCGGGTGATAGTAATCGAACGGCTTATGCCTGCGCCATTGAAGATCAAAACAGGATCTGTCAACTACCAGTTTTTCTGCTAGTGGGTCAGCAGCCGAAAAAAAACTGAAAAAAGCAATGGTGAGCAGCAGTGAGCAGCCTAACGTTTTGCCGGGCAGAAAATCCATGTCTTGCCTCCTGTTACGGTGAGTTTAGCACTGACAAAATACCATCAAACCCGGGGAGGTGACAACAGTAACATAAGGAAAGGCTGCGAAGATGTTGAAATCTGGTTAAATTGCTCAGGCCGTCTTTTGGATAACGAAATAAGTTAAAAAATTGAAAAAACATCTTGACCACTTACAAGAGAAGGAGTAACACTCTGACACTGAATAATAGAAAATTCCCCTGCAAAATTTTGGCGAGCTAAAAGGATTTGGCAGCAAATGGACTATCCAAATAAAGTTTATGCCTATTGGTATGCAGTAAACACTGCAGCAGCGCAGGCCAAAATAAGCAAACTCCGTGCATTACTATCGGTAATAAATGCAAAGCTACGCTATAACATTGGCCCGGCATTTCATTCTGTTTTTGAACTTAGCACTGTCAGTACTGAAACATGGCCAAATTATTTGGTAGATATACCGCTTCGTACTGTGCTTTGCGATGTTAATCCGAAAGAATACAGAAAAATAATTGGTGACAAATTGATTTTCTGGCGCCATTGCCAGAAAAATCAATTAGCTACAATTAAAATATTTAACCGTAATGAAGAGTTGGCGGAATTGTCTGAGGCTGACTTTATAGCAGCAGTTCCTGAAAGTTGTGACGCTTTTTTTATTAAACTTGCAGCGGGCTCCGGAGGAGAAGGAGCATTTACTGCGAGCAAGATAGATGGATTATGGCATTTTCAGAGTAAAACAGGGTCTTTGGCTGATCTTTATCAGTATTGTTCAGCTAACCGGGAAAATAAATATGGCTGGCTTATACAACCAAAGCTAAGTTCGCATCCACTAATTTCCACTATCTCAGCTCCTGGTGGCCTTAGCACAATGAGGATACTGTCTCACAGACGAGGCAATAGCGTGGAAATGGCTTTTGGCGTTATTAAACTGGTTAGAGCTGGGAATATTATTGACAACTTCAAACAAGGGAGGGCTGGCAATATGGTGGCGGCAATTGACCTTGAGACAGGTATGTTAAAAGCAGCCAAAGGGTCATTAAACAAATTGTGGCCAGCAATAACATCTTTTAGCCATTGCCCTTATACAGGTAATCCGATTGAAGGAATTACTCTTCCATATTGGAAAGAGACTCGGGAATTAATTACCCGTGCTCATCTTAGCGTTGAAAATTTACCCTCTGTTGGCTGGGATATGGCGATAACTGAAGATGGTCCTATCATCGTTGAAGGTAATACGAATTATGGCGTTGATTTAATTCAGGTTGCTTATGGGCGAGGGCTTAAACCTGAGTTATTTTCTCAATTAAATAGCCTGATAAAAATCTAAAAGTGTAGTTAAGCTCGTTATGTGCTTTGATGCCTTAGGTAGTATGAATTTTAACTTTAAATACTCAGTATGATCCTAAGTATCCCTCGTTTGTGGGAACAATAATTACCACCCCAGAGAATGACCATGGTTAAAAAGAAATTCTTTGAAAAAGTAAAATTATTATTTTCCAAGGCTTGCTATGTAAAGCAAAATTTTGGAAAAGGATTTGTAGCTCAGTTTTGGGATCTCATAGTTCTTTCCAGACTAAACCCGACTTGTGGCATTTTTGATTATTATACTTATCGGGTATTTGCGGTTGAGCGAGGGGGGGCATTATATACAGAGTTACTTGGCGGAAAATCAAATGAAGAATTTAATCGTAGCTTAAACAAGCGTAATGCCGTTACCCCCGCATCGGATAAATTAGTATTTGCTGTACTTTGTAACGCCTACAACATTAGGACTACAGAAATATTAGCAATTTACAAACCAACTGGCATAGTCCCTGAATTTGTGAAAACTCACCTTACTGATATTTCTGAACTCAAAGCATTTCTCAAGCGTGAAAAAATGCCGATATTCGTTAAACCTGTCAAAGGATCGCTGGGGCAGGGTACTTTCTACATAGCTGGTATAGAGAACGAATGCGAAAAGATTATTGATAAAGGCGGTAAAGCTATAAGTTTTGATGAGTTCATTGAAAAAACTATAGGTCTAAAAGTTTCGCATCGATACAGCCCAAAAGCAGGTGTCTCTTTGCAACGCATAGTTCAACAGCACTCTGCAATTAATGAGTTTACTCAAACCGACACGCCATCAGGTTTACGAATTCTCGTATTAAATACAGGCAGTGGACCATATATTCATCGAGCAGTTTGGAAAATCGTTACACCCGGCAATATCAGCGATAACTTTAGTAACGGGGCATATGGCAATATGCTGGGTGAGATTGATGTAGTAACAGGGCAAGTTGGCGGTGCAGTCGATAGATACTGGCCCGATGCTCAGCTGCTTGAACAGCATCCAGTATCAGGGCGCAAGTTTAGTGAGTTTACTTTGCCGTTATGGGAGAAGGTTAAGGCAGAGGTTTTGAACGCGTCCTCAATAATTAATGATATGGGGGCAATGCATTGGGATGTAATAATTAGTGAAGAAGGTGCAGTTTTCCTCGAACTGAATGATCTTGGTGGCACTAATATTTTACAAGTGCATGGTAAAGGACTAATAGATTCAGAGCTTAAGAAAAGTTTGAGGCAAATGGCTGTACTTCAAAAAGGCAGCGTTTTTGCCCGGTTCATAAACGGATAAATTTGCAGAGTAGCTGGGCTGAAAGAGCCTAGCTACCGTCAAGCCAGCCCAACAATTGTTGATGGCTTGCATTCATTTTCGTGGTGCCAGTTGCTGTTGGGGCAAAATTAAACTCAATTATAACAGGCCGCTCAGGTGTTAACGCAATATCCAGTCCAACAAAACGGGTATTGGGTAAAATACTGATAACCCGCTCAGCAAGCGCGATAACCTCTTGCTGAAATGGCAGTTGGCGGTCAATCATATTTTCGCCGCTGTCAGGATGGCTAGCATAGCAATGATCGTTGTTGTCGGGCGGTAAAAGCATAACAGTTTTAAAGCTGTCCATGTCAACAGAGACGCCAAAGCCGCCCGCCGCTTTATTGTCGATAAGTTGACCACTTCGACCAACCCGCAGGTATATCGCAATAATTTTCGGGGTACCGTTGGTCGCTTTACCAACCCAGACCCTTAAGGTATTTAAACTGCTGGGGTTAAAAGCTGCCAGAGTAGGGTGTTGCTGCAGATATTTTTCAATAATGTAGTCACACCCCTGGTCTACTTTCAGTGCCTGGCTCAGGAAATCGGCAATTGGTAAAGTCGTCGACTTACCCAGCTCCCGAAAAAGGATGTCGTTAGAACGGTCTATTTCAACCGCACAAAAACCCTCACCACCAGAGCCATCTACCGGTTTAAAGCAGATCCTGTCCAGATCTGGCCGCTGCTGCAGAAAAGTAGCTAATTGCTCAGCGCTATTTAACGGCGAACCATCTGCTTTAAATCCGCCGGCAGCTGATAAATAACCAAGATATTCAGCGTCGGGTATGTTGTAAAACTTCAGTATCGCTTTGGCCATTACTTTATTGCGGGCCAGCATCCGGTAGTTTAGCGGGTTTATCTTGTTTAAAAAGCGGTAATACTTCTGATCATGCCAGTAACCCAGTTTTTGTTGCCAGGGCATATTTTTTTGCCACAACAAATATTTATGATAATTGCCCGGACCAAAACCGGTTTTCAGCTGCAGTAACAGCATTTCTTTTAATTGTTGGGAAAATGACAGCGCATTTTCATCTTTAGCCCGTTGCCGGGACATTTTTATAGCTTTGCTAATGGTGCTTAACATAGGGCTTCCTTGCGGCGAGTTGTAATTTAACTGATGGGATATTGCCATGTGCAGCCCCATCTTTATCGGGCGCAACATTTGATTCAATTAATAACGGCCCCTGCCCGGTCATAGTAATGTCCAGACCGGCAAAGCGGGTGTGAGGCAGCGTTAACAATACCTTTTCGGCAAACTGCTTAATCTGCGGCCATTGCTCCAGTATAACCCCAGCCAGGGGTGCGCCATGGTCGGGATGCTGGCAGATGTCATCACGATGCGGGGTTTTTTTAATCAGACCTGGCTGCAGTTCACCTGCTGCCAGCTCTATCGGACACATAATGCCACCGGCAGAAGCATTGTCGATAACCTTGCCAGCCCGGCCAATTCGCAGGTAACCGCCAATAACTTCAGCCTGATCGGGTGCGGTTTCCAGCACCCATAACCGCAAGGTATTTAAACTGGACGGGTTAAAACTGGCAAACTGGGCCGATTGCTGAATATAAGCTTCCAGCATAAACTCAGGCGGCAGGCCGTTGCGCTGATAAGCACTTAATAGTTGTTCTGCACTATATAATTGCTGCTCTCCAACCGATTGCAGCTGCAGTGTTTCACCGTCATAACTGATGGCAAGGGCCATAACACCGGAGCCACCAAAGCCTTCCAGTGGTTTTACCATTACGGTGCTGCCGGCATGTTGCTGCAGTAGGTGTTGCAGTGCATCAGCTGTTTGCAGGGTCTCGCCGCTGTTGGTCACCCCGATAACAGGATGAAAATAGCCAAGCATTGGTGCGGTAGGAATATGTAGCAGCTGATATAACGCTTTTTCCGATAATTTACTTTGAGTTAGTTTGCGATAAAGCGGTGGGTTAAGTTTATCTAAGGCGTTGTAATACTCGCGGGCAGAAATATGCAGCCATTTATCGGCTTCTTTAAAGTTCTTTCTGGCCATACCTGCCACCACAAAATAACGGGGGCCCAGCCTGGTTTTCAGGCAAAACTTGCTGGTTTGCCATAGCATTTCTGGAAATGACAAGCCGGCCAGTTGCGCTTCTTTTTTTAGCATGGCCAGGGTGTCTTTTAATCTGCTGAGATAGCCTGCTATCATTATCCGCCTCGTTTCAACAGGGACGTCGCTGAACGCAATAATGTCATTACACCTGTCAGTTCAGCTTCAAATTCCAGATCGCTTACTTTATCATTGTCGACCAATCTTGGCAGGGTCAGTAAATGATCGTGTTTGCTTACCAGCTCATTTTCGGTGGTTGTGGCGGTTTTCAGCTGTTGTTGTGTCAGCAAATCTAGCTGCTGTTGCTGATATTCTCCACGCGGAAAACAAAAATGTTGCGCTTTTTTACCGGTTAATTGCGTTATATAGCGCTGATTGTTAATCAACTCGGTTTGTGCATCCGTTAAATTAAGTTCAGAGAACTTATGGCGATGGGTATGCAGTTCAATTGCCAGACCCCGCGCCGCCAGGGCGGTAACTTTTTCCGGGGTAAGAAACATTAATTTACCGCTATGTTGCCAGCTGGCAAGGTCTTCCCCAAAATAAGCAGCAAGCTCTGCTAAAATGGGCTGCTCGTAGGCTGAACCAAGTTCTGCCGCCAGAGCGAGCACGTCGTTAACAGTTAACTGCTGTAGCCTGGTATAAGGCGTTAAACAGCTGTTAGCTGCCAGCGTAAAAGGCCCTTGATACTTCCAGAACAAATAGTAACAGGATAGTTTAAACACCGGCCGCTGATTAATAACAAAGTAACTGGAAAGATATAAAGTGGCGTTGAAGTTATACTTTTTAAGTGCCGGTAGCATGCCGTGCTCAATGGCAGCCCAGCCATCATCAATGGTAACAACCAGGGTATTTTTGCCATACTGTCCGGCCTGGTTTTGCCGGTACAGTTCATCCAGCGATACTGGCTTGTAGCCCCATTTAGCCAGCAGCGCCATCCGTCTGGCAAAGGTGCTGCTTCGCATAAACACCCCAGGTGAGAACTGATATTCGTCATCTACCGATATGCCGTGATAACACAAAATGCGTGGCCGTCTGGCAGTCATTTTTTTCGCCAGGCTAAACAGACCAAACCATTGACACAAGGTCAAAATCACAGTTTTCATCAGGTAGGTTGCCTTTTATACCAGGCAAGCAGCTGGTTTCTGGGAATAAAAATAACATAGTTTTTTGGCTGATACTGGCCATTTTCAAAGGCCTGTTTACGGCTGGCCGAGCGACTAAATGCACCGCTTTTGTCACCTTCGCTATGTGAGAAAAACCAGCTGGCCTGCATTTCGCTAAGCAGTTCGTTGATAAAAGCTAGTTTGGGGCTGACAGCGGCAATAGCCGGATCATAAAACCAACAAGCGCCAACTACGCCTTTTAGTTGTCGATTAAGCAGTAGTAACTGAGCAACTTGCTGGCAGGTCTGGCGCCAGCCAGCGGCGGTTAACTGATTTATTTCTGACAAATGAATATGCAGCCGGCACACTGGCTTATTGCCTTGGGCAGCGATTAACGCACGAATAAAACCTGCTGCCTGAGTCACACCATTGCAGAAAAGTAATGAGCGCTGGATAGCGGAAAACGGTTCAACCACCCGCTCAGCACAGGGCAGCAGCGCACCAGTTAATAAGCCGATATCTTTCAGAAACTTGTCATCTGTTTTTGGCAGGCTGGCGTTGTCGGCGCTGCACCACAGCTTAACAATACGCTGCAAACTTCGCTGGTAGTTATCGCTAATCTCGCTGCTGATAGTCAGCGGTAGTTGTTGCAATGAGAATTCTGCCACTAAGCTTAACATCAGCAATCTGACCAGCTCAGTTTTGCTGCAGCCAAATTGTGCGGGCAGCGTAGCTAAGCTGTTATGTAAATCAGACCGCTGATTATAAGATTGATAAGGTGCCGTCGCATAACACTGACATTGCAGCTGTTGCAACGCTGCACTGCTGATAGTGCTGTGCAGCAGGGTACTGACTTGCTGCTGCGCTGCTTGTTGAAGAGATGCCAGCGACGCTGTCATGGCAAGGGGCCGCCGCTGCGTGGGGGAAAGTTCTTTAAGCGCAGCCGGCTGAAAATATTATGCTCAAAACCCTCCGGATAGCCCTGTATATGCCAGATAATCAACGAAACCAGACCGTAACTCAGCACGCCGCTCAGGGTTTCCAGCAATAGCTGTAGCAGCGCAATGCTCAGCTGCACCGACGATTGGACAGCCCAGACAGCTATAGCCATTATCAGCCCTGCTAATACCGGCCGGATAAACGCCACTAACAGGTCGCGCACCGGCAGCTTTAAAAAACGGATAACAATAGCCTGAACAATCAGCACCATCAGCAGGGTAGAGCCCAACCTGGCCTGGCCGATACCAATTAAACCATTGTATTCCAGCAGTGGAATAAACAGCGCAAAAAATACGGCTAATCTGGAAAAATTTATAAAGAACGAAATATGGGGTTTGCCGGAAGCCAGATAAATATAACTGTTGTTAGAGGTGATGCTAAAAAACATATTGGCTAAGGCTAGTAATTGCAGCAGCGGGATCATGCTTACCCATTGCTCGCCTAGCAATACACTTACCAACAACGGTGCCACCATTGCGATACCAATAGAAGACGGGATAGTAAGACTGGCGGTTAAAGCGACAGTATTTAAATACGCTTTTTTCAGTTCGACCGGGTTATCCTGAAAGCGGGAATATACCGGGAAAGTAGCCTTATTAATCGGAATAGCTATATGGCTGGTAGGCAACTGGCCAATTTCTTTACCCAGTGACAGATAGCCCAGAGCAGTAGGTGACAATGCTTTACCGACAATTAACTGACTGACTTTATCATTGATAAAATACACGACATTATTCAGTAGCAGCCAGCGGGAGAATTTAAACAGCTTGTTAAATGAGCTAAAACATATCCGCGGCCGGTGCGGATGCATGATAAAACTATAGGTGGTGACTACCAGCTGATTACAAAGCACACCCAACACCAAGGCCCAGTAATTACGGAGTATAAAAGCGAGGCTAAGCGTTATAACAAAACTGATGACTTTAGGCACCAGTTGTAACTGGAGCTCTTTACGAAAATTTAAATCGCGCTGAAAGTTAATTACCCCGATGTTATGAAAGCCGGACAATAGGCTGACAAAAGCCAGCACGTACAGCACATTCTGTAGCCTGGGATCAGCATAGTAGCTGGCTACCAGCGGAGCAATTAGCGCCAGGCAAATTGCCGCAGCGAAACCGAATAGGACGTTAAATGTCCAGGCACTGTTATAATCGTCAGGGGTATTGTCTTTCTGCTGAATTAACGCAGTGCCCAATGCCAGCGCGCCAAATAGCTCAATAAAGGCATAAATTGCGATGGTAATAGCGACTATGCCAAAGTCTTCCGGGGTTAGTAAGCGGGCCAGAAATATTGAGCTGATTAAGCCAATCGATTTAATGCTTAAACGGGTAATCAGCATAAACACCGAGCCGGAATACACCTTATTATGGGTATGGTTATTCCGGGTCTGTTTTTGCTGCTCTGGGCTGTCCTGGCCTGGAGGGGAGGGCATTACAAAAAGTCCATTTTATTGAGTAAATTACCGTGTATTTATACCAATAAAGCGCTTGAATAGCCAGCACTCAGACAGATTCTGACGGTGATCCAGCGCTAATATATTTATTCTGTCGCCAGTATCACATTATCGATATACAGTTCCATAAGCTGGACAGGTTTGGCCGTGCCACCATGATAAAAATTCAGCCATAACCGCTCTATTTTAAGATCGCTGGTGTCCCGAAAGCGAATATCTGTGCGCGCAAACACCTGCTTCTGGTCAACCCAGGCTTTTAGCACGCCATCTTGTTTGCCGGGCGTATTCAGCTTAACGTACTGGGTAATTTGGTACCATTTGCCTGGTTTTATTGGATTATTACCGGTGTCCCAGTACATAGCCGCACCATGATTCTGACCATTATCCGGGTAATAAGCATAAAACCCAAGCGGGGTACTGTTATTAAATTTATCGTCGCTTTTGATGGTATCACCAAACTGACCGCGGGCCGACCAGCCGTTGCTACCATCGGCAGAGCGGCCGCCCCAGCCTGCTTTATTGTACGTGCCTGCTAACCCGGGAAACTTGCCACCACCTTTAGTGGCCAGCCAGTTGTCTGCCAGATACAAATCATACTGAAAATATAACGCTTCGGGCTCTTGCGCTAATGTTGATTTAAGCAGCAGTATTAAGTTTAGTGCCAGATTCTGTTCGGGATTAAATTCAACTTTTAGCGCAATATTATCGGGTCGCTGTGGTGCTTTTGCCTGTTCAGCAAGGCTGCGCCGGTCCAGACTGCTCCAGTTTGCAGCCCAGTTCCGGTTTGAAAAATCTTCCTGAAAAACAATTTTCTGGGTTGGAAAAGGAGCAAGCACCTTGGTTGTTGTCAGCGGCTGGGCTAGCCAGAAAACGCCAATATTGCTGGTACCAAATTGTTTTTTTACGATAAGTTTGAGCTCTGCAGCGGTGATTTGTTCATCAGCTGTTAGGGCAGGGATAGTAAAGCGCAGCAAACTGAGATTACTGGTACCGGCTTTGAGGGTTTTACTATGGCCTAACGAGCGAAACGTGCTTTCGTCCAGGTACGTGTCCATGTTAGCGGTCAGGGTAATGCTTCTTCCTGCAGAGGTGGAAATAGTTAGGGTTGGCCCTTTGTTTTCAGCGGATTCTTTGCTATGAAAAAGACTGGTTCCCTGAGTATCCTGACCCCGGAGGATAAGGTCGATAGCGGGCTGTTTTGTGCTGACAATATGCTGCACCAGGCCGGTAACCTGCCAGCTGACCAGTTTGTTTGTTTGGGCCCGGCTGATCCGTTGCTGGTCAAAGGGGTGCTCGCCAAGAAACTGCATGTTTTTATCTATCCAGACTCCCATTTGCGGGCCTGGCCAGCTAATATAGGCCGCTGCGTAGCTGTAACTGCGACTGGCACCGGCAAGTTGCTTATCGCCTTCATGCCAGTCAACAGCAGTGATTTGCTCAGGAGACAGAGGCGCCGCATTAATAGCTGCAACAGGTAGCAGACACAGAACCAGCAGGCGGGCAAGTTTAACTATCGATTTTTGATTCAACATAACGATGTTTTCCATTAGGCAGGCTGGCAATGGCGTCCAGCTGCTTTAAGGTGATAGTGCTGTCACTGCCCAGGCGTTGCTTAAACTGGCTGACAATATCTGCAGCTAATAAAGAATCAAGCGGGGCAACTGCTACCAGCTGAACTTCAACGTCGGTCAGGCTATGCTGGATAATTTTAAATTGTCTGATCTCTTTTAAATCCCGCAGCACATAAATCAGCGATAACGCATGTAGCTTATCGCCAGCTGTAGTCAGCATAAAGTCTGTAGTACGACCGCTGACGTGGGCCAGTACCGGCAGGCCCCGGCCACAACTGCAAGGAGTGTTGCTAAGCTGGCCCATATCGCCGGTACGATAGCGGACAAAGGGAAAGGCCTGGGTTTGTAAGTGGGTTATCACAATTTCACCGGTTTGCCCCGCTGGCAACACCTGGCCATTGTCATCGATAATTTCCACGATAATATCTTCGGCACTGATATGCAAACTGCCGGCCGGACACTGATGAGCTATAAAACCGGCATCGCGGGCACCATAGCCATTGGCAACCGGGCAATTAAATACCCGCTCAATAACCGCACGCTGATGCTCAAACAGCATTTCCGAGGTAACAAATACCACTTTAACGCCAAGCTCAGCCAGCGACAGTTGCCGTGCTTCCGCCGCCAGTGCTAACTGGTGAATAACCGACGGGTAACCAAACAGCATTTTCGGTTTCAGCTGTTGCAATTGTTGCAGGTAAGCGTCGATATGGGCCGGGGTAAACTCAAATGCCGGCAGCAGGTATGAGCGAAACAGCATGTCACGGACTTGTTTAATCCGGTCCTGTTTACCGAGCTCAATCGGCGAGCCCCATAACACCACTTCCGGATCGCCAATATCCACCCCCCACCAGCGGGTGGCCCTGAGTTTGGCCGCTACGTCATGGCTGATCCGTGCTTTGCCCATATAGAAAATCAGCGGTACGCCGCTGGAGCCACCGGTATTATAGCGCTGTAGCGTATGCTGCGCCTCGCTGCACAGCGCCTGTTGATTATCGGTAATTAGCTGCTTGGTTAACAAGGGCAGTTTGTTTAAATCAGCAACCGAGCGGATATCGCTGGCAGCAATGCCCAGTGTTTTAAACAGCTGCTGATAATAGGGCGAATGCTGACTGATATCGTTAATAAAAGCCTGTAGTCTGCGTTGTTGGATGTCTTCAATTTGGCTGACAGTTAACCACTGGCTGCGCTCCAGCCTGGCCAGCATGGCATAGGTGCTGTGGTTTTTTAGCCGCTCGTGCAGCCGGAATAATACTTTGCTAACCAACTGAGTATATAAACTAGTCATGGCTGCCTCTGAGTGCAGCTTTTAAACTGTCCGGATGATGAGGGCGGCTATCAGCGAACTGGCGGACTTTTTGCTGCTTTTTCTCTGCCGCCTCTGTTGCCAGTTGCCGGTTAACTACCACATTAAGTGCAACCATGGTAATCACCAGATGATAGGGCAAATCGAAATACGCTAAGCCGAGAAAGGCGCCGCCGGCGGCATAGGCAATTAAACTGCACTGCAGCATCTTAGCCAGCAATGCCGCCCATTTTAAGTCATCACGTTTATTAGTTAACTTAATGGTCTTTTTGGCACTGCGCCAGGTGCTGAGGTAAATAGCAAACCATAAGAAAAAGCCAATAAAGCCATGGTGGCCCATTACTTGAAAGTAGATGCTATGGGAGTCATGTTTGCGCTCAGGCTCCGGGGCATACAGGTAAAAGTTTTCAGCCTTAAAGCCATTTAAACCGCCGCCAAAAGGCCGGTCTTTCGCCATATTAAACGCCATTTCCCAGGCGTTAAACCGGCCTTTAACCGAACCGTCATAGCTTTCCCGATCAGGCTCAATTATGGTCGCCATCCGATCATGCCAGCGATCGGGCATAAACTGATAGACAACCGGCGCGGCGATAAGAATAACCAGCGCAATGGCCAGTTTATTCGGGCCTTTTAACCAGAGGAAAAAACCAACCGCAACGCAGGCCACCAGGCCGCCACGACTTTGGGTGCCTAGCGCAGCAAGCACGATTAACCCCATCGCTGCCAGTAAGCCCAGTCTGAGTAAGCGTTTATTGTCGGGCACCAGATGACGTAAATAAAATAAAATGGGTAAAATCATTAGCAGGGTCAGTGCCAATTCGTTATTGCCGAAAAAGAAGCCGCCAGTGGGGCCCCACACCCGGCCCCCGCCAGCCGTGGCGATGGTATAAATGCCGCCCTTTACGCCATAAAAGCCGATACTGAGTGCCACTACCCATAATGCCAGTTCAATTCGTTGCCGGGTGGTAAGCATTGCCAGAACAACTAACGTCATAAACTGAATTTTCATGATTTTTTCAAACTGCGAAATCACATAAGGGTCTTTCACACTCATGATAAAGGTGATCACCATCCAGATATTAAACAGCAGCAGAAAGACAATGGGGCTGCTAAGCGGGATCTTTTTCGGCTCTTTACTGAATAAATAACTGACTAAAAAAACCAAACCAATTACTGATGCCACTGGCAGCGTCTGGATAAAACCCCAGCCGAGCCGATGCGGCACCATATAGCTTATCCAGCACCAGACCAGTACGCCGATAAAAGGCCGGCGCAAAATAAACGGTATACAACCAACAATAATAAGAAACAGTACTATGTCACGCATTTGCTTGCTCGCTCTCATGGTACAAACTTAACCAGCAGGGTAGTACCTGCGCCGGCTGATACTGGCTTACTTTGGCTCTGGCATTTGTTGCAAGTTGTTCAGCCAGTTCCGGCTGAGCAACCAGGCTTAATACGGCCGCGGCCATTGGCTCAGGTGCTGCTGGCGGTACCAGTAATGCATCACGCTGATGCTCTACCATAAACGGAATACCACCAACATCAGTAGACACCACCAGTACACTGGCTGCCATGGCCTCCAGCAATGAGTTGGGCATATTGTCAGCCGTGCTGGGGTTAAGCATAATATCGGCGTTGGTATAAAGCTCAGCCATTTGTTGCCGGTCCAACTTACCGCAAAAGCTGACCTGATTGCTTAGCTGTAACAGGTTAACCAGCGCCTGCAGGGCCGGTAGCTCGGGGCCGCTACCGGCAATGCTGAGCCGGGAGTCTGGCAGTTGCTTGTTAATAATGGCAAAAGCCCGGATGGCAGTGGCGATGTCGTAAATGGCTTCCAGATTACGGGTTACCACCAGATGCGGCGCATGCGCCAGGCTGGGTTTTAGTGAGCCGTGAAAAATAGCGGTATCAACAATATTGGCAATGATCCGGCATTTTAGCTGGTACTGAGCAAATACGCCTTGCAAAAAGGCACTTGGTGTCACTATAACACTGGCCCGGCGTAATGTTGGCAGCACCCAGCGCTGTTGTTTTTTCAAAAAGTCTGCCGCCAGGCCGCCGCGATAATTGACGATAACCGGCACTTTATGCCAGTAAGCGATCCAGATAGCCGGTGCGGCAAACAAGTGCCAGGCCCAGCCAGAATTAGCCATCAGGTGCATTACATCGGTTTGCTTGCAGGCCTGATGCAACTGCCAGAAATAGGGCACCAACCGGAAAATTGCCCTGAGCAGCGGAATTTTAGCAACCCACTGTGGCCGGTAGGGCGGGTTTACTGCAATCAGCTTTACATTGAGCTGCTGAGTTTCCGTCAGTAAGCGCAATAACTGAGCAGTTTGCATGGCCATGCCGCCCGCCGGGGGCGGAATTGGCCCCACCAGCGTGATAGTAAGCGGCGTATCGCCATTTCTGTATGGGTTAGTGTCGCTCACTTAACACCTGCTGATAAACCGGCAAAATGGCGGCGACAGTATGCTGCCAGGTTCGCTCCTGCTCGACAAAGTTGCGGCCATTTTGTTTTATTCTTGGCCAGTCGGCACGGTTATTCAGCAGCTCGTCTAATACCTTAGCTAACTGAGCCGAATTGTCTGGCTCAAACAAAATGCCGGTGTCGTTATGGCGGATAAGCTCGCGGTGGCCGCCGATATCAGAGGCAACCACCAGCCCTTGCTGGGCCATGGCTTCCAGCGGTTTTAACGGTGTGACCATTTCGGTTAACCGAATGGCCTGGCGCGGGTAGATAAACATATCTACCAGGCTGTAATAGCGGCTTATGGTGTGATGATCAACCCGGCCGGTAAAAATAATATAGTCACTGATATTCAGATCTTTTGCCTGCGCTTTCAGCGCTGCTTCCTGTAAGCCACCGCCTACCAGCAACAACCTGAGATCCGGATGCTGTGGCTGAAGGCGGGCAAATGCTTCCAGCAGAATATGCAGCCCTTCATAGCGGTAAAACGAGCCCAGAAAACCCAGTACTGTTTTACCCTGTAAATTCAGGCTTTGCTCAAGTTCCGCATCTTTGCTGACAACCGGATTAAAGGCACTGATATCGACCGCATTAGCGACCACGCTGATTCGATGCCGGGGCACGCCCCATTGTTCAATCTGGTCTGCTAAACCCTGACAGATGGTGACCACATAGTCAGCACTTTTAAGCGCTTTTTTTTCCAGATACTGGCCAATCCGGTAACGCAAATCGCCCTCTTTGCAGCTGCCATGACTTACCGCAGCATCCTCCCAGGATGCGCGCATTTCATACACCAGCGGAATATTAAAGCGTTTGGCAACTTTGGCCGCCGCCAGTGCGTTGAGGGAAGGTGAATGCGCATGAATAATATCCGGCTTTTGCTGCTGCACCATCTTGGTCAGTTGTCGTTCCAGCTGGCTGATAACGTCAAGCTGGCTCAGCACCGGCAGTTTAGCCAGTAAACCAGGCTGAGTGCGCTGAAAGGTTAAACCGGCCACCTGTTCTTCTACTGGCCCTGCTAAATAATGTTTGCTACTGGTCAGTTGACGGGTACTGATGTTCAGCCGCCGTTGCTGCTGTAAAATCGCCAGACTGCGAAAAGCATAACCACTGTGCAGCGGCACTGAATGGTCAAAAACATGCAAAACCTGTAACTGTGGCGGTTGCGCAATATTTTGTGGCGTCAGGTTCTGTGGAGTAACGTTTTGCGGCGTAACATCCTGTGGGGTAACGGGCTGGGCAATTTCTTGTTGCACCGTGCTTTGCTGTGCAACTTGGGTTTGCATCATACTTTGTTGCGACATGCTATGCCTTCCTTGAGCGTCGGGTAAAAAGTGTAATCAGCATTGCCAGTAATAACAGCGCCAGTATCAGCTCATAGTAAAATAATACCCAGAGCATAAATTTCAGCCGCTGCATATTATTTATCAAATGCAGATTGTCCGGCTCAGCTATCGCCATCAATTGCGGAAACTGGCCGCTGATGATGGCCACCATTTGTTCCAGATGAGGCGAAACGCTGCCAGCAAGCTTAATAAGACTGTGTTCGTCGTAACTGATATTGTTATTGGCCCACCACAGATAAAACTGATGCCGGCCCTTGTAATAGTAATCAAGCGCCATGGCGTCGTCTTTAAAGCCGAATGTTTTAGCCGATAACCGGACCAGCTGGATCTGACTGCGATCAGCAATAAGTTGCTGTTTAAATTCCAGTACTGACATCGGTTGCTGTTGCTGATTGACCGGATAAAAACCGTTAAACACATCCAGCATTATCCAGCGCTGTGCCTGTTGATCCCAAATCTCGTTAATGGCATGGCCATGACCGCCAAAGCCATCAAATGCCAGGGCCCACTCCCGTACCGGAATAGCCAGGGCGTGACCAAATACATTGATAATTTCGGTATAGTCGGCGCAATAGCCCTGCTGTTGCTGAATTTGTGCCAGGGTGGTGCTGACATCGGCCTGAATAGCGCCGCCACGACGGCGCTGATCCAGATTTAATACCGCGGCCTGCTCTAGCATTAACGTCAGCGGATTGGCTGTCGCATCAGGTGTGATAATGACCCGGGCAATAGCAGCAGGCAGCTGTGCCTGCTCTTGTTTAAAGGAGTCCGGAAACTGATCGCCCGGCCACTGGCTCTGTTGTGCGCTGATAACGTTAAACACCATGGCATTGCGCAGCCGCACCAGCTCGGTACCTGAATGAAAGTTGCTGACCAGTAAAATAACCGGCAGTAGCATCATCGCGGTTATTACCAGAGCGCTGCGCCAGCTGATGAGTCTGTTCACCAGCATAATCCGATATAACGGCCACGAACGTCGGAAATTTGTTTCAGATGAACCAGATCGACCAGAATGTGCTCTGCGGTCAGCCCGGCTAATACCTGTTCAACGATATGTTTGTCGTTTAGTCCCAGTACTATTACCTTATTATTGGCAAGCAGCTGTTCAATGTCGCTGGTCATCAGCTGGCCAATGTGCGGAATGGATTCTTCAATAAACCGTTTATTGGCACCGAGCAGCCGTGACAGATTCACTTCCGGGTCAAAAATACTTAACAGCATCCCTTTGCCGATAAGATGCTCGGCTAAGTCAACCAGCGGGCTTTCCCGTAAGTCATCGGTGCCTGATTTAAAGCTCAGACCTATCATGCCGATATCCCGTGAGCCCAGCGTCAGGATCTTCTTATAGGCCTGCTGCAGATGCACCTGATTTGATGACAACACTTGGGATAACATCGGAATTTCAATGTCTGCCTGTTTGGCAACATATTGCATGGCCCGCAAATCTTTAGGCAGGCAGGAGCCGCCAAAGGCAAAGCCGGGTTTTAAGTAAGCCGGCGAAATATTCAGTTGTTTATCGGCACAGACTAAGTCCATTACTTTAAACGGGTCAACGGTCAGACCTTCACATAACCGGGCAACTTCATTGGCAAAGGTTATTTTCAAGGCGTGGAAAATATTACAGAAGTATTTTACGGTTTCTGCTGTTTTCACATCGGTACGGTGATACTGGCCTGGTAAGTGACCAAACAGTTTTTGCATCTGCTGATGGGCCGCCTCGTTGTTGGCGCCAACAATAGTAAAAGGCGGATTGTCGTAGTCTTTTATCGAACTGCCTTCACGCAGAAACTCCGGCTGAAAACAGATATCAAAATCAACACCATCCTGTTTGCCGGAGTGCTGCTCTAACAAACTTCTTAAACTGCCCTCGACTGTGCCGGGCAATAAAGTAGAACGAAATACAATAGTATGCCGGCTGGTTTTAGAGGCCAGAGCTTTGCCCAGTTGCTCAGCTAAGCGCAGCACCGCGCTCTGATCCTGGCTGCCATTAGCCTGCGACGGTGTGCCAACACAAATAAACGAGACGTCACTGTCATCGATAGCCTGTTGCACATCTTGTGACACGCTGACCCGGCCGCTGGCGGCCATTGCTGCCATTAACTCGGGCATGCCTTCTTCAATAACCGGTGACTGACCGCTTTTTATCAGTTCCAGCTTTACCGGGTCAATATCGACGCCAATAACCTGGTTGCCATCACGCGCCAGACACGCCAGAGATACGGCACCAACATAACCTAAACCAAAAATACTGATATTCATATTTGCACTTCCCTTTGTGTCAGCTGTTTTTCCTGATGCAAGTTTATACATTGTTGCACTATGCTGTCTAATTGTTGCATTGATAAGTGCCACTGGTGATGGGTTAGCATCCGTTGCCGGCCTGCCTCCGCCAGTTGCAGCCGGTATGATGGATTGCGCATCAGTTTTACCAGGGCGTTGGCGTATTCTGTCGGCGTATCAGCAATTAAAAAGTGTTGATTAACAATAGCGTCAATGCCGCCGGCTGCCTGACTGCTGCTAACTACGGGCACACCCATTGCCATCGCCTCCAGAATTTTATTCTGGGTACCTCTGGCTATATTCAGTGGCGCCACCATGGCTGCAGTATTAATGATATAAGGCCTGACATCGGCTACCGAGCCGGTAACAATGACGCCAGGCAGGTTGGCCAGCGCCCGGATAGCCGCACTGGGCTCGGCTCCGACGATATAAAGCTTAACATCGGGAATTTGCTCACGAATAAGTGGCAGCGTTTGCCGGCAGAACTGCAGCATAGCTTCCTGATTAGGATAGTAATCCATCCTGCCAATAAACGAGATGCTATGGTGCTCGTATGGCGCCGTGCCGGGGCTGAAATAATCGGTATCTACCCCGTTAGGGAACCAGGCTGTGGGGACCTGGGTGTTGTAGCTTTGTAAGGTAGCCAGTTCCGCCTTGGTGGTGCAGCTGCATAAGTCGAATTTTCGGGCCAGCCGTTTTTCTGCCCGCAGCATTTTCTGGCCTTCCAGCAAATACCCCAGACTGAGCGGAAACGGCTTAAAAGCCCGGTAGGCTAACCACTTTTGTGAGTCCATATCGCCATAATCCAGCAGTTTGGGGGTGTCTTCAACCCCGCTGACATATTGGGCAACCGATGAGCAATGGACAAAAATCAGATCAAACTTATGCTCGGCCAGTAACCCCTGAATATGATTGTGTAAATCCTGGCTGAAGAAGTAGCCCATTGATGATGGGGTTAGCAGCGGCAGGCGCAGGATCATCCTGGCAAACTGCACCGGCTCACTTACCACTGCCGCATAATAATGATGACAGTGCTCTTTGATGCCTTCACCGTCGGCAGCCTCTGCCGGATTACGGGCCAGTGAAGCGACATAAACCTGATGACCTTGCTCACTGAAATGGCGGATCATATTAAAAGGGCGGATTTTACCGCCACGCTTCGGTGGGAACGGAAAGCGATGGCAGACATATAGTATTTTCATAACGACGTCCTGATTGTCTCTGATATTTGCTCGGCACTTTGTTTGTCTAAGTACAACCGACACCAGATTTCCAGATTCATCAGCGCCAGCAGATGATCGGTATGATCTTCCTGTTGGCTGAAGTGCTGATTAAGCGTTTGTTCAATAATGGGCCAGTTCAGTAAACCGCGGCTTTCTATCGTTTCACGGTTAACGAATAACCGCAACATGGCCGCTAATTCCTGCTTCAGCCAGGCGCCTAATGGTGCTCCAAAGCCACGCTTTGGCCGGTCCAGGATGCTGGCGGGTAAGATGTCACTGAGTGACTCTTTTAATAAATGTTTCAGGCGGCCATTTTTCATGGTCAGACTTTGCGGAATTTTTACCGCCAGCTCGACCATTTCGTGATCAAGAAAGGGTACCCGGCATTCCAAAGATGTGGCCATGGTCATTTTATCGGTTAACAGTAATAAATCGTCAGGCAGCTGGCTTTGCCGATCAGTATCAAACATTCGCCACAGCCCCTGTTCAGCGTGGCTGAACTGATAGTGCTGTTTAATCATACTCATTGGCATCTCGCTGTTTAACAGCTGGCTGGTTTGCTGCTGACTGAATACCTGCATATAACGCTGATAGCGTTCGGCATCATCCAGCTCTGCTGACTGAATAAAGGCTTTGGTCAGGCGCAGGGTGTTAAGTAGCTTGGAGTGCCGATCACTGGGCAGTTTGCCCGCTAACGGCACCAGTAGTTTTTGCCGCAACCAGGCAGGCAGCCGCTGGTACTTCTGCAAATAGTGCTCACCGAGGTAGCGGCGGTAGCCGCCGAACAGCTCATCGCCGCCAACGCCGGATAAAATAACGGTGACGTCCTGGTGAGCAAATTCCGATACCAGATAGGTGGTAATAAAGGCACTGTCGGCGATAGGCTCGTCCATATGCCACAGTAACTTGGGCAACAGACTGACCACGTCGGGTTTTACCAGTATTTCCCGGTGTTCTGTACCAAACTGTTCGGCCACTGCCCGGGCATAGGGTAACTCGTTATAGAAGTTAGCAGCATCGCCGGTATCAAAACCAATAGCATAGGTTTGGACCGGGCCCTTGCTGTGTTTGGACATCAGCGCAACCACTGCGCTGGAATCGACCCCTCCGGATAAAAACGCGCCAATCGGTACGTCACTGACCATTTGCATGGCCACAGAGCTTTCCAGCTGGGTGCGGATTTTCCGGGCCCAGCTTTGTTCAGAAAGTTGCTCGGTCTGGGCAAAATCGGGTTGCCAGTACTGATGCTGCTGGATGCCTTTATCATTGATCAGCAGATAGCTGGCCACTTCAAGCTTCTGAATACCCTTAAACATAGAGTAGGGGGCTGGCACATAACCTAACTGCAGATACTGCTCAAGCGCCTGCGGGCAAACCGCTGCGTCAATGCCGGGCAACGCCAGGATAGCTTTGCTTTCTGTGGAAAAGGCCAGATAGCCATCGTGCTGGCACAGATACAGCGGTTTGATACCCAACCTATCGCGCGCTAACAGCAGTTGCTGGCGGTTATTGTCCCACAGCGCAAAAGCAAACATGCCGTTTAAATGTTGCAGACAGTCCACACCATATTGCTGATATAACGCCAGAATAACTTCAACATCTGACTGGGTTTTAAAATGGTAGCTGTCAGCCAGCTGTGCCCTGAGCTCACGGTAGTTATAGATTTCACCGTTACAGACTAATACCAGGCTGCCATCATCGTTGCTGATAGGTTGCTGACCACCGCTTAAATCAATGACCGACAACCGGCGCATGCCGAGCGCAATATTGTTGTTAAGATAGCTGCCACTGTCATCAGGGCCGCGATGGGCGGTAATGTCACCCATCATATCCAGCCACTGCGCCGGAAATTGCCGGGGACGTTTTAAGGCGACAACGCCGTGAATACCACACATAATTACTGCCCCAACTGCTGGCGATAAAACTGGGAAAACATCAGCAAAGTCCAAAGTGCCGAGCTGTGGTCGCGTTTGCCCGAAACATGCTGTTGATACAGCTGCTGAATATAATGCTGATTAAACAGGCCTGAATCGGCCAGCGCCTCAGAATTTAATGCCTGTTGCAGGGTTTGTTTCAGTGGGCCCCGAAACCAGCCGGCCAGTGGTACGGCAAATCCCATTTTTTTGCGGTACAGAATATCATGGGGCAAATGCGGTTCCAGCGCCTGTTTAAAGGCGGCTTTACCTTCATTGCCGCGGATGTTCATTGCACTGGGCAACCGGGTGGCCCATTCCACATATTTGTGGTCCAGCAGCGGCACCCGCACTTCCAGTGAGTGTGCCATACTGGCCCGGTCTACTTTGGTCAGAATATCGCCCACCAGATAGGTTTTCATATCCAGATATTGCACTAACTTTAGCGGGTCATCGGTTTTGGCATTAGCGGCGTGGCGTTTAAATACTTCTACTGACTGATAGCCACCGAGTTTTTGCTTCAGCTGTGGTGAAAACAGCGCAGCTCTGGCATCGGCCCGCATAATTGACATGGTATTGCAGTAGCCGGACACGGCATTCATTGCCAGCGACTGGAAAGTGGTTTTAGCCCTGACAAACCGCGGCGCCCAGTCCATTTTCGGATAGACTTTGCCCAGAGTACCAAACAGCGGCTCACGGATAGCCTGTGGCATAATGCCGCGCATTTTCTCTTCATGTAACTGATAGCGATAGCGCCGGTAGCCACCAAACAGCTCATCGCCACCATCGCCGGACAATGCGACCGTGACATGCTTGCGGGCTAACTGACATACCCGGTAGGTTGGCATTGCTGAGCTGTCGGCATAAGGTTCATCGTACAGTGCGGCTAATTTATCAATCAGCGAAAAATCATCACGGTCAACCATGCCACTGCGATGGTTGGTCTGATATTGCCGCGCTACCTGACTGGCGTAGTCGCTTTCATCAAATTGCTGATCGTCAAAACCAATAGAGCAGGTATTCACCGCTTTATCTTGCTGTAACTGAGCCATCAGCGCCACTATCGCGCTGGAGTCGACCCCACCGGACAAAAAGGCGCCCAGCGGTACTTCAGCGATAAGCCGGATATCGACCGCTTCTTTTAACCGGTCAAGCAACTCTGATTTTACCTGCTGTTCGGTTAATACGGCCTGGCTGAAGTCGATATCCCAGTACTGGGTTTGGTTAAGTGCCGTCGGTCTGCTTTTATCGATTAACAGGTAGTGGCCGGGATTCATTTTAAAGGCATTGGCATAAATAGTATGCGGCTCTGGAATGTAGCCAAAGGTGAAATAGTCCTCTATTCCCTGGTAATACAGGCCTTTATCAAATTGCGGGTGGGCGGTCAGTACTTTTAACTCTGAACCGAACAGCAACTGACCATCAGGCAGCAGGCTGTAAAATAAGGGTTTGATCCCCATTCTGTCGCGTGCCAGGAACAGCTGCTGTTTGTTGCGATCCCAGATGGCGAAGGCAAACATGCCACGAAAATGCTGAACGCAGTCCACACCCCATTCTTCCCAGGCATGGACGATGGTTTCTGTATCGCCATGGGTAGAGAAAATATGGCCACGGGCTTTAAGCTCTGTTGTCAGTTCAGCAAAATTATATATTTCGCCGTTAAAAACCACGGCAACATCGCCGGTTTCGTTAAACAGCGGTTGATGACTGCCAGCGATATCAATAATGGATAAACGGCGATGTGCCAGCCCAACACCTTCTTCAAAGTGATAACCATCATCGTCCGGCCCGCGGTGCGATTGCACGGTATTCATTTGTTTCAGGACGCTCTGGTTAACCTGATTGCTGTTGTTTAGCTGTAAAATTCCGGCAATACCGCACATCTGTTTAACCTTCCTGTTGTTGACTTTGGCCAAGATATAAACGCCGGTAGGCGGCTACCATGGTATCGAGACTAAATTTCTGCTCTGCTGCAGCTCTGGCATGGTTGCCCATTTGCTGCAACTCATCAGACGCTTGCTGACACTGCAGCAAAACGTGTTTTAACTGTGCCTTATTATTACTGGCAAATAACCAGCCTGTGTAGCCGGATTCAACCAGTTCGGCATTGCCGCCGACATTACTGGCAATCACGGGCAGGGCACAAGCCATCGCTTCGAGAATAGTGTTGGAAATGCCTTCAGCCAGTGAGGGCAGCACAAAAACAGACAATCCCGGCAAAATAGTGGCAATATCGCTGCGATCACCAGGCAGCCAGCATTGCTGATGCAAGCCGGCGGCAGCCAGTTGTTGCTGTAACTGTGGCCTGGCCGGACCATCGCCGATGATAACCAGCGCCGTTTGCTGTTTAAAGCTGTCGTGCTGCTGGCACAACTCGAAGTAAGCGGCGACCAGTAATTGTTGATTTTTAACATCTGCAATCCGGCCAACAGAGCCAAAGACCAGCCGGTCAGACGTCTTTATTGCCTCGGGTAGGGTGCTGGTCAGACGCGGCGCCGGCTGAAAGCGTTTGGTATCAACGCCATTGCAAATCTGACTAAGCCGCTCAGATGGCACTTTAATAACGTTATGCAGATAGTCGCGGCCTTCCCGGGACAGGCTGATATAGTGGTGGATCAGAGGTTTAAACACCCGCTTTAACAGGGTGTACTTTTTATTCTCACCAGCCAGATCTGTTAAATCCCAGCCATGTTCACCATGCACCCGAAAAGGCACGCGGGCAAAAAAGGCGGCCGCCTGATACTCCATTGCCGCCAGGTTGCGGCTATGACAGATATCCGGCTTAAGCTGGCGCAGTAAGCGAAAACAGCGCCAGAATGACGCCAGATCATGGCCCGGGCGTTTATTCAGGCAATAAATTTGCACATTGTCACGCTGGACCCGGGAGAAAAAAGCCTGGTCGTAATCTGTTAAGCAGACAATACTGTGCCGGAATTCAGCAGGCTCCAGCTGATTAATTAAATTAACCACGCCATTTTCCAGACCGCCGGTTCTGAAACTCCACAGCAGATGGCAAATATGCACGGTCATGGTTGCGGGTCCTGTTTTGCCAGGCTCAGTTGCGCGGGCTCTGCTGAATTGGCCGCGGTAAGTACAGCAAACTGCTCAGCCAAAACGCTGTTTAATAATTTGCCGGCCTGCTCAGGATTGTCATCATAGTAGACACTCAAGGCGTAAAAACTGCCGTGCTGACTAAAGTGCAGCACTTTGCCAAGCGCCTGCATCGCGGTAATCAGATAAGGGTCGGCGGACCAGTAATTACCGCTGCCGTACCAGTACCAGAGTAAACGTTTTTTGCCATTGGCGGCGCGCAGGTCAACTTGCTGCACGCTCAGACGGCGTTCACCGAATTGCAGCTGCTGGCGCTGGCTACTGGCTGGGGTCCAGTTTGACGACAAATACGGCTGATTGTGCCAGCTGACCAGTTTCTGATCGTCGGTATGCTGGTAAAACGCGGCGTAAAACCAGATATCACGGTTTTGATGTTGCCAGACTCCGGCCAACTGCGCTGAGCTGCCGCTAAATTGAGGAAGCGAGCTTGCGTCGCTGACCGGTGTCAGACTCTGTTCAAGTTGTCTGGTACTGAAAGCCGGCTGCTGAGCCAGCGGCGGTAACAGCAGATTAAGCAGCAGTGGCATCAACATGATACTGACGCTGCTTAGCAGCAGCACCGGCGGCAGCGGTTTAATAGCAGCCACACCTGTCTCTGCATGCTGTTGTTTTTTATCGGCAAAAAAACCACCAATATAAAACATAATAAAAATGATGAGACCAAAGAACAGCCAACCATAAATAAGGTGATCCACTCCAACTGCATGTTTCATGTCAGTCAGCGAGGCGATAAGAACAATGCCATAGGCCCGCACACCGTTGGCCAGAATGGGGACAATGACGGCCGCCAGACAAAACACCAGTTGTTTAATTCTGCTGGTGTATGTCAGGTAGGCATACAGTGTGCCCAGGGCAACAGAGGCTATCAGATATCGAATGCCGGAGCAGGCTTCTGCCACCAGGAATAAACCGGTCGGCGTAGTTAAATATAAACCATCCCGGTACACCGGGATCTGAGTAAGCTGCAGCGCCGCCACGGTAATATCAGCTGTAATATCCTGCAACCATGGCACCAGGTTTTCGCCCATCGGAACGGCAAACAGCAGATAGCACAACGGAAAGCGCAATAGCTTTAATAGTTGCCAGCCACAGCAAAGCCAGACTAACACCGGCAGCATCAGCACCACTGCGAGCTGACTGACTACATTTACCGCTACAGCATTGGCAAAATACCAGACGGCTACCAGGGCGAATAAAAAGGGTAAAGCAATAAAAGACGACTGGAGTGGGGTGGCGGCAATGTGCTGACGTTTGCGCCAGATTAAGAACAGACTGATTGGAAAAATGAGTATACCGTGGGCGTATGTATCAGATCGCAGCCAAATCTCGATCATTGACCACAAGGTGGCACCGAAGCATAGCAGCCAGGTCAGTAAAAGTAGCGCTAGCGCAATAACATAAGAACGTGCGGCGCTTGAAAATGCAGGTATGCTAAGTGTATTCATAATGCTACCCCAGATACCGTGAAATTTTTGGTCCCAGCCACTGACTGACTGGCAGCGGCAGCTTTTGCCAGAGCTTAATAAATAACTGATATTTTGGATTGTTCGGGCTGAGGTTAGGCAGGGCACTGCCATTAATTAACTGATACTGATAATGCAGCTCTTCCGGCACCATTCCCCAGTGTTTTTTGTAACTATAGGCGCCGGAGTCAAGTTTACTGCGACCAAAGTCATAACTATGACAATCGCGGTCCGCGCGGGCATGACACATTAACTGATAATACATAAAGTCGTTGCTTTTCAGTTCGCGCGCGGCACTGACACCCCCGCCATAATAGGGCAGAACCTGCTGGTTATAATAAAAGCTCAGTACACTGGACACAGCTTTGCCATCTTTTCGTACCGTCAGGATCTCAGCATCATCACCAAATACCCTGAGCAGCGATTGAAAATAAGCCTTACTGAAGACCGGCGTGCCAAGGTTTCTGACACTTTCTGAATAGGTTTGATAAAAGTAATCTAATTCGGCGTCGAGGGTATAACTCAGCTGCTGATTCAGCGACTGGCGAATGACTGCCCGCTGTTTCTTTTTGACCCCGGCCAGAATATCAGCATCATTGTCGGCGAGCGGACACTGAAAAGTGGCATGCTGGACGCGGGTCGTTAACTGGTTGTCCTGAGGATGGCGATAACGTAACTCCAGATGATCGACCCCCAGTTCATTGGCCAGGGTTATTGCGCTTTGTTCCAGCAGGCGTTTTACCTCATCTGAACCAACAGCACCCCCATAGACACAGAAAGGCGTTGATACCAGGGCATCACCGAATAAACGGCTTTTTACTCTGGCCAGCGGTAACACGCCAACTATCTGCTGCTCAAGGGTGGCGTACAGATAAAAACCCTGGTGACCAAGATCTGACAGCACCTGCTGCCAGCCGGCCAGGTGAAAAAAGCTGCCATCAGTGCTGTTTTTTACAAAATTGTCCCACTCTGCAATGCGCTCGTCATTCAGCGCTAAGCCTGATACCTGATACATGCTAATCCTTAGCTTTTGAAATAAGGTTGGTATACTTCGTTTACTGAACGCCAATTAAAATCCTGCAGTAAACACCCTATCTTTGCTTCCATTTTGCTTAAATTAACATAATGCCGAAAACGAGACTTCAGTGGTGCCTCTGATATCCGCGGCTGCGTCGGGTCAATCTCCCACGGGTGGCAGTAAAACATATAAGGAATGTCTTTTTGCTTCACATAACGGGAAATAAGACGACGGCTTAACCAGTAAGGCAGCAGCCGGAAATAACCGCCACCGGCAATAGGCAGTTGCCGGCCCAGCATCGACAGTACCGGCATTGGACACTCCCAAATTCCTTCACTGCGTAAATAGGGTTGTTGCGGCCAGTCCGGGGTGCCATATAAATCATGAATTACCGGATAGGTACTGGAGCTGTACTGATAGCCGGCTTGCTTTAGAGCAGCGAACGCCCATTCACTTTGCTTACCAATTGAGAAACTTGGCGCCCGGTAACCGGTTACAGCGTGACCGGTAAGATCTTCAAGCAGGCTTTTTGCCCGGCTGACATCATCAAGAAATTCATCGGGACTCTGACTGGTGGCTTTACTGTGATTGTAGCCATGACTTGCAACTTCATGTCCCCGCTGTTGAATGTCCCGAACCAGCGCAGGAAAACGCTCAGCCACCCAACCCAGCATAAAAAACGTCGCCTTTGCCTGATGGGTGTCGAACAACTCTAACAGCCGGGCTGTATTTTTTTCTACTCTGGCTGGCATACTGTCCCAGTCAGTTGGCGTGATACTGCGCTCAAAGGCGGCTACATGAAAATAATCTTCAACATCCACAGTAAGGGCACTGACTACGGAACTACGTTTGGTCATTATTGTTATCGCCCCTTGCCGAATAATACAATTTCAACGGTGCGGATCAGGATCGTCAGGTCGAGTAATAAACTACGATGTTTGATGTAATACAGGTCAAATTTCAGTTTTTCCTGCGCATCTTCGGCTGTTGCACCATAAGGATATTTAAGCTGAGCCCAGCCGGTCAGGCCGGGTTTTACATTGTGGCGCTGACTGTAATAAGGGATATCTTTAACCAGTTCGGTAACAAATTCCGGCCGTTCAGGTCGTGGGCCGACAAACCCCATCTCGCCTTTTAATACATTCATTAATTGTGGCAGCTCGTCAATCCGGTATTTACGAATATATTTACCAACCCGGGTTACCCGATCGTCATCAGCACTGGCCCAGCGTGCGCCGTTTTTCTCGGCGTCAGGTTTCATGCTGCGAAACTTCAGAATATAAAAAGGTTTGCCATCAAAGCCCACTCTGACCTGACGGTAGAACACGGACGTGCCGGTTTTCCGGCCATCTTCAAGATAAATAAGCAGAGCAGTAAGCAACATTATCGGCCAGGTGACTGCAAGCAGCACTAACGCCAGCACCAGGTTTAGTTTGTAATCCAGATTGGTTTTAAAGCGCTGATTCAGGTCCAGCCCGTTGCCGTAAATTATCCAGCTGGGATAAATAAGATTAACTGCAATCTGGCCGGTTTCCCGTTCAATAAAATCAAGTATCTCTATTACTTCAATGCCGCGGCTTTTGCATTTGAACAAATGTTCAACCGGCAGCATGTTGCGCCGCTCATCACAGGCTATCACCAACTGGTCTATGCCGTTATCAATGACATATTGAAACAGGTTGTCTTTGTAATCAAAGGTAATCAGTTTTTCTGTTGGGATACTGGCGGACTTGTCGCCGTCAATGTGGGCGAAGCCGACAATTTCAAAAAAGCGTTTGTCGACACTGCGTCGCATTCTGCGTTCAATTATAGAAGCTCGTTCACCCGCGCCTAATACCAGCACCCTGCGTCGGCTTATCCGGGTGATATCATTGTAATGAAATAATGCTCTGAACGCCGTCAGACTGAATAGCGCAATGACAGAGGCAACGGCGAGATACAAGCTGCTGATATGCAGCGAAGGGGCCAGATTAAATACAATCCCCTCAAGCAGTAAGGCACTGAACAGCAGGGTGATTAATACCCGTTTAACAATACCACCATGGCTTTCGCGTAATTTCTGATCGTACAGGCCAACTGACAGCGCACAGAGCATTACTGCTGCTGCAAAAAGTGCCGCATTAATTAACCGGTAATCCAGAGAGATGTGGGTGTACAGCTTGTTGTACAAATAGCTGGCAACTAAACTTGACAAACATAACAGCGCAACTTCGCTAATCAGGAACAGTTTGTCAGCGATGGTACTTTTTCCATGTCGGCGATACGTGCCCATAACGACTTCCTTGTTCGTTTGTTGCTTGTGCAGACGTTCCAACTTCTGCACTGTGGAAGTTAATTTAGCCTAATTAACGTGTTTTTTCTAGGGCAACATATAAATTTAATTTTCAAAAAATGCAGCACAAGAGTAAAGTTTTGCGTTATATTAATCCGGCAGCAAACAAAAGGACGCGTTTTATGATTGCAAACCGACTCTTAGCGGCACTGGTATTGGTGCTGGTTTCACTAAGTACTATCACCGCTTGTTCCAGTAGCCGGCAACTCCCCCGCGCCACCGTGCAGGAATCTCTGACCACTTCAGTATCCAATTATCAGTATCTGGTTGGCCCCAATGACAGCCTCAGTATTTTTGTCTGGCGTAACCCTGAGTTATCCGGCAGTTTTATTGTCAGGCCCGATGGCAAAATTTCGACTTCGCTGGTTGAAGATGTGCCGGTAAGCGGCAAAACACCGACTCAGGTAGCCCGCGAGATGGAAGAAATACTGGGTAAGTACATTCGTGACCCGGTAGTAACTGTTTCGGTTACTAATTTCGTTGGTCCCTATAGCGAACAGGTCAGGGTGATTGGTGAAGCGGCTAATCCTCAGGCTGTCAGTTATCGGGAATATATGACGGTGCTGGACCTGATGATAGCCGTTGGCGGATTAACCGAATTTGCCGATGGTAATGGTGCTAAACTGGTTCGCACCAGCAGTGGTGGCCAGGTAACGTATGAGCTGAGGCTGGACGATTTAATCCGGGATGGCAATATCAGTGCTAATGTCGATATTCTGCCCGGCGATATTGTGATTATCCCGGAAGCATGGTTCTAGTCGTTGCGCGGCTGGCTGTAATGGATATGTTGTTCACGGAGGATAAATGAGAGAGTTGCAACAGGCAATAGAGCTGGTTCATACCTATTTACAGGGGATCTGGCTACGCCGGCGTTATATCGTGATAACAGCCTGGCTGCTATGCCCGGTGGGTTGGTTTTATGTCTACAGCCTGCCTCCTACCTATGAAGCTAATGCCAGGCTGTTTGTTGAAACCCGGACCTTTCTTGAGCCATTGTTGCGCGGTCTGGCGCTGAGAAGTAATACTGATCAGGAAATTCAGCTAATGGCCAGAACCTTGCTAAGCCGGCCAAATCTGGAAAAAATTGCCAGAGCGACTGATCTGGATATTCAGGCAAAGGACGAGAAGCAATTTGAAGCCTTAATTGACTCGCTGCAAAAGAATATTAAAATTTCCAGCTCTGGCCGCGAAAATATATATGTCATTTCATATAGCAATCCGGTACCGCAACGGGCATTGAGTGTGGTGCAGGAAACCTTAAATACTTTCGTTGAAAACCGTCTGGGTTCAAGCCGGGCTGATTCTCAGGCTGCAGAAAGCTTTCTGAACAGTGAAATTGCAGAATACGAAAACCGGCTGGTAGAAGCTGAGTTAAGGTTGTCCGATTTTAAAAAGAACCGGATGGCGATGTTACAGGGTAACGAAAGCGACTATTACAGCCAGTTAACTCAGCAAAAGCGCCAGCTTGAAGCCGCGAGGCTTGAGCTGCGCGAGCAGGAAACCCGGCTGGCTTCTGCCCGAAGTCAGCTAACCGGTGAAGAACCTGTTTTCGGAGTGATGCCATTCGCCGGTGGCGGCGGTGGTGGTGTTGCCACCCAGTATGATGAACGGATCCGGACGTTATCTGCCCAGTTAGACGGGCTGTTGATCCGTTACACTGAAAATCATCCGGATGTACAGGAAACCAAGAGGCTGCTTGAACGTTTGAAATCGCAGCGGGAAGAGGAGTTGAAGTTAGTTGCCAGCAGTTCGCCGGAGGGAAGAAGCACCAGCAGTTATAATCAGAACCCGGTTTATCAGGAACTGAGGATCAATGTTGCCCGGCTGGAAACTGAAGTCGCCTCGACCCGGGTTCGGGTGCAGGCCTATGCTGACCGGGTGGATGAGCTGGAAAGCAAACTAAACCTTATTCCGGAAATAGAGGCTGAATTTACCGGTTTAAACCGGGATTATCAGATTACTAAATCAAAGTATGAAGCCCTGCTGGGCAAGCGGGAACAGGCTGAATTGTCACGTCGTGCTGAAGCGACTGAGCAGGATGTGCAGTTTAATATTATTGAACCACCCAGAGTGCCGCTCACGCCTTCAGGGCCGCCGCGCGGCCTGTACTATACCGCCGTCTTGTTCCTTGGTGTTGCGGCGGGTGTGGCAATGGCATTTTTACGTAGTCTGATTTCACCTGTGTTATCGCGGGCATCACAACTGCAAAGTATTACAGATTTTCCGGTGTTTGGCGTGGTATCTCACACCGAGAAAAACGCAATTTTAAAGCAGGTCAGGCTTCATTTCGTTTATTTTACTGCTTTAAGTGGTGCTTTGTTGTTGTGTTACTTAGCCTTGCTGAGTAATGAAATGCTGTTTGGCCGGTCAGCCGAGTTGTTGTTAAGGGTAATCCGATGAGTACTATTGAAAAAGCAGTAACCAAGCTAACTCGAGATAATACGGGCCGGACCGAAACTAACGGGCAGCAACAGTCAGAACAGCTGCTGGCGAATGAGACGAGTGCAGTGCAACGGCAGGCAGAGAACACGTCAGCCAGCCAGGATGCTTATGCGTCATCGCATACTGTGCAGCTGGATTTGGCGATGCTGGAGAGAAACAATTTTGTCTCGCTGTCGAAAGAACGGCGATTAATAAATGAAGAGTATCGTGTTATTAAGCGCAAGCTGATTAATAATGCTTTTGGTGTATTAAGTAAAACGCTGCAGCATCCTAATCTGATCCTGGTCAGCAGTTCCAGACCAGGAGAAGGTAAAACCTTCTCTTCTATTAATCTGGCCCTGAGTATTGCGTTAGAGCAGGATAAGACCGTGTTGTTGGTTGATGCTGATGTGCTGCGGCCTAATGTCAGTAAAACCCTGAATATCAGCCACAATTTAGGCCTGACTGATTACCTGCAATCAACGGATGTTACGGTGCCTGATATTTTGCTGAGCACTAATGTTGAACGGCTGAAAATTATTACCGCCGGTTCACCGCATCACTTATCGACAGAACTGCTGGCCAGCGAGCGAATGTCGCAACTGGTTAATGAGTTTGCCACCCGCTACTCAGATCGTATTGTTATTTTTGATGCGCCACCGTTGCTGGGGGTTAATGAAACCGCTGTAATGGCGGCTATGTGCGGCCAGGCGGTAGTGGTAGTGGAGGAAAACCGGACCCGGCTGGCTGAGATTGAACAGTCAGTGTCGTTATTACCACAAGAAATGGCAGTGGGTTTCCTGATTAATAAAGCACACCGAAACCAGGGAAAAGGTTATGGTTATGGCTATTACTATGGCGCAAGTTAAGCCGCGCCCCGTGGCAACTGCCACTGGCCTGGCATTAACAGCGGCAATCATCGCCTGGCCGGCACTGGCGGTAGAAACAGAGATAACCCCGCAGATCCGCGCCAGCAGTTATGCGTATCAGATTAACGAATTTGATACTGCTGGTACTGATGAAGGGGTGGCGATAGCGTTGTCTCCTTCAATCGATTTTTCTCTTACCTCAAAAGTGCTGCAAACCCGTTTTAGCTGGCAACGTGAATCGTTATTTTATGAAGACAGCCAGCGTAAAAACCGCAGCTATGATGAGTTCAGTTTTAGTAATATTTTGTCGTTACTAGACGAACGTCTGACCTGGGGAGTGAATGCCAGCAACAGTTATCAGGTGCGTAATACCCGGAGTGGCATTTTTAACGATAAAATTACCAGCGGGGACGAGCTGAGCGAAGCAACGTCTTATGGCAGCTTCTTAAACCTGGCTACAGCCTCTTACAGTGATTTAAACGCTGTGCTGCGGCTTGAGTATAATCACAGTGAATACGACGAGCCTGAAAATGATGATGGCTTGCCGGCATTTGACAGTGACAGTTATCGCGCCGGAGTGTTGCTGGCCAGTCGCGACCGTTCAAGAACAACGTTCTGGCGGCTTGAGGGCGCTGTTGGCAAAACCCGGCGCCAGCAGATTCAGGATTACGACAACAGAGCAGCGCAGGCGACATTTGGAGTACCACTTTCTTCCCGATTATCACTGATTGGCCGCGGCAGCTACGAATATACTGACAACAATAACTTTTATCAGAACGAATTTTCCTCCTATGGTGGTGGTGTTGAGCTTAAATTAGGGCGGGTGTCCTGGATAAATGTGTCAGTTAACCGCTCAACGACCAAACGATTTGAAGAGGAAGATGAAAACAATACCTATTGGGCCACTGAGTTTTATCTGGCACCGAGCAGGCGTACTTCAATAGAAGGCGCCTACGATCGCCGGTATTTTGGCCGCACAGCCAGTATCGCCGGCCAGTATAATATCCGGGCGTTAACTGTCCGCCTGAATGTAACGGATACCGTGCAGACCCAGACTTCGCTTGATCGTGAACTGACTGATTTAGGTATCTTTGTCTGTCCTGAGTCTGCCGTTGAGTTTACCGATTGCTATCGGCCACCCAATGCCAATTATACACCGCAACCCGGTGAGTCATACCAGCAGGTCTTTGATGTCGGTCTGGAGCTGGACCAGGAGCTGGTATTGCGACGCTCAGCCAGCCTGGCGCTTGGCTATAGTAAGCGGC
Source organism: Arsukibacterium sp. (assembly GCF_033721375.1). Taxonomy (GTDB): domain Bacteria; phylum Pseudomonadota; class Gammaproteobacteria; order Enterobacterales; family Alteromonadaceae; genus Alishewanella. The sequence continues at coordinate 86,899 of NZ_JAWWAP010000007.1, read as the reverse complement.
GCTTATCGGTTAACCTGCTGCTGAATGCCGCTGATATTGACTATGTTGAGCGCAATGACGAACAACGTAATAAGAGCATGAGTTTACGCAGCGGCTGGCGTTTTACTGAGCGCAGCAGCATTAACGCTGCACTGCGGGTTTATCAGATTGATTACCTGTTCGCTAACCGCAAAGACGATAATATTCTGATGTCGGTCGGGTACGACTTAACGTTGTCAGAGCATGCCGAAATGTCATTGTCCCTGCGCAGAACTGAGCGCAATTCCAGCATTGATAGCTTTAACGGCAGTGAAAACAGAGTTTGGCTAACTTATATTTATACTTTTTAGCAGTTAGCCAATCTGGCAGAATTAATAACGATTAGTTTTCTTTGTGCTGAGTGTCTAAGATTTGTTTCTGCTTTTTAAGTAGCTGATCAAGTTCTTTTGCCAGCTTTACTTTCTGCTCTAATGAGCTATCCAGCATGGCATTTATTTCTGTCAGCATCGATGCCTGCTGCTCTGCTGGTTTAGCTTCAGCAACTGGCTGTGCCACAACCTGATTGGCAACTTCCTGCGACAATTCACTGATCACGGCCTGCACATCCTGTTGCTGGATGGTGGTAAGCTCCTCCAGATAGCCATATAGCATTACCCGGTCCATTAACAAATTGATTTTTCTTGGAATACCACGACTAAATTGCTGAATATCCGGGTAGCACGCGTCTTCTATTAAGTTTGCTCTGGCACCGGCTTGATTCAGGCGAAATTCAATGTAGGCACGGGTCTCGTCAGTTTGCAGTGCCGTCAGATTTGACGAGGCAATAATACGCTGGCGAAATTGTTCCATATTAGGCGCCTGAATAATCGGATTTAATTCGTTTTGTCCCAGTAGAAAGCTTTGAAGCAGCGGTTTACCGTTTACCTGAAAGTTAGATAGCATCCGTAATTCTTCAATTGATTCCAATGGCAGATTTTGTGCCTCATCTACTATTAACAAAGCACGACGATGCTGGGCATGCAGCCGCTTCAGATAGCTGTATATCGCATCAAGATAGCTGGCTTTGTTGTGCTCATTCACGACCAGATTGAAGCTGGATGCGATCATTCGGATTAAATCATCAGGTGCCAATTTGGAGGTGACAATTTGCTTGGCAATAATTTCATCCTGATTCAATTGGTTAAGCAACTGATTGGCTATAGTTGTCTTGCCTGTACCAACATCACCGGTAATAACGATAAAGCCTTCACCTTGAGTTAATCCATATTGCAGATAGGCCAGAGCGCGTTTGTGCAGTTTACTGGCAAAAAACCAGTTAGGGTTTGGGGTAAGCTGAAAAGGGCGTTCTTTCAATCCATAGTAGGATTCGTACATGGTAATGTCCTTATTAATATGTGAGCGGGTATCAGAATCGTAAACCTTGATTGTTAAATACCGCGCAACAAATCTGGCAGTAATTGCAGTGTATACAAATTCAGAGCCAAAAACGATAATTGTGCCGCGATTTGTGCTGACTACAGCGGGTTTTCGCTACCGGAACCGGATGGCTGCAAAAAGAACGCAGGGTAGGGTAAGTTATTGGAAAATCAGCATGCCAGTACGTTGAACGCTTGAAATTTCAGCAACAAGTTTAAAAAATGGCCGAACAACATTTTGGCCAGAAAAAACTGTTGACACATTTACGGTGTCACCCTAGAATGCGCCCCGTGTTCAGCGATAACGTTACGGCGAAATTGTTGAATATAAAGTGTGGGGCTATAGCTCAGCTGGGAGAGCGCTTGCATGGCATGCAAGAGGTCAGCGGTTCGATCCCGCTTAGCTCCACCAAGATTTCCAGTGCGTCCCCTTCGTCTAGAGGCCTAGGACACCGCCCTTTCACGGCGGTAACAGGGGTTCGAATCCCCTAGGGGACGCCACTTAAATCTGCACACTTTGACTGAACACAGCGTCCCCTTCGTCTAGAGGCCTAGGACACCGCCCTTTCACGGCGGTAACAGGGGTTCGAATCCCCTAGGGGACGCCACTTTAGTCACTGTTTTACAATGTTGTGTTACTGTTCTGTTATGTCCCCTTCGTCTAGAGGCCTAGGACACCGCCCTTTCACGGCGGTAACAGGGGTTCGAATCCCCTAGGGGACGCCATCCAATTCTGAATTATCTCCTGAATTATTTTTTCTATCGCCTTTCTTTTATTCTTTAATCTGTAGCTCGTTCAGCAAATCTGCCATAAATTCGCTTATTATCAGTTGGGCTGCCACATTGGGGTGAATGCCATCTGCCATCATTAAATCACTGTTAATCGCAATGCTGTCCATAAAGAACGGCCATAGGCTAATGTCATGTTTTTCGGCTAGCTGCGGATAAAGTGCGGTAAATTGTCTGACGTAGCGTGGTCCGTAGTTCGGTGGGATCCGTATTTGCATTAGCAGCGGCTCGGCATTATGCTGCCTGACCAGAGTAATGATTTTATTAAGGTTTGCCTGGATAAGCTCTACCGAAAAGCCGCGCAGACCGTCATTGCCGCCTAGCGCAATAAGCACAACGTCTGGCTGATGCTCTGCCAGCAGCGCTGGCAGCCGCGCCAGCCCGCCTGAGGTGGTTTCGCCACTGATACTGGCATTAATAAGCTGCCAGTCTGTATTTTGCTGCAGCAGCGCTGGCCAGCCCTGTTGCTGCTGCATACCGTATGCAGCACTGAGACTGTCACCTAAGATAAGTAATTTGTCAGCATAGCTGACCTGACTGACTAAACTGATCAACAACAAAAAGATGATGCGCATGACTAAAACACCTGAATTACATATAACAGCAACAAACCTTGCTAAACGTGTCAAGGTCCCGGAGGGATCACTGACTATCCTGCATGATATCAGCCTTACAATCAATCGTGGGGAAACGGTGGCGATAGTCGGCGCTTCCGGTTCGGGTAAATCAACCTTGCTTAGTCTGCTGGCCGGCCTGGATACACCCAGTGAAGGTGAAATTTATATGGCAGGCCAGCCATTGCATCAGCTATCGGAAGATGAGCGCGCCGGCGTCAGGGCCCGGGATGTAGGTTTTGTTTTTCAGTCTTTTTTACTGTTACCCAGTTTAACTGCACTGGAAAATGTCACCCTGCCGGCTGAACTGTCGGGAGACAAAAGCGCTCGCCAGCGTGGTCTGGAACTGCTGGAGCAGGTGGGATTAAGCGCAAGGGCAGACTTTTTCCCTTCGCAGTTATCGGGTGGGGAGCAGCAGCGGGTAGCAATTGCCCGGGCTTTTATTACCCGACCGGCAATTTTGTTTGCTGATGAGCCATCCGCCAATCTGGATGCAGTAACCGGCAAAATGATTGAAGACTTGCTATTTGAACTGAATGACAGCCAGGGGACAACGCTGGTGTTGGTGACTCATAATACGGAGCTGGCGCAACGTTGTCAGTATCAGCATCAGATGCGCTCAGGGCGTTTTGTTGCAGCTGACTCAGTATCAGAGGATGCAGCGAATGTGGGCTAGTATTGCAGGTCGCTTGTTCTGGCGTGAGTTAAGACGGGGTGAGTTATGGGTTATCGCCTTTGCATTGTTTCTGGCTGTGGGCTCTGTGGTCAGTTTAAGCGGCATTACCCAAAGTGTGAAAAGCGCGTTGCAGCAACGCAGTGCTCAGTTTACTGCAGCAGACAGGGTGCTGGGATCGAGTCAGCCATTTGATGAAAGCTTTTTTAATGTTGCCACAGAGCTTGATATAGCCAGCGCCCGGCAAATGCAATTTGATTCTATGTTATTTGTCGGCGAACAAATGCAACTGGCTACCGTTAAAGCTGTCAGCGACAGCTATCCGCTGCGGGGTGAGTTGATTCTGCACCGCTCGGCCAGCATTATGGCTGGGCCGCCGGGGCAATTAACCCCGGGGGAAGTCTGGTTTGAAGCCAGATTGCTGGATTTGCTGCAGGTTAAGCCTGGCGATAAGATTGAACTTGGGGATACAAAACTGGTTGTTGCCGGTGTTATTGTCAATGAGCCTGATGCACCACTCAGTGTTTTCGGCGGGTCGCCCCGGGTAATTATGCATCTGGATGATGTCGCCGCGACCAATATCGTTCAGCCGGGTAGCCGGATTAGTTACCGGTATCTGTTTGCCGGCAATGAAACCGCGCTGGAAAACCTTAAAGCTACCCTGGACCCAAGACTGACAGTTCATCAGCGCTGGCGCAATCTTGATCGCGAATCGGCAATTGGCAGTGCGCTGGAGCGGGCAGAGCGCTTTTTACTGTTAGCCGGTCTGTTAGGTATCGTCTTAGCGGCTTGTGCTGCTGCTGTCGCGGCCAGTCGCTACAGCCAACGGCATACTCAGGCGGTGGCGATTATTAAAGCCCTTGGCGCAACCACGGCCAGAGCCAGATTGTTGTATGGCAGTCATTTATTGCTGGTGGTGTTATTCAGCCTTGTGCTCGGCTTAGTGGGTGGTCAGCTGGCTATATTTGCTGCTGAGCTTGGGATTAGTCACTATATCAGCGATTACCGCACCGCTTTCAGTATCAGGCCTTTGCTACTTGGCACCTTAACCTGTTTTATCTGCGCCTTGTTATTTGCTGCCAGGCCGCTGTGGCAACTGGCCAAAACGCCGGCTATTGAAGTGTTAAAGCAACCGGCAGCAGCCATCAAACTCGATAAGTGGCAGCTGTTATTCGGTGCTGGGGCTATCTGGGGCTTAATGTGGTTGTTCAGTGGTGAATTGCTGATAAGTTTCGGTCTGTTTTTACTTTGTGGCGTGTTTGCGGCCATTATGCTCGGGTTTGCTGCTGTAATGGTTAAGCTTGCCCGGCCGGTTGCAGCGGGGCAAAGCAGCGCCGGCCGGCTGGCATTAGCTAATTTGCGCCGCAGGTTATGGCCCAACAGTTTTCAGCTTATTACCTTTAGTCTGGCTATTTTTCTGACCTTACTACTGTATTTTTTAAGGGCAGAGCTGATTGGTCAGTGGCAGCAACAGATCCCGGAAGGCGCGCCTAATCATTTTTTAGTTAATGTCAGTGCTGAGCAGCGGGCTAAGGTCAGCGCATTTACCGCGGCCAATAACTTGCAGCCAGAACCATTTTATCCGGTTGTGCGCGGACGGTTGGTCAGTATTAACAGTGAACAACTGCAGCAAGAGGCCTCTAAAGAAGACCGCAGCGAGCAACGGGTTGGTGTTGGCCGTGAACTTAATCTGACCTGGCTGGCGCAACTACCGGCTAATAATAAAATTATTGAAGGCGAGTGGTTTGGTGATAAGCCCGAGGCTGAAGTATCGGTTGAACAGGAAATTGCCGAGCGGTTACAACTGAGCCTGGGCGACCAGCTTGCCTTTTCCATTGGTGGCCAGCAGGTGGCTGCAACAGTAACCAGTATCCGTCAGGTTGACTGGAACAGTTTGCAACCTAACTTCTATATGATATTGAGCCCTGATGTGCTGGCTACGTTTCCGGCAACCTACATTACGGCTTTTTATCTGGAGCAGGGCAGTGGCAAGCTAATTAATCAGTTGGCCCGGCAAATGCCTACCGTAACGGTGATCAGTGTCGACGCCATCATTAATCAGGTAAACGATATTATTGCTCAGGTGACTATTGCTCTGAGTTTTATTTTGCTGATTATTGCCCTGGCCGCCGCACTGGTATTGGTTGCTCAGGTGCAGGCCACGTTAGAGCAACGGGAACAAGAGCTGGCGATACTGAGAACGCTTGGTGCTAAGTACGCCTTTTTGCGCAATGCGCTGCTGCTGGAGTTTGCTTTTCTGGGAGCCCTGGCCGGACTATTTGCGACTATTCTGGCCGAGTTATTGTTGATGCTACTACAACAACGGGTGTTTGAAATGCCATTTCAGTTTCATTTTGCGTTATGGTGGATGGGGCCTGTGATTGGCATTGTAGCAGTAAGTTTACTGGGCTGGTGGCAGTTACGGCGTTTATTGCAAATACCCGGCGCTGTGCTTATCCGGCGGGTCATTCAGAATTAAAACGGCATTTCTATAAATCCAGATCTGCCAGTGCTGCTGGCAGTTTTGGATATTGAAAGGTAAAGCCCGCGTCTATCGCTTGCTGTGGCACCACCCGTTGCCCGTACAACAAGATATCTGCCATTTCACCAAACAGCAGTCGTAACATAAAGGCTGGCATGGTCAATTTAGCTGGCCGGTTCAGCCGTTCGGCCAGAGCCTGGCTGAATTGCTTATTGGTTACAGGTTTTGGCGCGACAGCATTAAAGGGCCCTTGCAGGGTTGGGGAATGCAACAGAAAGTCGATCAGTTTAACGATGTCATCAATATGGATCCACGACATATACTGCTGACCGTTGCCAATTGGGCCGCCCAGGCCAAACTTGAATGCCGGCAGCATTTTTGCCAATGCACCGCCATCGTCAGACAATACTATACCGGTGCGTAGCAGGCACACCCTGGTTTTTTCACTGCCGGCCCGCAGTGCCAGGTTTTCCCAGCGGGCACAAATATCATGACTGAACTCAGGATAAAAAGCGCTGTGTTCTTCTGTGATAAATTCGGCGCCCTGGCGGCCATAATAACCCACGGCAGAGCCACTAATCAGACAAGAAGGCGGTGTCGTGGCTGTCTGGATGCATTCACTTAGCTGTTCAGTCAGCTGCCAGCGGCTGTGGCAAATCCGTTGCTTTTGTTTGTCAGTCCATCTTTTATCGGCAATAGGCTCACCAGCCAGATTAACGACTGCATCAAACTGATTAAAATCAACATCCTGCAATTTATTAACATAGGTCACAGCCCCGTTCTGTTGCAGCCTGGTGACAGGTTGACGGGTTAACACTGTGATCTGATGCTGTTCACGCCAGTATTTAAGCAGGGCAGAACCAATCAGACCTGTTCCACCGGTGACAAAAATACGCATGTGGTGCTCCTGTTTATCAACGACTTGCCGCTAAGTATAGCGGGTTGTCGCCGACTTATTATTTGTTAACTGATAAGGTAAGGGATACCGAGTCAGCGAACCGCAGGGCATGTGGCTTGTCTATCTCCACTTCTGCAAAATGGACGGCAGGGTGAGCACTGGCCAGCGCTAATACATCAGCCGTTAGTTTCTCCAGTAAACTGAACCGGTTCATTTCAACCAATTCAATAATTTGCTTGGTAATAGTGCGATAGTTAAGGGCATTACTCATGTCGTCGCTGTTGGCAGCATTATTGGCGCTGTACTGGATCTTTGCGTTAATGATGACGTCTTGTTTATTGTTAATTTCATCATCTTTAATACCGATAAAGGTCCGTAAACGCAGGTTTTTAATTTTAATTGTTGCCGGGTTAAGTTCCATAATGCTGTATCCTCAGAATATTTAAACGCTTTACGGCGGGGGCAGCTGGGGCGATCAGTGTTTGTTTGATGCTTAACGATTAAAAGGTCTATTCCGGAAAAATAAGTTCGAATCTGGCGCCACCTAACGGGCTATCAGTAATTTGCATACCACCGGAGTATGATGTCACCAGCTCGGCAACAATCGATAAGCCGACGCCATGTCCATCCTTATAGGTGTCGAGCCGGGTGCCGCGGGTAAATAGTTTCTTTCTGGCATCTCTGGCAATACCCGGGCCGTCGTCTTCAATAATCAAATTAACCGGATTCTGACTTACTGTCAGTTTCACCTGCTGTTTACACGCTTTGCAGGCATTATCAAGTAAGTTACCCAGTATTTCCATTAAATCTGTTTCATCACCACGAAAGGTCGCATGTGCCGGACAATCTATCTGGATATCAAGATTTTTATCGCGATAAATTTTCTGCAGGGCATTACACAGCTTTTCAACATGGGGCAGTATTTCAAATTGCTTTTTCCAGATATCCTGACCGGAGCTGCTGGCTCTTTTCAGCTGATGCTCAATCATGGCACTGATCCGATCAAGCTGTTCTTTTAATTCAGGTTGCTGGCTCAACACTGACGTATTTAATACCGCTACCGGGGTTTTCAGAGCATGGGCCAGGTCGCTGAGGTGGTTGCGATAACGTTGTTTCTGCCGGTTCTGATTAGCCAGTAGTAAATTTAAATCTTCTTTAATGTTGGTCAGCTCGGCCGGATAGCGGCCGTTAAGATGGTCCTGTTCACCGCCCTCTAACTTACGGATTTCCTGGTCAAGTTTACTTAGCGGTTTGGTCGTCCAGTAGTAAGCCAGCACGCTGAACAACACCAACGCTGCGCCAATCCAGATAAACCAGCGAAGCAGAGTATTACGAAAACTCAGATAGGGTGCCGTTAAATTGGTGTCTGTTTGCACAATATGAATGGTCAGGGGACGGGTTTGCTCCCCTGAGTCAAATAACAGTGCGATGCTCAGCAGCCAATATTGCTCAGAACCGCTGACATAAGAGTAAAACAGGTGTTCACCCGGCACAAGCGTGGTATCAGGTGGATTGAATTGCTGACTTAGCGAGGAGTCTGATTGCCAGACAATACTGCTGGCTGAACCGTTATCACCCGAACTGGCATCAGCAGAGTTGTCAGTCGCTGTGTTGCTGGTATTTGTGGCAGCAGGATTGATGTCACGGCTGGTAATATAAGCACTTAAACCTGAGTCAGGCCGGAAAAAATCCGGTGACAAGGTCGTGTTGCCTAACTCAACTTTACCATCCTGAATTTTCAGGTCTGACAAAATAGCGTACATATGTACTTCAAGCTTTTGCTCAGCGTTGGTCAGCAATTGAGTAAAAAAAGCCTGGTCGATGGCAATAAAGGAACTGGGTAACAATAGCAGCAGCAGAACGATGCTTACCAGGCCCTGACGCAGCTTAAGTGACAAAGTCATATCTAACTGATTGTCAGATTAAAGCGATAACCGCGACCCCGTAATGTCTCAATCGGCTTCAAATCGCCGTCCGGATCGAGCTTTTTGCGTAAACGTAATACAAAAACCTCGATAACATTGCTGTCCAGATCAAAATCCTGATCATAAATGTGCTCGGTTAATTCGGTTTTAGAAATGACTTTGCTGGGATTCATCATGAAATACTCCAGCACTTTATATTCGTAAGCCGTCAGGCTGATTTCAGCATCATTAACCCAGACTTGCTGCGTTCTGCTGTTAAGTGACACCGGTCCTGCACTAAGCGTTGGATCAGGTTGGCCAGCCGCCCGGCGGATTAATGCATTACATCGTGCCAACAGTTCTTCGCCATGGAAAGGCTTGGTTAAGTAATCATCTGCACCGGCGTCCAGACCTTCCACTTTTTCCTGCCAGCTGCCACGGGCCGTTAAAATAATGATCGGGGTTTTAATTTCTTTTTGTCTGGCTTTACGGATAAGAGTTAAGCCGTCCATTTTCGGCAGGCCCAGATCAATTACTGCTAAATCATAGGGGTATTCAGCCAGTTTAAACCAGCCATCATCGCCATCCTGAGCAATATCAACACTGAACTGTTGCTGTATCAGCTGCTGTTTAATTTTTTCTGCTAATAACGTTTCATCTTCAACAACGAGTACCCGCATTATTTATCATCCCTTTCAACCCGGCCGGTGCGATTATCGACCCGTACCGTAATTACTCTGCCATCAGCCTGAATTATCCGTATCCGATAATGCCGGCTTTCGGTCTGAACCTTTAAAATTTTTCCCGGATAACGTTGTTGAGCAAGGGTGGCTGCCTGCTCTTTTGTAATATCGGGTTGTTTGTTACCAAGTGCTATAGCGTCAGGTGTCAGGCTTAACCCAGCCAGCAAAACCAGCAACAGCAATGAACGCAACATCTGATTCTCCACATTCGGTATCCGTTGTATGTTACCTAACAATCTGGCACGCAACAATCAACTTAGTAATACAATTGACGCTTAGACTATGTCACGCAGCATTAATTGTCGCTGAATAGAGACACCTGCATTAAATTCAAATAAAGTTAAATAAATATTGCAAAAGTAAAAATATCGCCTAATTTATATTTGATTGGTATTAATAATGTTGCTTCTCTGGGTTATGCCAGGTCACTGTTTAACGGGCCAATCTGAACAGTTTGTAGTGGCTTAATTTTTACCCATAGTTTTGCAGGGATGCAACCGTCAAACATTAAGGAAGAAACCATGAAAAATATCGTAATAGCGTTGTTGTTAACCGGCCTGACGTTAACTGCAAACCAAACCCTGGCAGCTAAACCGGGTGCCACTGTGAATAAACAAACGGCAACTGCGCAGCAACAGCAGAAATTAAATCTGAATAAAGCCAGTGCCGAGCAACTGGAGGCCGTGCCGGGAATTGGTAAAGCCAAAGCCCAGGCAATACTGGCGCATATTCAGCAAAATGGCCCGATTACCAGCCAGAAGCAGCTGACAGAAGTTAAAGGAATAGGCGATAAACTGGCCGCAAAAATTGGCCAGTATGTCAGCTTTGATTAATGGTTAGTTGAAACACCGACGGTTCGGCCTTAGGTTTAATCACCTAAGGCTTTCATTTGCTCATTTGCCCACTGCACGGCAGTATGATAAGCGTCTGGCACTTTATCGGCTGCAATACCAAGCTGATTCATTGCCAGATTTGCCTGTTGCCACTGAGCCGCTTCATAATGCTTTATCAGTGTCAGATACTCAGCAAGCACTCCACTGTTGTCAACCAGGGCATCTTTAATTTCTTTGGCCAGTGGCAGCTTTTCCATCACGCTGGCAATGGGTTCATCTAAGATGGCGTCCATCAGCGACATTAAACCGGTTAAAAAGGCCTTGCCGGTGTCAACTTTACCATCAATAGTAGCTAATGCTTCAGCAAAGCGGGCGCGGGTCATCGACATGCGCATCAGCTCAGCAGGTTTATCGCTGCTGATTTGTGCAGTAAACAGTAATGACAGAAACTTTTTAAGTTCAACCTGGCCCAGCACAACCAATGCTTGTTTGATCGTTTCAATTTCAGTTCTGCGTTTAAAAATGGAAGAATTACTGTAGCGTAATAATTTGTATGACAAACTGACGTCACGCTGAAATATATTGGTGATTTTTACCAGGTCCAGCTCTGCTTTGGAGGTCTCGTACAGTAATTCCGCCAGCGTCATCTGGGCCGGTGACAAGGCTTTGGTTTGCATCATTTCAGGTTGGGAGAAAAAGAATCCCTGAAAGTAACAGAAGCCCATATCCAGTGCCTGCTGGAACTCTTCATTGGTTTCAACTTTCTCTGCCAGCAGTTTAATATGTGGAAAATCTTCTATTGCCTGCTGGATCACTTTGATGGTTTCGATGTCAGTGCTTCGAAAATCAATTTTAATAATATCAATAAACGGATAAAAATGCCGCCAGACTGGTTGGTGGATATAGTCATCCAGTGCCAGCGTATAACCCATTTCTTTCAGATGCTGGCATTCAGCTAACAGTCGTTTTCCTGGCTGCACGGTTTCGAGAATTTCGACGACAACCTGCTCTTTCGGTAACATACTCGGGTATTTTTTTAGCAGCGACTCCAGCGTGAAATTAATAAACCCCGGCTTGTCACCCAGGAAGTCCTCTAAGCCAAAACTAAACTGGCTGCCTTCGATCATTCTTGAAGTCGCTTCTTCGCCATCAATTTCGGGAAACACATTACTCAGGCCATCCCGGAATAGTAATTCATAAGCAAACAGTACTTTATTTCGATCGAGAATGGGTTGGCGGGCAGCATAAAAATACATATTGCAGGTATCTCAAGTGGGTTGTTAAAACTAATTTAGCAAATTTTCCCCACAACGCGATAGAATTTTTTTATTACGTTGTGGGGATCAGGTCTGCTATCTCTGCGCAGCCAGTTGTTGCTGCATTTTGCTGAACATTGCCAGCACACCCGGGGCAGGGCCCCGGCTGAATTTACTGACAATAACGATTGCCAGGGTGCTCAGAACAAAGCCCGGTACAATTTCATACAACACGCTGCTTAAGCTGGCGCCATTAATGGTAATGGGGGCATAAATCCAGATTAATACCGTCAATGCGCCGACAATGATGCCGCTTAATGCTCCGGCAAAGGTCATTCTTTTCCAGTACAGGCTCAAAATAATCAATGGCCCGAATGCTGCACCAAAGCCAGCCCAGGCATTACTGACCAGTTGCAACACTGAGCTGTCCCGGTCGTACGCCAGCGCGATGGCAACTAATGCAACAGCTAGTACCGACAGCCGGCCCACCAGCACCAGTTCACGTTGGGTGGCATCACGTTTAACAAAGGCTTTATAGAAATCTTCGGTTAACGAGCTGGATGTCACCAGTAATTGCGAAGAGATGGTACTCATAATCGCGGCTAAAATGGCAGCGAGTAAGAAACCGGCAATAAACGGATGAAACAAAAACTGTGAGAATACAATAAAGATGGTCTCAGGGTCGCTGAGGGTCATCTTAGTTTGTGCGACATAAGCAATGCCGACAAAACCCGTCATCAGGGCACCGACAATGGTGACCAGCATCCAGCTCATACCAATGCGGCGGGCCGTTTTAATATCTTTTACAGAGCGGATTGCCATAAAACGGACGATGATATGTGGCTGACCAAAATAGCCCAGTCCCCAGGACAGCGCTGAGACAATCGCAATCAGCGATGAGGCGCCGACCCAGTTAATCAGCTGCGGATCGATAGTTTCAACAACCTGCTTCACCTCAGTAAAACCACCAAGGTGGTCAAGGGCTACCACCGGCACCAGTACCAGTGATACAAACATAATACAGCCCTGGACGAAGTCGGTCATACTGACCGCCATAAAGCCGCCAATCAACGTGTAAATAACGACTACACCTGCTGTGACATAAAGACCGAGTTCATAACTTAAGTTAAACGAGCTTTCAAACAGCTTGCCTCCGCCAACAACACCGGAAGAGGTGTACAAGGTAAAGAACACCACAATAACTAACGATGACACTACCCGTAATAACCGGGTTTTATCTTCAAAGCGCTTTTCAAAGTAGTCAGGAATGGTAATCGCATCATGAGCCACTTCGGTATAAACCCGAAGCCTTGGCGCCACTACAAGATAATTAATGTAGGCGCCGATCAGCAAGCCAACAGCTATCCAGGCACTGCTTAAACCGGTCAGGTACATAGCGCCCGGCAAACCCATCAGCATCCAGCCACTCATATCCGACGCGCCGGCTGACAGGGCCGTCACGCCAGGGCCCAACTTGCGGCCACCTAACATATAGCCCGAAACACTCTCGTCGGTATTGCGGTATGCATACAAACCAATACCAATCATGGCCGCAAAATAAATACCCAAAGCAAAAATAGTTGCAGTTTCCAAAACATAGACTCCTTATTATTTGTTTTTATGCTAACAAGATGAACCCTGGCTTACCAGCGCTTTATGCCTGATTAAAAACGCCGGTGATAACCGGCGTTTGGATAGGGTAAGTTCTGGTGCCTGCTGGCTAGCCGCTATTGCGGATACAGTGGCGGTAATGGCTGGGTGTTTTCAGGCTGAATGGTACCGGGTTTATAGTCTGACCAGGCCTGCCATAATGCTTCACCGTTCCAGTCTGCTGCGCTGTCGCTATACAGGGCTGCATTAAGCCTGATTAGCTGCTCCCTGAACGCACCTGCTGCAACCTGCTGGCTCAGGGCAGTTAATGAACCCTGGCTGAGAATGTTATAATGCCGGGCCCATAGCAGTAACTGCTCCCGGGCTGCCGTTTTGTCGTTATTACGACAGGCAGTGCGTAACGCCTTGCTGTTAAAAGCTGGTAAATTAGGGTGTTGGCTCTGAGTTTGCTTCAGCGTTTGACGTTGACCAAGCAGGCGCAGGCGCCAGATTAATACCGCCAGGCTCAGCAGCCAGCCAAATAACAGCGCTGAGCTGGTATAGTTCCAACCCCAGGGTGATGCAGGCTGGAGCAAGGGGGTTGTGCCGGGTAAGGCATTCACCGGTGCATTGGTAATGGCCGGGGTACTGGGTTTGTCAGGGTTTGGCAACACCTGCACAGTCCGCCCGGGCAAAACCGTCTGATCAAGTTGATTGGTCTGACTGTTCCACCAGGATATTTTAACCTCGGGTAAGGTAAACTCGCCGACAGTATTGGCAATAATGGCAGAGGTAATCACTTTTTGTGCCACTAAACGGCCGGATCGTTCTGCCCCTTTTACCTGGGGTTGCTCCTGATACACTCTGAAGCCATCGGGCAGCGCAACATTAAGCTCCGGCAACTGGTTGGCAGCGACATCTACCGCTGACAAGGTAATGATACGGGTGACAGGCTCGCCCTGCACCAGCTGCGTCTGTTCTGGTTGCCACTCTTCATTCAGGGTTACCAGAGCGGCGACCAGCCAGTCACCGCTGTAACCCGCGGGCGGGGGCTGCACCGTTATTGGCAGTGGCTCTGCCTCCCGGACTACGGTCCGGCTGCGGGCAAAATAGCTCTGGCGGGCACTTTCCCGGTCAATAACGTCACCGGTAAACGTCGGCGGCGCAATGGTATAATCACCACTGCGTTGCGGTGTAATGGCGTAGCGGCGGCTAATAGAGCGGTAACGTTCGCCGTCAATAAGCTCAGTTCCTTCCTGATCCTGACCAACCTGCTGGATCAGCGCATCATCCAGTTGCGGCTCAGACAAGCTGCCACGCTGAATATCACCGCTGAAATAAATAGTGACGTCGTAGTACACCATCTGCTGCACCATCAGCTCGTTACTGCTGAGTTTACTTTGTAAGAATACATCGCGCAGGTTGCCTGAGCCTTGTTGCACTGGCAGCACTTCAATACTGATAGGGTTGCTACTGACTTTATCAATGGTAAAAGCCGGAATGGAGAAAGTACCACTGGCTTTGGGCAGCAACGTTACGGTCCAGGTAGTGCTATGACTGACATCACCGTTCACTACTCTGGTACTTTGATTAACCGAGGGCACCATCACCGTAAAGTTATTGTCCAGCACCCTGAAATTAATACTGCTCGCCGGCAGCCTGCTGTCTGCGGTAACCTCGAGCAGCACACTTTCTCCAAGCATAACCGGATTTTTGTCCAGACGTGCCTGAAGCTGGCTGACAGCAAATACCGGTGCGCTGAGCAGTGCACCAAGCAGCACACTCAGCAGCACTACTGATAATGACAGACCTCTTCCTACCATTCTTGTTCTGCTCCTTTGGGTAAAGCGTATTGGCGGCGTTTCTGATATTCAAGGCTCATCCGGTTGCGCAGTAATAGCCCCGGGTCGTCCTGCACTTTACGTAATAAATTGTCCAGTTGCTGCTGCTCTTCCTGGTTGGCGTTAGGCCACATTTCCCGCACCGCTTGCTGCATTTCACTATCATCCAGCTGCTGTTGTTCCTGCTGCTCCTGCTCTGCCGCTGCACGCTGCTGCTCAGTCGGAGTCGGTTCTGATTGTTCCGGATCCTGTTGCTGTGAAGCGGCGTTTTGTGCTGTTTGCTCAGTGGCATCATCCTGCTGCTCTGTGCCACTTTGGCCCTGATCTTCACTGTCACCGGCCGAATCTGTTGAGCTGTCGCTACTATCAGCTGCTTGTTGTTCGCCGTCCTGCTGTTCACCTTCCTGCTGTTCACCCTGTTGTTGCTGCTGATTTTGTTGTTGCTGCTGCAGCTGTTTCAGCAGTTCAGCATTCTGCTTTGCCTGGCTATGTTCAGGATCAAGCACCAATGCCTGCTGGTAGCTGGTCAGAGCCTCATCATATTTTTGCTGCATTGCCAGACTGTTACCCAGATTGGCGTAGGCATCGGCGCTGGGTTGCTGTGTTGCAGCCTCACTGAATGCCTGGGCAGCGCCGGCATAGTCACCGAGACGGTACGCTGCATTTCCCTGCCATAGCGGATCATTAAACTTCTGTCTGGCACTTTGATAGTCCTGCTGCTGATAATCGGTTATGGCCTGCTCAGCAGGTGTCTGCCACAGATCGCGCCAGATATTGGCGTTCGCATCCGGTAAATAGCAAAGTGGTAACAGCACCAGTACCGGCGCGCGTTTGGCCAGATATAGCGCTAAGGGTAACAGTAACCAGACCAGATAAACTGCATTGTCCTGCCACAAATCGCCGGCAAACTGCTCGGTTTGCTCAGCGTTTTGCTGAAACTGACTGTTAATATTGGCGAGCAACCCGGCGATATCATCGTTATCACTGCTTGCGACAGCAAAGCTGCCCCGGCCTTTGCGAGCCAGCGCGGCCAGTTGTGCTAACGGCACTTTCGGAATAACCACCGCACCGCGAGCGTCTTTCAGCAGCTGACCGTTTTCAAGTTGCACCGGCGCACCTTGTTCGGTGCCAAAAGCCAGCACTGACAGCCGGTGCGGCCAGTTATCAAGTCGCTGCATTATTGCTGCGTAATCGGCAGAAGCAAAACCATCAGTAAACAGCACAATATCGCCCTGGCTATGACCGGCCTGACGCAGCAGATCATCTGCCTGTTCCAATGCTGCCGTGATATTTGAACCCTGTACCGGCATTAATTCCGGTCTGAGCTCATTGAGCAACAACCGGACATTATTAAAATCCGGGGTCAATGGTGATATGACGAACGCATCGCCGGCAAAACTAATTAAGGCCAGTTCGCCTTCTGCCAGTTCATCAATAAAATCGAGTGCTTTAAAACGTTGCTGACTGAATCTGTCAGGCGACATATCAGTTGCCCGCATTGACATTGACATATCAACGACAAGCACTGTGGCTTTATTTAAGCTAAACGCCGGTTGCGGTTGTTTTTGCCAGCTTGGGCCAGCCAGAGCCAGCACTGTCAGCAGCCAGCATAGTAGCAGAACAGGCAGTGCCAGCGGGTTGCGTTGCAATAACAGCTTGCCACTTAGCATCAGTGGTTGCAGATGCGGGGCAATAACCCGCTGCCAGGCACTGCTTTGTTGCCGGTAGCGTAAAATAAGCAGCCACAGGATCAACACCGGCAGTAATGCCAGCAGCCACCAGGGGCGCAGTAAATGAAAATCAGCCAGCAGGTTCATATAACCTCCGCCAGTTAATCCGCCGCAAAGCCAGCGCAAATGATAGCAACAGTGCCACAGCCAGTGGCCAGTGCAGCAGGCTGTGCTGCGGCCGGTAAGTCAGATTGTCGCGGCTTATCGGCTCCAGTTGATCCAGTAAACGATATATTTGCGCAAGTTCCGCCAGGTTGCGGGCCCGGAAATACCTTCCGCCGCTTTCGCTGGCAATATGGTTTAACAATTGCTCATCTAAATCCTGAGACGGGTTGACGGTACGCCGGCCAAAAATGGTTTGCTGCACCATCTGCTCGGCGCCCACGCCGACGGTATACACCTTAATGCCGGCAGCTTTGGCAAGCTGCAAGGCTTCCAGCGGCTGAATATTGCCGGCGTTGTTAGCACCATCACTTAACAGGATCAGCACTTTATTACTGGTTTCATATTTATTTAAACGTTTTACCGCCAGACCAATGGCTTCGCCAATTGCCGTTCTCTGACCAACCAGCTTCAGCTGACTGTCATCTAAAAAGGATTGAACGGTCGCCAGATCATAGGTCAGTGGTGTTTGCTGGTAAGCCGCATCGGCGAATAAAATAAGACCAAGGCGGTCGCCCTTGCGCTGTTCGATAAAGTCACCGACCACCAGTTTTACCGCGGCTAGCCGGTTCATACTCTGACCGTCCAGCACCATGTCATTCATATCCATCGAGCCGGATAAATCAATCGCCAGCATCAGGTCGCGACCTTGCTGCGGCAGGGTGATGGGCTCGCCGAGCCAGCGCGGCTGACAGGCCGCCAGCACCAGCATTAACCAGATTAAGGCCTGCGGTAAGGTGGCAACATGGCGTTTCCAGCCGGGGCGTTGTTGTTGTTTACCAGCCAATCTTGCCAGAGCAGGCAGGGTAAGGGCGCTGCCACTGTCTTGTTTACGCTTTTTTAAAAATAGCGGCAAAATTATCAGCAGCAGCAGCCAGGGATAGCTCAATTCAAACATCGGCTACCTCCCGGGTCAAAACCTGACTCTGGCTGTTGAGCAAGGTTGCTGGCTTCAGCTGTTGCAGCCAGCGTTTGGCAAACTGATAAAACTGTGGGTTTTGCTCAGTATCAGGTCCGGCCTGGTACAGCAGGGTGTCAAGCGGCGGCAGGGGGGTATCGGGCAGTTGCCGCTGTAAAAAATGCTGCCACTGTAACGTACTGGCTGTCAGTACCGGGTGTGCCGGCACATAATGTTTAATGACCCGCTTTAACAACTGATTGATTTGGTTTGCTGCCTCAGGTTGCGTTTGCTTGAGTAACGTCAATGCCTGGCGTTTTGCTGCCAGATAACACCAGCGCCGGTAAAATACCAGGCCGGCGTATGCCAGTGCTACAAAGACAACAACCAGTAAAATGTAAGCGCCCGGCGGTATTTGCCACGAGAGCTGATAGGCTGGCTCACTGATATCTGCCAGCTGCTCTAGTAACTGCTGCTTAGCGGCCATGATGAATTTGCTCCAACTGACTGATCACAGGTATGCCGGCACTGATATCTAAATACTTACAGCCGACCTGCTGTAATGCCGTTTCCAGTTTAGTTTGCTGTTGCTGCTGCTGTCGCTGGTAACGTTGGCGCAAACCAGCGTCGGCCAGCTCTGCCGTGACAACCAGCTGCTGATTGCGCACTGCTGCGGTGCCCCGGGCAGATGATGGCAGCGCCCGCTCCAGCGGATCACTGATCTGACAGCAGGTGACCTCATTATGCTGGCTGATTGCCCTGATATGACGCAGGGCTTGTTCGTCGAGCCCGGCAAAATCTGACAAAATATACACCAGACTGCCCGGGCGGCTTAGCCGGCGTTGTTGGCCAAGCGCCTGCGATAAGGTTAAACCATTAGTATTTGCCGAACTTTGATGGCATTGCTGCAATGCCTGCAGATACCGTAGTACGCCATGACTGCGGCCCTGCGGCTTTAATTCCCGATGTTGCAGGTTACTAAAGACCAGACCACCGAGTTTGTCACCGTGCTGTTTCACATGCCAGGCGATGACAGCGGCCAGATGGGCCGCCTGCACAGATTTAAATAATAAGTTGCTGCCAAAGCGCATACTGTCAGTTAAGTCGGTGACAATAAAAACCGGTCGTTCTTTTTCTTCGCGAAATAATTTGGTATGCACTTTGCCGCTGCGCGCCGTGACCCGCCAGTCGATAGTCCGGACATCATCACCTGGTTGATAATGCCTGACTTCGTCAAACTCCATGCCGCGGCCTTTGCTACGTGCCAGATAGGTACCGGCCAGTTTACTCTGGATACTGATAGTGGGTTTCAGGCTCAGCACCCTGGTGTGGCGCTGATACCATAATAATTCCGGCAGTCTGACAGAGCTGCCGTCGGCATTTAACTGGTTAAGCCATTGGCTGGCTGAAAACGCGTTGCTCATAGCGTTAATCAGGGTACGGGAACACAATTAAGGATTTCAGTCAGCACGTCATCGGTGCTAATACCTTCTGCCTCTGCCGTGTAGGTTAAGATTAACCGGTGGCGTAATACATTATGAAACACGGCCTGAATGTCATCGGGGGTAACAAAATCACGATCTGCCAGCCAGGCCTTGGCCCTTGCACAACGCTCCAGCGCAATAGTGGCCCGCGGACTGGCACCATAGCTCACCCAGGAGGCCAGCCGGGCACTGTATGCTGCGCCATTACGGGTAGCCATAATTAACTGCACGATATAGTCTTCCAGGCTCTCAGCCAGGTGCAACTGTAACGTCGCCTGGCGGGCACTGAAAATATCCTGCTGGCTGATGGCAGCCGGCTGAACCAGCGCTTTATTCATCGCTTCATCACGGGTTAGCCTGAGGATCTGACGCTCAGTTTCGGCATTCGGATAGTCGACTTTCAGGTGCAGTAAAAAGCGGTCGAGCTGGGCTTCCGGTAACGGATAGGTTCCTTCCTGCTCCAGCGGATTCTGGGTTGCCATCACCAGAAATAATTCCGGTAATTTGTAAGTGGTGCGACCAACGGTAATTTGTTTTTCAGCCATGGCTTCCAGCAGCGCTGATTGCACTTTGGCCGGTGCCCGGTTAATTTCGTCTGCCAGGATAATATGATGGAACAGCGGGCCTGATTGAAATTCAAACTGGCCGGTTTCCGGCCGGTAGATATCAGTACCGGTTAAATCCGCAGGCAACAAGTCCGGGGTAAACTGAACCCGGTGAAAATCGGCTTCTACGCCGTGGGCCAACGCATTGACTGCCCGGGTTTTAGCCAGACCTGGCGGGCCTTCCACCAGTAAATGACCATTGGCCAGCAGAGCCAGCAAAATACCTTCAGTAAGCTCAGGCTGGCCTAAGACCTGACTGTCGAGATAGGTTTTTAAGGCGGAAAACGCGTTTACCATAATGATATAAGTCTTTTGGTTGAAAGTTTTGGTTGTTTTCTACACAGTTAGCTTTAAAAACAGCTAGGCTATGACGTTATAACCTAAATAAGGTTCAGTTTGCATTAAAACAAGTGTTTTAATTAACAGCAACTGTCGTTACAATCAGATTATCTTTACAGGTCAGACCTGTTTTGCTTCGACGATTTCGTTTTTAATAAGAGGAAAGCCATGTCAGCGCCCATTAAACTTCATACCCGTAGCGGCGATCGGATTGCGATTGTCTCGGGGTTACGTACGCCTTTTGCCAAACAAGCTACCGAGCTACACGGCGTTTCGGCGCTGGATCTGGCTAAACTGGTTGTTAACGAGTTGCTTATCCGCAGCGAGCTTGATGTCAAGCTGGTGCAGCAAGTGGTCTATGGCCAGGTGGTGCAAATGCCGGAAGCGCCAAACATTGCCCGGGAAATTGTGCTGGGTACCGGCATGAATGTGCATACCGACGCTTACAGTGTCACCCGCGCCTGTGCCACCAGTTTTCAGTCGGTTGCCAGTGTTGTCGAATCAATGATGGCCGGCACTATTGAAATTGCTATTGCCGGTGGGGCTGACTCCAGTTCGGTACTGCCTATTGGTGTCAGTAAAAAACTGGCCAGGGCGCTGGTTGATATGAATAAAGCCAAAACCTTTGGTCAGAAGCTCAGTATTTTACGGCGCTTAGGCCTGAAAGATTTAATGCCGGTACCGCCGGCTGTCGCGGAATACAGTACCGGCCTGTCGATGGGCGACACTGCCGAGCAAATGGCCAAAACGCATGGCATCAGCCGTCAGGCTCAGGATGAAATGGCGCACCGCTCGCACAGTCTGGCGGCTAAAGCCTGGCAAAATGGCTTAATGGCGAATGAAGTAATGACCGCCCATGTCGAACCTTACAATAAATACCTGGATATCGATAACAATATCCGGATGGACTCAAAGCTGGAGTCTTACGCCAAGCTACGGCCGGTATTTGACCGTAATCATGGCACAGTGACCGCAGCCACCAGCACTCCGCTGACTGACGGCGCCTCTGCAGTATTAATGATGACTGAAAGCCGGGCGAAAGCGCTGGGTTACAAACCGTTAGGTTTTATCCGCAGCTATGCATTTTCGGCGATTGGTGTGCATGAAGATATGCTGATGGGCCCCTCCTATGCGACCCCGATAGCATTGGATCGCGCCGGCATGAGCCTTGGCGACGTAACGTTGATTGAAATGCATGAGGCATTTGCTGCCCAGGCGCTGGCCAACGTTAAAATGTTTGCCAGCCAAAAATTTGCTGAAGAAAAACTTGGCCGCAGCAAAGCGATTGGTGAAATTGATATGGACAAATTTAATGTTAATGGCGGCTCATTGGCCTATGGCCATCCGTTTGCTGCCACCGGCACCCGTTTAATAGTGCAGACCCTGAATGAATTGCAGCGCCGTGGCGGCGGGGTGGGTTTAACCACTGCCTGTGCTGCAGGTGGTTTGGGTGCGGCCATGATTGTGGAGACTGAATAATGACGAAACAACAAAGCAGTTTCAGCCTGGCAGTTCGGGACGACCAGATTGCTGTTATCACGATGGATATCCTTGGCGAGAGCATGAATGTGCTTAAAGCGTCATTTGCCGAGGAGATAGACGGTATTCTGAACACGCTGCAAAACGACAACAATGTTAAAGGCGTGGTGTTTATCAGTGGTAAAAAAGACTCGTTTATTGCCGGCGCTGATATCTCAATGCTGGATAGCTGTGAGACAGCAGCGCAAGCTGAAGATATTGCCCGGATGGGCCAGCAAATGTTTGACCGGATAGAGCAGCTGAAAATCCCGGTCGTGGCAGCCATCAATGGCCCCTGTCTGGGGGGCGGCCTGGAACTGGCAATGGCCTGTCATGCCAGGGTTGCCACTGACTCGGCTAAAACCGTACTGGGTTTGCCTGAAGTGCAGCTTGGCTTATTGCCTGGCAGCGGCGGTACCCAGCGTTTACCGCGATTGGTGGGTGTCCAGAAAGCGCTGGATATGATGCTGACCGGCAAGCAATTACGGGCAGCGCAGGCGAAAAAAGCCGGTCTGGTCGACGAAGTGGTGCCGGCAACTATTTTACTGGACGCGGCAATAAAGCGGGCACTAAAGGGCAAAGCCAAAGCGACAGAAAAAGCTAAGGGCTTATGGACTAAGTTACTGGAAAATACCGGCCCGGGCCGAAATTTACTGTTTTCTCAGGCATTAAAACAAACACTGAAGAAAACCCAAGGCAATTATCCGGCGCCTGTCCGGATTATTAATGTGGTGCGTAAAGGGCAGGAACGTGGCTATGCCGCAGGACTTGCGGCAGAAGCAACAGCTTTTGGTCAGTTATGCATGACGAATGAGTCGGCGGCGCTGCGCAGTTTGTTTTTTGCCACCACTCAGATGAAAAAAGAAACCGGTGCCGGTGATACTCAACCGCAAAAAGTACACAAGGTCGCGGTGCTTGGTGGCGGCCTGATGGGCGGTGGTATTGCCAATGTCAGCAGCACCAAGGCCGGAGTGCCGGTGCGAATTAAAGATATTAACGAACAGGGGATCAGCAACGCCCTGAAATACAGCTATGAGTTGCTGCAGAAAAAATTTAAACGCCGCTTTATCAGCAAAGCCGAAATGCAAAAGCAGTTGCTATTGTTAACCGGCGCCACCGACTACAGTGGTTTTCATGATGTTGATTTAGTGATTGAAGCAGTATTTGAAGATCTGGCGTTAAAGCAGCAAATGGTCGCGGATATTGAGCAGCACTGTGCAGCGCATACGATTTTTGCCAGCAATACCAGCTCGTTACCTATCAGTCAGATCGCCGAAAAAGCGACCAGACCAGAAAACGTTATTGGCCTGCACTATTTTTCGCCGGTCGATAAAATGCCGTTAGTTGAAGTCATTGCTCACGACAAAACCTCAGCACAGACGATAGCCACTACCGTTGCCTTTGCCCGCAAACAGGGTAAAACCCCTATTGTAGTAAAAGACGGGGCTGGCTTTTATGTCAACCGGATCCTGGCGCTGTATATGAACGAAGCGGCGAATCTGTTGCTGGCTGGTGAACCGGTAGAAAAAATCGATAAAGCGCTGGTGAAATTCGGTTTTCCGGTTGGGCCTATCACATTATTAGATGAAGTGGGTATTGATGTCGGCGCCAAAATATCACCTATTCTGACAGAGCAACTGGGCGAGCGTTTTGCGCCACCGCCAGCATTTGATACCTTGCTGGCAGATGGCCGTAAGGGTAAAAAATCAGCAAAAGGTTTTTATCTGTATGGTAAAGCAGCGAAAAAAGGCAGCAAGACCGTCGACAGCAGCGTTTATAACGTGCTGGGTGTCACGCCTGCCGGCAAACTTAGCAGCGATGCGATTGCCAGCCGCTGCACTGCCCAGATGCTGAATGAAGCGGTGCGTTGCCTGGATGAAGGCGTAATAGCGTCAGCCCGGGATGGCGACATCGGTGCAATTTTTGGTATTGGTTTCCCACCGTTCCTGGGTGGACCGTTCCGCTATATTGACACCTTAGGCGTGACGGATCTGGTGGCAACGTTGCGCCAGTTCCAGGCCGAACACGGCGAGCGGTTTGCGCCATGCCCGCGTTTATTAGCGATGGCTGAGCAGAACAGCCGCTTTTATGATTAGCTTTTGCAAAAAATCAACGAAAGCTTAACAGTGTGCAGTTGCTGCAGGCGGTATAATTACCGCCTGCGGCGTTTCTGTAGTTTTTGAGGATGTTTTAGGTGTTATTAGTCCCTGTGGTTTGGTTGGTGGTTGCGCTTGGGGTTTACGTTGCCGCGCTGCGCAGTGGTATGCAGGCGTTACAATGGGCGTTGGCGGCACTTTTTACCGGGCCTTTTTTATTACCTTTGTTTAGTAGTCATAAACGTTTGCTGCTGTGCAAAGCGCGCGGCAAAAACAGCAGCTTATTTCGTCCCTAGCGTAAACTTAAGCCGCCAGGCTGCTAATATGTTTGCGCAGCTGGCTAATGATTTGTTGCAACAACTGCTCATTGGTTGCCTGATGCAATGTCGCGGCAAAAAGTTCTCTGCTCATCTGTGGCGCGCTGTCTACTCTTTTGAGGTGATTGCTTTGTAATAAAGGCTGCACCATCACTTGCGGTAAATAAGCGGTTGCAGGGCTATGCAGCATCATTTCCAGCGCAATTTTCGCGCTGCCGGTTCGAAGTGCCGGTGGTGGCATATCGGCAAAGTGTTTGGCATGCTGAATATCAAATGAGGTACCCCAGTCAACCAGAATGTAGTGTTGCGCCATAGCGGTGGTGGCGTCGGTGTAGTCACTGCTGGTAACCGCAATCAGTTTAATGTCATCCAGCTTTTCTACCTGTATCTCATCAACCTTCGGTGGGTCAAATACCACTGCTAAATCCAGGTTACGCTCCAGCAGCAATCGGCTGATCTGCTCTCTGCCCAGCGATTCAGCCCGCCAGGCCAGCTCAGGATATTGCTGTTGCACCTGAATAAAGCCAGGCAACAGAAAACTGTCCCATACATTAGCTGTTGCCGCTATTGACAGCTGTTGCGCTTGTTTATTGCTCAGTGCTACTTCCTGTTTGGCCCTTTGCAAGGCCGTCAACATCGCCTGAGCATGCGGTAATAAGCGCTCGCCGGCAGCAGTAAGCTGAATATTGTTGCGATAGCGGCTGAATAAATTAACACCAAGTTGTTGTTCTAATTGCCTGATACGAAAGCTTACAGCAGATTGTGTTAAATACAGGTTCTCAGCCGCCTTGCCAAAATGGCGGGTACGCTGCACTTCCAGAAAGGTTTTTAGCAGTTCAGTATCCAAGGTAGAGCCTTAAATTAATTTATCGTGTCAATAAAAAATATTTGTTTTACGACTGGAATTTTGTTAACCATACTCCGCACAGTTTAAACAGGCTGGCTTTATATTCAACGACATTAGAGGAAAAAAGTGATGCAGCAAAGTTTTGTCGCTACCCGTCGCTTTTTCGATGACCGCAATTTCCCTCGTGGTTTTACGCGGTCCGGGCGCTTTACCCTGGCAGAAGGTAATCTGCTGGAAAAACATGGTTTCGCGATGCAGCAGCTGGAGCAGGGTGTTCGTGAGCCGGTAAATGAGGAAGAGCAACGCTTTCTGCTGGTGTGCAGGGGCGAGGCGGAAGCAAGCTCTGCCTATGAAAAAACCTGGATTAAATACAAACAGCGCCTGAATGAAAAACGCAAATTTCATACTGTTTTTGGTAAAAAACGGATAGCTGACGGTGCCGACGATTTTTCTTACGTCGAAACTGATAGCGATTAAAGCCCTGCGGGGCTTTTTTTATTGTGGCTGTTACGTTTTAAGGTTAGCCCGGGATTGCTGATAGCCGGGCCCGTTGTTTCTGCTCTGCCAGGAACTCGGCAAAGTCGGGGGCTGACAGCGGTTTACTGTAGTAAAAGCCCTGAATGGTTTCGCAACGTAACTTGCGCAGCATATCCAGTTGATCTTTGGTTTCAACCCCTTCGGCCACCACATTCAAACTTAAGTTATGGGCAATCGTCACTATAGTGTCGACCATATTTCTGCCGCGGGCATTATCCATATCATCGATAAAAGCTTTGTCTATTTTAAGGGTATTAAGCGGAAATTGCTTTAAATAGGCCAATGATGAATAGCCGGTACCAAAATCATCCATCGCCAGATGTATACCACGTGCCCGTAGCTTTTTCATGGTATCTATCGCTAGTTTGGGCGATTGCATTACCGTGCCCTCGGTAATTTCCAGCTCCAGGTGATAAGAGGGCAGTTCGCATTGCTCCAGCACGTCATCTATCTGCTGACACAGATTGGGTAGCATAAATTGTTTGGCAGAAAGGTTTACGGCAACCCGGCCCTGAAATAACCCGAGTGCCAGCCATTTTTTTACGTCTTCACAGGCTTTACGCAGTACTACAGCACCTATCTCTACGATCTGTCCTGTTTCCTCAGCCACCGGTATAAAGCTGGCAGGACTGACCAGGCCGCCTTTAGGGGTGATAAACCGCACTAACGCTTCCATACCCACGACGTTGCCGGTCAGAATATCCATTTTCGGCTGATAATAGACACTGAAATAATCTTCTTTTAAGCCATAGCGAATCAGGTTTTCTACCTGCAGCCGTTTCACGGCTTGCTTGTTCATACTGTCATTGAAAAACAGATAACGGTTGGCGCCGTCATTTTTGGCGTGATACATCGCAGTGTCAGCATTACGCAGCAAGGCTTGGGGGTCATTGCCGTCATCCGGAAACAGCACGACCCCAATACTGCTGGTCACGGCCAGTTCATGCTGACTGATAAAAAATGGCCGGTTAATTTGCTCCAGTAAGCCTTTCGCCATTGAGCTGATGGTATGAATATCATTGGTATCGTTAAGTAATACCGCGAATTCATCGCCGCCAAGCCGGTATAGCTTGTTCTGGTAGCGGGGATCAGTATGCAGGCGCTGTGCTAATTTACAAAGTAACGTATCGCCCAGCTCATGGCCCAGTGAGTCATTAATTTTCTTAAAATTGTCTAAGTCAAATACCAGCAAAGCATGAACCGCATCGACGGTAACCAGACTGGCCAGTTTCGACATAAATACCGCTCGATTGGGCAAGCCGGTCAGGGTGTCGTTATTCGCTAACCGGTTTAATTCCGCCTCCCGCAGCTTGCGGTCAGTGATATCGGATAACACACCGACATATTGCAGTGGATTGCCTTCTTCATCTTTAATCACATCGAAGGCCAGTTCGGCCTGATATATTTCACCATTGTCTTTCTGCTCGCGGATCTCGCCACTCCAGCGGCCATGTTTGGCCAGCTGTAACTGAATGTCCTGCATAAAACGGCTGGGGTATAACGATAATTCAAACCGGCTGTGCACCACCTCTGAGCGATCTTTGCCGGTGATGCTGCTAAAAGCCGGGTTCACTTCAATAATAGTAAACTGAGTATCACAAACCAGCACTGCGTCAGAAATATTCTCAAGGCAACGGGCAAACAATTGCATTCTGCCTTCGGCTTCTTTTAACTGATGAATGTTTTTCAGGGTGCCGGTCATCCGGGCAGGACTGCCATTACTGGCATAGGCGACCACTTTACCGCGATCAAGCACCCAAATATACTGACCTTCCGCTGTTTGCAAGCGGTAGGTTGCCTCAAAGAAAGCGCTGCTGCCATTTAAATGGTCATTTAGCAGATTAATAACCCGGGCTAAGTCCTGCGGATGAATTTGTTGTTTATTTGGAGGGAAATCACGTGTTTCAGGTTTTAATTCGACTGGTTTTAACCAGGAGCTGGAACGGTACAACTCGCCGGACAGAATTCGCCAGTCCCACAGTTCGTCACCGCTGCCCCATAATGACAGCCGCAGTCGCTCTTCGCTTTTTGCCAGCCGTTTGTGATAGCGACGCATCTTTACAATGCTGGCGTGCGCCAGCAGCAGGGCGGCACAGGCAAAAAATAACACGGCGGAAAAGATATAAGGCTGTACGCTGTCCCAACTCAGCGCAGCGAGCCCGAATGGATGAACAGCCAGCAGTAAACAGATAGTTTTTGTGCAATGGAAACGACGTATGCCCACAAATTACAACATTTTTATTGTTATTCTGGCTACGTTAACCAAGTTTGGGAAAAGTGTCAAAATCATTTTACCTGTCAGCAATGGCCTGGCGCAGTTCAGCCCGGTTCATTGTTTTAATATGGTTAAGTTCGCTGTTCGCTTCAGAAGCCAACAGTAACATATCGTAGTCACTGGCTAACAGCTGTTTCAGCAGATCAATAAAATGGTGTTTCTCTAATTGTGCCAGGGCGCTGATGATTCTGCAGGTCAGATCAAAGCCGGTGTCGTCCTGACCTAATGCCAGCCACAGCCTTTTTGCCCGCGAGCCCAGACTGGTATCACGCTCAGCAAGTTGCGCTGTCAGACCTTGTTTAAGTTCACCGAACATTGGTTCCGGCATTGCTTCAATTTGCTGCAGAAAATCCCGGAAAAATGTCACTGTAGCCTGATACAAAGTGGTGCAGTTAAAATTAGGCGACTGAATATAGAATGCCATTCCCGGCAGGGTGTTGATGGGGACATAACCGGTACCGACTAAATATCCCATTTGCTGCTCTGTTCGCAACTGATGAAAATAGTGCGGCGACATCAGATGATTTGCCAGCATAAATAACGCCATTTGTTCAGCGCTGGCATGCTTTGCTGCCAGATAGACAACCAATGCGTGATCAGTACTGTCAGTGTCGGTTTGCAGCCAGACCGGACCGGTATCTTCAATGCTGTATGTCTTTGCCTGAATTTTACTGCCAAGCGATGGCTGCTCTGCCTGCCATTGTTGCAACATCAGTTGCAGAGCCGCGGCATTGTCCCGGGTCCAGTTACCAATCAGCAACGCCTCCAGATGAACGTCATCCAGCAATCGTGCTGAGAACTGACAGAATTGCTGAAAGCTCAGTTGTTCCAGCTGCTCAATCAGTACTTCAATTTCCGGATTAAGCGGTTGCAGCAATGCCGATAACTGACTGAATAACCGGGCGACAGGTTTGCTTTTGCTGCTGTTGGCCCAATGCCGGCAAAGTTGCTGCTTCAGCTCATTGAACCGCAACTCTGAGAATGACGCCTGGTTAATTTGCAGCAGAATATTCTGCAACAAGCGGATTTGGTTGGCGGCCAGGCCCGAGGTATGAATACTTATTCCCTGTTTCTGTACATGCAGGTTATAGCTTAAACCGGCATTGGTGGCGGTATAAAACTGCTGATTAATATGATCCTGAAATAGCTCAAGCCAGAGTCTGCTGGTGGCCAGCTGGCGATTATCAGCAATGCTCTGCGGTAAACTGAGTTGCAGAAAAATATGCCCTTTCGGCGTATTAAATTCGGTATCCGCTTTATACCAGACGCTTAAGTGGTTACTGCAATGTATCTGCTCTGGCACAGCCATATGCTGATCTTTATTTAACAGGCTGAGTTGTTCGGTCAGATAGGGATTGACACCTGGCAGGGTGATCTGAGCAATCGGACCGGTTTCTGCAAGTGTCTGCAACAACGAGTCACTTAATCGGGTAACAGAGTAGGGGGTATTGTACCACTTTGCTTCAGACAGCACCGGCACGTCAGGGGCTATCAGCATCAGTCGCATATTGTCAGGTCTGAACCAGCTTAGCAGCTGCTGATACAACGATTCAGGCGGCAACTCCATCCGGTAATCGCCAAAAATAGTATCTTCAACCGGATAGTGCTGTAAATTTACCGAGAGCTGGCTGGCGGTTTGCAACGCATCGGCGGGCTCCTGATAAATAAATGACCAATGCAGCAGCTGTTGCCGCTCTACATACAATTGTTGTGGCAGTGGTTGCTGCTTAATTCTGGCCAGAGCACTGTACAGCGCTGTTAACACCGCGGTGGTATCAGCACGGCCTGTCCGGGTCAGCTCAAAAGATACGGTAAAATCTTTATAGTTACTACCATCAATACCGCCACCGGCACTTAACTGGTTTACCAGTCCGGCGTTTTTCAGATAACTGAGCAACGACCCCTCGCTCTCATCACCGAGCAGTGATGCCAGAAAACTGACAATTTTATGCCGGTACCATGGCTGTATGTCCGGCAGGGCAAAGCTGGCAACCAGCCGTTCGGAATCTTTGTGCGGTTTAATATTCAGCAAAATGGCCTGATGTTCGGCCAGGTAAAGCGGCTCGGCCAGTGGTGGCTTTGCCGGCAAAGCTGAGGGAAGTCCGGCAAATAACTGTTTTACCCATTGCTCCATAGCGGACAGCGAGCAGGGCGACACCAGACATAAACTCATTCTGCTGGCACTGTATTGCTGCTGATAAAATTGCAGCAGGGCAGCCCGTAATGTTTGCTGGGGCTTGTCATTGAGGGTATTAAGATTGCCGACAGAAAATTTTGCAAACGGATGCGCCGGATTAATGGTTTCCTTATGCACCTGATAAATGCGCCGGCTGTCATCTTTTAGTTTTAGCGAGTATTCCGCTTCAATCGCATGGCGTTCTTTTTCAACATAGGCAGCGGTAAATAACGGCCGGCAAAACATGTCCGCAAAACGGGCAATAGCTTGCTGGAACTGTGGCGTATCGATATCAAAGTAAAAGTGGCTGTGCTCTGTGCCGGTCCAGGCATTATGGCTGCCGCCATACTGACTGATAAATTGCTGATATTCTCCCGGATCAGGGAAGTTCTCTGAACCGAGAAACAGCATATGCTCCAGAAAATGCGCCATACCCTGATAATCTGCCGGATCATCAAAATGGCCGACGTTGACTGTCAGGGCAGCAGCACTTTTTTCGGCACTGCTGTCGTTTACCAGCACCACAGTAAGACCATTGTCGAGTGTCAGGTGTTGGTAGGCTCTGTTATCGTTTGGACTTTGCTTTATATGTACTTTTTCCAAAAATTATCCTATGTCGGTATGGTAGTACTGCAAGACGGCCGATTTTTGATAGCATTTAGTAATAAACAGGCTTTGTGTTATGCGTTAATAGCAGTTACGTTCACGCCAGACTTTATTTATCATAGCGCACAATTTTTGCCCAGCGTATGCTTTTTAACAATGGCAAACAAAACACACTGACTAAGTAGTACGGTATCAATATAAATGGTTAACATTGTTATTATGCGCCATGGTGAAGCAGAACCGTTGACGAAGCAAGACAGTCAGCGACAACTGACCAGCAGAGGCAAGCGCGAAGCACTGCAAATGGCGCAGTGGCTGCAAAATTGCTATAGCGCCTTTACTGATGTCTGGACCAGCCCTTATCTGCGCGCTGGCCAGACTGCCGAGATTATGCTGAGTAAACAAAGCTCTGAATGTCTGTTGCAGACTCATGACGAGCTGGTGCCCGATGGTAATCCGCTACTGTTGCTTGATTTGATTGATACAAAATTAGCTGCAGAGCCCGATGCCAGAATATTGCTGGTGTCTCATATGCCTTTAGTCAGTTTTCTGGTCGAAATCCTGACTCAGCCCGGCCAGACGCCGGTGTTCAGTACGGCATCATTATGTTGTATCGATTATCAGCCCGCCAGTCGTGGTCGTTTACTGGAGAAAGTCGCACCGCAGGACCTGGCCATGCTTCCCGGTTAAACCCGGAGCGATTGCTCCGGCGCTTCCTGGTCAGCGCCGGTTTTAGCAGCGTAATTCAAACTCCGGCTGATTAATTTTAAGTAGCAACAATAGTGCGCCATGCTTGCCCCAGCTTTTAGGAGCCGTATGAAATGCCCGCACATTAGGATGCTGGATTAACCAGTTAGGTACTTTACGGGCCAGTATGCCTAAGCCTTTGCCATGAACCACACAGGCACAGTTAAACTGCTGCTGCTGGCAGTAGGCCAGTAAGCCAGCTAATTCAGTTTTGGCCTGAAGCTGGGTCAGGCCATGTAAATCGAGGACAACCTGCGGCTGAAACTCTGCCCGTTTTAAGCGCCCGGCTAACCTGGGATCATCGCCGGGCTGGACATAAGACATTGTCCCGCCATCATTGATAAAACCTTCATATCCGTCTGAGAAGTAAAACAGATCCTGCTCATGCTGCGGCATTTTTGTCACAGGCGGGGCTTTTTTCTTGCTGGCTTTAACAACAGGGGCTATCTTGTCCTGCAATAGCGGACGAGCGCCGGTAACCGACTGGCGAAAAAGGTCACTGTCTGCGGCAGATAAGCGGGGTTGTTGAGAAAGCTTCTTTCGTTGCATCGCGCAAGTCTATACAATCTGCCCATTTTTTACAAAGAGCGAATACTGGATATGGCCGATTATAACCCGATGTTTTCAGAATCTGATATTAATGAGGCGCTTGATGCGTTAGTCAGCGTGCACGACTGGCTGCGGTTTGCGGTCAGTCGCTTTAATGAAGCCGGTGTCTATTTTGGCCATGGTACTGATAACCCCTGGGATGAGGCCGCAGTGTTACTGGCTCATTGTTTGTTTTTGCCACCGTTAACCGATGATAAGTTGCTGACGGTAAGGCTGACTAAACCGGAGCGGCGGGCGTTTATCGATCTGCTAATGCAGCGGATTGAGCTGCGGATCCCGGCCGCTTATCTGACCCAGCAGGCCTATTTTTGTCAGCTGCCCTTTTATGTTGACCAGCGGGTATTGGTACCACGCTCACCGATTGCTGAGCTGATAAATAAAAAATTCAGTCGCTTTAAACTTGCTGCAGCGCCAGAGCGGATCCTCGATTTATGCACAGGTTCAGGCTGCATAGCCATTGCTTGTGCTTACGCCTTTCCCGATGCACAGGTTGATGCCGTTGATATCAGCCCGGACGCGTTAGCTGTGGCAGATATTAATATTAACGAGCATGGTTTACTGGACCGGGTTTACCCTATTCTGTCTGATGGTTACCAGGCGCTGAGCGGCCAGCAGTATGATCTTATTGTCACCAATCCGCCTTATGTTGACGCTGAAGACATGGCAGATTTACCGGAAGAATACCGGCATGAGCCTGAGCTGGGGCTGGCCTCCGGTCATGACGGCCTTGAGTTAACCCGGCGTATTTTAGCGCAGGCGGCAGCCCATTTAACCGAGCACGGTATTTTAGTTTGTGAAGTAGGCAATAGTATGGTTGAATTACAGGATAGATATCCAGACGTCCAATTTGACTGGCTTGAGTTTACTGCCGGTGGCCTTGGCGTATTTGCGCTGAGTAAAGCTCAGCTTATTGCCTACCAACACTTGTTTGAGGAGAGCTAAATGGCCGGCAACAGCATTGGTCAGTTGTTTAAAGTCACCACCTTTGGTGAAAGCCATGGCCCGGCCATCGGCGGGATTGTTGATGGTTGCCCGCCGGGAATGCAATTAACAGCAGCAGATTTACAACTGGATTTAGACCGGCGCAAACCCGGTACCTCACGCTATACCACGGCCCGACGCGAAGAAGATCAGGTAAAAATTCTGTCCGGCGTGTTTGAAGACACCACCACCGGCGCCAGCATTGGCTTATTAATTGAAAATACTGATCAGCGCTCCCAGGACTACTCAAATATCAAAGATTTGTTCCGGCCCGGCCATGCTGATTATACTTACTGGCATAAGTTCGGCATCCGGGATTACCGTGGCGGCGGGCGCTCCTCGGCGCGCGAAACCGCGGTGCGGGTAGCGGCCGGGGCCATTGCCAAAAAATACTTAAAGCAGCACTGTGGTATTGAAATCCGTGGCTATCTGGCGCAGTTAGGCCCGGTTAAAGCAGAAAAACTCAACTGGGATGAAATAGCAAATAACCCATTTTTTTGCCCCGATCCGGATAAAATTGCCGAGCTGGATGAATATATGCGCCAGCTTAAAAAAGACGGTGACTCAGTAGGCGCCAGAGTGAATGTGGTGGCAACGGGCATGCCTGTGGGCCTCGGTGAGCCGGTTTTTGACCGCCTGGATGCCGATATTGCCCATGCCATGATGAGTATCAATGCGGTTAAAGCAGTGGAAATTGGTGATGGCTTTGCGGTGGTAGAGCAGCGCGGTTCAACCGATCGCGATGAGTTAACGCCAGAAGGATTCAGTTCCAACCATGCCGGCGGTACTTTAGGTGGTATATCGTCCGGCCAGGATATTAAGGTCAGTATGGCGTTAAAACCTACCTCCAGTATCAGCATCCCGGGTAAAAGCATTAATGTGGATGGCGACGTAGTTGATATCGTCACCAAAGGCCGGCACGACCCTTGTGTCGGGATCCGGGCCGTGCCCATTGCTGAAGCGATGCTGGCAATTGTATTAATGGATCATCTGCTGCGACACCGGGCGCAAAATGCCGGAGTCAGCGTCAGCACCCCGGATATTGCCAGAGCTAACCGATAACCAAGCCGTGCTCGGAACTTTATGACACTTCTCGCTGCCAGGCCGGCGCTAGCGCTGGCTTACTTCACGTATTTTGGGGTTTTGGGTATTTTTGTGCCTTACCTGGGCCTGTTTCTGGATGGCCGCGGCTTTGACTCGCGCCAGATAGGCCTGATGCTGGCCATCGTTACCGCCACCCGAATTATCGGCCCGGCTATCTGGGCCAGCCTGGCTGAGCGCAGCAGCAAGCCGTTAGTTGTTATGCAATTAGGCGCCGTGCTGGCTTGTATTGGCTGGCTTGTCAGCTTTATCAATGGTGGTTTTGGCTTGTTACTGGCTGCTCTGGCGTTATTCAGTTTTTTCTGGACCGCTATATTACCGCAGCTGGAAGTATCGACTTTTTTATTTCTGAATAACGATACGGAGCAGTACAGCCGGATCCGCTCGGCCGGCAGCGTTGGTTATATTGTGCTGGTGATGCTGGGCGGCTGGTTTTATCAGTTGTACGGCAGTGAGTTTATGCCTGCCACCGCGCTGGCATTTTTATTACTGCTGGTATTTTGTCTGTTTAATTTACCGACGCTGAGGCCGGACTATGATGCCACAGCAGCAAGCTTATCTTACCGGCAACTGCTAAAACACCGGGTATTATGGATTTTTATGGGGGCGGCGCTGCTGATGCAAATCAGTTTTGCACCTTTTTACGGTTTTTTTACCCTATACAGCAGGGATTTAGGTTATAGCGGCAGCCAGACCGGTTTACTGATAAGCCTGGCGGTAGCGGCTGAAATCGTCGCGTTTTACTTTGCCGGACGCATTCTGCGCAACCGCAGCTATCGCATCCTGTTAGGTATTTGTTATGGCTTAACTGCCATTCGCTGGTTAATGGTGGCACTGCTGGCGGACTCTGCCTGGTGGCTGGCCCTCAGTATGTTGCTGCACGCCGGCAGTTTTGCTATCGCCCACAGCTGCGCCATGCAGTTTATTCAGCAGGTATTTCCCAAAGCGCAGCGCGGCCGGGGCCAGGCCATTTATGCCGGGCTTATTTTCGGCGGGGGTGGGGCTATCGGTGCTTATCTGGCCGGTTTAAGCTGGCAAAATGGTGCTGGTGCAGCGCAAACCTTTATCTTCGCCGCCGGCTTTGCCCTGCTGGCCTGCCTGTTGGTACTAACACTGCCGAAAAATATAGCGAATATAGAATAAATAGCGGGTTTTTGCTGAGGCTACTCAGAAATCTGAGCAGGGTGGCTGGTGTACTTACGTAACAGCAGCACGGATGCTGCGCAGGCTGAAGGGGCACAGGGAGGTGATCCTTGAAGCCGGTGAAGAAAGTATTTCCAGCCACCCTGCGTTGCTGTCTTTTCGCAACAGCAGCATGAATGCTGCACAGGCTGTACTTTCGCAACACCTGATATTTAACGGGTTAACCAGCTCAGGATCGCTTTAAATACTTTGCGGTTAAACGGTGGATAAATAAAGCGGCCGCTGTTAAACCAACCCTTTTTATGGATCGCTTTCTGGTGCGAAAACCGCAGAAAACCTTCTTTGCCATGGTAATTACCCAAACCTGACGGGCCGATGCCGCCAAATGGCAGGTCGTCCTGTGCCACATGGACCAGGGTGTCATTAATACACACACCGCCGACATGGGTTTGTTTCAGTACCTGTTGCTGGGTATCGCTATCGTTGCTCATTAAATACAGCGCCAAAGGCCTTGGTCGCTGCTGAATATAATGGAGGGCTTCTTCAAGGGTATGGTAGGGAATTAGTGGCAGCAAGGGGCCAAATATTTCCTGTTCCATTAAATTACTGTTGTCATCAGCGCCGACAATTAACTGCAGCGCCAGTCGCCGTTCACTGTTAACGCTGGCAGCGTCACTGTTGACGTCACAATTAATCACCCGGGCGCCGCTGCTGTGGGCATGCTCAAGCATGGTCATCAGCCGCTGGTACTGGGCTTCATTTATTATCGCGCTGTAATCGGGGTTAGTGGCAAAATCGGGATAAAACGCGATAAATGCCTGGCAAAGTTCAGAAATGAGCAATTCCAGCTTGTCAGCCGGTACCAGCACATAGTCGGGCGCGACGCAGGTCTGACCGGCATTGGCGGTTTTACCAAACAATATACGTTTTGCGATCTGCTTTATATCAGCATCTGGTGCAATCACCACCGGGCTTTTGCCACCGAGTTCCAGCGTTACCGGGGTCAGATTTGCTGCTGCGGCCTGCATCACTTTGCGGCCAACCGCGGTAGAGCCGGTAAACAACAAATGATCAAAGGGCAGGCGCGAAAACTCAGCCGCTATCTCAGCATCCCCTTCAATTACAATGACATCAGCTGCCAGCGCCTGCTGGCAAATGGCTGTCAGCACTTTATTAGTTGCCGGCGTATACTCCGATAATTTCAGCATCGCTTTGTTGCCGGCGGCAATGGCGGCCATCAACGGGCCCAGTGCCAGATAAACAGGGTAATTCCACGGCACGATAATGCCAACCACACCCAGTGGCTGCACCATAACCCGGTTGCTGGCAGGCATAAAACTATAATGGACATGGCGCTTTTCAGGTTTGAGCCAGCTTTTTAACTGCTTTTTATGGTAATCAATCCCGCTTAGTGACGGCATAATTTCCAGTAAGCGGGTTTCATCGCTGCTGCGATAACCAAAATCCTGGCTTGCGGCAGTACACAGTGCGTCGCTGTGTTGTGAGATAGCCTGACGCAGCGCGGTCAGCTGTTGCCGGCGCTGTTGATAATCCGGATAAGGACTCTGGCTGTAAGCTTGTTTTAGTTGCGCAAATTGCAGCTGAAGTGCTGACATCGTTTTCCCTGAAAAGTGGTAATAGTCTGGCTGTACTCTAAACCAGTCAGACCAGTGCAGCAAGCACGCGCCGTCATTGCCAAGATCCGCGGGCTGGCAGTGGGCTCAGAGCGGCAATACTGGGCAAGCACGGTGGAAGTCGTTACAATGCGCGCCATTGGCAGACAGCTATTCGGATACAACTGAACCTATGATAAATCCATTTCGGTTAGGGCTTATTATTAATCCGCTGGCGGGCCTTGGCGGCAGTGTTGCGCTTAAAGGTAGTGACGGCATGGCCGCAGCAGCATTGGCACTGGGCGCAGTACCGATGGCCGGTGAGCGTGCGACTATTGCGCTCAGCCAGCTACTGGATTTAAAACAGCAGTTTCAGGTGATAACCGTCGACGGCGAGATGGGGGCTGATGTCTGCCAGCAATTAGGGTTGGACTATCAGGTATGTTATCGCCCAGACAGCTATCCCACTGTGGCTGATGATACCGAGCAGGCGGCGCTGGCAATTGCAGCACTGGGCGTAGATTTGCTGTTATTTGCCGGCGGTGATGGCACGGCGCGTAACCTGTGCAGTGTTATTGGCAACAATACCACTGTGCTGGGTATTCCGGCGGGCTGCAAAATTCACTCAGGCGTTTATGCTATTTCGCCCCAGGCTGCAGGGAAACTGGTGCAGCGGCTTATCAGCGGTCAGTTAGTCACGCTGGCAGAAGCGCCGGTGATGGATATTGACGAAACGGCATTTCGGAGTGGCGTGGTAAAAGCCCGTCGCTATGGCGAAATGCGTATTCCGGCAGAGCTTCGCTATGTGCAGAGTGTCAAAGCCGCAGGCAAAGAATCTGAGGAGCTGGTGCTGGATGATCTCGCTGCCTATGTCGCCGGTTTAATGGAAGATAACGTGCGCTATGTGATGGGGTCGGGCAGCACTGTCGCCG
The DNA here is from genome assembly GCF_033721375.1 of Arsukibacterium sp. Classification (GTDB taxonomy): domain Bacteria; phylum Pseudomonadota; class Gammaproteobacteria; order Enterobacterales; family Alteromonadaceae; genus Alishewanella. The sequence continues at coordinate 49,166 of NZ_JAWWAP010000007.1, read as the reverse complement.
CCGTTATGGCAGAGTTGGGCCTGGCGAACACCTTACTGGGTGTTGATGTGGTAGAAAACGGTAAATTGCTTGCCAGCGATGTAACAGCAACTCAGCTACTGGAGCTGGTTAAAGATTATCCGAGCAAACTGGTGATCACGTTGATTGGCGGCCAGGGCCATGTATTTGGCCGGGGTAATCAGCAGCTATCGCCGGCAGTAATAAAAGCGATAGGCCGCGACAATATCATGTTGCTGGCAACCAAAACTAAACTGCAGCAATTAAACGGCCGGCCACTGCTGGCTGATACCGGGGATCAGGCGCTCGATAAAGCATTGCATGGCTTATTACATGTGCTGACCGGTTACAACGACTATGTTATTTACCGTTTAGGTTATCAGGACGAGGAGTAAAATGAATCAACTTAGCGCACCAGCCCAGTTTATCGACAGCGTCGCCGATTATTTTGACAGTTTGATCCCCCAGGCGACTGACGATCAGCTGTTTGCTGCCGGTTATCTGCGTGGTCATTTCGATTTGGCCGTGGGCAGCCTGGAAGTCAGTGCAGAGCCTTTTGATAAACCGCAGCTATGTCATTGGGTGGAACAAAGCCTGGCAAAGGCCATTGCCGGCGGTGAGCTGACTGCCGATGATGAGCAGCATGTACAGCAACTATGGCAGCAGGTTCAAAAGCTGTAAGGTGTTACGGCAAGACTTTCGCACCGCAATAGGGTAGTATTGCGCCCGAATTTAACTACTGCCTGGCAAATTGTTGCTGCCGGCAGCCCAGCAAAAGTGGAACTTATGTCTGATAAATATACAACGCTAGAACAACACGCCAGTTATGGTATTGGTTTACAGATGGGCCAGCAACTGGCTGACAACCCGTTTGACGGTCTGGATATTACTGCTGTAGCTGCGGGCCTGGCTGCCGCATACAACGAGCAGCAGCCGGAAGTCAGCGAAGATCAGATCCGGGCGGCATTTGGCGTTATCAGCGAGCGGATGCAGGCAGCGGAACAGGAAAAAGCCAAAGCCCTTGCCGAAGCGGGCGAAATGTTTCTGGCAGAAAATGCCAAACGTGCTGAAGTGACGGTTACCGCCTCTGGCCTGCAATATGAAGTGCTGGTTGCAGCTGAAGGTGAGAAGCCGACTACGGCCTCTACCGTCCGCACCCATTACCACGGTACCTTGATTGACGGCACCGTATTCGACAGCTCTTATCAGCGTGGCGAGCCGGCAGAGTTTCCGGTATCAGGCGTTATTGCCGGCTGGACTGAAGCACTACAATTAATGGCTGTGGGTTCAAAACTACGCTTGTATGTTCCGCAAAACCTGGCCTACGGCGAGCGCGGTGCAGGTAATGCTATCGCCCCATACAGCACCCTGGTATTTGATGTAGAGTTACTGGCTATTCTGTAACGGCTACTGCTCAATGCTTTTTAGCGCAACAAACAAAAAGCCCTGCATCTGCAGGGCTTTTTTTAATACAAATACCGTTTACGGCTTTAACCCGATAATATTACCGATAAGGGTTATTGGAGATGCGGCCTAACTGACCAATTAATACCACAACGGCGCTAAGCAAATAAGCCGCCAGGATCAACATACTCCAGTACGCCATGCTCAAACCTAAAAACTGCCAGTCGACACCGCCACAACTACCGGTGACTTCAAATACGGCCGGCAGCCATTTATCCAGTGCTAACCAGGCAGGAAATTCAGCAAATAACGCACAACTGCTAAAACCACCTGCGGCCAGGGTTTGCTCAATATTGACTAGTTCCACCGCATGATAAAGGCCAGAACCGGCACTTATCAGCCATAGCGCTATCGCCAGCAGGCGCATAATGCTTTGTTTTGGTGCCAGTAAACCCAGCAAGCCTGCCAGCAGCACACCGGCAAAGGCGGCCCGGATATAAATACATTTTATGCAAGGTTGTAAATTAAGGCCATATTGAAAATATAAGCCGCTGGCCAGCAACGCCAGCGCGCTTAGTAGCAGTAAAAACCAGGACAAGCGATGGCGCGATATTTTTTTTATTGTAGCCAGCATAGATATTCCTATTGGTATAACAATCAGCTAATTGGCTAATTTAAGGGATTTACCAACATTACACAATTGTTGTGTTAGCACAGACTGGCTATTTTTCAGAGTCGACTTGTTAACTGGCAGCGCTCTGGTACAATCAGTCAAATTGAATGATGACCCTGACGGATTTTTTGGCATGACCAATCTGATTAAAGCGCAAAGCCCTGCCGGTTTTGCAGAAGAATATATTGTGGACTCGATCTGGAACGGCAAATTTGCCCCCGGCTCAATTTTACCGGCAGAGCGTGAACTGTCAGAATTGATTGGTGTTACCCGGACAACCCTGCGTGAAGTATTGCAGCGCCTGGCGCGTGATGGCTGGCTGACTATTCAACACGGCAAACCGACTAAAGTGAATAACTACTGGGAAACGTCAGGCCTGAATATTCTGGAAACGCTGGCCCGGCTGGATGAAGATCAAATGCCAAAACTGGTGGATGATCTGCTGTCAGCGCGCACTAATATCAGTGCTATTTATATTCGTGGCGCGATTAAAACCCATCAGCAGGAAGTCATTGCCGCTTTTACCGGGGCCGAAGTGCTGGATGATTCCGCGGCGGCCTTTGCTGAGTTTGATTACAATCTGAATCATGAACTGGCTTTACACTCGTCAAACCGGATCTATGTGCTGATATTAAATGGCTTTCGCGGCCTGTATAACAAAATCGCCCGTTTTTACTTTTCGCATCCGGCAGCACGTGAACTGGCCCGTAAATATTATGCTCAGTTAAAGCAATATGCTGAAGCCGGCAAGCATGATGAAGTGGTGATGGCGGTACGCAAATACGGGATTGAAAGCGGTAAAATATGGCAGGAGTTACGGCCTGACATTCCAAAAGATCTGATTGAATAATACCTGAGGCTGCTGATTGCAGCCTTTTTTATCGGTGTTTTTCCGCGTTATGTCACAGCCTGGCGCTTGTTGTTTATCGCGCTGCCATTTATGATGCATGGTTATAAGATATTTCTTTTAGCTATAAGCGGCAGCGCCGTGTCAAATAGGCCCGAGGATGAACCACCCACCAGTAAGCCCCCGAATCTGCCCATCTGAAATTAATTCAGATATTTATTTAGATTGTAATGCTACCACGCCGGTATTGCCGGTTGCTGCAGCGGCCGCTATGCAATGCATGCAACAACAGTTTGGTAATCCAAGCAGTAGTCACACCACTGGCATTAAGGCAAAAGCGACGCTGGAACATGCCCGCAGTCTGGCTCGTCAGGTGACCGGGGCCGGGGAAGGCCGCATTTTGTTTACCTCCGGTGCCACTGAGGGTATTCAGAGTTCTGTCGTCTCTGCGTTGCTGGCGCTGCGTCAACAAGAAAAGTGCGGGCCGGCAACCTTGCTGTTGTATGGTGCGACGGAGCACAAAGCGGTACCGGAGAGTCTGAAACACTGGAACGCTGTGCTGCAGCTCAATGCCACAATTAAAGCTATTCCGGTTGATCAGAACGGTCAGCTTGATTTAGCCTTTATTAGCCAGCATGCGCCCGCAGCCGGACTTATTTGCACGATGGCAGCAAACAACGAAACCGGGATTAAGCAGTCGTTAAAAGAACTTGAAACCTGCATCCGCGATGCCAACTCTGCAGTGTACTGGTTAGTCGACTGTGTCCAGGCGCTGGGTAAAATGTCGCTGCAACTGGCAAAGACCACTATCGATTATGCGCCTTTTAGCGGCCATAAACTCTATGCCCCTAAAGGAATAGGTTTTTTGTATGTCAGAACCAGTGCTCCCTATCAGCCGTTTATTACAGGCGGTGGTCAGGAGGGAGGGTTGCGCTCCGGCACTGAAAACTTACCCGGCATTGCCGCGCTCGGGGCAGTACTTGCCCAGTTGCAGCAGCCGGATGGCAAGGTGTTTCAGTCAGAGCAAACATTGTGGCAATACCGGGAAAAGCTGGTTGCAGCGCTGCGTTATGTTTTCCCCGAACTGGTATTAAACAGCGAGCCGCCTTATATCGTGCCGACAACGGTAAATTTTTCAGTACCGGGCTTTTTCAGCAAAGATATTATGGATTTATTTGACGCGGCCGGGATCCGGATAAGTTCCGGTTCGGCCTGTAGCTCAAAAGTGCCTACCAGCTTTGTGCTGGACGCAATGGGCCTGGCACCCTGGCGCAGTCAGGGCGCCATTCGTTTATCGTTCGGGCCGGCCATGACGGCAACAGAATGCACGGATGCCTGCGCTGCGATTAAGGCATTGAAGGCGGTGGTCAACAAACATTGTCTGGTGGTAACAGATGCCACGCCAACGCTGGAGATCCATGCCGATGGCTTGCTGCAGTTAAAGCATGAAGACAGTTGCAGTTATTTGCTGATTGATGCTGCCAGCGCTGAAGCGGTGGTAATCGATCCGGTGCCTGCGCTGGTTAACCGGATTATCAATATTGTCCAGGGACGGCAGTTAAAACTGCTGGCTATACTGGAAACCCATCAACATTTTGCACAGCAAAACGCTGCGTTGCTGCTGCGCCAGGCGTTAGATGTGAACCAGCATAACTGTGATGAATTTGGCTGGCCAGCCGGCAGCGATAAGCTGTCGCTGGCAAATTCAGAGCTAAGCCGTATCGCTACCCCGGGGCACTGTGCCAGTGCGATCAGCATTATTATGCACCAGCAACAGCAGCCAGTGGCCGCTTTTGTTGGTGATGTGATTTTACCAGGTGGCATAGGGCGCACCGATTTAGCCGATGGTGATGCCCGGACATTACAGAGTAGTATCCAAACTCTGGCCGGGAAAATTAACGGCGATACCTTGCTGTTATCCAGTCATGACTATGCCCAGCGTTTTGCCACTACGCTGCGGTTGGCACAACAGGAAAGTGAGCTGTTCTCTATGGTGTTGGCGGGACTGCCGGCAGCGCAGTGGCAGCAGCAGTTAAATGCCCAGAGCGCAGAATTGCAGCAGGCCAGTCATTACTATTGTGGTCTGGTTGAGGTCACACCTACTGATGCCAGCCGGGTGCTGGATAAAGCAGAACTGGCTGATGTACTGGTGCAGCATCCAGACCTGCAGGTGGTCGATGTCCGGGAGCCACACGAGCAAACCGCCGGGCCCTTGCAGCAGCATTTACCTGTGGCAACAGAGATAAATGCAGTGCCATTGTCTAAATTATGCAATGCATTAATCAGCCGGCAGCTTACACCGACGCGGCCGCTGTTGCTGGTATGTCGTAGCGGTAATCGTAGTTTACTGGCCTGCAAGGTACTGCGTCGCTTTGGCTTTGCAACGGTTTACAATTTAAACGGCGGGATGGCGATGTTAGTGTAAGGCCTGCACTAACTCAGTTCTGACTCAGTGCAAAAAAAAAGCGCCGTTTACACGGCGCTAAGCTTGCTCCACCAAGCTGATAACTTAAAATCAGTAGAAGAACTGCTGTAACGGGTTCAGTAACCGGGTCAAACCCTTGTTAAATTTTAACGGCGCGCTAAGCACTGATAAGCAAAGGCAATCTTCGTCAGCCAGCGTCCTTGGGGTATGGGTGTCATCCGGTGAATTAATCAGTAAATCACCAACGCCGTACTCGCCATTCTCATCAACAATTCTACCGGCCAGTACCAGAGTCATTTCCAGGCCAAGGTGAGTGTGATTGGGGACCTCAGTACCCTTATCGATATACAGTAACGACACATGTTGCTTGTCTGCTGTTGGCAATTTTGCTGTGGCAATACCACCGAGGTGTAACCACTTATTCTGCTTCTGGGCCAATCTGGCTAAAGCGCGTGGAATTTCAAAGGTTCTGCCATTGACTGTAACACTGGCAACCTGCGGTGCAATGTTTAATTCCGTTGCAGCACCAGCAGTTAGCGCAGGCTGACTGGTGATAAAATTAAGCATCTGTTGCCATTCTTGTTCAGCATCGCGGTTACTGACGTCCTGTTCGGCCAGCACGGCGGCCTGATCATTAGTAATGTCTCTGCTTTGCTGCTGACAATGCGGACACAAATCAATGTGGGCTGACACCGCAAGAGCAACGTCGGCTGACAGTGACCCTTCAACGTACTGTTCCAGTAACATCAAACCTGGATGAAATTTAACTGCGTGTGTCATCTAATGCCTCTCTCAATCTGTCCAGGGCTAGTCGGATCCGGGATTTCACTGTACCTAAGGGTATTGCCAGTTCATCAGATACTTCCTGATGAGATTTTTCTTCTAAATAGACTTTCTGCATGACCATCCGTTGTGCAGGCGGTAAAGCATCAAAATGGGGCGCCAGTTTTTCACTCATCAACATGGTATCCCAGTTGTCGCTGCTATTACTTTCCTGTTCGGGGTAATCACCGTCAAACCACAAATCATCAGCACTGATATCGTCTTTGCGGCTCTGCTTTTTTCTCAGCATATCAAACCGGACGTTACGCGCTATGGTAAAAATCCAGGTTGAGGCACAGCCGCGGCTGGCATCAAACAACCGTGCTTTACGCCAGACATTGAGCATGGCGTCCTGCACCATTTCCATTGCCTGCTGTTCATTACCAAACATCTTAATGCCAAAGGCTCTTAACCTGGGGGCAAAATAACTGAACAACTCAGCATACGCCGCTTTGTCCTGATGCAAGGCTACCAGAGTCAGGGCATCTTCCCATTGTCCGGTACGTGGCTCATTGTCGGTATTAATCGTCATCCGCTGGCTTATTCGCTTCTGTTTCGGTAAACCATCATGATGCCCTGTTAGCACGGTAGATTCCAACATATTTGTTTGTCCCGGCTGTCTGCAGTTATTAAAAAATATTATTCAGAGTTCAGCCTTATACGCTGCTGATTCAGCGTCGGTTTGCTATTTAATCATCCATAAAATAGAAAGGAATTGCCGTTTTAATGCAATTAACATTCTATAAATTTGATGTATTATCATCAGACATCTTTTAAGGAGACAATTATGAAAAATGTTCTGGTAATTAACAGTTCAATAAGCGGCGACAACGGCCATTCCAATAAATTAAGCAAAGCGTTTCTGGCTGAGCTTGGCGGCAACATCAAACTGACTGAAATTGACTTAAGTGCTGAACCGTTACCCCATTTAGAGATGGCAGAGCTTGCGGCCTGGATGACACCAGCAGCGGAGCGCACGGCAGAGCAACAGCAACTTGCCGATTTTTCAGATAAGCTGATAGAGCAGGTGCGTTCAGCCGACGTTATTGTGTTTGGGGTACCGATGTATAATTTTGGTATTCCATCTCAACTTAAATCCATGCTGGACCGACTGGCCCGGGCAGGTATCACCTTTAAGTACACTGAAACTGGCCCGGTTGGCCTGTTGGCAGATAAACCGGTGATCGTACTGGCAACCCGTGGCGGCATTTATCAGGGAACCACAGCTGATAGCCAAACGCCGTTTTTAACCAGTTTCTTTAACTTCATTGGCTTAACCCAACTGCACTTTGTCTATGCGGAAGGCTTGAATATGGGCGAAGAAGCAGCTCAGCAAGCATTGACAGCAGCGCGGCAGCAACTGGGCCATCTCAGCGACAAAGTCGCGGCCTGATCTCTCGGTATTCGTGGCTACGGGCAACAAAAAAATGCGCGGCTGATAGCCGCGCATACAGTTGGGGGGAACATTACTTTCTAGCTTTGGAATCGACGGCGCAAGCCAAACAATGCCAAAGCAAACAGTGCTAAAGTACCGGGTTCAGGTATTGATACGCCTGGTGGTGGCTCATTAACACCAGCTTCACCAGACACATGAAACACTGCCAGGAAAATATTGTCATTGTTGGTTGCATTGCTGGTTGTAACACTAATACTGGTATCGCCATTGCTGATATAATCAGCTAACGCATAGCGTTCAGTGTCGGAGTCATAGTCTGGCATCAGTGGTGAAAAGGGATCATCAAAACTCCCCATCGTAATCAGATTACCGTCACCTAAACTTGGGTCCGCACTGTCATTATTATTACCAGCGTTCTGGGTAATCAAGGTACCGTTTACCTCGACGGTATTGGTTTGGCCACAGCAACTAAAACCAATGCCCAGCATCATATGGGCAAAGAAGCCCGGAGCGGTCGGGTCAAGCGGGTCAGCAAAGTTCAGGGAAGTAGTATCGCCGTTAACTAACGCAAAGCCGTCAAGGATCCCGACAGTAGATACCGCAAGCGACGGGTCGCTGTATACCAGCACCAATGCAGAGCCATCCTGACTGGCTGATGTTTCAGTAATATCAAAGTTGTAAACTCCTCCCGGACCACCATCAACCAGTGGCTTGATAATATCTGTCACGTCGGCTCTGGTCGCCGTTAATTCACAACAGGCCGGCGCCGGTATCGTACCAAGATTTGTATCATAATTAACGGTTTGCCCCGCCAGCGTGCCTCCAACTCCGCTGAGTGATCCATTGTTAAAAGTTGAACTGTATAAATACGCCGCGGTAACAGTCGCACCAGCCGGCACTAAAGCACTTATCGTTCCACTTTGAGAAAGTGAGCCCCAGCCGTCAGTTGACACCCCGTAATTGCCTACAAAGGTTTGAAATGGAACAAGTGTTGCCTGGACAGAGCCAGCTATCATCAGCAGCAATGCTGATAAAAGTGGCAGAATTTTATGTTTAAGATTCATAGTAAGCTCCTTTTAATCCTGCATTAAGCGAGTTAACAGACCGGGTGAGTAAAGATATTTCCCATGTCTTACTACTACTACAATTCGATTGGAAGCATATAAGGTGCCATAACAGCGTGAATTAGTTTTTCATCTATTTATTCTTACTGATATTAGTCATCTAACGATATCTGCTGCAGACCGTCCCCAGAACTGTTTTGTCGTTTACCGCTACAGTTGTAAACCTTCCCGACATAATTACGGGCGATTAGCCTGTTATTCCGGCTCAGATCCCGGCTGATCAGCCGCAATCAGTTGCGTTCCGCTGCAAGGCTTTGTATAACAGGGCGTCGTTAATTAAGCACAAGACTAAATCTATGAAATTATTCCATCAAACCATGCTTATTGCAGTGTCTGCGGGCCTGCTGTTCAGCAGCAATGCGGCCTTTGCCAAACCAGAACCTCAAACCTGGCGTACTGCTCCGGTTGCAGCCAAATCGGTTTACCAGGCTGATGCTTCTATTGAGCTGAGCCTCGAGCAAATTATGGCTGACCCTGACTGGTTGGGGCGGACACCGGAAAACGCCTTTTGGGGTGCAGACAGCAGCCAGGTGTTTTATCAGCAAAAGCGCGCAGGCAGTGAACTGCGTGACTGGTATCAGCGGCCGCTTGATGCCAATGACAATGGTGAGGCCGTGCCGCTAACCCAGCTGCATCAGATGGGTAGTAGCAATGTGCAGTACAGTGCAGATAAGCAGCTGCAGGCCTGGGTATTTGAGGGTAATATTTTTGTCCGTAAAGCCGATGGCGGGATTATGCAAATTACCCGCAGTAACGCCGGCTATAGCAATCCACAATTTTTACGGGACAACCGGCTGCTTTACCGCCAGGGCTGGACCTTTTTCACTGCAGATTTAAACAGCGGCCTGAATAGCGAGCTTATTAGTCTGAAAACCGAAGAGCAGCCAAAAGCGCCGGCAGTACCAAGCGGTTATCTGGCGCAGGAACAACACAAGCTGATCGACTATGTCGCCAAAGTTCATCGCCATAAAGTAGAGCAGTACCAAGCTGAAGTTGCGCTGCAGCAAGCGAATCCGGCTATGGCTCCCGTTGCAGCCTATTTTGGCAAAGACCAGCAAATTGTCGATGCCAGCGTATCACCCAATGCAGATTATCTGCTGGTGGCGGTACGTAAAGCGAAACCGCGCAATGAAAAAGATATTATGCCCAACTATATTACCGGGAGCGGTGATATTGCAGCACAGCCGGTCAGATGGCGGGTCAACGACTTTAAACCTGAGCCGCAGCGGCTTATTCTGGTGTCGTTAACCGATGGCAGCCAGTATCCGTTAAGCTACACCACTTTGCCAGGTTACAACGAAGATGTGCTGGCCGAAGTAAAAGCAGAAAACGCCAAAGCAAAAGGTGAAAAGTATAAAAGTGCCAAAGTGATCCGGGATATTGGCCTGATGACTGACTGGTACTGGAGCCAGAGCGCCATGCGCTGGCACAATAGCGGTGAGCAGGTTGCGGTGATGCTGAAAGCCTTTGATAACAAAGATCGCTGGATTGCCACGGTTGATTTTGATAAGAAAGCGCTGGTACCTCAGCACCGGTTACACGATAACGCCTGGGTCAACTACGCCTTTAACGATTTTGGCTGGTTTAACAACAGCCAGACTCTGTATTTTCTATCTGAAGAAAGCGGTTACTCGCATTTATACACTAAGGCGTTAACCGCCCGTAAAGCGCAAAAGCTAACCAGTGGTACCTTTGAAGTCAGCGATCCGACATTAACCGCTAACGATAACTATTTATACTTTAAAGCAAACGTTTCTCATCCGGGAATATATGAAGTATACCGGCTTAATCTGGCAAATACTGAGACTGAGCAATTGACCAGCCTGGGCGGTATGACAGATTTTACCCTGGCCCCGGATGAGCAAAAATTACTGTTAACCCATTCCACCAGCCTGATGCCGGAAGATTTATATCTGATGGCGGCAACGCCAAAAGCAGCAGTCATCAGACTAACCGATACGGTATCGGCTGAATTTAAGCGCTTGCCGCTGGTTGCGCCGCAAGTGGTGGCAGTGCCGTCCAGCCATACTAAGCAGCCCATATTCAGCAAAGTATATTATCCTGCAGACTATAAGCAGGGCGAGCCGCGCCGCGCCGTTATTTTTAACCATGGGGCGGGCTATCTGCAGAACAGCGATCTGGGCTGGTCGGGTTATTTCCGGGAATTTCTGTTCCATAATTTGCTGGCACAACAGGGTTATGTTGTGATGGATATGGATTACCGGGCATCAAAAGGCTATGGCCGCGACTGGCGCACAGCAATCTACCGCCAGATGGGAACGCCGGAAGTTGAAGATTTAGCCGATGGTGTTAACTGGCTGGTGGCCAACGCCAATATTGATCGCGAGCGCGTCGGCACTTATGGCGGCTCTTATGGTGGTTTTATGACCTTTATGGCGTTGTTTAAACAGCCTGACTTGTTCCAGGCGGGCGCGGCGCTGCGTCCGGTCAGTGACTGGGCTTACTACAACCACCCGTATACCTCTAATATCCTGAACACCCCGGATATTGACCCGATTGCGTACGAGCGCAGCTCGCCAATTTATTTTACCCAGGGTTTAACCAAACCGCTGCTGATCAATGCACCTATGGTGGATGATAATGTGTTTTTCCAGGATGTGGTGCGGCTGGTCCAGCGCTTAATCGAACAGGAAAAACAAGACTTTGAAACGGCGATTTATCCGGTAGAGCCGCATGGTTTCCGCCAGCCCAGCAGCTGGCTGGACGAATATCGGCGTATCTATAAGTTGTTTGAGCAGAATTTGTAGGTCGCAGATAATCCGGTGATGAGGCAGGAAACGCGATTTTGTCGGCGCAGAGTGTCTGAGCCCTGCCGCAGGCAGCAGGGCGAGTTGCTGCGACGAGCACAATCGGGTATTGCTGCCGAAATCCCTGTGCTAATAGAAATAGAAAACGTCTCTAAATGAGACGTTTTTTTATGCCACTAAACTGGTTAAAACACGGCTAAGGCTTTTTCAGCAAATCCCGGATTTCGACCAGTAATTTAACATCTTCCGGAATTTCAGCGACCTCAACCGGCTTGGCTTCTTCTTTTGCCTTCATCGAATTCATTGCTCTAACCCCGACGAATACTGCAAAAGCAATAATGATAAAATCAATAATAGTTTGCAAAAACATGCCGTACTTAATAACAACTTCGGCTTGCGTTTCAGTCGCTTGTTGTATGACCACCGCTAAATCGCGAAAATTAACCCCACCCAGTAATACACCAATGGGCGGCATAATAACGTCGTTGACAAAAGACGATACAATTTTGCCAAACGCAGCGCCGATAATAATCCCCACTGCCATATCAACCACATTGCCGCGCATGGCAAAGCTTTTAAACTCACCGAGCATACTCATAGTAAATTCCTGTTTTATTGTTATTTGTTTTATGGTTATTAACGTGCCTTACCGTTCGTTTCCGTTGCCGTGTGTTAGTCCGGGTGCTGGTTAGATGGCAGGTACAATCACTATAGTCAGGCCGGTTAAATTTACCAGCGTGCTTTATTCAGAAATTGTCGGTAGGCCAGCTCAGGCTGCCATTGGCCGCAACAAAGTCGGTATCGGCGTTAAACTCAAGGGTTTTGCCTGAGTAAGGGTGTTGTAACTGTAAGCTGGCCGCATGCAGCAATAACCGGGGGGCGGCAGCCTGCACATGTGGTGAGGCATAAAAGGCATCACCAAGGATCGGATGGCCCAGCGCCAGCATATGTACCCGTAGCTGATGCGAGCGGCCGGTTACCGGCCGCAATTCCAGCAGCGACGCCGTGGCTAAAGGTTGCAATACCCGGTAGTGGGTCAGGGCGGCTTTGCCGGTCTGGCTGCAGACTTTCTGCCGTGGGGCGTGGTCCGTATCCACGGCCAGCGGCAGGTCAATGCTGCCCTGACTGGCGGCGGGCTGGCCAGCCACTACCGCCAGATAACGTTTTTTAACTAACCGTTCGGCAAACTGGCGCTTTAACTCGCGCTCGGCTTTGCGGCGCAGGGCAATAACCACCACACCTGAGGTACTGAGATCAAGCCGGTGTACCAGTTGCGCCAAGGCAAACTCAGCCTGCACCCGGCTTAACAGACAGTCCGCTAAATGGGGGGCCCGGCCAGGGTTGGTTAACAAACCACTGGGTTTATTCAGCACAATAATATCTTTGTCCTGATATAAAATATCAAGCCAGGGTTCGGTAGGTGGGGTGTAGGTAAAAGTATCGGCCATAAGCTGGGGGGCAGTAATCAATCCGGTCAGCAGCATAACGGATTTTGCGCTGCAGACAAACCGCTTATCAGGCATAATAGCCATAAAGCGGCGAATGTATTTTACTATTTTGGCGAGTGGGTGTTATTGAATGGCAGACTTATCTGAACTGGCAGTGCTCCCGGCAACTGAGCAGCCGTTTAGCGTGTTATACGAGGATGAACAGCTGCTGGTAGTCAGTAAGCCCGCTAAGTTATTAACGGTGCCGGGCCGACATCCGGCAAATAAAGACTGCCTGATCAGCAGGGTGCAGCAGGAGTGGCCGACTGCTTCGGTGGTGCATCGGCTGGATTACGATACCTCAGGCATTGTGTTATTGCCGTTAACCAAACGCGCCTTGTCTGAGCTTAGTAAGCAGTTTCAGGCCCGCACTATCAGCAAGCAATATCAGGCAATTGTGGCAGGGCTGGTCGAAAAAACCCAGGGTGAGATTAATCTGCCGATAGCGGCTGATCCGGAAAACCGGCCTTTGTATAAAATATGCGAAAACGGTAAAGCATCACTAACCTATTATCAGGTACAGGGGCGTGATCAGCAGACAAACCACACCCGCTTGCTGCTGACGCCGGTTACCGGGCGCTCACACCAACTCAGGCTGCACCTGCAGGCGATAGGACACCCGATAGCAGGTGATCCACTGTATGGTAAACAGGATAAGAATGGTAACGTTGGCAGGTTGTTATTGCATGCCTGCAGCATCAGCTTCAGGCATCCGTTAACCGGCGAGCTAGTGACTCAGGATGATCCGCCAGAATTTTAACGAAACAGAGGAATAACCATGGAAGCTAATCATGTCGAGATCCGCCATCTGACCAATCAGGATATGGCCGAATTGCGCGAGGCATCTGAGCAGGTGTATGAAGCAGGACCATTGTTAACCTGGACCGCTGAGCGGGTTGATACCTTGCTGACTAAGTTTCCTGAAGGCCAGATCTGTGTCTGTGTTGACGGTAAAGTAGTGGGTTGTGCGTTTTCACTGATTATTGATTACCGTAAATTCAGTGATGATCATACTTACGAGCAAATTGTTTCCGGTTTTTCTTTTGATAACCATGATCATAATGGCGATGTGTTATACGGCATAGAAGTGTTTATTCATCCGGATTACCGTGGCTTACGGCTGGCACGACGGCTGTATGATGTTCGCAAAGAAATATGCGAGAACCTGAATTTACGCGCCATTATGGCTGGCGGCAGAATGCCCAATTATGAGCAGCACTCCGACAAACTGACGGCAAAACAATACATTGAAAAAGTTAAAAGCAAAGAATTGTATGATCCGGTACTCAGTTTTCAGCTGGCCAATGGCTTTCATGTCCGCAAGTTGCTAAAAGGCTATATCCCCGGTGATACCCAGTCGCAGGAGTATGCCACTTTGCTGGAGTGGGCCAATATTTATTACACCAAATCGGTAAAATTAATTAATGCGCCCAAAGCAGAAGTGCGCCTTGGCCTGGTGCAGTGGCAAATGCGCAATATGAAAGACATTAACCAGCTGTTTGAACAGATGGAGTTTTTTGTTGATGCGGTATCCGACTATAAAAGCGATTTTATTTTGTTCCCGGAACTGTTCGCCGCGCCATTGATGGAGCATTACAACCATTTAAGTGTCACCCAAAGCATTCGCGAACTGGCAAAATATACCGATACTATTCGCGACAAATTCGTTGAGTTTGCTATTGCCTATAACATCAATATTATTACCGGCAGTATGCCGTGCATCTATGATGGCAAGCTGCATAACAGCGGGTTTTTGTGCCGGCGCGACGGGAGCTGGGAGCAATACGATAAGGTGCATGTCACCCCGGCAGAAAAGCGCAACTGGGCCATGCACGGTGGCAATAAGGTAAAAGTGTTCGATACTGACTGCGGTAAAATTGGCATTATGATTTGCTACGATGTTGAGTTTCCGGAATACGCGCGTTTGTTATCAGACCAGGGAATGAACATTCTGTTTGTGCCTTTTTTAACCGATACCCAGAACGGTTATACCCGGGTGCGGCACTGTGCTATGGCGCGGGCGATTGAAAACGAGTGTTATGTGGCCATTGCCGGGGCAGTGGGTAATCTGGCGCGGGTTAATAATATGGATATTCAGTATGCCCAGTCGGCGTTATTTACGCCGTCAGATTTTGCCTTTCCGACTACCGGGATAAAAGCCGAAGCGACCCCTAATTCCGAAATGCTGCTGATTGTTGACGTTAATCTGGATTTATTAAAAGAGCTGCATACCCATGGCAGTGTTAACACCATGAAAGACCGCCGGCATGATGTATATCAGTTGTCGCTGGTTAATTCCGACAAACCGGAAAAATAAGCCGCTGCCTGTTGAAAAGATAAAAGAGCGACTCACTTTTCGTTATTTATTTAGCAGTGGCTTGTTTCTTTAAACGCTAAGCCTCATGATAGTGCTAGCAGGTTAACGACATCCGCCTGTGTCTGTTATGAGGTTTTATGCGCTGGTTCACTGGCTTTGCCATTCTGGTTTATCTGGCTTTATTGTCGTCACCGCAAGCATTGGCAGTGTATGGCAACGGGCTGGAACGGCTGGCAGATACCCAGCTGCAAGGGCTCAACCCTGCCATTTCTTCTGCGCTGCATCAACAAGCGATAGCCGCTGACAATAGCGACGATGATGAGCCGCCAGCAGCAATAATACCTGACAATCAGTTTCCTTTTCAGCTGGCGAGCTCTGCCGCTGAGATAAGTCGGCAATGGTTTGCTGTTGCTGCATTAAGCCAATCTTACTCTGCCCGCGCGCCCCCCGCTTTTATTTCACTGTAAAACTCAAACCGCAACGCTTTGTTGCTTATTTTTTGCCCGCTATAGCATAGCTAACGCTGCTTTAGTGGGGCTGAGTATGTGAAGGACACAACCTATGTTAAATAAAAACCCGGCCTGGCGTTATCTGGTCGTTATCGGCATGCTGTTATTAACCTTAGTCTATGCGTTACCTAATTTATATCCTGAAGAACCGGCGCTGAATATCAGCGCCAGCCGCGGCGGCACAATAACAGAGCAAACCCGGCTGCAGCTACAGCAGTCATTTATTGATGCCGGCATTGCTGCAAAATCAGTAGCGTTACATGACGGTAAAATAATTGCCCGTTTTAGTAATGCTGAGCAGCAACTGCAAGCGCTTGATCAGGCTAAAAATGTACTAGGTCGCAGTTACACCAGCGCCCTGAGCCTGATGCCGGCCACGCCTGGCTGGTTAACAGCAATTGGTGCTACGCCAATGAAGCTGGGGCTGGACCTGCGCGGTGGCGTGCATTTTTTGCTGGCCGTTGATATGCAAGCTGCAATGGACAAGCAGCTGAACGATATGGTCAGTGCCTTTCGCAGCGACCTGCGTCAGGCAGATATCCGTTATCTGAGTGTAAAGGCTGATTTGGCGCAGGGACAGATTACGCTCAGTTTTCGCCAGTCTGAAGATCTGAAGCAAGCAACATCACTGTTAAGCAAGCAGGATAACCAGTTAGTGATAACAGAGGGCGCTGAAAACCTGAGTTTACGGGTTGCTCTGACTGAGCAGCGCCAGCGTGAGATCCGCAATTATGCGCTTGAACAGAACATCACCATTCTGCGCAACCGGGTGAATGAGATTGGCGTGGCCGAGTCGGTAGTGCAGCGCCAGGGGGCAGATCGGATTGTAGTGCAATTACCCGGTGTCCAGGATACCGCCCAGGCTAAAGAAATATTAAGTGCTACCGCAACCCTGGAGTTTCGGTTGGTTGATACTGACAGTGATTTAGCTGCTGCAGTGGCAGGGCGGTTGTCCGCCAATGCTGATCTGTATCACAGTGCCGATGGCCGGCCAGTATTGTTGGAAAAGCGGGTGCTATTAACCGGCGATCATATTATTGATGCGGTTTCAGGCTATGACGAATACAGCCAGCCCAAGGTGTCGATTAAACTGGATAGTGCCGGTGGCAATTTAATGTCGGACGCCTCAAAAACTGCGGTTGGCCGCAGAATGGCCACCGTATTTATTGAGTATAAGCCAGGCAGCGAGCTCAATGCTGATGGTACAGCATTACTGGTGAAGCAGCAGGAGGTGATTAACGACGCCACCATTCAGATGCGACTGGGGCGTGATTTCGATATCACTGGCTTGAACTCGCCAGCAGAAGCACAGAATCTGGCCAGCTTATTACGTGCCGGTGCGCTGATAGCCCCCATTCAGGTGATTGAAGAGCGGACCATTGGCCCGAGTTTAGGCAAAGAAAATATTGCCCTGGGCTTAGCGGCTATTCAGTGGGGACTGGCTGCAGTTGTGCTGTTTATGCTGGTGTATTACAAAGCGTTCGGCCTGGTAGCCAATGTGGCACTGGCCGCAAATCTGGTATTGATAGTCGGTTTTCTGTCGATGATCCCGGGGGCAACACTAACCTTGCCGGGAATGGCCGGCATAGTACTGACGGTTGGTATGGCGGTTGATGCCAATGTGCTTATTTTTGAGCGAATACGGGAAGAGCTGGCAGAAGGACGCAGCATTCAGCAGGCGATTAACCTGGGATACGAGCGGGCTTTCGCTACC
The DNA here is from genome assembly GCF_033721375.1 of Arsukibacterium sp. Lineage (GTDB taxonomy): Bacteria > Pseudomonadota > Gammaproteobacteria > Enterobacterales > Alteromonadaceae > Alishewanella. Next base: position 31,683 of record NZ_JAWWAP010000007.1, on the reverse strand, counting down.
ATTGCTGACTCAAATATTACCACCTTACTGGTGGCACTCATTCTGTTCGGGGTGGGCAGTGGCCCGGTAAAGGGATTCGCCATTACCCTGGCCATCGGCATTTTAACGTCAATATTTACTGCCGTAGTTGGCACCCGTTTGCTGGTTAACTTGTGCTGGGGTGGCCGCCGTTTGCAGTCACTGCCGCTGTAAGGAGTAATATATGCAATTATTTAAGTTTAACCAGCCGGTTAATTTTATGCGGATTAAATGGCCGGCGTTAGTGTTGTCAGCTTTGCTGATACTGGGATCTCTGGCGTCAATTTTCAGCAATGGCATTAACTGGGGCCTCGATTTTACCGGCGGCACGGTAATTGAAGTGGGCTTAAACCAGCCGGCAGATTTAACAGCAATCCGCGACACCCTGGCAGGTGCCGGCTACCCGGATGCGGTTATCCAGCTGTTTGGTTCCAGTAAAGATGTGCTGATCCGTATTCCGCTGCGCCCCGATCTCGCCCAGGAAAAAGTAGGCGAGGCGGTACTGCAGGCGCTGAATTATCAGCAAGCCGTGGCGGTAGACCTACGCCGGGTTGAATTCGTCGGGCCCAGCGTTGGCGAAGAGCTGAAGCAGGATGGTGGCATGGCTCTGCTGGTCGCATTAATTGGCATTTTACTGTACGTTGCCCTGCGCTTTGAATGGCGCTTGTCGGTCGGGGCAGTATTGTCGCTGGCGCATGATGTTATTTTAACGGTGGGGTTGTTTTCCGTGTTACAGCTGGAGTTTGATTTAACGGTACTTGCCGCCATTCTGGCGCTGATAGGTTATTCGATTAACGATACCATAGTGGTATTTGACCGGTTGCGGGAAAGCTTTCGTAAACTTCGTGACGCAACCGTTGATGACACCATAAACCATGCGATTACCTCGACCCTGAACCGGACGGTCATTACCTCTTTAACCACAGTGCTGGTGCTGCTGGTGTTGTTTTTTATGGGCGGCGCGCTAATTCATGGCTTTGCCGCAGCACTGCTATTTGGCATTGCAATAGGTACTTACTCATCAGTGTATGTTGCCAGTGCCATTGCCGAAGTGCTGGGGATCAGTCGCGAAGATATGCTGCCACCGCCTGTTGCAGAGCAGGAAGGTGCGCATATTTAACACGCTCTGAATTAACATAAAAACGGCCCGCAGGGGCCGATTTCTTTTGTTACTAATCAGATGACTGAAAACAGCGATTTGCGGTTTAATCGTCGAGAAAGCGCTCTGTCTTCACTTCGTTCTGGAACACAGTAGTAAAAGAGTTATTGGGAATTTTTGTCCACTTATCACTAATGTTGTCCAGGGGTTCAGAGACAATTATCGTGCTTCCCGCTGGTATTTGCGGTTTGCTGTTGGCAAACTCCTGCATACAATTGGTATCAGTTGAAACAAACTGGGTCATCGGTGCTTCATTATACGAGTAACGCAAGGTGTATAGTTTATTGCCATCGGAAAATGCACATGACAAATTAAGCACGCCGTCTTGTTCAGTTTCGTTCAGCACCTGTAATACTTCTCTGACCATTTTCTGCATCGCGGCTTTGGGATTGTCCGGCAAGCCATAGCTAATGGCCAGATAAAAAAAAGTTTCGCTATCAGTGGTGCCCTGCAGTAGCGGAAAGAGTTCCGGGCTAATCTTCATTTGCAGCGCACGGCGTATTTTGTTGAAGTGGCTGATATGGCCATTATGTTGAAATATCCAGTTCTTATACCTGAACGGGTGACAGTTTGCCCGCTGAATATCACCGGTAGTAGAAGCTCTGATATGGGCCAGAAAGGTATGCGATTTTATATGATGGCATAAGCTGTCAAGATTAGTATTATGCCAGGCGGGCAGATCATCTTTAAATAAACCCGGTTCTTCGCGTTCATCATACCAGCCGATACCAAAGCCATCGCCGTTAATACTAAGCAGTTCACCACTGTTGGTGAAATTCATCTGGCTGTGCCGGCTTTGCACCACCAGAGAGTGGTCAGGTTTAGTGACAAGGGTATCAAGATAGACTGGTTTGCCGGTGTAGGCTATCCATCGGCACATAAAATCCCCCGTTGTGATTCAAGTACGGTAGCACTAGTATAGTGATGCTCATAAAAGTTGCACACCTGACCGACCACATGGTCGATTATCGCATCGGCGATATTAATGCCGGTCACATTTTCAATGCCTTGCTCGCCGGTAAAATCCGGTGAAACGTTAACTTCCAGTAACATCGGGCCGGAATCAGCGCGAACAAAATCGACGCCGGCGACATTAATACCTATGGCAGCGGTCGCTGACAAGACTATCTCTTCTTCTTTGGCTGTCAGCTGATAAGGCTCTGAGCGGCCACCGAGTGCGACATTTGATCTGAAATCACCATCCTGGGAGCGGCGACACATTGCGGCCACGACTTTGCCGCCGACCACAAAGGCTCTGACATCAGTACCGGCCGCTTCGGCAATAAAAGACTGAATAATATAACTGGCACCCAGCTGGCCAAAGGTTTTAACAATGTTATCCATTTCTTTTAAATTTTTGGCCAGAAAAATACCGGTGCCTTCGGTACTCTCAATTAATTTAACAATCATTGGTACGCCAATGGTTTTGGCTAGTTGCCGGAAACCCTGTGGGGTATAGGCAATACCGGTTGCCGGGAACGGCAGGCCTCTGGCCAGTAAGTATTGCAGGCTTTTAAGTTTGTCCCGACCCAGTCGCAGTGCTGCTGGCGACTCACTGACATAGGTCTGGCTGCAGATAAACTGCTGCAACACATTGGTTCCGTAATCTGTAAAGTTGACATTCAACCTTGGAATAATAGCGTCCAGACTTTTAGTGATATCCTGATCCCGCCAGTAAATAACTGGCTTTTCACTGGTCAGTACCATGCTGATATCGCGGATATTGTAACGTTCAGCTTTGTGACCTTTAGCTCTGGCAGCGTCGAGCAATCGTTTATCGTCCTGTTCCTGGTCTGTGGATAAAATGCAGATATTCATCCTGATTCAACCCTCATCTTTTGTTATGTAAAAGTAAAGTGTAGCACAGCAACATAAAGCCATTTGGGCAGCCAAAAATTGAAATTTACGACTAGACTTAACGTTTCAGGCACGGATTTGACAGACGTTTAACGTTTTTTGCCTGGTTAACTTATAGCGTAGCCGGCCCGGTGGTTGCTACTGTTGGTAATTTAGTCAGAGGATAAGTATGTGTGGAATAGCAGGAGAAATTAATTTTCACGGTAAAGCATCAAGTCATTATGTTAATTCAATGCTGGAGCATCTGGCACCCCGTGGCCCGGACGGTTGGGGCATAAACGCTCAGGGCAACATGTGTTTTGGCCATCAGCGGCTGAAAGTTATAGATTTAACGGCAGCAGGCGCTCAGCCGATGCACGATGCGAACCTGGGGCTGACTATTGTATTTAACGGCTGTATTTACAATTACAAGGCGTTACGGCAGGAGCTGGAGCAACTGGGGCATCAGTTTTTTTCCACCAGTGACACCGAGGTGATTCTAAAGGCTTATGCCCAGTGGCAGGAGCAGTGTATGAGCCGTTTTAATGGCATGTTTGCTTTTGCTATCTGGCATCGCGACAGCAACAGTACTTTTTTTGCCCGCGACCGGCTGGGAATAAAACCTTTGTATTATCACCATAATCACCAGGGGTTCTGGTTTTCATCAACCTTACCATCTTTATTAAAGTGCCCGGAAGTACCGGCAACGTTAAGCCCGTTAGGGGTGCATCAGTATATGTCGTTCCGGGCCATTGTTGGCGCTGATACCTTATTCAGTAACGTGCATAAATTGTTACCCGGTCACTGGTTAAAAGTCAGTGCTGAGGGAAAGATAAGCCAGGGCTGCTACTGGCAGCTGAACAGCAAGGTAGACGACAGTGATAAGCGCAGCGAACAGGACTGGCACGAGGCATTAAAAGCTTCCTTATTTAGCAGTGCTAAACGCCGGCTGGAAGCCGACGTACCAGTAGGCGTGCTGCTGTCAGGTGGTGTTGACTCATCGTTGCTGGTGGGGATGCTTAGCGAGCTGGGGCAGAAAAAACTGCATACCTTTTCTATCGGCTTTGACAATGTGGCAGAGGAAGAGGGCAACGAATTTAAATACTCTGATATTATTGCCGGGCATTACGATACTGAACACAACAAGATTTTTGCCCGGCACAGTACGTTGTTAGAGCATTTGCGGCCCTGTATTGATGCAATGTCTGAGCCGATGGTCAGCCATGATGTAATCGGCTTTTACCTGCTGGCTCAGGCGGTCAGCCAGCATGTAAAAGTGGTGCAAAGCGGTCAGGGGGCAGATGAGGTTTTTGCCGGTTATCACTGGTATCCGCCGATGACTGATGTTTCTGAGCAGCAAGCCGCAGAGTGTTATGCCAAGGCTTATTTTTCCTGGGACGAAGCAGAGCTGTCGAAGGTGCTGACACCGGAATACTGTCTGAGTAATGAGTCGCTTAAACTGGTGCAGCAGCATTTTGCCAATTGTGGTTCACGCTTGCCGGTAGATAAAGCACTGCATCTGGACACTTCGGTGATGCTGGTCGATGATCCGGTAAAACGGGTCGATAACATGACCATGGCATTTGGTCTGGAAGCGCGGGTGCCATTTTTGGATCATGAACTGGTAGAGCTGGCGTTTCAGATCCCGCACCCGTTAAAACTGCGCGATGGCGGTAAGTACCTGTTAAAGCAGGTCGCCAGAGATATTATACCCAGTGCGGTTATCGACCGGCCGAAAGGCTATTTTCCGGTGCCGGCTTTGCGCCAGATGCAAGGCGAGTATCTGGAACTGGCCAAAGAGGTATTCAGCCAGCCCGAAGCCAGAGCCCGTAAACTGTTTAATATGAACTACATTGATGCCATGCTGGCAGCACCGGAACATTACACCGGTAAATTCGGCTCCAAATTGTGGCAGGTTACCTTGCTGGAACTCTGGTTGCAGCGCCACGGTATCCACTGAGTCCCTGGTGAGCCAGCCTGCAATAAGCAAGCAGTAACAGCAAGAAAAAAACGGCCTGAATGGCCGTTTTTTTAAGTTTTTAAGCCAGTTAGTGGCTGGTCGCTTTTTTCAATGCCCGCATTTCATCATGGCATTCCTGCATCGTTGTTAATGACTGGCGCAAGGCCGTCTCAAACTGTGGCGGCTGGTTTTCCTTTAATGCGGCTTTCAGCTCTTCCAGCGTTTTATCTTCGACTTCTTCAAGTTGGCTGATGTAGGTATGCTCTTTATCAGATGACATTGCACCTATTACCTTGGTGTATACTTTACGGGCCTCTACAGTAAAGGCTGAGCCATCTTCACGCTCACCATCTTCCTGAATAGCGAACGGTTGCAGACGCTCTTTTATCAGCCGGCGAGCGTTTAGCATCCGGTCAAAAAATTGTGCCAGCTGCCGATCATCCACTTTTTCTTTGGCGTCGCCATAAAAATCGATACCGCTGTTCAGCACCTGAATAATGTCATGTACATGTTTTATTTCCGGGTTATTTAACTGTGCCATAAGGTGAGTTCTCCATATTAATTTAATATCTGGCAGCTATAGCTTTTGCTTAGTGCCACTAAACACATCCATCTGACAGGACAATGATCTAAATGCAGCATGCAGGCCAGCTTGGGTACATGTAGGCTACTGGTGGCAAAATTAATGATTAAGATATTGATTTATTTGAATTATATATAGTTGTGCGGATTGGTTAATTAGAGATGATTTCCATTCATTGCTAAAATACTCCGCAGTTATTTCATGCTTCTGTTAACAAACCGGTAGTTTTTACCAGTGCGGCTTTGCAAGCTGAAAGTAGTAACCAGAGCCGTGGTTATACATTCAATTTTTGGGTGTTTTCTGCCGGAGTTAACTATGCTACGGTCAGTCAATAGCTAGATTATGTTCAGAGGCCGTCAATGACCCAGGACCCTTCTGCCACCGAAACCAATCCGCTGCCCACCCGCCCGAACCCTGCGGATGATGCTATGGTTTTTGCTGATGACCCGGAAACAACAACGGCCGAGCTTCAGTACTGGACCGTGCTGATTGTGGATGATGATCCTGAAATTCATCAGGTTACCTTACTGGCGCTGCGTGATTTTAATTTTCAGAACCATAAACTTAAATTTATCAGCGCTTACAGTGCCGCTGAAGCCAGGCCCATTCTGGCAGAACGCGATGATATTGCCCTGGTGTTGCTGGACGTGGTAATGGAAACTGACGATGCTGGTCTGACGTTGGTGCATTATATCCGTGACACCTTGCAAAACCATCTGGTACGTATTGTACTGCGCACCGGCCAGCCAGGGCAGGCCCCTGAGCAAAAAGTGGTTCAGGATTACGATATCAATGATTACCGGGCTAAAACGGAACTGACAGTGCAACGTTTAACCACCACTGTGTTGTCGGCACTGCGGGCTTATACGGCGATATCGGAGCTCGCGCTGTTAAATGAAACTCTTGAGGCAAAAGTTCAGGCCAGAACGGCAGAGCTGGCGGTTATCAATCAGCAGTTGCAGCAATCACTGGCTGAACTGGAGGCCGGCGAGCGTGCCGGTAAACAGGTTCAGTTTAAAATGTTGCCCGCCCCGCAGTTTAGCTGGGGCGAATATCAGTTCAGTCATGCGTTGTATCCTTCTGATTTTATGAGCGGCGATTTTGTCGATTATTTTAATGCTGATGAGCATAACGTTGTGTTTTATATTGCCGACGTGGCGGGCCATGGCGTGGCATCGGCTTTTGTAACCGTTTACTTAAAGCGTTTTATCAGTGCCGCGCTGGAGCAGTACCAGCGGGGGAGTACTGACATATTGCTGGACCCGGCAGCACTGTTAGCCGCGTTGAACAGTGAATTGCTGCGTGAAAACATCAGCAAATATATTGCGCTGTTCTATGCCGTACTTGATACCCAAAGCCATCAACTGCGCTATGCCAATGCCGGGGCCTATCCCTGGCCGCTTTTCCAGCAACCGCAACCAGCTGATGCAAATTACCTCGAGTTAAAAAGCACTCCGGCTGGCATGTTTGACTTTGCCCGTTATCAGAATAAACAGCTTAATATGACGGCCGGTAGCAGTTTATTGTTGTGTTCTGACGGTTTACTGGATTTATTGCCGCAGCCGGATAATGAGCAAAAACTGCAGTTTCTGCAGCAACAGAGTAAAGCAACCACTGACATTCCGCTCCTGCTGCAGGCGCTGGATATTCAGCCGGACCAGACACTACCGGATGATTTAACTATACTGAGGGTAACCCGTGGCCGGAGTAATACCTGATGCAACAGCAGATTTTGTTTGCAAGTATTAATAGTTGTTGTTTTTTTAAGCTGTGCGGCGAGTTGCGTTACACCAATGCCGCCGGAATGGATGATCTAATTGAAAGACTGTTCAGCAAACCGGTCAGTTGTCAGCAGGTGATCATTGATTTAAACGACGCTACTTTTCTGGATAGTACCCATGTCGGCCTGTTGGCCAGCCTGGCACGCTATTGCCAGCAACAGCAGTTGCCAAAGCCAACCCTGTTTTCGACCCAGCCCCAGATAAACGAATTGCTGTTCAGCTTGTGTCTGGACGAGGCATTTGAGATTGTTGAAAAGCCGACCAGCCCTGATGTCACTCTGAGCAGCGTGACAACCAGCCCTTATAGTGAACAGCAACAAGGTGAGATGATCTTACGGGCACATCAGGCGCTGATTGATTTAAATGACAAAAATAAAGCTGAATTTCAGCCACTGGTTGATTTACTAAAGCAACAGTTAAACTAGCACTTCAATAATGCTGTTAACTCTGCCCGCGGCATAGCCGGGGCATACAGGTAGCCCTGGCCGGTTGCGCAACCGGCCTGCAGTAAAAAATCCCGTTGTCTTGGGTGTTCAACGCCTTCGGCAATCACATCCAGACCCAGGGCATTGGCCATAGCAATAATAGCCAGTGCAATCTGACTGTCCTCGGCGTTTTCCGGTAATTCATCGACAAAGCTGCGATCAATTTTAAGGCAGTCAATCGGCAACCGGCGTAAATACGACAACGACGAGTAACCGGTGCCAAAATCATCGATGGAGATGCGAAAGCCCTGTTGGCGCAGGCTGGTCAGTAAGGCGAACGTGGCCTCTGCCTGCTCGGGGATCAGGCAGCTTTCGGTCAGTTCCAGCTCGATGCAGCGCGGCGAAATATCATACTGACAAAGATGATGTTGCAGCCGCTGATTAAAGGTCGGGTCGATAAGCTGCACCGCCGAAATATTCACTGCTACCGGCACCTTAAGCTGATGATCGCGAATATCACGACATACCTGCGCCAGCACCTGATCACCCAGTAAATTAATTAAGCCAAGTTTCTCTGCCAGCGGAATAAAACGATCGGGCGCAATAAAACCATGCTGATAATGCTGCCAGCGCACCAGTGCCTCCAGCGAGCATATTTCACCGCTGGCAAGGTCGACCTTAGGCTGATACCAGACTTCCATATTCTGCTGCTGCAGTGCCAGGCGCAGCTCCTGTTCAAGCTTCAGTTCATCATGGCTTTGCTGGCCAATGTGTTCCTGATAAAAACAATACTGATTACGACCGGCAGCTTTTGCCTGATACATTGCTACATCGGCATGCTTTATCAGCTGATCAGTGGTATTGGCATCAGCGGGGAACACACTGATACCAATGCTGGTGGTCAGAAAAAAATCCTGCTGTAATAAACGAAAGGGTTTCTCAAACTGGCTGATAAGCCTTCTGGCCAGCACTTCCAGCGACGCAATATCATCTACTTCCGGCAGCAGAATGGTAAATTCATCACCACCGAGCCTGGCGACCGATTCACCATCACGGACACTGGCTGTTAAGCGCCTTGCAACTTCGGTCAATGCCTCATCTCCGGCCTGATGGCCCAGGGTATCATTAATCCGTTTAAATAAATCTAAATCGAGAAACAGTACGGCCATCTTATGCTGATGGCGCTGCGCATTGGCCAGTGCCAGTTTTAACCGGTCAAGGAACAGCCGCCGGTTCGCCAGGCCGGTAAGTTCATCCAGATAGGCCAGCTGATGAATTTTCTTTTCCTGATGTTTACGCTCACTGATATCACTGAAAATGGCAGCGAACTGACAAGTTTCCCCTTTTTCATCTCTTATCGCAGTAATTGACAGCCATTGCGGGTAAATGTCACCGTTTTTACGCTTATTCCATATTTCACCCTGCCAGTGACCCTGCTCAGTCAGGGTTAGCCACATTGATCGGTAAAAATCTTTATTATGTAAGCCAGAACTGAGCAGGGCCGGGGTCTGGCCCAGCGCTTCTGCTGCGCTGTAACCGGTAAGCTGACTGAAACTGGGGTTTACTGATTCGATAATGCCATGCACGTTGGTGATCATAATACCGTCGAGTGACGCATCAATAACTTTTTGCGCCAGACGCAGATAATCGGCTGAGGTGCGAAGCGCCTGATCCCGGGCTTGCAGTGCCTGTTTTAACTGTTCAACATAGGCATATTCAACATTAATCAGAATATCGCTGAACGACAACACGCCGCAAATCCTCTGCTGGTCATCGGTTACGGCAAGATGACGAAAGTTTTTCTCTTTTAAAATATCAACCGCCTGCAACAGGCTGCAATCTCTGCTAACCGTTAATACCGGCCGCTGGGCCAGATCCGAAAGCTCGCTGTGACAGCTACCTTCGGCAATCAGCTTAATTAAATCGCGCTCAGTAATAATGCCAGGGATTTCATCAGCAAACTCAACGATAGCAGCCTCGGCATTGTGCTGATGCATGGTTTGCACGGCCAGGCTAAGCGGGGTGCTGCTGGCTATCTTCAGCGGCGGTTTAGAAATGCAGGAGCCAACATCTCTTAACCGCAGGTAGTGTTCAATCCGCTGCTGCCGGACGATATCACTCTGAGTCAGGATGCCGAGCGGACGCTGTTCACTGTCTACTACCAGTAGCCGGCGGATCCGCTTTTGCAACATCAGGCTGGCAGCCTGATTCAGCGGCGTGTCAGCGTCAACATGGATAACCGGCGTGGTCATCAGCTGGCTGATAGGCTGCTGATAGGCTGGTGTCAGCTGACAGTTGACCCGTTTGGCATCGGCTTCTGTCCAGATCCCCAGTACGTTATGGTGCTCAGTGATCAGAATACAACTGACCTGATGCTGATGCATCAGGCGGGCTGCCTGCTGGACACTGGTGTCCGGGCTGCAGCAGAGCAATTGCTTACTGATAAGTTGAGAAACCTTTGGTTCCTGTTCCTGAGGTATTGCAAGTAACTGACTAAGATTGGTTACCACTTCTGTACCGCTTTGTCCGATAAACCAGTGGTAATTATAAAGATGAAATCAATTATCTGGTTTGATCCTGCGCAAAGCAGACCGTTAACCTGCGTTAGATCAAACCGCAGCTGCCCAGAGCCGATTATACTGGCCGGCGATAAATCAATAGCGAAGAGGTAGTGATGCAGTGTCTGACTTGGGATCCGCCATTAATAAGCAAATATAATATTAATGGTCCGCGATACACTTCTTACCCGACTGCGCTGGCGCTTGATACCGCTTTTGATCAAACACTAATCAACAAGGCGATCAGTCAGGCTGCCGCTAAGCTGAGTCTTTATCTGCATATCCCGTTTTGCCACAAGCTTTGCTATTACTGCGGTTGCAATAAAGTCGTTACCCGCCATCAACATAAGGCTGATATTTACCTCGATGCCTTAGCTCAGGAGATGGCGCTGTATCAGCCAATATTGCTAAATAAAAGTATTGATCAGTTGCATCTGGGCGGCGGCACCCCGACCTTTTTAACTGAAGTGCAACTAAGCCGTCTGATGGCACTGTTACAGCAGCACTTTACTATTGATAGTGATGCTGAAATCAGTATTGAAATTGACCCGCGCAGTTGCAGCGATAATAAGCTGCGCCATCTGAAAACGCTCGGTTTTAACCGGGTGAGCTTTGGCGTCCAGGATTTAGATGAAAAAGTGCAAATTGCCATTAACCGCGTGCAGGATACTGACCTTATCCGCCACCAGGTGATGCTTAGTCGCGAGCTGGGTTTCAGCTCCATTAATCTGGATTTAATCTACGGCCTGCCGTATCAGCAACCAGCAAGTTTTGTTGAAACAATCGAAGAAGTTATCCGGCTTAATCCAGATCGTATTTCGTTATTCAGCTATGCGCATTTACCGGAACGGTTTGCCGCGCAGCGCAAAATTGCCAGCAGCAGTATGCCTGACGCCCCGTTAAAGCTTGAGCTGATGCAACTGGCCATCAACCGCTTTGTTGCTGCCGGTTATCAGTTTATTGGCATGGACCATTTTGCCAGACCGGATGATAGCTTAGCCAAAGCCCAGCGCGCAGGTAAGCTACAACGCAACTTTCAGGGCTATACCACAGCAGGACAGGATGCCTTGATTGGTCTGGGAGTATCCAGTATCAGCCAGGTAAACGGGGTGTTGTGGCAAAACAGCAAGGACTTACCGGAGTATTACCGGGCGATTAATGCTGGCAACTTAGCGGTGGAGCGCGGTTTTAGTTTAAATGACGATGATAAACTGCGTGCGGCACTAATCAGCCAGTTAATTTGCCATTTTGAGCTTGATATTACTGCATTTTGCCAGACATGGCAGCTTGACAGTTTCTGGCAGTATTTCACTGATGGATTAGCACGATTACAGCCGTTTATCGAAGATGGCCTGGTATTAGCAAACGAGCGCCAACTTAAAGTAACTGCTGCCGGCCGGCTTTGGGTGCGTAGTATCTGTGCCTGTTTTGATGCTTATCTGGCAAAAGGCCAGCAGCGCTACTCTAAAGTGGTGTAGCGGTTTAACCGGGCTTTGCGCCAGATCAAAGCCATTGGCAGGGCTGGCGCTAAAATAGCGGCCATTTTGCAGATTTAAGAGCAGCCCTGATGTTAAAACCTGAATTACTTTCCCCCGCCGGCAGTTTAAAAGCGATGCGGCTGGCCTTTGCCTATGGCGCCGATGCAGTGTATGCCGGCCAGCCCCGTTACAGTTTACGGGTGCGCAATAACGAATTTGACTTAGCTGCGCTGGCAACCGGCATTAGTGAAGCCCATGCCCTTGGCAAAAAGTTTTATGTTGTGGTGAATATCGCCCCGCATAACAGTAAGCTGCAACGCTTTATTCAGGATATGACACCGGTGGTGGCATTAACGCCCGATGCGCTTATTGTCTCCGACCCAGGGGTGGTTTATCTGCTGCGGCAGCATTTCCCAAAGCAGGCGCTGCATTTGTCGGTGCAGGCCAATACCGTTAACTGGGCAGCGGTCAGGTTCTGGCAACAGCAGGGTATTGAGCGGTTGATTTTATCGCGTGAATTGTCGGTAGAGGAAATTGCTGAAATTCGCCGTGAAGTGCCCGATATGGAGCTGGAAGTGTTTGTTCATGGCGCGCTTTGTATGGCCTATTCCGGCCGTTGCCTGTTATCAGGCTATATTAATAAGCGCGACCCAAATCAGGGTACCTGTACTAATAGCTGCCGCTGGCCTTATCAGGTGCACGACGCGGGCGAGGATGAGGTCGGCCAGTTTACCCCAATCAGTAGCCCGACCCTTATTGAAGAGCCAGGCCGGCCCGGTGAGCTGATGGCGATAGACGAAGATCTTCACGGTACTTACATTCTGAACTCCAAAGATTTACGGGCCATTGAACATGTGCCGGCGTTAGCGGCAATGGGCGTGCATTCATTGAAAATAGAAGGACGCACCAAATCGCCTTATTATGTGGCGCGTACCGCCCAGGTTTATCGCCAGGCGATAGACGATGCGATGGCCGGTAAAGCCTTTGATGAAAGCTTACTGCAAGAGCTTAATGGTATGGCCAACCGCGGCTTTACCGAAGGGTTCTTGCGCCGGCATAAACCGCAGGACACCCAGAATTATGACACCAGCCACAGCATCGGTGAGCAGCTGCTGGTAGGGGAATTTATCGGTGAGCCGGATAATGAAGGCTTTGCCTTGCTAGAGGTGAAAAACCAGTTTGCTGTTGGTGATAATCTGCTGCTGATGACACCAAAAGGGAACCACAGTTTTCAGTTACAGGCCCTGCGTGATAAACAAAATAATGACATTGTACTGGCGCCCGGCGCCTGTTATCAGCTGAAAGTGCAGCTTCCGCTACTTTGCGATGTGCGCTTTGCCATGCTGCTAAAGCAGCTGACACCCGCACAACAACCGGGTGGTGATTTAGCCACTAATGCGGCAGCTGAGGCCATGGAATAATTATGCCTGCGGTAATTGACGTCAGCTGTATTAACTGTGATATGTGTGTACCCGAATGCCCCAACGATGCCATCAGCATGGGGCCAGAACACTATGAAGTTACTGCTGCCCTTTGCACCGAATGTATCGGCTACTATGACACACCGACCTGTATTGCTGTCTGCCCGATAGATTGTGTCATTTTGCAACCATCAGCAAATTGACGAAGCAGACACTGTAACGCTGGATCCCCGCTATACTGATAGAGCCTGAGACTCAACAGAAGGAGACTGATATGGCGTCTATTCTACCTATCCCACCAAATTATGCTTCGGCCATCCCTTATTTAACGGTTAAAGGTGCGGCCAAAGCCATTGATTTCTATCAAAAGGCCTATGGCGCAGAACTAATCAGCCGGATGGATATGCCCAATGGTGCGGTCATGCACGCCGAATTGCGAATTGGTGCTGCGCTGTTTATGTTAAGCGAGCAAAGCGATGAGTGGGGCAGCAAAAGCCCGGATATGCTGGGTGACAGTCCGGTTAGCCTGATGGTTTATGTTGAAGATGTCGATGCGCTGGTTAAACAGGCCACAGCGGCCGGTGCTAAGCTTTCGATGGAAGTGGCTGATCAGTTTTGGGGAGACCGCACTGGTTGTCTGGTTGACCCTTTTGGCCATCGCTGGATGTTTGCCACTCATACTGAGGATCTGACCGAGGCAGAAATTGCCCAACGGGCAAAGAAAATGTTTGGTGAGTGACAAACATCGTATCTGGCATTGCCAAACATTTTATCAGGCATTGCCAAACTGCAGAGGCTTGTTCATCATACCAAGCTCTGATGGCGGCATAAGGCGCGGTACCATGTTACTGAAAACATTATTATTCCGGTTTAGTTATTTTATGGTGTTGGTGCTGGTACTGGCGTTGCCGTCAGTAAGCGGTGCAGCGCAAAGCAAGCAGGCTGAGCCATCAGTTAAACAAGGTTATATCGTATTTGACCAGGTGCATGTATTGCCGATGCATACCGAGCCGGTTGCACCCGACCAACAGGTGCTGCGCAAACAGCGGGTGGTGGTGCAAGGCGACAGGATTATTGCCGTTGGCGCCGCCAATGAGCTTGCAATACCGCAAGGCGCAACGCTGATTGACGGCGCTGGCCGCTACCTGTTGCCAGGGCTTTCCGAGATGCATGGCCATGTACCCCCGCTGGCTGATTTCAGTGGTGTGCCTAAGCGCTATCTGGATGATGTATTAACGCTTTATTTAGCGGGCGGGGTCACTACGGTGCGCGGTATGCTGGGCCATGATAGGCAGTTGCAGCTTAAAGATGATATTGCCAGCGGTAAGCGCCTGGGCCCGACCTTGTATCTGGCCGGCCCCAGTTTTAATCAGCACACGGTAACGTCGACAGAACAAGCGCGGCAGCGGGTACGCGAGCACAAGCAGCAGGGCTGGGACCTGTTGAAAATCCACCCCGGCTTAAGTCTTGAGCATTACCAGGCGATAGCTGCTGAAGCCAATAAGCAAAATATTGATTTTGCCGGCCATGTGCCAGAAGCTGTGGGTATAAAGCAGGCCATTTTATTGGGTAGCAGAACCATTGATCATCTCGATGGCTATATGGCAGCGCTGGATGGTTTTGATACGGTGTTAACCCCCGAAGATATGGCGCCGCTGGTGGCGTTGACCAAACAACATAACGTGGCGGTAGTGCCTACCGAAGCATTATGGCAAACCATTATCGGCGCTGCCGATAGCGAGAAGCTACAGGCTTATCCGGAGCTTAAATATATGCCAGCGCGGGTAGTAGACGGCTGGCAGCGCTATTTACAGCAAGCCAGTGGCAGTTACTACACGGGGGCTACCGCTGCACTGCACGCTGAAAATCGCCGCTTGTTGCTGGGCGAGCTATACCGGGCCGGGGTAACTATTTTACTGGGCACTGACGCGCCGCAATTGTTCAGTGTACCGGGGTTGTCATTACGCCGGGAAATACCAAAGATGCTTGAAGCGGGCATGAGCCCCTACGACATTTTGCGCAGTGGCACCGTGCTGGTTGGCGAGTATTTTGCTGATGAAGATCAGTTTGGCCAGGTTAAAGCCGGCCAGCGCGCCGATTTACTGCTGGTTGACGGTAACCCGTTAGACGATTTGAGCGTGCTGAATCAGCCTGCTGGTGTGATGGTGCGCGGCCAGTGGTTAAGCCGGCAACAGCTTGACAGCCTGTTAGCCGATATTGCCGCCGCCCGGCTGACAGAGAGCAGTACACCCTGACGTTTAGCATCGTTGGCTTAATTACGCTCTGCCATTTGCAGATAAACCTCGGTAGCCTGAATACCCATAGCGTTCAGCTGCTGCAGGGCGGTGACATCCGCTGGTGCTTTTAATATCAGCGGTTCTGGTGGCGCCTGATCGGTTCGCAAAATTTGATCATAACCGGCGTTGGCAGCAATTTGGTGAATTAAAAAGTAGCTTTGATTGACTCTCAGCACGTCATAGCGCGACTCTGTGATATCGCCTGGCTGGTTTATTGGCCGCTGGTACAGCAGGCGGGCAAATCTGACTGCGATATCCTCATACCAGACCCGCCCGGCATGGGCAAAATGATCATAAAAAATTGTGCCGTTAGCGGTAAAACTATCACCCGCTATCAGCCTGTTCAAATTCAATTGCTCTGGTATTAATGTCAGCTGGCGGCCGGCTTGCAGAAACGTTAGCACGGCGGTTTGCGCTTTTGGGGGGAGTGTCAGCTGGTAAATCAGCTGGTAATCATAAGGCGGCTGGTTTAGTGGTAAATACGAGCCGAGCAGAATATCATCTGCCGCAAATAACACCATGCCATGGTTGCCAATATAGTTATGATGATGTTCTTCTGCCAGTGCCTGCGGCACCAGTAAACAAATTCCTAAAAGCATCAGCTGTAATAAACGCATCGTTAAACCTTCTGAGCAACTCAACAGTATCTAAAGTTTAGCGGCTAACCTGATAAAATCCCAGTTGTAGCATTTTATGCTGCGGTTATTAAACCACCGGCACCAATCCATGCTGCTTCTAACTAACGCCTGCCGTTAAAACAGAAAAATATACAATTTTATGAATTATTTTCCAATAATTTGTAACGTGGTCAGCAGTGGGCAACTACAGATTATTCGCAGCATTTCATTAAGTTAATGATATATATTGTATTTATTCCCTGGGTGTGTTTGTTCACCTCACAGTCAGCTTTCTGGCATGCATTTCGCCTCAGATGTTGACAGATATAGATGATGCTGCAGAGGTGTCCTATGCAACACGCGGTAATTAAGCCAGTAAATACGGGGATGAAGCAGGATGACGGAGCGGAGTGGGTGGCGTGCTTTGATGAGTTTATAACGCAGCACGGCTATCCTTGTGTCGGAGCGAAAATAGCGCGGAATAAACGTCGGATTGAACTTCATAAATTCGGTGATATCAGCAGTGACAAAGACGATGAAGCAATATTACGCTGCATTTATCAGTTCATTTCTCAGTTTAAGCAGCAAAATGATATTTTCTTCAGCCTGGTCTGTGTATTCCCGGACTGCGATACCGGCAGCGATGCCGGTTTTGAACGCGCGCTGTGGGCCCGTTTACAGGCACTGCACGATAAAGACAGCGAACGTTTTAAATGGGATAGCCGGGTAAGTGATTTGCCGGCAGAGACGCATTTCAGCTTTAGCCTGGGAGGTGAAGCGTTTTTTATTATTGGTTTAAATCCGTATAGTCAGCGTAAGTCACGGCAGTTTCGCTACCCGGCTATTGTTTTTAATCTGCATAATCAGTTCGAACAGCTGAAAGAAGAAAATAAATTTCATAGTATGCGACAACAAATCCGCAAAAATGATGCCGTATTTTGTGGTGAGCCTAACCCTGTGCTGGCTGATCACGGTGAAGTTTCAGAAGCGCGCCAATATAGTGGCCGGGCAGTCGGCGCTAAGTGGCGCTGTCCATTTTCAGCAAGGAGAGATAATGAGTAAAGTCATAATGCCCAGAAGTGGCACCGCATTTAGCATGAAAGCAGGCCAGTTGCTTAAGGTTATTGATCCTGAAGGAGAACAGGTGGCTGATCTGTACTGTTTTAATCAGCATAACTTTCATGAATACTTGTCGTCGGGGCGCTCGCTTGATTACAACGAGTCGCTGCACTTTTGCCGGGGCAGCAAACTCTACTCCAATTTCAGCAACGAGATGTTTGAAATTATTGAAGATAAAGTTGAGGATCACGACTTCTTACTAACCCCCTGCAGCAAGGATACCTTTAGCCATTTCTATCCGGAAGAAGAGGCCGTGCCAGGCTGTTACGGCAATTTAGTTAATGCCTTTGCCGACTATGGTATTCCCGAGCATCTTATAAGTACTACTTTCAATACTTTTATGAATGTGGCCGTCGATGAAAAAGGCCGGATCAAGGTTTTACCACCGAAAAGTAAAGCTGGCGACTACACTATTTTCAAAGCAAAAATGGATTTAATTGTCGGATTAACCGCATGCTCTGCTGGTCAGTCAAACAATTTTTCCTACAAGCCCATTCACTATGAGGTGATAGACTAACCATTGGCTGGAAATAGCGGCTTTCATCAACGGCGGTGGTTACGTTAAGGGGGGAATATCGTAACAGCAAGAACTGCTTCGAAACCCAAAGGTTGAGCTTTAAGTTTCAATAGCCGCGAATCAGCCGCCAGGCTTACGCCAGATCACGCACCCTGGGCTCACGATCCCAGAAACGTGATTTGGCATTATCGATAAAGGTATCAATATCGGCCAGTGGGGTAATATAAGCGTCTTTTTCCAGTGGCAGTTTGCTTAAAATAAATTCATCTGTTGCACCGCAATACGCAATGGCCTTGCAATGCACGTACGCATCGGTAAACCAATCCAGGGTTGAGCTATCGTTGGCTAATATTTTGGCTTGTTCAGGCATAATAATACTGACCACCGCATCAAAAAATACAGATGGTGCGCCGGCAATGCGTTCAGCAGATTGCAGGCGTGTGCCATCATCAAGCTCAACCTCCCGCCCCGGTGCAACCAGCTTTATACTGGCGCCCTCAGCTTCTAAGGCTTGCTGATACTTTTTAATTTCGCTGTGCTTCGAGCCTTTTGCTATCAGCATACCAATTTGCCGGCCAGTTAAACGGGCAGGTGTCAGGCCGATAGTTTGTAACGCATCAGAGGTAGCAAGATCCTGCACCGCAGCGGCGGCGTCAGCTGCTGCTGGTAACTTCATACCAAGTGCTGCCGCAACACGGTTGGCTAAATTTTCATCAATAAGCCGCAGATGACTGAGCACCCTGCACCGTACATGCGGCGTATCCACTTTGCCCAGTTCAAAAGCATAGGCCGAAGCAATATGAGCCTGTTCTGCTGGTGTTTGACTGCGATAAAACAGACGCGGCTGACTGTAATGATCGGCAAATTTTTCTGCCCGAATGCGGCCTGTTACTCCATCATCAAGCTGCTCCTCGAATGAGGTAAAGCCACGTTTAGCGCTTTCACGTGGCATATCCGGATCCAAACTTTGCGGTTCATAGGCAACACGGCCTTTGGGC
Source organism: Arsukibacterium sp. (assembly GCF_033721375.1). GTDB lineage: Bacteria > Pseudomonadota > Gammaproteobacteria > Enterobacterales > Alteromonadaceae > Alishewanella. The sequence goes on along the minus strand of NZ_JAWWAP010000007.1, from coordinate 12,916 downwards.
ACTTGCATTTGCATCTGGCCATCGCGCTGCATGTTGGCAAAGGGACACTTAGGGGCGTTAATGGGTAATTGCGCAAAATTAACTGAGCCTAAGCGAGACAATTGCGTGTCGAGATAACTGAATAGTCGACCTTGCAGTAACGGGTCACTACTAAAATCAATGCCAGGCGGCACATGAGAAGGGCAAAATGCCACTTGCTCTGTTTCAGCAAAAAAGTTGTCAGGGTAACGATCCAGCACCATTTTACCGACGATTTTAACCGGCACCAGCTCTTCTGGTATAAGCTTGGTGGCGTCTAAGTGATCAAACGGAAACTGCTGTGCTTGCTCTGCAGTGAATAACTGAACACCCAATTCCCATTCAGGAAAGTCGCCTCGCTCAATGGCCTCAAACAAATCACGCCGATGATAATCCGGGTCGGCCCCTGATATTTTTATGGCTTCGTCCCATGTGGTCGACTGCACACCCAGTACTGGTTTCCAATGAAACCGCACAAAGGTACTGTTACCCTGCTGGTTGAGCAAACGATAACTGTGGATACCAAACCCCTCCATCATTCGCAGGCTGCGTGGCAGAGCCCGATCACTCATCAGCCAGATCACGTTGTGCATCGTTTCCGGAGTTAAAGAAACAAAATCCCAAAACGTATCATGAGCAGACGCTGCCTGCGGAAAACCGCGATCGGGCTCTGGTTTCACCGCATGAATAAGATCAGGGAATTTAATGGCATCCTGGATAAAGAACACAGGCATATTATTCCCTACCAAATCCCAGTTACCTTGATTTGTATACAATTTTACGGCAAAACCCCGAACATCACGCGGTGTATCTTTTGAGCCTTTACTGCCGGCAACAGTAGAAAACCGAGCAAATAAGGGAGTTTTTGTATTGGTTTCACACAGAATATTTGCGGTAGTGTACTCTTGCAATGATTCGGTCAGCTGAAAATAGCCATGGGCGGCGCTGCCGCGAGCGTGGACAATGCGTTCAGGAATACGCTCGTGGTCAAAATGATTAATTTTTTCCCGTAATATAAAATCTTCAAGCAGAGTAGGGCCACGGCTACCAGCCTTCAGCGAATTCTGGTTGTCAGTGATAACGACACCTTGCTGAGTCGTCAGCGCCTGGGTGCGCTTGTCTGTTTTCTGATGGGGTTCACCGCCGTTACCACGTGCTGAATTTATATTTTTGGCGGGGTCGGTATGATTAATATTCTTATTCATAATCCATCCTTGCTGATGCTTAAACAAGTTTAAAGCTGCCAGTTTGTTGCTAAAACATATAAGCAGACGAAACGCGCTACATTTGGTTCAATAAAATATAACGTATTTTAAGCGATGTTGTGGATATTCTCGGCGGTGCGAAAAATGTACAGCAGCAGTTTAACGTTAGATGACATAATAGTTCTGGCGGTTAAGCCAAAGGCCCCCAAGAACCAGCCTTTGGTAATATTTTAGAGTGTAGCTTATGATAGCACCGGCAGTCGATAATGCGGGCCAATCATCAGGTAAGAGCATGACAATACAACTTAATACCGAACAGGCTATACGCTACAGCCGGCAGTTAATGCTGCCAGCTCTGGACTTCCGGGGCCAGGAAGCGCTGCTGGCAAGTAACGTGCTGCTTGTCGGTATGGGCGGCTTAGGCTGCGCTGCTGCACCTTATTTAGTTGCCAGTGGTGTAGGCAGTATTACCCTGGCAGACAATGACGCTGTCGACCGCAGCAACCTGCAACGTCAGATCCTGTACCGGGAGGCCGATATTGGCCAGAGTAAAGTACAGCAAGCAGCGGCCAGTTTACGCCAGTTAAATTCTGAAATTAAAATCGATGCGTTGCAGCAGCGTTTAAGCGCGGAAGATTTAGCCACACTGGTACCCCGGTTTTCACTCGTGCTCGATTGCACTGATAACCTGGCTACCCGCAATGCCATTAACGCTGCCTGTGTTAATGCCAAAGTACCGCTGGTATCCGGTGCGGCCATTCGTTTTGAAGGCCAGCTGGCCAGCTTTAGTATGCAGGGCGATGAAGCCTGCTATTACTGTTTAAGCCAGCTATTTGGCGAGCAGCAGCTAAGCTGCATGGAAGCGGGGATCCTGAGCCCGGTTGTGGGAGTTATTGGCGTAATGCAGGCACTGGAAGCAGTAAAAATCCTCGCGGGTGTCGGTAGCCCGTCGTATGGCAAATTGCAGCTGTTTGATGGCTTAACCGGCCAGTGGCGCCAGTTTACCCTTAGTAAAGACCCAGGCTGTCGTGTGTGTGGGGCAGGCTAGTGCCGCTGAGCAACCAAACAGATGGAGTTTAACGAGCAGCCCAGAGAAGAAAGTTACGGCACTGGGTCGTATTTCAGGATTTATACGGCAATAAATGGGATTTGCTGCAGTTGAACTAACACGCAACGTGACAACCCAATGGTCGGCTATAGCAAACAAAAAGCTGGCTTACGGCTGATGTGCTGGAGCGGGCAGTCTGTTGCAGTTTCCCGGCCTTGCCATTGCATTCGCTGCTGACATTATCATTTCACGCCGGTTTCACAAGCCCTGGGTTAAGTTGACTGCCTGTTTGGTTTATCAACAAGGCATAGTATGGCTAAAAAATATTCCCGGTTGCTACTTGGCATTGGTTTGGCGGCGCAGCTGCAGGCAGCAGATATCAGTGGTACAGAGCATGCGGCGGTTGATGAGTCGCCCACTGCAGCGGCAGATTTGCAAAGCACTATTGCAGCTGCAATTAGCCAGTTTGAGCAACGCTCGCGGCGGGACTGGGCTTATCGTATTGATCGCTATGAAAACGAAGAGGGCGATATCAGCAGCAGTATCGAGCTGTATGACCCGGCAAATGCACCTGACAGCCAATGGCAGTTGCTGAGCATTAATGGCCGCACACCGGATAACAAACAGCAGCGAAAGTTTGCTGCGGCGAAACAACAGCAGGCCAAAGCGGCTGGGCAGCAGAGTTTCTCGGTGAAGCTTAGTGAGCTGATTCAACTCGATAGCTTGCAACTGACGTTTGACAGCCCGCAGTATCTGCAGGCCAGTTTTGGGGTGCATCTTAGTCAGCTGGGTAATGATGTCAGTAAAAAACTGCAAGGCTCGCTGCGCTTTAATAAAACACTGCACTATATCGACAGCATTGAAATTAGCAACACGGCAAACTTTTCGCCGCTGTTTAGTGCCAATATCAGCGAATTTAACCTGACGTTACGCTTTACTAAAATCGACAATGCAATACTGCCACAACAGCAGCAAATGAGGATGAAAGGCACCTTTGCCTTTTTTACGCAAATTGATGAAGTCTCAACCGACACTTTCTCCGACTATCGCTATGTTAGCGATGGCAAGGTTAGTGACTAAACCCGACACTGACCATGGTGCCCGTACTCATTCTAACGGGGCTGCAGTTACTGTGGTCGCTGCTGCCTTTATCGTTAATGCCACTACCACTGTCGCTGCTAACGCTCATCTGCCAGCCCTGATGTTCACATAATCGTTTAACGATGGCTAAGCCAAAACCAAAGCCGGTACTTTGCCGGCCTTTTACTCCGGCCTCGGTAACATGCGGGTAAATATTGGCCTCTATGCCCGGGCCGGTGTCGCGGATCAGCAGGCAGTTATCGCTAAATGCAATGCTGATCTCGCCGGCTTCAGTGTACTTAAAGGCGTTACTCAGCAAATTATCCAGTAGCACTTTTAGCATGTCGGCATTGGCGTTAATGATGACCTGGCAACTGTCACACAGCTGCACTGTTACCGCCTTGCCTTGCAGCAGCATGCTGTTGTCTAAAATTGCCCGCTCAACCAGCGGCATCAGTGCCGTGCTGCTGTGCTTAGCGGCGGTATGCTCTTCTCTGGCCAGAATAAGCAGGGTTTGCACGGTTTTTTCCATTTGCACCGCAGCATCATAAATGCGCGTTATTAGTAGCTGATCAGCGTCAGGTTCTGTTCGTGGGTGAGCAGTGTGTTGCTGAGTATTTTGTTGATAGCCGGTTTGTTGGCTTTGCCATAGCTCCACCGTGTTTTTAATCACCGCCAGGGGCGTGCGTAGCTCGTGGCTGACATCGGCGGTAAAGCTTTTTTCGCGCTCAAGCGCGCGAGCGATCCCGCCTAAACTTTGCTCCAGTGTGCGGGCTAAAATGCCCACTTCGTCATTAGCAAACTGATTGGCAAATTGCTGCGGCAACTGTTGTGGGGCAGCGCTATCAACCAGCGCTGCCAACTGTTTCAGTGGACGGGTGGTGCGGCGGCTGACAAACCAGGCGATAAGGCAGGCAATGCTGCTGACAAGCAGGGCGCTGACCAGCAGAAATTGCAGCACACCGCCACTAATAGGCCGCACCAGCAACTGCCGGCTCACCTCTGCCAGCAGCAACACTTCTGGCTGTGCGCTAACCGTATATAAGTGATAATGCCTGCCCTGCTGGCCGAAGAACTCTTTACGTTCTGGCTCTGCCAGCGCTTTTGGGCGTATTTCATCGGGCAGGCTGTCGCGGCTAAAGTGCAGTTGCATCGACTGGCTTCTTGGCGCGGGCCAGCTAGCTGTTTGCTGATATTTGGTACTGAGGTATGCTGCTTCTTGCTGCAATTGCTGTTCAATAAAGCTGTCTTCCAGCGTATACATCAGGATAAAAGAAATAAGGCTGTAAACGGCAGAAATCACCAGGGTGAAAATACAGAACTGCACGACGATACGCCGGCTTAAACTGTGAAACTTGGTGCTGATGTTACGGGATTTTGCGCTCATGCTTCGGTTATCTCCAGCGTAAAACCGACGCCAAATACGGTTTTTAACAGCGGATAAGCAAAAGGCTTATCCAGCACAGTGCGTAACTGATAAATATGCGAGCGCAGCGCGTCAGATTCTGTCGGCTCATCGCGCCAAAGCTGCCGGCTTAGTTCGCTGCGGCTGACCACCTGCGGGTAGGCTTCGGCCAACAGCAGCAGAATTTTATAGCCCATCGCATTTAGCGCCAGCTGCTGGTCATCGCGTTTGGCTATTCGGCGCTGTTTATCCAGCACTAACGGCCCCAGGGTTATCGTGTGTTGCTGTTGCAACAGATGACGTCGCGATAACGCCAGGCAACGCACTTCCAGCTCCTGTAACGAAAAGGGTTTGGTCAGATAATCGTCGGTGCCGACGTGAAAACCAGCAAGCTTGTCATCGATGCTGTCGCGTGCGGTCAGCATTAACAGTGGGATATGGCGGTCGGCCTGTTGTCGCAGCGCTGTGCATAACTGCAGACCATCCATACCCGGCAGGTTTAAGTCCAGAATGATCAGGTCGTAATGCTGTTGCAGCGCCAACGCCAGCCCATGTTTGCCATTGCTGGCAAAATCAAAGATATGGCCTTGTTGTTCCATATAGCCGGCAATGTTTTTCGCAATACTCAGCTCATCTTCAATCAGCAGTACCTGCAGGGCGGCGGGCTCTTTCATCAATCAATCCATTCGGGTCTAAATCAGTACAGTTTAAAGCTACAACGTCGCTAACAATGCTGTTGCTGCGGCAAAATCAGGCTTAGCGGCCAAAATCTGCTGCAGAGTGGCCCGTGCTGCGGCCTTGTCGCCCAGTTTAAGCTGAGTTTGCGCAATAGTCATATCCAGCGACGGATTGTTAATGGCGCTTTGGCCCGCTTGCATCAGCGTTAGCGCATGCTGCCTCTCTTGTGTAGTGTTGGCAGTATTCACGTAGTAATACCCGTACATGCCGAGCAATTCAAGTTGATACTGCGCGGCATCGGCCGCTAACAGCTGCGTTGCAGTCACCTTGCCGTTTAAAAATTCAGCCACCAGGGCCAGGGTGGCATCATCTTTGTGCGGCGCCATCGGCTGCGGGGTAATGCCCAGTGATTCCAGCAGCGCGTTGGCTGTCGCCACCGTAGAGGCCGGGTTTTGTCCGGTGATCAACCGGTTATTCACCGCCACATGGCTTAGCATCATCGGGCTGTGCTCAAAGCGGCCGCCGCGCTCAATCAGTTTGTCCTGCAGCATAAAGTCAAATTTGGCTAGCCACTTTTTGCCAAATAACCGCTCTTCTTCATTGGTAAAGCCGTTTACCGCTTTATTGGCCACCAGATAGTTGTCGTCGGCTAATGTAACGTTTACCAGCGCAGCCGGGCCATGGCATACCGCGGCCACCGAACCCTGCTGCTGATAAATATCGGCAATTAGTTGCTGCAGGGCAGCATCTTTTGGTAAATCAAACATGGCGCCTTTGCCGCCAACAATAAAAATGCCGTGATAGTCGCTGGCCTTTAGCTGCGCTGTGCTCAGGGTATTGTTTAACTTCGCCATAATCGCCGCGTCGCTCAGCACCTGCTGATTATAGGCTTTGGCCGGGTCGTACTTATCGGCCTCAATGTTGCCGCCTTGCGGGCTGGCAATATCAACGCTGATACCATGTGCCTGAAAGATTAAATACGCTTTGGCAAATTCATCAAATTCATAGCCCGGTGCTTGCTGATCTGGCTGGCCGTAGCCACTAAGCACCATAAAAATACGCTTGCTGTCGGACACCGCTGCCATTGCTGCGCGATTTGTTATCTCGCTAACCAAGGCGCTAAGCAGGCTAACAATAACTAATATATACAGTGTCAGTTGTTTCATTTTAATGCTCCTTAACAATGGGGTTGCGCTGCCAGCATGGCAAAGCCGCTGTGAAACGAATGTGAAAAAACGAAAGAGAAAAATGGCGGCGCTGTTTTTGGGCCACCGCTTTTACTCCGCCAGTAGCTGACGGACCGAGCCGGACAAGCTGTGTTTACTCAGCAGCATACCCAGTGTTGTCACCAGTGTGATAATGACGGCCAGAGTGCCCAGCAACCAGCCCATATCAGGCTGGTAAGTCAGGGAGAACTGCGACTGATATATCAGTAAACCGGCCAGCCAGGTGGCAACAATGGCGCCACAGGCGGCAATAGCGCCGGTTACCAGCCACTCGATCATAGTCAGCTGCAGGCAGGTGCGTTTTGACAGGCCAAAACTAAGAATAATGCTGTTCTTTTTCTGCTCTTTGGCTTCAACGGCGTGCACCGAAGACAGCATCACAATGCCGGCCAGCAGCATAATTAAGCCGGCGAAGCCGCTGATAAGCCGGGTTACCATGGCAAGGCTGCTGTCAAAGCGCTGGGTAAGTTCTTGCAGTGATACCATGCGCAGTGACGGGTGTTGCTGCCACAGCTGGGGTAGCAACGAAAACTGCTGTGGCTGCAGCTCCAGGCTGGCCATGCTGTATTGCGGCGCGCTGATATGTGCCAGCGCAGCAGGCGGCATTTGCAGCCAGAATGTAATAGCGCCCGCGCCGCTTTGGTAGGCGTGCGAGGCCACAATGCTGAACTCGATAGAGTGCCCGCCAATTACCAGCTCTAACTTATCGCCCAACTGCAGGCCAAGGTCGGTCATCACTTCTTGCTCTACCGACAGCTGCTGCCAGTTGTCAGCGGCGCTGTGCCACCATTGGCCGTTTACCAGCCGGTTATTGCCGGGCATATCTGCACTCCAATGCAGCCGCACCGGGCGGTTAAAGGCTGCCAGACTGTCGCTGGGTTTTTGCATCACCTCAGTTAGCAGGCCGCCGTTGATATGGCTAAGTTGGGCGTAGATAAACGGCTTGTGCTGGCGAATGGTAATGTTGTGCTGCGCTGCCCATACCTCTATGTCGGCCATTTGCGTTGCACTTGCCTGCGTCACTAACAAATTGCCGTCATGCGCCCGCTGATGGGCCGCCATATTGTCGCCCAAATCTTTTAGCAGCATCAGGGTAAACAGCAATAAAAAAGCGGCCAACCCTATGCCTAAAATCTGGGTGGTTTTGCTCAGCAAACGCTGCTTCATCATATACAGCGCAAACGGCAGCAAACCGGAAAACGGCTGGCTCAGCTTTTCGCCCAGCGACAGTGCCAGCCAGCTCAGCACTAATAGCAGTGCAATGCTTGCTATCATCGAGCCCAGCAGCATAGCGGTAAGCAGGCCGTTATCCGAGTAATGTGCCGCCACACCTCCCAACACCAGCAAGGCGCAGCCAAACAGCACGGCGTTACTGATGCTGCGCTGCTGTTGCTGAATTAACTGCCGAACCGAGCATTGGCGCAGCGCCAGCCACAACGGTAAGTTGAACACAATAAAGATCGCCGCGCTGGCAAATACGGTTTTTACTGCCAGCGTTATGTCGGGCTGCCAGATTAGCGTGGCGACGCTGCCGGCCAGCTCTTGCCCGGCAAAGACGTGCGCCTTTAACCATTGCAGCGCCAACCAGTGACACAGCGCAGACAGCAGCAGTACCGGCGGCAGTAACAACAGCAAGCCGAACAGCCACTTCAGCACTGATATTTGCAGCACCCTTTGTTTCGACGCCCCGAGGCTTAAGCACACTGCACTGAAAAACTGCTGTTGCGGCAGTTGCGCCCGGCTAAGTTGCTGCATGGCGATGGCGGCCATAAAAAATAATAATATCGAGGCTAAACCAATAAAATTCTCGGTACGCTGCCAAAACAAGGCTAACGGGTGGGCTCCGTGCTTATGGTGCAGCTGTGCCGCCGGCAAATGCGTTTTATGCCACTGCCGGATAGTAGCGATTTGCTGGGTATTAGCTTCAACCAGATAGCGGTGCTGAATAATATCTTCGGCAGCACGAAACTGCTGCAGGTCCTGGCGGTGTAGCAGGGCGCGCATCTCCACATTATGGCCCTCCATCAGCCGGTCCGGCTCATGCAGTAAAATGCGCGATACAGTCAGCTGCTGGTCGCCAATACGCAGTGGTTCGCCAATCTGCAGCCCTAAGGCGGCCAGTAAGCGCGAATCAAGCCAGATTTCACCAATTGCCGGGCCCTGGCTGCTGGCGCTGTCCGGCCCACCGGGAAATGCCGCACTGCGTAGCTCACCCTGTAATGGGTAATCTTCAGCCACGGCTTTTAGCGTTGCCCGTTGCCATTGGTCGTTGTAGGTCAAAGTCGTGGTTAAACTTTGGCTTAGTACGATTTGCTCTGCCATAGCGCTGAGTTCATTGTGCTGGCTGGCCGTTAGCGCACGCGGTTGGCTTAGCACTAAGTCGGCGCCCAGCAGGTTGGCTAAATTCTGGCCCAGATAAACCTGAATGCTGGCGCTGGTCTGGCTTAGTGTAATAATAAACAGCAACAGAATGCCTTGTACCCAGCGCAGCACGCGCTCTTTGCTGTGCTGCTTTTGTTGTTGATAAAAATGCCAGGCCAACTGCAGGTTCTGCCGTAATTGCTCAGTAGCATGCATCTTGCACCTCCATCTGCGGCTTTACCAATAAGGCACAGTTGCCATTATTAAAGGCCAGCACCTGCTGTGCCCGTGCGGCCAATGGCGGGCTATGGGTTACTATTACCAGCGCCGCACCGTTTTGCCGGCAGCAGTCAAACAGCAGATCGGCCACGTTAGCGGCACTTTTGCTATCGAGATTGCCGGTGGGCTCATCGGCGAAAATAAACTTTGGTTGAAATACCAGCGCTCTGGCAATGGCGGCCCGCTGCTGCTCGCCGCCGCTGAGTTGCTGCGGTTTGTGGTTAAGCCTGTGGCCGAGGCCGACTTTTTCCAACCAGGTGCTGGCTGTGGCTTCGGCATTTTTTTCGCCGCGTAGTTTAAGCGGCAAGGCCACATTAGCCAGTACTGTCAGCTCCGGCAATAAATGAAACTGCTGAAATACAAAGCCAATGTCTTGTCGCAACTGCGTCAGCTTCATGCTGCGGCCGTGCTGCAGGTAGGCCACCTGGCCGGCGCTTGGCTGCTCCAGCCCTGCCATCAGCATTAACAAACTGGACTTGCCCGAGCCCGACGGCCCGGTAATAGCATAAGACCGGCCTTGTTCAATACACAGGCTCAGCTGCTGAAACAGTTGCACCTGATGGCCATGGTGGCTGAAGCTTTGACTGACATTCGTCAGTGCTATGGTACTTAAAGCAGATAGCGACATGCGGTTACCTCTTCAATGGTTTAGGCATGAAAGCGTAACGACCGCGGCGTGAAACAGATGTGAAAACAGACAGCATCGTGTTACTGCACAACCAATTGGCTTTTCCCGTTCACTATCGGTATACTTTTGTGCGTTATTTAGCCTCAGAAGGAAAGTTTGATGATTGTTGCAATGACCCACCCGGCGAAGGCTGCGGCGTAAGTAAAACTTTTACCTTTTGCCTTAACCTGCCTTTGCCCGGTGTCTGCTGACCGGGAACTCTGCTAACCGATTAATACGGTTACCTTAGCCTTATTCCAGAGCTCCTAACCATTTTTACTGTGCGCGCAGTGCTTCACTGTGGGCAGAAGGAAATGACATGAACTTACCCCCAACATTGCAACACCTGGGGTGGCAGGCTTTTTTTCAACAACAACTTACTTTACCGGAATTTGAACACGGCATTATCGCCCGGGTTACGGCACATCACCGCAGTGGTTATGAGCTGATAACACTGCAGGGCTCCTGCCGTTTAATGGCCAGCACCACTTTGCCGCCGATAACCATTGGCGATTGGTTGCTGCTAGATGCCGGCGGCGGCTTTGTGCGCCTGTTAACCAGAAAGTCGTTGTTTAAACGTAAAGCCGCGGGTAGCCAACTGGCCGAGCAACTTATTGCCGCTAACGTCGATACGCTGATTATTGTCTGCTCGTTAAACCATGACTTTAATTTAAGCCGGATAGAGCGTTTTCTAACCCTGGCGCACGATGCCGGTGCCGAGCCGTTACTGGTATTAACCAAAATGGACCTATGCGCCGATGTAGATGCCTTTTTGCGACAGGTTAAACAGCTAGACGCCATGCTGATGGTCGAGGTGGTTAATGCACTTGATGCCAGCTGCAGCAGTACCTTGCAGCACTGGTGTAAAGCTGGTAACACCTTGGCGGTGGTGGGGTCTTCTGGTGTTGGCAAATCGACGTTAGTGAATACTCTCACTGGCCGCGGTGGACAAAAAACCGCAGCAATACGAGTGGATGACAGTAAAGGCCGGCATACCACAACAGGGCGCTCCATGCATTTTATTGCCGGTGGTGCTGTGGTAATTGATACGCCCGGTATGCGTGAACTGCAGCTGACAGACTGTGATGACGGCATTCGCCGCGCGTTTGCCGACATTGACGCTATAGCCAGTCAATGCCGCTTTAGTGACTGTCAGCATGTTGCTGAACCAGGCTGCGCGGTACAACAGGCTATAACGCAAGGAGCTTTAGCAGCAAGGCGATTAACCAACTATCAGAAGCTGAATGCTGAACAGGCACGCAACGCGGCGTCACTGAAACAAAGGCGCGCCCACGAGCGGAAGTTTAGTAAGATGGTGAAGTCGGTTAAGTCACTAAAAGCCAAAAAATTCAGTGATTAGCCGTAAAAACGCCGCCTAAGGGCGGCGTTTTTTTCGATAGTCGATAGCCAGCAACGCGGCATCGTCTTCAGTAAACCAAACAATTCCCAGACATGTTGTTGAATGCCTTTATTTATCTGCAAAAAGCAGGGATACGTACTTTTGTTTAGAAGGCGATTTAGCTAGCGGTATTCAACCATCTGGCTGCTTGGTGCCAAAAGCAGAAGTTGAAACCATAGCCACTTTTTGACACGGTTATTGATGATCATTTTTATATTTCAGCTTTCTGCTTCCACTCTTTAAAAAGCTTTATTAAGCCCTGATTAGAGCTTGATTCAAGTTGTTTCATGTCGGCTGTAGCATCGATTTCATAGTGTTCTTTAAGAACGCCATTCTCAATTTTTACAAAATGTGCAAAATCTGCTTTAAACGAAGAATACCCGTTCTCTTCAACCATATTGCCTTCTTCAAAGATAAATATACCGTTTACCCAATTAGCAAAAAGTGCTTCTTCATTGTCATTTTTCGGAATCACCTCACTCAACAGGAGTTTACTTTTCTCAGCTTTATATATATTTGAACCTGTTAATAATTGAATCTCATCAATAAATAGACGGTTGTCTTTGTCAATATACCATTTACAGTTTGGTGCCCCAGTCTTTGATTTATTATTCCAGTTAAAAGGCCAATTCAAGTGATCATTATTATATAGCTGAAGGAGTGGACTCATGCCTGAAGTAGTCTTCAACTTTAACGCTTTGCCATTCCAATTTATTTCGTCTGGTTCACTCAAGCGAAAATAGTAATCAGTGTAACGCTGGTAAAGATCTGTTATTGCAACCTTCTTTGATTGAGCATCTTCGTTTGCTCTGTTCTGTTCATAATTATCGTAATCTTCTCTGGTTAACCGCACTAATTCTAGGATTCGACCATGCTGAATATTAAGATAGTAATCAGCCACAAATATATCGTTTGTTTCGGTATATTTCAGTTCAGTCGCTTTCAACACACCGCTGAACCAATCCGCAGAAAGAGAACCGTTGGAAGATTGCTTTTTGCCTAATTTACTTCCTATTTCTGATGGCTGAATCTCTTTGTCATTAGATTCAACTTTGTTGAGGTACAGGTATTCGTTTTCAATTAACCACGTGGCTATATGCCCTCTATATAAAGCTGTACCTGTCGCCTTGAAAGGTGACGTTTGTCCTGATTGTTTGTAATAAGTCTCTAGAGGCGATGGGTAAGCCCAACTTGTTGTAAGCCTTAGTTCTTTTCCCTCAAATAACAAAACGTCAGGAGCCTGTTGTGTGGCAATGGTCTGAGTTGTGGTTGCTAGCAATATTAAAAAGAAAAAGGTGCGCATTTAGACTTTCCCTGTAAGCGACTTGAGTTGGTCGTGTGACCTGATGGAATTAACTATTTTGCAGGGTAGCACATGTTACAAATTAATTAACCTGAGTGTCCGTTATTCGCTCAGGCTGTGTGAAAACTGCTGATCACCTTTTGGTCTAAGCACCAGATTTATATGATCAATCATTCTTGATAAAGCCAGGCGGTTAGCTGCCACTTTACTAAAATTAATAGCATACGAATTAGAACAAAGTGTGCTG
>NZ_JAWWAP010000006.1:0-331782 GCF_033721375.1 Arsukibacterium sp. | reverse complement strand
TACACAATCCTGTAAATTAATTGTTCCCTAAAAATACAAATTCCATTAGCATCAGTTATACCAAAAATTAAGTGAACCGGGCCGTTCAACAGGAGTTTATCCGTCTCTGAACAACGTGCCGGATAAAACACTAAAGCGTTATACGATCCGGTGAGGTTATGAGTAAGCAACAGATCAATGAAGAGTATGAACAGTTTTTAAATCATATGTCTGATTTGGCTCTTAGGCAGAGGGTAATTCATAGTTCGTTTAAAAGAGAATTTGAAATACTTGCAAAGTTCAAAAATGACTCGGCATCCGAAATTGTGAGTTACGACGCGCTTGGTTTCATGAACCTGTTTACTGGAAAATTCGAGAGGTATACCTCAAGGAAAACCTCATATTCAGAATTAGAAAATGCAACCATCCGTCAAAAAAATAATCAATATTGCTGGTTGGTTGTAGATGCATATGAAAGATTTGAGAGCTTAATATTTAAAATTCACGAATTACTGATTGGTGAGAGTCTCCCCAAGAAGAACAGGGAGCTAAAGAAAACGCTTTGTTATTTTAGCTATACCTATAGTTCAGTCAGTAAAGCTGAAAAAACAAACTTTTCGGGTGTTAACTTGAAGATTGCCTTACTTATGGTTGAAAAATTAAGGCACAAAGTGGTTCATGCTCAGGGAGTGATAGACGATGAGAAAGTGTTTATTGATAAAATCCTCTCTGACTCAGGCATAAACAACGATAAGGATCTACATGTGAGGTTTATTAAGCAATTCATTTGTGATGGCAGGGTAAATATCCTTGAACGCTCAGTTCAAAGTGATTCTATAGTCTCTATGTATCATGATGTGTACGCAAATATTGCTAGCTACCTTGTAGGCTACTCAAAATTGGTTGTTGATACTGTAAATGTGTAGTTTTTCGTATAACAAGCGCAGTCACAATCGGCCACTGTGTGGCCTGGACCTCAACCGCTGCGCGGGTTTCGGCCTGTGCTGCGTGCGTTATAAAACACAGGGATAGTCATGCGTTTTTCCATCGGCAATTCACACAGCGGTCGTATTGAAATACAGATACTTAGATATGAAAGAGATGCCTCTGGATGTATCTATGATGACAACTGGTTATCGGTGACTGTTGATTTGTCATTTGGCGGTTTTAAAGGTTGCTTTGATGCAGCTTTTTTAACAATGGATTTGAAGTCTTTTTTAACTGAGGCAGAAAAGCTCTATAGTAGTTTGAAAGGCACCGCTAAATTTGATTCCATGGAGAGCCAGCTTGTTTTTACCCTTGAAGGAAATGGCAAGGGTGGTATTTCCCTGAATGGTATAGCGCTTGATCAGGTCGGCACTGGTAACGAGCTGAAGTTTTTTGCTGAACTTGATCAAACTGAGCTTGAGGTTTCCTTAAAAGAGCTACGAAAAGTAGTTAATGAGTTCCCAGTTCGTGTTTTATAACAAGCGCCTTAAACATCGCGGCCTGCGGCCGCTGGACTCGCAACAAGTTGCTCGCCGTTTAGGCGTGCGTTATGCCGTTCGTTAGTAGTAAGTGAGATTGTATGAAAGAGATTTATGGTATTTTTCTTGTTGTCGTCGTTTTCTTCATTCCATTAGGCTATCTCGTTTACGCCGCTTTTGATTTGGTTCGAGATTTTCCAAGATTTCGGCGTGTCTGGAATAGAATGCCAAACTTTGAAAAGCACTTAACAAAAGCTGGTCTTCTAATGTTTTTACCTTTGCCACTGCTTAAAGCAAGTGATTGGGCCAAGGACTATGTATTTGCAGTGATCATTGAAATGTTGCCTGCGATCGCCGGTGGTTTTTTTGTAGCCGGTATAATTGCCTTCGTGCGAGAGTTTCATGCTAATGAGTCTGAATCAAATGATGCATAACAAGGCCACTCAAACCGGACAAAAACTCGCTGTCACTTTTCTTGCAAACGGCGCAACAAAAGCGCCATCAACTTTTTGCCGCTGGTGGCGGCGTTAGTGTTACAAACCATGAGCACCGAAGAAGAATTTTTGGCAGTTAAATATGCAGCAGGAATACTGCACACTAATGACATCCTTGAGTATGTTAACTCTCAATTGGATAAAGGCATTTGGTCGGATGTTTTTCTTGAAATAATAGATTGCGAGCCAAAAGTTTGGTTAAGTATCTCAACGCTATTCGAAAAATACCTAAAGGAAATAGGTGTGCTAATTCCAACATTAGAAGAAGCTGCAAGGGAGCTAGTTGAGCATCATGTTCTATTAATTGCTTCGGGCAAAGTAACACCCTCTGTGCATTTTAGAAAGTTACTCGAAGAGATTGATAATTATGACTATTACAGCAAAACAAAAGACTATCTCGGAGATAATCTAGGTATACATCAAATGTACGGTTGGTACTACGCAGATTGCTGTACGGCTGATGAAATAAACCAAGGCATTCTTGACGCTAGCAAAGTTTGGGTTTCCAAGTATGCAAAAAAACACTAACAAGCGCATGTTTTCGGACTGGTTTTCCGCTGCGCTCCAAACCAGCCGCAAATGCGAGCGTTACATGTAAACCTATGCAAAAGTACGAGTGTGGAAATTGCTCTCACCTGTTCGATGAAGAAGAGCGAATTTGTGAGAATTGGCGAGAAAGAGACAAGTCTCTTATCTGCCCAATGTGCAGGCACTATCTAGTAGAGACATACGATAACGCGCTGGAAAGGAGGATTGGCAACTGGTTTCTGGCATCCTTGGTTGTTGCATGCATGTCCTATTTTATTGTCGTGTTTGTATTGGAGGCTAGCAGCTATAAAAGCCTGATTCTGGTAGTAGGGTTTTTGGTGGTAGCTCCACTGATGGTGGGTTATCGTGTCGTCGGAACCCGCCGCTTTATAGGTAATATAGGCACTAAGAGCATTGGCCGATCAAACATGTAACAAGCAAATTAAGTACGCTCACTTCGTTCGCCCGACGCTCGCAAGCTCGCGCGGCTTATTTGGGCGTTATGCAGTTTGTTGAGATCCAGTAATGTCAAAAGTTAGCAACCTGATAAAAGCTGATTTTCTTATCTTGGTAGTCCTCGCTGTGCTTTTTATTGGATGGTTTATAAACAGCAGAAGTGATTCAAATATCGGCAACATCGATCTGGCAGGTAGTGTTCTTACCTGCGAGAAAGATAAAAAGTGGTCACATTATTTAGGTTACTTTGGCTTACATAACGAACAATACTATACCTTACAAAAATACAGTTCTTGTGACGCTTTTAAAGCGGAAATGGCTGGTAAATCGTTAATGGCAAAGTACTTAAAATCTAATGGTTTAATAGTCGAGTTAAAAAGCGACGATCAGATTTTGTATAATTCGGGCTTTGCCGGATCTGCTTTTGCTTTGGTATTTGCCTGGTTTTTAGCATTTACCGTAATAAGATTGCCAGTACGCTGGCTTCTAAAAAAACATGCATAACAAGGCAAGTCAGCATCGCACCTTCGGTGCTGGACTCGCTAACGCTCGCCGCTGCTTGCGGCGTTATACAACTAAATGGAATCAAGCATGGATGTAACTTTCAAGAAAATTTCAAAGGGCTCTTTGTTTAAGCTTCTAGCAATAGGTTTGTTTACGGGCTTTTTTGTCGTGTTCACCGTTTTTGGTGTGGCAGCTTTGTTTGGTGCGGATACCGTAAATTGGAACGATGTTCCTGTTCATGGTTTTTCTGGTTTTCTGCTTTCTTGGGTTTTATGGCTCTTCTTTAGTTTGTTCTTCACAGTTTTTACCTGGCTGATCTGCATCTTGGGTTTATGGTTATTTTCGTTTAAGCAAAACTTAACCTTAAAGTTCAAAGGGGTAGTAGATGGTTCGCAAGTTGTATAACAAACCGCGCCATTCGGGGCCTTCGGCCCCTGCGACGCTCACAAGTTCGCGCGCATGCGCGGGGCGTTATATTTTCATGGAGAGTTCAGTGTTAGATAACATTGAAAAATGGATAGATGAAACTCTTGAAAAATACTCAAGAGAAAGAACATCATGCGAAGTATTCGCAGAGAAATTTACAGGATTTTATCCAGTAGAATTTCTGAACTCATGTTATTTTGTAGTGGTAGATGAAATACCTAAACCAGATTTTCCTGAGCTACATGAAATGGGATTAACTGATTTTATTGAAATGGATGTTGATGGAATTACATACAAAAACACGTATTTCATCAAAAAAGGTTTTGAAACCGATTACCGTTTACACTTCCACGAACTGGTTCATGTGCTTCAATGGCAGCTTCTTGGAGCACAATCGTTTATTCAACGATATATACAAGAAATCAATATGCATGGTTATCGCAATGCGCCATTAGAGAAAATGGCATACGGTCTGGATTCGTATTTTGCAGCTGGGCAAAAACCAGCAAATATACCTGCATTCGTGCAAATGAAAATATAACAAGAAATTCCAGGTGACGCCTACGGCGCACCTGAATTAGGCGTTATGTGGGATCGCAGAGAAAAGAGCATGGATGAATATTCCAAGATCGAAAAGTACATTGTAGCGAGTGATGTTGGTGCTGATAGGGATGGAATTGGTATAGAGATTTATTCTGGTAACGAGATGCTTCTAGAGGTCTTTCGAGATGACACCAAAAAGACCAGAGAAGTGACCCTTTACAAAACGGAACTCGATCTTGAGCTTGTAGAGCAAGCTATTGCGCTATTCAAAAAGGAAATCCCGTGGGAATTTCAAGAATAACATTGACTTGCAAGTCGCCACATAACAAGGCGCATCACTCACGGCCTTCAGCCGCTGGGACGTCAAACGCTAACGCGTTTTTCCGCCCGTGTGCTTTGCGTTATGAGTATGAAGAATGAATAACGATATCCAGCTTCACAACAGGTGGCTTGGCGGAGAAAAGCTCGAAGCGTTTGAGTTTATGCACAATGAATACGTGCGGGTGATTTCAGGGCAATATAGCGGAGAACAGGGATCAGTCGTATCGATAGTACAGATTGAGGAAAACCCTTTCTATATCTTGGAAACCGAGGCAGGAAAAGACATTGAGGTCAAAGAAACTGAAATTGAACGCGCCAACTCATAACCAAGCGTATCAGTTCGCCGCCGCAAGCGGCGGCAGGACGCTCGCAAGCTCGCGCCTCTGTACGCGGCGTTATAAGGCATAAGCATGGACATTCAGTGGCCAAATCAAACCGAAATTTGGGAACTAAATAGATTATTTGGGTTTAATGCTACTGGCTATGAGCAAGACTGGGGAATTGAATTTTCAGATGAAACCCGAGCAGAAGAATTCTTCTTGTCATACGTCAATAATGAATTATCAATACCACAAAAAATGTCAGTTATGCAGCTGATTCTGGCATCCTTTGATGAATTAATGTACACAGGCCAAGATAACAAAAAATTGTGGCAGCAAATTGCGAATGCATTAGTAAATGAGGCTTCTATTCATATGCACACCATCGAATATTGGTGCTGCGATGGTGAAACAAATAAAGAAAATATGTTTCCCACTACACCAAGAATGCGAGAAGTAGCAAGTGCCTTATAACAAATTGCTTAATTTCGTTCCGGCCACAAAAAGCGTGGCCTCCACTGGACTGCCTTCGCTGCGCTGCGGCAGCCAATTAGCAAAGCTTTATACATACAGGAGACTCAATAGATGGAACTCAATTCGATTGAGGATGTTAGTGCTCTTAATGAGTACCAAAAAGTTAAACAGATTGAACGTATCAAGAACAAATTACGTCGGCTTAGCTTCGTCCCTGCATTTTTCTGCGCGGTAATGTTGCTCTATGTTTTTGTTTTTACGTGGTTCGAGGCACCATGGACAATTATGCATTTACTACCAATAGCAATAGCAATTGGCAGTGTTGGTTATTCAAACGTGCAGCGCACTGATTTACTAGGGCAGCTTTTTAAATTGAAGTATGGTGAGTAATCTATGTATAGCAATCGCCAACACAACGCGCCTGTGGCGGGCGTTATGAGTTTTGATGATGCGTACCCCAACGACCGGTGAAGTAAGAATTCTTCAGAAATTATTTGAGCGGGCAGTGATGCCGTTTGATGCAGAGTCATTATTGGTGGATTCAATGGATGACGGCGGTATGGGTAGCTTAAAAATTGGGAAAGCTCATTCTGAACGTAGCTTTGGCTCAGTATGTGCGGAGTTAGAACTTAACGATGATGATGGCAAACCAGTGCTATTTTCGTTGTATTTGGATACAGCTGGCAACCCTTATGAAATGGATGCTTTTAAGAGTGATTATAGTGAAGCGACCATGCTCAAAAACAACTCAAAACAAGACGCATCACGCGCAACCTGCGGCTGCTTGGACGCCAAACGCTAAATTTGGGCGTTATGTGCAAAAGCGGTCACATTAAGGAGTAAGACCACGGATGGACAGAATACGAAATATACATTGGCCAAGTTGTTTTTGGTTTCTTGTTGCCATCATTTCCGCCGCTGCCTTTGTAACTGAGCAGAAATTTTCTTTGCTATTACAGGCTGTAGGCTTTACCTGTCTGGGCTATGCGAGCATCCGGCTTGTGCCTGGGGACTTCTTCACCCGGAAGCTGTCGCTATCAAAATTAATTCAGGCAAAAACTGAGTATCGCGGATTTGATGTGTTAATTCAGTCTTTAGGTTTACTGCTTTTAATTATCAGTTTGGTGCTTGGTCATGTCATTAGCTGATAGCAAGCATAGCCACAATCGGTCACTACGTCGCCTGGACCTCAACGGCAAAGCCGGTTCATCTATGTCCCTTTAACTGTACAAGTTGAACTGTGAGTAATATACTTGTCCCGTAAAATGTACATGTGGAGGTTGTATGAGAATTGTGTCTTTTACAGAAGCAAGAAATAGCCTGAAAGCAGTTTTAGATTCCGTCGTTAATGATGCAGATACAGCAGTCATTACTCGCCGTGATTCGGAAGATGCTGTTGTTATGTCGCTAGACTACTACAACAGTCTGATGGAAACAGTGCACTTACTGCGCTCACCCGCCAATGCTGAGCATTTGAATCGCTCAATTGAACAATTCAAAGCTGGTAAGGTAACCCGCAGAGAATTGATTGATGAGTAGTCGTTTACTATCATGGACTGACGAATTCTGGAGCGATTACCTGTACTGGCAAACTCAGGACAAAAAAACACTCAAACGAATAAACAAGCTTATAAAAGATGTTAGACACTCACCGTTTGCAGGCATTGGTAAGCCAGAGCCGTTAAAGGAAAACTTAGCGGGTTTTTGGTCCCGACGTATAGATGATACGAATCGATTGATCTACGCAGTCGATGATAATGCAATTACGATTATCTCGTGTCGTTACCATTACTAACCCTCTGAGCTTAGTGGCAATGCGTTAACTTAAGCTGAGCATATTCGATAAATTACCGACAGACGTATTATGAACAAGAAAAAAACAAAAGTAATAATACGGATAGCACTGTTAGTCGCGACGGTATGCTCGTTGTTTTTTGTGCCATGGTTGCTGGTAACAGCCTGGATACTGCCACTGCCAGACACGGTGCAACAGCAGTTAGATGAAGCCGTTAATCACGGTTTTACCGGCGCCATTGTTTATATCGATTACCCCGATAAGCCCGGCGAGCAGTTTGCGTCTGGCTGGCATGACAGAGAGGCAGAAATAGCCGCCAGGCCACAGGCTTTGTTTAAAATTGCCAGTATCAGCAAACTGTATGATGTGGTGGCGGTAACTAAACTGATCAGTGACGGACGGCTTTCTCTGGATAAAACACTGGCTGATTATTTACCGCAACTGGTCGGCAGAATTGAGCACGCAGATAGCATAACGTTGCGACAGCTGATCCAGCATCGTAGTGGCATTCCGAATTTTACTGATGCCCCCAATTTCTGGGCTGCTCCAACAGCCACCTTTGACGACAGCCTGGCCCTGATCCTGGATAAGCCAGCCAACTTTAAGCCTGGTGAAGATTACGAATACTGCAACACGAACTATTTGTTAATCAATAAGATAATGGATGATGAACTGGGCTACAGTAATTTCCGGTTCATTCAGCAGCGCATTTTGATGCCACTGAACCTTAACAACACCTTCAGTTCACTGGATGAGGTGAATATTGACGAGGTAATGAGTGGTTATCATGTCGGGCATCCTTATGATTTAAAAGCTGATGAACACGGTATGTTAGCCACAGCCGAGGATGTCGGGGTATTTCTCAGGGCCCTGATCGAGGGTACGCTGTTTGCTGACGGAGAGCGGGAAATCTATTCCTCTGTCTATAAGTATGAGCATGCCGGCTGGGTGCCTGGCTATCAGAGTTTCGCGGAATATAACCCGGAGCTCGATGTGGTTGTTATTGTGTTCTACAGCACCACAGACCCTGAACTGTACAATTGGAACCTGTCACAAATCATTAATCGCCGGATTTTTAAAATACTGAAAAGACAACTAAACTCAGCCACAGGTTAATGCCTTGCCACAAAAGCTAACCTGACCCGTGATGAGTACGAGTTGCATCAGGGGTTAGTGAAGAGGAGTGATTTTATATGGAAAACATGGGTTTTATTTTTGGAATTATCGGCATGTCGATGGGAACCATGGGCCTGGTGTTTGGCATATTATCAATATCCCGGCTTGATAAGCTTGAGAAAAAATTGAAAGAGCTTGATGTGCTGAGCAACGATTTTACCTCAAGCTGATGCCAATCCTGCGAATAGTTGGTAACAGCTGTTGGTATGGTTGAATTTTATGATGTTACGCAGCAGAGATTTGACCCAAACCAGGCAATGGCTGACAGAGGCTGAGCGCGCGGCTATTTGTGATGTGATTACAGCAAGCTTTGCCAATGTGTCGGCCACTGCGTATCTGGCTAAGTACTTTGATAGTGCAGAGGCATTTCAGCGCAAGCTAAGGTTGTATTTTGCCGGTGAAAAATTAGTGGGTTACTGCCTGCTGGTGTTTACTGCGGCGTCGACAACGGTGTTAATTCAGGCGTCAGCGGGTTTTCTGCCTGAATACCGGCAAGGTGGTAATACGTTTCAATTCTCTATAGCCGAGAGCTTTAAATGCTGGCTGCGTCGGCCCTGGCGCAAGTTGTATTATGCTGACACTATGCTCAGCCCGGCAATGTACCGGGCTATTGCCAAAAAAACCGCTATTATCTGGCCACATCCTAAACGTACGGCACCCGCTGAACTGTTTGAGCGTTTCAATCAAAGTGGCGAAATCAGCCAGCAGACATTAACACGTTGTCTGGTGCAGGTAGGCAGGGTAAGTAACTACTCGGGCAGTGAGTTAGCGGCGTTTAAAGCCAGCAATAAGCCTGAAATTCAATATTTTCAGTTTATTAACCCCAACTATAATAATGGGGTAGCACTGTTTGTCATTATCCCGGTTAATCTGAAGCAGTTTTTCCTGACGGGGTTAAAGATGATTGGCGTTAAGGCGTAAACCGGAGGGAGGATGATTATGCAACAAACCACCGTTTCATTTACCCAGACCGGGTTGGTTTTAGCTGCATTTGCATTGATATCAGCGGTATTAAGCTATTTGGTTGTCGCTAAAGTTTTAATTCCAAAAGGTATGGCAAAGACCAAAGGCATCATAATTGGCAAGGCCGGCACCATGCTGTTATTTATGTTAGCCTCATTTATTTATCTTTATTTCCGCTATAGCTAGACAAAGGTATCTTTGACTATGGTTTTAAGTATCTACAACAAACTCCCGGCTGGCATCCGCCACTGGTTAAGTATTCTGGGTGCTACCAGCCGCTACTGGCTGGGCAGTCAGGCCTTTATTTATGCCGCTGCGCTGGCATTTTTCACCGTTTTTTCTATCGCACCGATCCTGGTGGTAGTGGTGGCGCTGGTTGGGCTGGTAATCGGCGAGAGCGCGGTGCAGCAGCAATTGTTTACTCAGCTTGAGGCCACACTTGGTCCGCAAGCCGCTGGCGTGGTGCAGACGGCTGTAGTTAATTCGCAAATTGACCAAAGTGGTATCTGGCCGGCCCTGATCGGGATCCTGGCGACTATCGTCGGTGCCACGACGGTATTTGCCCAGATGCAGCAGTCGCTGAATCAAATCTGGGACGTGGCGCCGCGCCCATCGAAAAGCAACCTGTGGATTTTTATTAAAAGCCGCTTACTGTCACTGACCATCATTCTGGCGATTGGCTTTATTATGCTGGTGTCATTGTTGTTGTCGGTGGCACTGCGCAGTGTTATGGCCTACGCCGAGGGCTGGCTGCCGGTACCCGGCTGGATGATGGTAGGCATGGAGTTAGTGCTGTCGCTGCTGGTGATTACTCTGTTGTTTGCCGCGATGTTTAAAATTTTGCCCGACGTGCTCTTGTCGTGGCGGGACGTGCTGCTTGGTGCCCTTATTACCGCGGTGTTATTTACTGCAGGACGTTCTCTGATTTCTATCTACCTGGCTTATACCGCGACGGCATCAGCTTATGGTGCTGCCGGTTCACTGGCGCTGCTGCTGTTGTGGGTTAATTATTCGTCAATGATCCTGTTGTTTGGCGCCGCTTTTACCCGGGCGCACCTTGAAGCCAGAGGCAAGCCTATCCGCCCCAAAAGCACCGCAGTATGTGTGCAGCGCCAGCTGGTCGATGAGGTATCATCAGGCTGAGGTTTAAAAACGGCGGGTAAGGGGAAAACCAAGCTGCAGTTTTAATACACCTTTGAAACTGGCCTGTTTAACGCACGACAGCTGCTAATTTTAGTAAAAACGGTATGATGCGCGGCATTATTTTAAGCCGCAGCTACTTGCGCACTTAGCAGTTTGGGAAGTTCATGCCGTCCAGTTTCTACACCGCCGTTGTCACCGTTTTATCTGTTATCAGTTTATTGCAAAGCGTGGTTAGCCCGGCGCAGGCGGCAGAGATACCGACATTGCTGCCAGAGACGATAATCACCGTGGACGGCCAGTTGGATGAGCGTGCATGGCAGGATGCCAGACGAATTAACATCAACTTTATTACCTTACCTACTGATCAGGGCGTATCGGATATTGCTACCGAGGCCCGGGTTTTTGATGATGGCGAGATTTTGTATATCGGTTTTATTGCGCCTGATCCACAGCCTGAGTTAATCCGGGCCTTTTATCGTAATCGTGACAACATCTGGAATGATGATGTGGTGGGGGTAAAAATTGACCCTTACAATAATAAGCAATTGGCGTATCAGTTTTTTGCTAACCCGCTGGGTAGCCAGGCAGATTCGATTGAAAATGCCCAGACCGGCCATGAGTCGGCCAGTTGGGATGGGTTCTGGCATGCAGCAGGCCAGCTGACCGATAACGGTTATCTGGTGGAAATGGCGATTCCGTTTGCGGTAATGAATTTCCCGCCACAGCCAGGCCTGAAAACCTGGGCGCTGGAATTTGTCCGCTTTATGCCACGCGATCAGCGGCTGCGGTTGTCCAGTGCCAGAATAAGCCATGCCAATAAATGCTGGGTATGCCAGATGCCGGCGTATCAGGGGTTTGCAAAGGCCAAAAGCAGCACCAATGTCATTATTGCGCCGTCGGTAGTGGCCGGGCGCAGCGAGCAGCGCGAGGTGCATCAGCAGCAAAACTGGCAGGGTGAAAACAATGTTGAGCTCAGCCTGGATGGCAAATGGGCCGTTACGCCTGATATTACGTTAAATGCCACGCTGAACCCCGATTTCTCGCAGGTCGAAGCTGATGCGCAGCAGTTATCGGTCAATAATCCGTTTACCCTGTTTTACGCCGAAAGCCGGCCGTTCTTTACCGAAAATGCTGATTATTTTGCGACACCCTATAACCTGGTGCATACCCGCAATATCAGCGCGCCGAATATCGGCGCCAAGGTAACCGGCCGCACCGGAGCACACACCTTTGGCTTTTTTGCGGCAGATGATGACAGTACCACCCTGGTATTACCCGGTAATCTGGGCTCAGATATTGCGGTGTTAGAGAATGCCAGCCACAATCTGGCGGCGCGTTACAGTTTTGCTTATAACAACAGCATCAGCGTCGGTGCTATTGCGACCTGGCGCGACGCCGCTGACTACTCCAACAGCCTGACCGGGCTGGATGCGAATATCCGCTTAACTGCCAAAGACACCTTAAGCCTGCAATGGTTGTTCAGTGAAACGAGTAACAGTCAGCAACTGGCGCTGCACGGTGAAGCATTGCAGCGTTACGGCGATGAACAGCCCTTAACCGGCCAGGCTTACCGGCTGAATTACCAGCATTCCGAACGCACCTGGCGCTGGTTTGGCCGCTATGATGCGCGTAGTAAAGGGTTCCGCGCCGATTTAGGCTTTATGCCGGAAACCGACTGGAATAAATTTACCACCGGCGGTGAGTACATCTGGTATCTAGCTGATGACAGTCTGTTTAACCGGGTGCGTATCACCGGCGACTGGGATACCACGCATAATGCCGCAGGCGAATTTATTGAGAGCGAAACAGAAGGCTATGCCGGTATTTTCGGCCCGCTGGGCAGTTATCTGGAACTGGGGGCGTATCAGCGCGAGCGGGTAGGGCAGCGGCTGGATAACAACTCACTGGCTATCAGTGGCAATACCGAGCGTTTTAATGAGCAGGGCGGGTCGGTACTGGCTGAGGTTGCGCCGGCCGCCGGTATGGTGTTTTTTGCTTTCTGGCAGCACGGCAGCGCGCTTGATTTAACCAACAACCGTTTGTCTGATCAAAACCGGGTAGAGCTGGAAGGCCGCTATTCGTTCAGCCGGCATCTGGAGCTGTCATTAAGGCATAACCTGACCACGATGGACTATCTGTCGGCCAGGGTATTTACCGCGAATCTAACCGATATGCGGCTGACCTATCAGTTTTCAAACCGCAGCGCTTTGCGTCTGGTTCTGCTGTATACCGATCTGCAGCGTGAATTACAGAACTATCAGCCACAGTGGCAATCAACTCTGGATGCCCGCAGCCGTCAGCTGAATAAGCAGTTGCTGTATTCGTATAAAGTAAACCCGCAAACGGTATTTTTTGTCGGCTACAGTGACGGCAGTTTGCAGGATGATGAGCTAAGCCGGATCACACCGTCTGAGCGCAGTGCCTTTTTAAAATTCAGCTATGCCTGGCAACTGTAATGCAGGCATAGCGGACGGCATGGCTGAATAACCGGTTCAGGCAAAGGGGCTGGCACCAATTAACAGCTGATGCAGATAAAAAGCAAAGATGAAATATAACAGTACCCCGGCAAACAGCGCCAGCATATCGCGACTGACCCGTCCTGGCGCGGCGGTGAAGCCCTTTGCTCTGTCCTCACGCCGGCAATAGATAAAACCGGCTACCGCCCAGCTTAAAAAGCTGCCAAACAAGATAACATCGGCCAGGGTGCCGTTACTGATCAGGTGGGCCAGCGCCCAGACTTTTACAGCCAGCAGCATAGGGTGGTGCAGCCGGGCCTTTAAACGGGTACCCGGCAGATACGTTGCCACCAGCAATATCATCGCCGGCAGCATTAGCAGTGCAGCCAGGTGCCGGGTCCAGACTGGTGGTAGCCACAGGAGCAGCGGATCAGCCCGGCTCAGACTGTAGCCCCAGACAATAAAAATCAAAGCGATTAACGAAATAACAGAATACAGCGCCTTGTAACCCGGCATTCCCAATTGTGCGATAAGCCTGTCCCGGTAATGTGGGGTTAACCAGCGAAAGGTATGGCTGGCAAAAAATATCAGCAGGCCGATTAGTAATACAAACATGGCAGTCTCCGTTTGGCTCATAATTTAAGCGTAGGCGATTTTTTTAAATATAACAGCGCGCTAAAACGCTGGCCGCCAGTTTGCTGCCAGATGCTGACCAGCAAGAGGGAACAGTTGCTATCAGATTAAATCATCCTGGTCTGCAGCTTTACATTGAGTGGCTGGCAAGCCTTTGCTATACTTTCCGCCCGTCCTGATACCAATTCTTGCACACCTGTTACAGCCCAGTGTTAACCCACCGGCGAAGCGGTGTTGTTGCAGTGTTGGTATTTCTCTATTGATTAACATTGTCTCAGGGGTCTCATGACTACAAGATATATCTTTGTGACGGGTGGCGTGGTTTCCTCCTTAGGTAAAGGCATTGCAGCCGCATCGCTGGCGGCAATTCTGGAAGCGCGTGGCTTAAAGGTTACCATCCTCAAACTTGACCCCTATATTAACGTCGACCCGGGCACGATGAGCCCCATTCAGCACGGTGAGGTCTTTGTCACCGAAGACGGTGCTGAAACTGATCTGGATCTTGGCCACTACGAGCGGTTTATCCGCACCAAAATGACCAAGCTGAATAACTTTACCCAGGGCCGTATTTACGCCGAAGTGCTGCGTAAAGAACGCCGCGGTGATTACTTAGGCGCCACCATTCAGGTTATACCGCATATTACCAATGAGATTAAAAACCGGGTGGTGCGTGGCGCAGAAGGCTACGATATTGCGATTGTTGAAATTGGCGGCACTGTCGGTGATATTGAATCGCTGCCCTTTTTAGAGGCTATCCGCCAGCTGGGTACCGAAGTGGGCCGGGAGCGCACCTTATTTATGCACCTGACCCTGGTGCCTTATTTAGGCACTGCCGGTGAAATTAAAACCAAGCCGACTCAGCATTCCGTAAAAGAGCTGCGCTCTATTGGTATTCAGCCCGATATTCTGGTCTGTCGCTCAGACCGCGCTATACCAGCCAATGAGCGGGCGAAAATTGCCTTATTTACCAATGTTGAAGAAAAAGCCGTTATTTCCTTAAAAGATGTTTCAAGCATTTATCAGATACCGGCCTTATTAAAATCGCAAAGCCTGGACGATTTAGTCTGCCGTCGTTTTCATATCGAAGCCCCGGAAGCTGATCTGGTTGAATGGGAGCAGGTGCTGTATCAGGAGTCGAACCCGACCGGCGAGATTACCATTGGTATGGTCGGCAAGTACGTTGAACTGCCGGATGCCTATAAGTCAGTAAACGAAGCGCTGGGCCATGCTGGTCTGAAAAACCGGGTTAGCGTCAATATTAAATATATCGACTCGCAGGATGTGGAAAGCAAAGGCGTAGCAATCTTAGCCGGGCTCGATGGCATACTGGTACCGGGCGGCTTTGGCGAGCGCGGTATCGAAGGCAAAATTCTGGCTGCGCAACATGCCCGCGAACAAGGTGTACCTTACCTTGGTATTTGTCTGGGAATGCAGGTCGCGCTGATTGATTATGCCCGCAATGTTGCCGGCATGACCGGCGCCCACTCGACTGAATTTAATAAAGATACAGCCTTTCCGGTGGTCGGTTTAATTACCGAATGGCTGGATGCGGCCGGTTCAGTGGAAACCCGCTCTGATGAATCAGACTTAGGCGGTACTATGCGCCTGGGCAGCCAGAACTGTAACCTGATTGATAATACCAAGGCCCGCGAGATTTATGGCAAAGCAGTTATTCAGGAGCGGCATCGTCACCGTTATGAAGTGAATAACAACTTACGGCCAAAACTAGAAGAGGCTGGGTTAGTGGTATCGGGCTTATCGGCCGATAATCAACTGGTTGAGATGATTGAAATTCCATCGCACCCGTTTTTTGTTGCCGGTCAGTTCCACCCGGAATTTAATTCGACCCCACGTGATGGTCACCCGCTGTTTCAGGCGTTTGTCGCTGCGGCGTACAAATTCCAGAAAAAGCAACGCGTATAACTTTTGCTAAGCCGGGCGGATGTCCCGGCTTTTTCGTTTTAGAACAGGGGATAGCTAGCATGTCTGAAATTGTAAAAATTATTGCCCGTGAAATTATGGACTCACGCGGTAACCCGACGGTAGAAGCCGATGTGTATTTAGCCAGTGGCGCGATGGGCCGTGGCTGTGCGCCATCAGGTGCCTCTACCGGTTCACGCGAAGCGTTAGAGCTGCGCGACGGTGATAAAGGCCGTTACTTAGGTAAAGGCGTGACCAAAGCGGTCGCCAATATTGATGGTCCTATCCAGAGCGCATTAAAGGGTAAAAATGCTTATCAGCAGGCCGAAATTGACCAGATCATGATTGATTTGGATGGCACGGATACCAAAAGCAAACTGGGTGCTAATGCGATACTGGCGGTATCACTGGCGGTGGCCCGCGCTGCTGCTGCCGATAAAAAGATCCCATTGTACCAGCACATTGCCGATTTAAACGGTACGCCGGGCGTTTACAGCATGCCGGTACCGATGATGAATATTATCAACGGTGGTGAGCATGCCGATAACAACGTCGATATTCAGGAATTTATGGTGCAGCCGGTTGGCGCCAAGACCTTTGCTGAAGCTTTGCGGATGGGCGCGGAGATTTTCCACAGCCTGAAAAAAGAGCTGCAAAAGCGCGGCCTGAATACGGCAGTGGGCGATGAAGGTGGCTTTGCACCAGATCTGAAATCAAACGAAGAAGCCCTGAGCGTCATCGTTGAAGCGATAAAAGCGGCCGGTTACCAGATGGATAAAGACGTGACGCTGGCGCTGGACTGTGCGGCTACCGAGTTCTACAAAGACGGCAAATATGTGCTGGGCGGCGAGAACAAAAGCTTCGACTCCTTTGGCTTTAACGACTATTTAGCCGGTTTAACTCAGCGTTATCCTATCGTCTCGATTGAAGATGGCCTGGATGAAAGCGACTGGGACGGCTGGCAGGACTTAACCAATAAAATTGGCAGCAAAGTGCAGCTGGTCGGTGATGATTTGTTTGTTACCAACACCAAAATTTTAAGCCGCGGTATCGAGCAGGGCATTGCTAACTCAATTTTAATTAAGTTTAACCAGATCGGTTCGTTAACCGAAACCCTGGCTGCAATTAAAATGGCTAAAGATGCTGGCTTTACTGCGGTTATTTCTCATCGCAGTGGCGAAACCGAAGATGCCTTTATCGCTGATTTAGCGGTAGGCACCGCCGCCGGCCAGATTAAAACCGGTTCACTGTGCCGCTCGGACCGGGTAGCTAAGTATAACCAGTTACTGCGTATTGAGCAGGAGCTGGGTACTAAAGCGCCTTATAAAGGCCGCAGCGAAATTAAAGGCCAGTAACGGCTGACTGTTTCCGGGTTACCTAAATAACAAAGCCACCGTCAGGTGGCTTTGTTATTTATTGCGGGCCGATACTGATTTGGGCTAAATGGCTTTGCAGGTGCAGATGGTGCACGCTGTAGTACTGTGCTTTGGTCAGGCTGCCAAAGGCAAAGTGTGGCTGCATCTGGCCTTGCCAGTCCATAAACTGTTGCACAGTGTAAATCAGTTCCCGCAGCGCCACGTCGTTAGGCAGGGCCGGCTCCAGCGGCGGTGCCCCCGGGATGGCTTCATCCAGTGGGTGGTGCAGGGTACCGGTTGCGGCAAAAGCGTTAACAGCCAGTTTGCCAATCGTGTACTGAAATAACGGCGAGTGGGCTTGTGGATAGCCATATATGGAGTAACTGATACTCTGAGCACAGTGTTGCAAAATCTGGCTGGCATTCCAGCGGCCGCTGCTGGCTAAGCGCTCTGGTGGTAAGGCTTTCAGTTGCACCAGAATATCTGACAGCGGATAAGGCCGCAGCGTGGCCACCAGTTTACTGGTTAAAATAAGTGCTACCGGTGTCAGTACACTGGCTTTAATAAATTGACGGCGGTTCATAAACGATGACTATCAAGGTTGTTCGATACGCTAAACTAGCATTTTTTATAGGGTTGCTGCCACTTTTGCTTTTACAAGGGACAACCGATTGGCTAACATCAGCGGATGATTGAGCCTCTGAGCAACCAGCCACATTTCTGGCAGGTATCCAGCGATAACCAGACTTATACCGAGCTTTGCAACGCTTTGTATGAGCGTGAACTGCTGCGTCTGGCAAAAATGAGTGCGGAGCAGTTGCCGTTGTTGCAAAAACGCCTGGCCGCGCTGCCGTTTTATATCCGCCGGGCTGCGGCCAATATTGTTAGCTGTCAGAGTGAGCTTAAGTTGGACAGTCAGAATGCGTCCTGGTTTTATAAACAGCCTGCCAGCTGTCCGGCCCGTAAACAGCAGGCCGATCCTATTGCCAGTTTCTACCAGAAAGCGGCTAAACCGGGTCTGATAGTGCCGGTTTACGTCGAGCAGCTGACCCAGGAACTCATTGTGCTGGATACAGTAGATGAGGTGGATACCGCAGGTGAGCGGCTGCATTGTAACGAGCATGGCTGGTTCAGCTTTAATGGTACGCCGCTGCAGAGTGACAACGTTAGTAAGTTTTTATTAAAACCGAATAAGGCCATTGTTACTGCGGCCTGTTGCGGGCATCAGTGGTCAAATAATGAACGAAAAGCCCCCAGGGTGCTGAGTTTACGGGAATTGTTATTAACCAGCAGGTTAAACTGGCACAACTTCGCTAAACCCTATCAGGCACCCCGCGCCCCCAAATAAGCCGCTAATCGTTAATTTTTCATGCTATCGCCGCAATTAGGGCTTTGCAGCGCGGGTGCAAGCCAGCATAATAAAGCCAGATTATTAACAGATACTGGCTTATGCGACTGCTCACCGGAATATTGCTGATCCTTTTTTGCCTGCTGCAATATCGTTTGTGGTTTGGTCAGTATAGCGTGACCGACTATCTGCAGCGACTGGACGAAATTGCCACCCAGCGTGCCAGCAATCAGGAATTACAGAAACGTAACCGGATGTTGATGGCTGATGTAACCGATTTGCAGCAAGGTCTGGAAGCCATTGAAGAGCGGGCGCGCAATGAGCTGGGCTTAATAGGTGAAGACGAAGTGTTTTTCCGGATAGTGCAGACTGAAGTGCAGCAGGTTCCGGCAAAGGACAAACCATGACCGCAGCGCTCGTCCCGGCCATCGCCGCTGTGATCCCCGCTGCCGGTGTCGGTAAGCGAATGCAGTCCGCTATCCCGAAACAATATTTAACCCTCCATGGTAAAACCATTCTTGAACACAGCGTCGGGCGGATTTGCAGTCATCCACTGCTGAGTGCGCTGTGGTTGGCACTGGATAAAGCCGATCCCTATTTTGCTGCGACCTCGTTGGCGGACAAGGCAGTTGAGCGGGTAGCCGGCGGTAGCGAGCGCGTTTATTCGGTGCTGAACGCGCTTAAGCAAATTGATGCCAACGTTTACCCCTGGGTTCTGGTGCATGATGCAGCGCGGCCGCTCATCCGCGAAGCCGATATCACAACTCTGATTAACCGTTGCCTGCAAGCAGGACATGGCGGCATTCTGGCCTGCCCGGTGCGCGATACCATGAAACGCGGTATTGCTGCAACGAGCGGCAACCTGGTGGCCGGCACAGTGGAGCGTGAGCAACTATGGCATGCACTGACTCCGCAGTTGTTCCCGACCGGGCAACTGCGCCAGGCGATAACCGACGCATTGACTGCCGGGGTAACCATTACTGATGAAGCGTCAGCAATGGAGTGGGCTGGCCAGCCGGTATTACTGGTAGAAGGCCAGGCTGACAATATTAAAATTACCCGCCCGGCGGATTTAACCCTGGCGGCCTATATTTTTGATCAACAGCGTCTTGAGCAACAACATCTGGAGCAACAACAGCTGGAGCAGACAACTACATGAATTTTCGGATAGGTCATGGTTTTGACGTGCACGCTTTTGGCGGGCCAGGCCCGGTAACCCTGGCTGGGGTAAAGATTGATTATATCGCCGGCTTAGTGGCACATTCTGATGGCGATGTGGTGCTGCATGCGGTAGCTGATGCGTTGTTAGGCGCACTGGCCCTGGGTGATATTGGCCATCACTTTCCCGATAACGACCCGGCATATAAAGGTATTGATAGTCGTATTCTGCTGCGAAAAGTATTTACTGACGTCCAAAAAGCCGGTTATCAGCTAAATAATCTGGATGTGACTATTATGGCGCAGGCACCCAAAATGGCGCCGCATATCAATGCGATGCGCCAGAATATGGCTGCCGATTTAGCGGCGGACATCAGCCAGATAAATGTCAAAGCGACCACGACCGAGCAGCTGGGGTTTGTCGGGCGCAAAGAAGGTATTGCTGCCGAAGCCGTGGTGTTACTGGTTAAGCCGCAATGAGTGCAGTCGCAAGCCCGCAATTACCACAATGGCAGTATTTGTATGGTAAACCTGCTGTCACTGCCACTATCCGCAGTGCGCCGGAACATTTTATTGTTGATGAGCAACTGAACTTTGAACCCAGTGGCAGCGGCGAGCATCTGCTGCTGCAAATTGAAAAGCGGGGCCAGAATACTCAGTATGTCGCCAGGCAATTAGCCCGCCTTACCGGCCTGCGAATGCGCGATATCAGTTATGCTGGTTTAAAAGACCGTCATGCGCTGACCCGGCAATGGTTTTGTTTTAAATGGCCGATTAAGCAGGAGCTTAACTGGCAGGACTGGCAAATTGAAGACAGTCGCATTTTACAGGTGGTTCGCCATCACCGTAAATTGCGGTTGGGCGCGTTAAAAGCCAACCATTTTCAGCTGACCCTGACCGATGTCAGCAACCCCGAAGCCTTGCTGGAACGGCTGGCGCAGATTAAAAACGGGGTACCAAACTATTATGGTGAGCAGCGCTTTGGCCGGGCAGGTGCTAACCTGGCCCTGGCAGACAGTTTGTTTGGCGGTGAGAAAATAGCCGACCGCCAGATCCGCGGCCTGGCGCTGTCAGCCAGCCGCTCTTATTTGTTCAATACTGTGTTATCAGAACGGATTGCCCGGGGCTTGTTTAATCAGGTGCTGGACGGTGATATTCTGCAATTAGATGGCAGCGGCTCAATTTTTCAGGTCGATAACGCCGACAGCACTTTGCAGCAGCGACTGCTTGCCGGCGATGTTCATCCCACGGCACCTTTGGTAGGGCTGGAGGGGGCTGTCGTCAGTCAGCAGGCTGAGCAACTGGAGTGTCAGGCGCTGGCGCCTTATCAGCGCTGGTGTCAGGGCCTGGTTGACTACCGGTTACAGGGGGCACGGCGCAGTATCAGGCTGGTACCGCAAAACCCTGGCGCAGCAGTAACAGCAGACAGTGTTAGCTTAAGTTTTGCCTTGCCCGCGGGTTGTTTTGCGACCAGTGTGCTGCGAGAATTAGCCTGCTATAGGGATGGCAGCCGGCCATTGGCCGAATTGGACTAAAGATGTGGAGTTGCTATGCGAATTTTACTGAGCAATGATGACGGAGTGTACGCCAAAGGCATCCAGGTATTGCAGCAAGCGCTCTGCCAGATAGCTGAAGTGACCACCGTCGGCCCCGATCGCAATTGCAGCGGGGCCAGTAACTCATTGACCTTGCTCAATCCATTACGTGCTCAGACGCTCGATAACGGCTTTATTGCTGTTAGTGGTACGCCTACCGATTGTGTCCACCTGGCGATTAGCCAGTTATTGGATTTCACCCCCGATTTAGTCGTTGCCGGCATAAATCATGGCGCTAACCTCGGTGACGATGTGTTGTACTCCGGCACCGTGGCTGCCGCTACCGAAGGCCGCCATCTTGGCTTGCCGGCGATAGCTGTATCACTGGCCGGTCGGGAAGAAGCGCATTTTGCTACCGCGGCGCACGTTACGGTTGAAGTGATTAAAAAGCTGAAGTCGCATCCACTGCCCGCCGATCAGATTTTAAATATTAATGTACCGGCTATTGCGCTTAGCGAGTTAAAAGGCATTATGGTTACCCGGCTTGGCAGACGACACAAAGCAGAAACCATGAGTAGTGATACTGATCCCTGGGGCCGGAAAATATACTGGTACGGCTCATTAGGGCCAGAGCTGGATGCGGGCGAGGGGACTGACTTTTACGCCATTGCTAATGGCTATGCATCGGTAACACCGCTGCATGTCGATATGTCGGCATATAAAAGTATGGATACGCTGGAGCAATGGTTAGCGGGGATCAGGTTGTAATTATGGCAGTAGCAACAGCCCGCAGTGCAGCGGTATTAGCACAAAAATTGCGCAGTGAAGGGATCAGTGACAACGCGGTATTACAGGCCGTGTCGCAGGTGCCCCGTCATTTATTTGTCGAAGCGGTGCTGGCCCATAAAGCCTACGAAAATACGGCCTTGCCAATCGGCCAGGGCCAGACCATTTCCCAGCCTTATATCGTGGCGCGGATGACCCAGTTGTTACTGCAGGGCAAAGCGCCGGGCAAGCTGTTGGAGATTGGCACCGGCTCGGGCTACCAGACCGCTATCCTGGCCCATTTATTCAGCCATGTCTGCTCGGTGGAGCGAATTAAAGCGCTGCAATTTCAGGCCAAGCGCCGCTTGCAACAACTCGACTTACATAATGTGTCAATGAAACATGGCGATGGCTGGCTTGGCTGGCCCAGTAAAGCACCGTTTGACAGTATTATTGTTACCGCTGCGCCGGCTGAAGTGCCGGCCGCTTTATTACAGCAGTTAGCAGATGGTGGCCGGCTGGTTATTCCGGTTGGCGCGAAAGAACAGGTGCTGAGGGTGTATCAGCGTAACGCTGATTCGTTCAGCAGTCAGGATATTGAAGCGGTGCGCTTTGTGCCGCTGGTGCCGGGTGAATTAGGGTAACGGACAGGTAGTAAGAGGCGGTAATAACGGATTATGAAACATTATTTGCAATGGCTGATTAAAGGGCTGGCAATGGGCGCTGCTGATGTGGTGCCCGGGGTGTCCGGTGGCACCCTGGCATTTATTCTGGGGGTTTATGAACGGCTGTTGGCCGCTATCAGCGCCGTTAATATAACTGCAGTAAAATTATTACTGCGTGGTCGACTCAAAGCATTCTGGCAGCACATTGACGGCACCTTTCTGTTGTGTTTATTCAGCGGCATTTTACTTAGTATATTTTCGCTGGCCAATGTCATCAGTTATTTGCTGATACACCGGCCGGTACCATTATGGGCCTTTTTTAACGGCCTGATTCTGGCATCATTGCCGGTATTGTTGCGCAGTGTCAGCTGGACGATGGTGCGGGGGCTGTTATTGTTGCTTGGCGTGATGTTTGCGGTGGTGGTTGGCTCACTGGCACCGGTGCAACTCGAACCTGCACCCTATATATTCTTTCTGGCAGGTGCAATTGCTATTTGCGCGATGATTTTACCGGGTATCTCTGGCAGTTTTATTTTACTTATTCTGGGCATGTACGCGCCGGTGATGCTGGCCGTGACTGAGCTGCAGTTTGGCATACTGGCATTGTTTGCCAGCGGCTGTCTGATTGGGTTACTGAGCTTTTCAAGATTTCTTAACTGGTTGCTTAAGCATTATCATGATGCCACCCTGGCACTGTTAACCGGGGTTGTTGTCGGGGCCTTGTATCGGATCTGGCCGTGGCAGTTTCAGCAACAACTGCTGAGTCCCGGCCAGTATCAGCAACTGGCAGACAGCGATTTTCTGCTGGCGGTGGTTGCCTGTGTTGCCGGGATCCTGGTGATCACTCTGTTGCTGAATTTGGAACGTCTGTTTTATCAAGCCGGCAAAGGTGCTGAGTAAGGAGTAGCATATTAAACGGATAATGGACCGGTGGCTTAATGCAATACTGCCTGTGGTGCTGGTAACAGCACTGGCTGCTTGCACTTCAAGCTCCGGTCCGGCTCCGGTAACCACACTTGAGCTGCGGGAAAACCCTTACCGGGAGCGCAACCGGGGGAGCCTGAATGCCAGCCAGTATCAGGTACAGCGCGGTGATACCCTGTATTCAATCGCATTTCGCGCCGGGTTGGATGTGCGTACCCTGGCCGGGCGCAATAACATTTCCAGCCCCTACACTATTTACCCCGGGCAGAAAATACAGCTGTCAGCGCCGGCAGCGACGAAAAACAGCCGCAATCCACGCAGCACGCCGGCTGCTAAACCCGTGGTGGCTAAATCCGCCAGCGCAGGCCGCAGCAGCGTTGTAACTAAGAAGTCAAACCAAACAAAATCAAATAGTTCAGCAAAAACCACTAAACCTGTTGCGTCGTCAAATCAAACACGTTATGGTCAGACTACACCTGCAGAAAGTCGCCAAAAAACCGCGAATAATACCTCAGTTGGAAACAAGGTGCAATGGCACTGGCCGGTTAAAGGTAAAATAGTTTCGCGTTTTTCTACGCTGGAACATGGCAACAAAGGCGTGGATATTGCGGGGCAGGATGGCAGCAGAATAAATGCGGCTGCTGACGGCCTGGTGGTCTATGCCGGCAGCGCGCTGCGTGGCTATGGTAATTTAATTATTATAAAACATAACGACGACTACTTAAGCGCGTATGCGCACAACAAACGTATTCTGGTAGCAGAGCGACAACAGATTAAAGCAGGGCAGCAAATTGCTGAAATGGGCAGTACTGACGCAACTGACAGCCGGTTGCACTTTGAAATTCGCTTCAGAGGTAAGTCGGTAGACCCGTTACGATATTTACCCTGACATAGAGATACCGAGACAACGAGACTAACCGGTAAAGGTTAGCATTTGCACACAAGCACGAAGGCAGGAAGGTAGCTGAGTCAGACCCGATACCCGGCAGACGTGGGAGAAAGGATATGGGACTTAAAAGTGATGACGTTGTAGAGTCAGATGTAGAATTAAAAGATGACGAGCTGGCGGAGGATGTTGCCACGCTCGATGAAGAGATGGAGCCGGATGTTACCGAGCTGGTCGGCGAAGAAATTATCGCAGACGAAGTATTCGCTAAAGATGATAGTCAGAAGTCGATGGACGCCACTCAGATTTACCTGGGGGAGATTGGATTTTCGCCGCTGCTAAGCGCTGAAGAAGAGGTATATTTTTCCAGACTGTCGCTAAAAGGGGATGCCGCTGCCCGCAAGCGAATGATTGAAAGTAACCTGCGGTTAGTCGTTAAAATTGCCCGTCGTTATATTAACCGGGGCCTGGCGTTACTGGATTTAATTGAAGAAGGTAACCTTGGCCTGATCCGGGCTGTTGAAAAGTTCGACCCCGAACGCGGTTTTCGCTTCTCCACCTACGCAACCTGGTGGATCCGTCAGACCATTGAACGCGCCATTATGAACCAGACCCGGACGATCCGGCTGCCGATTCATGTGGTAAAAGAGCTTAATATTTATCTGCGCGCCGCCCGGGAATTATCGCAGAAGCTCGATCATGAACCGACCCCCGAAGAAATCGCCTCTGCCTTGGACAGGCCGGTAGCGGAAGTGCGTAAAATGCTGAAGTTAAATGAAAAAATAACTTCAGTCGATATGCCGGTAGCCGGCGCATCAGAAAAGCAGTTGCTTGACGTGATAGCTGACGAAAAAGAGCTGGGACCTGAAAACGAATTGCAGGACGAGGATATCCGCCAGCATCTGGTGTTATGGCTGGATGAGCTGAACCCGAAGCAACGCGAGGTACTGGCCCGCCGCTTTGGTTTATTGGGATACGAGCCTTCTACCCTGGAAGATGTTGGCCATGAAATTGGTTTAACCCGGGAGCGGGTGCGGCAAATTCAGGTGGAAGCGCTGCGCCGCTTAAAAGAAATTGTCACCCATCAGGGCTTAAATATTGAAACCTTGTTTCAGGATTAGTTGTTAATTGTATTGAAAACGGGCGCTGTGGCGCCCGTTTTTATTGCAGCCGTTAATGATTGATTAAACGCCTGACTTAGCCCTGGCACTGTTGGTCGCAATCAGTAGCGCTTCATGTTGCATCTTTAGCGTGCGCCGCTTAGCGTATCGATATTAATCTGGCAACAATAAAAAAGGGTTTTCCATGTCTCTATTCAAAACTACTGCGCTGCTCGCCGCTTTGGGCTTGTGCTCAGCCGCCAGTCTGGCGGTACCGGTTTTTCCAAACAGTGATTACAACCAGACTGTTCGATCAGTTGAACAGGTGCTGGGCTATCCGCTGGGCGACCGGATTTCTGAGCCCGGGGCGATAAAACAGTATTTTGAACAGCTGGCAGCGGCGCATCCAAAGCAAATAAAGCTGGTGCCTTATGGTCAGAGCTGGCAGGAGCGGCCACTGTATTATGTGGTGATTGGCAGTGAGCAGCATATCAGCAGGCTGACTGATATTCAGCAGCAGATGCAGCAACTGGCTAATCCACAGAACCTGACCGAGCGTGATGCGGCGCAGCTGATTGACGCGCTGCCGGCCAGTGTCTGGATTGCCAGCTCGCTGCATGGCAATGAAATAAGCCCGCCAGAGTCCGCTATGGCGCTGGCCTATCACTTACTGGCTGATCAAAGCCCGCAAACGGCCGGATTACTTGAAAATACCCTGGTATATATCGACCCGCTGCAAAACCCGGATGGTCGCAGCCGTTTTGTCAGCCGTTATTATGCCACAGTTGGCCTGGAGCATTCAGCCGACCGGCGCTCTGCCGAGCATAATGAGCCCTGGCCTAATGGTCGGACTAACCACTATTTATTTGATATGAACCGCGACTGGATTTCATTAACCCAGCCGGAAACCCGGGGCCGGGTCAAAGCGCTGCAACAGGTATATCCGTTGGTGTTTGTCGACTCACATGAAATGGGCGGCGATATGGGCTATTACTTCAGCCCGGAAGCCGAACCGTACAACCCGCATATTCAGCCAAATCAGCGCCAGAGCCTGCAATGGCTGGGTAAAAACAATGCCCATTGGTTTGATAAGTTTGGATACGATTATTTTACCCGGGAAATTTTCGACGCGTTCTACCCGGGCTACGGCGCCAGCTGGCCGTTGTATCACGGCAGTATTGCCATGACTTACGAGGTCGCGTCAGCCCGCGGCCATAAGTATCGCAAGGCGGATGGTGATATTCTGACCTTTGCTGATACGGTGCAGCGCAATTTTGTTGCCTTTATGGCCACCATCGAAACCGCCAGTCAGCGTGCGCCCGCGCTGTTAGAAAACTTTTATCAGTACCGCAAAGACGCCATTAAACAGGGCAGTACCGGCCCGGTACAAAGCTATATTTTCCCGGCTGAACGCGACATTGCCGGCCATATTAAATTAAGCGCTGTGCTGAGCGAGCACGGCATCACTGTCGGCAAAGCGACTGAAGCCTTTAAAGCCTGCGGTCAGAGCTATCAGGCCGGCAGTTATGTGATTAATGCCGCGCAGCCAAGCTATCATTTAATCCGCACCCTGCTGGACGATACCGTGCCGATGGATAAGGAGTTTATAGCCAAGCAGGAGCAGCGCCGGGCGAACAATCTGCCGGATCAGATTTATGATGTGACCGCCTGGTCACTGCCGCTGATGTATAACCTGGCAGTAGACCGCTGTAACCGTCAGGTTAAGGTTGCCACCACAGCCGTTAGCAGTGAGCGAATCCTGGCTGGAAGCGTGACTAATTCAAAACCTGACTATGGCTATATAGTTCCGTGGGGCGATATGGCGGCGGCCCGTTTTGCCAGTGCGGCATTGCAGCAGGGCTTAACACTGAAAAGCAGTGATTTAGCCTTTACCCATCAGAACGGCCAGCGTTATCCGGCGGGTTCACTGATTATCAGTAACGCCGATAATGGGCCGGAGCTGGCGGCTACTATCGGGCAACTGGCAACAGAGAGTGGTGCGACGGTAACCGGCATAAACAGCAGCTGGGTTAGCGACGGGCCTAATTTTGGCTCGGTTAATGTGAAAACCCTGCCTCAGATAAATATTGCCATGCTCTGGGATGAGCCCGCTAATCCGCTTAGTGCCGGCAGTGCCCGCTTTATCGTCGAGCGTAATTTAAATTATCCGGTAACGGCCATCCGGCCGGCGCAGCTGGCAGGGGCAGATTTAAGCCACTATCAGGTATTAATCGTGCCCGCCACTAGTCGCGGCAGCTATCAGCAAGCGCTTGGCAGCAGCGGCCAGGCAACACTTCGCAGCTTTGTAGAGCGTGGTGGGGTGCTGATTGCCCTGGGCAATGCCACCGATTTATTAATCGCCGGTGACACGCCATTGTTAAGCAGCAAACGTGAATACAAAGTGCGGGAAGGAGAAGCCAAAAAAACCGAAAAAGACAGCATGGTTGCCGGCAGTATTATTAAAAACCCGGAAGAGTATCAGCAGTGGCTGGTGCCACAAAAGGCTGATCCGGACTGGGTGCCTGGCTTTATTGCCCGTGCTGACGTTGACCCGCTGCACTGGTTAACCGCCGGTGTGCCTGCCACTGTTAACAGCCTGTATGTTGGTAATCAGGTGTATCAGCCACTGACAATTGCCGATGGCCGTAATGTGGTCAGCTTTGCCACAGCCGAAAATCTGCTGGCCGGCGGCTTTGTCTGGCAGGAAAACCGGGAGCAAATCGCTCATAAGCCGCTGGTGATGGTGCAGGCCGTTGGCAAGGGCCAGGTAGTCAGCTTTACCCAGGAGCCGAACTTCCGCGCTTATGTCGATGGTATGCACTTACTGTATATTAACGCGATATTCCGCGGTGCAGCGCATGCTAACCCACTGCGTTAATTAACAGGTGCCGGCTTTAATTGCCGGCACTGTCTTTTTGTTAAACACTGGCTCGTTGTTGAATAAGTACCGTCAGGGCGCCGGCGATTAAGCCCCAGAATGCCGATGCCAGACCAAAAAAACTGGCACCGGAGGCGGTCACCAGTAAGGTGATCACCGCCGCATCCCGGTATTTCGGATCGCTGGTGGTCGTCGCCAGATTAGCGGCAATGGTGCTGATCAGCGCAAGGCCAGCCAGCGCCGCTACCATTTCGGTTGGAAATGCAGCAAACAGCGCAACCACAGTGGCGCCGGCTAAACCGGCCAGTAAGTAAAATATCCCGGCAGCAATGCCGGCAATATAGCGCTTTGCTGGTTGTGGATGCGCCTCCGTGCCGGTACAGATCGCCGCGGTAATGGCGGCCAGATTTATCGAAAACGCGCCAAAAGGCGCCAGCAGCAGGGTGCTGAGCGCAGTGCTGCTGATAAGCGGTGATACCGGCGTCTGATAGCCACTGGCCCGAAGCACCGCCACCCCCGGAATATTCTGCGAGGCCATTGTGACCAGCAGCAATGGCAGACCAACCCCGATAAGGGCACTGATTGAAAATTCCGGCGTGACCCAGACCGGCTGTGCCAGACTCAGGCTGACGTCTGATAAATCCAGGCTGCCAGCAACGACTACCATGATAATGCCGCTTAGCATCACCAGCAAAATGGCATAGCGTGCAAAAAACACTTTAGCGATTAGATACACCAGACACATAATGCCGACTAACAGGCCCTGGCTTTGCATTGAGCTGAACACAGCAAAACCAAACTGCAGTAAAATGCCGGCCAGCATCGCACTGGCCAGTGGCAGCGGAATAAGTTTAGTCAGCTTTTCAAACCAGCCGCTGATACCAATAATAAGCCCCAGCACAGCAGTGAAAATAAACACCCCGGTGGCCTGCTCAATGCTCAGTCCCTGCAAGCTGGTCGCCAGCAGTGCGGCGCCCGGTGTTGACCAGGCCGTGATCACCGGCGCCTTGTAATACCACGACAAACCAATACAGGTTACCGCCATCCCAATACCGAGCGCCAGCAGCCATGACGCCATAATTTCATTGCTGGCACCGGCTGCGCTGGCTGCCTGAAACACAATGGCCACTGAGCTGGCAAAACCGACCAGCACCGCAACAAAACCGGCAACGACTGCCGATAAACTCAGATCTTTTAATACCATCAGGCTTCCTTCGCATCCCGGCTCAGTTGATACAGTAAATCCAGAGCCTGGCGGGCACTCAGCTCGTCCGGGTTAATGGCCGCAAGCTGGCGCAGTAACGGGTGCTCAGTTGGGATTAGCGATAGTTGTTGCTGCTGCTCAGGCTGCCGCGCCGAATTGGTTTGTGCTGTTATTGGTGCAGCTGCTGAGGGTTGCAGCTGGTCCCTGCCTTGTTGTTCCAGCTGGCTGAGCTTTTGTCTGGCCTGGTTAATAACGGCTTTAGGCACGCCGGCCAGCTGGGCGACCTGCAGGCCAAAGCTTTTACTGGCAGCGCCATCCTGCACATGGTGCATAAATACTATTTCATCGCCATGCTCTACTGCATCTAAATGGACATTAACCACGCCGTCCAGCGTGGCGGCCAGTTCGGTCAGTTCAAAATAATGGGTGGCAAATAAGGTCAGGGCTTTTATCCGGGTGGCCAGATAATCAGCACAGGCCCAGGCCAGGCTCAAGCCATCATAGGTGCTGGTACCGCGGCCAATTTCATCCATCAGCACCAGACTATGTTCAGTAGCATGGTGCAGAATCGTTGCTGTTTCACTCATTTCCACCATAAAGGTCGAGCGGCCCGATGCTAAATCATCAGAGGCACCAATCCGGGTGAAAATGCGGTCAATCGGGCCGAGCACGGCGCTGGCGGCCGGCACATAGCAGCCGATATAGGCCATCAGGGTAATCAGCGCGGTCTGGCGCATATAGGTGGATTTACCGCCCATATTAGGTCCGGTGACCATCAGCATCCGCCGGCTGGCATTAAGATTTAGCGGGTTGGCGATAAAAGGCTCAGTCAGTACCTGTTCCACCACCGGGTGGCGGCCTTGCTCAAGTTTAATGCCCGGCTGGCTTTGTAATTGCGGCCGGCAGTAATTAAGGCTCAGCGCGCGCTCGGCAAAGGTGCACAGCACATCAAGCTCGGCCAGTGCCTGCGCCAGCTGCTGCAGCTGACTTAAATAAGGACTTACCTGCTCAAATAATTGCTCATATAACTGCTTTTCCAGCGCCAGCGCCTGGCTCTGGCTGCCCAGCACCTTATCTTCATATTCCTTTAACTCGGGAATAATATAGCGTTCGTTATTTTTCAGGGTCTGGCGCCGGATATATTCGGGCGGTACTTTGCTGTCGCTGCTGCGGCCGGTTTCAATATAATAACCATGCACCCGGTTAAAGCCGACCTTTAGCGAGGCGATGCCGGTACGCTCGCGCTCGCGCAGTTCCAGTTCAGCCAGATAATC
The DNA here is from genome assembly GCF_033721375.1 of Arsukibacterium sp. GTDB lineage: Bacteria > Pseudomonadota > Gammaproteobacteria > Enterobacterales > Alteromonadaceae > Alishewanella. The sequence goes on along the minus strand of NZ_JAWWAP010000006.1, from coordinate 301,093 downwards.
GGTGGCGCCGGTAGCCAGTGCCCGGAAATGATCCAGCTCGCTGTGGTAACCATCGGCAATCACGCCGCCATCGCGGATAAGGACCGGCGGCGCCTCGACAATGGCCTCGGTTAACAGTTGCTGTAGCTCAGGCAGCGGCTCACTGTCCCGGGCTATCCGTTGCAACAGTGTGGTAGTGGCAAAGCGTAAATCCTGCGCCAGCGCCGGCAATTGCGCCAGCGCCTGGCGCAGCCTGGCAAAATCGCGTGGCCTGGCACTTCTGAGCGCCAGCCGGGCAATCACCCGTTCAATATCGCCAATATTTTTCAGTGCCGGCTGCAGACTTTCAACATCATCAGTCAGTTCCTGCACCGTTTCAAGCCGGGCATTGACGTCGGCCTGATTGCGCAGCGGTGCATGGATCCAGCGTTTTAATAAGCGTGAACCCATCGCAGTCTGATTGCGATCAAGTACCGAGGCCAGGGTGTTGTCATAACCGCCGCTCAGGTTCTGGGTAAGCTCCAGATTACGTCTGGTGGCGGCATCGAGCACAATATAATCGTCGGCCCGTTCCAGCGCGATAGCCCGGATATGCGGCAGGCTGGCCCGCTGGGTATCTTTGACATATTGCATCAGGCAACCGGCGGCCATCAGCGCAACCGGGGCCTCGTCGACGCCAAAGCTGAGTAAGTCTTTGGTACCGAATTGCTGGCACAATAAGCGTTTAGCTGTGGCCAGTTCAAATTCCCACTCTGGCCGGCGTCTTGCGCCTTTACGCTGCTGCAACAGTTCTGGCTGGCTGAATAATTCCGGGTACAGTAATTCTGCCGGATTAAGCCGCTGTAACAGGGCGGTCAGATCGCTGCTGCCGGTCACCTGGTTAATTAAAAAACGGCCGGCACTTAAATCGAGCTGGGCCAGACCAAACTGACCACGCTGCTCGTATACTGCACAGAGTAAATTATCCTGGCGCTCGTTTAACAGTGCCTCGTCGGTAACGGTGCCCGGGGTCACAATCCGCACCACTTTGCGCTCTACCGGGCCCTTACTGGTGGCCGGGTCGCCAATCTGTTCACAAATAGCTACCGACTCGCCCAGCTGCACCAGCCGGGCCAGATAACCTTCTACGGCATGGTAGGGCACGCCTGCCATCGGGATCGGCTGACCGGCGCTCTGGCCGCGTTTAGTCAGCGAAATATCCAGCAGCGCTGCGGCTTTTTTTGCGTCATCGAAGAATAATTCATAAAAATCACCCATCCGGTAAAACAGCAATATCGACGGATGTTCACTTTTCAGTGCCAGGTATTGCTGCATCATCGGGGTATGACTGCTTAGGGCTTGCTCCGGTTTCTGGTCTGACGGCATAATGTAACTCTGATTTCCCTGTTGGAATGGCTATGGTACCTGCAACCGATACTCAGCAACTTGCTGCCGAGCTGGGCGCACTATTATCCCGGAAAAAGTGGTTCGTCACCACAGCTGAATCCTGCACTGGCGGTGGCATTGCTTATTATTTAACCGCTGTTGCCGGCAGTTCTGCTTATCTGGACCGCAGTTTTGTTACCTACAGCAACAAAGCCAAACAGCAGCTACTGGGTGTGCGCAGTGCCACTTTATTACAATTTGGCGCGGTAAGCGATGAAACGGTAAAAGAAATGGCCAGCGGGGCCGCCGCTGCTGCCAATGCGCAGCTGGCGATAGCGGTATCCGGTATTGCCGGGCCGGGTGGCGGCTCTGTCAGTAAACCGGTGGGTACCGTCTGGTTTAGTTTCTGGCTGAACGGCGCGCTTAGCAGCCAGTTGCAATACTTTAGCGGCAACCGTGAACAGGTGCGCCAACAGGCGATTGATTATGCGCTTAAGCACAGCATCTTATTATTGACAGCCTTGCTAAACTAGACTACTGTACGAGCATACAGTGTTTATGCAAGCCGAATTTTCTGGAGTGAACAATGGACGACAATAAGCAAAAAGCCCTGGGCGCCGCCCTGACCCAAATCGAGCGTCAGTTTGGTAAAGGTTCTATTATGCGCCTGGGTGACAGCACGGCACTGGATATTGCCTCAGTATCAACCGGCTCGCTGGGGCTGGATATTGCGCTTGGTATAGGCGGCTTGCCGTACGGCCGGATTGTTGAAATTTATGGTCCTGAGTCATCAGGTAAAACTACCTTAACCTTGCAGGTTATTGCTGAAGCGCAAAAAGCCGGTAAAACCTGTGCCTTTATCGACGCGGAGCACGCGCTTGATCCGGTTTATGCTAAAAAGCTGGGCGTAAAAGTGGAAGATTTGCTGGTGTCACAGCCCGATACCGGTGAACAGGCGCTGGAAATCTGTGACATGCTGGTGCGTTCTGCGGCGGTGGATGTCGTCGTCGTCGACTCGGTTGCCGCGTTAACACCCAAAGCAGAAATTGAAGGTGACATGGGCGACAGCCATATGGGTTTACAGGCCCGGTTAATGTCACAGGCACTGCGTAAGCTGACCGGTAATATTAAACGCTCTAATACCTTATGTATTTTTATTAACCAGATCCGGATGAAAATCGGCGTGATGTTTGGTAACCCGGAAACCACGACCGGTGGTAATGCGCTGAAATTTTATGCCTCGGTGCGGCTGGATATCCGCCGGATTGGCTCGGTGAAAGAAGGCGATGAAATTACCGGTAATGAAACCCGGGTAAAAGTGGTTAAAAACAAAGTGGCACCGCCGTTTAAACAGGCCGAGTTTATTATTCAGTATGGTGCCGGTATTAATAAAAACGGCGAGCTGATCGATTTAGGTGTGGCTCAAGGGCTGGTCGATAAATCCGGTGCATGGTATGCCTATCAGGGCAATAAAATTGGTCAGGGTAAAGCAAACGCGATGAAGTATCTGACTGAAAATCCGGCGATTGCTGATGAAATTGAAAAAGAATTACGCAGCCGCTTGTTACTGAAACCGGGTGAAAAAGTAATTGAAGAGGCCATTCCGGCCGAGTTTGAAGCCGACTTGTAATACTTTTGTACTAGAAAAATGCCAGCAAATTTGCTGGCATTTTTGCTTTTTCAGCTTGCGGAAACCAGCGCAAATCAGCCTGATCAGAAAAGCAAGCCATGCGTTAAATCATTGAGACAGCGGCTAAAGCCGAAAACAGCATAAATATGCCTGTTTGAATAACGGTAACAAGAAAGACCTGGCTTGGCGCTAACCGAAAATTTTGTCTTGCTCTGCTAAATAGCGACCGGTAATCTGGTAAGCCTGATTTTACTAAAAAACTTAATTTGTTAACATTTAATCAATTAACATTTATTCAATTACTATTGTTGTCATCGCTGTAGGTGGCTGGTACTGCTAATAATGATTAAACATACCTTACTGTTGTTGGCTGGCTTCACCTGTCTGGTCGGCTGCAACGCCGACATCAGCGTCCAGGACGAACCTAACGACCCGGTTGCCCAGGAATATCCGCTGGCCTATGTGGCCAGGCCAATAATGGACGACCAGGATGAACCCTTTCAGATCACGCTGACAGCACCGGAGCAATTTAATCCCGGCGCACAGCTTATGCTTAAACAAAATGCGTTTGCTCAGTCAGCAGAGCGCGAGTTACTGGCTGAACTTTTTGCCGGTGCACCGTACGATGTCAAAGATTTAGTGGTGTCGCCGGATGGCGATACGTTGTTATTTGCGCTACGGCCACCTGAGCTGGCAGACGTACCGGACGAATTGCAGCCTAGCTGGAGCATCTGGCGCTACAGTCGCAGCACTGATACGGTTGAGCCTGTCATTGCCGATCCGCTGCGTGCTGAACAGGGACATGACATTAATCCCGGCTTTTTAGCCGACGGCCGTATTGTGTTCAGCTCCAGCCGGCAGCAAAAAGCCCGGCAAATTTTACTGGATGAATTTAAACCACAGTACAGTGGTTTACATGAAGATTTACAGGGGCCGGCTTTTAATTTACATGTGATGAATGCCGATGGCACAGAGATTGAACAAATTAGTTTTAATCTGAGCCACGATTTGTATCCGGTTGTCCGGCCCGATGGCCACATTCTCTACAGCCGCTGGGATAACCAATCCGACCGCAATATGTTTAACTGGTATCAGATGCGTCCGGACGGCTCTGCCAATCAGCTGCTGTACGGCTGGCATTCCCATCAGACCGGGCCGGGCAACAGCCAGGTCGATTTTGCCAGACCGCTGCTGCAGGCGAACGGCGAGGTAGCGGCGTTATTACGCAGCCGGCAGCAGGATGGTCTGAATGTGATGCCAGTGCAAATTGCCCTGGCACTGGCCAGTGATAATCAGCAACCTTTGTATCAGGAAGTGCTTAATTTACCGGCCCAAACACCGTTGCTGCCTTGGGATTTTGATAACTCCAGCCGGCCGGAGCCTGCTGGCCTGGTGCAGAATGTGTTTGCGTTACAGGACGGCTCTGAGCGGTTTCTGGTCAGCTGGGCACCGTGTCAGGTTATCGTTGATGAACAGCTGACCAGCTGTGCGCTGGTCGCCGATCCGACTGAGTATCCGCTGGCGACGCCCCGTTTTGGCTTATGGTTATTTGATCTGGCAAAGCAGACTCAGATCCCGGTGAAACTGGGTACTGAGCAACAATTGCTAACCGAAGCGGTGGTGTTGCAGGATTATCCGCGACCGGCATTTTTGCCTGCTAACCCTGATGCCGATCCGATGCTGGCTGAGGTTGGCGAAGCGATTCTGGACATTCGCAGTGTCTATGATATCGGTGGCGAGCCAGTGCAGCCAATTGGTCAGTTAGCAGACCCGATGCAAACGAGCGCGGCACAGCGGCCGGTGCGTTATTTAAGTCTGATCCGGGGCGTGCCAATTCCGCCGGAAGAGCTGCGCGAAGTACCGAATTTTGCGTTTGGCGTTAACCGGCGGCAATTAATGCGTGAGTTAGTGGGTATTACCCCGGTGCAGCCAGATGGCTCAGTGCGGGTTAAAGTACCGGCTAATGTACCGCTGGCACTTAGTTTACTGAACGCTGATGGCCAGGCGGTATCGGCGCAGCATCAACAGTGGATAACCTTGGCCGCTGGCGAAACTTTAAGCTGCAATGGTTGCCACACAGCAAACACAACCAGGCCACATGGCAGAGTGAGCGGTGAATGGCCAACGATTAACCCCGGCCCGGCCAGTGCCGCTGGCTCTTTTGCTAATGCCAACCCATTATTGCCGCCAAATGCCGGTGAGACGATGGCCCAAACGATGGCGCGGTTGCTGGGCGAACAAACCTTAACTGCAGCCCTGGATTTCGAGGATATCTGGACCGATCCGGCGTTACGCCAGCCTGATCCGGCAGAACTGAATCAGTTTACTGATCTTGCAACCACGACTCCCGTTGGTCTGGAATGCTTTAACAGCTGGCAGGCTGCCTGTCGGCTACGGATAGACTATCCCACCCATATTCAGCCGCTATGGCAGCTGGACCGGCGTCAGTTTGACCCGCTGACCAATGAATTACTCCGTGATTACACCTGTGTCAGCTGTCACAGCAGAACAGATGCTGCCGGCGCCACGGTATTACCGGTAGCGCAGCTGGAACTGACCGATCAGGCCTCAGATGTGCAGGCTGAGCATATGGCCAGCTATCGTGAACTGCTCAGTAATGATAACGAGCAGGAAGTTATTGGTGGTGTGCTGGTCGACCGGTTGGTGCAGCAAGTCGATGCTGACGGTAACCCGGTGTTTTTACGCGATGCCGATGGCGAATTGATTCTGGACGAAGACGGCAATCCAATACCGGTGATGGTTACCGTGCCTGTGCAGTCCACGATGCGGGCCGGCGGTGCACTGGCCAGCCAACGGTTTTTCCGGCAGTTTGCTCAGGGCGGCAGCCATCAAGGCTACTTGTCGGCAGCTGAACTGAGGTTAATCAGTCAGTGGCTGGATATGGGTGCGCAGTACTATAACTCACCTTTTGTTGTGGAGTCTGACTAGATGCGCTGGTGCGGCTTGCTTTGTCTGCTGCTGATTGCGCCGGTTCTGGCGCAGCAGGCGGCTGTGCTGGGCCAGCAGGTTACTGTCCAGAAAGACTTTGTTGACCTGCGCACCGGCCCCGGCCGCGGTTATCCGATTGTTCAGGTCGCGCTGAAAAATGACAGTTTGCAATTACTGAAGCAGCGCACAGCCTGGGTTAAGGTACAGTACCGGCAGCAACAGCTATGGCTGGCAGCTTCCGAGCTGGATTATTTATACCCGGTTGGCGCTACGCAAAGCGTCACCGCCCTATGGCAGGCAGATCAGGCCCCGCTAAGCTGGCAGCTTGGGGTTGCAGCCGGAGATTTTGCCGGTACCAGTTATTATCAGTTAAGTGGCAGCTACCTGTTTTCAGAGGTTGTGGCACTGGAGCTCAGTGCCGGGCAGGGCAGTGGCCAGCAAGCCAGCAGTCAGCAGTATTTACTGCAGCTTAGTATCAGCCCGTGGCCACACTGGCAGGTTTCGCCCTATATCGCGCTGGGTGGCGGTGTATTGCTGACCCGGCCCAGAACGGTGCTGGTGCAAACCCCGGAGCGGCGCAGCCCGCTGGCAACAATGGAACTGGGTTTAAATTATCCGCTGACACCGCGGATGCAGGCAAACCTGCGTTATCGCAGAGCGCTGGTCAGTACCGACCGCGATGTAAATGAAGAGACGAATACATGGTTAATTGGATTACGGCTGGCGTTCTAGCCAGTGTTTTAATACTGCCAAGTACGGCAGCGTTTGCCCGGCAGGACAGCGACAGCAGCAGCCGGATTGAGCCCCAGATTGACCAGTCTGAAGTGATACCTGCCCGGCTGGACACCGAGAATTTTGCGATAGCACTGCGCGGTGGTGCATTGGCTATCGAAGACTTTGGTAACAGCGGCCTGGCAGCGCTACAGCTGAGTTACCACATTAACGAAGATTTTTATATCAGTGCGGAATATGCACTGGCCAAGGCCGGCCTGACCTCGTACGAGCGGTTAAGCGGCGCGGCCCCGCTGTTAACGGACGATGAGCGGCAATGGCATTATTATGGTGCAGAGCTTGGTTATGTGTTGTTACCAGGCCAGGTATACCTCGGTAAGGATTATGCCGTCAATACCGGCTGGTCGTTGTTTGCCGGTGCCGGCAATGTGGATTTTGCCGGGGACACGGTGTTTGCTGTCAAATTTGGCAGTCAGTTCCGGCTCTATCTGACTGACTGGCTGGCGATGGATCTGGTGGTGAGTGACTATGTGTTTGAAACCACTATTTTAGCGGAAAGTAAAACGACCCATAACCTGAGTATGGCCCTGGGCCTTGCTGTTTATTTTTAAAAAACGGGAAAGTTGTATGAAAACACTGTTATTGAGTATGTTGTTAACTGTGCTGTCATTAAGTGCCCACAGTGCAAAAGCGGATTCGCAGGCGCCAGCGCCCGATTTTACCCTTAAAGCGTTAACCGGCGTAAATCTGCGGCTGGCTGAACAGCGCGGCGACATTATCGTGCTGAATTTCTGGGCCAGCTGGTGTGGTCCTTGTCTGCAGGAAATGCCGGCGCTGGATAAACTGGCCAGTAAGTATCAGCCTTTAGGGGTGCAGATATGGGGGGTCAATGTCGAAGCGGACAGCAGTGCGGCAGAGAAATATCTGAGTAAGACCCGGGTCGAATTTCCGATTTTGTTTGATACCGAAAACAATGTTTCAGAGAGCTATCAGGTTCAGGCGATGCCGACCACGGTGATCATTAATAAAGATGGCAACGTGCACAGTGTTCATCGCGGTTATAAGCCGGGTTACGAGCAGAAATATGAAAATGATATTAAAACCCTGCTGCGCAATTAAGCTGCTGACAGCCATGCTGCTGTTATCGGGGCTGGCTGGTTGCGCCAGTATTGAACCCTGGGTGAAACCTTATGAGCGGGCCGAACTGGCCGATCCGATAATGGCCTTTGGCCGCCATCCGATCGCGATTCAGCACAGTGCCCATGTCCGCGATTCGCGCGAAGCAGCTAAAGGTGCCGATGGCAGCGGTGGAGGCGGTTGTGGCTGTAACTAAAGTGCAGCTGGCGGCACTGGCGGCAATACTGCTTAGCGGCTCATTGTCCGCGGCAGTGCTGCCCGATAACCGGGTTGATCTGATGCACCATAGCTATCAGGGCGGCGGGGTGTCGATTGATGGCCCGGCGCTGATGCTGCGCAGTAAAATTGGTGAGCAGGTTTCTGTTTCCGGTTTCTACTATGTTGATACCGTATCCGGCGCCTCCATTGATGTGGTGGCAACCGCTTCAGCATACAGCGAAACCCGGATTGAAAGCCGGTTAGGCGTCGATTACCTGACCGGCAATAGTATTTTGTCGCTTAATTATGCGCAAAGTGATGAAGATGACTACAACGCCAAGTCGGTTTCACTGGGCGTAGCCCATGATACGTTTGGCGGCATGACCACCTTAAGTCTGAATGCCGCAGTCGGTGATGACGAAATCGGCCGTAATGGCGATGAAAGCTTCAGTGAGCAGCTACGCCGCTACAGTTATAGTGTCGGCGTGACCCAGGTTCTGACCACCCGTTGGATCAGTGCGCTGAATGCTGAAGTGGATATGGAGCAGGGCTTTTTGAACAATCCATATCGCAGTGTCCGCTTCCGCGACCCGTTGTCGGAACTGGGCTATGGCTATCAGTTTGAGCGCTATCCCAATACCCGCAATAGTTTTGCGCTGGGTCTGGTAAATAAATTTTACTTACCTTACCGGGCGGCGCTGACTGCCTCGTTGCGTCATTATCAGGACAGCTGGGATGTCCGGGCCTTTGATGCCGAGCTTGAATACATTCATCCGTTGGGTGAGCGCTGGGTGCTGGATAGCCATGTCCGCTGGTATCAGCAGGGGCAGGCCTCGTTTTATGCCGATTTATTTGATTTTGCCAATCAGCAGAATTTTATGGCCAGAGATAAAGAGCTTAGCGACTTTAACAACCTGAGTGTGGGTATCGGCGCCAGTTACCGGTTTGCCAGCTGGTCCTGGTGGCCGGCAGCCAAGCCTGAATTAAACCTGGAGTGGGACCATATCCGCTTTAGCTACAACAATTTTCGAAATGTCACCGTTACCGGAGCAGAGGCCGGCGCTGAACCGTTATATCAGCTAACAGCGAATGTATACCGGGCCTTTTTCAGTATTTATTTTTAGTGGGGTTGCAGCATGAGATGTCAGTTTGTCCGTTCTGTACTGCTTAGCATTATGTTGCTGGCGGTGCCGTTTTTATCCAGCGCAGCTACCACCGAATCCAGCGCAGCAACCACTGACGCGTCTGCTCAGCAGCAACTGGAGCAGTTAAAACAACAGGCGATAGCACTTAACCGTGAGTTGTTTATTCTGGAAGAAGAATTATTGTTTCCCCCGCAAACCCAGCTGGCTGTTTTTGTCTCGGTTGATGCCGGCAGTTTTTTCCGGCTGGACAGTATTCAGCTTAAGTTAAATGATCAAGCAGTGACGGCACATCTGTATACCGAAAGTCAGCTGGCGGGCTTAGCTCGTGGTGCAGTTCAGCCGCTTTATAAAGGTAATATCCGCGCGGGTGACCATACGTTAACGGCAGTGTTTGTCGGCAAGGGCCCGGAAGATCGTGATTATCGGCGGGCGGTCAGCCATCGTTTTACCAAAGCTGATGAAGCCGTTTTGCTGGAGCTGAAAATTACCGACAGCAGTGCTGATTACCAACCTGATTTCAGCGTGGAAGTATGGTCCGGCAATTGAGCATAAAGCTGACATCCCGCCTGCTGCTGTCAATGCTGGGGGCGTGCCTGCTGCTACCTGCTGCGGCCGAACCGTTGCAGCGCACCGAGAAGCAATACCGGCTGGCTGCCTGGCATTTTTATCAGGATGATTATTATCAGGCGCTGTTGCAGTTAGCAATGGCCGCAGAAAGCCCGGCCAAAGCCAGCTTGTTACAAGCCGGGCTGTTATTGCAGCTGGACATGCCGGTCGCCACGGCCGCTTTGCTGCAGACGTTACTGGATGATCAGACACTCAGTGGCAAGTTACCCCGGCAGCTGCGCAATGTGGCGCTGCTGCAATACAGTCGCTATCTGTTCGGGCAGCAGCAAACTGAGCTGGCAAAACAGTACCTTAACCAGTTAAATCCGCCATTAGACGAACTGGCCGGTCAGGCAGAGTTGTTAAACCAATTACTGAACTGGCCGGCAATCGCCACCAGCGATACCGATGTTTTTAAGCGGTTGGCTGGTCACAGTGAACTGCCGTATGTGGTGATTAATCAGATTCTGGCATTACGCCAGCAACAGCAACCAGAGCAGGCGCTGGCGTTGCTGGGCGAGCTGAACGATCGGTTGCAGCCAGACACCCAGGTAGGTTTCTGGCTGCAGTTATTTCGCTGGCGCTGGTCAGATCCGTTACTGAATGACAGCAGTGAACGCCAGGCACTGGCCGATTATCTGCAATTGCTGCAGGCCGGTTTGCTGGTCGATCAACTGCAATGGGCTGATGCGCAGCAGCTGCTGAGTGACTTTGCCAGCAATAGTGTGCTGACATTGCCGGCCATGACCCTGTATCGTGACGTGTTGACTGAAAACCGGCAAATTCCAACCCTGTTATCGGTGTTGCAGCAACTGATTGCCCGTTATCCTTACGCCCGGGCCAGCTGGCTGGCGGCGCACCAGCTGGGTAATCAGTTTGAACGCGCTCTGGCCCAACAGGATGCGCTGGCTGCCTATCGCTGGGCCGATCAGTACTATCAGCAGCAGTTAGCGGACAACAACGGCCATGCCCGGCCCGTTACCCTGGGACAACTGGCCGAGCCCTCCACGCTTAGTGGCTGGCAGCAGTATCAGCTACGCCAGCAAGCTGGATTATTTCAGCTGAGCAACCAGCTGGATGGATTACAACAGTTACATCAACTGCAGCAGCAACGCTTAAGCCGGCTGGACAACCTTAGTGACGTCGTCCGGTTTAAACTGGCGCAGCAGCAGCAATTACTTACTACGGCATTGCCCGCTTTAACGGCCAGGCAGCAAGCACTGCAACTGCAGGCTGAGCAGCTGACTAGCGCTATCGCCAATGCCAAAGCACAGCCGATGGCTCAGCAATTGTGGCTGGATGACAGTGAACAGAATTATGCCCAGCTGCAGTTGATGCTCAGCAATGCCCGGGGCCGGGTTGAGGCACTGACTGCTGCCGGGCGTGATGTGTCTCAGGCCAAGGAGCGTTTAAACCGGTTAGCCGGTATTTTGCAGTGGCATTATCAGTACAACAGAGCTGAGCGAGACTGGCAGCTGAGCAAACAACAGCAGCAATTGACAGCCCAGCTCAGCCGCAGTGAACAGGCGCTTGCGCGGTTAACCCGGCTTGATGGCAAAACGGAGCGTTTATTGGCGCAACAGCAGCAGCTGGCCATCCTGACTGAGCAGGAAAGCCGGTTTGCCACAGCGTTGGCCGCCCGGCAGCAGTTGTTATTGGCCCAGCTGAATAATGACCTGCAACAATTACGCCTGGCCGAACGCGGGCAATTGCTGGAAATGCGCCGGTTAAATACCCAGGCCATTGCCCGGGTAATAGAGCAGTTATTACTGACCTCACAGGAGGAGCAGTAATGCACAAGCTAACGACTTACAAAGTATCCTCTTTACTGGTTGTGTCGCTGTTAGCTGGTTGCAGCAGTGTGCCGGATAACACTGTGCGCCGCCCGACCCTGGCAGAGCTGGCACCTTTTAATCAGACCGCGTTGCCAGAGCCTGAACGGGTAACTGCCGCGCAGCTTAAGCAGGTGTATCAGGATTTATTAGCTCTGGCGCCAGCTGCTGCGGTGCGCCAGAAAGTACTTTATCGCTTATCGCAATTAAATACCCGCCAGCTGGAACTCAGTGAACTGGAACCGGCCGCTGAGCAACAGGCGCTACTGACGCTCATTACCGAATACCGGACGTTGCTGGCGCAGTTTCCGGCTGATCCGAACAATGAATTAATTCATTATCAGCTGGCGAGGGCGCTTGATTTAACCGGTGACAGCCAGGCTGCCCAGCAGCAAATGCAAGTGTTGCTTGAGCAATACCCGCAAAGTGAATTTGCCGCTGAACTCTGGTTCCGGATTGGTGATATTTACTACAGTCAGAGCCGCTACTCAGAGGCGTTAACGGCATTTGAGCAGGTGCTGGCGCTGGCCGGGCCAGAGCTGAGCCAGCATGCGTTGTATATGAGTGGCTGGAGTCATTTCCAGCTGCAGCAATATGCCGCGGCCGATGATGCCTTTTTGCAGGCGCTGGATTTAACTTATCATCAGCGTCTTGCTGCAGACGAGCAGCAAAGCCTGCGCCAGGAACTACAGCGTATCTTAAGCATTTCGCTCAGTTATCAGCAGCAGGCAGCAAGCTTACTGGCGTTACTGCAGCGGGCAGCATTTCGCGACGGCCCGCCAGAGCAGCGGCCGGTTGCCTATCAGGCTGCGTTATATCAGGCGCTGGCCGACTTTTTATTTGAAAAGGAGCTGAACCAGGCCGCACTGGACAGTTACCGGCTGTTTATCAGCGATCAGCCACTGGCTATCGAAGCGGCCCGGATGCAACTGCAGTTAGTGCAGTATCATCTGGATTATGCCGAAGCGGCAGCGGCAGAGCAGGCGCAACAGGCCTTTATCAGCCGGTTTGGCCCGGCCAGCGACTTCTGGCAACAGGCACGGCCAAGCGAGCTGGCTGAACTGGCGCCGCGCCTTGCCCAGTATCTGGATTATTTCGGCCGGCAGAGGCATCAACAGGCGCTGCAAGCCAGCGCTGAGGAGAAGCCACAGCAGTTTGCCACGCTGGCAGGCTACTGGCAGCAGTTATTGCAGGTACATCCTTTGTTAGCGGAAGATCAGCGGGACGACAGCTTGCTGTGGCCGGACGATATTCGTTATTTGCTGGCAGAAGCGCTGTCAGAAAGCGGTGAGCGCAAAGCAGCGCTGGCAGCCTATCAGCAATTGGGCTATCCGACCACCGAGCTTAATGCTCAGAGCTTTACCGCTGAGCAGGCCGCCTACCGGGCACTGCTGCTAAGTGAAGCGCTGGCAAAAGCAGCGCCGGCCGACAGGGTTGCGGCTGATACCTGGTGGCAGCAACAGCAGCAGTTTGTCCGCTGGCACAGCCGCCACCCGGCGGCTCAGCAAATCGCCCTGAATCAACTGACCGATCTTTATCAGCAGCAGGCCTATGCCGAGGTGGCAGACTATGCCAGCCGGGTAACAGACTGGCCGCACCCGGAACTCAGCAACCGGCAACTGGTAAATGAAGCGTTATTTATTGTCAGCCAAACCGAACTGGCGCAGCAAGACTATGCCAAAGCAGAGCAAAGCATTGCCGATTTGCTGACAATTTATGCCGCCGATGCCAGTTTAAACGCAGCCGCAACTGCCGCCAGCAGTGTTGTTGCTAAGCGCTACCAGTTGCTGACTGAGCAGCGGGCGTCAGCGGTTTATCAGCAGGCGCAGCAAACCGGCATAACAATTGCGCAGCGGCTGCAGCATATCGAGCGGTTATTGCAACTGCCGGTATCGGAATATCACCAAAGTGCTGCTTATCAGCAAATCAGCCTGTTACTGGAGCAGCAGGCATTGCCACAAGCGATCAGCCTGATGCAGGCCTATCAGCAACGCTATCCCAATAGTGCCGAGCTGCCAGCCATTAGCCGGGCAATGTTAAACAGCTATGAGCAATTAGAAGACTGGCAAAGTGCAGCTGATTTACTTAGTCAGCAGGTTGCCACGCTAAATGCCGGCGCCGAGCAGCAGGCGCTGTTGTATAAAGCAGCAGGTTATTACTGGCAGGCCGGTAACAGCGAGGCGGCACGGCTGGCCTATCGCAGTTATGCCAATCAGTATCCTGAGCCTCATTTGCAGGCGCAGGAAGCCCGTTCCCGGCTGGTTCAGTTATATCAGGCGCAGAATGACATCAGCCGGCGTAATTTCTGGTATCAGCGGATTGTTAATGCCGAACAGCAAAATGCGGATAAGCAAAGTGCCGGGCAGCAACAAAGCGGCAATCAGCGCAGCCGCTATCTGGCTGCGGAAGCGGCGCTGCAACTGGGGCTGCATAACAGCGCATTATTCAATGGCGTAAGCTTACGCCAGCCTCTGCGTGACAATTTAAAGAAAAAACAGGGCCATATGACCGCGGCGATAAAGTTGCTGCAAACCAGTATGAGCTGGCAGGTGGCCGATTTTTACAGTCAGGCTCAGTACCAGATTGGCGAACTGTACCAGCAAATGGCCTCGGCATTGCTGAATTCTGAACGGCCAAAAGGGCTGGATGCAATGGCGCTGGAGCAATATGACTTACTGCTTGAAGAACAGGCCTACCCGTTTGAAGAGCTGGCGATTGAAATTTATCAGCAAAATGCCGCGCTGGTCAGCCAGCCGCTGTATGACAAATGGGTAGCCGCCAGTTTCAGCAAGCTGGCTGAGTTATCGCCGGCCCGTTACCGTAAACCAGCAGTTTACCTGGAGCTCGCCGATGAAGCTTACTGACACCCGTTTTACTGGCCGCGAAAAGCTCGTTGGCAGCAGACTTGCTGTTGCGGTGCTGTTGCTGTTGTCACTGAGTCATTGTGCTCAGTTCTCCACCACTGATGATCCGGCGCGTCAGAGCGAAACTGCACAAAACAGCGAGCCGCAGCCAGCACAGCAACCCGCGGCAGAGCAGCAGCCTGCAACTGAGCAGGCGCGAACGCCGGACGTTGCCAGCGGTAGTGACTCATTGCCGGTTGCAGCCAGGCCGGTGCTGGCGCCAGAGCTGCAGCAGCAGTTTACCCAGGCTAAAGAGTTGCTGCGACAGCAGGATTATCAGGCAGCACTGAGCCTGCTTGAACCGCTGGCACTGGCGCTGCCAGACGCCCCGGGAATTCATTACAATCTGGCGGTATGTTATTGGCAGTTGCAGCAAACAGAGCAGGCCCGGGTGCAGTTGAGCGCGATACTTGCGCGCCAGCCTGACTATGTTGAAGCAGCCAATTTACTGGGTGTGATTGCCCGCCAGGCAGGTGATTTTAATCAGGCGCGGCGTTACTGGCTGGACGCACTAGCAACGCGCAGTGATTTTGCCAAAGCCCATAAAAATCTGGGGTTTTTATATGAGCTTTATCTGGCGCAGCCTGAGCAGGCCCGCTATCACTATCAGCAATACCAGCAGCTTAGCAGTGATCCGATGGCAGAAGCCTGGCTCAGCTTGCTTGAGCAGCAGGAGTAAGCGATGAAACATATCAGCATCATAACGGTTAGCCTGAGTATGTTGTTGCTAAGCAGTCTGACGTTGGCGCAGCAAGCAGAGCAAGCAGTGCAATCAGAACAAACAGCACAACCAGCACAACCAGAGCAAGCTGGCAGCGCAGCCAGCAACAGGGCTGCGGTTAATCCGCGTTCAGCTGACACGGTGCAGGTGAATATCAGCACTACCATCAGCGGTAATCAGGAGCAACCCCGCACCTTGTATGTGCTGCCATGGCAGGACAGCATAGCTCAGATCCGTATTCCGGCCCCGGAGCTTAATGTGGCGCCACCACCGATACAGCCGCTGGACCGCCAGCAGTTTTTACGTTTTATAGAGGCACAGTCGCTCCAGCAGCAACCTGCCAGTACAGCATCAACAGAAAATAATTAAGAGGTTTACAGCATGGATTTCGTCAATAGCATAGTGCGGTTTTTGCAGGAAGGTGGTTATTTTATTTTCCCCATCGCTTTTATTCTGATTTTAGGTATTGCCATTACCATTGAGCGTTGGTGGTTTTTACGCTCGGTCTATGCCAGCAATCAGCGGGCTTATCGTCAGCTGCAACCGGCCATCGCGGCGGCAGATACCAAGGCTATTGTGCAACATGCTGATAAAGATCAAACACCGCTTAGTTTAATGCTGGCCAGCGGGGTAAACCGGTTAGCCTCATCCCACCGGCGCGAAGATATGGAATATGCGATGGAAGAAGTCGTGCTGGAATACAGCCTGCGCCTGCAAAAGCGCACGCCTTTTCTGGCCACGCTGGCAAATGTCGCGACCTTACTGGGTCTGCTCGGTACTATTGTCGGCTTAATCGCCGCGTTCTCGGCTGTGGCCAACGCCGACCCGTCGGAAAAAGCCAGCTTATTGTCTTCCAGTATTTCAGTGGCGATGAATACCACCGCCTTTGGCCTGATGACCGCTATTCCGCTGGTGTTTGTCCACGCCCTGTTACAAAGTAAAACCGCCAGTATTGTCGATACCATGGAAATGGCGGGTATTAAATTAATGAATAGTATCGGACAACGTTTTACGGGTGGCCGGGATGATCAGAAAGCATAAAGTCAGCCAGAGCGAGGCTGAACTCGACATTACCTCCTTTATGAATCTGATGATCGTACTGGTGCCGGTATTGTTGCTAAGCCTGGTGTTTACTCAGATCCGGGTGCTGAATATTCAGCTGCCGCCGCAGACCGAGCAGTTGATGCAGCAGGAGCAGGATAACCCGCAAATTCTCGAGCTGGAACTGCGGGATGACCGGCTGCGGTTGAACTACCCGGCCGGCCAGTTGCTGCGGGAATTTAGCCATAACGAGCAGGGCCAGCCTGATTTTGCGGCGTTATCGGCTTTTTTACAGGATTTAAAGCTAACCTGGCAGCAGCAAAATATCAGCAAGCGGGATATCAGTATTCTGGCGCCGGAAACCCTGGACTACCAGACCCTGGTCAGTGCCATGGACACCGTCCGGGCTTTTAAAACCGTGGTCGCAGCTTCGGTGGTGGATGCAGAGTTATTTCCGGTAATTTCACTTGGTCAGTTACCGGCCGACGTCAGCGGGGGGCCTGAATGAAACAGTCATCTCGTGCCAAACGTATGTTGAAGCAAAACCAGCGGCTGGCGCAAAGCTCGAAACTAAACCTGGTTGCGCTGATGGATATTTTTACCATTCTGGTGTTTTTCCTGATGGTAAATCAGTCTGATGTGGTGGTACTACCCAGCAATAAAGAGATGAGTCTGCCGCAATCGGTGTCAGAGCAATTACCGCGCGAGCAGGTATTGTTAACGGTTACCGCTAACGGCGTATTAGTGCAGGGTAAACCGGTATGGCGCGGTGACTGGCAGCAGCCACCCGAGCAATGGCAGGAACCGCTGGCAACAGCGGTGCAGCAGGAACTGAGCTATCTGGCGGGCCGCGCTGCGCCATTAACGGCTGAGCAACAGCCGCTGGGCCGGCCGCTGACGATTCTGGCTGACGCCGCAACCCCCTATGCGGTGTTGCGCCGGCTGATGGCCATTAGTGCCGCCACCGAATACCGCGATGTATCGCTGGCGGTAGAGCAGCGTAGCAGTGCATTGGAGGCTACGCCATGACGACGTTAAGCTGGCACGCTGGCCCAGGCTGGCAGCAGGAAGATCAGTTTTTCAGCAAAGCAGTGACTGGCGGTTTGATCTTGCTGTTGTTGTTGTCGATTGCGGTACCGCTGTATCAGGTACCTGAGCGCAGCCGGCAACAACGGGAGCAATTACCGCCGCAATTAGCGCGGGTGTTATTAGAGCAGCGGGAGATAACGCCACCAGAACCGATTGAACTGCCGGAACCTGAGCCTGAACCTGCGCCGGAGCCTGAACCTGAGCCCGAGCAACAGGTGGTTGAGGCCAGCCCGGTTACCCCAGAGACGGCCAGAGCACAAGCCCAACAAGCGGGGCTGCTCGCCATGCAGGATGAACTGGCCGCGCTGCGCCAGACCTTTACCGTTAATCAGCAGGCACCTCAATTACAGCGTGATGGCCAGCAAGCAGCCGAGACAGCGGAGCCGGATCGGATCACCAACCCTGAGCTGGCCAAAACTGCCGCCAAAGCAGCGGCAGCAGTCAGTGCTGATGTCGCCAGAGCTGATCTGAATCGTGCTGAGAATACCACCCTGGCCGAAGGTGAGCTGCGTGGCCTGGCAGCATCGGCGCCGGCTTCTGCTAATAGCGGCAGTGCCAGCAGCAATGATGCCGCCACGGCCGGTGGCCGCTCCGAGGCCAGTATACGCCAAACGCTGGAAGCAAATAAAAGCAGTTTATATACCCTGTATAACCGGGCGTTGCGGGCGAACCCGTTGTTAAAAGGCAAGGTAGTGTTTGAGTTGATCATTAACCCCGACGGTAGCCTGCAACAAGTCAATATTGTCGAAAGTGAATTAAATGATGAACGGCTGGAGCGACAGTTAACGTTGCGCCTGCAGGCAGTAAATTTCGGCGCGGCCGAAGTTAAGCCAACCCGTTCCAGGTGGACTATTGCGTTTTTACCCGGTTAGCCGGGCAGGAGAGAGATATGCAAAGCGAGATAAAGCTGTTGGCGGCACGCCTGCTGGTTGCGGTAGCGGCAATAGGATTTAGTGGGGTGCTCGCCGCCGGGCCGCTGGAGCAGGCTAAACGCTTGCACGACCGGCTGACCGGTGTGCCGGCAGATGCGGCAACACTGCAGCAAATGGCCGATTTAATTGGCGAGGGCAACGCCCAGGCAGCGGCAGAGCTGGCGATGGCGCATCCGGATTTTTACCGGACCACCCTGAAGCTGTTTGCCACCCCAGCCACTAACCGCGACTTAGATGTTTTTGAGCCGTTAAACGATTACAGTGCCACCATTATCGGTCTGGTCAGGGACAATGCTGATTTTCGGCAAATTCTGCAAACTGACGTACTGTATGTCGGCGCCGACAGTTTAGGTCTGCCGCCCTATGCTGCTGATAATAATGCCCATTATCTGGCGCTTGATCAGCAGGGTATTGATTTGCAGCAACATCTGGAGCCCAGATCGCAAAGCAGCTTACTGGGTATTCCGACTGAAGCCAGTGCCGGAGTGATGACCAGCCGGGCCGGCGCCAAAGCGTTTTTCTATCTCGGAACTAACCGTGCCATGTTGCGCTTTACTTTAATGAGCCAGCTTTGCACCGATCTGGAGCCGTTAAAAGACACCAGCACCCCGGCACATCGGATCCGTCAGGATGTCAGCCGCAGCCCGGGTGGCGATAGCCGGATATTTCATAACCGCTGTATTGGCTGCCATGCCGGGATGGACCCGTTAGCCCAGGCTTTTGCTTATTACGACTATCAGTTCAGCGATGAAAACGGCGACAATGGCCGGCTGTTCTATCAGCAAAGCGGCAGCAGCAACAGTCAGACCGGCAGCCGGGTACAGCCGAAATATCATATCAACTCCGGTAACTTTCCATTTGGCTATAAAACTGAAGATGATCACTGGCAAAACTACTGGCGCGAGGGCCGCAATCAGGCATTGGGCTGGGACAGCAGTCTACCCGGCGAAGGGTATGGTGCCAAGAGTTTAGGCCAGGAGCTGGCGCACTCGGTGGCTTTTGCCCAGTGTCAGGTTAAAAAAGCGTTTGAGACCACCTGTCTGCGCCCGGCGGAAACTCTGGCAGACGTCAACCTTATTCAGCAAACCAGCGAGCGGTTCAGTCAGAGCGGTTATAACTTAAAACAGGTGTTCGCCGACACTGCCACTTACTGTATGGGAGACTAGCCATGAGAATATTACTTCTGGTTATGCTGAGTATCTTATTAACGGCTTGTGGTGGCGCTGAGGTTGAACAGAACCCACCACCGCCGGTGCAGGATAACTCAAATAATTATACCGGCCCGGCACCACAAACCGCTGATGTCCAGCAGTTTAAGTTAAACCTGTGGGATAACCTGGTAGCCGATAACCGCTGTGGCAGCTGCCACCAGCAGGGCAACACGTCGCCATTTTTTGTCCGCCGCGACGATATTAATCTGGCGTATGCCGCAGTATTGCCGCTGGTTAATTTAGCCGATCCGGCGCAGTCGGCCATGGTGCAGAAAGTGGCCGGTGGCCATAACTGCTGGCTGAGCAGCAATACCGCCTGTGCCGATACGATAACCCAGTGGCTGCGTAACTGGGGCAATACCACCGGTGCCGAGCAGGCCGCTGTTACCCTGGTGGCGCCGGTGATCCGTGATCCGGGAGCCAGTAAAGCGCTGCCGGAAAGTTCGGCGCTATTTGCAAATGGTGTGTACCCGCTGGTGCGCCAGCATTGTGCCGGTTGTCATGCGCCGGATGCCAGCGTCGCCCAGGCACCGTTTTTTGCCGCCGCCGATGTCGATGCGGCGTATCAGGCCAGTCGTAATTTAATCAATCTGGACCTGCCGGAGTTATCGAGGCTGGTGGCCCGCTTAGGTGGCGAGTTTCATAACTGCTGGTCAGATTGCAGTAGCGATGCAGCGGTAATGCTGGCGGCGGTGATGGCAATTAGTGATGCGGTGCCGGTTACTGAGCTGGATCCGCAGCTGGTGCCGTCAAAAGCACTGCGGCTGGCAGATGGTGTCGTTGCCTCCAGTGGTGGCCGCTACGAGAGTAATCAGATAGCGTTTTATCAGTTTAAAGAAGGTGAGGGTAATCAGGCTTTTGATACCTCCGGCATCGAGCCTGCCGCGAATTTA
The DNA here is from genome assembly GCF_033721375.1 of Arsukibacterium sp. Lineage (GTDB taxonomy): Bacteria > Pseudomonadota > Gammaproteobacteria > Enterobacterales > Alteromonadaceae > Alishewanella. The sequence goes on along the minus strand of NZ_JAWWAP010000006.1, from coordinate 280,730 downwards.
ACCCTGCAGGGCGACTTTGCCTGGCTGACCGGCTGGGGGCTGCAAATTAACAGTGGCCGGGCGCAGGCGTCAACCCAAAGCAGTGCTAAGCTGGCACAGCTGATTGGTGCCACCGGCGAGATGACCATTGAAGCCTGGGTGATCCCGGCCAACGTGGTGCAGGAAGGGCCGGCAGCAATCATCAGTTATGCCGGCAGCGCCATCAGCCGTAACTTCACCCTGGGCCAGACCCAGTATAATTACGACTTTTTACTGCGCCGCGCCGGCAGTGATTTTGCCGGGATGCCGGCACTCAGTACGGCCGATGCCGACGAATTGCTGCAGGCCAGTCTGCAGCATGTGGTGCTGACCCAGGATCCGGTCAACGGCCAGCGTATTTATGTTAATGGTCAGGACAGTGGGGTGCAGGGCGAGGCTGATGCTATCAGTAACTGGGATGACAGTTTTGCGCTGATGCTGGGTAACGAAGCGGACGGCAGCCGGCAATGGCAGGGCAGTATCCGTTTGCTGGCGATCCACAACCGGGCGCTGACCGCTGAGCAAATTGCCCAGAACTTCAGTATCGGCGTCGGCCAGAAATTCTACCTGCCGTTTGCGATTGGCCATTTAATTGATTTGCCAGCAAGCTACATTGTGTTTGAAGTGGCGCAGTTTGATAATTACTCCTATCTGTTTAGTCAGCCTTACCTGATTAACCTGGATGGCGCGGTGTTACCGGCCGATCTTAATATCAGCGAGATGGCACTGGCGATTAACGGTCGCGAGGTGAGCTCAGGTCAGGCCTGGACCCGTCAGCAATTCAGCTTTGATAGTGGCACAGATCTTAGTGAAGCCGTGCCAATGTCTGAACTGGGTACCATTATTGCGGCAGAAGCCGGCGCAGCCAGCGATGAGTTTTTCCTGTCGTTTGGCCAGATAGGTCAGTACAGTAATGTCCGCACCCAGCCAACATTTCCGCTGCAACAAATCAGCCAGACTAATACGGTCAGCAGCGATATTGGCATCCGGCCTTTTGCCGCTATTCATGCCAGTATGAGCAGGTTGACCGGGGTTGCTCAGGCAACACCGGCGGTGGCTGAGACCTATCAGACCATTACACGCCAGCTGCCGGCGCTGAGTAATATTGAAACCTTTATTTCTGCTCAGCAAATGGCGATTACCCAACTGGGCATTGCCTATTGTAATGCGGCAATCAGCAATTCAGTGCTGCGCAGCCAGTGGTTTCCGGACCTTAACTTTAATGCCGGCCCGGCAGATGCCTTAAGCCCGGCTAACCGGGATGCGCTGATTAGCCCGCTCCTGGACCGGTTTGCCCCGCTGCAACCAGCAACAGCGCTGGATAACAGCGCTGCCCGGACTGAACTGAATAACCTGATAGACCGCTTAAGCCAGTGCGACGGCAGTTGTGATAGCCAGCGTACTCAAACTATTGCCAAAGCAGCCTGCACCGCCGTGCTGGCCAGCGCTCAGATGCTGGTGTACTAATGCTGGTATGCCAAGGAGCTCACTGATGAAATTAAAAAAAGCGTTACACCCGGATGCGCCCCTGTTACACGCCTGCCACAGCCGGCCGGTAAGCCGGCGCGATTTTATCGCCTGTGGTCTCAGCGTGGGCGCAGGTATCCTGACCACCGGCTCGGTCTTCAGCTTATTTGCCAACCCGACCAAGGCGTTTGCCGATTTGTCGCCCGATCTGGAGTTGCTGAAAAACCAGTGCGGCATTAATGTCGAAGGTGCCGGTAAAATTCCGTTTATTTGTTTCGACCTGGCCGGTGGTGCCAATATTGCCGGTTCAAATATTCTGGTCGGGGGCGCCGGTGGTCAGCTCGATTTTCTGTCTACCCAGGGTTACAGCAAGCTGGGGTTACCGGCCGATATGGTACCAACCGCGGTAAATGCCGCCAATCCGGCCGGCGGCTTTGTTAACGATCAGCTGGGCCTGGCGTTTCATAGCGATTCGCAAATGCTGGCCGGTATTCTGGAGCGCACCAGCATGGCCACCCAGGCCATGACGAATGGCGCGGTGATGCCATCACGTTCAGAGAACGACACCGGCAACAACCCGCATAACCCGATGTATGCCATTGCCAAAGCAGGGGCGAATGGCTCGTTAATGCCGCTGATTGGCTCACGCAACTCTGATTCCGGCGCCAATTCAATGGCCCCGGCCGAGTTTTATAACCCGGAATGGCGGCCAACCAAAATTGACCGGCCCAGTGATGTCACAGGTTTAGTCGACGTAGGTGATTTATTCGGCCTGTTAAATCAGGATGATGCTGTCGCGGTAATGGAGTCTATCCAGCGCTTAAGCGATAACAAGCTGAGCAATGTCAGCACCGGGATCAGCCGCGATGCGGTGATTAAAGATCTGGTGCGCTGTGGCTATGTTAAAAGCGCCGATTTAGCCGATCGTTTTGGTAATCCGGCTACGCTCGACCCGGCGGCTGATCCGGATATTGTCGGCGACGGCGGTATTTTCAGCACTGCTGAATTTAACGGCGATGCTGAGTTTCGTAAAACCGCCTCGGTAATGAAGCTGGTGGTTAACGGCTTTGCCGGCGCCGGCACGGTCACTATCGGCGGCTATGACTATCATACCGGCGAGCGCGGCACCGGCGAGCTGCGCGATTTACGGGCCGGCCGCTGTATTGGCGCTTGCCTGGAGTATGCGGCCAGACGCAACCAGCCGTTAATGATTTACTTATACTCTGATGGTTCAGTGGCCAGTAACGGCCGGATTGACGACAGTGAAAATGGCCGGGGTAAAGGCGAGTGGACCGGTGATAACTCATCCACCGCCGCCTCTGCTATTCTGGTGTACAGCCCGAATGGCCGGCCGTCCCTGTTGGGCGGCACGACCACTGAGCAGGCCCGTCATCAGCAAATTGGCTTTATGCGCCCCGACGCCTCGGTAGAAACCGGCTCATCAATGGCGGCCAATAACGTTAATTTACTGGTGCAGACCGTGATGCTGAATTATCTGGCATTACATGGTGAGCAGGGCCGGTTAACTGAAGTGGCCCCGTTTCATGGCCTGGGTAATGCCGCCAGTCAGGACCGGCTGACGGCCTTTGCGCCTATTGTCTGAATGCGGGCGCAGGCTTAATACTGTGGTTGGGGAGGCGGTACCTGTAGCGCGTTATCACGTTGCTGATAATGGGCTACAATGGCCGCCAGCTCGCCATTGCTGTGCAGTTTCTGCCAGGCGGTATTAAGTTGTTTAAGCTGTTCTTCTGACAGGGTTTTTTTATTAAAACCAAAATAAACCGGGCCTTTATGAATGGCCAGTAACGGTTGATAACGCATCGATGTGCTGCTGTGTTCACTCTGCCAGTAGCGCAGCACCGAGATATCCTCCAGTACTGCATTAACTCTGCCGGCGTTTAACAACGCCATTTTATCGAGATTGTTAGCAATATAAACCAGCTGTCGTTTCAGACCGGGCTGGCGTTGTAATCTGGCAAACTCTTCGCCGTAGTAAGCCCCTTCCAGCATCGCTATAGCGGTAAGATCAACGTCTTCGGTCAATTGTTCAATGGTTGTTAATGCCGGAATGACAGCAGGATCGGCCACCAGATAAATCTGCTCCAGATGATGCGGGCCAATAAAGGCAAAACGCTGCTGGCGCTCCGGGCTGAAGGTCAGGTGGCTGATAACATCCAGTTCGCCCTGATCAATCTGGCGCATGGCTCGCAGCCACGGGCTTTCAACCAGCACTACGTCACACTTTATTTCTCGGGCCAGGCGCTGCATCAGCTCTATACTAAGGCCACTCCAGCCTTGTTCTGTCTGAATAATATGAGGGGGGAAATGGGTTTCGACACCCAGCCGCAGCTGACAGGCTATTGCCTGAGACAGCCAGAAGGATGGCAGCACCACGATAGCAACAATAAACTTTAATACTGTCCTTTGCATCGGCTGTCCGGTTATTATTATTTTCAACCAAACCAGCGTGGTTAAGCTTAGCCGGTTTGTTTGAATTTTAAGCAATAACGGCAGTATAAAGTGCTTTGTGCCAATAAGGTACTGCTAATTTTCCAAAGTTACCTACTGCTCCAGACCGGAAGAAAAATACAGCTGATGCTCACTGCTGATAAAAATGGCTTCAAATTCCGCCTGTTGTTCAATAAACGCCATACCCCGCTCAAGCCCCATCACAAATAAGGTGGTCGACATCGCGTCAGTGCGGGTGCTGTCAGGCCCGAGCACCGTTACACTCATTAAACCGGACGGGCTCTGGCCACTTTTCGGGTCGAGAATATGATGATAACGCACGCCATCTTCAATAAAAAACCGCTCATAGTCACCAGAGGTGCTGATGGCACTGTCGGTTAACGGCAGCTGCGCCACAATACCGTCTTCTTTACGCGGGTGTTTAATCGCCACCAGCCAGGGCCGGCCGCGCTTATCGCCGAGTAAACGGGTATCACCACCGGCGGTCACCAACGCATGCTTAATACCGGCTTTTGCCAGCAGGCTAATGGCTTGCTCAACGGCATAACCTTTGGCGATACCGCCTAAATCAATTTTCAGCCCGGGCAGGCTAAATTTCACCTGGTTATCCGCCAGTAACTGAATATGCCGGTAATTAATTAATGACCGTTGCTTATCCAGCTCAACTGCACTGGGTTTAATATGCTGGCGGTAATCATAACTAAAGCCTACCGAGGCAAAGCTGATATCAAAAGCACCATCACTGAGCCTGGCTAACTGCTCTGCCTGCTGCAGCAACTGGTAAAGCTCGCTACTCACGCTAACCGGCCGGCTGGCTGCATCCCGGTTAAGCAAGCTCAGTTCACTGCTGTCGATATACGGGCTCATCAGCTGGTTAATCCGCTCAAACTCAGTTTGTACGGCAATCAACAAGTCTTTACCCAAATTATCATCCTCCGCCCACAGCTCGACATAAGCCTGGGTGCCCATCGTTTGGAAGGGCAGGCGGTGCCACTGCGCCAGGGCATTACTGCATAAAACACCACTGATCAGCAGAAAAAAGGAGATTAAAGCGGTAAATCGGATGATCTGCATGAAAATAGCCCACCGCGTATAGTGAATATAGCTATTGTTGCAGAGCTGATTAATTTACTCAACGTTTACTCTGGAGAACTCTAATCGGAAATGCACCTAGTTTAACGGATGCTTACACCTCAATCTTATTCATATCTCTGTAACTTTCATAAGCCACGATGCTGCTAATTCAACAACAAGAGCATCACCATGAAGACAATAGCCTATATAACGCTTACCCTGACATTCCTGCTGTTTGGCGCTGCAGCAAACGCTGCTAATTGTGCCTATAGCTGCCCAACTGGTAAATCAGGTCAAACTATTGAAAGGCCGATTTATACGCTACATAACAACAGCAGCACAAAATTTGCCAATTGGGTGGCGTACAAGGTGACCAAGAATACAATTGATGGCCCAAGCCGCACTCGAACATGGAAAGCTGATCCGAATATTAATTCAGCATATACGTTGGAACCGTCAGACTATACTGATGCTGCTGCAGTGCTGGGCACAGACCGCGGTCATCAGGTGCCATTGGCCGCATTTAGTAACACCCCTTATTGGGCGATGACAAATTATTTGTCCAATATTACTCCGCAAACTGCGAGCCTGAACCAAGGTGCCTGGGTAAAGCTGGAGACAGCCGTTCGCAATTTGGCCCGTACCGGAGAGGATGTTTATGTAGTGACTGGCCCGCTGTATGAGTGGTATTTTGGTACTTTGCCCCGCGCTAACGAGGGCCACACCATTCCGTCCGGTTATTTTAAAGTAGTGATTACAGATAATGGCGGCTGGGTTGAGGCTTCTGCTTACATCATGGAGCAAAACCTGAGTCGCTCAGCAAGCTTCTGTCCACGTGAGGTAACCATTAATGAGGTGGAAAGCCGCAGTGGACTGAATATTATGCCGTCTCTCCCTTCTTACAAAGAGCCTGCAGTTGAAGGCCAGGTAGGCGGGCTAAAAACAGAATTAGGCTGTTAAAATGAAGCGCCCGGTGATATGCCGGGCGTTCTTGTGTCTGTATCTGATCCCTTCCAAATGGCTTGATCCATTTTTGTTAGTTATCCGCAGAAATTTCAAACTCTGGTGCTACTGATTGATGGATACCTGGTTTATCGATTTGCTGTGCAATTAAATTCACCGGTATTCTGGGTTTTAACAAGTCATCAAACATCGTTGGGCTGGTGATGTTCTCATTGAGCCAGGCATTAACAAGGTCTGATTGTGGTGGCAGAATCATTGGCATCGATTTAGAGTGAATGTTTTTTAGCTTCGGGTGTGGCGGTAAGGTGATCACCGAGCAGGATAAAGCGCTCTCACCTGTTTCTGAGTTAAACCACTCACGACATAAACCTCCCATCAGTAAGCCACCATGTTTGGCAACCATGTCGTGATAATGAAGGGGTTTACCATTTACATATTCAGACTCGCCAAATCCTTTGACCGGTATTACGCAGCGGCTATGCCGGAATGCCAGATAACCTGCTGAGTTTTTCACATTGAGTTTGTCGCAACGGGTATTAAACGAGGTGTATTTAGAGGGTTTAAAGCCGGTATCCGTTTTATCGAGTAGTAACCACCAGGTTGCAGTATCCATCCGGCGCACACCTTGTTGCTGACGAACGATACTGACAGGTTGAGTGGCTCGGATAAACCGACTGAAAATGGGCTGATCCGCAAATAAACTTATTTGCAAACCTTCGCACAGTTCTATCACGCCTGGATCGTCGATAACATTCAGTCTACCACACATAAACTGCTTCCCCTATAGCCCGTTATTTTGTAAAAAAGAGGCCGCGGACATTTTACGACATAGAAAATTAATCCTATGTATTTCAGTGCATTAATAATCAACAGTGATTATTAGCTCCGACCCCTTATTCTTGAGATTAAAGCGGTAAATCGGATGATCTGCATGGAAATAAGTACTACGTATATCAAATACAGCTATTGTTACAGAGCTGCTTAACTTACTCAATGTTTACGGCCGGAACAGGCGTGACATTAATGAGGCTTAACGATGAAGACGCCCGGGGTTTATATTGAAGAAAAAAATGCCTTTCCTAATTCGGTGGTGGAAGTGGCAACGGCAGTGCCGGCGTTTATCGGCTATACCGAAAAAGCACTGAATGGCACTAAGTCACTGACTAATCAGCCGATGCGTATCAGTTCAATGGCAGAGTTTCAAAATTATTTTGGTAATGCGCCGATACCACTATTTGGAATAACCGAAGCGGCCCCAGCAGTTGACAACAGCTTCAGGGTTGCTGCAAAGTGCTATCAGCTTAGTCACGATAGCGGCAAAAACCTGCTGTATTACGCCATGATGTTGTTTTACCAGAACGGCGGCGGTCTTTGCTATATTGTCTCGGTCGGCAGTTACGCCGATGACGTGACAGGCGCAAAATTAATAGCCGGTATCGACCAGCTGCTTAAAGAGCAAGAGCCAACGATGTTGCTGATCCCCGACGCGGTATTGCTGACCGAAGACGACTGCACTTCGGTGCAGCAGGCAGCGCTTACCCACTGTGGCAAAATGCGCAACCGGGTCGCCATTTTAGATATCTGGCAGGGTTATAAGCCACGCCAGCATCCGACAGGTGACTGCATCAACAACTTTCGCAATAAGCTCGGCAATAACTACCTTGATTTTGCTAGCGCTTATTATCCATGGCTGAATACCAGCATAGTGCAGGAGCACGAGCTGAGTTATCAGAATCTGGCACCGGCTGAATTGCTGCAGCAACTGTTACAGCAGGAATGTAATCTACATGATCAGCTGCCGGAATTGCCAGACACCGCTACCGCTGCTGATAAAGCCACCCGGCTGAAATTGCAGCAGCAACTGAACGCCATCGCTGAAATCAGTGCCGACTGGAGCACACTGCAAAGTGCTGAGCGGCTGGCAAAGCAACTGCTGCTGCATAATAGCTTAAAAGCCACCAGCCCATTGTATGGCCAGTTGCTCAGCCAGATGCGGTCCATGCTGAATTTACTGCCACCGGCCGCAGCAATGGCCGGCATTTATACCATGGTAGATAACACCAGGGGAGTATGGAAAGCGCCAGCCAATGTTAGTTTAAGCGCGGTAGTGTCACCGGCGGTAGCTATCAGCCATGATGAACAGCAAGATTTAAACGTCAGTCCCCAGGGGAAATCGGTTAACGCTATTCGTAGCTTTGCTGGCGAGGGCACCCTGGTGTGGGGCGCCCGCACGCTGGATGGCAACAGCCTGGACTGGCGCTACATCAATGTGCGGCGCACCATGATTATGCTGGAACAATCCATTCGGCTGGCCACTAAGGCCTATGTATTTGAAACCAATACCGCCAGCACCTGGGTCACCGTTAAAAGCATGATTAGTAATTTCCTCACCGGGATCTGGCAGCGCGGCGGTTTAGCCGGCGCTTCACCGGAAGACGCCTTCAGCGTCAGCGTGGGGTTGGGTGAAACCATGACATCAGACGATATTCTCGCAGGCATTTTGCGGGTAACAGTATTGGTGACGCTGAGCCGGCCGGCCGAGTTTATTGAAATTAGTTTTCAGCAGCAGATGCAGAAATCCTGATAAACCATGAACATGCTATTTAGGGGGCTTAATAATGGCTGATAACGGTTCAAGCCAGGCCACATCGGCCTGGCCCTTAGCAAAGTTCTGTTTTGAGGTGAAATGGGATTTAGCAGTTATGTTGTTTCAGGAAGTGTCCGGCCTGGATGTCGAGGCGCAAATAATCGAATATCGCGCTGGCGCCCCCTCTCAGGATAATGGCCCGGTGTTCTCTGCCACCAGGATGCCGGGGCTGAAAAAGCCCGGCAATATTACGCTGAAAAGAGGCGTCTATAAATCGGATAACAAGCAATCGGACAACAAGTTCCGGGACTGGTTTAGCCAGATTAAGATGAACACCATTAAACGGTTGCCTGTCACCATCAGTTTGCTGGATGAAACCGGCGCAGCGACAATGGTATGGACGCTAACTAATGCCTGGCCCAGCAAAATCACCGGTACTGATTTGAAGTCCGATGGCAATGAGGTGGCAATTGAAACTATTGAAATTGTGCATGAGGGGATTAGCATAGATAACCGTAACGTGCATGGAATTAGCAGGTAACTTCCTCGGTGTAGCAGAAGGCATAGACTTTATTGCGGTGATCCAGAGCAGGGCTTGCAAAAAAACGTCTGCCATGCCTTAACCTTAACTGCGGGCATTCGCCTTTTTAGAAATTTCTTCTCATAGATTTAGGTCAGTTTGTCTAAGTCATAGGCTGAGCTGTTTTTGCTAGCTTACTAACCATCAAGTTTTAATTCTCGTCGAACCGAGGCCCAATCCGGGTAGTGGTTGGTTCCAAAATGGATAAGCTTACCATCGAAATATTCTTGGCCACGGCCTGAGTTATTGTCGTCAATTAATATGTCTCCCTTGAGTAGCCCTTTGTGGGAGCAGATAATTAAACGATCTATAAAACAAAAGCCTAATTTATCCTCAATCCATACTCTTTTCTCGGTGTACGAAAAAGGATTCATAGTCGAAGGTGCTGTTAAAATGTACGGCGTATATTTATCAGAACGATACAGTTCAAGTACCGTCTCAACTGCGCCTTTTAAAGGTGATAATTTCAGGTAAAAACCATATTGTGATTGAGGAAACGCAATTCCGGGATGCTCTGCGATAGCAGAGGCTTTTGCGCCCGAAAAGTCGCACAGAACATCATCCATATCTATGTAAATAATCATTTTTTGAGTCCTGTGAACTAATGAATCTAGGTTTTAAATATGCCAGCCGTACGTAACCAGTTGGCATTATTCAGATTATAGGGCTGCAGCTAACCTAGCCCTGATTTCTGCAAGGCTTACATCGCAAAGTAATTTCCCATTTTCAAATACTTCGATAAATTCGCAATTATTTACTTCGCCCCAACTGGCCTGGTCTTTGAGGTAAAAATCACCTTGCTCATCTTTGAACACAGCAACCAAACCTTTTGCTGAATTTTTGGTCCCATCTCCAGTTTTTGGGGCTTTGAAAATCTCACGATCTTCGCCGGCAATCTTGGCAAACGTAGCTTTGACAGCAAAGCCATCTGTGTCGCGGGTGACGTACTGATAGGTATAACTACCAATACCAAACACGACATTCGTTGTAGCAAAACCTTTAGCTTTAAGGCCTTCGCAAATTGCTTTTGCACGCTCAATGGTGATGGAGTCGCCATAAATCAAACCAACGTGTGGATCGAGAACTTTATAACCCGTTTGGCTGAAAGTGCCACCGAATACGTCCCACAAACATTCAATCGCACCTTTGTGCTCTGGTGTGTCTTTCTCAGCATCTTCGTCACCACAAATCATTTTAACTGGACAACCAGTATCTGGACGGAAGACCACTTTGCCGTCCCGTGCCAGTATTTGTGCTTTGAGTTTTACTGTAAAGTCAGTCATGACCTGCCAAAAGTCCCATGAATCCGACACAATACTCACAATACCAGACGGATAAATATCCTGGATAAGGCGGCGGAATGTTTCTAATTCATTCTCCATGCCTCCTGCGCACATGACTGAGTGCTCAGTTGCCGCAACACTGCCGCCGACAAGTTCTAAATCGCTGTTCGCATTGTAATAATCTTCCAGAAAATCAATCGCAGGAATGGTATCTGTTCCCGTGAAACTTAGTAGATGCGCTGCACCACTCATTGCTGCTGCTTCAGCTCCGAACATTCCCCTGAAACTGAAATCGTGACCTTGCCAGTTAACAAATTCTGTATTGCCATCAGTTTGAAGTGCATAAGCGGTGAGTATTTTTTTGTATTCGTTGGCTGTTGTTGCACTCGTGCACATCCCCCACACACTTGTGGACAGAATGGTTTCAAGATAATTGGTCAACCAGAAAAAACGTTCGTCGGTATTAAAAATAACCAGGCATGGCACTTTCAGTGAATAGACCGAACCTTCTGGCAACGCCATGATTTTGATAGGTAAGTAACCGAGGTCATGCAGATCGGCAATATGCTCGGTACCAACATTATTTGGGCCAAGATAGTTATTAATCCGACGTGAGAACCGACGGATCACTTCTTCCTTTGGCTGCTGAAAAAAGTCTTCAGTCCAACTTTTGATCAAAAAGCTTTTAACAAAATATTGGAGTCCAAAAAATACCATATGATCGGTATAGTCACGCCTTGTATTACGAGCTGTCAGATTACTAAAGATGACTTCCGTATTATCTGGGTACTGACGGCGGTGATCGACTTTGTAGCCATCAATCGCGGTTACGGGATTCAACTTCATTTTGCTTCTCCTTGCGTTGGCATAAAGCGCCAGATGTTTTTAATGTTAAGAAACTCACTTGCAGCCCAGTCTTTAAGGCTATTGGTGGTATAAACCGTATCAATACCACTTTCGGCTAATTTGGCGACATCGGCGCTGCCTTCGTAATGCGAAACAGCCAACACGATTCTTTTGCAGCCTTTCAATTTGAGTTTTTTTGCTAACTCAATAAATGTCCGGCCTCCAGCACAAATATCATCAACTATGAGCGCCGTTTTACCTCTTAAATCATCACTGAACACTTCAGTTCCAATGATGTCGCCATTGCGTACATCACGTATTTTGTCAGCTCGAACCACTGGTAGGCCGCCTAGCTGGCTTGATAAATCAAAGATCTTTTTATTCGAACCTGCATCCGGGGAAACCAGCACGAGATCAGAGCCTGTTTCGTTGATCACACCCTGGATAAAACTATGGTTTTTTATCACTTGCACATTGTTGAGTAACGCCACCACGACATCACTATGTGGATCAAACAGGCATACTTTGGTGTACCCTTGCTGATTGATTAAATCGGCATAAACTTTTACAGAAAGCGCCTCACCTGAGTTACACACTCGGTCTTGACGCGCACCAGGAAAATACGGGACTAATAAGTCAATTTTTTGGGCACCATGACGACGTAATGCATCAGTCAACAGCAATAATTGTATTATTGATTGATCGCCCTGGTAGCGAAATAGAATTTCAACGTGCTCGTTCGCAGGTGGTGCAATCTGAACGTGGTTTTCACCGCTGCCAAATTGAAATAGCTTTAACAAACCATCTTCATGCTGCCCATTTGGTAAGGAATAGCGGCTAATTGCTAAACTTGAACTTGTCATAATTTGACCTTCTAAAAGTAACCAGAGCCTGAGTGAGTCAAGTTGGATAACCATTGCCTATGTGTGATTTACAATGTGTATCCCAACCACAACTAAAACATAATGTCTTTGCGACACTATGTCAAGTTGGATTTATCAAGTTCATAGTTAAAGTGATTTTTATGCTATAAAGGAATTGTCCTAGAGACATAAAGTAGAGAATGAAATGGTAAGTCAAGAAACAATCAAAAAACCGTTGTTTACTGTCGATAGCGTGTTATTTACAGTTCATGAGGACACACTGAAGGTGTTAATGGTCAAGCGCGCTCAGCAGCCTTTTAAAGGGGCTTGGGGTTTGCCAGGCGGTTTTATCGATATCGACCTCGATCAAAATACGGATATGACTGCTCGACGCAAATTGGCCGACAAAACCGGTTTCACACCCAACTATTTAGAGCAGTTGCAGGTTATTTCCGGGCCAGATAGAGATCCTCGTGGGTTTAGCGTCACGCTGGCTTATTTCGCCTTAGTAGCTCATCAATCGGTTGCTTCACATATCGATAGTGTTGAAATGGCATGCTGGATGCCAATAAGCGAACTTAAAGAGTTAACAACTGCATTCGATCATAGGCAAATAATTGAACTTGCGCGGCAACGACTGAAGCAAAAAACTCTATACTCGATGCTTCCCGTGTTTTGCCTGCCACAGAAGTTTACAATCGGACAACTGATGGTAGTTATTGAAACTATTATTGAAAAGCGAGTACAGCGTAAAAGCCTGATGCGTCGAATTGAAGCCTCTGAAATGTTTGAAATAAGCAATGAAAAAATTTCTTCAGGGGGGCGTCTTGCGCAGTTATATTCCCTGAAGCCAGATGCCAATATTGTTAATTTCGAGAGAAATTTGAGCATTTAGCCAGTTTCGCTAATTAAGCTTTAATGTAGTTATTTTTATCCTCGATATAAATGAACATAGCGAGTGGCAGGTTATCCGCCATAAATGAGTATTATGGCCAGCAACGTTCACTTGAAGGACAACATATGATAGTAGGAGTATCTCAGATCAATAAGATTGATGGCATATGGCTAACATTGATGGTCCTTATCGGAAGCGCTTTAAGCGCGATTCTGGCGACAACCATTTTTGATATGACAGTTTTCCTTTCCGGCATTTTGTGTGTAGCGCTTATTGCGATTGGTCGTCGTGAAGGGTACTTAATTGGCCTTTATGCGAGTGCGTCATACTCGGTACTGTCCTACAATAACGGTCTTTACGGAGAAGTGTACCTGAACCTTTTTTTCTTTGTGCCGACAGGCGTTATTGGCTATGTAATGTGGCGGCGCCACTCTTTGGAAAACAAGACGGTGACCATGAGAAAACTTAATTGGTTAATGCGATTTGTTATTGCAATCTTATGTGTCATTTGCATACTCGGTCTTGGATTATTATTAGGCCTCAACGCTAAACAGAATACGCCATTTATTGACGCTTTTACGAATGTGTTATCTGTTGTGGCTACTTTCCTTATGATGTGGCGGTATAAGGAGCAATGGCTTCTTTACATCGGCATCAATATTGTCAGCATCGTTATGTGGGCTTTGCGTGCACTTGACCATAGTGAATCTGGCGACTTAATGGTGTTGATGTGGTCCTTGTTCTTGTTAAACGCAATTTTCGGATATTGGCGGTGGCATATTGGAGCAAATAAAAGCGCAATCACCACTATTGCAGCGAAGACGGAGCGGGCAGCATGCGACGTGGGCTGACACTAGGCAAATTTGCTCCTTTTCACCGCGGTCATCAGATGTTGATAGAGACGGCATTAGCGGAAATGGATGAACTTATCGTGATGGTTTACGCCACTGATGTCACTGAAATACCGCTACAAATTCGTGCTGGATGGATACAAAAACTGTATCCTTCGGTCAAAATTATTGAAGCTTGGGATGGCCCATCTGGATATGGTGACACCCCTGAAATACGAAGCGAACAGGAATCCTACATCCTGCATAAACTGGATGGCCTTCGAATAACTCATTTCTACTCCAGCGAATTTTATGGTGATCATGTCAGCAAGGCACTTGGTGCGGTTGATAGGCGGGTTGATGAGGCTCGTGTCAAAGAGCCAATTAGCGGGACAAAACTCCGTGAAAACTATTTCGCCGGACGGGAATACCTTGACCCGTTGGTCTATAAAGATCTCATCATAAAAATATGCTTTCTGGGTGCACCTTCAACTGGAAAGACGACTCTCGCCAGAACCTTGGCCGAATGGCACAACACAGTTTGGATGCCGGAGTATGGTGCAGAATACTGGAGAGAGCATCAGGTTAATAGAAGGATCTCTCTGCAGCAGTTTGAACAGATAGGACCCGAGCACAATAAGCGCGAGGAGACGCTTACCCTGCAATCGCGGAAGTACTTATTCTGCGACACGAACCCAATTACCACATTTATGTTTGCCAAAGACTATCATGGCTGCGCGGGACCCGTTCTAACTCAACTTGCGAAGGATGCTGAGAAACGATACGACCTTTTCGTCTTGTGCGATATTGATATACCGTATGCTGATACATGGGATCGAAGTGGAGATCAAAAAAGGAAATGGTTTCAAGAGCAGATTGTGGGAGACCTTGCAGAAAGAAAAGTACCATATTTTTTAGTTAGCGGTACGTTGGATGAGCGAGTTTCTAAGGTGAATAGCACTCTTCAAAAATTTTGTAAATTTTCTAATATAGTGACAGTCCGATAAGCTGCGATTGTTGTAGGATGCTTTCAACATCTATACCACTTACTACATGAGTTATCCAACATATCTCAGGGTCACAACATATCTCAGGGTCAAGTCTTGCTTTTTGCCACCCACCCTGAGGGTGTTTCTCCTAGCCCGGACCATATTTAAGACCAGCTTTATCAATGATTATAGGTATTTGCGATGCAAACCACTCTTTCTCTTTATTTCCAAACGTCATTTTACGACCATTTAACCTGTAGTTATAAACAACAGATTCCTGGTATTTTTCCATCATGAGCTGATGCTTTCCGATGGTATCTGCAACAACTAACTCAATCTGAGCATTTTCAGGTAGAAACAAGAGTTCTGTTTTTTCAGCGTTAAAACGAATCTCGTTTTTTATCGCAAGATTGGGGGCGCTGATATGCAAGAAAAAATTATCTTCATCAATAGTTTGCCTGTGCCCAGGCAAAGTAACACAGCCCGAAAGAATAAAACTTAAGCAAGCTAAAATGAGCAGTCGAAACTTAAGAAAAACTGACATTTACTTTCCTTGTGTCACTGTAGTTATTCCTGATACCACTGACAATGCATCAAACTGCATAACGCCGTTCGTATGCGCGCGACCCTGAGGGCTCTAGCGAATTGATGCACTGGGTTAATTGTTGACGTTTGCAATTTCACTTTCCTTGACCTCAATGTCTTTTCCGGATTCGGTTTCCACGATGTATGAAGGGTTTGGTTCAATCTTTACAATTGATACGACCGTTCCCTGCTCTCCAAAATATTTCGCCGAAATTACATGAACGTAATCGTTGTGGAGAAACTTTACGGCTTCAAGTTTCTCTCCGCCGAGCCAGCTATTGTGAAACTCAAGATCATTGCTCATGCTTTAAACTCATAACATTTCTTGGGCGGAAAGATCAGTATGTAAAAACGGAGTTTTCCACCTTTGTAAATTCGATGTTTATGAAGTTACATCGGTTTTGGCTTACTTACAATAACTTGTGGGTACAGCTAAGGTCAGTAAAGAATAGAACCGCTTTTGAAAGAGCCGGGGAGCGTCTGAGCCCCTGCCGTAAGGCAACTGTACCTGAGGGTCATGACCCTGAGGGCAATTTTTTCTTCAATGGGGGTAAGCAACCTCAAGGAAGCGAGGTGCTGGCTCTTTATTAACTGTTTTTTTAAGCATAAACCTACTTTTTGGTATCAGGTTTTTTTACACTTTAAATTTTCCGGAGTTTAACTTTTCCATACGCCGCTGAAATTTATGAAAAAAATGCGTGGCATAATCCTTGCTTTAAGCATTGCTTCACTATCAAAAATAGTCAATATAAAATTTAATATCAATCAAGTTTGCAAAAGGAATCGTGCAATGAAATTTAAATACTTAGTCATTGGAGCGCTACTTTGTAGTGTTAATTATGCTGCTCATGCAACTCTGATCAACACTGTTGAAGTTGATATGCCTGGAGGGGTTCCGACATTGCAAGCAGAAAGAGCCATCTGGGCCTCCGGTCTGAATTCACTAATAACTGAAGGTTTTGAAGGGGCTTTTACTGTCTCGAATAGTATCGATTTTGGTAGTTTCATCGTCAGTATTTCAGGTGGACCTTCCCTAATGCAATTTTCTGGTGCAAACCCGTCAACTCGAACTGAGGGCAATAATGCACTTGGTTTTTCCTCTTCGGCTGTTTTGACATTTAGTTTTTTGGAAAATATTTCAGCGTTTGGAATAGATTGGTCGTCATTAGAAAGTTCGCGGAGTTCGCTTGATTATTCAGATAGCGAAGGAAATAGCTTTACTAATATATTTCCAAGCAATAATTCTGTAACGGCTGGGTTCTTCGGTATCTCAGACGTAAACATTTCATCACTTTCTTTTAGTGTTGATTCAGTTGAAACACTTGAGTTCGATTTTATTCAATTTGAAACTATACAAGTATCCGAGCCTACAACTCTTAGCTTAATGTGCCTACTGCTTATTGCTATGTTCCGATTCAGAAGGTCTTAAATATAACCTAATCCAATCAGGGAGCTAAGGCTCCCTTTTAATGCCCCACTTAGTACCTCATGGTCAGGTTTTTCTTTTTGCCACCCGCCCCGAAGTTAAAAGACAATACCTGAGCCTGAGGGCTTGCGGTAGCTCCAAAATTTTAAAGACGAGTTGTTTGTAACTTTGAAGTGGTAATCTTAATTTTCTTGTCTACCTTTGTTATTTTGGGGTCTGCGACCAGTAACACCATTTTATTATTGACGATTCTCAAATTGAATTGATTAGGCCCATCCGTAACGTTATCACTTTTTAAAAGGGACATTTCGAAAGGCTCTTCTTCAGGAATGAACACAGTAACATCACCAGAATAAGTTACGGTGTTTTGATCCCGCGATACCACTACAGATTCTGCTTGAACTGTAACACCTGTAGACGCGATTGAGACTGTAGTTACCAGAGCACTACCAAACAGTATAAATATAAAGCTCAGAATAAAGAGAGGCTTCTTTGTAGGACGATTTTTACCGTCGTCTCTTTTTTCTCTAAAAGCAATGTCTTTTACATCTATTTCAAAGGCAGAGCAAAGGGCTTTTTGTGTCTCATAGGAAGCATTGCCATCATTTTCTGCTCGTTGAATAGTTCTTAAGCTTACATCACAGACATCAGCTAGATGCTGCTGGCTCCACGCTTTGTCTTTTCTCTTATTTACAATGATTTCAGAGTTAATTTTCATTTCCATTTTTAAGCACCTTTCGAATTGTCAGCTTTGACTTTAAGGCACAACCTCCTCATTTTAATACGACATTTGTATGCCAATCTAACGTCAAATACATGCCAAGCAGCTAAGCATAATGACTCTCCATCGAGGTGCTGACCCCTAAGGGCAGTTTCGTATTTAAACACAGACTTCTCTGGCTTTGTAAATTCAATGTTTATGAAGTTACATCGGTTTTGGCTTATTTACAATAACTTATGGGTACAGCTAAGTGTAGTAAAGGATAGAACCTCTTTTGAAAGAGCCTGCGAGTGAGGAACAGCATTGTATCCGGTATTTTTACATCCGCTGAGTGCTGACTATAGTTAAGGAACGACAGACGCCCGGCGCGGAACGCAGGCGTCTGGATAATTCAGCAATGGTGGGGGCCAGTTACGATGCCAGGGGCTAAACTGAAGCGGGCAAAGCAATTTATAGTGGAGTTAAACGACAATCTGCAGCAGGACAATGTGGTTCACGGGGCAGCGGCGCTGGCTTTTTATCTGACGCTGGCGATTTTTCCGGCGCTGACGTTAATGATGACCATTATTCCCTACCTGCCAGTCAGTGATGTTGGCCAAACCATGATGGATACCTTCAGCCGGGCTTTGCCGCAAGAAGCCTATAGCCTGGTATCGGGGGTGGTGGACGATGTAACTGAAGATCGGCGTGGCGGCTTGCTGTCTTTTAGTATTCTGTTTACGGTCTGGGCAACCTCTACCGGTATGTATGCAATAATGCGCCAGTTGAATGTTACCTATAACGCTGGCGAGAACCGTAGCTTCCTGCGGGCCAGGCTGACTGCTTTAGCCCTTAGCCTGGTGTTTGGCATTCTTATTATCAGTGCGTTTACCCTGATTGTGCTGGGCGGCATTGTTGAAGATTGGCTCGGCAATTATGTTGGTCTTGATAGTGTATTGGTGTTGCTGTTTACGGCGTTTCGCTGGGTAACTATAGTGGTGGTGCTGCTGCTGGGGTTTGCCATTATTTACTGCTATGGCCCTAATGTAGAACATAAATTCAGGTTTATTACGCCCGGCGGGCTGGTCGGCGTCTTGCTGTTTATCCTGGCATCGTTGGCGTTTGCCTGGTACGCCGGGAATTTTGCTAATTACAGTGCAATCTACGACAGCATTGGTGCTGTGGTCAGTTTAATGCTCTGGTTATTTATATCAGGTTTAGTGCTGTTGCTAGGCTCTGAAATCAATATGCTGCTGCAGGATGGCAAAGATAAACCCAAACCAAATGCTGAACCAACCGCAGCCGATAACGCCCAGAAAAATGCATAGTTTGTGGATTGCAGGAATGCTGCACTGGCTCTTTTGCTTCCTTTAGTTAAACCTTTCCCGTAATATCTGCGTCCTTTGTTAATTATGTTAATAAAAATAGCAGGTGAGCTATGTTTAAATTAGTTACGGCAGCAGTGGCGCTGGCCGGAATGACAGTTATACCCAGCGCTCAGGCCGTATTCAGTGATAGTCAGAAAGTATTATCTGTGTTTACAGAACAAGGGGATAAAGCTGAAACCAGCGGTTTCGCTATTGGTTTACGTAAAGTGGAGAGAAATGATTTCTATCTGCAGCTTGGTTTAAGTTATCAGCGGATCACATTAACACAGCAGCCGGTTGATTATACCGATGGCCGGATCAGACCGTTGTTCTTGTATGGACGGCTTGGTATGGACTGGAAAATAAGCCCTTATTTTCAAGCTGGCATTGATCTGAACGGCAGTGTTAAACAGTGGTTTGATGACACAGACCAGTCTTGTTGTAATGCCACGCTTAAAACAGGATTGGAGTTTAAACTACATGACAATATCCGGCTTGACCTGTATGGCAATTGGTACAACTTAAGATATAAGTGGCATTACGACCTGATTAAACCGGGAAACATAACTAACTACGCTGAAAACCGCCGGTTGAGCCGGACAACGATAGGCGCGCAATTGGCGTTCGTATTTTAATAATACAGCAAAACCCGTCAGTTTATTTAGCCATCTAAACGTATAGAAGTTGACATTGCCGGTGGTTTTACGCAACATAGCCACTATGTCAGTTAACCGGGTGTGGCTATGCCTATTAAAGTGATCGATCAGTTGCCGGCGGTGGAAGCGCTGTCGGCCGAAAACGTGTTTGTGATGACCGAGAGCCGGGCGCAGTCGCAGGATATCCGGCCGCTGAAAATCGCTATCTTAAATTTAATGCCCAATAAAATAGCGACCGAAGTGCAGCTGCTGCGTTTACTGGCCAATAGCCCATTGCAGGTGGATGTCGATTTACTGCGGATTGATGATCATGTCAGCAAAAATACCCCGCCGAGTCATTTAAACTGCTTTTACCGCTATTTCTCAGAAGTGCAGCAGCAAAAGTACGATGGCTTAATTATTACCGGCGCGCCGCTGGGGCTGGTCGATTATGAAGATGTTACCTACTGGAATCAGTTTGGCGATATTCTGCGCTGGGCCGATAACAATGTTACCTCGACCTTGTATTTATGCTGGGCCGCCCATGCTGCGCTGTATCAGCACTATGGGCTGCAGCGGGAAATCCGCGGCGAAAAATTATCCGGTGTTTACTGGCAACAGGTTACCCAGCCACTGTGCCCGCTGGTGCGCGGCTTTGATGATCAGTTTTTAGTACCGCACTCACGCTATGCTCAGGTGCCGAAGCAAAAGTACCAGCAGCATGACGATTTACATATTCTGGCCGAAGCCGATGTGACCGGTGCTTATTTACTGCAGAACAGCAGTGGCAGCCGGGTGTTTGTGACCGGCCACCCGGAATACGATTTAACCACGCTGGATGAAGAATATCAGCGCGATCTGGCCGCTGGCGCGGCGCCTAAGCTGCCGGAAAACTATTTTCGCAATAACGACCCGTTGCAGGGGCCGCAAAAACTGTGGCAAAGCCATGCCTTTTTATTGTTCAGCAACTGGCTGAACTATTATGTGTACCAGGCAACGCCGTTTGAGCTGAGCCAGATTGGCCGCAACGTTTAGGCTATCCCGAAATATCGTTTAGGCTATTGCAAACTATTAAGAGTACTTTATGAGCGCAAGACTGACTCCGGACCATTTTCGTAAACTGCTCGCTGAGCGCATTTTTATCCTCGATGGCGCCATGGGCACGATGATCCAGCAGCACCGGTTAGAAGAAGCTGACTATCGCGGCAGCGAATTTGCCAACTGGCCGAGTGATGTCAAAGGCAATAACGACTTACTGGTGCTGACCCAGCCCGATTTAATTGCCGATATTCACCGTCAGTATCTGCTGGCCGGCGCTGATATTGTTGAAACCAACAGCTTTAATGCGACCAGCATAGCGATGGCGGATTATCAGATGGAAGGCTTGTCAGCCCGGATTAACCGTGAAGCGGCGGCGCTGGCCCGTAAAGTATGCGATGAGATAACCGCGCTTGAGCCAGATAAACCGCGCTTTGTTGCCGGCGTGCTTGGCCCCACTAACCGCACTGCGTCGATATCGCCTGATGTTAATGACCCGGGCTTTCGCAATGTCAGTTTTGATGAGTTAGTAAATGCTTACACCGAGTCAACCCATGCGTTAATCGAGGGTGGCGCCGACATTATTATGCTGGAAACCATTTTTGATACGTTAAACGCCAAGGCTGCCGCTTTTGCCGTACTGCAGGTCTTTGATGAAGTGGGCTTTAAGCTGCCGGTAATGATCTCCGGTACCATCACCGATGCCTCCGGCCGGACATTATCCGGCCAGACAACCGAGGCGTTTTATCATAGCCTGGCCCATATTGAGCCGGTGTGTTTTGGCCTTAACTGTGCGCTTGGGCCCGATTTACTGCGCCCTTATGTTGAAACCTTGTCGGGTATATCTGAAGCTTATGTCTCGGTGCACCCCAATGCCGGCTTGCCCAATGAGTTTGGTGAGTATGATTTGGGCGCCGAAGAGATGGCAGCAGAAATTGCCGATTGGGCCGCGCAGGGCTTTTTAAATATTGTCGGCGGCTGCTGTGGCACTACGCCCGAGCATATTAAAGCGATTTATAATGCGGTAAAACAGGCGCCGGCCCGTCAGCCCAAAGCGCCGGGCCACAGTTTTCATTTAGCCGGCCTTGAAGCCTTTTCTCTGGAGTGGTAATGCAGCAACAGGCCCGATTTATTAACGTAGGCGAGCGGACAAATGTTACCGGCTCGGCCAGATTTAAAAAACTGATTTTAAACGGCGACTATGAGGCCGCGCTTGATGTTGCCCGCCAGCAGGTAGAAAACGGCGCCCAGATCATCGATATCAATATGGATGAGGCGATGCTCGACAGCAAAGCTGCCATGGTGCGTTATTTAACCTTGCTGGCCTCTGAACCGGATATTTCGCGGGTGCCAATTATGGTCGACTCGTCGAAATGGGAGGTTATTGAAGCGGCGCTGAAGTGCATTCAGGGCAAGGCGGTGGTTAACTCTATTTCGCTAAAAGAAGGCGAAACCCCGTTTTTACAGCAGGCGCGGTTACTGCGCCGCTATGGCGCTGCGGTAGTGGTAATGGCCTTTGATGAACAGGGCCAGGCCGATACTAAAACCCGTAAAGTCGAAATATGCCAGCGTGCTTATAAAATTCTGACTGAGCAAATCGGTTTTCCGCCACAAGACATTATTTTTGACCCGAATATCTTTGCGGTCGCCACCGGTATTGAAGAGCACAACAATTACGCGGTCGATTTTATTGAAGCTACCCGTGAGATAAAACGCTTATGCCCTCATGCGAAAATTTCCGGCGGCGTGTCTAATGTGTCGTTCTCATTTCGCGGCAATGACGCCGTGCGCGAGGCCATTCACTCAGTATTTTTATACCATGCCATTGCAGCCGGCATGGATATGGGTATTGTTAATGCCGGCCAGCTTACCGTCTATGACGATATTCCGCCGCTGTTAAAAGAGCGGGTAGAAGATGTTATTTTAAACCGGCGTGATGATGCCACCGAGCGGCTGCTGGAAATTGCTGCCCAGTTTAAAGGTGATGGCAGCGTCGCCGAGAAAATGGATGATGCCTGGCGCAGCCTGCCGGTCAATAAACGGCTGGAACATGCCTTAGTAAAAGGCATTACCGACTTTATCGAATCGGACACCGAAGAAGCACGGCAGCACGCAGCAAAACCGCTGCATGTGATTGAAGGGCCGTTAATGGACGGCATGAATGTGGTCGGCGATTTATTCGGCGAAGGCAAAATGTTCCTGCCGCAGGTGGTTAAATCGGCCCGGGTAATGAAAAAAGCGGTGGCTTATTTACAGCCTTTTATTGAGCAGGAAAAGGAAGGCGGCCGCGCCCAGGGTAAGGTGCTGCTGGCAACGGTAAAAGGCGACGTGCACGATATCGGCAAAAATATTGTCGGGGTGGTGCTGCAGTGCAATAACTTTGAAGTCATCGATTTAGGCGTAATGGTGCCGTGCGCTGAACTGCTCAGGGTAGCCAAAGAGCGCGACGTTGATGTTATCGGTTTATCCGGTCTGATTACCCCTTCTTTAGATGAAATGGTTCATGTCGCCAAAGAGATGACCCGGCTAGGCTTTACTCAGCCATTGTTAATTGGTGGTGCCACTACCTCAAAAGCGCACACGGCGGTAAAAATTGAGCCCAATTACGCCAACGGCGTGGTGTATGTGCCGAATGCCTCGCGCAGTGTGTCAGTGGTGCAGTCTTTAATTACCCCGGACAGCAAAGCGGATTATTTAGGCCGGATTAAAAATGAATATGTGGTGGCGCGCGAGCAGCATGCCCGTTCGCGGCCCGGTGAAAAGCTGCTCAGTTTCGCTGAGGCGAAAGCCAATAAATTTCAGCTTGATTTAACGAAAGTCGCCCCCGCGCCGAAGCAGCCCGGCGTGCACTTATGGCAGGATGTCGACTTAAACCTGCTGCGTGACTATATCGACTGGACGCCGTTTTTCTTAACCTGGCAGCTATCGGGCAAATACCCGGCTATTTTAAACCATGCCGAAGTGGGCATAGAGGCGCGCAAATTATTTAAAGACGCCAATGCCATGCTCGATACCATGATTAACGACGGCCATGTTAAAGGCAAAGCGGTGTTTGGTTTATTTCCGGCCAACAGTGACGGTGACGATATTGTGGTGTACACCGACGAATCGCGACAGGTCGAAAAAGCCCGTTTATATAACCTGCGCCAGCAATTACAGCTTAGAAACAATGCGCCTAATTGCAGCCTGGCCGATTTTATTGCGCCGTTGGAGAGCGGCGTAAAAGATTACATTGGCGCTTTTGCCGTTAGCACCGGTTTTGGTGCCGATGAACTGGCTGCCAAATTTGCCGCCGAGCATGATGATTACAACAGCATCATGGTAAAAGCACTGGCTGACCGCTTAGCGGAAGCCCTGGCCGAATACCTGCATTTAAAAGTGCGGCGCGAGTTCTGGGGCTATGCCGCCACTGAAGACTTGAGTAACGAGCAGCTGATCCGTGAGCTGTATCAGGGGATCCGGCCCGCACCGGGCTATCCGGCCTGCCCGGAGCATACTGAAAAAGGCACTTTATGGCAGCTGCTGGATGTTGAAGCGCAAACCGGTATTACTCTTACCGAAAGTTATGCGATGTGGCCGGGCGCCGCGGTAAGTGGCTGGTATTTTGGCCATCCTGACAGCAAATATTTTGCGGTCAGCAAAATTGCTGAAGATCAACTTACCGAGTATGCCGCCAAAAAAGACTGGAGCCGCACTGAGGCAGAAAGCTGGCTGGCACCCAATATTCGCTGAGCGGCACTGCACTGTTGGCAGTAGCAGCTTGCCGGCAGTTGTGATGCCGGCTTCGCTTTACGGCAATAGCTGCTGCAGGGTAGCGGCCAGGCCTGCCAATTCTATCGGTTTGATCAGGGTAGTGTTAAAGCCGCTTTGCTGGATCTGGTTAAGCAGATCTGACGAATTATGGGCAGTCAGGGCGACGACCGGCACCTGAGCCAGTTCCGGACGCTGCCGGATTGCCTTAAGCGTGGCAAAACCGTTGATGCCGGGCATTTCAATATCCAGTAAAATTAGCGCCGGATGCTGCTGCTCCAGCCAGTCCAGCGCCAACTGGCCACTGCTTTCCACATGCGCCAGATAGCCGAGTTTTTCCAGCATTAGTTTCAGCAGATTCTGATTAAAATAATTGTCATCAACCACTAAAATTTGCTGCGGTTGGCGACGGCGCTCCGGCGTACCAGTGCTTGCGGCGGCAGAGGCCGATGCTGCCGGCTGCTTTGGCAGCGGCTCTGGCTGTGGTGATAGTAGCGGCTCTGGTAGCGACGCTGACGCTGATGAGACCGGCTGCTGGCTGTCAGCCAGCGGTAGCGTCAGGCTGAAGCTGAAGGTACTGCCGACGCCAGGTTCACTGCTTAATGTAAGCTCTGAGCCCATAATCTGTAGCAGACGCTGGCAGATTGTCAGACCAAGGCCAGTGCCACCATATTTGCGGCTGACAGAATTATCAGCTTGCTGGAACGGCTGAAACAGCTGGGCTTGCCCGGCGGCACTGATGCCAATACCGGTATCCGATATGGCGAAATGCAACTTATCGGCGGCGGGCGCGGTGATTTGCAGCCGGATACTGCCTTGTTCGGTGAATTTAATCGCATTGCTTAGCAGGTTCATTAAAACCTGACTGCAGCGCAGCGGATCGCCGCAGCGCCAGTCGGCGATATCGGCGGCCAGCACGCGTTGATAACTAAGGCCTTTGGCGGCAATCTGATTACTGAACAGATCTTCAACCTGACTGAGCGTCTCGCGCAGCGAAAAGGCAGTGTGTTCCAGTTCCAGTTTACCGGCTTCAATTTTAGAAAAATCCAGAATGTCATTAATAATGCTGAGTAATATTTTTCCGGCAGAGCGGATTTTTTGCAGATAGTGCTGTTTTTCCTTTATGCCGGGGGTGCCCTCGGCCAGCTCGGCGAAGCCCAGCACCGCATTCAGTGGCGTGCGTAATTCATGGCTCATATTGGCCAGAAATTGTGCTTTGGCCTTAGTGGCATCTTCTGCTGTCTGGCGGGCCTGCTGCAATTGTTGCATCGCCTGCTCCAGGTGCGCTGTGCGCAAAGTGACCTGCTGGCTCAGCCGCTGTTGCTCGACAATGGCGCTGTGCATCCGCCAGCGGTGCAGTAAGTACAGCAGGGTGATACTCAGCAGCAGGTAGCTAAGCAGCATGCTCCAGTGCCAGTACCAGGGGCTGGCAATCTGAAAATGCAGGGTGTCTGCGCTACTTATCTGGCCGGTAACACTTTTCGCCCTGAGCTGAAACTGATAGTGGCCACTTTGCAGGTTGGTGTAGTCGCGATAATGTTCATGCCGCCAGCTGGACCAGTCCTTATCGTGGCCAAGCAGCCGCACCTGCAACAAATCGGGTTGCAGCGGGTTATAATTTGGGCTACTGAACTGAAAACGCAGGTTTCGTTGCTCACTGCCAAGTTGAATTAATTCCGGTAAGTCGCCACCGGAGTAGACGGCTTGCTGCTGATCAACCAGCACTTTTCTAAGCAACGGCGGTTTGGGCCGGTGCTGCTGATACTGATCATCAGCAAAGCGGAAAATGCCCTCAGCCCCGCCAAACCAGACCAGTGGCAGCTCAACCAGCATCGTATCCAGCGGGATGTCGGCTAAGGGCTGCAACGCGTTGCCGTGCCATTGATACTGGCCGCTGGCATCGGCTTGCGCCACACCGGCTGAGCGTTTGCCGGTGACGTTATCCCACAATAGCATCCAGACCCGGCCTTGCTGATCGATGGTGGGATTTCGCACCCAGGGTTGCTCACCGCTGAACAGGTTTTTAAAGGCGGGGGCCAGTTCAAATTGCTGCGAAGCGCTGTTGTAACTGAGGATGCCGCGAACAGAGGCAATAATCAGTTGCTGCTCAAACAGGTGAACAGAATTTCTGTTCAGGCTGGGTAAGCCCTGCTCTTTGCTAAAGCGGGTAATTGCCAGCGGTACTGAGGCACCGCCCTGCCAGGCGGCCGGCAATTGCAGCTGGTAGACGCCATGCGCCAGGGTACCTAACCACAGTTGACCATTGGCCAGTTCGACAATACTGTTTAAGTTTCCTTCAACGCCCGGCACCCGGCCTTCATCCTGCCACTGGCCATTTATATAGCGCATTGTTGCCAGGCCGTCCTGCAGCCCGACATACACCCGGCTGGGGTCGAGGGCCGACACCTGTAAAATCTTGCTGGCCAGGTTTGACGGTCGGATCAGGCTAAGCTGGCCGTTTGCCAGCTGATAAACCCCTTCGTTATTGGCAATCAGCAAACGATCCTGGAAATCAGCAAAGCCCCAGGTTTGTTTTTGCAGCGGTGCCATCTTTACAAATTGCCCGGTGCCGTCTTCCCCGGACTGCAGCCGGAATAATCCCAGACTGGTCCCGGCATAAAGTTGCTGCTGATAGCGGGTTAGTGCCAGCACATTGCCAGCCAGACCGCTGGCCCGGTGGTGGGCAGTGATAGCAGAATGTAATGCGATCCGGGCCAGCCCATGATCCAGACCGAGCCAGAGTCCGCCCTGATGATCCTGATACAGGGCTCTGACATTCTGATCAAGTAAGCCTGAATTGCGATTATAATGGCCAACCAGCTTGCCCTGTTTACTGAGAATAAAAACGCCGTTTTGCACGGTGCCAACGGCAATATCACCGTTATTCAGGGTCAGGCCACTGTAAAGAACTGCCTCTTGTAGTTGCTGATCATAAGCGGTAGCAAAGCGCTGCACGCCTTTATTGTTAAGCAGATACAAGCCGGTTTCCCGGCTGCCGGCCAGTAAGGTATTGTCGTCAAATGGCTCCAGCACAAACAGACTTTCATTGGCAAAATGTTCGCCACCGGGAACCAACTGAAAATTGTCCTGCTGCAGCACCAGTAAGCCGGTGCCTTCTTCGCGGATGTAAAGCTGCTGATTAACCCAGAATGCCTTTAAAAAACTACTGTTGCTGCGCCAGACATCGATTTTTTCATTGCGCAGCCGGAAAACATAATCGCGACTGGCAAAGTACACACTGTCGCCGCTGACAAAGGTTTGTCTGACGTCACGAAAGTCACGAAAGCTGGCGGGGACCAGGTGCAGTAGAGATTGAAAACGGGATTGGCCTGCACTGTGATCGATGTAGCCAATATCACCTTTCGCGCCGACATAGACCCGACCATCGTCTGCCAGGGCAAGTGAACGGGCA
The DNA here is from genome assembly GCF_033721375.1 of Arsukibacterium sp. GTDB lineage: Bacteria > Pseudomonadota > Gammaproteobacteria > Enterobacterales > Alteromonadaceae > Alishewanella. The sequence continues at coordinate 252,953 of NZ_JAWWAP010000006.1, read as the reverse complement.
ACCGATTTATTGCTGGTTTGCAGCGTGCGCCAGTTATGGCCATCATATTCCAGCACACCGACATTGTTACCAACGTATAACACCCCACGCTGATCCTGCAGTAATGCCCAGTTCTGGGTGCCGGCATGGTAGTCTTTCGGTTTCAGGTTATGCAGCATCGGCATACCATGCTCAAAAGTTGCCGCCAGCGCAGGCAGCTGCAGCGCGACTACAGTACTTAACAGCATAACGACGCCCGCAAGACGATAGTTGCGGGCGAAGAACATAATAACGTCGGACACAGTGAACTCCATTTCGTTGCTGGCAGACTGACGAGCAGACCATCTTAACCGCTGTCTCGGTGCCGGCCAAGCATTCTGCTTCTCTGGCAGGCGTAAAATGCCCCCAGGCACCATTGCAGCTGCTAAGCGCATAGAATGTTAACAATATTTCCTGTCAGTTTTTGGAAAAACCGTTATGCTGAATACAAAGCGGGTTGAGGATGAGAACAGATGCGGCAAATTTGGATAGTCAGTCTGTTGTTGCTGCTGGCCAGTACTCTGGTGACGGCGGCGCCGTTAACGGTGCTGGTCGGTCAGCAGAAGCCGCCTTATATCAATACGGCCAATATTTCGGGTTATGAGGTTGAGCTGTTGGCAGAGGTAGTGAACCGGATGGGGTATGAGCCGGTGTTTGTCTTTGTCCCGAATGCCCGGATTAAACCGTTGCTGGAGCAGGGCGAGGGAGATATTGCCAGTTTGCAGCCTGTAACCACCAATGAAACAGGATTATTTTATTCTGACCCCTATATTCGCTATCAGAACATTGCGGTTAGTCGGGCAGCTGATGAGTTGATGATCAGCCACAGCAGTGATCTGGGCCGCTATCCGGTATTGGCGTTTCAAAATGCCCGCACCGTGCTGGGGCCTGATTTTACCGATATGGCGAGGATCTCGGCTGATTACCGGGAAACGGTCGACCAGCAGGCGCAACTGAAAATGTTATTGTCACGTCGGGTACAGGTAGTGGTCATGGATCGTAATATTTTTAATCATTACCGGTTACAGCAAGATAGTAACGATGAGCTGGCGGTTCATGCTTTGTTCGATACCACCCTTTACCGGGCCGCATTCCGGGATGCGGCGATACAGCGCGCATTTGACCGCGCGTTGCTCAGTGTTATGCTGGACAGCTGGTACCTGCGTTTGCAACGCAAATATTTTGGTGAAGTAAACCAGACCCTGCAGCACAGCCTGCTATGTGAAGATGATTAAAGTGCCTTGGCTTTTTCGTCCCGCAACAGTTTATCCAGATAGCCCATCGCAAACGCAGACAGGACGAAGGTAATATGGATAAGCAGATACCACTTTATTTTGTCATTGGCGATCACTTCAGTGTTCATAAACACTTTCAGTAAATGGATTGATGAAATCGCCACTATTGACGCTGCCACTTTATTTTTCAGCGAACCTGCATCGAGTTTACCCAGCCAGCTTAACTTATCGTCGTTGCCCTCCAGATCGAGCCTTGAAACAAAGTTTTCGTAACCGGAAAACATCACCATGACTAACAGGCCGCCGACCAGGGCAATATCAATTAACGACAACACCACTAAAATTAATTCGACTTCTTTCATGCTAAAGATAATCGGAACGATATGAATGATTTCCTGAAAAAATTTAATCGCCAGGGCAATCAGGGCCAGGCTGAGGCCCAGATAAATCGGCGCCATTATCCAACGGGCAGAGTAAATAAGATTTTCGACAAACTTTTCCATAGCACAGCCTCACAAATATGATGCTGCTATTATGCGGCCGGTCTGCTGCAAAGCAAGTCTGAACGCCGGTAATTGGCCATTTTTTGTACCAGCAGCTGAAGTTTTGCCTCAGCTCTCTTATTTTAACGGGTTTTGCAGTATGATAGCGGCCTTTAAAAGCCGCTATGGCTGCTGATGTCGGCAAGGGGAAAGTGTGGAAAAGCCGTTTCAACTGAAACTGATTATCAGGCGGGTTAAATTCACCGCTGCGCTGCAATGGCTCTCTGGCGCCTGGCAACTGTTTAAACGGCTGCCATTGCTGTTTATTGCTATGTTTTGTTTAATGGCCATTATCAGCTTTTTATTACAACAGCATCAGCTGACAACGCTTATCTGGGTATTTCTCAGTCCGTTTTTAACAGCCGGGTTTTATAAAACCATTGTTGGCGTACAGCAACAACAGAAGGTGGGCATCGACTGGCTGTTTCAACCGCTGACAGAACCGTCCTGCCGGTTGATTCTGATGACAATTGGCGCCGTTAAATTTGTTATGTTTACGCCACTGCTTGCTTTTGCTGAACAGCTGCAAACAACGATGTCGGCTGCGTTAGAGGCGCAAGCTGGCATCGAAACAAGCGTTATGCTGCAATTGCTGGCGATGGTGGCATTATTTACCCTGGTGCTGATGTTATTTGCCTATGCCGTAGCCATTGCCTACTTTTTAAAAGAGCATCGCTTTCTGGTGGTATTACAAACCAGCTTTATTGCCTGCTGGCGCAATATTGGCGCGCTGCTGCTGTACGGCCTAATCAGTATGGCACTGTTGTTATTAACCTTGCCGACCCTGGGATTGGGTATCATTGTGGTGGCTCCGCTGTTGCAAATTGCATTTTTTCTGTCGTTTAACGACGTGTTTGCGCTGCAGGTGAATGCAGCAGATGACGGAGTATTAGAGGTGTAATGATGGCTGACATCGCCGGGCTGAAAAAAAACGCATTAAACTGGCTTAGCCGGCGTGATTACAGCGAAGCCCAGTTAAGCCAGAAACTGCGGCAGAAAGGGGCGTTGCCAGAGCAGCTGGCAGAAGTCATCAGCTGGTGCAAAGCCCAGCAGTATCTTGATGAAAGCCGTTTTTTAAGTATGCTGGTACGCAGCAGGGCGCGCCAGGGCTATGGCTACAATTACCTGCTACAGCAATGCCGGGCGCAGAACATCAGGCCAGAACAACTAAATGCCTGTATCGCTGCGCTGAATATTGACTGGTGGGCGCTGGCTACTGAGGCCTACCAGAAGAAATATGGCGACAGCCCGATAGCTGATTATAAAGAAAAAACTAAACGGATGGCCTTTTTGCAACGCCGCGGTTTCAGCAGCGAGCAGATTAAGGCGGTCTTTACTGAATTAACGAACCAACCCAAGCGGACAGGATAGTTTCATGACCATGACTTCGGCCAAGATCAGACAGGCTTTTTTTGATTATTTCGCCAGTAAACAACATCAGGTAGTTGCCAGCAGCTCGCTGATCCCGGGTAATGATGCCACCTTATTGTTTACCAATGCCGGTATGGTGCAGTTTAAAGATGTGTTTTTAGGCCAGGACAAGCGCAGCTACAGCCGGGCAGTCTCTGCCCAGCGCTGTGTTCGGGCCGGTGGTAAGCATAACGATCTGGAAAATGTCGGTTATACCGCCCGCCATCACACCTTTTTTGAAATGCTGGGTAACTTCAGTTTTGGCGATTATTTTAAGCGCGAAGCCATTGGCTATGCCTGGCAGTTTTTAACTGAAGTGGTCAAGCTGCCAAAAGAAAAACTGCTGGTAACAGTGTATGCCACCGATGATGAAGCATACGATATCTGGCAGAACGAAATTGGGGTGCCGGCTGAACGAATCGTCCGGATTGGTGACAACAAAGGCGCACCTTATGCGTCAGATAATTTCTGGGCGATGGGTGATACCGGCCCGTGCGGCCCCTGTACTGAAATTTTTTACGATCATGGCGAGCATATCTGGGGCGGGCCGCCGGGTTCAGCGGAAGAAGACGGTGATCGTTTTATCGAGATCTGGAACATCGTTTTTATGCAGTTTAATCGCCAGGCTAATGGCGACATGCAGCCGCTGGCAAAACCCAGTATTGACACCGGCATGGGGCTGGAGCGGATCGCCGCTATTTTACAGGGCGTACACAGCAACTATGAAATTGATACCTTTGCCGCACTGATCAAAGCCGCCGCAGAGATTACCGGCGCCACCGACTTAAATGATAAGTCGCTGCGGGTAGTCAGTGATCATATTCGCAGCTGTGCGTTTTTAATTGTCGATGGTGTGTTGCCTGCTAATGAGGGCAGGGGCTATGTGCTGCGCCGGATTATTCGCCGGGCAGTACGTCATGGTAATAAACTCGGGGCAAAGGGCCCGTTTTTCTACAAGCTGGTCCGTGCCCTGGTAGAGCAAATGGGCGAAGCCTATCCCGAACTGGCAGAAAAACAGGCGGTGATTGAAAAAGCGCTGCGCCTGGAAGAAGAGCAGTTTGGCAAAACGCTGGAGCGCGGCCTGACGATTCTGGATGATGAGCTGGCCAGCTTAACCGGCACCGTGATCCCGGGCGACGTTGTATTTAAGTTATACGACACTTATGGTTTTCCGGTCGATTTAACCAATGATGTGGCGCGCGAGCGCAATCTGACCATTGATCAGGCGGGTTTTGAAGCGGCAATGGCGGCCCAGCGGAAGCGGGCACAGCAGGCGTCTAATTTCGGTGCGGATTATAATGCGACCTTAAGCTCACATCAGCAGACAGCCTTTACCGGCTATGAGCATGAATTTGGCGATGCCACTGTGGTGGAAATTTTCAGTGAAGGCCAGGCGGTTGACAGCCTATCTGCAGGCGCCAGTGGTTTAGTGGTGCTGGATCAAACCCCGTTTTATGCGGAGTCAGGCGGCCAGATGGGTGATAGCGGAAAGTTACTGCTGGCAAAGGGTGGTGAGTTTGACGTTAGCGACACCATTAAACTGGGTAAAGCTTTTGCTCATAAGGGCCAGGCCACCGCTGATTTAAGAGTCGGCGATAAAGTTGCCGCCCGGATTGACAGTGAGCGCCGTGCAGCCATTAAACAAAACCATTCGGCCACCCATTTATTGCATGCTGCACTGCGCCAGATATTAGGTGAGCATGTGACCCAGAAAGGCTCTCTGGTCGGGCCGGATCGGTTACGCTTTGATTTCAGTCATTTTGAAGCGGTTACCGCTGACGAACTGCGGCAAATTGAACTGCTGGTGAACCAGCAAATTCAGCTGAACCACGCGTTGCAAACCCGGTTAATGCCGGTAGAGCAAGCGAAAGCCGAAGGGGCGATGGCGCTGTTCGGCGAAAAGTATGATGAAGAAGTCCGGGTGCTGACCATGGGCGATTTCTCGATTGAACTGTGCGGTGGCACGCATGTCAGCCGAACCGGTGATATCGGGCTATTTAAAATCGTGGCCGAGGCCGGTATTGCCTCTGGTATCCGGCGGATTGAAGCTGTCAGCGGCAACGGTGCACTGCAGTATATTCAGCAGCTTGAGCAACAGGCGGCTCAGGCCGCTGCGCTGTTAAGAGGCGATTTGTTCAGTCTGGCCGATAAAGTACAGCAAGCGCTGGATAAAAGCCGTGGCCTGGAGAAAGATATTGAACAACTGAAGGCGAAGCTGGCCAGTCAGGCGGGATCGTCACTGGAAAGCCAGGTACAGCAGATAGCTGGTGTTAATGTGTTAATCAGCGCCGTTGAGCAGGCTGATCCGAAAAGCTTAAGAACCATGCTCGATGAGCTGAAAAATAAACTGAGCCCGGCGGTTATTCTGCTGGCTACTGTGAATGATGCTAAAGTTAGTTTAATAGCGGGTGTCAGTAGTGAGCTGACCGCTAAGGTTCATGCCGGGCAACTGGTTGCCTGGGCGGCACAGCAGCTGGGCGGCAAAGGCGGCGGCCGGCCTGATATGGCCCAGGCCGGGGGAACTGATGCCAGTGCTTTACCTGCCGTACTTAGCAGCGCTCAGTCACATATCAGCGAGCAACTGAACAGCTGATCGCACAAGGCGCTTGCGGCGTAAATTTAGCATAGCGCCGCTTCGCCGTCTGAAAGCTGTGTTATATCGCGAAATTACCCGGGCCAGTGGCAAAGTTGCTACACTTTGCCAGGAACAGGTGTCGGCTGTTTTATAAATATCAGGTGTTGGCTTTTCAAGCAGGGGCCAGCTGAGTTACTATACGGCGTTTTATCGAAAACAACGGTGAAAGGTCACTGTAAATGCAAGGAAAAGGAGCAAGCGAATGCTAATTCTTACCCGTCGGGTTGGTGAGACTCTGATGATCGGTGACGAAGTCACTGTGACTGTGTTAGGGGTGAAAGGAAATCAGGTGCGGATCGGTGTGAATGCACCAAAAGAAGTATCAGTCCATCGTGAAGAAATTTATATGCGGATCCAGGCTGAGAAAGATACCTCTGGTGGCGGCTTTAACGAAGCCGAATAAAAATAACCGGCAGGATGCTGGTTACCAAATTGCCTGTTTTAAACAATAGCCGGTAAATATTGAACGAATTGTTTAAAAGGTCGGCAAACAGACTTTACTGTCCTAAAAATTGTTTGACTTATTTTCCTGAGACATTAATATACACGCCGCAACACAGAGCGGAGAAATGGCCGAGTGGCTGAAGGCGCACCCCTGCTAAGGGTGTATAGGGGAAACTCTATCGAGGGTTCGAATCCCTCTTTCTCCGCCATTTTTTATAGAGCGGACGCATAGCTCAGCTGGATAGAGTACTCGGCTACGAACCGAGCGGTCGGAGGTTCGAATCCTCCTGCGTCCACCACATACGAAGAACCCGCTACGGTTAATGCCTTAGCGGGTTTTTGCTTAAATGCTATATGCTGAACAGACGCTGGGGGTGAGAAGCTCCGTCAGGTTCGACCAATTTGCCGGGAGCAAATTGGCGCAGCGTCAGCTGACCCGCAGGGCAGGCGGCAGGAAAGCCGCCTGCAATCCTCCTGCGTCCACCACATACGAAGAACCCGCTACGGTTAATGCCTTAGCGGGTTTTTGCTTTTCCTGATAATATTTTCTTTGCTGTTCAGCAGCGGCTTATCTTTAAAGTGATATATACTGCTGATTATATAAGGTAACTTTCTGTAACGCAGCTGACGTTAAGGCAGCTGGCGCCACCTTCTACCTTTACACTGCAGCTTAGGGTATCCCGTGAATAAAACTGCCGACACCGCAGCACCGCAAACTGGCTGTTCCAGGCACATTGCCAATACCGGTAGCGATGAGCTGGTCCTGTGTCCGCACTGTGATTTATCGCAATATTTGCCGTTACTGGCACCCGGCGAGGAAGCGCATTGTCTGCGTTGTCAGCATCAGCTGGACGCCCGCCAGCATAACCCGGTTATGCGTCCGGCATTATATGCGGGATCGGCATTACTGATGTTAGTACTGGCAAATTTGTTCCCCTTTGTCAGTATGGCGATTGCCGGTAATCGCAGTGAAATTCATTTTTTTGATACCTCGGCAGTGCTATTCACTGAATATCAGCAAGTGCTGGCCATTCTGATCTGGCTATTTATTCAGGCGGTGCCGGCATTTTGTATGCTGGCTGTTATTTATTTAAAGCTGGGTATGCGTTATCCCTTACCCGCCCGCATTTGGGTGGCCAGGGTGCTGTATATGCTTAAACCCTGGAGTATGGTTGATATATTCCTGATGGGCTTACTTATAAGCTTTGTCAAACTGGTCGCTACGGCAGAAATCTCACTGGGTATGAGTTTCTGGGCCTTTTGTCTGTTCTGTCTGTTGCATCTGCGGACCTTTCAGGTACTGGACCGGCATGCCCTGTGGGCCAGTATTGCGCCAAGCCCGCAGCCGGCAGCACCAATTAATGCCGGCAGTACCGGCCTGCAACAGCAGCTAAAGTTATGCCAATGCTGTACCGCTGTGGTGCCGTTACAGCAGCGTCAGTGTAGTCGTTGTCATACCCGGGTAACAGCCCGTATACCGGCAAGTTTACAGAAAACCCTGGCGTTGCTGGTGACCGCTTGCGTGCTTTATATACCGGCCAATATTTTGCCGATTATGCGTACAGTGTCGTTTGGTGAGGTCACAGATTCAACGATTATCAGTGGCTTTATTTTAATGTGGCAGGATGGCGAGTATCCGGTTGCAATCGTCATTTTTCTGGCCAGTGTGGTTATTCCTATTGTCAAAATTGTTGTAATGTTCTGGTTATGTTATCTGGCTGGTGCGACCAGGCAGATTGGCGGCAAGTATAGTGGTAATGTATACCGGCTGGTTGACTGGGTCGGGCGCTGGTCTATGGTCGATGTACTGGTGGTCGCCTTTATGGCGGCGCTGGTAAGGTTTGGTTTGCTGGCCAGCGTCTATCCGGGTATCGGCGCTGTGCTGTTTGCAGCGGTCGTTATCACTACTATGCTGGCGGCGGTCAGTTTTGATCCGCGACTGCTATGGGATAACCAGCAGGGGGATAACCAGCAGAGGGATGACCAACAGGGTGATAACCAGCAGGGGGATAACCGCTTTTCGAACCGGACAGCAGAAGGAGTAACAACGTGACAGAGTCGGCAGCGCCTAAAGCAAATGTCAGAGTAATAAAGCAGTGGTCACCTATCTGGGTAGTGCCAATAGCTGCTGTTTTAATTGGCCTGTGGATGCTGTTCAGTCACTTCCAGAATCAGGGCGTAATGTTGCTGCTGGTAGCCGAAGATGCCGAGGGCATTGTCGCCGGCAAAACCCAGATCAAAAATCGTAGTGTTGATGTCGGGCAGGTTGTATCAGTTGAACTGAGTGAAGACTTAACCAAGGTGTTAATTCAGGCTCGGATGAAACCTAATATGACACCGCTGTTAAATGAAGGCTCACAATTCTGGGTGGTAAAACCTCAGGTTGGCCGTGGTGGCGTAACAGGACTTAATACCCTGCTGTCAGGCGTCTATATTGAGCTGCAGCCCGGTGACAATGGCGAGACCCAGCTGAGCCATCCGCTATTAAATTCGCCACCGGCTGCGCCGGCCGATGCGCCTGGGGTGCGGGTAAAGTTAAATTCGGCCGATACCACCGGCCTGGCAGTAGGCGACCCGGTGTTGTACCGCGGTTATGAAGTTGGCACGGTAGAACTCAGTGAATTTAACGTGTCTGAGCGGCGTACCCGCTTTCAGCTGTTTATCCGCGAACCCTATGATGAACTGGTGACGGACAATGTCCGGTTCTGGTTAAGCAGTGGTTTGGCATTCGATTTATCGGCCGAGGGCTTAAGTGTTGATATTGGCTCGGCGACCACCTTGTTAACCGGTGGCGTCAGTTTTGATTTAATGGACGGCTGGCCGGCGGGGGAGCCGGCTGCAGACGGCACCGAGTTTCAGCTGTATCCGGACAAACAAAGTATTCAGGACGGGTTATACAGCCAGTATATTGAATATCTGGTATTTTTTGATGAGTCGGTACGTGGCCTGAAGGCCGGTGCGCCGGTTGAATATCGTGGCGTGCGGGTTGGAACAGTGGCAACAGTGCCGTTTTTCTTTGCCATTGATAAGCCGTTTGAAGTGTCGTTACAACAAGGCGTGCCGGTATTAATCCGGATTGAATCTGCCCGGTTGTATGAGAAATTAAATCTGACACAGTTGGATACCGAATTGCAGCAGGCAATTGAAGACGGCCTGCATGCCGTATTAAAAACCGGCAATTTAATTACCGGCGCCTTATATATCGACCTGGATATGAATAGCAGCTGGCGCCAGGATAATGCGTTACAGCAACTGTTTAGTGAGCAGCGCCAACTAAGTACTTCGATTGGTTATCCGGCGTTGCCCTCGGCACGCAGTGGCTTTAGTAATATGGAACAAAAGCTGCTGATGGCCCTGGATAAAATTAATAATTTACCCGTTGAATCAATGCTGGCGCAAGGTGAGCAAACCCTGGCCGCGACTAATGAAGTAATGCAAAATGCCCAGCAGCTGGTGCAGAGCATGCAGGCGTTAATGGATCAGCCGCAGCTGCAACAGTTACCGGCAGACATTCAGCTGAGTTTACAGCAGCTTCGTACCACGCTACAGGGCTTTAGCCCGGATGCTGCGGCATACAGCAGCGTCAACGCCAATTTGCAGGCGCTGGAGCAGGTGCTGAGAGAACTGCAACCGGTCATTAAAACCCTGAATCAGCAAAGCAATTCATTAATTTTTAATGCCAGTGATCAACCAGAAGCTGAACCAAGGAAAGCCAGATTATGAAGTTACTGATATCACTTGCCATTGTTTTTGCCATTGGTTTAACGGCGTGCAGCAGTCCGCCGCCGGTAAGCTATTACCAACTGGCGATACCAATGCCGGCCCGGCCAGATCGGGCTGAACAGGTACAGCCAACCAGGACGTTGCAACTGCAGCCTGTCAGGGTGGCTAACTATTTAAATGGCTCAGGCCTGGTGATGCAACGCTCAGATGTCGAACTGCTGATTGCCTCTCGTCATTTGTGGGCTGATGCGCTTGATCAGCAACTATACCGGCTGTTAGCCGAGCAGTTACAAGCCAGATTGCCGGCATTTCAGCTGGTCCGGGGCCATAGCGCTGCTGATCGGCAATTGCAGCTGACTATCGACCGCTTTCATGCGCAGGCTAATGGCGTGGCTATTATCAGTGGTTACTATACGTTAGGCGCAGGCAGTGAGCAGACAAGCCATGCGTTTAGCTATCAGCAACCGTTGACTGCTGATGGTTACCCGGCGCTGGTTAGTGCGCTAAGCACAGGCTTGCAGCAATTAATCAGCGAGCTGATTACCGATATTAACCAGCGGGACTTGTAATTAACCCCGCTTCACGTTATCTTTCTGGACGGCTAGACGTTAATAAGTCTTTGGTGATTCGCCACCGAAATGACTGGCATCACTCAGTTTTATTATTCAGCCGGCGCTTCTGCCTCCATAATGCCTGAATTAGCCCGGCAGCGCCGCCATTGGTAAACTATGCTGTTTGCATTGGTTTTGTTGTCATGAAACACTGGTTGTCTGAAAACTCAGACAAGTAAAGGAGAACACACAGATGGTATCTGATTTATTGCTCGAGTCGGCGTCGTTAATGCTGATAGGCATGATAAGTGTGTTTACGTTTCTGTTACTGCTGGTGTTATTAATGACGGTGATGAGTGGCTTATTAAAGCGTTATGCGCCGGTGAAAGTTGCTGACAAAACCACGAAAACTGATGTCGCGGGCAACGGCGTGTCACCTGCTGTCGTCGCCGCCATCAGTGCTGCAGTACACCAGTATCGCCAACAACATAAATAAGAGGAAGCTGGCATGACGAAGCCTTTATTATTAACTGAGTTAGTGTTGCGCGATGCGCACCAGTCATTACTGGCAACCCGCCTGCGTCTGGAAGATATGTTACCCATCGCCGGCAAGCTTGATCAGGTGGGTTATTGGTCGATGGAGTCGTGGGGTGGCGCCACCTTTGATTCTTGTATTCGTTATCTGGGCGAGGACCCGTGGCATCGGATCCGTGAGCTTAAAAAAGCGATGCCAAACACCAAACAACAAATGTTGTTGCGCGGTCAGAATTTACTCGGTTACCGCCATTATGCAGACGATGTGGTAAAAGCCTTTGTCGAGCGGGCCCACGCCAATGGCGTGGACGTGTTCCGGATTTTTGATGCGATGAATGATATCCGCAACCTGCAAACCGCAGTGCAGGCTGCGATCAGTGTTGGCGCGCATGCCCAGGGCACCATTTCGTATACCGTCAGTCCGGTGCACACCATTGATATGTGGGTCGATATGGCCCGGCAGCTGGAAGATATGGGCTGCGACTCAATTTTTATTAAAGACATGGCCGGCCTGCTTAAACCCTATGTGGCAGAAGAGCTGGTGACCCGGATCAAAGAAGCCACCAATATTCCACTGGCGATGCAATGTCACGCGACCACGGGGCTCAGTACCGCCACCTACCAGAAGTCGATTGACGCCGGTATCGATATGCTGGATACCGCCATTTCGTCAATGAGTATGACCTATGGCCATAGTGCGACTGAAACCATGGTAGCGATTACAGAAGGCACTGAACGGGATACCGGCCTTAACCTGGAGTTGCTGGCCGAAATCGCGGCCTATTTCCGCGATGTCCGGAAAAAATATGCCCGCTTTGAAGGCTCATTAAAAGGGGTCGACGCCCGGATTTTACTGGCCCAGGTACCCGGCGGCATGCTGACCAACATGGAAAGCCAGTTAAAAGAGCAGGGCGCACTGGATAAGCTGGATGAGGTGTTAAAGGAAATCCCCAGGGTGCGCGAAGATCTGGGCTTTTTACCGCTGGTTACCCCAACCTCACAAATTGTCGGTACCCAGGCCGTGCTGAATATCCTTACCGGTGAGCGTTATAAAAGTATTACCAAAGAAACTGCCGGTGTATTAAAAGGCGAGTACGGCGCGACCCCGGCGGCGGTTAACCGCGAGTTGCAGCTAAAGGTGCTGGACGGCGCTGAACCGATAACCTGCCGGCCGGCTGATTTGCTCGAGCCAGAGATGGATAAACTAAACAGCGAATTGCTGGATATCGCCAAAGCTGAATCGATAGACTTAGCAAAAGATACCATCGACGATGTGCTGACCTATGCGTTATTTCCGCAGGTTGGTCTGAAGTTTCTGAAAAACCGCAATAATCCTGCAGCGTTTGAGCCGGCACCCGATGACAATGAAGATGAAAGCTCAACCGCGAAAACCAAAACCCGGACACCAACCAGTGGTCCGGTTGCTTACAGTGTGCGGGTAGATGGCAAAGCCTTTGAAGTGGAAGTCGCCCCCAGCGGCGAGCTTAATAGTATAAAGCCGGTGGTATCAGAGAATATTCCGGGCAGTGCCTCAGTAACCGGTGGTGCGACCTTAAATGCACCATTGGCAGGAAATATCTGGAAAATTACCACGAAAGTGGGCGCAACCGTTAAACGGGGTGATGTCGTCATCATTATGGAAGCGATGAAAATGGAAACCGAGGTGCGGGCAGTTGCTGACGGCACTATCGCTAACATTCATGTTGCGGCAGGTGATGCGGTCAGTACCGGTGACGTACTGATTAGTTTTGAGTAGTACTACCGGCTTAAGGAATTTTGATGGACGAGCTTAATACCCTGATTGCTTCGACCGGCATAGTGCATTTTACTGTGGGTCAGGTAGTGATGATGCTGGTGGGTTTCCTGCTGCTGTATCTGGCCATTGCCCGTGGCTTTGAGCCACTTTTATTGCTGCCCATCGGTTTTGGTGCCATTTTAACCAATATTCCGCTGGCGGGAATGGGTGAGCCAGGTGGCTTGCTGTATATGATTTATGAAGTCGGCATTGGTACCGGCATTTTCCCTTTACTCATTTTTATGGGGGTAGGGGCGATGACCGACTTCAGTGCGCTGATAGCCAATCCCAGAATGTTGTTACTGGGCGCCGCGGCCCAGTTTGGAATTTTTGCTACCCTATTTGGCGCCATTGCCCTGAACTGGGTGCCAGGGTTAAGTTTTACCCTGAAAGAAGCTTCAGCTATCGCCATTATTGGCGGGGCGGATGGTCCGACCGCGATTTTCCTGGCGTCAAAGCTGGCACCCGATCTGTTGGGGGCAATAGCGGTTGCGGCCTATTCTTATATGGCGCTTGTTCCTATTATTCAGCCGCCCATTATGAAGGCGCTGACCAGTAAAGCTGAGCGTGAAATTCAAATGACCCAGCTTCGGTCCGTTGGTAAGCGGGAAAAAGTGCTGTTTCCGTTAATGCTGGTACTACTGACCATTTTATTGTTACCAACTGCCGCCCCGCTGATTGGTATGTTTTGCTTAGGTAACCTGATGCGTGAAGCCGGGGTGGTAGAGCGTTTAAGTAAAACAGCACAGAATGAGCTGATTAATATTGTGACCATTTTCCTTGGTCTGGCTGTGGGTTCCAAGCTCAGCGCCGATAAGTTTTTAACCACCCAGACCCTGGGCATTCTGGTGTTGGGGGCAATAGCGTTTGCTATAGGCACAGCTACCGGGGTATTAATGGCTAAGCTGATGGCTAAATTCTCAAAACAGCCGATTAACCCGTTAATTGGGGCGGCTGGGGTGTCTGCAGTGCCAATGGCGGCCCGGGTAGTTAATAAAGTCGGGTTGCAGGCGAACCCTCATAACTTCCTGTTAATGCATGCAATGGGGCCTAATGTGGCCGGTGTTATCGGCTCAGCCGTCGCTGCCGGTATTCTGCTGGCGCTGGTTGGCTAGCAAAGTAGCTGCAGGACAGGGGGCAGTTATTTGCCTGGTTAAGGCAGGTAAGCAACCCCTAACACACAGGCTTTACTGGCACCGGTAACCTCTGGCAGGTTACCGGTTACCTGATGCTGATACGCCCAGGCCAGCCAGGCAAAGGCCATCGCTTCCACCCAATCTGCGTCTACCCCCAGTGTATCGGTAATGCTGACACTGCATTCGGGTAATAATGAGGCTAAATCCTGCATCAATACCGGGTTATGCCCACCACCGCCACAGACAAACAACTGCTCCACTTCAAAGGTACTCAGGGCGTCGGTGATGGTTCGTGCCGTTAAACGGCACAGGGTGCGCTGGACATCTGCCGGCTGGTATTGATCTGGCTTAAACTGTTGCAGCCACTCAAAATTGAAATATTCTCGACCGGTGCTTTTTGGCGCCGGCCTGGCGAAATAAGGATCGGCCAGCATTGCTGTCAGCAGTTCAGGTAACAGCTGACCCTGGCTGCACAACCCGCCATTATGGTCAAAAGGCTGGCCATGACAGTGCATTACCCAGTTATCCAGCAAAGCATTACCCGGGCCGGTATCAAAACCGGTTACCGCTGAGTCCGCTGCCAGTACCGTAACATTAGCAATACCACCGATATTGACAATAGCCCGCTGCCTGCCATCCTGTCGGAATACTGCCCGGTGAAAAGCGGGCACTAACGGCGCGCCCTGGCCGCCGTATGCAATATCTTTGCGCCGAAAGTCAGCAATGACCGGAATTTGACAAAGCATTGCCAGCTTATGCATATCGCCAATTTGCAAGGTAAAAGGGAAACGGCCATCCGGCCGGTGGCGGATAGTCTGGCCATGGCAGCCGATAGCGGCAACCGAACTGGCTGCCACCCCTGCTTTGGCAAGTAATGTGGTTACGCCGGCGGCATAACACTGCGCCAGTTGCTGCTCGACAGGGCCAAGCAATTCAATTTCGTTATCGCCGGGTTGGCAAAGTTGCTGAAGTTGCAGTTTAAGGGCTGGCGGGAAAGGATGTAACTGACTGCAGATAAGTTTCGGCTGGGGGCTGAAGCTTACCAGCACCAGATCTATGCCATCAAGGCTGGTGCCGGACATAATGCCAATGTAATACATCAGATTGCTGCCTTAGGGCGCGGCTTTTGCTAATAACACCCGTTCTTTTGTCTGCAGCTCGGCCAGCACAGGGCTGGCGCTGGCGATAAATAAATCGCGCTCTTCACCCAGTAAAGGCGTAGCCTGCGGCAGTTTGACGGTGCGCGGGTTGCGATGCACGCCATTTAATAAAAACTCATAGTGCAGGTGAGCACCGGTTACCCGGCCGGTCGCACCAAGCCGGCCAATGGTCTCACCCTGTTTTACTCTGTCGCCAATTTTGACATTGCGGCGAGACAAATGCAGATACTTAGTCACTATATTATTGGCGTGTTTAATAAACACATAGTTGCCATTAAGGTTGTTGTAGCCAGAGTGCGTTACTTTGCCATCACCGGCAGCCATAATCGGCGTACCTACCGGCGCGACGTAGTCTACGCCGTTATGCGCCCGCACTTTACCTAAAACCGGATGCAACCGCCGCGGATTAAAATTGGAGCTGACATACTGAAAACTAACCGGCGCCCGCAAAAAGGCCTGCCGCATACTGGCACCATCAGGTTTGTAATAGTTACCATCGGTATGGCGCACTGCCTGAATAATCTGGCCTTGATTCTGGAATTGGGCAGCGATGATGGTGCCATAGCCAACAAAATCACCGTCCACATAATTCGCCTGATACAGCACGCTGAAACTGTCACCGGCCCGCAGGTCAAGGCCAAAGTCGATATCCCAGCCAAAGATACCGGCGAGATTCATGATCTGCGCTTCCGATAACCCTGCTTCAATACCGGCACTCCAGAAACTGGATTTTATTTCTGCACTGGCAAACTGCTGACGATGTTCTACTGTTTTTTCCAGCTCTGCGGCGACAAAATTGCCTGTCTGATCACGACTGATTTTTAATGTTTTTAATTTATTGATAGCGTAACGTAATTCAGTAAGCTCGCCCTGTTGGTCCAGACCGAACTCCAGGATTTCACCGGGGAAAAGGCGGGTCAGGGTTTTAGTGCTGTCACCCAACGCCAGAATGGCCAGCATGGTTTGCTGGCTGACGTTGGCTTTTTTAAATAAATTAGACAGCACATCGCCACGTTGTACCTGCAGGCTTGACCATTGCAGCGTGTCATCAACCGCAAATTCATCGTTGAATTCAGGTTCCAAAGCTTCACTGGCTAAATCTTCACTAAACTGTTGTTCATTCTGAGGAATATCAAGACTGTAACGCTTGCCTACTTCCAGCGCGCTCGTGTTGCTGCTTTTGGAAGCCGCGGCCTGCTCGGATGGAAGTAACAAAATAATGGCTAAACATACCGACACGCCAAGGATCAATGCCCGGTGTTGAGAAGGAATTTTTGCTACCAGTTGCCGCATAAGCCCCGTCATCTGTTGGAAACGCACAAAAACCGAGCATAAACGTTTTTTTTCGAAGATACCAGAGTTTTGTGCGTTTCCCCTGGCTGGAACATGCTATAGAATGGCGGTTGTTTACACAAATTTGCACTAAGTCAGGAGTTTAAAATGGCCGATTGGGCACAGGCGTTAGCTGAATTAAAACGCGGCTGCGAGGAAATCTTGCTGGAAGATGAGCTAATTGCCAAGTTAAAAACAGGCAAGCCACTGAAAGTGAAGGCTGGCTTCGATCCAACGGCGCCTGATTTGCATTTAGGTCATACCGTACTGATCAACAAATTACGCACTTTTCAGCAGCTTGGCCATGAGGTTATTTTCTTAATTGGTGATTTTACCGGCATGATAGGCGACCCCAGTGGCAAAAATGTCACCCGCAAACCGCTGAGCCGGGAAGATGTGCTGGCCAATGCAGAAACCTATAAAGAACAGGTTTTTAAAATTCTTGATCCGGCGAAAACCCGGGTAGCCTTTAACTCGGAGTGGATGGGCGAGCTTGGTGCTGCCGGGATGATTAAGCTGGCGTCGCGCCAGACTGTAGCCCGGATGCTGGAGCGGGATGATTTTAAAAAGCGTTTTGCCAACAATCAGTCGATTGCCATTCATGAGTTCCTTTATCCATTGGTGCAGGGTTGGGATTCGGTCGCGCTTGAGGCCGACATCGAAATGGGTGGTACCGATCAGCGGTTTAATCTGCTGATGGGCCGCGAGTTGCAAAAAGATGAAGGCCAGCGGCCACAAACGGTAATGATGGTGCCGTTACTGGAAGGGCTTGACGGTGTGCAAAAGATGTCAAAGTCGTTGGGTAACTACGTCGGTATTACCGATGCGCCGACTGAGATGTTTGGCAAAATCATGTCGATTTCAGATGAATTAATGTGGCGCTACTACGATTTACTCAGCTTCAGACCACTGGCTGAGATTGCCGCATTAAAGCAGCAGATGGCTGAAGGTGCCAACCCGCGTGATATTAAAATAACGCTGGCCAAGGAAATTATCGCTCGCTTTCATGATACTGCAGCAGCAGAAGCGGCACATCAGGATTTTATTCAGCGCTTCAGCAAAAATGCGCTGCCGGATGATATCCCTGAACTGACGCTGCAATGTAACGGCAGTGCTATGCCAATCGCCAACCTGTTAAAAGAAGCTGGATTGGTTGCCAGCACGTCCGAAGCACTGCGGATGATTAAGCAAGGGGCGGTAAAACTGAACGGTGAGACCAGAATTGATGATAGCAAACTGGAAATTGCCAATGGCAGCACAGAGATTTACCAGGTGGGTAAACGCAAGTTCGCCCGGGTAACCCTGGAGTAAAATCGTTTTCTGACCTGCTGTATCCGCTGTAAACAGACCGCCGTTGTGCGGTCTTTTTCGTTTTGGGCTTTTTCGTTCTGGTAACCGCTTCCGGCTAAAATTGTAAAAAGCCTCGCCTTGCATTTTCGCATCTGCGCCCCGATGCACTACACTTGGAGAATACGTAATCAACGAGGAATGTTATGAGCCAGAACAACCCCTATGCAGACAAGCTGAAAGTCGCTGATCAGCAATATCAAATCTTCAGTTTGGCAAAAGCTGCAACCACCCATGGCACCGTTGACCGTTTACCGTTCTGCTTAAAAGTGTTGCTGGAAAACCTGCTGCGCAATCTTGATGCTGACACCGTAACCGAGCAGGATATTCAGGCACTGATTGACTGGCAGAAGCATGGCCATGCTGATCGGGAAATTGCCTTTCGGCCAGCCCGGGTGCTGATGCAGGATTTTACCGGGGTACCGGCAGTGGTTGACCTGGCCGCAATGCGCGCTGCGGTAGCCGAGCTTGGGGAAGATCCGCAAAAGATTAATCCGTTGTCACCGGTCGATCTGGTGATTGACCATTCGGTGATGGTGGACCATTTCGCCACTGATGACGCTTTTAAGCAGAATGTAGAGATCGAAATGGAGCGCAATTTTGAGCGCTATACTTTTTTGCGCTGGGGCCAGCAAGCCTTCGCTAACTTTAAAGTAGTGCCACCGGGTACCGGTATCTGCCATCAGGTCAATCTTGAATATCTGGGGCAAAGTGTCTGGGCACGAGAAACCGATAATGGCACCGAGGCTTATCCCGACACGCTGGTGGGCACCGATTCCCATACCACCATGATTAATGCGCTGGGAGTGTTAGGCTGGGGGGTTGGCGGCATTGAAGCCGAAGCCGCTATGCTGGGCCAGCCGGTATCGATGCTGATCCCGGAAGTGGTCGGGCTGGAATTTACCGGCAAGCTTACTGCCGGCATTACCGCAACTGATTTAGTGTTAACGGTAACCGAGCTGCTGCGGAAGCACGGCGTGGTCGGTAAGTTTGTCGAGTTCTTTGGTGACGGTCTGGATCATCTGAGCCTGGCTGATCGGGCGACTATCGCCAATATGGCGCCTGAATATGGCGCCACCTGTGGTTTTTTCCCGGTAGACCAGGTTACCCTGGATTACATGGCGTTAACCGGTCGGGATGACAGCGTTATTGCCAGAGTGAAAGCGTATTGCCAGGCGCAGGGTCTGTGGCGCAAACCCGGCCATAAAGCAATTTACACCGATGTATTACATCTGGATCTGGCAAAAGTGGTGCCGTCACTGGCGGGGCCGAAACGGCCACAGGATAAAGTCAGTCTGGGTGAACTGAAGCAGCACTGCGACGATATGCTGGCCCTGGAACGTAAATCAGCGTCAGAGCGTGAAGCAAAAATGGTTGAAGAAGGTGGTGGTCAGCCGCAGCCGGAGGATAATGATGACCATATGGACCTGAACGGTCAGCGAATTAAGCTTGATCATCATGCGGTGGTGATTGCTGCAATTACTTCATGTACTAATACCTCTAACCCGAGTGTGCTGATGGCAGCGGGCTTACTCGCTAGAAATGCCCTGGCTAAGGGCCTGAGCCGCAAACCCTGGGTGAAGAGTTCGCTGGCCCCTGGCTCTAAAGTGGTAACCCGTTATCTGGAAAAAGCCGGCTTGATGGACCCGCTGGAAAAACTGGGTTTTCATCTGGTCGGCTACGGCTGTACCACTTGTATTGGCAACTCCGGGCCGCTGGCAAAACAGTTAGAGCAAGCGATCAGTGAAAATAATTTAAACGTGTCAGCAGTGCTGTCCGGTAATCGTAATTTTGAAGGCCGGATCCATCCGCTGGTGCAATCGAACTGGCTGGCATCGCCGCCGTTAGTCGTGGCTTTTGCGTTGGCGGGCACGGTCAACATTGATTTAAGCAAAGACGCTATTGGTGAAGATAAAGACGGTAATCCGGTTTATTTGCAGGATATCTGGCCGGATAATCAGCAGATCGCTGATGAAGTTGCCAAAGTACAAAGCAGCATGTTTAAAAGCGAATATGCCGATGTGTTCAGTGGCGATGAGACCTGGCAGAATATTGAGGTACCAAAGGACAAAACCTATACCTGGCCGGAGTCGAGCTATATCCGCCAGCCCAGCTTTTTTCAGGGCATGGGCCGGGAGCCTGAGCCGGTGCAGGACATTCAAGAGGCCAGGGTACTTGCATTACTGGGTGATTCGGTGACTACCGATCATATTTCACCAGCAGGCAGTATTAAAGCCAGTAGTCCGGCAGGACGTTATCTGAAAGAGCTGGGTATCAGCCAGGCTGATTTTAATTCATATGGCTCGCGCCGCGGTAATCATGAAGTCATGGTGCGCGGTACCTTCGCCAATGTGCGGATCCGTAATGAAATGGTGCCGGGCACAGAGGGGGGCGTGACCTTGCATCAGCCTTCAAAAGAGCAGATGGATATTTATGATGCTGCAGAGCGCTACCGGCAGCAGCAAACGCCATTGGTGGTGGTTGCTGGTAAGGAATACGGTACCGGGTCGTCCCGGGACTGGGCAGCCAAAGGTACCCTGTTACTGGGAGTCCGGGCGGTGCTGGCGGAATCCTATGAGCGGATCCACCGCTCTAATCTGATTGGCATGGGCGTGTTGCCGTTGCAGTTTCTGGCTGGGGTTGATCGTAAGCACTTAAGTTTAACCGGTGAAGAGACCTTTACTATCAGTGGTTTGAATAATCTGCGGCCAAAACAAAAAGTGGCAGTGATGATAACTTATGCCGATGGCGACCAACAGAAAATAGAGATGCTTTGCCGGATAGACACCGGTAATGAGTTGGCTTATTACCAGCACGGCGGTATTTTACACTATGTATTGCGCAGGATGATAGGCAGTGCCTGAGCATAGCAGCTGATTAATAGTGACTGAAAAGCTGACGAAAAGTCAGCTTTCTACTTTATAGCTGTTGCTGTTTTGGTGTGGCGGCGACAGTCAGCCACTGCTGAATTCATTTGATCGAGATGCTTGCTGGCGAAGGCCGGTGACAGATAAAAGCCGGCGTCGCGGGTGAAGTAATTATACAGCTGTAAATTACCTGTCATCGGATCTGCCAGCATTTCTGCCTGCAACTGTTCTGCTAATGGTTGCGGAACGGCCAGCATCTCTACCCGATCCATTTTAAGCAACGGCAATAACTGCTGATAATCATAAACCTGATGGATATGCTGGTAACCGTTGCTTTGCAGATAATGCAGTTGCGGGGAACCACGCTTTACCCCAACAAATTTACTTTTACCCTGTTCCTGCCGGAGCATGTCGGGTTGCAACACGGTTGATTTAAACACAAAATAGTCATCATCTTTGGTCAACCAGACGCTGGCTTGCAGATAGCTGTCGCGCTCGAGGGTGTATCCCATCGGATAGATTATATCCAGTTGATTTTCTCTGGTTAATTTCAGCAGGCGATCGGTCGGCAGACTTTGCCAGACAATTGTCGCGTCCAGCGCAGATTCAATACAGGTAATTATTTCAGCATGACCATAGAAGGGCTCTGGTTGGATGTTACCGTCAATAACGCTGATCCCCGGGAAGGACTGAACAACGCCGCCCTGCAGCAGTTGCGGCTTGTCAGCGGATATCCCTGAGGCAACTACAATACTGTTGAAAATGATAAAGCAGATTGCTGATTTTAATAAAGCCATAAGTATTCGCAATACCTTACTTGAATATGAGTTCGGTAAACGGCTAAGTATTTACTAAAAAAAGGGCTTTGTCAGCTTTTTGGTGACACCCCCGGCAATCTGCCGGGGGGATATGACATCAGAATGTCAGGTTAAGACGGTAGCCAGAAGGGGCTGAATCGTCTTTTTCGGCACTAAGCAGATAGCGCTCGCCTGGCTGCAGCATCAGGCTGTCTGTTTTGTCCAGTAAGGTTGTGCTGCCGTTATCAGCGACATGCACCAGAGCAATACTATAGTAGTTTTTTGGTAAATTCAGGTTTTGCTGTTTCTTAAATTCCAGGTTTTTAACATGGTGTCTGGCAGTAGCAATGGTTTCGTCCTGAAGCACAAAATAAATATTCAGCCGGGCAAAGTCAGCAACTAAGTTGCTGACAATAACATCGTTCGCCTGCAGCTGCGGCTTGTCACTTTCTTTAATAGCCAGGGCTTGCAGCAGGTTATCTTCGGTCTGATATAACAGAACCAACTGACTCTCACCGGCCGTGGCGGTCAGCAAGGCACTGTTAAGCAATAGCTGGCCATCGGTATCGCGCACTGACAAGCTGTAGTCGCCTTTAGTCAGAGTGTGGTAGTTGCCAAGGCTACCTGCTGCCAGCATGGTGACCGTGCTGTTATCCAATGCTACCTGCACCGGCTGTGACCAGCTGTTATATAAACGAAACTGCGCCTGAGCGTCCTGATGGGTGTGGCGGGCAACGCTGCTGGAATTTAAAATGACATCGACTGCTAACTGGCCGGCAATGGGGCCGTGCTGATCACGTACCACCAGTACATAGGTATTCTCATAAGCAAAATTGAGGTTTTTGCCTATAAAAAGCGGGCTATCAGCGCCCGCTTCAGCCAGATACACGTTATAGTTGCCAGTAGCGTTGCGGCTGGCTTCGCTGCTGATTTCGTGCAACGCGACACTGTCGAGCAGGGTGGCATCAGCAAAGGTTTCTGTCGCGGCGCTAAGATAAATATCCAGTAGTGGCTGGCTGGCTGCCAGGTTAGTCAGATACAAATCAAACTTATCTTCCAGTTCTTTCTCGCGCGCAAAACTCAGGCTCAGATAATCGAACTGCTCATCGGCACTGGTCAGGATAAACAGGTGCTTCTGATCCGGGTTCAGCGTGATATCGTCAGACAGCAGCGGGCTGCTACCACCGGTTTCGGTAACCTGCAAGCTATAGCTGGCGGCATCAACACTGATAACATTGCTGGCATCGGCGAAGCGGGCGCTGCTGATACTGGTATCATCCAGCCTGAATGCAGGGTTGGCTGTTGCCGCCGCACCATTGTAAAACTGCACATAACTTTTTATTTGTTCAGGCTCATCACTGCTGCCGCCGCAAGCACTAAGGCTTAGCGCTGCCCCAAGCGCCAGACTGCGGCTCAGAAGCGGAGTATATAACGCTAACCATTTCGATAAAGATGTTTTCATATCAGGTTCCATGCTGGTGAATTAAACCGGCACAGCCTAAGGAATTAACAGCAGGATAGCTATGTTGTTTTACTATTACAAACAGTTGGTTACGCTTAATTACACAATGCAGTAAGCCATTACAACATTGACAGATAACCGGTTTTAAAATCGGGGTATTGCCAGTTGAAACCTGTTTGCTGCAACCGGCGGGCACTGACTCTTTTGCTGCCACGCTGCACAATTTGCTCAGTAGTAGCGTTAATATCCAACTGCTGTTGCAGGAACTGGATCACGTCGCGGTAACGGGCAGAGGACAGATCGGTAAGATTGTAAGCACTTGCTGTTTTTCGACCCTGCTGGCGGCGCAACAGCAAATGGACAATGGCCCGGGCACAATCTGATATTTCAATCCGGTTAGTATAAACCGGTTGCGTTTCGACAATTTTCTGACCGGTTCTGGCAACACGCAACAGCATGTCCCGGCCCGGACCATACAGTCCTGCCGGTCGCAGCATAGTGCAGGGCAAACCGCTTTGCAGCCAGAAATCTTCTGCTTTGACCAGAATTTTAGCGGTGCCGCGCTCAGGTAAGCGCGGACTGTCTTCGTTAACCCATTCGCCCTGTTGCTGACCATAAACACTGGTCGATGAAACCAGCCACAGATGCACTGGCTGCGGTTGTTGTCTGAGCCATTCTCTGGCTTGGGCGGCAATCTCCAGATAGGCCTGGCGGTATGCGTCGTCAGTCCGGTTGTCCGGGGCAACGCACAGTATCAGATCGGAGATGCCAGCTGATCCAGCTATTCTGTCTGACAGAATGGGCCAGGGAGCAGTGGCATCGTGTTGGATCAGGTGTACCCCGGCCGGGCTTTTGCTCTGACGCCGCATTGCATACACCGTGATGCCTTGTTGCATCGCTTCTCTGGCTATCAGCGAACCCAGATCACCCAGACCAATCAGTAAAATATTCGCCATTTATTGCTGATCTTTGCTTATCTGCTCAGGTGCTGGCGGCCAGCCTGACTTAATATGCAGATCGCGCTGTGGATACGGAATGGTAATATTGTGTTGCTTAAAGGTACGCCAGATAGCCAGGTTAATGGCGGAGCGGACTTCAGCAGTGCCTTTTTCCATATCAGTAATCCAGACTCTTAATTCCAAGGCGATGCCACTGTCGGCAAATTCCATTAAGCGCACGGTCGGGCTGGGCGTTGTCAGGATCCGGGGCGAGGCTGAAGCACATTCTAACATCAGCGCCAACGCCTGTTCAGGGTCATCGTCATAGCTGATTTGCACTTTAATTATCATTCGCACATTAGTATCTGCATAGCTCCAGTTGATGACTTCAGAGGTGATCAGATTCTCGTTAGGGATTAACGTATCAACCCCTTCGCGGTTGCGTACCACCACATAGCGGGCATTTAACTGCTCGACCCAGCCGAACTTGTCACCAACAGTAATGATATCGCCAGGCTTAATAGAGCGGTCAAATACCAGAATAAAGCCACTGATAAAATTAGAGGCAATGCGCTGTAAACCAAAGCCAAGCCCAACGCCCAGTGCGCCACCAAATACGGCCAGCGAGCTTAAATTGATCCCTACCGCATTTAACGCCACCAGAAAGGCAATGGTGATCAGGATAAACTTACTGAACTTGGCAAAGCCGACCTGCATACTGGGGCTGATATGGGTAGAGCGCTGGACCCGTCGACTGATAAATTCGGCCAGCCAGATAGCCAGAGTGAAAGCCAGCGTGATCATTAACAGCAGCTTTAATACAGCCAGTACCGAAATACGGGTTTCACCGACAGTCATAGCAAGGCTATCGCTATCGAGTACCGCGAGTAAACCTGGTAACCAACCGGCCAGATGCAGCAATACACCAAACCAGATAATCCCGGCCAGCAGATTTTCAGAGGATTTTAACAACGGACTGACATTAAAAGCTTTGCGCAGGATATACACAACCAAGCGGATAACCGCCAATGCCAGCAACACCGGTATTGCAACTTCGAGAATTTGCACTGGCAGGGCATTCATTTCAAAGATAATCTTAGCGGGTACTAACACGGCCAGTGCAGTAAGCGGCCACAATAAGCGCTGAATACTGCGCACTGCCATGTGGCGCAAGCCGGAATCAAGGGTGTGCTGTTTTTCTACTAATCCTTGTAACCGCTGATTGGCCAGTGTCGCCAGTAATAAAGCCGTTGCCAACGCCAGCAGCTGCCACCAGAAATCAAATTGCTGGATGCTTGTCAGCACTGACTTTCCCACTTCGTTAAGCTTTTCCATACCCATCCTTTAACGCAATAACCAAAAAACCACGGGTAAACTGATTAACCCGATTAAAATACCAAGACCAATAATGCCGCTGACTAAACGTGGTGCCAGGCCAGCCATAATAGCAATAGCGCCGGCTGAGATCATCGGTGGCATCGCTGCCTGAAATATGCTGATGTCTACTGCCAGACCACTTTGCCCCAGGCTACGCCATATAACCCAGGCTAATAGCGGCATCATGACTAACTTAAGCGCTAACGCAGTAACCAGCGGCGTTATTTCATTTTTACTAAACCGAAAGCTTAGCTGAAAACCGACGGCGATCATCACAACCGGCACCAGCGTCGCCGCCAGATTATTGATTAGTGCGTCTGCTAACGGAGGAAAGCTAACATTTCTGAGCAGTAACCCTGCTACCAGGGCAATAAAAGAAGGGAAGCTGATAATTTTAATGATGATGCTTTTGGCAGTCGGCTTACTGACTTGCGGGCTGTAAATAGCGGCAACAATGGTGACATAGGTCGCCAGCGCAATAAAAGAGCCGACCTGATCGTATACCACTGCATAGGGCATGGCTTCGCTGCCAAACAGTGCCTGAGTCATTGGAAAACCTAAAAATGAAGTATTGCCAAGGGGCAGTATGATCAACAGGGCGCCGGTCACCTCGCGTGACCAGCCCAATATTTTACTTAACGCCAATACTGTTGCGACAACGGCGAGCAGCAACAGCCAGGGTGTTAATGCCGGGATCAGTAACGCGCTGGAAAATTGCAGTAAAGGGACGTTTTTTAAAATAAGGGCTGGTAAGGCCACATACAGCACATAGATGTTAAGCACTATACCACTGTTTTCAGGCATCACTGGCAGCCGGCGCAAGCCAAAGCCAATAACCAGATAGGCCAGTACCAGGTAAAAATTATCCATTACTGCTCGCTTATCCGCTGCTCTTTTGCAGCCTTTGAAAGTTGTTTGAGCTGATATTCAGCTTGACTGGCTTCTGCCCTGTTGGGCATGGCCTGGACAAGCACCAGCTGCAGCGGCCCTTTACCACGCAGGGCTTTGGCTCCGCCTTTCAGCTCGCCATTGTGCTGGCGTAGGCGCCGGGCCGGATCAGTGCTGATACCAGTATAGAGCTGGCCGCCGGCAGTGCGAATCATGTAAAGAAACCAGGGTGTTGCTGTCATGGGGCTGAATATCTTGTTTTGTGTGCTTCTGTTATAATCGCACTTTATTTTGCCGTTGCCAGTCTGGCACAGGCACAGTCAGGATCATCAATGTCGTTTCAATCTTTAGGGCTGGCAGAGCCCATTTTACGGGTACTCACCGAACAGGGGTATACCGACGCCACACCAGTGCAACAACGCAGCATCCCGCTTATTCGTTCTGGTAAAGACGTTCTGGCCGGCGCCCAGACCGGTACCGGCAAAACCGCAGCCTTCACTTTACCACTGCTGCAGCACTTGCTCAATGCGCCTAAGCTGTTAACTGCCGGCCAGGTAAGGATATTAGTACTGACGCCAACCCGGGAGCTGGCACAGCAGGTGCACGACAGTGTGCTGACCTACAGCCGCCATGTTAATTGTCGCAGCGCGGTATTTTACGGTGGCGTGTCAATCCGGCCACAATACGATGATGCCGAACAAGGGCTGGATATTCTGGTGGCGACACCGGGCCGGTTGATTGACCATTTGCATCAGCAAACCATCGATTTAAGCCAGCTTGAAGTCCTGGTGCTGGATGAAGCTGACCGGATGCTGGATATGGGCTTTGTGGTTGATATTAAGCGCATTATGGCGAAACTACCGCCGAAACGACAAACCTTGTTGTTTTCAGCCACCTATTCCAACGACATTAAACAGCTGGCTGATGAACTGCTAGACAAGCCGGTGCTGGTCGAAGTGGCAGCAGCAAATGCCACTGCTGACAGGGTAAGCCAGCAGGTATATCTGGTCGACAAGCATCGCAAACGCGAGATGCTGTCGCATTTAATTGGTGCCCGTAACTGGCCGCAGGTGCTGGTATTTGTCCGCACCAAGCACGGTGCTGACCGTCTAGCCAAACAATTACAGAAAGACGGCCTGAAAACTGCGGCGATTCATGGCGATAAAAGCCAGGGCGCCCGCACCAAAGCGTTAGCTGATTTTAAAGCCGGGGCGGTACGGGTGTTAGTCGCAACCGATATCGCGGCCCGTGGCCTGGATATCAGTGAGTTGCCTTATGTGGTTAACTACGATTTGCCGCAGATAGCTGAGGACTATGTCCATCGGATAGGCCGCACCGGCCGAGCGGGTATGAGTGGTATTGCCGTTACCCTGGTTACCCCGGAAGATACAGGGGCCTTGCAGGACATTGAAAAGTTAACCCAGCAAGTGTTAAGCACCGAAGTGTTGCCCGGCTACGAGCACGACCCCAGCTATCAGGCACCGAACGAAGCTGTGGCTCGTGCCCCAGGTCAACGGCCTGGGCGTAACGATGGTGCCGCCAAACGCCAGGCTCAGGGCAAATTAAAAGCAAAATTGCGGGCCAAAGCGCTGGGTAAAACTTAACTGCGATACAGGGTTTTAATCAGGTGAAAACCAAACTGGGTTTTCACCGGGCCGTGCACTTCCAGCAGCGCCTTTTTAAATACCACATCATCAAAGGCCTTTACCATCTGGCCTTTACGAAACTCGCCTAAATCCCCGCCTTTTTTGCCTGACGGGCACAGTGAGTGTTGTTTGGCAAGTTTGCCAAAGTCAGCGCCTCTGGCTAATTGTTGTTTCAATTTTTCCGCTTGTTCCCGGGTTTTAACCAGGATATGTAAGGCACAGGCTTTCATAATATAACAGCTCTGTTACAATTGCATGGACTGAAGTGTAGCTTTTAAATGGCTGAATATGAAGAGTTATTGTTCATTGTGGTCGTCGGGATAGCGTTAGGCTTATCGCCGTCAGTAAATCATGACATATTGTTTTACAATTTGTAAGCAGACCGCAATGAGCAGGCTGTTATACTTTAGCGGTTAACGACAACGGGGAAATGGAATTATGAAAAAACTGATATCAACACTGCTTGTTACCGCCGTTTTAGCTGTGGGCGGCAACCAAAGCGTTGCGGCAGAGAGTGATGCGAAAGTTCAAGGTGAAGAAGTCCGTTTGCGCTCCTATTTATACGCCGCGGATTACGACAGTATGATGGCTAAGGCACGAAAACAACAATTTGCTGAAGCCTTTCCGGAAATTTTGCGATTTGCCCGCTACGGTGAGAAATATGCACAGTATCTGGCTGGTTTATTAATGGTTACCGGCCAAGATGTCCCGGTAAATGTTGAAGAAGGCCTGGTCTGGATGCGTTTATCGCTGCAGCAGGAAACCTCTGACTGGGAGCGTCGATACAAAGAGATTACCAGTAATCTTACTCAGGAGCAGCTGGACTCACTTGATCCGCTTTATGAAGAGTTTAAACGGAAGTACGGCGTTGATAACCAGTTTATGCACTGCAGTTATGAACGGTTAAAAGGCTCGAATATGCGCCAGCATACCTGTCGTAAGAACCTGTCAATGAATGAGTACTATTCGGTAATGGAGTATAAAGAAGCAAACTAAGGCCTGTGGCAGGCTGTATTTCGTAAGATAAAAAAGGGAGCTTGCTGCTCCCTTTATACTGTCAGGCTGGTTGCTGCTGGGTAATACAGTGAATATTACCACCGCCCAGTAAAATTTCCCGGCCTGGCACCGTAACAACCTGATGGTCCGGATACAGCTGCTGTAATATATCAGCGGCAACGTTATCATTCGGGTCATCAAAGGTTGGCAGAATCAGGCCGCCGTTACATAAATAAAAGTTGATGTAAGAGCCGGCCAGCCGGGCATTAGCTTCACGCGGAATAGCACTTAGGGTGGCATCTACCGTCGCATATTCATCGGAGTTGGCAATAATCGGCTTGGGCAGCGGTAACTTATGCACTTTAATTTTCCTGCCTTTAGCATCAGTGCTGGCTTCTAAATAATCCAGGGCGGCTTTGCTGCGGGCATACTGCGGGTCGTTCTGATCGTCAGTCCAGGCCAGCACCACTTCACCTGGTTTGACAAAGCAGGCCATATTATCAACATGACCATCGGTTTCGTCGTTAAAAATACCTTCTTTTAACCACAATACTTTGCTGATCCCCAGGTACTCGGCCAGAATTTCTTCAATCTGCTCGCGGTTTAAATGCGGATTACGGTTGGTATTAAGTAAACACTCTTCAGTGGTTAAAAGGGTGCCTTCACCATCAACATGGATAGCGCCGCCCTCCAGCACAAAGCCTTCAGTGCGGTAGCGGGGTAACTGCTCAATACCCAGAATTTTACCGGCGACCTGGTCGTCAAACTGCCATGGGAAATACAAGCCGCCATTCAGGCCACCCCAGGCGTTAAACGTCCAGTCGATACCACGCACTTCACCTTTACCATTAGTGACGAACGTCGGCCCGGTATCACGGCACCAAGCATCGTTATTGGATATTTCGACCACTCGTACCGGATACAAAGCACCGGCTCTGCCCAGCTGCGCTTCGGCGTTGGCATACTGGCCAGCTGAAACACAGACCGTTACCGGCTCAAAGCGGGCAATGGCGGCAATAACGGCGCAGAAAGCCTGTTGGGCTGGTTTAGCCCCCATACGCCAGCTATCTGTGCGCTCCGGCCATACCATCCAGGTTTGTTTATGCTCTGCCCACTCGGCTGGCATTGAAAAACCATCATGCACAGGTGTGGTTGGTAGTAAGCGGCTCACTTGCTGTTCTCCGGGTTCACTTTGCCATCTTTAGTCAGGATAGTATCGTAAATATCAATCCGGCGATCGCGGAACAGACCCCAGGCCCGGCGATCCGCGGCCACTTTATCTAAATCGAAGGTGTGTACCAGCACTGCTTCGTCCGTCGCATTGGCTTCCTGCACTTTGGCGCCGGTGCCATCAGCAATAAATGAGCTGCCGTAGAAGGTGATATGGTAGTCATCTTCGGTTTCGGTACCAATCCGGTTCGAGGCAATAAGTGGCATTAAATTCGCCGCAGCGTGGCCCTGCTGGGTCCGTTGCCAATGCCCGCATGAATCAATAGTGGCATCATGCGGCTCGCTGCCAATGGCGGTGGGGTAAAACAGCAGTTCGGCACCCAGCAGGGCCATACTGCGGGCCGTTTCCGGAAACCACTGATCCCAGCAAATGCCGACACCGATTTTGGCATAACGGGTTTGCCAGACCTTAAAGCCAGTGTCACCCGGGGTGAAGTAATATTTTTCACTGTAACCCGGGCCATCCGGAATATGGCTTTTACGGTAAGTACCCAGGTTTTCACCGTCAGCATCGATAATCACTACGCTGTTATACATACAATTACCGGCCCGTTCGTAAATGCTGATTGGCAAGACGACGCTGAGCTCTTTGGCAATTTTCATAAAGTGGTTAACCGCCGGGTTTTCTTCGACGGTGGTAGCAAATTCCAGATAAGCTGGTTTTTGCTTCTGACAAAAGTAATTACGTTCAAACAGCTCCTGCAGCAGAATAATCTGGGCGCCTTTGGCCGCAGCATCGCGTACCAGCTTTTCACCACGGGCGATGTTTTCTTCAACATTCCAGCCACCCACCATTTGAGTCGCAGCAACGGTTACATTACGCATCAGTTATCTCCAGCAGAAGGTTAAAACCAACAGGCTAGCATCCATTAGAATACTTGCCAAACAGGGCGCGCAAAATGCCGTATTTTTGTGCTGTCGTCAACGCTTTTATCAGAAAAAAAACAGCCGCTATTGCAGCGCCAGCGCAGCAGCCTTTAACAACAATTCACTTTCCAGCCGGGTCTTATAATTTATATGCACATAGTTAAATACCACTTCGCCATCAGTATTCAGAATATAGACAGCAGGTACCGGCAAAACGACTTTCTCAGTGCCGGCTTCAGTGGTAATTAAGCTGCCTAATTTACCTTTATATATGGCTGCGGTTTTGTCGTCGAGATAGTAAGCCAGGCCAAAAGCACGACTGGCCTGAAACTGATGATCTGACAACAGCGTATAATTAAGCTGCTGGCCGCCGGTATCATTCAGGCTTTTGTTGACAGAACTGACACTGTCCGGCGTGATAGCGATGATCTGGTAACCCAGTTTAGTCAGCTCGGGTTCAATGGTGCGGAGCGCCGCCAGCTGGGCATTACAATAAGGGCACCAGCCACCCCGGTAAAACACCAGCACGCTCGGTTGCTTTTTGACGATGTTTTTTAACGCTACCGTAGTGTTATCGGCTGCAGTCAGGGTAACATCAGGAATGGTCAGGCCGTTCAGAAGCGGTGTTACCTGCTCCGGTGTCTGGGCAATGCCGGTTGCCGCCATAAGTTTGATACTGAACAGAGTTACAAAAGCAGTGATAAGATAGAGTTTCATTGGCTATTCCTGTTGGTCATTATTGTAGTCGGCGCTGGTTGGTTAACCAGTACCCCATCACAGACCGGCACAACAACGGTTTACTTTCAGGCATGCTTGAAATTAATAGTATTATAGGCCCACTTAGTAAAGAGAAGGTTACTTGTAATGAGTAGTAACACGGTACAGCATTTTGATATCAGCATTGTCGGTGGCGGCATGGTCGGAGCAGCTATTGCGCTGGCGCTCAGTCAGGCGGGCTTGCAGGTAGCGCTGATAGAAAAACAGGCGCCTGCTGAGTTTGACCCTGCCAATGCACCGGATCTGCGGGTATCGTCAATTAATCTGGCCAGTGAAGCCTGGTTAACTAAGCTGGGTGCCTGGCCGTCACTGCAACAGATGCGATTGTGCCCCTACCGCCGCTTACAGGCGTTTGAGCAGCCGCAAAGTGTGGTCTGTTTCGATGCCGCAGACATTAAGCGTAGCCATCTGGGCCATATTGTTGAAAATAATTTACTGCAGCTGGCGTTGTGGCAGCAATTCCCGGCTAATCTGAGTCTGTTTTGTCCGGCTTCGGTTGCAACGCTGAGTCAAACTTGTGACAGCGTCTTACTCAGTTTAGATAGCGGTGAGCAGCTTGAAAGCAAGTTAGTCATCGCTGCTGATGGTGGCAACTCGCAATTGCGCCGGCTAGCCGGCATAGGCACTAATGGTTGGCAGTATCAGCAGGCCTGTTTAGTGGCCTTAGTGAACACACCCTACCCACAGCAGGATGTGACCTGGCAGCAGTTTACCCCAAGCGGCCCGAAAGCGTTTTTGCCGCTGCCGGGGGCGCAGGGGTCGGTAGTCTGGTATGACGACGCGCCCCGGGTAAAACAGCTGGCGGCGCTAAGCCCTGAGCAGCTTACTGCTGAATTGCTAAAGGCGTTCCCTGATCAGCTGGGCGAGGTAAAAGTGGTCAGCAGCAGCTGGTTTCCGTTAGCGCGGCTGGATGCTAACCGCTATTATTCAGGCAGAGTAGTGCTGGCGGGCGATGCCGCCCATACCATTAATCCGCTGGCGGGGCAGGGCGTAAACCTTGGCTTTGCTGATGCCAAACTGCTGACAGAGTTGATTATCGATGCCAGACGGCATAGCCGTGATATTGGCAGTGCGCAACTGTTGCAAAACTATCAGCGTAAGCGTAAGCCGGCTAATTTGCTGATGATGAGTACTATGGACGGCTTTTATCAGTTGTTTGGCAATGATATCGGCCCGCTGCGCAACCTGCGCCAGCTGGCGCTGACCATCGCGTCGCGCAGTGGCGCGCTTAAGAAACTAGTTACTCATTATGCTGTGGGTTCTGAATAGGCAAGTTAACACTCTTAGCTAAGCGATACGGTTGCAACACCTACAGTGCTCGCCACAGCAACTCGTCCTTATGCCTGCGGCAGGACTCAGACACTCTGTGGCTGTGCGCTGCAGGGTTCCAACCTCATCGGTAAAGCAGGTTAGAACTCTTTTTGCACAGCCACAGAGTGTCTGAGCGAATGCGAGTTGCTGTGGCGAGCACAAAAGATGTTGTAACCGGCAGAGCTAACACATGTCCTAAATAGCAAAAACCCAGCCGGGGCTGGGTTTTCTGAATATGGCAGGGGCGCCAGGATTCGAACCTGGGCATGGCGGGATCAAAACCCGCTGCCTTACCGCTTGGCTACGCCCCTGTAATGGAGATTGCAGTTCAGATAAACACAAGGAGAGATAAAATCAACTGCCTGAGTTAATGGCAGGGGCGCCAGGATTCGAACCTGGGCATGGCGGGATCAAAACCCGCTGCCTTACCGCTTGGCTACGCCCCTGCAGAAACTGCTTACTTACTTATTATGGTGCGGAAAGAGAGACTCGAACTCTCACGCCTCGCGGCGCTGGAACCTAAATCCAGTGCGTCTACCAATTCCGCCATTCCCGCATACACAGGCAAGTTAAGTGGTGGCTACAGCGGGAATCGAACCTGCGACCCCAGCATTATGAGTGCTGTGCTCTAACCAGCTGAGCTATGTAGCCACGCTAACTTGTCCTAAGCAAGTGGCGCGTATTATGCTGATCTGACATATTAGCGTCAACCGTTTTTTTGCGTTTAGTGCGCTGCATGGGCGTGTTTGCTGTTTTTATATGCAAATCGGTAGCAAAAGTTTAGATGCCATTGCCACGGACAGGCAGTCTTTGGCCGGAAGGGGGGCTTACAACAAAAAACCGCTGCATAGGCAGCGGCTTTTTATCAGCGGAAACAGGCTTAAACGTTAAAGCGGAAATGCATTACATCACCGTCTTTTACGATGTAATCTTTACCTTCCAACCGCCATTTACCGGCCTCTTTGGCACCGGCTTCACCTTTAAAAGCAACGAAATCATCGTAACCCACCACTTCAGCGCGGATAAAGCCTTTTTCAAAGTCAGTATGAATAACCCCGGCCGCCTGAGGGGCGGTAGCGCCAATAGCGACGGTCCAGGCCCGGACTTCTTTTACCCCGGCAGTAAAATAGGTATGCAGGCTCAGTAGCGAATAACCACCACGGATCACCCGGTTTAAGCCAGGCTCTTCCAGGCCCATATCGGCCATAAATTCGGCTTTCTCGTCGTCTTCCAGCTCAGCAATTTCAGATTCAATTGCGGCGCAAACCGGCACGACTATGGCACCCTCTTTATCGGCAATCGCCTGGACGATGTCTAAATACGGGTTATTTTCAAAGCCATCATCGGTGACGTTAGCAATGTACATGGTCGGTTTAATGGTTAAAAAGTTCATATAGGCAATCAGCGCTTTCTCATCCTTGTCCAGCTCCAGCTGGCGCAGGGTATTGCCTTGCTCTAAATGTGCTTTTACTTTTTCCAGTACCAGTATTTCTGCCTTGGCGTCTTTATCACCACCTTTGGCTTTTTTACTGACCCGGAAAATGGCCCGCTCAGCACTGTCCATATCCGACAACACCAGTTCCATATTAATGGTGTCGATGTCATCGGCCGGGTCTATTTTACCGGCAACGTGAATAATATTTTCATCGTCGAAGCAGCGTACAACATGACCAATAGCATCGGTTTCCCGGATATTGGCCAGGAATTTATTGCCCAGGCCTTCGCCCCGGGAAGCGCCTTTTACCAGACCGGCAATATCAACAAACTCCATCGTGGTTGGAATAACCCGCTGTGGTTTAACAATCTCTGCCAGCTTATCCAGCCGTAAATCAGGCACCGGTACCACGCCGGTGTTAGGCTCTATGGTACAAAACGGGAAGTTGGCCGCTTCAATGCCTGCCTTGGTTAATGCATTAAACAAGGTAGACTTACCAACGTTGGGCAGGCCGACAATACCACATTTGAAACCCATAATAATTTTCCTTCAGGCTGTGTTGCTGGCCGCAAGGCTAGCTGGCTTTAAAACTGTGTAGACGATGCTGGGCTTTAATTAAGCCGTCGCGTGCCAGAATGTCAAAGCAACTGACTGCTTCATCAATGCTGGCATCTATTAATTTTTGTTCACTGGCCGGGGCTTTGCCCAGCACAAAACCGGTTACTTTGTCTTTATGGCCGGGATGACCAATACCGAGGCGTAACCGGTAAAAATTCGGGTTATTACTTAAGCGCGCCATAATATCGCGTAAACCGTTGTGGCCGGCATGGCCGCCACCGAGTTTAAATTTGGCGATACCGGGCTCCAGTGCCAGTTCATCATGGGCAACCAGAATATTCTCCGGTGCCAATTTGTAAAACTGGGCCATAGCTAACACGGCTTTGCCACTGAGATTCATAAAGGTAGAGGGGATAAGTAACTTAAATTCCTGGCCGGCACAAATAAATTTTCCGGTATAGCCAAAGAACTTACTGTCATTTTTCAGGCTGACATTAAAGGCATGAGCCAGCTTTTCAACAAACCAGGCCCCGGCGTTATGCCGGGTATGCTGGTATTCGGGGCCCGGATTTCCCAGGCCCACGATTAACTGAACATTGGCAGGTAATGCGTCAGACATTACTCAGCAGTTTCAGTTTCTTCTTCTGTATCAACGGCTTTACCAGCTGGTTTGTTAACAGATACCACTGGCAGGTCATGGCCTTCACCTTTGGTTAACTGAACAAAGGTCACACCTTTAGGTGCTTTAATGTCAGTCAGGTGCAGGGTGGTACCTACTTCAACATCAGCCAGGTCAACTTCGATAAACTCTGGTAAGTCTTTTGGTAATACGCTGATTTCAATTTCGTTCAGGGCGTGAACAACAACACCGCCTTTTTTGATTGGCTTATCTTCGTTTAAGAAGTGAACCGGAACGATAGTGGTCAGTTCGTGGCCAGCTTCAACGCGTTGAAAGTCAACGTGCATGATTTTTGGCTTGTACGGGTGACGTTGCATATCTTTAACGATAGCCTGGATTTTCTCTTTACCGACAGTGATAGTCAGGATGTGAGAATAAAAGGCTTCAAAGCTCTGGGCTTTTAACAGCTTAGAGTGCTCTAAAGTAACAGATAAGGCATCTTTGTGTCCGCCATAGATAATGGCTGGAACTTTGTCTTCGTGACGCAGGCGGCGGCTCGCACCTTTCCCCAGGTCAGTACGGACTTCTGCAGTTAACGCGAAAATTGCATCAGACATGATGTACTCCAATAAAGTGATTTGTGTTGCGGCTTGCGACCAGCCCCAACCTGATTGCCCTTTCAAAAGGCGCGACATATTACCACCGGCACCAGCCAGCTGCAAATGAAAAAGGCGCCAACGGGCGCCTTAATGAAACCGGGATACAGATTTAATCAAACATTGACGAGATAGACTCTTCATTGCTGATCCGGCGAATACATTCAGCCATCAGCTCACTTAGTGTTAACTGCCGCACTTTACTAACGCCTTTCATCGCGTCAGACAGTGGAATAGTATCTGTAATAATCAGCTCATCAATCACGGAGTTACTGATGATTTCCGGCGCATTACCTGAGAAAACAGCATGAGTGGCGTAAGCAAATACCCGTTTGGCGCCTTGCTCTTTTAACGCTTCTGCTGCCTTACATAAGGTGCCGCCGGTATCAATCATATCGTCAACGATAATACAGTCGCGGTCTTTCACATCACCGATGATATGCATAACCTGCGACACGTTTGCCTTGGGCCGGCGTTTGTCGATGATGGCTAAGTCAGCATCGTTCAGCAGCTTCGCTACCGCACGAGCCCGCACCACACCACCGATATCCGGTGATACCACGACCGGCGAGTGCAAGGTTTTCTTGCGCATATCATCCAGCAATACCGGACTGGCAAAAACGTTATCGACCGGCACGTCAAAGAACCCCTGAATTTGCTCAGCATGCAAATCAACGGTTAAAACCCGATCAACACCCACACTGGACAGGAAATCGGCGACAACCTTGGCAGTAATAGGAACCCGGGCTGAACGTACCCGGCGATCCTGACGGGCATAACCAAAATAAGGAATAACGGCCGTGATCCGGCCGGCTGAGGCGCGCCGTAATGCATCGACCATAACAATTAATTCCATTAAATTGTCATTGGTGGGGGCGCAGGTTGACTGAATAATAAACACATCAGAACCACGAACATTCTCATTGATTTGTACGCTAACTTCGCCATCACTGAAACGGCCAACATCGGCGTCTCCCAGTTTGATGTAGAGACGGCTGGCAATTTTGTTAGCAAGATCTGGTATGGCGTTACCAGCGAAAACCTTCATGTCGGGCACAGTAGGATCCTCAGGGCGGTGGTGAGTCCGGTTAAATCATTAAATGCCGGTGTAAAAGGCATCAGTTGTTGAATTCCGTATCTGCCAACGCCGCCATTACTGGCGACTGGTTGACTCCCTTAGCAATAAATCCGCGACAGTTTGCCGGGAGCTTGCTTAGGGCATGCTGAGCACTGGCCGTGTCCGGAAATTCGGCGAACACACTGGCGCCAGTACCCGTCATTCGACACGGCCCATATTCTAACAACCACTGTAAGGTTAATGCAACAATCGGCTGCAGCTGTTCGACCAATGGCTGGCAATCATTACGCCATGGGCTGTTGAACAACGTCTCAAGACTCAGTGGCTGGCTGTTTCTGATTAAATCAGGGTGCTGAAAAATCTCTGCCGTACTGACATGACAGGGGGGCGTCACCACTAAGTAGATTTTTTCAGGTAACTGCACCGGCAGCAACTTTTCACCGACACCTTCGGCAAAAGCGCTATAGCCTCTGACAAACAACGGCACATCAGCACCCAGTTGCAACCCCAGCGCCGCCAGTTGGTCGTTGCTCAATTGCAGTTGCCACAATTGGTTTAATGCCAGCAAGGTAGTAGCGGCATCTGACGAACCACCACCAAGACCGCCACCCATTGGCAGCTTTTTATCCAGCACAATGTCACAACCGAGCTGACAACCACTATGCTGTTGTAACAAGCTGCCGGCTTTAATAATCAGGTTATCCGGGCTCTGCAGGGCAGGGTCGTTACACTGTAACGTTAACTGATTGTCAGGGCGCGGCGTAAAATGCAGCTCATCGCCATAATCCAGTAACTGAAATAACGTCTGCAGGTTGTGGTAACCGTCTGCGCGGCGGCCGGTAATATGTAAAAACAGATTCAGCTTGGCAACAGCTGGCAGCCTTAAGGTCATAATTGCCAGCTCCTGATATAAAAACGAATAGTGGTATCGTCACTGCTTAGCTTAATTTTCTGGGGCAACGCCAGCGCATCAGCAAAGAAGCTCTGATAACGAAGCTGCCAGATAATCCCGGTGCTATCCACCAGCTGAAATGCCTGCACTCTGCCAAAGTCATCGTATTCAACGGCGCTGGCCTCAGCACCCGGTATCCCTTTTAACCACAATGGCATATCGTCCAGCGGCATCGACCAGCCGGCCAGTTG
This sequence comes from Arsukibacterium sp., assembly GCF_033721375.1. Classification (GTDB taxonomy): domain Bacteria; phylum Pseudomonadota; class Gammaproteobacteria; order Enterobacterales; family Alteromonadaceae; genus Alishewanella. Next base: position 214,446 of record NZ_JAWWAP010000006.1, on the reverse strand, counting down.
CCACAACAAGCTGCTGGTATCTACTGCCTGATAGCGCTCGCCACGCACCAGAATACTGCTGCCCTGTGCGTCATTGGTTAGTTCAAATAAACTGATCCCGAAAAAATTAGCCAGCCGCGCTTTATAGTGTTCAGTGCTATGCTGTTGCCATGTCAGGTTGCCCGAGACCGACTCGTCCGGGGTTTTGATACCGACAGAGGCCTGTACAGTATACTCGGTGATTGCTGTTAGCCGGGCCTGGCGGCTTTTAATGTCCAATGGCTGCACCGGTGCAGGTTTTGAAAACATGCTGCAACCACTGGATAAAAGCATTAATCCGGCCAAGGTTAACCACTTAATTGCTACTGACACGCTGAAAGTCCTTAGTTACGCTTTTCTTAATATGGGGTTTTTCGTACAATTCGCCCCTGACAAACACGATGATACAGGTGATGGCCATCTTTGCACTAGGCATTAATCATAAAACAGCACCGGTTAGTTTACGGGAGAAAGTGGCATTTGCCCCGGAACAGGTGCATGAAGCCTTGCGTGAACTGGCTACGGTGACAGCGGTAACCGATGCGGTTATTCTGTCGACCTGTAATCGAACCGAGTTGTATTTTAACGGCACCAATCACCAGGCAGAGCAGGTTATTGGCTGGCTGGCACAATTTCATCAGTTAGATGTCACCGAACTGCAGTCTCATTTGTATCTGCATCATGATCGACAGGCCGCCGAGCATCTGATGCGGGTAGCTGCTGGCCTTGATTCGCTGGTGTTGGGTGAGCCGCAAATTTTAGGTCAGGTAAAACAGGCATATAATCAGTCCCGCCAGGCCGGTACTATTAATCCGCAGTTTGAACGGCTGTTTCAGAAAACCTTTGCTGTGGCTAAGGATGTCCGCACCAACACTGATATTGGCGCCAATGCAGTATCGGTGGCGTTTGCTGCAGTCAGTTTAGCCCGACAAATATTTGGCAGGCTGGAAAAGGTCCAGGTGCTGCTGATTGGTGCCGGCGAAACCATTGAACTGGTCGCCCGCCATCTGGCTGAACAGGGCGCCCGTGAGCTAACCGTCGCTAACCGCACATACGAGCGGGCCGTGCAGCTGGCAGAACAGTTTAATGCCAAAGTTATTACGCTGTCTCAGGTGCCGGCCCAGTTACCGCAAGCCGATATTGTAATCAGTTCTACCGCCAGCACCCTGCCGATTGTCGGTAAAGGCATGGTCGAGCAGGCATTGAAAAAACGCCGGCATAAACCGATGTTTCTGGTCGATTTAGCCGTGCCGCGGGATATTGAGCAACAGGTTGGCGAGCTGGAAGACGCTTATTTATATACGGTAGACGACTTGCAAAGTATAGTGGCGAAAAATGTCAGTTCGCGCCAGCAAGCGGCAGAGCAGGCTGGTGATATAATCCGGCTCGGCGCAGAAGATTTTCTGCAATGGCTGCAGTTGCAGGGCAGTGTTGACTGGGTACGGGATTACCGTCAGCGCTGCGAACAGATAAAAACTGACTTGCTCGGCCGGGCCCTGAATCAGCTCGCTGCCGGCCAGGATGCAGAGAAAGTGCTGGCTGAACTGGCGAACAAGCTTAGCAACAGGCTGATGCACAGCCCAACCAAAACCATTCGTCAGTTACTGCAACAAGAGGCCAGCGAGCCGCAGACACTGATCAACACTTTATTAGATATTTAATCAGGTAACAGACCTAACATGAAAGAATCGGTATACCGCAAGCTGGAAGGCCTGGTGGAGCGGCATGAAGAAGTACAGGCATTATTAAGCGACCCGGGCGTTATTGGCGATCAGAAGCGTTTTCGTGAGCTGTCCAAAGAATACAGTCAGCTGGAAGATGTCAGCAAAGCCTTTAATCGGTTTCGCCAGGCCCAGCAGGATTTAGCCGCTGCCGAAGAAATGCAGAAAGACAGCGACCCTGATATGCGGGAAATGGCGCAGGAAGAATACAAAAGTGCCCGTACCGCCATCGACCAGCTGGAAAAAGATCTGCAACTGTTACTGTTACCCAAAGATCCGCATGACAGCAATAACTGCTTTTTAGAGATCCGGGCTGGCGCCGGCGGTGATGAAGCCGCCATTTTTGCCGGTGACGTTTTTAGGATGTACAGTCGTTTTGCCGAGCGTCAACGCTGGAAACTGGAAGTGGTCAGTGCCAGTGACGGTGAGCATGGCGGCTTTAAAGAAGTGATTGCCAGTGTCCAGGGCGAGGGTGCCTACGGTATTTTAAAATTTGAGTCCGGTGGGCACCGGGTGCAACGGGTACCGGCGACCGAATCACAGGGCAGGGTGCATACCTCTGCCTGTACGGTGGCGATAATGCCTGAAATTCCGGAAAGTGAAGCCATTGAAATCAATCCGGCAGATTTAAAGGTCGATACCTACCGTGCCTCAGGTGCCGGTGGTCAGCACGTTAACCGTACTGATTCCGCAATCCGGATCACCCACTTACCCACCGGTATTGTGGTTGAATGTCAGGACGAGCGGTCGCAGCATAAAAACCGGGCCCGGGCAATGAGTGTGCTGCAATCGCGGATCCAGGCGGCAGAAGATGAAAAACGCCGGCTGACCGAAGAGTCCACCCGGCGCTCACTGGTCGGCAGTGGTGATCGCTCTGAACGGATCCGCACTTACAATTTTCCACAAGGGCGTTTAACAGACCACCGGATCAACCTGACCATTTACCGTTTAAATGAAGTAATGGAAGGTGATCTGGAACTGGTGCTGGAGCCGCTTAATCAGGAGCACCAGGCCGACTTACTGGCAGCGCTGGCAGACGAAAACCGCTGATATGACCCTGGCGCAATGGCTCAGACAGGCTGGCCGGCAGCTTGCTGCAGTATCACCGCTGGCGACTGATGACGCCAGGCTGCTGCTATGTCATCAGCTGAAGGTTAGTAGCAGCTACTTGTATAGCCATGGTGATGCGATGCTCAGTGACGCAGACCAGCAGGCTGTTGACCAGTTGCTTAACCGGGCGCTGCAGGATGAGCCAATCGCTTATATCATCGGCCGCTGGCCATTCTGGAATATTGAACTTGATGTTGCGCCCTGCACCCTGATCCCCAGGCCTGATACCGAGCTATTGGTTGAACAGGCGCTATCGTTAACCTTGCCCCAAAATGCCAGAGTACTTGATTTAGGCACCGGCACCGGTGCTGTCGCGCTGGCACTGGCATGTAACCGGCCGCTGTGGCAGGTTACTGCCGCAGAGAAAGTCAGTGCGGCAGTCGAGTTGGCAAAGGGCAATGCCAGCCGTCTGGCAGCAACAAACTGCACTGTGCTGCAAAGTGACTGGTTCAGTGCTCTCGCTGGTCAGCGTTTTGATCTGATTGTCAGTAACCCCCCTTATATTGAACCTGACGACCCGCATTTAGCCGCACTGCACTTTGAGCCCGCCAGCGCCTTAATTGCCGCCGAGCATGGTCTGGCCGATTTAGCCGCTATTTGCCAGCAGGCACCGGCTTATTTGCAGGCAGAGGGCTGGTTGTGGCTGGAGCATGGTTACAATCAGGCTGATGCGGTACAACAGCTTTTAATCGCCGCTGGCTTTCTTCAGGTGCAGTCGCGCAGAGACTACGGCGGCAATTGGCGGATAAGTGGCGGCAGTCTGCATTGCTAAAGTATTCAGCAACAAAGTTTTGACCAGCAAGCTATTAGCGCATATAACTATTTAATAGTTTTAGCTGATCGTAACTGTTGATCATTTCTTTTGATTCGTTGCCTGAATATCGGAGCCCGCCCAATGAATGACACTTTTCTGTTTGCTGAAGAGTCTGAACCGACCGAAGTGGTGAATCATGGCCACTGGAAAGTGTTAATCGTTGACGATGAGCCGGAAGTGCATACCGTCACCAAACTGGCGCTTAGTGATTTTACTTTTAATAACAAGAGTCTGGAGTTTATCAGCGCTTATTCCGGTGCCGAAGCCCGGCAGTTAATTGCGGCTAATCCTGATACAGCTATCATTTTACTCGACGTGGTGATGGAAACGGATGACGCCGGGTTACTGGTGGCCAGACATGTTCGTGAAGAGCTGAAAAATGATCACGTACGGATTATTCTGCGTACCGGCCAGCCTGGCCAGGCTCCGGAGCGTCAGGTTATCGTTAATTACGATATCAACGACTATAAATCGAAAACGGAACTGACCGCCCAGAAGCTGTTTACCGTTATCATGTCCAGTCTGCGCTCGTACCGCGATATTTTATCGCTGGAACAAAGCCGCCAGGGGCTCGAGAAAATTATTAATGCCTCGATAGATTTGTTTTCCTCTCATTCGATGGAGCAGTTTATCGATGGGGTGCTGCAGCAATTAACCTCTATCCTGGGCAGTCATGAAAATGCCTTGCTGGCCAGCTCATCACTGGTGGCAGGCAATGTGCGCTCAGACGCTGATCCGCACGATTTAGTGGTTTTTGCCGGCCAGGGCCAGTTTGCAAAAAAAGAGGGCAAACCGGTGCAGGAAGTGCTGAACCATGATTTGTTGCAGGCCTTTGAGAGTGCGCTGGATAGTCGCAGCATTGTATATCGTGATAATTATCTGGTTGCCTATTGTTGCAGCAAATTTACCCACGGCTCACTGCTTTATATTTCCGGCTTACCCGGCCAGATTAGTGAAAACCAGAAAAAACTGATTGAGTTATTCGCACAGAATGTGCAGATTGCTTACGAAAATGTGCAGTTGCAGCATGAAATAGAGGATACTCAGCGGGAAATTGTCTACCGGCTTAGTGAAGCAGTGGAACACCGTTCAGTTGAAACCGGTAATCATGTGCGGCGGGTCGCTTTTATCTGTTATGACCTGGCCAAAGCTTACGGCCTGAGTGAAGAAGAAGCGGAGCGCTTAATGTATGCTTCGCCATTGCACGATGTGGGTAAGGTCGGTATTCCGGATGGCATTTTAAATAAGCCGGCGAGGCTTAACGGCGGGGAATGGGAGGTGATGAAAACCCATACCAGTATTGGTTATGATATTTTGAAAGATTCAAAACGTGTTATTATTCAAGCCGGTGCCATCATAGCCCAGGACCATCACGAAAAGTGGGACGGTACCGGTTATCCGGCAGGTAAAAAGGGGGAAGACATTCATATTTACGGTCGGATTGCAGCCCTGGCCGATGTTTATGATGCCTTGCGTCACCGGCGCTGTTATAAGCAGGCCTGGAGCGTAGAGGACGTAGTGGCGCATATTGTTTCCGAATCAGGCAAACAGTTTGAGCCGAGACTGGTAGAATTGTTTACCCGGCGGGTAGAGAAGCTGGAAGCCATTTTACTGAAATATCCGGATATTGAAGATGACTCTGCTGCATATTAGTGCGCTTTAATAATAATGAATAAGGATCCTGTTGTATGTATATGGCGTTTAAACATCTGCATCTGCTGATGGTGGTTTTAAGTGTGAGTTTGTTATTTATCCGGTTTGGTATGATGCTGAAGGGCTCGGCATTATTACAGAGCAAGTTTTTTAAAATCAGCCCACATGTCGTCGATACTTTATTACTGTTGTCGGCTATTGGCCTGATGCTGATTATTAATCAATATCCTTTTGTTAATAGCTGGTTGACCGAGAAATTTATCGCCTTGCTGGCGTACATAGCGCTGGCGGTCATGGCTTTAAAGGGCCGTACCCTTGCTATCCGCTGGTTATGCTTTCTCGGTGCACTGGGCTGGCTGGGCTTAATGGTCCGGGTAGCACTTAGTAAACAACCGGTGTTTTTACCACTTTAATATAGCGAAATTGCTGGAATATTATGGAACAGAAAACCGTCAGGGTCGGTAACCTTGCAGTAAATAATCAGAACCAATTTGTGTTGTTTGGCGGCATGAATGTGCTGGAGTCGCGGGATATGGCAATGCGGATCGCCGAGCATTACGTTACCGTGTGCAGCAAATTGGGTATACCTTATGTATTTAAGGCGTCTTTTGATAAAGCTAACCGCTCATCGGTTCATTCGTACCGTGGACCAGGCCTGGAGCAGGGTTTAAAGATTTTTGCTGAAATTAAAAGCACCTTTAACGTGCCGCTTATTACCGATGTGCATGAACCCTGGCAGGCTGCGCCGGTAGCAGAAGTGGTTGATGTCATTCAATTGCCGGCATTCTTAGCCCGGCAGACTGATTTAGTGGTGGCCATGGCGAAAACCGGTGCGGTTATCAATGTGAAAAAGCCGCAATTTCTGGCACCGCATGAAATGCGCCATATTATTACCAAGTTCAGTGAGGCAGGTAATGATAACGTTATATTGTGCGAGCGGGGTAGCTGCTTTGGTTACAATAACCTGGTGGTTGATATGCTGGGTATGGATGAAATGAAGCAATATGGCCCGGTTATTTTTGACGCCACCCACGCGTTGCAAAAACCCGGTGGCCGGGCAGATTCTGCTGATGGCCGGCGCGCTCAGGCCGCTCAGTTAGCGCGTTCTGGCATGGCGCTGGGCTTAGCGGGGTTATTTATTGAAGCCCACCCTGATCCTGAGCAGGCGAAGTGTGACGGGCCCTGTGCGTTACCCCTGGCCAGGCTGGAAGCGTATCTGAGCCAGATGCAACAGCTTGATCAGCTGGTGAAAAGTCTGCCGCCACTGGATACCTCTGCCAGCTAGTCTGGCGATGAGCTGGACAATAAAAAAACCGGTAATCATTACCGGTTTTTTTTGGTGCAGGCGCAGATTGTCTTATTTAGTAGCGCTGGCGCACGTAGTTAACGATATCGTGATACTTTTCCTGCATTAGCCGGACATGTTCATTAATCACTGACCAGTCGCTGTTTTCAGCAGCCTGCTCCAGTTTCAGCGCTTCAGCCGACAAGCTTAAGGCACCAATACTTTTGGCTACCGATTTAAACTGATGAGCAACAGCCCGGACATTGCTGCGATTTTGGGCCTGTGCCTCAGTGGTCATTTCAGTCAGCAACTCTTTGCCGTGTTTAACAAAGTAGTTCAGATACTCTTCATGTTTTGCCGGATCATTACCCAGGAAATTGGCAATAGTGGTAAAACAAATCGGCGATGGCTGTTGGGCCGGTTCGCTGTTGCTGGCAGCTGCGCTGTCTTTCGCAGTTACCACTTTGGATCCGCTGGCTGGCAGCCAGCGTTTAAGCATGGTTTCCAGGGTAACCAGTTCCAGCGGTTTGGTGATATAGCCATCCATACCAATACTGATACATTTTTGCTCTTCACCTTTTAAGGCATTAGCGGTAACGGCAACAATCCGGCTAAAGTTACTGTCGTCCTGGCGGTGCAGACTTTCTTTGCGGATAGCGATGGCTAAATCATAGCCACTCATATTGGGCATGTGTAAGTCAGTCAGCACCAGCGGATAGTGATAGCGTCGCCACATATCAAGTGCGACAGCACCGTCGTCGGCGACTTCAACCGCATAACCAAGCGCGTTTAATTGATCGACAATGACGCGCTGATTCATCATGTTATCTTCAGCCAGCAAAATAAGCTGGCGGTTACGCCGCGCGGTTTCAATATCCGGCGCACCTTTATTCAGATTCAGGTTAGAGGTTTGCTGCGGCTTGGGCTTATCTTTGCGTTTTGCGGCAACCAGAATGGCATCATATAAATGGCTGCGGCAGATAGGCGAGCTATGCAGATAGTAGGTTCGCTCATTACTATGCTCAGATAATTCAACCTGATTGGTAATCACAATAAACTGCACCCGCTCCAGTTCAGGCACTAACTGCAACTTGTTGATATGGTCTGCAGAAATTTGCTCATAGGTGGCGTCCAGCACCCAAACTGCCGCCTGCTTGGGGGGCATTGGTTTTTGCCGCGCTGCCCGTTGATACAAACCATCGATGCTGTTTATTACTTCAAGTTCAGCGTGGGCATGGCGGAAGTAGTCGCTTAAATGCTCCTGATTATCGATGTCCTGGGTGAACAGACAAATATGCACATCATGCAACAGCTCGGTACTGACATATTCAATTTCATCTGAGCGGCGCATTGGAATGCGGACGGTAAACTCAGTACCTTTGCCGACTTCACTCTGGACGTCGATATCGCCATACATCAGCGAGGTCAGCCGTTGACAAATGGACAGCCCTAAACCGGTACCACCAAACTTACGGGTGATAGAACCTTCTGCCTGGTTAAACGGATGAAACACGTAGTTAATCTGTCGTTGGGTCATGCCCCGGCCGTTATCGACAATAGTAAACTGGATTTGGCTGAACTCCATGTTCTCTTCCAGCAGATCGGCGCGGATCACCACCACCCCGGTTTTCTGCGGTGTGGTCTCAGTAAATTTAATGGCGTTGCCGGCCAGGTTGTATAATATCTGACGTAACCGTACCGGATCGCCATACAAACCGTCAGGGATCTTAGGGTCGATAAACAGCTTTAAATCGATTTGGCGCTGATAGGCAACGGACACCAGAATGCGGCCCACCGCTTCAATAATATCCACTAACGAGACTGGAATATTCTCCAGCTCCAGTTTCCCGGCTTCGATTTTTGAGAAGTCCAGAATGTCATCCAGAATACGCAGTAACGAAAAGGACGACTCGCGAATGGTATCGGTCATCCGGAACTGAGAGGTCGATAACTGGGTTTTGCGCAGCAAATCAATAGTGCCGATAATGCCATTCATCGGCGTGCGGATTTCATGACTCATGGTGGCCAGGAAGGTTGATTTGGCTTCATTAGCCCGCTCCGCCGTTAATTTTGCGGTCTCCAGGGCGTCAGTGCGCTCTTTAATCCGGGTATCGACTTCCTGTTTCAACTGGGCAATATCAGTCTCTGAGCTTTTCAGTGCCTGCTGTCCCTGCTCAATCCGGCGAAACAGCTGGTTAATATAACTGCCCAGCACGCCGAAATTATCATGGGCATGGCTTTCAACGCTGCCGTCAAACTGGTTTTTATCCAGGGCGGTTTTGGTATTGCTGACTAGCGGCGTCAGTTTACGGCTGAAATACACTGAAATGGTGTAGGCAAAGCTGAGACTCAGTAAGATACCGGCAACCAGACTACCAATAAACGCCAGCAGCAATGGCAGCTGGCTGGTTGGTGGAATATAGTGAACATTAATCAGCAGGCTGGCTACGTCGTTATTAACAATTCGGCTGACAATAAAATAATCGCCTTGCCGCACTTCCCGATTGGCCAGTTCAGGCTGGGGGACAAAATTAGCCAGGTTAACCGTATTGGCAATCAGCTCCAGTTGCTGGTTGGTCTGACGATATAAATACAGCGCACGGTTGGCGTCGGCGTTACGTGCCTGCAACAGCAACTGTTCGGTCGCCTGAATATTGTTATTGCGCAGTGGGGCGCTCAATGCATTGGCCAGCACCGTCGTTTCGGCAGTTAAGCGGGCTAGTTGCTGTTCTTCCCGGTTTTGTTCTGGCAAGGTAAACAGCGTAAATAACGCGGCCTGCAATAACAGAATCAGCAGGGCCATTAATGCCAGCCGGCGAAACATCGGTTTAGTGTAAGAGGTTTTTTCCATCAGCTGTCCATTTAAATGCATTGTACGGCGTACCGGTTAACTAATGATAGTGTAACAACTTTTTGGGAGCTGGCGCAGTGTTAATTTTAACAGGTGGCGAACAAAGCAGCGCCTGTTGGTTATTCGCTGTTCGCTTGCGCGGCTTTTAGAAAAAATCTGTTGACTTAGCTTGGCAAAATCCGTTTAATACGACCCGCATTGCCCAGATAGCTCAGTCGGTAGAGCAGCGGATTGAAAATCCGCGTGTCGGTGGTTCGATTCCGCCTCTGGGCACCATCTTTTGGTGTCTTGTTCAGTTACTGCCCTGGTTCAGCTTATCAGGCAGCATAATTTTACCAGCACAACGTTTTTGCCCAGATAGCTCAGTCGGTAGAGCAGCGGATTGAAAATCCGCGTGTCGGTGGTTCGATTCCGCCTCTGGGCACCACTACAGTTAAAACGCCAGCGTAATGCTGGCGTTTTGCTTTCTGGTTTATTTATCCCATATTCCTGAATAATTCGCCTTGAGTCTACATAAATTCCAGCCCGGTGAAATAGGCAACAGCGGCCATCTTTGTTAAGCTCAGACGCGTTTTTAAAATAGACCTAATAACAATTACAAAAACATCAACATCGGAGTTTTTCATGAAACATGCTATTACCCTGTTAGCAGCTGCCATGCTAAGCGCTTGCGGCGGCGCGAAACAAGATGTACAAACCAGTCAGGACCTTACCGTGAGCACAGAGCAACAGCAGCAACTTACTTACCCCGTTACACGCAAGGGTGATACCGTAGATAATTATTTTGGTACTGAGGTTGCCGATCCTTACCGTTGGCTGGAAGATGATCGCAGTAGCGAGACTGAAGCCTGGGTTAAGGCACAGAATGAAGTCACATTTTCGTACCTGGCAAATATTCCGTTTCGGGATGAGGTGCGGGCGAAACTGGAAAAATCATGGAATTTTGAACGAATTGGCGCGCCGTTTAAAGAAGGGGAGTATCAGTATTTTTATAAAAACGACGGTTTGCAAAACCAGTTTGTATTGTACCGCCAAAAAGACGGTGGCGAAGCTGAAGTATTTTTAGACCCGAATACCTTTAGCGAAGATGGTACCAACTCGCTGGCTGATATTGAGTTCTCTAAAGACGGCAGCCTGGCAGCCTATGCCATTTCAGAAGGCGGCAGTGACTGGCGCAAAATCATTATTATTGATGCAAAAACCAAAGAGCAACTGGAGCCGGCGCTGATTGACGTTAAATTCAGTGGTATCTCCTGGGTTGGCAACGACGGTTTCTTTTACTCGAGCTATGACAAGCCTGAAGGGAGTGAATTATCGGCCATGACTGACCAGCATAAACTTTACTATCACAAACTGGGCACGGCCCAGGCGGATGATAAAGTCGTGTTTGGTGATACTGCTGAGCAGAAACACCGCTATGTGGGCGCGTCAGTGACCGAAGACGATAAATACCTGCTGGTGTCAGCTGCCGTGTCTACATCAGGTAATAAACTGTTTTTAAAAGATTTAACCAAAGAAAATAGTCAGTTTGTCACCATTCTTGACCATACCGATTCTGATACTGATTTGCTGGACAATGACGGTGACAAGCTGTATCTGGTCACCAACCTCAATGCCCCAAACCGCAAAGTGGTGGTCACCTCTGCTGCCAAACCAACTCCGGAAAACTGGCAGGAACTGATCCCCGAAACCGAAAACGTCTTACGGATCAGTAAAGGCGCCGGTTATCTGTTTGCCAACTATATGGTTGATGCCATTGCGCAGGTAAAACAGTACGATTACAGCGGTAAACTGGTCCGCGAAATTGACTTACCGGGAATAGGCAGTGCCGGTGGTTTCAGCGGTAAGAAAGACGCAGAAACCCTGTATTACTCGTTTGCCAATTACACTACGCCGTCCAGCATTTATGCGTTTGAGCCGGACAGCGGCAAGTCTGACTTATACAACAGCCCGAAAATAGATTTTAATCCGGAAAATTATACGTCTGAGCAGGTATTCTACACCTCAAAAGACGGTACCCGGGTGCCGATGATTATCAGCTATAAAAAAGGCCTGAAAAAAGATGGCACTAACCCGACCATTCTTTACGGATATGGTGGTTTTAATGTCAGCCTGACACCGTCATTCAGTGTTGCCAATGCAGTATGGATGGAAATGGGTGGCGTGTATGCGGTTGCTAATTTACGTGGTGGCGGCGAATACGGTAAAGCCTGGCACAACGCCGGGGTGCAGCAGCAAAAGCAAAATGTGTTTGATGACTTTATTGCTGCAGCAGAATATCTGCAGCAGCAAAACTATACTTCTGCTGAGAAGCTCGCCATTCGCGGAGGCTCCAACGGTGGCTTGCTGGTAGGGGCAGCGATGACCCAGCGTCCTGAACTGTTTCAGGTGGCATTACCGGCAGTAGGCGTACTGGATATGCTGCGTTACCATACCTTTACCGCTGGCGCAGGCTGGGCTTATGACTATGGTACTGCCGAGCAGTCTGCCGATATGTTTCAGTACTTAAAGGCTTATTCGCCGGTGCATAACGTCAAACAGGGCGTAACCTATCCGGCGACGATGGTAACAACTGCTGATCATGATGATCGGGTGGTGCCGGCGCATTCGTTTAAATTTGCAGCAGAGCTGCAGGCAAAAGCGACTAACGTGAATCCACAGCTGATCCGGATTGATGTAAACGCTGGTCATGGCGCCGGTATGCCGGTATCGATGGTAATTGATCAGGCGGCTGATATTTTCAGCTTCACCCTGTACAGCATGGGTTATCAGCAGCTGCCACAGTAATGTTGTCAGCAGCATAATAGAACGGCGCTACGGCGCCGTTTTTGTTTGCCGGCATGCAGCAACAAAGCTTGATAAAAGCCGCAGCAAGCGCCAAAGTAACAGTTAAACTTGTAAAACACCGGGTGGCATATTAAAGTGCGTGCCCTTTTTATTTTTTCATGATCCGGGCAATAACTGCTTAACAGGCATTGCTCCGATCTGGCTGGTGCACGTTTACAGTGGGAGCCCACAGTATGGCAAAGGCAGTGATCCTGGTTCTGGATAGTTTTGGTATTGGCAGCGCGCCTGATGCTGATAGTTTTGGTGACGTCGGTGCCAATACCTTTGGCAGTATCGCCCGCGAGTTTGTTAAGCACAAAGGCCGCCGGCTGGCATTGCCAAACCTGGCCCGGTTAGGGTTGGTAAAGGCGGCTACCGCCGCGGGCAACGGTGCCCCTGACACAGACGACAGCACTGATCTGCATGGCGCCTATGGGTATGCCCGTGAGCTTAGCAGCGGCAAAGATACCCCCAGTGGCCACTGGGAAATGGCCGGCGTGCCGGTGTTGTTTGACTGGGGCTATTTTGAGCAGAAAACAGAGAGTTTTCCGGCTGAGCTGATTGCAAAGCTGTGTCAGCGCACCGGAGTAAGCGGCATTTTAGGCAATTGTCATGCCTCGGGCACCGATATTTTACGCAAGCTGGGTGACGAGCACGTTAAAACCGGTAAGCCGATATGCTACACCTCAGCCGACAGCGTCTTTCAGGTCGCCGCGCATGAAGATCATTTTGGCCTGGAAAAGCTGCTGAGCTTTTGCCGGGTAGCCCGTGAGTTGCTTGATGAATACAACATTGGCCGGGTAATCGCCAGGCCTTTTACCGGCGACAGTGCTGATAATTATACCCGCACCGGTAACCGGCGCGATTACTCGGTATTACCGCCGGCACCTACGGTGCTGGATAAACTAACAGACGCTGGTGGCAAGGTGATCAGCATTGGTAAAATTGCCGATATTTTTGCGCATCAGGGGATCAGTGAAAACATCAAAGCCACCGGGCTAGAGGCGTTAATTGATACCACGCTTGAGCAGATGAAAAAGCAGCCGGACCGCAGTCTGGTGTTTACCAACCTGGTGGATTTTGACCAGAACTATGGCCACCGCCGCGATGCCTTAGGCTACGGTGAAGCGCTTGAGTACTTTGACAGCCGCTTACCGGAGTTGCTGGCGGCCTGTGCTGATGACACCTTGCTGCTGCTAACCGCAGACCATGGTTGTGACCCCACCTGGCCCGGTACCGAGCATACCCGGGAATATATTCCGGTGCTGGCGTATCAGCCGGGGCTGGCCAGTACTGATTTAGGCGAGCGGATGAGCTTTGCCGACATAGGCCAGACCCTGGCCGATTATTTTAAGCTGGACGCCATGGCGCACGGCGATTCCTTTATTGCTAAATTACATTAAGAGAGAATTATGGCTACTCCTCATATTAACGCCGCTGACGATGCTTTTGCCCAAACCGTGCTGATGCCAGGTGATCCGCTGCGGGCCAAACATATTGCTGATACCTTTTTAACGGATGCCGTTTGTGTCAATACCGTACGTAATATGTTTGGTTATACCGGCACTTATCAGGGCAAGCCGGTCAGTGTACTGGGCTCAGGCATGGGCGTGCCGTCTATGTCGCTGTATGCCACTGAACTAGCCAAGTTTTACGGGGTTAAGAATATTATCCGCATTGGCTCTTGCGGTGCTTTACCGCTGGATGTAAAAGTACGGGATGTGGTTATTGCGATGGGCGCCAGCACTGATTCTGCCGTTAACCGCAACCGTCTGGCCGGTATGGATTTCGCTGCGATTGCCAGTTATGACTTGCTGGAAAAAGCGGTGCAGGCGGCCCGTGCTAAACAGATCAACGTTAAAGTGGGTAATGTTTTTACCTCAGATTTATTTTACAACCCAAGCGAAACGCTGTTCGATACGCTGGAGAAATACGGTGTACTGGCGGTAGAGATGGAAGCAGCCGGTTTATATGGCGTCGCAGCCGAATATGGCATTAATGCCCTGGCCATCTTAACGGTAAGCGATCATATCCGTACCGGTGAAGCCCTGGACGCCGATTTGCGCCAGACCAGCTTTAACGAAATGGTTGAAATTGCCTTGTCATTAATTTAATTAATTATCTGCTTACAGCCGGAACTATTATGTCTTTAACCACCAATAAAATGTTTTATGTGTCCTGGGAAGCGTTTCACCGGGCCAGCAAAGAGCTGGCTCAGCAACTGCTAGGTCGTGATTTCAGTGCTATTGTCGCCGTCAGCCGCGGCGGCCTGGTACCGGCAGCCATTCTGGCCCGCGAGCTGAATATCCGGGTGGTCGACAGTATTTGTGTTGCCAGCTACGACCACGATAAACAAGGCAGCTTACGCATTTTAAAAGACGCCAGCCTGCAGGATAACGCCAGGCTGTTAATTGTTGATGATTTAGTCGATACCGGTGAAACCGCCCGGGCGCTGCGCGAGCATTTTCCCAAAGCCTGTTTTGTCACCGTGTATGCCAAGCCCCAGGGTAAGCCGTTAGTGGATCACTATGTCACTGACATTGAACAGGATACCTGGATCCAGCTGCCATGGGATATGGAACTGGCCTACAGCAAACCTCTGGCGGAGCATTAATTCTATGGCCGCAGTACAACAGCTGACCATTAGCTTGCCTGACTGGATTAACGAGGTCGTTGACTGGCAGAAAATTTATGCTGATGACAACGAGAAAATGGCGCTGGCGGTAGAGCTGTCAAAGCAAAACGTGCTGCGCGGTACCGGCGGCCCTTTTGGCAGTGCTATTTTTGATTGCGACAGCGGTAAGCTGTTAAGTGTAGGCGTAAACCGGGTAATGCCAATGCATAACCCGGCTGCCCACGGCGAAATGGTCGCCATTATGCTGGCCGGCCAGCAACTGCAAAGTTTCAGCCTGAATGCCGATGGCGTTAAACGCGAGTTGTTTACTTCCTGCGAGCCCTGCGCCATGTGTTTGGGCGGGACCTTGTGGAGCGGGGTAAAACGGCTGGTGTGCGCCGCCACCGCAGACGATGCCAGAGCCATCGGCTTTGATGAAGGGCCGGTGGAGGCCAGCAGCTATCAGTACCTGACTGATGCTGGCATCGAAGTCGTCCGTCTGGTACAGCGCGACGCTGCCAATGCGGTACTGCAGCAATATGTCACTGGCGGCGGTGCCATTTACAACGGCTAGCGCTGATCCCTATAAGCGCGCCGTTTTCTATTTCTAGCCAAACTTAATCGAATGACTGCTCTGCCCAATATAACGTCTATAGCTATTTCCTTGCGCTAGTATTTTTATTGCGCATCACCGTGTCAGTATTTTTTGCATCGCCATATAGTATAGATGACTTAGTGTATTTAAATTATTGTTTTAAAACTAATCAAAATTAGTGGTGTTAATTTTGCTTTCAATATTTTCTATAACCAATTTCCTCCAGTGCTGCAGACTCCGGCAATAAAACGCCATTAGTTTTGGCTGAACTGCCCCAGTTAACTATTCGTTCTACCTGGTGTTGTTTAGGTAAGCGTTGCAGCCTTAATACCAACGGCAACATGCACTCCGCTGTGTTTATTTGAAGCTATTTCATTTACTGGACTAAATACAATGCTTTTTAAGTTGAAACAATGGATTGTCAACACCAATGAAAACACACTGCATGATTCGCAAAACTCGAACACCCATCAGCTTGAACCACAAACAATGGCCGTTCTTAAACTGCTTTTGGAAAATGCCGAAGAAATAGTGCTGCGGGAATCTTTTTTCGAGCAGGTCTGGGGCAAGAAAGTCGTGTTAGACGAAAATCTGTCACGTTGCATCTCGCAACTTCGCAAAGCCTTTGGCGATAATGCCAGGTCGCCAGTATTCATTAAAACCGTACATAAAACAGGCTACAAATTTTTAATCACGCCGACACCACTAGCGCCCGGTATCAAAGCGCAAAACAAAGCTGAAGCTGAACCTATACCTGTCAGTGACTCGCAGCACCTGCCGTCAAAATATGGCTCATCCGCTTTCACTTTATTTGTTTTTGTGTGTGTTTGTCTGTTTCTGTTCGGCTTTTTTGGCTCAAATATCAAAGTGGACAATGAGTCTGCTTCGTCAGGTTATTTGGATGAAGCAGAAAGCGCGCGTATCCGACAGCTGCTGCTTGATAGTCAATACAATGAGATATTCATTACCTTGGCCTCACCAATGGATGGAAACCAACAATTCGAATTGAGTCTTAAAGATAATGAAACTGGAACGGAAAATAGCGCCACCACGTTCGTTATACAGGACCATAATCAACAGACGTTATGGGAATTAAGCCGTCGTCTTAATACCTCTGAAGAGCGCATGACTGGTGTCAATGATGTAATGCTAATTTTGAATGCTATCGCTATGTCTTATCAACATAGTGCGCCGGGTTCGACATCACTGGCTTCGTTTAAAAAGTATCAACAAGCAATGTATCGCCTGGATAAAAGGGGGGCAGATAATTTAAAAATCGCGATTACATTATTCGATGAGGTATTAAACGATTCCCCCGACTTTGTTGAAGCCACTATATACAAAGCAGTTGCGATAAGAACGCTGAATTATTATCAGCTGGAATTGGAAAATCGAGACCAGAGAATGCTCCAGTATGACCTGTTGCTTAAACAAGCCCTAGCGCTAGATCCCGAGCATCCTGTCGTCAGGGCATTAACCGCTAACTTTGATATAAAAAGCAAAAACTGGATTGAATATGAGTCGACCTTGGTTGCCGCTGTGGAAGGTGCACCCGATTGCGCCGTATGCGTGCGCTTTCTGGCCGATTTTTATGTCAATATTGGTTTATTTCAACGCGCCGCGCAAGCAATCGAAAGTCACATAAATAATTTCCCGTTATCACGTCAAATGCATACGCTACTTGGCGAAATATATACTCGACAAGGAAACCTTCTGGGCGCTAAACAACAGGCTGGTATATTGAAAGCCCTGGGTTCAGAAGAGGCGAGTGATTTGCTGGCGTTAAATTTCAATATTTATTCTCAGCAAGGTGATGTTGATAAGGTAACCGCATTGTTGAATCGATTTCTTGAGCTCTATCCTAATTTTGATTCACTTAAAGTCGTGCACGATGCGCTGTTAGCCCAAGATTTAGAAGCGGCAACAGCCGCTGTAGAAAAGCTCCCCCGTTTACATTTCAATTTCGCTCTGTCAGTAGGTAAAGTCGACGCCGTGTTTCAGCGTTTAGTTGACAATGTATCATCAGGTAATTTGCGAGACTTAGGTTTGATGCATGGCTGGTTAAATGAACCAACGGAACTAAATCGCTATTACACTGCACAATTGGTTGCATTGAAAAATCATCCCGATATGCCAGAGTTTTTAGACCGCATTGGCTTAATCGATTATTGGATAACAACTGAACGCTGGCCTGATTATTGTGTCGATAACCAGTACATAAACTTACGACCTGACTTCTGTGATTTGTCTTTTGTGGCTCAGAACCTGGCGAAGACCAAAAGCTGACAACGCTGATGGTCATCGCGATTATCTGAGGCTCACCTAATTGACACTTTTTCTATTCTTCAGTCTAAAACCTGCAATTCCTAGTAACGCAGAGGAAAATAGTAAAAAAGTGGCAGGTTCAGACACTTCGGTCACCTGTGCCAACGAAGCTGTGCGTTGAACAGAGGGAACGGTGAGGTCAGGCGCTAAAGAGTGGAGTATTCCGCACGGGGCCCCGTTTGAACATGAATTAAGGCTGCCGGAATTGGTTAACATGGTTTCTGTTATGGTCGGAATACCAAAAGGGCTGGTTAAAAGTTGACCAAACCCAAAAAAGATGGTTGTTGTGCCCATGAAAAACGTTTCGAATTCATCGTCACCTAAGATCCCTGGCGAATTAATATTGTAGTTTAACGCAAAAAAGGTATTGGTAGGTAAAGTACTCCCTGGAGCTGGCGGCGGAGGATTATCTATATCGTGCGTCACCGTGTGAGTGATTAAAGGATCATCCAAAAATCCCTCAACACCTTCATTGAAGGCACCAGTCAGAGTAAAGCTGGCCCACCTGACTTCATTGGCACCAACAAAATTACCAAAGGTGTCAAATATACCAAAACCTGCATCAACAAGTAATTGCTGGTCTGGATTACTTGCCGAAAAACTGTCGGGCGTTAAAAACGAGCTTATATAACCATCTCCGTTTAAGTCCTCACCGACAAAGCTGCCAGTTATAGTGCTGGCAACATCGTTAGTAATGCCACTGTCGCAAATAGATACAGAACCATACAGGGGATCATTGTTAACACTATCTAAAAATGCTGGATCAGAGCATGTATCAGTAAAACCACCTACCATAAAATTAAACTTCATCAAACCTGCCCTGGCGGGTGAAACGCTTGCAGCTAAAATGCATGTGGCCAAAATTAAGCCTGTTCGTGTTTTAAACATGTCTATCTCCATTACTTAATAGAATGGTTGCTGCTGCTGGTGTACGTTAACCAGCTAAACCATGTGTGTTTTTCGTACACTTTTAATTAAGCTTTAGGGGGTTCAAAGATCCTTCGGATTTCCTGATTTTTTTATTCGGATTTGCCTCGAAAATATAAAGTAAATAAAAAACAATAAGTTAAATTTGAAAAGCACGCAGCCAAAAGCGCTGCTGACTTGCTGGAACTATCACAAGGGTAAACGTATATTGTCATGGCATTTGCTTGGCAATCAGCTCACACGTTGCAGTGGCTAGCTGGCAGAGAAAGCCGGAGCAAGCGAGCCAACGACTCTAAGCTGCGTCCAGCCACTCTCCTCTGCGTAAAGAGCAAGCATTGTCCCTAAATTTAGTGCTTCTGGTGCTATTGATTCTAACGTTGTGGTCTATACTGACTTTTTTGCAGTGCTTTATAGTAAAAAACCACTGCCAGCCACCAGCGTGTTATGCAAAAACAGGGGGAGAGGCAGAGTATGAATAATAAAATCAGACAAGCTATTGCTGATCTTATTGAACTTGCTGCCAGCACCAGCAGCAATAAGTGGCTTGCTTTGGTTGTGGATGAATCGCTTGAGCCCGTGATACACACGGCTGCTGATACAGCAGAAATAAGATCGTATCTTAAAGCTGCCGAGCAACTGATTGACAGACAATCCAGAGAACTTATCAAGATTGAATTGCAGGAAACAGTTGCTGTATTGAATGGCGAAACCTCCCGCTCAACCTTTGTAACAGACAGGACGCTTAAAGCCGTTAATCTATTTAATGCAAAGGGTGATCATCAGGGCTTACTGGTCGCGCTTAGTGTTACACCAAAGCACTCCGACAATCTGAACGAGGACGCGCTGCCGCGCATTGCTCAACTTGCTGAACAGTTTATCTCAGCTGGTACTTCGGAAGATCTGAGCCAGCAAGCGCTGGAGCATAGCTTTAATATCAATCGCGCCATCCTTAACACCCTTTATGATGCGGTTGTCATGACAGACCTTCAGGGGCGGATCCAGAGTGTGAATCCTGCATTTGAGAACATGTTTGGATACCCGGAAAACGAACTGATTGGCGAGTCGATTACCAAACTGATGCCGCCAGAAATCGCACATCATCATCCTGACTACATGCTTGCTTATGCTGAAGGCAAAACAGCAGGAAAAATTATGGGTAACGTGCGGGCAGTGAAGGGGCTTCGGGCCGATGACACGCGCTTTACCCTGCAGATAGCGATAACAGAGGCCAGGGTAGGGAATGAACGGCTGCTGGTTGCTGCCTTGCAGGATATTACTGAAAGCGAGGAAGCCAGATTAAATCTGAAGCGCTTTCGCAAGACCCTCGACAGTACTCTGGACTGCGTTTTTATGTTTGATGCAGATACTCTGCAGTTCTTCTATGTAAATCAGGGGGCAGTCGACCAGCTCGGCTACACCGTTGACGAGCTTCTTAAACTCCATCCCTATGACGTAAAACCGCGCTATTCAGAATCTGAATTCAGGAAGATGATCGCGCCTCTGGTAAACGGAGAGGTTCCACGTCTGAATTTTCAAACTGTTCATCGCCACAAAAATGGCCGCGAGTTGCCAGTGGATATCTCGTTGCAGTATGTCAAACTGGAAGACGAGCCAGCCCGTTTCATCGCAATCGTCAGGGACATTACCGCGCAGCAGCAGTATAAGGAGGAAATTGAACATCTGGCGTACTTCGACCCGTTGACTAATCTACCTAACCGCAGCCTTATTGCAATAAAGCTCGAAAGTTGTCTGCGTAATTGTGCCAAAACAGGCAATTTTGGCGCTGTGATGCTGACTGATCTGGACGACTTTAAATCGATAAACGATACGCTGGGTCATCGTGATGGCGACCAGCTATTGATCGAAATCTCAAACCGCTTTGCCAACGTGCTGGGTGATCGCCATGCTATTTCAAGATTGGGCGGTGATGAATTTTTGGTAGTGATCAACACCCGCCATCAGGATTACAAGACCGCGCTTGATGAAGTGAGCCTGATAGCGGAGCAAATGTTGACTGCGGCAGCGCAGCCAACAGAAACGCTTGGCCATGCGTCACCCATATCAACCAGCCTCGGTTTGGTGCTTTTTAACAATGATGCTATTTGCGCCAGTGAGCTAATGAGGATGGCCGACATTGCGATGTATGACGCCAAGAAGAAGGGAAAAAACCATTTCAGTCTGTTTGACGATATCATGCAGCAAGAGCTGGTAGAAGAGCATAGACTCACCGCCGATCTGAACAGGGCACTTTTGGCGGAGAATGAAATTGTTCCGTGGTTCCAGCCCAAAGTGGATCGGAACGGCAGATATATCGGGTTTGAAGCACTGGCTCGCTGGCAACATCCTGAACTGGGGCTACTTAACCCAGTAAGCTTTATCGGACTGGCCGAAAAAAAGAGCCTGATAGTGCCACTCAGTGACCAGATACTGTTGAAAACCTGCAGGGTAATGAGTAACTGGCGTGAGCAGTTTTCCATAGACGAGCTAACCGTCTCTGTTAATATTAGCCAAAGCCAGCTGGCGATGGGTAACTTCCCAGATAAAGTCGCAATGGTACTGGCTGAAACAGGCCTGCCGTCATCAGCATTGATACTTGAGGTTACGGAAAGCGTTATTGCAGAAAACATTGCCGCCAGTATTCAGCAAATGAGAAGACTGCGAGCCATGGGCGTCCGTTTTTCTCTGGATGACTTCGGCACGGGTTATTCGTCCTTATCTTACGTTCGCCAGCTACCGATTGATGAACTGAAAATTGACAAAAGTTTTGTTAGTACCCTACTAAGTAATTCGGAAACATGCTCTATCGTAAAAATTATTTTGTTATTGGCTGACGTACTGAAGTTAAATGTTATTGCGGAAGGTATCGAACAGGAAGCGCAATGGCAGGCTTTGCAAGAACTGGGTTGCTCAGGATTCCAGGGCTACTTTTTCAGCCGTCCCCAACCGCCGAAAATCATTCTTGAACAGCTGCAAGCAAGTTACCAGTGATCCGAGTGGCGTTGAGCTGCTGTTAATCTGGGAACTTAGGGAGTAATACTGTAAGCAGCAAGACTTTAAAATGCACGAAAAGAAATTCAGGCTGATGGCGTCAATCTGACGCCATCAGCCTGAGCTTGCCTTGCTGCCAGAGATTAAATGTCAGCGCTGTGGTTTGATTAAGAACTTCTCTCCGGTAGCCTGTTTGCCGTAAACCGCTATCGCATCCAGTTGTAACGCACCGGCCAGCGATACTTCGTCAGTGTAGTGGCTGGCGAAGGTGGTTTTGATCTCCGCGGCTATGCGTTTGCGCATGGCGATGCTGGTTTCTTTGCTGAGTTTCCCCAACGCATTAAACAATAAAAAGCCGTTCACACCCCAGGCAAAACCAAAGTTGCGGTTTAACGTGATGGGGCCGCGATCAAGCCCGCCATAAATATAAACCTGTTTATAGATGTCAGAACCATACACGCTGTATTCCGTGATATTGCGAGCGATGGCGGCTTCCATGCAGCTGAGAATATCACTCGCCAACTTGCCGCCACCAATTGGGTCGAATGCGATAGTTGCGCCGGTTTCGATCAGTGCCTGGGTCAGGTCCGCCATAAAGCTGTTGCTACTGGAATTAACCACGTATTTGGCACCCTGGTCTCGCAGCAAGGCTTCCTGTTCTGGCTTGCGAACGATATTAATCAGCTCGATGCCGTCGGCAATGCAGATGCGGTTGAGCATTTGTCCGAGGTTAGAGGCGGCGGCCGCGTGCACGATAGCCTTGTGACCTTCAGCGCGCATGGTTTCTACCATGGTCAGTGCCGTCAGCGGGTTAACAAAGCTTGAAGCACCTTCTGCTGCAGTGGTACCCGGCTCCAGTTCCAGACAGCTTTTAACATTGGCACAGAGATATTTGCGGTAGCTACCCCCGCCAATTACTGCAACGGTTTTGCCCATCAAACTTTGCGCAGCGGCTGATGAGCCGGCAGCGACGACGGTACCAGCGCCTTCGTTGCCAACGGCTACAGGCTTGCCAACCCGCTTTTTAACGGCAGCCATCAACCTGGCCGGGACATCGGCAATGATGACCGGGCGGTCGGCGCTACCGGATTGGCTGGCAGTCGTCATATCAGCTGCGCTGAACATCACGCCCAGGTCGGACGGGTTTATTGGGGCGGCTTCGATGCGTATAACCACTTCGTTTTCGCCGGGCTGGGGGATCTCAATCTCGCGCAGGGCAAGTTCCAGTTTGTTGTCTTCGCTAATGGTGGAAATAAGTTCGATATTGCTGTCCGACATGTTTTTCTCCTTAAAAGTCAGATGCTCTGGCACTTCGCTAACCAGTGTTAGCTCATAAAATGAGGAGCAAGCCGGTAGCGCCTGCATGAACCAAGTTGCTGGACTGTTTAATTGTATTAGAAAATCGGGGGCAGATACCTACTATGGCGCGTTGTCACAGCGCCGTCAATTAACAATGTTCTTATCTATTAACCTGTTTCAACATTGCGTTCTGTGACATTAAACCCAAGGTTAAAAGACAAAGTTGAATAAAGCAGGTATGCGGTCTCATAAAGCAGGTGGGTGATCTATACTTCGTATTACTTTATTTCTCTGGGCCATTGAGCCACCAGCAGGGGGGTAACAATGTTTGCCACTAGGTAGTGTTGGCAAGCGAACAGATAAACTCCTGCAACGGACTGATAATTCTCCAGAGCTAACGCCAACGGCGTTTGCCTGTAACACCCGGAAGGAGCAACCATGTCGACAATCACCACTATTAATCCCGCAACCGAAAAAGAAATCCAAACTTACACCCTCATGACCAAAAAGCAGGCGACCGAGCGGCTTGAGTCGTGCCATGCAGCGTTTCTAAAATGGCGCGAACTGACCCATCAGCAACGGGCGCCTTATCTGCAGAAGATCGGGCAAAAGTTGCGCGACAATGCTGATGAACTGGCGGCGTTGATGACCAGTGAAACCGGCAAACTGCTAAAGGATGGACTCACTGAGGTTGAACTCTGTGCAGCGATCTTTGATTACACTGCAAAAACCGGACCCGACGTTCTGGCCGATGAGGAGCGTAAGCAGGGAGTCAACGGCAAACGCGGCCTCATCAGTTACCAGCCAATCGGGGTTATCTATTCTATCCAGCCCTGGAACTTTCCTCTTTACCAACCGGTTCGTGTGCTGGCGTCTAATCTGATGGCAGGTAATGGCTGTGTCCTGAAGCACGCCAGTATCTGCACCGGAACCGGTCTTCGGTTGCGTGAATTGTGCATTGAGGCCGGCTTGCCCGAAGACCTGTTCCAGGTTTTGGTGATCGATCATGACACCAGCGACCAGCTGATCGCCAACCCTTTAGTTCGTGGTGTAACGCTGACTGGTAGTGACGGGGCTGGACGCCACGTCGGGGCTGAAGCCGCCAAGGCCTTAAAAAAGACGGTACTTGAACTTGGGTCGAATGACGCTTACCTGGTGCTTGAGGATGCTGATATCGAAACCGCCGTAAAATTTTCAGTTATGGGCCGACTTTACAACAATGGCGAGACTTGCGTTTCTGCCAAGCGGTTCATCGTGACCGACAAGGTCTATGACACCTTTGTTGAGGCTTTCGTTGCTCAAATGCAAGACATCAACATGGGCGACCCCACGAACGAGAATACCCAGCTTGGCCCGCTTTCCAGCAAAGAGCAGTTCGACACCGTCACGCAGCAGGTGAACGAAAGCGTTGCCAAGGGGGCAAAAATTCTCTGCGGTGGCGAAGTGCCAAAGCGCCCGGGGGCCTATTATCCCGCTACGGTGCTGGCTGAACTCCGACCCGGAATGCCCGCTTACGACGATGAAATTTTCGGGCCCGTCGCGTCCATCATCCGCGCCAGGGATGATGAGGACGCCATGCGGTTGGCTAATGAAAGCCGCTATGGCCTGGGCGGTGGCATCTTTTCAAAAAACGAAGAGTATGCCCTCAGGCTGGCCCGCGATAATTTTGACACCGGTATGATTCGCATCAATTCATTTGGGGCGGCGGATCCAAATATGCCATTTGGTGGCGTCAAGAACTCCGGGTACGGGCGTGAGCACGGTGGCTTTGGCATCAGAGAATTTGTCAACGTAAAGTCGATTTTCTTGCCCTGAACTGGCTATACACAGCCAATTTTACCCATTTCATTAAATTAAGGATTTTTCAATGAGTATGAACATTCTTGTCGCCGGAGCCACCGGTAAAACGGGCCAGCTTCTGGTTCAGTACCTGATAGAGCAGGGTCATAAGCCTACTGCGCTGGTTCGCGAAAGTTCGGATACCCGTTCACTGCCAAAGGACGTAGACCTGCGCCATGGTGACCTGACCGACCTGAAAACCGGGGTGTGCGACGGCATGGACGCGGTGATCTTTGCCGCAGGCTCCGGCGGAAACACCGGCCCTGAAATGACCAAAAAAGTGGATCGGGACGGCGCCAAGCGCTTGATTGATCTGGCACGGCAATCAGGCGTGAAACGTTTCGTGATGCTCAGCTCAGTTGGTGCAGATCAGACCAACCCGACCGGCGACCTGGCCTCTTACCTGAATGCCAAGCACGAAGCGGACGAATATCTGAAGGCTTCCGGCGTGACCTACTCGATCCTGCGCCCTGTGGCACTGACCAACAACGGCCGCAGCACCGATGTGATCCTGGGTGAGGGCGTCGACAAATCGGCAAAGGCATCCCGCGCCGATGTGGCCTATGTGCTGGCAGAGGCTGCCACTACAGGCCGTTACGACGGTATGGCGCAGGATATGCAGTCCGCCTGACCGTTGCGTCGCTGGCCAAAGCGACGAAGTAAGAGTAAGGCTGCATCGACGTACTGGTTAACAACGCTTTGACAATGATATAAGTGAGAAATAAAAAACCCAGCAATGCTGGGTTTTTACAAAATTGAAAAGGCTTAAGCGATACGGCGGCGACGGATAAGTAAAGCACCCATTGCCAGCGTAAACAACGCGATAGTAGAAGGGGCTGATACCACCTGAGCCGCGCCCAGAGTGATTTCAGTTGCAAAAATTTCGTTGCCCTCAAGGTCAAATATTTCTAAAAAGCTGAACCCAAACGCATCGTATGTCATATAGTAGCTCCAGGTAAATGGACCAAAGCCGACGTCATCTGCGTCGAATTCGAAAAATTCAATACCGGCATAGATATTGTCGCTATCGATAACTGCTCCAAAGTCGAAAATAGTAAACACGTCACCCCATGACAGGAGATCGCTAAGGTTAATGTTAATCAGGGTAATTTCATCGCCAAATTCCGTATCAAGGAAGCCAGTGTTTAACAGGCTGTCGTCTATCTGAACTTGAATAGAGCCCAACTTGAAGCCATCAAGATCATTGATATCGTGGGTGATGTTGATAAGACCAGCATTGGCAGCGAAGGATGTTGCAAACATTAACGTAATAGCGAACAGCGATTTACTTATTAATTTTGTGAGAGATTTCATTATCTTCTTCCTTATTTTTTTAAAATTGCCGGGACAGACCCGCTATCCCGGCGTTCCCTGACTACGGCTGGATGACTTCCAGTGCCGTTGTGCCCTGTACTTCACCATTACCATCTGTAAAGGTAACGGTACCCATGTATAAGCCTGAAGCCAGGCCACGCGTTCTGAGGCTGATATTTTGCAGGCGATTTTCAACCGCGCGGGTTGAGGCAGAAACCACGGTAGACGACTCGGCGCCATCCAGAATCCATATCAGCTGAGTGTAATCAACACTGGCATTGCCAAGTAAATCTACACCTTGGACAAATAACAGATAGAAGCTAAGACCACTGTTTACCGTATTTTCCGGATTAATAATGATCATATCTTCGTTTGCATCTGGACCCGTAGAGCTCTGCAGAGGTGAGCAGCTATTACCAGTTGGAGTCGGCACGCAGGTGTACAACACTATGTCTAAGTTGGTACCCGGTACGCTAACTAAGACATCACGGGTGCTTATTCTCAGTAAAGTTGCACCTTCAGGTACACTAAACGCCGTGTAATATGATGGAGAACTTACATTAATCCCAAAGTTAAATGCGCCTGGGTTGCTGGGTGAAGTTTTAGCTACACCAAAGGGTAAGCTCAGGCCCTGGTGTTCGACGCCAAAGCTACCTGAATACAAGGTTTCAACGAAGAACAATGCTCGGCCCCGGTTTAACTCTAATGACAGTAATTCAGGTACGATAATTGTTGAAGTCGGTACTTGATTCACTGCAATGGGGCTGCGAACAGTTAATCCATCTGTGCGTTCAAGTGTTACTTCACCAAATACCCATTGATTAGCCGGGAAGCCTGGCACTGAGTTAAAGGTTAAGCTGTAGCTTGCAGTACCGCCTGGTGCAACTTCCAACAGTCCGCTTGGGATCGGGTCGCCAGCAGCATCAAAGGTTGCAACTGAGACAGTTGTACCTTCCGGTGCATCAACCAGAACATTGTAAGTACCGCCATTGCCCGATACGTCAGTAACTGTCCGGGAAATAGTTTCAGTACCGGCAAGTTCACCAATTGCAATTGAAGGGTAGTTCAATTGACTTGCGTCGGTCGCAAAACCGGCGTCAGCAATTTCGTTACAATCAGCACCAAATCGGGCAGATGACACTAAGCCCGCTTCACCTTGCCCACACAAGAAGCCAAGGTAATCACCTAAGTTTGCACTGTAAACCAAGCCAGGATTTAATGACGGCGCTGGAGCCACATGGCCGGCACCGAAATCAAACGGATCAGCAGGCGTGATACCATTTTCTTTCACAAGGTTCTGGCGCGCCGTGGTCATAATAGCTGATTTGATTTGAGCCGGAGTCCAGGTGGGATACTGACCCGCTAACAATGCTGCCATACCGGCAATATGTGGGCTGGACATTGACGTACCTTGCAGATAAGCAAAGTTTTCACCTTGTGGGTTGCCACCAAATTGCAATTGCTCTGGGCTGGACGCTGCTAATATGCGCACGCCAGGAGCGGTAATATCAGGCTTCAGGATGTCGGCTGTCTGGGTATTTACACCGCGTGACGAGAAGCTCGCCATGATGTTACCCACTTCAACTGCGTCAACCGCTGCACCATCCAGCGACATTGTTACATTGGTGGTGCCTGAATTTACACTGTCGGCTAATGCCAGACCATCAGCATTAAAGACCATCACACCAGGAATACCAATACCGGGGTCTTCTCCACCCATCGGGATTGGCGTGCCACTTAGGGTATAGACTACTGCGCCAATGGCGCCGGCTGCTTCAGCGTTTAACAGTTTGTCAACAAAGGGACAGCCACCGCGAGCAATAAGAGCAATCTGACCGGTTAAATCATTGCTTAAAGGTCCACAAGCCGCAATTGGATTAGCAAGACCTAAATCTGCTGTCAGCCCACCTTCTGGTACCGCTGTACCTATAACAGCAGGCACGGAAAAGAATGACTCACCAGCTAATGCACCGCTATTAATATTAAGCGCATTACCGATGGCGGCCGAAATACCGTCATAAGTAGATGCTGCAACCGTTGCAATCCAGGGAGCAATGTTACTTACTGTCGCTGCTGTAGGGCCGCTGTTACCGGCAGAGGCAGAGAAGAATACACCTGCATTAGCAGCACTAAGAGAAGCGTTGTATACCGGAGAATTAATCGCCTGCGAGTTACCGATAGAGTAGTTTAAGACATCTACACCATCAATAACTGCCTGATCTATCGCGGCCAGGCTGTCCCCAAAGAAACAGCCACGTTCGTTAACTCCAGCCGGACTGATATAATTGGCATTCCAGCATACTTTATATGCAGCGACGCGCGCCCGCGGTGCAATACCGGATAAGGTACCAACGTCAGTGCCGCTTAAGGTTGCGTCTACGCCAGCATTACCGGCTGCCGTTGACGCTGTGTGGCTGCCATGGCCATCAGCGTCTCTTGGAGAAGCAAACTCTCCTAAACCAAATTGCATTTCGTACACGCTTGAGAAGGTGCTGCCGAAATAGCGAGCGCCAATCAATTTATTATTACAGGTAAATTCGTCTGCCGGAGCGGTTGAATCGTCATAAATCACCACGCCATCACGCACAAAGGAACCAACACTACCCACGTTACACTCACCCGCCCATGCTTCCGGCGCCGGGCCGTAAGAATTCGCTGCGCTGCTTGCCGCAGAGCTGAAAGAAGGATTTTCTGGCCATATACCAGAATCCAGAATACCCACAATAACGTCTTCGCCGACAATACCATTGTCGTGTACACCATCACCTGCCTCGCTAACTAACCCCAGAAACGTTGGGGTATTAGCGGTTTGCAGTTGATGGACTTCATCCGGGTAAACTGCTGCAACGTCGGGGTGGTTGCTTATGGCTTTTAATTGGGT
This sequence comes from Arsukibacterium sp., assembly GCF_033721375.1. Lineage (GTDB taxonomy): Bacteria > Pseudomonadota > Gammaproteobacteria > Enterobacterales > Alteromonadaceae > Alishewanella. The sequence continues at coordinate 185,386 of NZ_JAWWAP010000006.1, read as the reverse complement.
TGGTGATAAACGGGCAGAGAACCCGTTAAATGTATGCGCGTAGTTGTGCAACACATCAACTATACCAATTTCAGCGGCAACTGAAGCTTGGCGGGCTTTTACGGCCGCTACGTACGCTTTAATTTTCGGTGAACTGGCGTTGTAATTATTTCCTACAGTGGCGACCAACTGGTTACTTGGAATAAGCTCACCTAATTGAGTGGCCATGTTAATTGCGGTTGCACCTTTTAGTTCAACTATGTACATCCCGGACGCTGCTATAGCTGGGGCATGATTTGTTGCGCTAAGCTTGCTGGCATCAACCTGGACGATATACGGCGATGCATTTGCATGTGCGTATGTACTCGCCAATGCGGCTGATAACGCAATACCCAAGAGGTATTTATTAAATTTCATTTGCTTCTCCCGTTAACATCATTTTGATCTTTAGACTACTATGCCAAATTGGCTTCAAATCCCTGACCGTTCAACGCGAGCAAGCTGGTAATTCAAAGCAATAAGTTCTGCAAACTAAAGGTTCCAATGGTCGTTATTATTGTTTTACCTTAATTTTAATTAAAATTAGGGCAGGTTACTTATTGCAATGAAAGCAATATTTGTGTAGAGCAATATTCGTGCCTTGTAGTTAAGTGACTATTATTGATGGTTTTTTGAACAGTTCGGGGTGATTTAAAATTAAAGTTGTAAAAAAAGCCGACAAATCTTTTGCCGCCCAAATTGTAAGAAACATTTAGTCAAGCTGTGACGACCACAGTGAGGGGGATGAATGAAATTGAAAGTATTGCTGTTAAATAGCAGGTTGTAATAAATTTTTAATGTTTAATTAAAGTATTATTAGTGAGACATGTTGGTTTTAATTTGCGCGGCTCATGTATAGCGCGCACAAATATGATAAAACAGCCCGGCTCCCGCGCCTTGGCTGAAGATAAACCGGGTGCAGCTGAGCCATGGGCTAGCTTTGCATAACATTTCAATAGCTATTGTTGATCTAACCCAGTGTGTAAATGAGTGGCGATAAAAAGTGCTTCTGTTTTTTCGCGGGCCCAGGGGGTGCGGCGTAAAAACTTCAGACTGCTTTTGATTGAAGGGTCGGTTTTAAAACAGTTAATGTCAATCCGCCGTGCAAGTTCAGGCCAGCCGTAATGATCGACCAGCGCGGTGACGACCTGCTCGAGTTTAATACCGTGTAACGGGTTGTTTTGCTGCTGGCTCATCTGTGCTCCTGCATTTTAAGCGTTAAAAAAATAGCCGCCATCAGGCGGCTATTTCTTCTGGTAAGGCGATTATAACCTTTCTAACACTGCTTCGGTAAAATCAGTGGTACCAAAACTGCCGCCTAAATCGCGGGTAGTTCTGTCGCCGCTGGCAATCACGTCGGCAAGGGCCGCCCGTATTTTCTCTGCTTTATCCTGCATTTGCAGATATTCAAGCATCTGAATTGACGCCAGAATAACTGAGCTTGGGTTTGCCAGGTTTTTACCGGCGATATCGGGCGCACTGCCGTGCACAGCTTCGAAAATAGCGCAGTCTTTGCCGATATTGGCCCCCGGGGCCATACCCAGGCCGCCGACTAATCCGGCACATAAATCGGATATGATGTCGCCAAACAGGTTAGTGGTAACGATAACGTCGAACTGCTGCGGGTTCATCACCAGCTGCATACAGGCGTTGTCGACAATCATTTCCTGAGCTTCGATATCCGGGTAGCGTGCAGCCACTTCACGTGCGGTTTTCAGAAATAAACCTGAAGTTGATTTCAGAATATTGGCTTTGTGAACAATAGTAACTTTTTTGCGGTTTTCACGCACCGCCGTTTCAAACGCGAATACGGCAATCCGCTCGGCACCTTCGCGGGTGATAATGCTGCTGGCTTCAGCAGTCAGGCCGTCTTCAGAAAGCTGCTGGCGGTGACCGGAATACATGCCTTCAGTGTTTTCGCGGATAGTGATAATGTCGATATTTTCGTAACGAGCTTTGGTGCCTTTAAACGAAATAACCGGCCGCACATTGGCATACAGGCTGAATTTTTTGCGCAGGGTTACATTGATAGAAGTAAAGCCTTCACCTACCGGCGTGGTCAGTGGACCTTTTAAGGTGATTTTATTGCGGGCAATAGCATCTAAGGTTGTCTGTGGCAGCAGTTCGCCGGTCTGCTCCAGCGCCGTCAGGCCTGCATCAACATACTCGTAGTCAAAATCACAACCGGCTTTAGTCAATACTTCAATGGCTGCCTCAACAATACTTGGGCCTATGCCATCACCTTTAATGACAGTAATGGTTTGCTTACTCATGTGGATCCTCAGGGTGTTAAAGGGGGAATACTGGCAGACGCTAACCGTCTGGAACCGCGCGAATATAGCAGTTTTAGCGCTATTTCGCCAGTTTGGTGGAAACTTACAATAGAAGCTGGCGTTATACTGGCTATAACGCCGATGAATGATGTAATTAAACTACATTTCTGGGAGTGGATAATAACAATGGCTGGTGCTGATTAACTGCTGTTGCCAGTATGTTGCCGGATGTGGTGCTAAGTTAAGCCGGCCAGCCGCTGTTGGTAGCAACGCAGCGAACCGCTGGCTGCTGCCCTCATCAGCCAAAAAGACAGCCAGGGCCAGCTGCCAGCTCAGGCGCAGTAGCAGCACTAAAGGCGTGGCTTGCCGGCTGTGCCAGTCCTGCATGGCGAGCGCCCAGTCCGGCTGCTGATAATGTTCCAGTAATTGTTGAGCGTGCTGTGGGTAATCCTTTGCCTGCCAGATATGCTGCTGAATATAAACGCCGAGTAACAGCTGCCCCCGCACTTGCCGGGCCAACGCAATGGCATACAGTGCCGGCTGCTGCCAGAGGCTTGCGCTAACGCAGCGGGCGATAACACCAGCCGTGCCGGCTTCAAGTGGCTCAGGCATGGCGCTGCTTAGCAGACGCAGCGCCTGTGCCAGACAATGTTGCAACTGCTCCAGCCAGGCATGATGCGGGTGGCCCTGCCACAAACAAAACTGATACAGCTCAGCCTGCACTACCCAGTCTTGCAGGGCGTCCTGACCCAGCATGCTAATGGCATGACGCAACCGGTTAACCGGTAGCTGCTGACGACTGATGCCGGCGGCGGCGTGCTGTAAATACTGGCTGAGCAACGGCCGGCTTTCCAGCATTTGCACTTGTTTACTGATACTAAGCTGGCTTAACTGATCAAACAGCGATTGCTTAAAGCAGCTTTGCAGGGGGTAGTCCGGCACCAGAGGTAATAAACTGGGATCAGGCTCCAGTGCGGCCAGCCAGTTTATATCACGGAAAAACTGCGGACTTAATAATGTCAGCTCTGCCAGTGCCAATTGCTGTACCTCATGGCCGAGCGTCTTGCTGGCAGGGTCAAACTGACGGGCATAAACCTGCAGAGCCTCGTTCTGCCCGCTCTGCCAGACAATGCCACTGATAAACCAATAGTCCGCTGAGCTGTCAGCGGCTTGCTTTGCTCGGGCAAACCGGCCCGGCAGCGCCTTAACCTCGGCCAGTTGCTGCAACAAACAACACCATGTTGGGGGAGTAACGTCAGCCTGGGAGCTCTGATAGTTGCTCAGCGTTTGCGCTAAGCCGGGCTGACTACCTGTCGCTGGCAGCAATTGTTCTGCCAATTGGCTTACCCGTGCCAGTAGCGGCCCGTCGGGGTGAAGTAGCCAGCAATGATGCCGTTGGCTGTTGCACGCGCCGATAAGCAGCGCTAATAACGGCTGTTTTTTATCATGCTGCTGCAGCGCTTTGGCAGCGATGAGGCTGGCCTGAAGGGTGGTTACGCTATCATCGCCGCAGGCGGTAGTCACTAAACCGGCCTGCAGTAAACGCTCAATGCGCTGGTTTTGCCAGCCGTAGCTGCGACCAAGGATCATACTTAACGCCAGCATTTTAACTGCTTTGGCCAGATGCGGCGACAACTGACGTGGTGTCAGATTAAGCTGAGCGACAATACTGGCCGGATGCTGAGCCGCCAGTTCATTAAATAAGATGCTTAGCTGGACACTTTGCTGCAATATCGCGGGCATAGCTGCCGCAGATGCTGGCACCGAAGGTTGGGGCACCAGTTGCTTAAGCTGTTGTAAGCCAGAATAAAAAAGTGGCCATAGCTTGTCAGCTGTTGTCATTGTTCACATATTGCTGATACTGACTGATCGCGCCATCACCGATAGCCACCAGCTGACGGTTAACAAACAGCAGTGCAGTGCATTCGTCTTCGGTAGTAATGCCATCGGGCAGCTTGCGTTGGGTGCGGTAGTACATTAACTGATAAACCTGACCATTAAGCAGCACGGCTTGGGTAATGTCGGGTCCGCCAAGGCGACCGGTCACATCATCCTGAGTGTGGTTTTCAGCAAGTTTATAACGGCCGATAACTTTGGTATTAAAGTTGTCACGATGTTGCCAGGTCATCTGCGCCGGATCATCTTTATAAAATAACAGCACTGTTACTGTAAGCAGGATATAGACAGCAAAACCACCGACGAATAACACAACAGGTTTTATCTTCATGGCTGTTCCTGCACCGGCTCTGGCAGCCTTAGCTCTTGTAAATTAAGACCCAGCTCCAGGGTTGTCTGCAGGCTCAACACCTGCATATAGTTGACGATAGCCTCTTTGTGACTGAGTATTTTGTCCCGTAATTTTTTCGGACAGTCCGGATGAGCCAGCGCGTCTGTCAGGGTGTCCCCCAGCGCCATCAGTTCTAAAGCGGTTTTCGGGCCCACCCCGCTGACGCCTGCTATATTATTGGTACTGTCGCCGGTAAGGCTCCACAATCTGACTAATTGCGCCGGTGCCACCCCAAACTTGGTTTCAACATACGCCGGGTTCAGCTGCTGGCGGGCGAAAGGATCATAAATATTAATGCCCTGAGTTAGTAATGGCAGAAAGCCTTTGTCGGTCGAGACAATGGTTACCTGTTGCTGATGCTGGTTAAGTTTACTGGCAATACTGGCAATAATATCGTCGGCTTCAAGCTTCGGATCGGTAAAGCAGCGAAAGCCATGCTGTGCTGCAGATTGCTCCAGCAGCGGCAGTGCTTCTGCCAGGATTTCCGGCATCGGCTTGCGGTTAGCTTTGTACTCTGGACAGCGTTGCTGGCGCCACTGACTGTCGCGGCCATCAAACACCAACAACGCATGGCTTGGCGAAAGTTCATGGCGCAGCCGCTGCAGCGCCTGCAATAACATGTTCCTGGTATTGTTAATAATCTGCTGGCGGGTGCCGTCAGCAACCTGCTCTGCTAATGGCAGATAAGGCCGCTCCTGAACGGCGTACAGGCGTCTGATCAGGTTCAGTGCATCAATTAATACCAGGTGCATCATAGCTAGCGAATGATCCTGTAACACGGCACATAGGCAGTGCCCGGCAGTTTCATTCTGCCCTGGTCGACAAAGGCCTGCAGCAGGGTATCCATCATTTGCATCAGTACCGGTTCTCCTGATAACTGGAAAGGTCCATGCTGGCGAATTGCCCGGATCCCTTCATCTTTAACATTGCCGGCGACAATACCAGAGAATGCCCGCCGTAAATTGGCAGCAAGTTTCGCTTTGTCTTGTTCCAGGTGCAAGTCCAGTGCGGCCATATTCTGGTGATTCGGGATAAAAGGCTGCTGGAACTGCGGATCAATATCCAGCGTCCAGTTAAAGTGGTAGGCATCGCCCACCGATTTTCGATATTGGCGCACATCGGCACAGCCCTGTTTTAACTTTCGCGCCACCTCGGCCGGGTCATCAATGATTATCTCGACCAGCCGTAACGCTTCGTTGCCCAGGGTGCTTTGGATAAAATTGGCAATTTCATTGAAGTAGGCCTCTGACTGGCGCGGACCGGTCAGAATAATCGGCAGTTGTTGTCCAGCATTACTTTTTTTCAGCATAATACCCAGCAGGTATAACAGCTCTTCTGCCGTTCCTGCGCCACCGGGGAAGATAATAATGCCATGCGCAACCCGGACAAAAGCTTCCAGCCGTTTTTCAATGTCGGGCAGGATCACCAGTTCGTTGACAATCGGGTTTGGCGGTTCGGCGGCAATGATACTGGGTTCGGTTAACCCCAGATAACGACCGGTACGGATCCGCTGCTTGTTGTGGCCGATGGTCGCGCCTTTCATCGGCCCCTTCATCGCGCCCGGGCCACAGCCGGTACAGATATCTAACCCGCGCAGGCCTAACTGGTAACCAACCTCTTTGGTATACTCGTATTCAATTTCATTAATTGAGTGGCCACCCCAGCAAACAATCATGCTTGGCACATAAGTGGCGTCGACCACCCGGGCATTACGCAGAATATCAAATACGGTGTGAGTCAGCTGCCGCGGGTCCTCAAGTTCCCGGGCTTTGGTCTCGGCTGAACGACGGGTATGGTAAAACAGAATATCCCTGAGCACGGCAAACAGGTGTTCATGAATACCTTTGATAATAACGCCATCAACAAAAGCGCTTTGCGGCGGGTTAGTCAGTTCGATTTTTATGCCACGTTCGCGCGCCAGTAAATTAACGCTGAAATCTTTATATTGCTCGTAAATTTCCGCGGAGCTATCCGTGTGGCTACCGACATTCAGCACTGCCAGGCAGCAATTACGAAATAAGGCGAAGGCTTCTGATTCGGTGTTGTTCTTTAAACGTTCAACTTCAAGCTGAGACAGTAAATCCATGGCGCCTAACGGGTTTAAATGCACCTGCATCTGTAACTCCAATACTGATTGTGTGCTGCACCAGCGTCAGATTTTTAGAATGACGCGATCGCGGCCGGCTTTTTTAGCTTCATAAAGTGCTTCATCTGCCCGATCAAAAACCTGACGGCTGGTATCTTCAGCGGTTAATTGGCTAGCCCCAAAGGAAATGGTGATAGGGACTTTCTGATTTTTAAAGGTAAACACAATACTTTTAATTTTTTCTCTTAACTTGTTCAGCGGTGCTGTGAGCTCTTCCAGCGCTGTTTCCGGAAACAAAATAACAAATTCTTCACCGCCATAACGGGCAATAAAATCAGTTTCCCGTAAGCCCTGTTGTAATGCTTTAGCGATGACTCTGAGTGTTTTATCACCTGCACTATGGCCATAATTGTCATTAATGCTTTTAAAATGGTCAACATCGGCCAGCGCGATACACAGGGGTTTTTTGTAGCGTTGCCAGCGCTTAATCTCCAGCGCCAGCCGCTCGTCAAAGGCTGCCCGGTTAGGAATTTCTGTTAATGAATCCTGTAAACTGCGGAAATTCTGTTCAGCCAGTTTGGTTCTGAAAGTCTGTGCTTCAGCTTCCAGTTCTTTTAGTCGCAGTTCCATGCCATTTAACGTTAATAACATGGCCTGGCGCTCTTCCGTCTCCAGCTGCTCTTTTGATTTTAGGGCATCACTGATACTGCCTAATCGCTGGGTAACCAATTCTTTTAATTGTTCCAGTGACGTGGCGCTTTTTGTGCTGTGCCCCAGCTGAGTAATCTGCTGCTCAATCTGCTGGTTAAGAATATCCAGTTTCTGGTGCAGCTTGTCAGCATTTTTTAACGACAGACTGACAGCCTGCTTTACTGATGACAGCGCGTCATTCAGTTTCAGTAAAAAATGCTCAGCCGACAGGCGTTCTTCATTGATGCTGGCGACGATAACGGTAATGGTTTGCAGACAAGCGTCCAGCAGCGCTTCGATCGATAAATTGTCCAGTAAACTCTGCCTGATCAGCGTGATTTGCGGTGCGCTTTTTTCAGCAAAAGCTAACTCGCTGAGTAAGTTTGTCAGCTCGACACTGATTTGGCGGCAAATATGGCCATAGCGAACATCATCACTTTCTGCACTGCTGTCAATTTGCTGTTTCGATTGTAAGGCACTCTGATACAGGTTGGTAAGGCTGGTTAAATGGGGTAAAAAAGCCTGTACAGTAGACGGTGGTTCGGCAACTTTGGTTAATAGCTGCCGCAGATCCCGGCGCAGTTGATCGGGCAGGCCTTTTTGCTGCTGCAGCAATTTGCCTGCCTGATTAAGCTGTTGCTGTACTTCCTTAATATCGCGTTGTTGTTTGGCATCCAGCAACTGCAGGCTTTGGTTGGTATCAGCGATAAAAGGGATCAGCTTTTCCAGATCGGTGCCTTTGGCTAACTCAGTTCGTAACTTGGCCAGGCGGTTGTCCAGCTCCAGATCCACGCCTTTACACACCAGCGATAACCGAAGTACAAACTGGGCCAAAATCTTAAACTGACTTTCGTATGCATCTTCCAATGTTTTACGCGCTTTAATCGCATTGGCCAGTTGCTGCTTCAGATCATCTTGCAAAGGCTGCACCTTAAATACATAAATGTTAAAAAAGCTGTTTAGATTTAAGTATATCCGTAAACAACGGAAATGCGATCACTGTTTGAGTATTTTATTGCCGGTGCAACGAATAAAAACAGCGAGCCGGAGCTCGCTGGGGGTAGGGGACTATTATTGTTTGCCGGATTAACTTATTTGTACAGGTAATAAGGTAACCAGGATGTTTCTTCTTCAGAGGTAAGATAATACATAATTGGCGATCCTTCTTGCTACCGCTGCGGGTTAGTCCGTCTAACCCACTGCGCTATTAAAGCAGAATTTGCCTGTTTTTGAAAGTTAACATGTAATGTTACAGTAAGGCTTTCATTTATTTCAGCTGTATTGGCTTATTTACAGCTGAAAACACCCTATCAGTGCTTAATTTCTGAAAGTGACACTGAAAGTTTACCGTTTATTGCCGGCTTAACCGCAAGTTTGGCAGCTGATAACTGGCGCTGGCCCGCACCGGGTTAATGTCCAGACCACCACGGCGGGTATAACGGGCATACACCAGCAGATACTCGGGCTTACAACGTTGCCAGATATCGAGAAAAATCCGCTCGATACATTGTTCATGAAATTCGTTATGGCTGCGAAAACTGATGAAGTAGCGTAGTAAAGCCGCATGATCAATAGCAGGGCCACGATAATGCACATAGATACTTGCCCAGTCGGGTTGTGACGTGATCAGACAGTTTGATTTTAATAAGTGTGAATGCACCTTCTCATCAATCATGCCGGGCTTGTCAGCCAGTTGCAACAGATCTGGGTTATACTGGTAACTGTCGATATTGATGTCCAAATCATCAATACAATGTCCTGGTATCCAGGTAGGCTGAAATACCATGATTTCATTAACGTTATGTAACGTCACCCGTACCATACTGCCGGCACAGGCAGACAAATCACGTTGCAGCGCCTGATAAACCTGGCGTAAATCAGCAAAACGGCTCTGGTTAAAGCTATTCAGATATAGCTTGAAAGACTTCGACTCAATCAGATTTGCCGAGGTAACCGGCACCACAAAGGTGGCTAATGCCACCATAGGTTTACCTTTGGCATTGAGCCAGGATAATTCATAGCCATGCCAGATATCCTCGCCAATAAAAGGCAGGGCATCCGTATCGTCCAGACCCAGACTGCTTCTGCCCAGCGTGCGGGGCACCGGCTGCAACAGGCTGGGATCATACTGTTCGGCATAAGCTGTCGATTTGCCAAGGCTTAACCCGGCCATAATTTCTGAGTGGCTTTTTGTCATCTGGCTACTAATCCGGTTAGAATGCGGGCGATCTTAGCATAACTTCATGTCAGAGTAGAGAGGGTGTCCGTGTCGTCATTAGCAGAGTGCTACCAGAATTTTATTAACCAGACCCAGAACTGGTATCAGCAACAAAACCTGACATTGCAAGCCTGGACAGCGGATCCTGCCAGCCCGGCACCGTGCCAGCTGGCTGTGCTGGACGACAATCAGGTAAGCTGGCAACCGGTGCGCCAGCAACCCCCGGCTGATTTCAGTAATATTGAGCAGGCCCTGGAATTGAGCCTGCACCCGGATATTAAGCAGTTCTACAGTTTATATTATGGTGCCGGCCTGGGCGCCAGCCACAGCCGGGGGCCACTACAATTACTGATGGTCTGGGACCAGGATGATCTGGCGCGGCTGCAGGAAAACATTATTGGCCATATTCTGATGAAACGGCGCCTGAAACAACCCGAGACGGTGTTTTTTGCCTTAACCGATGACGACAATATTTTGTTGTCGGTATTAAACCGCAGCGGAGAAGTGTATCTGGAGACGGTTGGCAAAGATGTTAAAGAAAAACTGGCCGAATCGCTGGCTGATTTTTTCAGCCAGCTAAGCCCGGCGGCCTATCAGGGCGTCTGACACTCCCAGGCAATATTACTGAGCAGCAAACAGCGGTCACATTTAAAATCGAAAATATCCAGCAGCGGCGTTGCCAGGCGCCAGTCTGCACCACAACCCGGGCAAAGCTTTTCTGCTTCGCCAGCACAGTTTTTGCTGCTGCCGCTGTATAACGCATAATAAACAGGCAGGTTGTTATGGCTGGCAATGTCTTTTGCCAATTGCCGACCCTGCTGGTTCAGGGTGCTGCCCAGTTGCTGCAGGCTGTTTTCCGCTGTTTTTCGCAGCACCCGTTGTTCTTGTTGCTGTATTTCATCCAGCGCCTGAAACTGGATTTGCCAGCGGATCAGGGCTTCATGATCTGAACCGCTGGCCGGTTGCAACTGATATAACGGTAGCGGTGCCAGATCTGCCAGGTTTCGCAGCGGCGAGCAGTTATCGCTGAAAGTGGTAAACAGCAGCAATGCCTCTGCGCTCTGGTTGCTACTGTGCTGTGACATGATATCCATGCCCAGTAGTTGCACTTGCGGATATGCCAGTCCGGCAGATGCCAGCTGCTGCTCTGCCTGCAATGCTCTGACGCTTAAATGGCTGCGTTGCAATGCATTCTCTGCCGGAATAACCAGCCGGCTGTTAAAGCTTTCGTGCTGCCAGGAGGTTGGGAATTCGCGGCCGATAACATTGCCATTAAAAATCAGTGCCTCGCTAAATTGGCGGATTGCTGCTTCAGCGCGGCTGAAACTGGTATCAGCGATGACTTTATAGGTTAGTTCAGCCAGATACATGTGGTTGTTCCAGCAGGGCAAGAATGCGGTCCAGTTTGTTCTCAATGCGCTGCAGTTGCTCAGCCAGATTTTCGGGTTCAGCCACTGCAGCGGAATTTAGTTGTTGCGGCTGTGCAGTATCTGCCGGCGTTTGCTGGCGCCACAGCTGATAGGCTGAAAAAAGTGCCGGTACCGTCAGCTGCCCGGCTAAGCGGGCTTTAAACAATGCCAGACTGGGGGTTTTACCTTCCTGGCGTAACCGGGCAGCAGTTTGATGAAGCAGTTCGATTGGCGAGCTCATTAATTTTGCTTTAATTTGACTATTATTTGGTTAAATTTAGCATCAGGCCAGGTTGATAGATAGAGCTAATTAAGTAATTTGTTGATTTGTATATAAAATAAAGTTGGTATCGAATTTGCAAAATTTGATAATGTAGCAGGCATCTCAGCCTGTGAAACTAAATCAAAAACGTAACAGAAAATAATAACTAATGGAGTAAAAAGATGATAATCAGAACCCTGAGCTTGCTGGCATTAACCGGCTTATTAACTGGTTGTGTCGTGGCGATTGGCGATAAAGATTATGAAAGTTCAGATGGTGCTGACAATGAGTGGCGAAAAGTTCAGCGGGAAAATCTGGCGCAGATTAATCAGTTTGAACCCGGCATGGCATTTAATAATGTGATATCACGTTTAGGCAATCCTGACTTTACCGAATTTCTGGTTAAAGATGGCGAGCAGGTGCAGGTGCTGTTTTACCGCACCCAGCATAAACGCAGCGACGGCAAAACCACCAAAGATGAATGCACCCCGTTGGTTTTTATCAACAATCAGCTGCATAGCTGGGGCGACAAAGCCTACCAGCAGTTATAATTTAAACTTAGTACCTGGCTGCGCTAATACCGCAGCTGGGTGTTCAGCTCATCAATAGTCATCACCCAATCCGCATCCTCTTTAAATGATTCTTTCAGAAAATGCCGCTGCGCCTGATTCCAGAACGGGGCATCGACCAGCTCAACATCGTCAGCCAGACGGTGATTGCTGATAAAACGTTTGATATCTTCAGGGCTGCTGTCTAATCCTAACTGCATAAACAGATTGGTCATATTATGGTTTGATGTATCCATCATTATCTCCTGTTCTGATTTGGATAAGGCAATCCGCCATAGCTAACTATAAGCATAGTCAGTGCTGGCTGATAAGCCCAGCATAGTGCCCGGCAGCGCCGGAAAAGCTGCTTGGCAACAACCCAACCTACTGGTATTGTGGTTGAAAAAACAACAATAAGAGAGACGTGATGACGGCAATACTGAATACCTTTAATCCAGAGCAGTTAAAAGCAGCGTTGCTTAATGGCGAAGAGTTAAAACTGGCAGCATCGCTTTTATATCAGTCTTATCATGACGACCCATTGTTTTTAACTATTTTCCGTGGCGATACGCCTGACTATGAACAACGGTTACGCTCTGCGATCCGTGAGGAGCTCAATACCTTCTGGCAGGCGCAGCAACCGCTAGTCGGGCTGTTTCATGGCGACCAATTGCTGGGGGTTGCCTGTGTGGTAGGGCCTGACTCTGGCATCGGCAGCAACCGGCTGTGGCACTGGCGCTTAAAGATGCTGCTGACTGCCGGTTTTGTCTCAACCCGGCAAATGCTGGAAAAAGAGCAGCGTATCCATGCTGCCATGCCTTATGAACGTTACCATATGCTGGCATTTATTGCCGTCTCGCCAAAATACCAGCATCTTGGGCTGGGGCATTACCTGATCCATGCTGTTGACAGCATTGTTGATGAGGATCACAGCTCCAACGGCATTGGCGTGTTTGTAACCCTGGCTAAGTATCAGCCTTTTTTTGCTGACGATAAATATCAGAAGGTAACGGAACTGGCATTTGGTAGTGTCAGCGGCAGCCTGATGTTCCGGCCACGGCAAAGTCAGGCTGAGCCGGCGTAAACAGGAGGACAGCGGCTATGTCAGGTTTTAACAACTTTCAGGAATTTTACCCTTATTATCTGAGCGAGCATCGCCATCCGGTATGCCGGACTTTGCATTATATCGGCAGCAGCCTGGTTATTGCGGTGCTGCTGTTTGCACTTTTTACCCAGCAATGGCGTTGGTTATGGCTGCTGCCGTTTATCGGCTATGGCTTTGCCTGGTTAGGCCATTTTATGTTTGAACATAACAAACCGGCCACCTTTAAATATCCTTTGTACAGCCTTGCTGCTGACTGGGTGATGCTGAAAGATTTTTTAACCGGCCAGCTTAAACATAAAATGCCACCGGTTTAAATCCGGTGGGCAGGCAAATTAAATGCGGCCAGCCGCATGCCACTTAGCACCAGTTCTGCCGGATAGCGGCTTTCACCATCGGCACTGAAATCGACCTGATACAAAGTAGTAAACCGTAGCCGGCCATTAATTTTGCGAAAACTGTGGCCATTGCGACCGCAATCCAGCATCTGCAATTCCTGCTGCTGACACAGCTGCTTAGCCAGCAAGCGTGCCCGCTCGTCCTGCTTGCGCTGCAGCCAGAACAGATAACAAACTGTGCTGATAAACAGCAATAATAATACCGGGCCCATAGTTTTCTCCTGAAACGACCTGCTGATAATGCTGGCGAAATTACCGTTTTACAAGTGCTGGTCGTTGATAAAGCTTATGGTAAACTACCTGGCATAGAGTGAGGTCGTTATGTCAGATGTGGTTAAATATCTTCTTATTCAGCTTGAAACCGAATTAAAGCAACAGCAGTTATGGAGCATTACCGCACCTGACGATGCCGACCTGGCCAGCACAACCCCGTTTTGCTGTGATACGTTGCGCCTGGAGCAATGGCTGCAATTCGTGTTCCTGCCAAAGCTTTGGAGATTACTGCAAAACAGGCAGCCATTGCCGGCTAAAGTCAGTATCCTGCCCTATGCCGAAGAGGCATTTAAAGCGCAGGGGCAACGCTTACAACCTTTATTACAGCTGATCCAGCAAATTGACAGCACTCTGACGGTGCAGTGATGAGTTCAGCCGAGCCGTTTACCCTGACGTCGCCGTTATCAATTCTGTATCGGGACCAGTATATTGTCGCAGTCGATAAACCCAGCGGTATGCTGGTGCATCGCTCGTTTCTGGATAAACATGAAACTGTCTTTGTGATGCAAACGTTGCGCGATATGCTCGGGCAGCATGTGTTTCCGGTACACCGGTTAGATCGGCCAACGTCCGGGGTATTGTTGTTTGCCCTATCTGCTGATGTCGCCAGATTGCTTGGCCAGCAGCAGGAGCAGCACTTGTGGCGTAAACATTATCTGGCGGTGGTTCGCGGGTTCTTATCTGCGGCAGGCCAGTTAGACTACCCTTTAAAAGAACAGCTGGATAAAATTGCCGATAAATTCAGCCGCAGCGATAAAGCGCCGCAGCAAGCCATCAGCCGATATCAGCCGTTACAGCAGATTGAATTGCCCATTCCAGTCAGTAAATATCCGGCAGCACGTTATTCTCTGGTTGCCCTGCAGCCGCTTACCGGGCGGAAGCATCAGCTACGCCGGCATCTGGCGCATTTACGCCATCCGATAGTCGGTGATACCAGTCATGGCGATGGCAAGCACAATGCTTTATTTAAGCAGCATTTTAATTGCAGGCGTTTATTGCTGGTAGCAAAACAGCTGCAGTTACCGCATCCGGTGACGGGCGAAACTTTAACAATATCTGCCGGTCTGAACGAGCTTGAACCGCTGTTTAATCACTTTGGTTGGCCGGTGGCTGAACTCTATTATCAGCAGCAATTCGCTGCACATTTTCTGGAGGAAAAATGGCAAAAATCGCCCTGATTGTGGGTTCTGTGTATGGTGGTGCTCAATATGTCGCTGAGCAGGCAGAAGCTGTTATCGCCGGTGCTGGCCACGAGCTGGCACTATTCGATGAACCGAAGCTGGATGACGTAATGGCAGCGGATGCCAACGCCTGGCTGGTCATTACCTCGACGACCGGTCAGGGTGACATCCCTGACAACTTGCTGCCATTTTATGTTGAACTTAAAAACCGGTTTCCGTTGTTAAGCGGTAAGCCGTTTGCTGTTATTGCGTTAGGAGATAGCAGCTATGATACTTTCTGCGGTGCAGGCGAGCAAATGCGTGAGCTACTGACTGAAATTCAGGGCAGTGAGCTGGCGCCAATGTTGCGGATTGACGCCTGTGAAACCTTAGAGCCCGAAACGGTGGCGTTGCCCTGGCTGGAGCAGCAGCTTAAAAAAATCTGAGTAGCGCAATACTTATACCACCGGTCAGGCTGATTAGTACGGTAGCGAAAATCAGGCTTCTGGCCAGCGGCTTACTACCTAAAAACACCACCATGCCGCATTTAACCAGAGTATTGCTCAGGGCGGCAACGGTAATTGCGCCGGCAGCAAGGGTCAGGCTGCCTGTCGCCGAGCGGGCGTAATCTGCCATCGATAACGTAATCGCGTCCACGTCGGTCAGCCCGGCAACTGCTGCCAGTAAATACAGGGTTTCGCTCGGCGTATAGAGCTGGACAAATTTTACCAGGATCAGAATGACGGCAAAAAACAGCCCGAATTTTATCGCTGCAATCAGACTAAAAGGGTTTTTGACCGATACTTCACTTTGTTCCGGGCGGGCCAGCTGTTGCTTACTGCCGCGCCAGTAGCAGAGCCCTGCCAGAGCTGCGGTCATTGTCGCCATCGCCCCGAACGGGATTAACAATAACGGTAGCAACGGTTTAAATACAATTGTTATTGTTACCAGCACTCTGATAAACATGACCAGCCAGGCCAGCAGAATGCCGGTTGCCTGGGTATCCGCGGCCATGCTGTTGCCCTGAGCTTTGCTGTTGCGGGCAAAGCTGAGAGTCGTGGCTGTAGAGGATGCCAGCCCCCCGGTAATCCCGGTAACCACAGTACCATGTGCTTCGCCGAGCCAGCGTACTGCGACATAACCTAACAATGACATTGCAGAAATCAGCACCACTAACAGCCACAGCCGGTAAAGGTTTAATGCCTGCCAGGGATCAACAGGTTGTTGCGGTAGTAACGGTAATACAATAAAGCTGGCGATCAGCAGTTTCATAATGGCATACAAATCTTCATTGCCAATTTTGTCGACCAGGCCATGCAGTGGCTGTTTAAAGGTCAGAATTGCAGAGGTAAGAATGCCCAGCATCACCGCCAGCTCGGTGTAGCCATACATGACCGCGCCGCCCAGCAGGCAAACCGTAATAGCACTGAGCTCGCTGGTTAAACCGCTGAACTCATTGCGCCGTCGGCTTTCCATAACAAAGGCCACACTGGCAACCACCCCGACGATAAGCACTACCATGATAAATAACCAGGCAGCTTGCAGATGTAACGACAGCCACGCAGAGACTGCGCCAGCCTGCGCCACCAGAATAAAGGTACGTAAGCCACCAAAGCTGCCTAATTGCTGATTGCGGCGGTGTTTTTCACGCTCCATCCCTACAAGGGCGCCAAGCAGTAAGGCAATTAAAAATTTCTGGACCAGTTCAAAATCAAATGCATTCATGTTGGCAGTTACTCTTAACAATATTTGTCGAGTTTTCGATACTGCGCCTGGCCGGGCCGTTGCTGCTCGGGATCATTTTGCAGAGCAAGTTTATCAACCCACATCGCCGTTGCGCCGCAAACCGCAATGGGCATAACAAACAAGTTAAATAACGGTATCATACAAGCAAAATTTACCATAATGCCAAAACTAAAGCTGCTGGCTGGCTGGCGTCGCAATTGGCCGCGCATAACGGCAAAATCGATACGGTGGTTATCAAAGGGGTAATCGAGATACTGGATTGCCAGCAACCAGCTGGTAAACAGGAACCACAATACCGGGCCAACTACCGGCAGGAATAAAAACAGGACAAATACGACAATGGCCCGGGGCAGGGCATAGCGTAATTTTTGCCATTCCCGGCCAAGCATGCGGGGTATATCGTTGATAAAGCCACGAAAGCCAACACTGGGTAACGGTTTACCGGTTAAATGGGCTTCCACTTTTTCACTAAGCAGGCCGTTGAAAGGAGCGGCAATAAAATTGGCAACCATGGTAAAACTGTACGCCAGGCCAATCACCAGTGAAAACACGCCAAGAGGGATCAGCAGGTATTCCAGCCAGTGCAGCCAGGCTGGCAGGTAATGCTGCATGGCCGCTATCATTGCCTGAATCTGCTGCATCAGCAGATAAAATGCGGCAGAAAAAAGCAGTAAATTTATCAAAAGTGGGATCAGCACAAAGCGTTTTAGGCCTTTGGTGCCCATTAATGCCGCGCCCTGAAAAAAGTAATGCATGCTTGCTCCGACTGAAGCTCAGTTAAACAGTTGCAGCCAGTATAAGATGTTGCAGGCAGATTGTAGCTGAATGATTAAGGTTTTTAGTAACAGAATATAACGCAGCATCACACAGCGCTGGTCTAAGTGGCGGTTTTTTATGCTAGAATGCGCGCTGTTTTGCCGGATGGCGGTACAGTATGACAACATTATGGGTTTGGCAAATAAACTAAGGGTGAAAAATGGCAATGTTTGGCTCGGCACTGGTATTTGGTTTAACCACACTTTTTTTACTGGCAGGGCTAACCTGTTTAGTTTCGGCACTGCTGGTGCCTGCTGACGGTGGCGCGGAGAAACGTTTTGAAAAACGGCTTGAGTACAGCATTTTTGCTGTCGCCGGGCTGGTCGGTTTTGCAATGTTAACGATATTTAGCTAATGGTTTGTCGGCGGCGTTAACCTGCAAAGGCAGCAGCTGCCTTTGCAGGTTCGATACTGTCAATTCAAAAGTAGTACTGCCAGCGTTACTCTACGCTGCGAAGCAGGGCGTTAATACCCACTTTAGCCCGGGTTTGAGCATCGACTTTTTTAACAATAATGGCGGCATATAAGTTATGGCTGCCATCTTTGGCAGGCAAGGTGCCTGGCACCACGACCGCTCCAGCCGGTACCCGGCCGTAACTGATTTCGCCGGTTTCCCGATCGTAAATCCGGGTGCTCTGGCTGATATACACACCCATTGATAACACCGCACCTTCTTCGACAATAACGCCTTCTACCACTTCAGAGCGGGCGCCGATAAAGCAGTTGTCTTCAATAATGGTCGGGTTAGCCTGCAGCGGTTCCAGTACGCCGCCAATGCCGACGCCACCGGATAAGTGAACATTCTTACCAATCTGGGCACAGCTGCCGACAGTTGCCCAGGTATCAACCATGGTGCCGTCACCAACATAAGCGCCAATATTAACGTAGCTTGGCATTAGCACGACATTTCTGCCAATGTAGCTGCCCTGGCGGGCTGCAGCCGGGGGGACTACCCGCACACCATCTGCACGAAAGCGCTCGGCAGTGTAGTCGGCGTATTTCATTGGTACTTTGTCAAAAAAACGGTTTTCAGCACCGTCCATTACCACATTATCATTAATCCGGAACGACAGCAGCACCGCTTTTTTCAGCCACTGGTGCACGACCCATTCGCCGGCAATTTTTTCGGCAACCCGTGCCTGGCCGCAGTCCAGCAGCGCTATCGCCTGCTGCACGGCTGCTTTAACGTCAGCCGATACCGAGCCTGGAGTAATATCGGCACGAAGTTCGAACGCATTTTCGATAATGCTTTTTAAGTCAGACATGGTGTTATTTTAGCCTTCTGTTTCCTGTGAGAGTTGTGAAATCAGCACCCGTCTAAGCTGACTTTGCTCGTCGCTGCTTAGGGCCTGGTCCTGTGCATTTGATAACATAAAAAAGTCTTCTGCCCGCTCACCGATGGTAGTGATTTTAGCGGCATGAATATTTACGCCGCAGCGTTGAAATACCTGACCGATATCAGCCAGTAAGCCAGGGGTATCAAGGGCGGCAATTTCAACCATGGTGCGCTGCTTAATGTTACCCGGCAAAAATACCACTTTGGGTGGTACATTAAACTGGCGCATCTGCCGCGACAGCCGCGGTTTTTGCCGGGATAAATCCGGCTTACCGGCGATATACAGCTCCAGCGCCCGCTTAATACTGGTTAATCTTGAAGGTGAACTGACCGGCTCGCCGTTTTGTTCAAGAATAACAAAGGTATCCATCGCGTAACCATCTTTATTGGTCATGATCTGGGCATCAAAAATATTGACTTTTTTACTGTCAAGCGCCGCCACCAGCCGGGCGAACAGGCCTGGTTGATCCTGAGTATATATAAATACCTGGGTCCCGCCGCGAATCGGCGTTTTACTGATCAGCACTAAAGGTTCAGTGCGATTTTTATGACGTAAAATATGTTCGCAGTGCCAGGCTATTTGTTTCGGGCTGTAGCGGGCAAAGTAATCTGCTTTAATCCGGCTCCACAAGTGCTGGATTTCAGATTCAGTAAAAGTTTGTTTTAGCAAAAGCGGCATCGCTTCGCTCTGGTTTTCGCGAATTAAATCGCGTAAATCCATTGGTTTTTCCAGGCCGCGGCGAAAGGCTTTCTGGGTGGCCAGAAATAACTCCCGCAGTAATGAGCCTTTCCAGTCGTTCCACAGATTATCGTTAGTGGCCCGGATGTCGGCCAGGGTTAAACAATACAGATAATTAAGCCGGGTTTCATCCCGCACTTTTTCGGCGAACTCGGCGACAACGGCCGGATCATGAATATCACGCCGCTGGGCGGTAACGGACATCAGCAGATGACTTTCCACCAGCCAGGCGACCAGTTTACTGTCGAACTCACTGAGTTTATGCAGTTTGGCAAATTCCCGCACATCCATCGCACCCAGTTCAGAATGATCACCGCCACGGCCTTTGGCAATATCATGAAAAATACCGGCCAGGTATAGCAGTTCTGGCTTCTCCATCCGCTTAACAATATCGGTACAGAGCGGGAATTCACTTTCATGTTCAGGCTGGGTGTACTTATAAAGGTTTTTCAGCAGACGATGGGTATGTTCATCTACCGTATACGCATGAAATAAGTCAAATTGCATCTGGCCGACAATATTGCGCCACTGCGGTAAATAAGCAGCCAGCACGCCGTAGCGGTGCATCAATGTAATGGCTTTATCCATACCACGCGGGTGGCGCAACAGCGCCAGGAATAACTGACGGCAAGCCTCATAGTCCTGTAAATCGCCCATTAACCGCCGGCGAACCTGGCGCAGTAAACGCAACGTAGTGGAGTGAATACCGGTAATGTTAGAGTTGTTGGCAATGTGCCAGAATAGCCGCAGCAGGTTGTCACGCCGGGCAAAAATGGCATTGTCGCGGGCTTTGATTAAATGACCGCTCAGCTCAAAGTAGTCGTCCAGTTGTTGTACTTTTACTTTGGTGCCCTGGTTTAAAATGCTGCCTTCAAAATGCTGTAACAGCATTTCGTTCAACTCGCTTACCCGTTGTACTGTACGGAAAAACCGTTTCATCATCCGCTCGACTGAAGCTTTACCGTCGGAGCCAAAGCCCAGCCGTTTTGCTGCAGCCGGCTGGTAGTCAAATAAAATCCTGTTTTCATTGCGGCCAGCTTCAATATGTAGCGCAAAACGCATTTGCCACAAATAGGCTTCGCATTCCATCAGTTCCTGATATTCATCTTCTGTCAGGTACTGATAGGCTACCAGTTCACGCATCGTCCGGGTGTTAAAATGCTTTTTCGCCACCCAGCCAATAGTCTGAATATCCCGCAGGCCACCGGGATTCGCTTTCAGGTTTGGCTCAAGGTTATAGGCCGTACCATGATACTGGGCATGACGCTGCTGTTGTTCATGCCGTTTGGCCTGAAAGAACGCCTGACTGCTCCAGAAGTTATCAGCACTGATCTCCTGCTGCAGCTGCTCAAACAACGGCTTGTTGCCGGTTAGCAGGCGCATTTCCAGTAAATTGGTGGCAATGGTAATGTCGTCTTTACCGAGCTTTATGGTTTCTTTTAAGGTGCGGACACTGTGGCCGACCTCTAAACGCAGGTCCCATAAACTGGTAATAAAGCTGGCGACGGCTTCTTGTTGGCTGCTGGTTAAGCGCCGGTCAGATAAAATCAGCAAATCAATGTCAGAGTAGGGGTGAAGCTCGCCACGGCCATAGCCACCCACCGCGACTAAACTCAGGTTGTGCTCTTTGCTCAGTTCAAAATGTTGCCACAGCTGACTTAACACCGAGTCAATAAAACGGGCACGAGCTTTAACCAGACCGTTGATTGGCTGGTGCTCAAAGCTGCGCACCAGCCAGTCATGAAATTCACTGAAGTGTTTTTTATAGTTGTCCAGCGAAAAACTGCCTGGCAGTGATCGGTTAAATTGCAATGTTTGCGTCATGCGACTCCCTGCTGAACGATTAGTAAGTGGTTACTCTGCTGTCAGGTGGCGTTCCAGTGTTTCATCACTGCGCAGCGTCAGAATTTCACAGCCATCGTCGGTAACCAGCAGGGTATGTTCAAACTGGGCTGATAAACTGCGATCTTTGGTCACAACGGTCCAGCCGTCTTTCAGCATTTTGCTGTGGCGGCCTCCGGCATTAATCATTGGCTCTATTGTTAAACACATGCCACTTTTTAATACCTCGCCGGTACCGGGCTTGCCATAATGCAACACCTGTGGGTCTTCATGGAAAACAGCCCCTATGCCATGGCCGCAATATTCCCGTACCACAGAATAACTATGTTTTTCAGCGTGTTGCTGAATGGTGTGGCCGATATCGCCCAGCCGGACACCGTTTTTTACCTGCTTTAACGCCAGATATAAACACTCCTGGGTCACCCGGATAAGCCGCTCAGCCATAATGCTGGGTTTGCCCACCACAAACATTTTAGAGGTGTCGCCATGATAGCCATCTTTAATAACGGTGATATCAATATTAATAATGTCGCCATCTTTTAACGCTTTGTCGTTGGGAATGCCGTGACAAATCACCTGGTTAACCGAGGTGCAGATTGATTTGGGAAAACCATGATAGTTAAGAGGAGCTGGTATGGCCTGCTGCTCGTTGACAATGTAGTCATGGCAGAGAGTATTGAGCTCATCTGTGGTTACGCCAGCTTTGACATGCGGCCCTATCATTTCCAGCACTTCAGCTGCCAGACGACCGGCTATACGCATTTTTTCAATTTCGGCGGCGGTTTTAATATTTGCTGTCATCAACACTCTCTCGGTTACTGCAGTTACGGACATTATGACTGCTGGAAAAATACACATATCATTGTGTTTGGCAGCTTACTATGGTATAAAGCGCGCCGCAAATTAGCAAATTGCATTGTACTTTTCTTTTCCGGGCGCCGAAGCTTATTTTTGATAACTTCTGGTTCTTAGTTATAAAAAGCCGATGCGCTGGGTTGCGAAAACCAAACTTAAATTTTAAATAACACACATGCATCGACACATAGTCCGGGGTGCCTGCGCGAAAGCAACGGTCGGGATATGGGATGCATGGAGGCCTAACCCCTAAACAGGAAAATTAATCATGGCAAAAGTTTCTATGCGCGACATGCTCCAGGCGGGCGTGCACTTCGGTCACCAAACCCGTTACTGGAACCCAAAAATGAAGCCGTTCATTTTTGGTGCCCGTAATAAAGTTCATATCATTAACCTTGAGCAAACCGTACCGATGATGAATGACGCCTTAGCGTTTATTCAACAGGTATCTGCCAAGAAGGGTAAAATTTTATTCGTTGGTACCAAGCGTGCCGCGTCTGAAGCCATCAAAGAAGCGGCAGCGAAAGTTGACCAATTCTATGTTAACCACCGCTGGTTAGGTGGCATGCTGACCAACTGGAAAACCGTTCGTCAGTCAATCAAGCGTTTAAAAGACCTGGAAGCGCAAAGCCAGGATGGTACTTTCGACAAGCTGACCAAGAAAGAAGCTTTAGACCGTACCCGTGAAATGGACAAGCTGGAAAAGAGCTTGGGCGGTATCAAGGACATGGGCGGCTTACCAGACGTACTGTTCGTGATCGACGCTGACCATGAACACATCGCGATCAAAGAAGCCAACAACCTGGGTATTCCGGTAGTATCAGTTGTTGATACTAACTCTGATCCTAAAGGTGTTGACTATGTGATCCCAGGTAACGACGACGCTATCCGCGCCATCCAGTTATATCTGGGTGCGGTAGGTCAGGCTATCCAGGAAGGTCGTGACAAAAACATCGAAGTTCAGGCGGAAGCTGAAAGCTTCGTTGAAGCAGAATAATTTTTCTGTCATTTAAGCCTGTCAGGCTTTAGACAGAAGACCTTTGCAACAGGGGCAATATTTGCCCCTGTTTGTCCAACCGGAATTAAGACGAGGAAGCTCCCATGGCTGTAACTGCGGCTTTAGTAAAAGAACTTCGCGAGCGCACTGGCGCTGGCATGATGGATTGTAAAAAAGCATTAGAAGAAACTGGCGGCGATATCGAAGCGGCCATTGATGCGATGCGTAAAAGCGGTTTAGCAAAAGCGGCGAAAAAAGCCGGCCGTATTGCTGCAGAAGGCGTTATTTTAACCCGCGTAGCGAACGGTTATGGTTTAGCTATTGAGTTTAACTGCGAAACCGATTTCGTTGCCCGCGATGCCAACTTCCTGGCATTTGCGAACAGCGTTGCCGATTTGGCACATGCCAATAAATTATTCACCGCTGAAGCTATTTTGGCCGCTGATTTAAACGGTACTTCGGTTGAAGATACCCGGGCTACCCTGGTTGCTAAAATTGGTGAGAACATCAATGTACGCCGCGCTGCCGTTGTTGAAGGTGACGTAATTGGTCAGTACGTTCACTCTGGCCGTATTGGTGTATTAGCTGTATTGGAAGGCGGTAATGAAGATGTGGCAAAAGATGTTGCCATGCACGTTGCAGCTAACAACCCAAGCTATGTTAACCCGGAAGACGTGTCTGCTGAAGTAGTAGAGCGTGAGCGCCAAATCCAGATCGACATCGCGGTTAACAGTGGTAAGCCAAAAGAAATCGCTGAGAAAATGGTTGCCGGTCGTATGAGCAAATTCACTGGTGAAGTGAGCTTAACAGGCCAGCCATTTGTTAAAGATCCGTCAATCAGCACTGGCGAATTCTTAAAGCAAAACAGCGCTAAAGCTTTGTCTTTCATTCGCTTAGAAGTAGGCGAAGGTATTGAAAAGAAAGAAGAAGATTTTGCTGCTGAAGTAGCTGCACAGATCGCTGCGGCGAAAAAGTAATTTGCGCTTTAGCAATTTACTAAAACCCGCTAGAATAACCGCGACCTGAGGTCGCGGTTTTTTTTTGTCTTTTATCCAGCACGTTTTTAGCATTAGGGGCACCTATGAGTATCAATCCGAAACCCACCTACCGACGCATCCTGTTAAAATTAAGCGGTGAGGCCCTGATGGGCGATGAAGGCTTTGGTATCGACCCGAAAGTCCTGGACCGGATGGCACAGGAAATCAAGGAACTGGTTGAATTAGGTGTGCAGGTTGGCATCGTGATTGGCGGTGGCAATATTTTCCGCGGTGAAGGCCTGGCCAAAGCGGGCATGAACCGGGTAGTAGGTGACCATATGGGCATGCTGGCCACGGTAATGAACGGTCTGGCGATGCGCGATGCGCTGCATCGGGCTTATGTCAATGCGCGGATGATGAGCGCCATTCCACTGAATGGGGTCTGTGACAACTACAGCTGGGCTGAAGCGATCAGCTATTTAAAATCGGGTAGGGTGGTTATTTTTTCTGCCGGCACCGGTAATCCGTTTTTTACCACTGACTCTGCTGCCTGTTTAAGGGGCATTGAGATTGAAGCCGATGCGGTGTTAAAAGCGACGAAAGTTGAAGGTGTTTACTCTGCCGATCCGGTAAAAGACCCGGCAGCTACGCTGTATTCGCAGTTAACCTATACTGAAGTGCTGGATAAAGAATTAAAAGTAATGGATTTAGCGGCATTTACCCTGGCCCGGGATCACAATCTGCAAATCCGGGTATTTAATATGAATAAACCCGGTGCACTTAAACGGGTAATAATGGGTGAGCAGGAAGGCACCGTTATCGACCACGCAGAAAATTTACAGTAAACTAGCCGCTATTCTGGCTGTAGCGACATGATATAAAAGGATAACGATCGTGATAAACGACATTATTAAAGACAGTAAAGTAAGAATGGAAAAAAGCGTTGATGCGCTGAAATCACAATTAAATAAAGTGCGCACCGGTCGTGCTCACCCCAGCTTACTTGATGGTATTCAGGTTTCTTATTACGGTGCTGACACGCCGCTACGTCAGGTAGCGAATGTCTCAATTGAAGATGCCCGCACGTTAAGTATCAGTGTATTTGATAAAAGTCTGGTGCAGGCGGTGGAAAAAGCCATTATGGCTTCGGACCTGGGGCTCAACCCAATGTCTGCCGGCACCAGTATCCGGGTACCGTTACCTTCGCTGACTGAAGAGCGGCGCCGTGATTTAGTGAAAGTGGTGCGTGCTGAAGCAGAAGGCGGCCGGGTGGCGGTGCGTAATATTCGCCGTGACGCCAACGCGGAATTAAAAGCCCTGTTAAAAGATAAAGAGATCAGCGAAGATGACGAACGTCGGGCCGCTGATGAAGTGCAGAAAGTCACCGATACCTATGTGAAGAAAATCGACGAAGTGCTGGCTGACAAAGAAAAGGAACTGATGGAGGTTTAAAACCGTCAACCATTAGCAGATAATAGCGCCGTAACGGCTAGGCTGTGCGGCGCTTTTTATTATGATTGGCAGATAAAACGACACGCCATAAGAGTTAAAGCATTACTAAAGGACAGGTCTAATTCTATGACTGCAGAGTCGCAGATCGGGCAGCAGACGTTACCACGCCATGTCGCCATAATAATGGATGGCAATGGCCGCTGGGCGCAACGTCAAGGGAAGCCAAGAGTATGGGGACATAAAAAAGGGGCGGAGGCGGTGCGCCGGGCAGTTAGTTTTTGCCGGCAATTAGGTATCCCATCGCTGACTTTGTTCGCTTTTAGCAGCGAGAACTGGCGACGACCCCAAGCTGAAGTAGATACCCTGATGCAGCTGTTTATGCTGGTGCTAAAAAAAGAAGTTAAAAGCCTGCACAAGCATAACGTAAAGTTGCAGATAGTTGGCGACTTGTCAGCCTTTGATCAGAAACTGCGCGCCAGCATTGCTGCTGCCGAAGCCCTGACTGCTGACAATACCGCTATGACATTAAATATTGCAGCAAACTACGGTGGCCGCTGGGATATGCTCAATGCTGCGCGCCAGCTGGCAGTTAAGGTGCAGGCTAAAGCGCTGTTGCCTGAAGCGATGACTGAGCAGATGCTGGCTGAACATATGCAGTTGCACGATCAGCCAGAGCTGGATTTACTTATCCGGACCGGCGGTGATTTGCGGATCAGTAACTTTTTATTATGGCAGGCAGCCTACGCAGAATTGTGGTTCACTGAAACCCTCTGGCCTGATTTTGATAAAGCGGTGTTTGCTGATGCCATAGCTGCTTTTGTCAATCGGGAGCGCCGCTTCGGCTGCACCGGTGAGCAAATTCAGGCGATGCTGCACAATAAAGGATAACGAGATTGTTTAAACAACGAGTACTAACAGCTTTGTTGCTGGCACCGCTGGCTCTTCTGGCGGTGTTTTATTTACCGCTGGCCGGCTTTGCGGTGTTTGTGTCGGTCGCATTTACGCTCGGTGCCTGGGAATGGAGTGGGTTATGTGGTCTGGCTAACCGGACTATGCGAGCGATGTACACCGGACTAACCGCAGTGATACTTTTGATACTTTATGCGTTGCAGCCGGTTGCCCTGCAGTATCTGTTTGCTGACACCCTGACCCTTACCCTTATTATCGCCGGTGTTGTCTGGTGGTTGCTGGCCGTTATCCTGGTATTAAGCTACCCCCGTAGTCAGGTGTTCTGGGGGCAGCGTGACTGGTTAAAAGCGCTGTTGGGCTGGCTCACACTGGTACCGGCCTGGAGTGCAATTGTTTTTGTGCGCGGTCTGGACTATCAGCAGGCTGAGTTTACCGGTGCCTGGCTGTTGTTTGGCTTACTGGGCCTGGTATGGGCTGCCGATATTGGCGGTTATATTATTGGTAAGCCGTTTGGTAAACACAAATTGTTGCCCAAAGTCAGCCCGGGTAAAACGCTGGAAGGTATGCTTGGAGGTATGGCGTTTGTGTTGTTAATGGTCAGTGCAGTAGGTTACTGGCAAGGCTGGCCTGCTGATATTGGCTATTGGTATCTGGCTGCAATAGGTTTAGCTGCACTGTCAGTATTTGGTGATTTAACGGAAAGTATGTTTAAACGCGCTGCCGGTAAAAAAGACAGCGGTGCCTTTTTACCTGGCCATGGCGGCATTCTTGACCGGATAGACAGCCTGACTGCTACTGCGCCGTTATATGCCTTACTGCTTGCTTTATTCGGTGGCTTTAATTGATGCGACAGGTCGTTATTCTTGGCGCTACCGGTTCTATTGGTTGCAGTACCTTGTCTGTGCTGGCGATGCATCCGCAGCAATTTAAGGTACTGGCTTTGACGGCTGCGACTCAGGTTAGCAAATTATTAGCGCAGTGCCTGCAGTTTCAGCCACGTTTTGCAGCGATGTTATGTCCCAAAGCTGCGCTTGAGTTATCAGCAGCGCTGAAAAGCCACGGTAGCGTTACTGAAGTGTTGGCGGGAGCAGAAGCCATTACTGAGCTTGCTGCGCATCCTGATGCCGATATCGTGATGGCTGCGATTGTTGGTGCAGCCGGTTTGCTGCCAACTCTGGCCGCAGTTGAACAGGGCAAAACCGTATTGCTGGCCAATAAAGAAGCGTTGGTGATGTCAGGTGAGCTGTTTATGGATAAAGTGCAGCGCCATGGTGCGACACTGTTGCCAATAGACAGCGAGCATAATGCGATTTTTCAATGCCTGCCGCCTGCTGCTCAGCAAGCAAAACAACGGCCCGCGCTCGCCCAGATGGGGATCGCAAAGTTATTGCTGACGGGCAGTGGCGGTCCTTTTCTGACCAGACAACTTAGTACACTGGATACTGTCACAGTGGCTGAAGCCGTGGCCCATCCAAATTGGAGCATGGGTCAGAAAATATCAGTCGACAGTGCGACAATGATGAACAAAGGCCTGGAGTTTATTGAAGCTCGCTGGTTATTTAATTGCGCACCGGCTGATATTGAAGTAGTGATTCACCCGCAGAGTATTATTCACTCCATGGTGCAGTACACTGACGGGTCGGTGCTGGCGCAGCTGGGCCAGCCAGATATGCGTACCCCGATTGCTCATGCGCTGGCTTTTCCTAACCGGATTAGCAGCCCGGTGCAACCCCTTGATTTTAGTCAGCTAGCCAGTTTCAGTTTCAGCAAGCCCGACCCGGAACGCTACCCTAATTTGTACCTGGCAATGGCCGCTTGTGCGGCAGGACAAGGAGCGACCACTGCACTGAATGCCGCAAATGAGGTGGCGGTTTCGGCATTTATTAACGAACAGATCCGGTTTACTGACATTGTGCGCTTAAATGAAAAATCTCTGGCACATTTCCTTAACTATGCTACCGGCTCGCTGGATGATATAGTAGCGCTCGATTTTGAAGCCCGCGCCTATGCGCAGCAGTTGCTAAGGACCCTAAATTAATGGCGGTATTTTTGTGGAATGCCTTTACCTTTGTGGTTGCCCTGGGGTTATTGGTTACCGTTCATGAGTTTGGTCATTTCTGGGTTGCCCGGAAAAACGGGGTACTGGTAAAGCGGTTCTCGATTGGATTTGGTAAAGCACTATTCAGCTGGCGGGACCGTCAGGGCACGGAATTTGTGATAGCGGCTATTCCACTTGGCGGTTATGTCCGGATGCTGGATGAGCGGGTCGATCCGGTGTTGCCGCAATTTGCTGATTTAGCGTTTAACCATAAAACAGTATGGCAGCGCATGGCCATTATAGCCGCTGGCCCTGCGGCTAATTTTATTTTTGCCATCGTGGTGTTATGGCTTATGTACTTAATCGGCGTGCAGGAAGCAAAACCGGTAATTGCCGCGGTGCAACCGCAATCTATAGTCGCTGAAGCGGGTGTGCAGGGCAATGAGCAAATTATCAGTATTAATGGCCACAACGCCAGAGATTTGCGCAGTACCAATTTGCTGTTGGTAGAACAGCTGGGTCGCCCGGCGCTGACATTGGGGTTGCAAGCCGTAGAAAGTGGTCAACAGCGGCAGGTTGAGCTTGATTTAACGGATTGGCAGTTTAATCCCGAGCAACAAACCGTGTTTGCCAGTTTGGGTATCGAACTGGTCCAGCCCAAACCGACCACAGAGTTGGCGGTAGTGTTGCCTGATTCTGCGGCGTCCCGCGCGGGTTTACAAGCTGGTGACATCATTAAGCGGATTAATGATGAGCAGATAAATGATTGGCAGACCCTGGAGCGGCTTATTCAGCAAAATGCTGAGCAACCTTTGCAACTGGTAGTAAGCCGGGCAGGCCAAAGCATAGAGTTGGTTGCTACCCCCGAGTTATTTACCCGGGAGGATGGTTTTACCCAGGGTATGCTTGGTGTGCATCCTACATTTACGTCCTGGCCGGAGGGTATGTTATATACCCAACGATATGGGGTTGTGGGTGCGGTTAGTGAAGGTATTAGTCAAACCTGGCAATTAACCCGGTTAAGTTTTGCGATGGTTGCGAAACTGCTGAGCGGTGATGTATCGGTCAGGCATCTGAGCGGGCCTATCTCAATTGCTCAGGGAGCAGGTGATACTGCCAGTATGGGGCTGGTAGCCTTTCTGGCGTTTCTGGCGCTGATTAGTGTCAATCTGGCCGTTATTAATTTATTGCCATTACCCATTTTGGATGGTGGCCATTTATTGTATCTTGTGGTGGAACTAATACGCGGTAAACCTGTCTCTGAAAAGGCGCAGGAAATAGGTTTTCGCTGTGGAGCTTTAGTCCTGCTGACGTTAATGGGAATTGCGCTGCTCAACGATATTTCTCGTTTGTAATAAACTAATCATAAGTAGTTCAAATAATGACAATTAAACGATTAGTAGCTGCGATGTTACTTGCCACAGGCAGTAGCTCGGTGCTCGCTGAAGAATCATTTACCGTTCAGGATATTCAGGTTGAAGGCTTGCAGCGCGTTGCGCTCGGTGCCGCCCTGAACAACCTGCCATTTACTATTGGCGATACTGTCACAGAGTACAGCTTATCCCGTAGTGTCAAAACGTTATACAGTGCTGGCCATTTTGACGATATCAGAGTATTTCGTGATGGTAATACCGTTATCTATCGGCTGAAAGAGCGGCCAACCATCAATAATATTGAGTTTGATGGCAACAAAGATATTAAAGAAGAACAGCTGAACGAGAGCCTTGCCGGAAACCGGGTTCAGGTTGGTGAGCCGTTAGATAAGACGATCCTGAAAAGTATCGAGAACGGTTTAACGGAGTTTTACCACGGTGTCGGTAAATATCAGGCCAAAGTGGAAGCAAAAGTAACCTACTTGCCCCGAAACAGGGTTAATCTGAAACTGGAATTTGATGAAGGCGATGCGGCTTCAGTAAGGCAGATTAATATTGTCGGTAATAACATCTTTTCTAATGATGAGTTGCTGAACCAAATCGAGTCTAAGCAGGATTTACCCTGGTGGCGTTTTTTAGCCTCTGATCGCTATCAGAAGCAGACGCTGCAGGGCGATTTTGAAACCATCAACAGCTATTACCTGGATCGCGGTTACCTGCAGTTTGCTATTGATTCATCTCAGGTCTCGGTTAGCCCGGATAAAACAGCGGTATATGTAACCCTGAATGTGACTGAAGGTGAGCAGTACAATATTCGTGATGTCAGTTTTGTTGGTGATCTGATTGGTCAGGAAGCGGTTATTGAAGCCATTGTGCCGTTAAAAGAAGGCCAGTTGTACAATGGTGCCCTGGTGACTTATACCGAAGAAAGTATTGCCAAGCTGTTAGCTCGCTTTGGTTATGCGAACTCAAAAGTCCGCACTATTCCGAAGATTGACGAAACAAGTAAAGAAGTTGATCTGACGATAAGTGTTGACCCTGGCAAACGGGTCTACGTGCGCCGGATTGATGTTAAAGGTAACAGCAATACCCGGGATGAAGTGATCCGACGCGAATTACGGCAGATGGAAGGCGCCTGGCTGTCAAATGATTATCTGGAACTGTCAAAAAACCGGATCCAGCGTCTGCCCTATATTGAAGACATTAGCTTTGAGACCATGCCGGTTACCGGCAGTGATGATCAGGTCGATGTGCTGTTTACCATGAAGGAACAACCATCTGGCAGTTTTAATGCCGGTATTTCCTATGGCAGCTATCAGGGTTTATCGTTTGAAGTTGGCGTGCAGCAGTCTAACTTCTTTGGCACCGGTAACAGTGCCGGGATCAGTTTAAGCACGAATAAATATCAGAAAAGTCTTAATCTCAGCTATACCGACCCTTATTATACGCTGGATGGAGTCAGTCTGGGTGGTCAGCTGTTTTATTCAGATATTGACTACAGTAGTGCCTCATCTAACCTGGAAGCTTATAACCAGCGCCGTTATGGCTTTGGTGCCAATGTCGGCTATCCGGTTAATGAATTTAATCGCTTAAACTTCGGCGCGAATTATGTGGTAAACAAAATTAATTCCATCCAGGAATATGACCAGCTCCGGCATTTCAGGGCAGTGTTGCTGGATGAACAGAATCCGGACGGCGGCTACAACTTTACCAACTACGAGTTCAGCACCGGCTGGACCCACAGTACCTTAAACCGTGGTTTGTTCCCGACTGCAGGCCGGATGTTTAATTTGGTACTACGGGCCACCACGCCTAATTCTGACTTGCAGTATTATAAAATGCAGTTTGAAGCACAGAATTATATTCCGCTGAGTAATGATCATCGCTGGTCATTCCGCAGTAAACTGGAACTGGGTTACGGCAACGGTTACGGCGATAAAAACGGCTATGATTACACCCTGCCATTTACCGAAAACTTCTATGCCGGTGGCGCTAATTTACGTGGTTTTGAGAATCGGATTATCGGCCCGCATGCGATTTTCCGGTATCCGGGAGTGGTCCCGGGAATTCCGGATCCGGTAAGTGGCGGCATTAGTTATCCTGAGAATCCAAACGGTGATAACTATATTGTTTCCTCAAGGTCTATCGGTGGTAACGCCATGGGTGTGCTGACGTTAGAGCTGATTACGCCAACACCTTTTTTAAGTGAAGACTATCGTAATTCAGTCAGGACCAGCGTGTTTGTTGATGCGGGTAATGTCTGGGATACTGAGTTTGATTTAAATCGATATGCTAATTTAGTGCAGGACAGAAATGCGTCTAGCGGGCGTGGCGTGCAGCCTTTCCTGATTGATTATGCCGACCCTGGTTTGATTCGGGCGTCAGCTGGTGTATCTTTACAGTGGATTTCACCGATGGGCCCATTAACATTCAGCCTTGCCAAAATCATCAAAAAGCAGGAAGGTGATTTGCAGGAAAACTTCAGTTTTAATATTGGTACAACTTTCTAACAAAGGTATAAGGAAAATGATGTTTAATAATAAAGTAGCAAAGACCGCAATCCTGTTAGTCGCCACATTATTAATGGCTGGCACAGCAGCAGCTAAAGAAATGAAAATTGCTTTTGTTGATATTCAGGCGGTTGCTGCCCAGATCCCGCAATCAGCAACTATTCAGGAAAATATCCGGACTGAGTTCGCCGCAAAAATTGATGAAATGAGTAAATTAGAAAAAGACATTAACTTTAATATCGAAAAGCTACGCCGCGACGGTCCAACGATGAGCGAAAAGCAGCAGCAAGAGCTGGCTGCCAAGGTGCAAGAGCAACGTCAACAATATGAAGCAACTGCCCGGCCGTTAGATGAACAAATCCGTGCCCGTCAGAACGAAGAGCGTAATAAGATTTTAGCGATGATTAAAAACGCTATCGATGTAGTAGCAGAGCGCGAAAAATTTGATGTGGTGCTGAACGCTGGCGCTGCAGTGTATGCTAAGCCAGAATATGATATTTCTGATGCTGTAGCGGCACAGGTCAGCAAAGCGAAGTAAACGGGTGAAGTTATTAGCTGAATTGGCAGAGCATCTGAATGCTCAGCTTATCGGAGACGCCGCTTGCGGCGTTTCTGTCGTTGCAACACTTGAACGTGCTGGTGCTGGTGCTATTAGTTTTCTGGCAAATAGTAAATACCGGAAGTTTCTCAGTCAGACACAGGCCAGTGCAGTCCTGGTCAAAGCAGATGACCTGCCGTATGTCGCACCGGGTGTCAATGCTCTGGTGGTAGCTGACCCTTATGTTGCCTTCGCGCAGGTTGCCCAGTTGTTAGACAGTACGCCAGATATTGCCAGTGGCATTCATCCCTCTGCTATAATTGACGCCACCGCGGTGTTAGGTGAAAACTGCGCGATTGGGCCTAATGCCGTCGTCAGTGCCGGTGCTGTGCTGGGCGAGGGCGTGCAACTGGGGGCGGGCACCGTGATAGGCCGCAGTGCCAGAATCGGCGCCGGAAGCCGTTTATGGGCTAATGTTACTGTTTATCATAATGTGATCATCGGTGACAATTGCGTGATCCACAGTGGTGCTGTTATTGGTTCAGATGGTTTTGGTTTCGCAAATAAGGCTGGCAACTGGCTGAAGATACCGCAAACAGGCACTGTGATAATTGGCGATAATTCTGACATTGGTGCCAATACCACCATAGACCGCGGGGCCATTGAAGATACAGTGATCGGTAAAAATGTCATTATTGATAATCAGTGTCAGATAGCACATAACGTTCAGATTGGTGATCACAGCGCTCTCGCTGGTGGTACTATAGTGGCAGGCAGTACCAAAATAGGCCGTTATTGTATTTTTGGTGGCGGGGCCGTGATAAATGGCCACATTGAAATCTGTGATGGTGCCCAGGTAACCGGCATGGCAATGGTAATGAAGCCAATTACAGAAAAGGGCGTATACTCTTCAGGTATACCGGCAACCGCTAATCTTGAGTGGCGGAAAAATACAGCAAAACTGCGCCAGATTGAACAACTCTTCCAGCGGGTTAAACTACTGGAAAAGCAATTACAGCAATTAAGTAATGATGGACAACAACCATCGACAGAGGATTAATTTTGGCCAATCAACTTAATAGCCTGCAAGTGCAGGAAATTATGGCGTTGTTACCGCATCGTTATCCGTTTTTGCTAATTGACAAAGTACTGGACTATACGCCCGGCGAGTCGTTAACAGCACTGAAAAACGTCACAATAAATGAGCCGATTTTTACCGGTCATTTCCCGGGGATGCCGATTTTTCCCGGCGTACTTATTCTGGAAGCGTTAGCTCAGGCCACCGGTATTCTTGGTTTTAAAACGGTCACTGAGCGCTCAGAAAATGAGCTTTATCTGTTTGCTGCTATTGATGAAGCCCGTTTTAAAAAGCCGGTAGTGCCGGGCGATACCATGATCCTCGAAGTAAAGTTTTTAAAAGAGCGCCGTAATATGTGGAAATTTTACGGAGAAGCCAAAGTGGATGGCGCCATTGTATGCACGGCAGAGTTAATGTGCGCCAGACGAGAGTTATAACGTGATTCATCCATCAGCGGTAATAGAAAGCAGCGCCAGACTTGGCCAGAATGTTAAAGTGGGGCCTTTTAGCTATATCGGGCATGACGTAGTGCTGGGCGATGACTGTGTGGTCGAGCCTCATGTGGTCATTAAAGGCCCGGCTACCATTGGTAAAGGTAATCATTTCTTTCAGTTTTGCAGTATTGGCGAAGCCTGTCAGGATAAAAAATACAAAGGCGAAGCCACAGAACTGATTATCGGTGACTTTAATGTGTTTCGTGAAGGCTGTTCAGTTCATCGTGGTACCGTGCAGGATCAGGGGAAAACCATTATTGGTAACCATAACCTGTTTATGAACACGACCCACATTGCCCATGATTGCGTGATTGGCAACCATACCATTTTTGCCAGCGGTGCTCAGGCTGCAGGCCATGTTCATATCGGCGACTGGGCTATTTTGGGTGGCATGACCGGTGTCCATCAGTTTGTTCATATAGGTGCCCATAGCTTCTGTGGTGGCGGCTCTATTGTGCTCAAAGATGTTCCGCCGTATGTGATGGTGCATGGTGCCCCTTGCCAGCCAGCCGGTATTAATGTGGAAGGCTTAAAACGACGCGGCTTTAGCAGCGATGCGTTGTTAGAAATACGCCGGGCTTACAAAGAAGTTTACCGTAAAGGTCAGACGGTTGCTGAAGCCTTAGCGGCACTTGAAGATAAAGCAGCTGAGTATCCGGAGCTGAAAGCCTTTACCGACTTTATCGCTGGCGCCAGCCGCGGCATAGTGCGCTAAACAGTGCTAAAGCGCGTTAAAAGGCGCTAAGTTAAGTTGTAAATACTAAAACCCCAAAAAGGAGCCGGCAGGCTCCTTTTTTATCGCTGGTTTGACTATTTTATAGCTGGGTAGGCTGCAACATAAATGGGAATGATCTAAAGGCTTGAAGTAAGCGCTATGCCCTGTGATAGAATCAGGCCATTACAAGAAATTAAGATAATAAATGAGACCTGCTTTGTCAGACCTGAATATTGCCATTATAGCTGGCGAGCACTCCGGTGATATCCTTGGCGCCGATTTAATAGAAGCACTACGCCGGCGTCATCCGGAGGCGAATTTTTATGGTATCGGCGGCCCGCGCATGCAAGCACTCGGCTTTAACGCATTGTTCGATATGGAAGAGCTGGCAGTAATGGGCCTGGTTGAAGTATTGAGCCGGCTGCCCCGGCTGATGCAGGTAAAACGTGAAGTTGTGGCGACGTTGCTGCAGAACCCGCCGGATGTTTTTGTCGGCATCGATGCGCCGGATTTTAATTTGCGGGTAGAGCTGGAATTGAAACAGGCTGGTATTAAAACCGTCCATTATGTCAGCCCGTCGGTTTGGGCCTGGCGCCATAAACGTATTTTTAAGATCGCTAAAGCCACTAATATGGTGCTGTCGTTGCTGCCTTTTGAAAAAGCCTTTTACGATAAATATCAGGTACCCTGTACTTTTGTTGGCCATACAATGGCCGATACTATGCCGTTAGTGGTCGATAAAGCACAGCACAAAGCAGCCCTGGGGCTGGATGCAGCACAGCCAGTGCTGGCGATAATGCCAGGAAGTCGCAGCAACGAGATAAAACTGCTGGCTCCTGATTTTCTGGCTGCTGCCCGTATGTTGCAGCATCAGCAGCCTGAATTACAACTTATCGCCAATATGGTTACCGTGCAAAAAGCAAGGCAATTTGCAGAGATACAACAGCAATTGGCAGCGGATTTAAATATTACCGTGTATACCGGTCAGGCGCGTCAGGTATTGCTGGCGGCCGATGCGACCTTTATTACTTCGGGTACGGCCACCCTGGAGGCGATGTTAGCCAAATGCTTAATGGTAGTGGCTTACCGGGCAAACTGGCTGACCTATCAGATTGGTCGACGGCTGGTGAAACTGGCGCATTTCAGTTTACCTAATTTGCTGGCCGGCCGTGCCATGGTGCCGGAGTTGTTGCAACATCAGGTCACCCCTGCTGCACTGGTTGCGGCAATGGCACCGATGCTACAGGCAGACAACAGTAAATTAATTGCCGACTATCAGGCTATCCATCAACAAATAAAATGTGACGCCAGCGCCCGCGCTGCTGACGCGATCCTGGAGGTAGTGCAATCTGATGTTATGGCATAGACCTGACGTACAATTATTATGTGGTGTCGATGAAGTAGGTCGTGGCCCCCTGGTAGGCGCGGTGGTTACCGCCGCCGTTATTCTTGATCCGACCCGGCCAATTGCCGGCCTGACCGATTCTAAAAAGCTTAGTGCCGGTAAACGTGAGGCACTGGCAGCATTGATAAAAGAGCAGGCGCTGTGCTGGGCACTGGGCCGGGCAGAGCCGGCTGAGATAGACCAGCTGAATATTCTGCACGCGACCATGCTGGCGATGCAGCGGGCTGTAGCCGCTTTGGCTATTGTGCCTGAATGGGTGATGGTCGATGGCAATCGTTGCCCGGCTTTGCCGATGCCGGCAACGGCTGTCGTTAAAGGCGATGCACTGGTACCTGAAATCAGTGCAGCATCAATTCTGGCCAAAGTTGCCCGCGATGCCGAAATGGCGGCATTGGCTGAGCGCTATCCGCAATTTGGTTTCGCGGCACATAAAGGTTACCCGACAGCGCAACATCTGGCTGCCATCAGCGAGCACGGTATTCTTACTGAGCACCGTCGCAGTTTTAAACCTGTCCGACTGATTGCGGAGCAGCACTCCTGATGACCAGCCCGGCTTTTATTCATTTGCGGGTACACAGCGACTTTTCAATGATCGACGGGGTTGCCAAGGTTAAACCTATTGTCAAAGCCGCAGCCACGGCGAAAATGCCAGCCCTGGCACTGACCGATCAGATGAACTTTTGCGGTCTGGTACGGTTTTACAGTGCAGCACACGATGCTGGTATTAAACCGCTGATTGGCGTTGATTGCTGGGTGCAGCATCCGCTGTTAGGCAACGAAAGTGCCCGCTTATTGTTGCTGGCAATGGATAATGTCGGTTATCAGAATTTGACGATGCTGATTTCCAAGGCTTATTTACGGGGTCATGTCGCCGGCAAACCGCAGCTTGATCACCAGTGGCTGGCCGAGCATAACAGTGGTCTGATTGTGCTGTCAGGTGGCAAAGATGGGCCGCTGGGTAAAGCGCTGGTAAAGGAAAACCCGCAAACTGTTACTGAGTTGGTCAGTTTTTATCAGCAGTATTTTCCCGACAGATTTTACCTTGAATTAATCCGCACCAGCCGGCCGGACGAAGAGCGTTATATCCAGAAGGCAGTATTGTTAGCCGAGCAGCACCAGTTACCGGTGGTGGCGACTAACGAAGTCGTATTTTTGCAGGCCAGTGACTACCCTGCTCATGAAATCCGGGTGGCTATTCATGATGGCTTTACCCTGGATGACAAACGCCGACCGAAAAATTATTCTGAACAGCAGTACCTGCGTACTGAGCAGGAAATGCTGGCGTTATTTGCCGATATTCCGGAGGCACTAGAAAACAGCGTGGAAATTGCCAGACGCTGCAATGTGACTATCCGCCTGGGCGAGTATTTTTTACCGGCGTTTCCGACCGGTGGCATGACCGACGGCGATTTTCTGGTACTGAAATCGCAGGAAGGTCTGGAACAGCGCTTGTTGCAGTTATTTCCGGATGAAGCAGAGCGCATGGCAAAGCGGCCACCTTATGATGAACGCTTACAGATAGAACTTGATGTAATAAACCAGATGGGCTTCCCGGGATACTTCCTGGTGGTGATGGAGTTTATTCAGTGGAGTAAAGACAACGATATTCCGGTTGGTCCGGGCCGCGGGTCTGGCGCCGGCTCGCTGGTTGCCTATGCCCTGAAAATCACTGATTTGGATCCGCTGGAATTTGACCTGCTGTTTGAGCGTTTTTTAAACCCGGAACGGGTATCGATGCCCGATTTCGACGTCGATTTCTGTATGGACCGGCGCGATGAAGTGATTGACCACGTCGCCGAGATGTATGGCCGCGAAGCGGTATCGCAGATCATTACCTTCGGTACCATGGCCGCCAAAGCCGTTATCCGGGACGTTGGTCGGGTGCTGGGGCATCCTTATGGTTTCGTCGATCGTATATCCAAGCTGATCCCGCCTACGCCGGGCATGACGCTGGAACAGGCCTTTAAAGAAGAGCCACGCTTACCGGAGCTGTATGCCCAGGATCAGGAAGTGAAAGACCTGATAGATATGGCCCGCCAGCTGGAAGGGGTTACCCGTAATGCCGGTAAGCACGCTGGTGGGGTCGTTATCGCACCCACCAAAATTACCGACTTCTCACCGTTGTATTGTGACGATGAAGGAAATAACCCGGTAACCCAGTTTGATAAAAACGATGTGGAATATGCCGGATTAGTTAAGTTCGACTTTCTGGGTTTACGGACTCTGACCATTTTGCAGTGGGCGGTCAATATGGCCAACAGCCGACTGCAGAAAGAGGGCCGTAAGGCGGTTGATATCAACAGTATTCCGTTGGTTGATAAACGCAGCTTCGATTTACTGCAACGGGCGGATACCACCGCAGTATTTCAGCTGGAATCGCGCGGCATGAAAGACCTGATCCGTCGCCTGCAACCCGATTGCTTTGAAGATATGATTGCACTGGTAGCGCTGTTCAGGCCGGGGCCGTTGCAATCAGGCATGGTTGATAACTTTATCGACCGTAAACGCGGCCGCGAAGAGATATCTTACCCGGATGCCACCTGGCAACATGACTCATTAAAACCCATTTTAGAACCCACTTACGGCATTATCCTCTACCAGGAACAGGTAATGCAGATTGCCCAGGTGTTATCCGGTTACTCGCTGGGCGGCGCAGACTTATTACGCCGGGCCATGGGTAAGAAAAAGCCGGAAGAAATGGCCAAGCAGCGTGATACCTTTCAGGAAGGTGCTGCAAAAAATGGTATAGACCCTGAACTGGCAATCAAAATATTTGATTTGGTAGAAAAATTCGCCGGTTATGGTTTCAACAAATCGCACTCTGCCGCTTATGCCCTGGTGTCGTATCAGACGCTTTGGATGAAAGCACACTTTCCGGCGGAATTTATGGCCGCAGTTATGTCGGCTGATATGGATAACACCGATAAAATTGTGACCCTGGTGGATGAGTGCGAGCGGATGAAGCTGCAACTGAACCCACCGGATGTCAACAGCGGCCAGTATAAGTTTACCGTCAATGAACAAGGGCATATTGTATACGGCATCGGCGCCATTAAAGGGGTGGGAGAAAGCCCGATAGAGGCGATTATTGAGGCGCGCAATCAGCATGGCAGCTTTCATGATCTCTTCGATTTTTGCGCTAAAGTTGATTTAAAACGGTTAAACCGGCGGGTTATGGAGAAACTGATTTTATCCGGTGCTATGGATAAACTCGGGCCACACCGGGCGGCATTGATGGCCAGCCTGGAAGAAGCCATGAAAAAGGCCGAGCAGCATGCCAAAGCGCAGGCCGTTGGCCAGGATGACTTATTTGGCCTGCTTAGTCCGGAACCGGAACAGGCCGCTACTGCGTTTAAACAGGTACCTGAATGGCCGGATGAAGTCTGGCTGGAAGGCGAGCGGGAAACGCTGGGGCTATATTTAACCGGCCATCCTATCAACCGTTACGCTGATGAAATTCGCCATTATGTGTCTTGTCGTTTGGTGGAGCTGCAACCGACTAAAAAAGATCAGAGCGTGCAGGTGGCAGGTTTAGTGGTGTCAGTGCGGGTGATGATTAATAAGAAGGGCCGGCGTTGGGCTATCGTCACGCTGGATGATAAATCAGCCCGGTTAGATGTGCGCTTTTTCCCTGAACAGTTAGAAACCTTCGAGGAATTGCTGCAAAAAGATCGTATTCTGGTGATAACCGGACAGGTCAGCTTTGATGATTTTAACGGTGGCCTTACAATGTCGGGCCGCGATGTCAGCGAAATAACAACCGTGCGGGAAAAATCGCTGAAATCTTTGAATATCACTGTACAATCGCCACAAATAGACCACAATTACCTGCAAAGATTGCAGCAGGTACTGGATGAATTTAAGGCCGGCACGGTACCCGTAACTATCAGGTATCGTCGAGAGGAAGGGCAGGTAACACTGCAGTTAGGGACAGCCTGGTGGGTGACGCCCGCCGACGCTTTGTTGCATCAGTTAAAACAATTAGCAACAATAGAACTGGAATTTAATTAATTAGGTAGTGATAGTCGATGATGCTGAATTATTTAGAGTTTGAGCAGCCGATTGCTGAACTTGAAGCAAAAATAGACGAATTGCGTAACGTCAGTCGCAACGGCGACTACGATCTTGGTTTAGAAGAAGAGATCAACAAACTAAAAGAAAAAAGTCTGGGGTTAACCAAAAAGATATTTTCTGAGCTGGGTGCCTGGCAAGTTGCGCAAATGGCCCGACATCCGCGCCGGCCTTATACTCTGGATTACCTGAAGCTGATATTTACCGACTTTGATGAGCTGGCCGGGGATCGCACCTATGCGAATGATAACGCTATTGTAGCGGGTACTGCCCGCATCGGTGAGCATGCTGTAATGGTTATTGGTCATCAGAAAGGCCGGGATACCCGTGAAAAAATCCGCCGTAACTTCGGAATGCCGCGCCCGGAAGGTTATCGCAAAGCGTTACGGCTGATGGAAATGGCCGAGCGCTTTAAAATGCCTATTATTACCTTTATCGACACACCGGGTGCCTATCCTGGTATTGGCGCTGAAGAGCGGGGCCAGTCTGAAGCAATCGCCCGCAACCTGAAAGTAATGGCGGGCTTAAAAGTGCCGGTTATTTGTACGGTTATTGGCGAAGGTGGCTCTGGCGGTGCGTTGGCCATAGGTGTGGGTGACAGGGTGAATATGCTGCAATTCAGCACCTATTCGGTTATTTCACCGGAAGGTTGTGCATCTATTCTGTGGAAAAGTGCCGAAAAAGCCCCACTGGCTGCTGATGCGATGGGCATAACGGCCGAGCGTCTTAAAGAGCTGGATTTAATTGATGCGGTTATTCCTGAGCCTCTTGGTGGCGCGCATCGCGCGCCGGAGCAAATGGCGCAAACCCTGAAAAAAGCCTTACTGAAAGATCTGGACAAACTGCAGCAACTTGACACCAAAACGCTGCTGGACAACCGTTATAAGCGGCTGATGTCATTCGGTTATTGCTGACCTGAACAACAATAGCAAAAAACCAGCGCTTGTCGCTGGTTTTTTTATCCGGATAATAGCCCTCAGTAGGTAACACACGTTAACCGGACATGATCGTTAACCATGGTAATTTGCAATGGCAATCATTAGCGCAACTGAACTTGCCGCAACGCTTGAGGCCTGCGGTGCAACCAAAGTGGTACTGGCGCTAAGCGGTGGCCTTGATTCAATGGTATTGCTTGAGTTACTGCATCAGGCCCGCCAAATCAGGCCGTGCCAGCTGCAGGCTGTTTATGTTAATCATGGTTTAAGTGCCGATGCGGCTCGCTGGGCTGAGCACTGTGCCCAAGCCTGCGCTTTGCGTGATATTGAGTTTTTCAGCCTGACAATAACTATAGATAGCGCTGGCAATATTGAAGCGGCAGCCCGGGAGGGGCGGTATCAGGCGCTCGCCCCTTTTATTGATGCAGAAAGTACCGTATTGCTGACAGGCCATCATGCTGACGATCAGCTGGAAACCTTATTACTGGCATTAAAACGTGGCGCCGGAATAGCGGGTTTGAGCGGTATGGCTAAGCAACGTCCTTTTGCCAGCGGAAGTTTACTCAGGCCGTTATTAGACTGTAACCGGCCGGACATTCAGGCGTTTGCCCGACAGCATCAGCTCAGATGGGTAGAGGATAGCAGTAACAAAGACAACCGGTTTGACCGCAATTATATCCGCAATAAAATAGCACCCTTGCTGACAGGGCGCTGGCCGGCGTTTGTTAGCACAACGCTGCGCAGCATGGCGCATCTGGCGGCGCAGCAGGAGCTAATCAATCATTATACCGCGCAGGCGCTGGCGCTGTGTATTTGCGCTGATGAGAGACAGTTAAATTTACCGGCTTTACTGCTGCAGCTGCCGGTGCAGCAGGATTTGGTTATTCGGCAATGGCTGGCCCGGTTTCAGCTTAACCCTTCCAGCCAATGGTTACAGACGCTCAGAGAGCAGGTAATTGAAGCCCGCCAGGACGCCATGCCGGAGCTGGTGTTGGCAGATTACCAGGTAAAACGCTATCACCAGCGGCTGTATCTGATACAACAAAAAGCGCAACCGGCAACGAGTTGCCGGATAGCATGGTCTATGCAGGCAAGTCTTATATTGCCTGCGGGTCTTGGCGAGTTGGTAGCTTGCAACGAGCAGGGGTCCGGACGTTTGCCGATGCATCGCAGCGAACACAGTGTGGTATTTGGCCAGCTGAGTCTGCCATTTAAACCCGCAGGACAGGCTCAGCATAAGCCGCTGAAGCAATGGTTTAAGCTCTGGCAGTTACCCCCCTGGCAACGGGGGCAGGTGCCGTTGTTGTTACAGCAGGACAAACTGGTCGCTGTTGCCGGTTATGCATCTGCAGTTAGCACGATACAGGCGGACTGCTGGCTTGACTGGTTGCAAAACTGACTGGGGTATTAGCGCCAGGCGTCTCGCGGCCAGTTTGTCTTAAATTCGCTTTGCCTGATGATTTTGCTTCATACAGCGCCCGATCAGCGGCGGCAAAAAATTGTTCAGCTGCCTGATGTGGCTGCAGATAAGCCAGGCCCGCACTGGCACTGATGCCGTATTGCAGACATTTATAGTGTTGATTGATCGCTTTGAGCAGGCGCCGGGCAACTAAATCGGCGCTGTCGGCATCGTCGTCAGCCAGAATAACCGCAAATTCATCTCCGCCAAACCGGAACAGACTATCGGTTTGGCGCAGCGCTTCGCGCATACAGTCAGCAACAACAATCAGCAGCTCATCACCCATAGCATGGCCATAGTTATCATTTAATTGTTTAAAGTTATCCAGATCTAACAGCAGCAGAGCACAGGGTTGCTGCCGGCGGCGCGATAACTGAATTGCTTTGG
The DNA here is from genome assembly GCF_033721375.1 of Arsukibacterium sp. GTDB lineage: Bacteria > Pseudomonadota > Gammaproteobacteria > Enterobacterales > Alteromonadaceae > Alishewanella. The sequence continues at coordinate 141,990 of NZ_JAWWAP010000006.1, read as the reverse complement.
CAAAACTGTCGTCAAAAAACCGGCGATTGCCCAGTGCAGTCAGCGGATCTTTCAGCGCCATCTGTTGCAACCGGGCGACGACCAGGGCATTACGCAGAGCGAACAACCATTCACCTTCCAGCAATAACAGATCCCGCTGCTGCATCGGGCTGAACGGTTGATCGCTTTGATAATGCAGTTCTGCCAGGCATTGCTGGTTCAGTACCAACAGACTTTTATAAGTATGGGCACCATTGCTCGAGCCCGCGGCACTGTGCTGACCAAAAGCAGTATTCAGCCGGATGCCGGTGATGCTGAGTAAACGTCCGACATACATTGAAAAAATATCCAGCTGCTGCTGAATATCGAGGCTGGTTTGCAGCTGGCTGGTCAGTGTCTGTTCGCTGCAATCGGGCAGGCTGTCAGTTTGCTGACAACGATTCAGTGCCGCATAGCTGGGCGCGACATCCAGTGCTAACTCGCGGGTCATTATACAGTCCATTACCAGTCCTTCTTAAACGGTGATGACTGGTTAAAGCAAAATTCAAGCCAAATGTTAATTGTGTTTTAGTTCATAAGGTTATGTAAGGATGTCGATGCACAGTCAAGCTATTGACGAGATGTTACTCCGGTTCAGCGGCAAGAAATTGCACAATCTGGTCCATTTGCTTACAACCATCGTCAAAGCCCAGTTCAATTAAGCGGCGGGTGTATTTTTGTTCAAACAACAGGTAGCTGGCGAGACTGGAATCAGAATGCTGGCGGATCCCCAGGCCACGCAGCAGGGTGCGTACTGCCAATGGCAAGCATAAATAATACTCACTGGCCAGTTGGTTAAAATTCTGACTCGGGTTAATCAGCAGGCTTTGTATTGGCTTAAGTTCAGTTTCAATATTATTTGCCTGCAGGGTTTCAACGGTTTTATTTACCCGTTGCATTCTTTCCAGATCCGAGTTCAACGTATCGGTGAAAATGGTATCTAATAAGTGGCCTGCCACCGTAGCCAGGTCCGGATGGTGCAGGTTGCGCCGGCTGGTTTCTTCTTTACGGGGGTCCTCTACGCCGATAACCAGAATTTTATCTGCGCCCAGATGAATGGGCGCACTTAATGGTGCCAGCTGATTCACGGAGCCATCACCAAAATATTGCTGATGGATCCGAACCGAGGGGAAAATGATCGGAATAGCAGCAGAGGCCATTAAATGATGCACGCCGAGCAAAGTTCGCTGACCACAGCGTTTGGCCCGTCGCCACTCCTCTGCATGATCAGACTGAAAAAACGTGATGGAATCACCATTATTGTAACAAGACGAGGTAACCGAAAAGCTGGACAGATAACCCCCCATAATATTGCGGTCAATCCGTTGCAAGTCGAGGATCCGGCCAAGCAATTGCTTCAGCGGTTTATTATCGAACACGCTAACCGGCTTTTTATTGGCATAATCTGCCTGAAAGGCGCCAAAAACATTTTGCATTAAATGCCAGAATACCCTTGGGTAATCAGAGTAATAAACCTGATTGGTATGAAAGTGACGCCAGACTGATTCGATTTTTTTAACACCCAGATGAAAACACGACGCATAGCAGGCGATACCGGCACCATTAATAGCGCCGGCTGACGTGCCACTGATTATGTCAAACGGGGCCGGACTGGTTCTGGGATAATGCTGGGCTATCGCTTTGAGCACCCCAACCTGATAAGCAGCGCGGGCACCACCACCAGTCAGCAACAGAGCGGTCTTTTTTCCATTAAGTGGTCGTTGTCGTACCATAGTTGTATTTTAAACTTTTCTGCAATTTCACGGTCTTGTTGCTATATTGCAGTATAACTAAGTTACTAACAAGGAGACCCTTATGACTGCGCAACCATCAGGCAGCGGGCAACAGCTTTATTATGCAGGTATAGCTGCAGTTGTTATTGTTATTTTGCTGGCGCTGTGGATGCTGTTTAAAGCTGACAGCGAACCAGAGCAGGGCGCTATCACCGAAGATCCAATGCCAGCACGGGTCGAAATTATTGAAGAACAACCGGTTCCCCCAGCGCTGGAGGAACCAGAAACAGAACAAATTACTGAACCTGATATGGGCGCAGAGCCTGATGAAACCATGCTGGAGCCTGCGCCGGAGCCATTACCGGCTTTGGAGAATTCGGATCCGGTAATCAAGCAGGACATCCTGCAACTTGACTGGCAGCCTGGCTTAGCCGGGTTAATTAATACCGAACAAATGGTGCGGAATCTGGTGGTAACGGTCGATAATCTGGCCCAGCGGCAGCTTGTCGCCAAACATCCGGTTGTGGCCCGGCTGGATCAGCCGTTTATGGCTGTCCCGGCGGAAGAGGGGGATACCTACCGGATAGACCCGGCCAGCTATCAGCGCTATGAGCCTTATGTTCGTCTGGTAGAGAGTGTTGAACCCGTGCAGGTAATGCAGTTGCTGGAGCGTTATCAGCCGTTGTTTGAACAGGCGTTTGGCGAGCTGGGATATCCGGAACTGAGCTTTAAAAAGCGTTTACAGCAGGCTTTGCAGCAGTTTTTAGCGATTGAACTGAATAATCCTGATACCACGCTGGTGCGTAAATCAGTTGCTTACACCTATGCTGACCCCGACGTGGAAGGGCGCAGCGATCTTGAGAAACAGATTATCAGGCTGGGGCCAGACAATCATCAGCGCTTACGCGTGGTAGCCAGGAAGTATCTGGAATTGCTGCAAAATACAGACTGAATAAGATTCGGCCTGCCCGGTAGCGGTTAAAGTTTAAGCAGTAAAGCGCTGTTGCCGCTAAATTACTTGAAACCTGCCAGGCCTTTGCGCATAATGCGGGCCTGCCGCTCTGGTGCAACCGGTCTGGCAGTCAATGGTAACTCCATTGGTCCTCTCGCAATGCTAGTAGGTTAACCTGGTCAGGTCCGGAAGGAAGCAGCCACAGCTTATGATGCAGGTGCCGGGATGTGGCTGGTGGAGTTGCCACCCACCTTAAGCTTTTTGCGATAATCTTTCTGCACAATTTCCAGCGCTGCTACAATATCGGCTTCGCTAATGTGTTGCTGTTCCAGTAACATGATTAAATCAACGGCCAGTTTGATATGGGGCGGCGCTGTTGCCAGTCCGCTGTTCTCGTTCTGACCGGTTTTAGACCCACTAGTCACTTATTGTCATCCAGAAATTGTCTGGCCCGGCTAACCGCTTCTTTTACTTTCATCTGCATTTCAAAACGTTCGCTTTGCGGCAGGTAAAACGACATATCCACTTCATAACGAATATAGCGTGGTGGCAGCAAGTTAAGAGAAATACAGCATAAGTCAGCCAGGTATTCGCTGTCTTTACTGTCGTCGAGCTTTAGTTCAACGATATGGTCCAGTAACAGTTTTTCATAATAGTTATGAATGTCATCGTCCAGTTTCATTGTTGCCTCGTCAAGTTGAAGATAATGATATTCAGCATAATCAGCTTAACGGCAAAAGGCTATAGAAAGATTGAGTTAACTAAGCGGGCTGTTACAATGCGAGGGTCAGAACAAGCGGAAATATGTAATGCAAAAAAATACCACGCCCTGTTACTACGGTGATTATCTGCAACTGGATAAAATTCTCACTGCTCAGGCACCGGAAAGTGCCAGATATGCCAATGAAGCCCATGATGAAACTCTGTTTATTGTGGTCCATCAGGTCTATGAATTGTGGTTTAAGCAAATTCTGCATGAGTTAAAAGCGGTAATGGCGGTGTTTGCTGAAGCGGAAGTGAAAGACCAGCAGTTAACGGGTATTGTCCATAAGCTGAAAAGGGTGATCAGTATTCAACAATTGCTGAATCAGCAAATTGCCGTAATGGAAACGATGACGCCACAGGATTTTATGTCGTTTCGCGATTATCTGGTGCCGGCGTCGGGCTTTCAGAGTGTTCAGTTTAAAATGCTGGAAATCGGTTTGGGGCTTAAAAGCGAATACCGCATTGATTTTGATAAAAATTCGTTTTACAGCCGGTTGAATGAAAAAGACCGCAACTTTTTAGAGGCGCTGGAGACAGAGCCGAGCTTATTTGAGCGGATTGAAAAATGGCTGGAGCGGATGCCGTTTTTACAACTTGATGATTTCAGCTTCTGGCAGATGTATCACAACGCCACCGAGCAAATGCTGAATGACGATGCCAGCACCGTAGCCGGCATTGAACAGATTGCCGAGCCGGAGCGGCAATTACAGCTGGCTGAAATTGAACGGACACGCGCCAAGTTTGCAGCACTCCTTAATGAAGAAAAATATCAGCAGTTGCAGCAGCAGGGCAGCTTCCGGTTAAGTCAGCGGGCGATGTTATCTGCGTTATTTATCAGCCTGTATCAGGAAGAGCCGGTTTTTAACTTACCTTTTCAATTGTTGACCTGTCTGACCGAGATTGATGAAAATCTGACTATCTGGCGCTATAAGCATGCAATGATGGTGCAGCGGATGCTGGGTACCAAAATTGGCACCGGTGGTTCGTCCGGCCATGACTACTTAAAGCGCACTACTGAAAAAAACCGGATTTTTACTGACTTGTTTAATATGGCAACCTTTTTACTGCCTAAATCTGAGTTGCCGGTATTACCCGAGCAGGTTAAACGTAAATTAGGTTTTTATTTCGGGCCTGAGCGCTAAACCCCAAGCAGTAAATGCCGCCTTAAATAGCTGTAAATGCAGTTGGGTCAGGGCGGCGACATCTCGCTGATAACCCCCGCCAATCACCGCAGCAACCGGGATCCCACGGCTGCGACAGGCATTAAATACCAGTAAATCACGCTGATATACTGCATCAGTGGAAATATCCAGCAGCCCCAGCTCATCTTGCTGATGAATATCCACGCCGGCATCGTATAACACCAATTCAGGCTGATGCCAGTTCAGCAAGGTCTCCAGACTCTGGCTTACCGCTTCTAAATAGTCGCTATCAGTGCAGTGTTTCGCCAGACCGATATCCCAGTCAGAACAGATTTTCCGGGCAGGAAAGTTTTTCTCGCAGTGGACAGAGGCGGTAATAATAGCCGGCTCTGGGGCAAAAATCCCGGCAGTACCGTCACCCTGATGTACATCCAGATCAAATATCAGGATTTTGCTGACACCGCGCCCGAGCATGCTACGGGCAGCGAAGGCTAAATCATTAAACACGCAAAAACCGGCGCCTTCTGCAGCTCTGGCATGATGATAACCGCCACTTAAGTGCAGGCTGATACCCCGGCTTAACGCCAGCTCGGCACAAAGCCGGGTGCCGGCAACGGAGACCAGTGAACGGTCAACCAGAGCCTGCGACCATGGAAAGCCAATCCGTCGCATAGCCTGCGGGGTTATTGTGCCAGTGCAAATGCTGTCGATATAAGCTTTGTCGTGAATGCATTCAAGCTCGCGCGCGGCGATGGGCTCAGGCGTGCTGAATGCTTCAGCTGTTAATCCCGACGCGAGCAGTGCCTGATACAACGCCTGATATTTGGTTATCGGGTAGCGATGGCGCTCGGGAAGGCTAAGTGCACTGTAACAGGGATGATATACCAGGCCCGGTATCATAGCTGCCATCAGGGGACCTGGCGCTCGTGTTGTAAAATAGCCTGTTCTACCTCAGTTATCGCTTTGCGACAGCGGCCTAACCGGGCGTGCAGTGCTAACACCCGGCTTGCATTATCGCTACCGTAGCGCTCAGCTTGTTCTATCATATCCAGCAAGCGGCGCTCAAACTGCTGAAAATCGGTTAACTGCTGGTACAAATTCGCTGTCGCGGGCTTAGCGGTGATGGGCTTAGCCGGTTGCTCGCGGCTGAATTTTACTGCGCGTTGAAATTTATTGCGGGTACTCAGGTTACTGAATGCCCGGGTAAGTGCATCGACCTGGGCAGCCAAATGCTCTGCTAATCGCTGCTTACTGGCCGCTGACAGCGGCGGCTGATCATCGCTTAGCCGCTTCAGGTTGCGCCTGGCATCTGCCACATAATCTGCTAAATCGGGGGAATGACAACTAAACAAACCACTTTCAAACCAATCCTGAGGTTTACCTGGCAGGCGTTGGCTGTCAATAACTGATGCCCGCTGGTACAGTTCGTTAAGCTGACTGCTTAATAGCTGCAGGGTGTTCATACATTGCTCCAGGCCTGCCAGGCTAAACGCAGGGCAATAGCAATAACAACACTGATAAAAACCGGCCGGATAAATTTGCTGCCATAGCGGATAGCGCTGTGGGCACCAAGAAAAGCGCCCAGCATCAGACATAGCCCCATAGCAATACCCAGCACATAATCAACATGACCTAAGGCCATAAATGCCACCAGCGAAAAACCATTGCTGATAAAATTCATTGTTCTGGCTACGCCACTGGTCAGCAGCAGATTGATTTTATACATTGCCATGCTGGAGACCATCCAGAACGCACCGGTGCCAGGGCCTGCCACGCCATCGTAGAAACCCAGGGTTAAGCCCTGCAAGCGTTGCTGCCAGTATAATTTGTTGTTCTCGGCGGGCAGCTGCAACCGGTCGTCCGGTTGGATCCGGTTAAACAGCGTATAAATTGCTGCCAGCAACACTAACAATGGCAATAACTTGTCGAGCAACTCCGTACTGAGCTGATCCACCACCAGGGTGCCAATTAAAGCGCCTAGGGCGGTATAACCCAGACTGCGCCGCCAGTAGCGCGGGTTAAACAGCCGTTTGCGGTAGTAAGTGACTGAGGCGGTTAATGAGCCAAAGGTTGCGGCCAGTTTATTGGTGCCGAGCACCAGGTGCGGTGGCAAACCCGCAGTCAGTAAAGCCGGTACTGTCAGTAAGCCGCCGCCGCCGGCGATAGCGTCGATATAGCCGGCGATAAAAGCGACTGCACAGAGGATCAGCAGTAAATCAGTGGTCGGAAGCAAATCAGTTAACACCGGGCGTTATCCTGTTAGTACGAAAAAGGTTTAATACTCTATCTGGCGCTGAAATGGCGGCAGCGTATCCAGCATGGCCTTACCATAGGATTTTGTAACCAGCCGCCGGTCCAGAATAACGATGCGGCCCTGATCCTGCTCCTGGCGCAGCAGTCTACCACAAGCCTGCACCAGTTTCCTGGCAGTGGCCGGGATAGCAAGCTGGACGAAGGGATTACCCCCCTTGCGGGTAACGGCCTCGCTCATTGCGGCTTCCAGCGGCGAGGTCGGTACGGCAAATGGCAGCTTGGTGATGACCAGATTAGTTAACAGTGTGCCGGGCAAATCCAGCCCCTCAGAAAAACTCTGAGTACCAAATAAAATACTGGTTTTTTTGTGCTGACAGTTTTCACTGTGCTGGCTTAGCAGCGTTTGCCGGGATGCTTCACCCTGTACCAGCAATGAAAAGCCTTTTACACGCAGCGCCTGCGCGACCTGCTGCATTTGCCAGTACGAGGCAAACAGCACAAGGCTGGCCTGCTGTTCGGGTAAAAAAGCTGGCAACATGCTTATCAGTTCGTCCGTGTAGGCACTGGCAGTCGGTTCGTGCTGCATTTTCGGTATAACAATCACGCCGTTTTGCTGATACGCAAAAGGCGAGTCGACCCGCAGGGTCTGCAAGCCCGGGTGGCCGGTTAAACCCAGCTCATATTTAATATGGTCGAACGAATTCAGCACAGTAAGGGTGGCTGAGCATAAAATGCAGGCATGGGCCTGTGAGAATAATAACTGCTCCAACGTATTGGCAACGCTGAGAGGGCAGGCATGCGCGGTCAGCTGCTGCTGGTTGTCATTGACTACCCAGCGTGCCTGGTACGCTGGCTCGGGTTGCGGCTGGGCATACAATTGCCATAAAGCCTGTTGCTGTTCCAGCTTTTGTGCCAGCTGGCTGAGCTCCTGCAGCAATTTACTCTGGCTTTTTCGCTTCGCTGATGTGATTGCCACTTCGCCTACGGCGGCACTGATTTTATCCAGCAGGCTGAGGGTCTTCTGGGCACAACTGGCGATGGGTTCAGCTTGTTGCTGCCACAGTTTGGGCAGGGCGGCATGTTCAAAGCGGTGCTCGGTTTGCTCCGGGTTGCTGAACCAACGACTTTGCCAGTCGTTCAGGCTTCGCTCCACCGGCTTTAGCAGGCTGAGCAATTCATTGCGGTAATCATCAAGTTTCAGCAAGTCTTTTAAGCTGGTTTCAGGCAAGCTCTGAATTAACTGACTGGCCAGGATGCCCAGCCTGTCCAGCCAGAGGCCGGGCTGGCTTAACTGGGCAAAAGCGGCGAAATAGTCGCGGCCGCAAGCGGGCAGATGGTGTGCTTCGTCAATCACATAGATGCAGTCTTCCGGCGGCGGCAAGATAGCATTGCCAGCGGCTAAATCAGCCAACAGCAGGCTATGATTTACCACCAGCAACTGAGCGTCATTTATTTCTGCCCGCGCCAGATGAAAGGGGCAATGATGATGGCGTTTATCATGTTTACTGCAATGATAAGGATCAGCACTGATACTATGCCAGAGCGCATCGTCCACCACAGTTGGCAGGGTGTCTCGGTCCCCCAGCCAGCTGCGTTGCCGCCAGGCCTCGTTAAGCCTTTCCAGTACGGCATATTGACTACGCTCAGCACTGGTCAGTAAATCCGGTTGCACCAGCTGCTGCTTTAAACGCTCAATGCAAGCGTAGCGTGATCGGCCTTTCACCAGATTATATTCAAACTCTATGGCGCTGTGCTGGCGGAAAAAAGGGATATCTTTGTTAATAAGTTGTTCCTGCAGCGCAACCGTTGCTGTCGCTACTATCAGTTTTTTTTGCCGTGCTATTGCAACCGGCAGCGTTGCCAGTAAATAGGCCAGCGATTTACCGGTACCGGTTCCTGCTTCCACCAGACCAATCCGGTCGTGCCGATGATACTGGCCGGCAACAATATTAGCCATTTCGGCGATGAGTTTATTCTGGCCAGGTCGGTTGCGGTAATTGGGTAACGCTGTTTTTAGCTGTTGCTGGGCATCACGTATTTGTTGTTTGAGCTTTTCAGAAAGCATGAGTTCAGTTGCCATCAGTGAGTCAGGTTGCCTGTATAGATGTACAGTTTGCTAATTCTAACCAGCAAAATGAGATATAGCAAAGCGCCAGTTATGCGGAATATGCCGATTTTTAAGCTGAAAAGTGCCATGGCGACAGGCAGCCAAACCATTTAGTTCTGATAGCACCGAAAATGAACCTCGAGAAAAATAGTCAGAGTGTAAATAATAGATTACAAATTTACTGCTGTAATTGGCCGCTGCGAACAGCCAAACGGGCGTTTTAGTGCGTTTCATGGGGTTATTTGCAGCCAAAACAGGGTGATTGGCTTGGTTTGGCGCCATTTTGGGGCAAAACTGCGCTATTTTTGGGAGCGCCTGATTTTTGACCTAAATGCCTTGCTGACCTTTGCCAGGCGAAATTGTTCAATAAAAGCTGTTGACCCTACCGAAAAATACCGTTTATTATCAGGACGCGACAAATCGGAGTGTATCCGAGACGAATGGAGTGCCAATTGCCTTTAAAGATTGGTAACTGTTTAAAAATAGAATCACTAGCGAGATAGTGGTCCAGGGAGAAATACATGTATACAAATAATAAATTAAGCAAAGCTGTGCGCTTAGCTATCGCCTTCGGCGCGGCTTCAGCTACCGCTTTCACTGCATCTGTGAATGCAGCGGAAGAAGATGAAGCGGCGAAAGTAGAACGAATTGAAGTTACCGGTTCGCGGATTAAGCGTACCGATTTAGAGCAAGCCGTGCCTGTTACTGTTATCGACCGGGCTGCTATTGATTTATCAGGTCAGATGTCTGTATCTGATTTGATTCGTAATACTACGTTTAACACCGCAGGTTCTTTCCGCCCGCAGTCTGGTAGTTCAGCTCAGGGTATCTCTCAGGTTAACTTACGTGGTTTAGGTGCAGAGCGTTCATTGATCCTGGTTGATGGTCGTCGTTTACCGAAGTCACCTTCTACCGGTAGCTCTCAGGATTTGAACTCAATCCCGATGGCTGCAGTAGATCGGATTGAAATTCTGTCTGACGGTGCATCAGCTGTTTATGGTTCAGATGCGATTGCCGGTGTAATCAACATTATTACCCGTAAAGATTTTAACGGTGCAGAGTTCCGTATCGGTGGTTCAACCATCAGCCTGCCAGAAGAAGGCGGTGACCGTGAAGAAGGTTCTGCAGTTTTCGGTTCAAGTTCTGACAACTCAAGCGTTGTTGGTGGTGTTTCATGGAACAACCGTGACATCATTTTCGAAAACGCTTACGAGTGGGTACAACCTGGTGCATCAAGCTTTGGTGCTAACTGGTTATCACCATCAGGCTATACCTCTGTTATTTCACCAGCAGAGTGTGACGGCTTAGAAAACTTCTTCTATCTGTCTTCTGGCTTATGTGCTTATAACTTCAACGCTACCAACGCAAACGAAGCTTCAACCGGCAATACTTCTGGTTTCTTAAAAGCTGAATATAACATCAACGATGACTGGAAGATTTTTTCTCACACATTAGTGGCTAAAACCAAGTCATTTGGCCGTTATGCACCGTCATTAAACGATGCAGGCGCCGCAGCGTTTATGTCGCCAGACAGCCCGAATAACCCGACTAACCCAGCCAGCCCGTTCTATGATCCAGCTGCAGGTGATAACAGAGAAGTTCAGTTCCGTCACCGTTTTGCAGCTTTAGGTAACCGGGATAGTTATGTTGATAACTGGTCAACTGACTTTTTAGTGGGTGTAGAAGGTGCCATCGGTGATGTAATCGTTGATTTTGGTGTACGTAAAAACAAAACCAAAACTTACGAAATCGGCCGTAACTATCTGATGGGTTCAAATGCCCGTCAAGCAATTGATAGTGGCGAATATATGCTGAATGACCCATTCGGTACCCGTTTTACCACTGATGCTGGACGTAGCGACTATGCAGCTCTGCTAAGTGGCTTAAAAGTAACTACAGCACGGATTGGTACTTTTGATCAGGAAGAAGTATTCGGTTCTGCGTCGTTTGACGTAATGGATACTGATGCCGGCGCCATTCAGATGGTAGTAGGTGCTGAGTACCGTAAAGAAGATTACACTGATACTTATGACTCACTGTCAGAAGCAGGTCAGGTTGGTGGTTCAGCAGGTAACAGTGCCGGCGGTGGTCGTAACCTGAAGAGTGCTTATGCTGAAGCGCTGATCCCGGTAATGGATGGTTTAGAGTTCTCTGTAGCAGGCCGTTACGATAAATACTCAGATTATGGTAGTGATTTCTCTCCAAAAATCTCTGTTCGTTATGAGCCGCTGGATGGTTTAGTATTCCGTGGTTCTTACGGTGAAGGTTTCCGTGCACCAACGCTGGATATTCTGACTCAGAAACCGGCTCCGGATAACCCAACTGTTTCAGATGATCCATCATGTATCAACTTTGGTTTACCGGCTGGTTGTGATGTTCAGGTTAATGCTATTACGTTAGCTAACTCAGAAATCAGTTCAGAATCGTCTAAACAGCTTTCTTTAGGTGTGGCGTATCAACCTACTGACTGGTTAAATTTCACTGTTGATTACTATGATATCAAAATTGAAAACTTAATCCGGTTCTTCGGTTCAGCTACAATCCTGACCCGTGAGCAGTCTGGCGACCCAATCCCTGCTGGTCTGGGTGTAGCACGTTTGCCTAACGGCGGTATCGATTTAATTACCCAGGGTTATGCAAACGAGGGTGAGTGGGCGATTAGCGGCGTTGATGCTAATCTGAATACTAACTTTGACTTTGGCTCTTTTGGTCGTCTGAACCAGACGTTACAAATCAGTCATCAGATAAGCAGCGAAATTGATGGTGGTCGTAACACCATTCGCGATCCAGGTGAGCCGCGTCAACGGGTTACGTTCTCTAACGTTTATGCGTGGGACAACTTTGACTTCGCGTGGAATATCAACATGATTGGTTCGCAGTTTGAAGATGTTGATCAAGTGCCAAACCAGCCAGGTGAAGTAGTTCGTACTGGTCATGTGGGTACCTGGGTAACGCATGACTTGCAGGTAAGTTATACACTGCCTACAAATACCAAAATCTCTGTTGGTGCGCAGAATGCGTTTGAGAAAGCACCTCAGCTGATTCCATTTGGTGGTCGTAACTATAACTTCAATTTATATGATGCTTATGGTCGCGTAGCGTATATTCGCTTATCACAGTCGTTCTAAGTTTATAATCTTTTAAACTTATAGCTAAATTAAAAAAGGCGGGTTTTCCCCGCCTTTTTTCTATTATAAAAGCTCAGAAAGGAAGGTGTGATTTGCAGCATTGGGATTACTACTGGCAAAAAACAAAAACATTAAACAGTTTTGCCGAGGGCGAGCAGGGGCAGGGATACCACGGCGAAGTTGCTGAATTCTGGCAGAGAATTTTTGCTGAATTTACGAAAGGCGCAAAAGTGCTTGATCTGGCAAGCGGTAACGGCGCTTTGGCCGTACTGGCGTTGCAGAGCAATAACCATTTGGATATTTCAGCTTCTGATAAAGCGGATATTTGCCCAATGCAATTATTTGACAAGCAGAGTCAGCAGTACAAGTATCTGCAGCGCGTCAAGTTTTATGGCGGTATGCCTTCAGAGGAATTACGCTTTCCTGATGAAAACTTTGATATCGTTGTAAGTCAGTTCGGTTTTGAATACTCTGAACCTGAGGCAACACTGCAGCAACTTTACCGGGTCCTTAAGCCTGGCGCTAAATTTGTTGCATTAGTTCACCACAAGGATTCATTTATTTCACGGGATTGTGTGATCGGTCTGTCAGTTTTACCGCTGTTTACTAAACATGACGGATTACTCGATAAAGCCCGGGAATTTGCCAAATTTTGTCAACAGCTACAACAAGTCAAAGTTTTGTCATTGCCGCAACAGCAATTGCTTAAACAACACAGTGATCTTTTATTAGCAAATTTTATAGCAGTGCAAAAATCTGTAACTGCAGAACAGCTGGAATGGTTTAATTTGGTGGCCAAAGAGTTAGTGTCAGGTCTTGCCGATTGGCGAAGTAATTCAACTGAGATTATTGACAAATTAACTGCCAACCTAAATTTCTTTAAATGCCGGATAGAAGATCAGGTTGGCGCTTGTTGGAGTGTTCAGCAACGCAACGTAGTTCAAATTATCGCTCAACAAGTCGGCTTTTCCGCGTCAAGCAGCATCCTGGAAACGAAAGATGGTAAATTTTCTTGGGTGTTTCAACTGTCTAAATAGCGGATAGCAGAATTGACCGTTGACAGAAAAAAGTAAACGGCCTGAACAGGCGTTGCACCTGAAGGTTTCTTGCTGAAGTCTCCGGACTAAGATTAGTTTTCAGCTTTTCAGCTTTACCACCGCCTGACACCCTGGTCTTAATACCCGTTTAATCAAACTATTACGGCCAATAAGTTTATCTACCTGAATTTGCGACGAACAACGGAACTTATTATTGACCGCTGCTGAATCGGTATGCATATTAGGTCTGGTTACTGGCAGCTTCGGCTGTCAGTATTTTTTAGTACGGACCTATCCTAAGCGGTGTGGTACTGAGACACATAAAATAAGAATTACTTTTATAAAAAGTAATCCAGGGAGATCACAATGTTCACAAATAGCAAACTAAGCAAAGCCGTGCGCCTGGCCGTTGCTTTCGGTGCTGCTTCCAGCATGCTGGCTGCAGGAGCCGTTTCAGCACAAACTGAAACTGAAGAAGAAGAAGCAAAAGCAGAAAAAACCGAACGTATTCAGGTTGTAGGTTCGCGTATTCGTACTGATGGACTGGATAATGCTACCCCCATTACCATTATTAGTGCTGATATCGCCAAAGATCAGGGCCTTAGTACTCTGGGCGAATTACTGCGTACCTCAACTGTTGCCGCCGGTTCCAGCCAGCTGATTTCAGCTTTATCTGTGGGCTTTGTTACTGCAGGTGGTGCTGGTAATGAATCAATTTCAATGCGTGGTTTAGGGGCTAACCGTACCCTCGTATTGTTAAATGGTCGTCGCGCTGGCCCGGCAGGTACCCGTGGTCAGGTTGCTGCTTTCGATTTAAACTCTATTCCATTATCTGCGGTAGACCGGGTTGAAGTATTAAAAGATGGCGCGTCATCGCTGTACGGCTCTGATGCCGTAGCCGGTGTTATTAATATTATTACCAAAAAGGGTGATGGTTCTAATGTCACTGTAAATTTAGATCAGCCATTCGAAAGTGGTGGCGAAAACTACCGGATCAACGCGACTTACGGCAAAACCTTTGACCGTGGTTCATTCCGGGTAGTAGCAGATTACAATTTACAGACTGAACTGGCCCGTGGCGACCGTGATTATTTTGCTTGTAACGAACGGATGTTTTACAGCCAGGAAACCGGTGAGCGGACCGACCCAATTGACCCGCGTACCGGCGATTATCATTGTAGTGCGGCGCAATATGGTGTCTGGATTTTTAACTATGCACCTGGTGCGTCAAACTTCCGCTCTGGCATGAAAGCGCAGTACGATTATGATGGCTTTTTTCAGCAATTTGACCGGCCTACTTTTGACAGTTTGATCACAACCCCTGGCCCAAATAATATCAGCGTGCCAGATGGCTGGTACCCGGTATCGTATGACAAAGAAACTGATGGCTGGGCCGATGCTGATCATCCGTTCCAGAACCGTCAGACAATGATCCCAAAAGACCAAGTCGCTTCAATTTTTATGGTGGGTGACTACGACTTAACAGATGATATTTCAGCTTACTCTGAACTGACATTCAGTCAGCGTAAAACAGAAATAAATAGTTTCCGTCAGTTCTGGACGGCGCAACTGGCTGCTAACGGTTATATCTTTGGTGGTACTGTAGATGGCTGGGATGGCTCTGTCGGTTTTATGCCAGTGGCCATGACAGATCATTCTGGAAGTGACACCACTGTTAATTACAGCCGTTATGTATTAGGGCTTGAAGGCGCACTGGGTGACTGGAGCTGGGATATTTCCTATCAGAACAGTTACAACAAAGGTGAGTACGATACTCAGGTCATTTTATATGATGCGATGTTAATGGCGCAGAATGCGGTATATGGCGGTCCTTGTGCGGGTGCTACTTCGCCAGTATCAGGTAAAAGCTGCGTTGAAGTGGACTGGTTAAGCCCGGATCATATTAACGGTAACCAACCACAGCAGGTTAAAGATTTCCTGTTTGATATTGATTACGGCCAAACCAGCTATCGTCAGCAGACAGTAGATGCCTATATCACTGGTGATTTATTTGAATTACCGGCAGGTATGGTTGGTGTCGCTGTGGGTGGTTCATTTCAGCAAGATAAACTGAATGATATTCCAGGTGAAGCCACCTTAGCTGGCAACTTGTGGGGCTCTACCGGCGCTGGTATAACCCGGGGAAGTGCTGATACCACTGCCATATACAGTGAATTCTACGTGCCATTGTTACGTGACATGCTTCTGGCAGAGCAATTAGATGTTACAGCTTCTGGTCGCTGGACTGATGTGTCTACCTATGGCGCTGATACCACTTATAAAGTTTCAGCAAACTGGGTAATTGGTAATGGTTTCCAGGTTCGGGCTTCCCGCGGTAGCTCATTCCGGGCACCAGCACTGTTCGAATTGTTCCTGGAAGGCCAGACCGGCTTCCTGAACCAAACCGGTAATGATCCATGTCTGAACTGGGCTGGTCGTCTGGAAGAGGGTACTATCGACCCGCGCGTTGCGCAAAACTGTCAGGCAGATGGTGTACCTGCAGAATACGTGAACCCGGGTAGTTCTATGACCTCTATCACCGGTGGTGGTGCAGGTGTACTGGAAGCTGAAACGTCAGTATCAAAAGGTATTGGCCTGGTCTGGAAGAGCCCTGAAGATACTGTGGGTTTCTCAGCAGATTACTATGACGTAGTAATCAGTTCTCAGGTATCTAACCTGGGTGGTGGTACGGTACTTGGTTTATGTTACCGGTCAGAGAACTTCCCAACTGACCCACTGTGCGATCAGTTTACCCGTCGTGACGGTACCAACGGTGACTATGGTATTGATACCGTTCGTGGTGGTTATGTAAACGTAGCTCAGCAGAAAGTTCGCGGTACTGACTTTATGCTAACGTATCAGGATGATTTCGACTTTGGTTCATTGCGTTTACGCTGGGATCACACGGTTCAGTTTGAACGTTCATTCAAACAGTTCCCGGACAGTGAGCCATCACAGTATGTTGGTGACGTAGGTGATCCGAAGCATGTTGGCACCATGAGTGCTACATTGGACCGCGATGAGTGGACCTATACCTGGAGCCTGCGCTATGCATCAGCGACAGACGATTATCAGTACTTTGCTAATGGTAATCAAACCACTTACCGTGGTCAGCCATCTACGTTTGTAGCAGAAACGCCAACTTATATTTTGCATAATGCCTCAGTGCAGAAAGAGTTTTATGGTGTAGATGTGACGGCTGGTATCGCTAATATCTTTGATAAGAACCCACCGAAAGGTTCGCCAGCAGGTGTTCGTACAGCGGGTAACTCTATATTGTATTCTCAGTATGAGTTTGTTGGCCGTCGCGCATTTGTAAACTTATCTTACGATTTCTAAGCTGATTGTAATACAAAGCTAAATAACAAGCCCCGCACTTTGCGGGGCTTTTCTTTTGGATTATTCGCTTTGGCGCTTTTCAAAGCTGTGTAAATTCATTACCATTAGCGCCCTTAAAAATGTTCTTCAATAGCAAAGAGTGGGTAGCATGGCCGACGAAAATTTTAAAGATTCATTTAATTTTTGGCAGTTTCTGGCTTTCGTAGCCGTTTTTGTTGCTTTGCTTTGTCTGGTGCCAATAGTGCGCTGGGTACAACTTCTGTTCTGATTAAACATTGCCAGCCCGACATCGCCGGTCTAAAAAGGTAGAACCATGAATTTGCAACAACTTGCCACCGAACTGAAACTTGTCATTAAAACCGTTCCTGACTACCCGAAACCGGGAATCACCTTTCGTGATGTCACTAGTCTGATGCAGGATGGTCCGGCATTTAAAAAAGTGATTGACGCCTTCGCTGCCATCTACGCTGACAAAGGTATTGAGAAAATTATTGGTACTGAATCACGTGGCTTTATATTTGGCGCACCGTTATCTTACGCATTGGGTATACCGTTTGTGCCGGTTCGCAAGCCAGGCAAGCTGCCACGTGAGCGCATTTCACAAAGTTATACGCTGGAATACGGAGAAGATGCACTCGAATTACACGCCGACGCCATCGAGGCCGGAGACAAAGTGCTGTTAGTTGATGACTTACTGGCAACCGGCGGTACTATTGATGCTACGGTGCAGCTGGTCAGGCGTTTAGGTGGCAAGGTTGACCATGCTGCCTTTGTTATTGCCCTGCCAGAGCTGGGTGGCGTCAGTCGTTTAGAAGCGTTGGGTTTAAATATCCTGAGTCTGGTTGAGTATAGCGGCGAATAAGTTTAGGCTGATAGCAGAACCTCCCTTTACGTATCAGGCTGTGGCATGAGTTATCAGGTATTAGCAAGAAAATGGCGGCCAAAACAGTTTGCCGAGCTGGTTGGCCAGGACCATGTAAAAACCGCACTAAGTAATGCCCTGAGCAGCAGTCGGCTGCACCATGCCTATTTGTTTACCGGTACCCGCGGCGTAGGGAAAACCACTATTGCCCGCATTTTTGCCAAAAGTTTAAATTGTGAAACCGGTATTACCGCCACACCTTGTGGCGTTTGCAGTGCCTGTCAGGAAATTGATGGCGGCAATTTTGTTGATCTGCTGGAAATTGATGCGGCGTCGCGGACTAAAGTCGAAGATACCCGTGATTTGTTAGACAATGTGCAATATGCGCCAAGTCGGGGACGCTTTAAAGTGTACCTGATTGACGAAGTGCATATGTTGTCCCGTCACAGTTTTAATGCCTTACTGAAAACACTGGAAGAGCCGCCACCGCACGTCAAGTTTCTGCTGGCGACTACCGATCCGCAAAAATTGCCGGTGACGGTATTGTCACGATGTCTGCAATTTAGTTTAAAAGCGTTGAGCCGGGAGCAGATTTCATCTCATCTGGCGCAGGTGCTGACAGCAGAGCAAATACATTTTGAGCCGGCTGCGCTGGCGCTGCTGGCAAAAGCTGCCAACGGCAGTCTGCGCGACTCATTAAGTTTAACCGATCAGGCCATTGCCCAGAGTAACAGTCAGCTAACGCTGGAAACCGTGCGGGCAATGCTGGGGTTTTTAGATCAACAATTTGCCAGCGCGATTCTCGGCGCTATTCTAAACCAGAACTACCAGGCAATGCAGACTGAACTGCAGGCACTCATCAGTCAGCATAGCGATTACAGCAAAGTGCTGGATGACATGCTAACCCTGCTGCATCAGGCAGCGTTAAGCCAGTTAGAACCTGCTGCCGCGCAGTTATCAGAGCAGCCCGAGTTTGTGACAATGATAGCGACAAGCCAGAGTCCGGAAGCGCTGCAGTTGTATTATCAGCTACTGATTAGCGGTAAACGCGAGCTGAGCTATGCCCCCGATGAACGCACTGGTCTGGAAATGACGCTATTGCGGGCACTGGCATTTGTGCCAGTTGCCGGTGGCGTGCAAACGGCTGTTCAGCCAGCGTCAGACCGCTCTGGAGCTTCGGTAGGAAGGCAGCCCGCACCCGTAGCAGAAAAACCGGCTGCCAGGCTTGCTGGCAATGTTGCACCAGCGCAGCAGCCAGAACAACAGCAGCCAGAACAGCCGCAGCAGGGTGATATTGAGCAGCCAGCCCAACCGTCGTTACAAGCTCAGGCTTCGCCACATGTTCAGGCTGCGGACTTTGATGCTACGCCGCAGTCCGGGCAGCCTGCCGCCGCACCTCAGCCGGTTGTGGCTGTACCGAACGAAAGTATTGACCCGCTGACGGCAAGTATTATTAAACGCCGAGGCCTGAGTGTGGATGGCGGAGCGACGCCGCCAAAAAAGTCTGAACACCGGCCAGCGCCGGTAGCGGCAGCTGGTCCGGCGAGAACGGCAGTCAATAATAATCGGATATTGAATAAATCGGCAGCCGATACAGCGCAGGCTGGCAATGAGCCAGAGCTGGCTAATCACTCTATGCCGGTTTATCCGGACGAGGCCGAACCAGACCCTGAGCAGCTTTACCCGGAAGATCCGGTAAATCAGGCAATGCTGGATTCGCTATGGCAGCAAAGTCACCAACAGGAGCCAGCTAAAATATTTGCCGGTGAAATTAACGAGCAGAACTTTTCAATCCGTTTTGCTGCCGAAGTAGACAGCTGGGCGGCATTGATTGAAAAAATGCCGGTAGGGGGGCTGATGCGGCTTTTCCTGCTCAACAGCGCCATGCAGCTGCAGCAGCAACGACTTACGCTGGTAGTAAATCAAAGCCAGCAACATCTGGATACCACTGACTTCCGTAACCAGCTGGTAAGCTTGTTGTCAGAAGCCATGGGCCAGCATCTGGAGCTGGAGATAAGCTATAGCAGCGAAGTATTACAATCCCCATTGGTCATCCAGCAGCGGATTGAGCTTGAGCGCAAAAATTACGTCAGCCGGCTAATGCAGGAAGACCCGAATGTACAGCAATTACAACAGCAATTTGATGCCAGTTTATTGTTAGACACCCTGCAGGTAAACTAGTAGCGTGTCAACAGTGTGGCGTAACTTGTAATTTATGGCGTAACTGATTATCGTGGCGCCAGCAATTTTAACAGAGAGATAAAGCTATGTTTAAAGGCGGTATGGGCAATATTATGAAGCAGGCGCAAGCCATGCAGGAAAAAATGCAAAAGGTGCAAGCCGAAATTGCCAATATGGAAGTCACAGGTGAATCAGGTGCAGGTCTGGTAAAAATTACCATGACCGGCAGTCATAATGTCCGGCGGGTGGAGATTGACGAAAGTTTGCTGGCAGATGACAAGGAAATGCTGGAAGATCTGGTGGCTGCTGCGTTGAACGATGCAGTGCGGCGGGTCGAAGACAATAATAAAGAACAAATGGCGAAAGTAACGGGTGGTATGCAGCTGCCACCGGGTATGAAGTTACCGTTTTAATCCAGGTAGTAGTAATATGAGCAAACTCGCGCCACTGGTTCAGCAATTGATAGAAGCACTGCGGGTTTTACCCGGCGTGGGACCTAAATCGGCCCAACGTATGGCATTTCAGTTGCTGGAGCGCAACCGTGAAGGTGGCGAGCGGTTGGGCGCGGCCTTAACCAAAGCAATGGCGCTGGTTGGCCATTGCCAGTGTTGCCGGACTTTTTGCGAAACGGATATGTGTGCCTTATGTGCCGATCCACAACGACAACAGGCCGGTACCTTGTGTGTTGTCGGTTCGGCATCGGATCAGCTGGCCATTGAGCATACAGGTCAGTTTCATGGTTTGTATTTTGTGCTGATGGGTTATATTTCGCCGCTGGATGGTATTGGCCCCGCTGAGCTTGGCCTGGACCGGCTGGATAAGCAACTGGCCAAGGGCCATATCAGCGAAGTTATTCTGGCCACTAATCCGACAGTGGAGGGCGACGCTACCGCATTTTATCTGGCAGAGCTGTGTCATAAGTACCAGATACCCGTTACCCGTTTAGCGCAAGGCGTGCCGGTAGGTGGTGAACTGGAATATATTGACGGTACCACGTTATCCCATGCCTTCAGTGGTCGTAAAACCTTTTAAACTCTCTTTCCTTCGCTTTTTTTTAACTTGAATTCCAGAACAGAGTGCCCCATATAACAGGCAACTGACGGGCGCAGTCGCGTCTTATTATTCCTGTAAATACTACGTTCGAGGACCCGAAAATGAGTGATAATACTGCCACTAACTCTGGCCAGAAGCAGACTCATGGCTTTCAGGCAGAAGTAAAACAACTGCTTAACCTGATGATCCATTCACTGTATTCCAATAAAGAAATCTTTCTGCGTGAACTGGTCTCTAATGCGTCAGATGCTGCCGATAAACTGCGATTTCTGGCGCTGTCTGATTCCAGCCTGTATGGCGATGATGGTGAGCTAAAGGTCAGGATCAGCCTGGATGAAGCCAACCGGACGCTGACCGTCAGCGATAACGGTATCGGTATGACCGAGCAGGAAGTCATTTCCCATCTGGGTACCATTGCCAAATCGGGTACCAAAGAATTTTTCTCGCAATTATCCGGCGATCAAAGCAAAGACTCAAAATTAATCGGCCAGTTCGGCGTTGGTTTTTACTCGGCTTTTATCGTTGCTGACAAAGTCACCGTGCGCACCCGTAAAGCGGGCACTGATCAGGCAGTGGAATGGGAATCAGCAGGTGAAGGTGACTACACGCTGGCACCAATTGATAAAGCAAGCCGGGGTACCGACATTATTCTGCACCTGCGGGAAGGCGAAGATGAATTCTTAAGCCGCTGGAAAGTGGAAAGCATTATTACCAAATACTCTGACCATATTAGTATTCCGGTGGAAATGTGGCAGGAAGGCACGCCAGAGCGGGAAGAAGACGGTGAGAAAATACCGGCAACAGAGGGCAGCTGGCAGGCGGTAAATAAAGCAACGGCACTGTGGACCCGGGATAAATCTGAAATCACCGAGCAGGAATATCAGGAGTTTTACAAGCATATTTCGCATGACTGGAGCGAACCGTTAAGCTGGAGCCATAATAAAGTTGAAGGTAGCAGCAACTACACCAGCTTATTGTACGTGCCGAAAAAAGCGCCATTTGATATGTGGAACCGCGAAGCAAAGCATGGCTTAAAACTTTATGTGCAGCGGGTCTTCATCATGGATGACGCTGAGCAGTTTATGCCAAGCTACCTGCGTTTTATTAAAGGCGTGCTGGATTCCAGCGATTTACCACTGAATGTATCGCGTGAAATCCTGCAGGATACCAAGGTTACTCAGAGCCTGCGTAAAGGTTGCACCAGCCGCACCTTGAAAATGCTTGATAAGCTGGCAAAAGATCCTGAGCAGTATCAGGTTTTCTGGAATGAATTCGGTCAGGTGTTAAAAGAAGGGCCGGCTGAGGATATGGCGAATAAAGAGCAAATTGCCGGTTTACTGCGTTTTGCTTCAACTCATAATGATGATGCAACCCAGAACGTGTCTCTGGCCGACTATGTCAGCCGGATGAAAGAAGGCCAGGACGAAATTTACTATGTGGTGGCCGATAGTTATCAGGCGGCCAAACACAGTCCGCACCTGGAAGTATTCCGCAAAAAGGGTATCGAAGTACTGCTGTTATCAGACCGGATTGACGAGTGGCTCATTCAGCATTTGCCCGAATTCAGTGATAAAAAACTGCGTTCAGTGGCAAAAGGTGGCTTGGACCTGTCAAAACTGGATGACGAGGAAACCAAAAAAGCTCAGCAGGAAACGGCAGAAGCCTTTGCCAATGTACTGGAACGCTTTAAAACAGCGCTGGGCGATGAAGTTAAGGAAGTGAAGGTAAGCCATCGTTTAACTGACAGCCCGGCCTGTGTTGTAACCGACGAGCATGACATGAGCACCCAGATGATGAAGCTGATGGAATCGGTTGGTCAGAAAGTGCCGGAGGTTAAGCCTATATTTGAACTGAACCCGGAGCACCAGCTGGTAAAGCATATTGCTGATGAAACCGATGATGCGCGTTTCAACGAGTGGGCTCAGGTCTTATTCGAGCAAGCGCTTCTGGCTGAGCGTGGTAGCTTGAAGAACCCTGCAAGTTATGTGACACGCTTAAACAACTTATTGTTGTCTCTGGCAAAGTAACTTACTTTGATTGCTAAAAAGCCCGCCGGCTGTTGATGCACCGGCGGGCTTTCTTTATTTGCCATTCCATACTCGCATCTTACTGATTGCTAACTATACTCAGTCCATTATCCGTTGTTGGATCAGGAGAATATAATGCTGTCGAGCTGGAGAAAGTACAGTTTTGGTGTGCGGTTGACCATCA
The DNA here is from genome assembly GCF_033721375.1 of Arsukibacterium sp. GTDB lineage: Bacteria > Pseudomonadota > Gammaproteobacteria > Enterobacterales > Alteromonadaceae > Alishewanella. Next base: position 119,209 of record NZ_JAWWAP010000006.1, on the reverse strand, counting down.
GTATGGTTGGGCTGATTTTATTATCGATAATGGTGCTGACCAGCGTGGTTTTCATCGAATATAAAAATGCCCGTACTGAGGCAGTTCTGAGCAATTTGCAAAGTAACGGCAGTGCCAGTGCCGGGGCTTTTACTGACTGGCTGCTGGTGCGGCAGGAAGAAATGCGCTACCTGGCAGCATTAGCTCAGGTTCAGCAGGGTGATTTGGCGATGAGCACCAGCTTAATGCAGGCAATGGCTGAAAGTCAGGGCTACTATGACACTATTTTTGTGGTGGGCCAGGATGGCCGGGGCCGGGCAGGAGTAAGTTATGCCAATGGCCAGGCCAGGGTGTTGTCGTTATCTGAGGCAGCAGACTTCAACGTCGCCGACAGGGCCTGGTTTAAGCAGGCTATCGCCGGCCAGGATGCGTTCTCACAACCTATTGTGTCGCGGGCCACCGGGCAGAGAGTCAGCACTGTTGCTATTCCCATTCGCCAGAATGGTCAGGTGGTTGGGGTAATGCGGGGGGCTGTCCAGCTAAGTACAATTTTCGATAAGGTAAATGAGCTAAGCCATAACAGCTATACCGAAATTTATCTGCTGGATGCGGAGGGCGCCGCCATTACTGACGCCGCATCTTTACAGGGTGTCAGTGGAGCATTAAATACAGAAGCAGCCGAAGCAGTCAGAGCAAAGCAAAGCGGGGTGGGGCAGTACCAGAACGCGGCCGGAACCGATGTGTTTGGTAGCTATAACTATATACCGATGCTTGGCTGGTCACTGGTGCTGGAAAGCCGCGAAGCCGAAGCATTGAATGATGTAAAAGCCATGTTCTGGACGCTGTTAGTCATTTCACTGGTGGTTCTGTTTATCGCTGGCCTGATATGTATCTTGCTTGTGCGTGGTGTCACGAAATTACTTGGCGGCGAGCCCGAGTATGCTGCTGCAGCTGTGCATCAGGTGGCAGAGGGCGACTTGACTGCCGTGATAACACTTAAACCAGGCGATAAAAACAGCCTGCTGGCATCCATTGCCAGCATGCAGCAAAATCTGCGCAAGATGATTGGCCAGGTTGGAGACTACTCTGATCAGGTCGCTTCAGCAGCCACAGAACTGGCAAAGATTAACGAGCACACCCGCAGTGGTATTGAACAGCAGAACAGCGAAATTAATAGTTCTGCGGTGGCCATGAATCAGATGACCAGTTCGCTGGAAGAGGTATCGCGCAACACGCAACAGGCCGCACAGGCGGCAACAGCGGCGGAGCAGGAAACGGCTCATGGTCAGCAAATTGTCAGTACCACCTTAACTGATTTGAAAAAGCTGTCGGCAGAGGTAAGTAAAGCGTCAGAGATTATAAATTTACTGAAGCAGGATAGCGACCATATCGGCAGTATTTTGCAGGTCATTGAAAGTATTGCTGAGCAAACCAATTTACTTGCTTTAAATGCCGCCATTGAAGCGGCGCGGGCGGGTGAGAGCGGCCGCGGCTTTGCCGTAGTTGCCGATGAGGTGCGGACCCTTGCCAGCAGGACAAAGGACTCCACAACTGAAATAAAACAAATGATTGAGAAACTGCAAACCGGTACCGAAAGAGCAGTGAAAGCCAACCAGAGTAGCGAACACTCAGCCAAAGGAACTGCAGAAAGTGCCAGCAGCGCTGGCCAGGCTTTGTTTGCGATAAGTGAAGCCGTAGAGCTGATAAGTAGTACTGCACATCAGATAGCCAGTGCAACTGAGCAGCAAACAACGGTATCTCGGGATATTAACCAGAATATTCACCGGATCAGTGATGTCGCAGTGCAAAATAGCGAAAATGTTGTGCAGTCAGCCAAAGCCAGTGATGCACTTTCTGAACTGGCTGAGCAGCTACAGGAACTGGTGCGGCGGTTCAGACTTTAGTCGGTAGAATCTGTTTCAACGGGCAGAAAAGCCATACTTTCTGCCATTTTAGTGGGTAAACAGTGTCAGAGCCTGCTGATATCAAGGCTATCGACTAAAGGCTAGTAACCACGCCACTTCAGGTAGCACCAGTGGACAAAATTCTTGTCTCAGCAAGCGCATTGTGTAAAGATTCGGTTTTATAAATATTTGAATAATCCCAGAACACGAGGGTGTTGCTATGCGTATCATTTTGTTGGGGGCCCCGGGTGCCGGAAAAGGAACCCAGGCTCAGTTTTTAATGAATAAATATGGGATCCCGCAAATTTCAACCGGCGATATGTTGCGTTCAGCCATTAACGAGGGCTCTGAGCTGGGACTGGCTGCCAAAGAAGTGATGGATGCCGGACAATTGGTGTCAGACGACATTATTATTGGTCTGGTAAAAGAACGGATTGCCAAAGAAGACTGCCGCAACGGTTTCTTACTGGATGGCTTTCCGCGCACCATTCCACAAGCCGATGCAATGAGAGAAAACGGTGTTGTCGTTGATCATGTTATTGAGTTTGATGTTCCGGACGATGTGATTGTTGAGCGGATGAGCGGGCGTCGGGTGCATCCGGCGTCAGGTCGGGTTTATCATATAAAATATAATCCACCAAAAGTGGCTGGCAAAGATGATGAAACCGGTGAAGATCTGGTTATCCGTGCCGATGATGAAGAAGCAACAGTTCGCAAACGGCTGGCGATTTATCACGAACAAACCGAGTTGTTGGTTGGCTACTACCGGCATGCCGCAGCTGCGGGAGAAACCCAGTATCATTACGTTGATGGCACCAAGCCGGTAGATGAAATCAGTGCCACCCTGGTTAAGTTTTTAGACTGAACGGCAAACCGGTTGCCGGCTACAACGTTATTCAGATTTATAAAAAAGCCCTCAGATGAGGGCTTTTTTCTTCTAAAGACAATGATTTAACAGCGAGTTTCTACACTGCTTATCCGCTTAGCTGTTTACGGCAGTTTTTACCTTGTTGCTTTCTTGCTTAGTCGCATTGTCATCATTGACCAGTTGCGGCTGTTTAATATTGCCAATTGCAATTTTTCTCGGTTTTAACGCCTCAGGGACCTCCCGGACCAGTGCAATATGCAGCAAGCCATTCTCAAGTGAGGCGCCGGTTACTTTAACGTAATCTGACAGCTGGAACTTGCGTTCAAAATTACGTTCAGCGATGCCCTGATGGACAAAATGGCGACCATCATCCTTACTGTTTTTCTGACCTTGCACCACCAGGGTGTTATTTTCAGTTTCGATCGACAATTCCTGCTCGCTAAAGCCAGCAACAGCCATGGTGATGCAGTATTGATCTTCCCCGGTAACCTCAATGTTGTAGGGTGGGTAGGCCGGCTGTTTTTCATTACGCGCAGCGGCGTTCATCAGGTTTGCCAGATGGTCAAAACCAATAAAAGAACGGTAAAACGGAGTAAAATCTAAGTTGTTCATAGCCAAATCCTCTGTAGATAGCAAAATGGTTAGTAGTTACCCTTCAAATGAACGGGTTGTCAGCTAATCAGCAGATGCGCTGCCGACTTGCCTGAGCAGGTGCCTTATCAGGCCACCTGCTCAATAAATAAGGTTACTTAACTATTTTTCAAGAGAGGAAATATAAGTTTTTTTACTGCTCTTTTATGATTTTTTCTGTAATTCAGCCAGTGCTGCCAGGGCTGCATCGTAGTCGGGTTCCTGCGCCAGTTCGGGTACTAATTGTTGATAGCGTAATTTCCCTTCGCTATCAATCAATAAAATTGCCCGGGTCAGCAAGCCCATATCTTTAATCAGTAAACCATAATTGCTGCCAAAATCGCGCCATACTGCGTCTGACAACACCGCCATGTCAGCGACTTGCTCTTGCTGACAGTAGCGCTTCTGAGCAAAAGGTAGATCGGTACTTATCGTCAGCAAGACCACGTTTTCCGGCATATTGGCCACTTCGCTGTTAAAACGTTTGGTTTGCAGGGAACAGATACCGGTGTCGATACTCGGGACCACACTGATTAACAGTGTTTTACCGCGAAAATCACTTAACTGAACGGTTTTAAAGTTGTTGTCGACGACTTTAAAAGCCGGTGCCTGTTCGCCGGTTTTCAGCTCCGTTCCCAGTAATACAACTTGCTGATTACCTGCTTTTACTTCGCTGACTCTGCTGGTTAAATCAGCAGTGAGATCAATCGCCGATGCTGGTAGACTAAGGAGCGTTGCGCACAACAGGGTATGCAGCAATACAGGTTTTCTAAACTGAGTTAACATAGTGAATGTCCTAATTATCTGGAATTTAATGGTATTTAAACCAATAACGCAATTTATTTGCCACTACTGCTGTTATCAAAAGCAGTTTTGCGTCTATTATAAACAGACTGAGTATTAAAGTGAGTGCCCAATGACCACCGCAGTACTAATATGTGATGACTCGAATCTGGCACGTAAACAACTTGCCCGGATCTTACCACAGGACTGGCAGGACAGTGTCCATTTCGCCGGCCATGGTGCCGATGCTTTGGCAACCCTGAAGAAGGAGTCAATTGACTGGCTGTTTCTCGATTTGAACATGCCAATTATGGATGGCTATCAGGTATTAGCTGAGCTGAAGAAACGCCAGCTTAGTGTTAATGTTGTGGTGGTATCTGGTGATGTTCAACCCGAGGCGTATCAGCGGGTAATGGAACTGGGGGCTCTCGATTTTATTCGTAAACCAGTCGATGCTGCCAAACTTCAGGTTATTCTGCAAAGTGCCAGCTTACGTCAGCCTGAAAAAACACTGGTGCAGAGTAAGCGCAGCACCGATACCGAGCTTAACGCAGAAATGCGCGATGTGTTTCAGGAAATTACCAATGTAGCCATGGGCCAGGCCGGTGATTTACTGGCGAGGTTACTGAATGTATTTGTAAAACTTCCTATTCCTAACGTTAATGTGATTGAAGTCAGCGAATTGCATATGGCACTGGCATCGGTAGAACAACACTCGTCGACCTCTGCTGTATGTCAGGGGTTTATTGGCGGTGGTGTCGCGGGCGAAGCATTATTGATCCTGACTGACTCCAGTTTTAAAGATATTGCCAGCCTGCTTAATTTTCAGGGAGACTTAACTCCGTCAACTGAACTGGAATTACTGATGGATGTGGCCAATATTCTGATTGGTGCCGTGTTAAAAGGTATCGCTGAGCAACTCGATATGAGCTTTAGTCAGGGCCATCCGGTTGTACTTGGCCAGCATGCGCCGGTAAGCGAGCTAATTAAAGCCAACGCCCGGCGCTGGCGCAAAACACTGGCGATAGAGCTTAGTTACGGTATTGAAAACTATAATATTAACTGCGATTTACTGCTGTTGTTTACTGAAGACAGTGTTAAGACTATGAAGCAGAAAGTCGCTTTTTTACTGGAAGAATAACGATGAGTTTAACCAATGCCGAGTTCGATGTTTCTGAAATTCATTGGTTAATGGACATGTTCCAGACGGTGGATGTCGGGCTGGTGGTGTTAAACAGTGATTATCGGATCCAGGTCTGGAATGGCTTTATGGAAAGCCATAGCGGCTTGACGCCGCGACAGGTGAGGGAACGCTATTTATTTGATTTGTTTCCTGAAATTGATGAAGAATGGCTGCGCCGAAAGTGCGACCCGGTAATTTTACTTAAAAATCGGGCTTTTACTATCTGGGAGCAGCGGCCTTACATTTTTAAATTCAAGAATTACCGGCCGATTACCGGTAGTGCCGAATATATGTATCAGAACAGCACGATTTTTCCGCTAACAGACACCCGTGGTCAGGTTACCCATTTGTGTATCATAATTTATGATGTTACCGATGCGGCAGTCAGTCGTAGCGAGCTGGAATCGATGAATGGCCGCTTGCAGCAATTATCGAAAACAGATTTTCTGACTCAGCTCAGCACCCGGGGGCATTGGGAAGATGCACTGGTTCAGGAGTTTAACCGGCTGCAGCGTTACAGCCAGCATCACAGCACCTTGTTGATGTGTGATATTGATCATTTTAAACGGGTTAATGATACCTATGGCCATACTGCTGGCGATGAAGTGATCCGTAAAGTTGCCGATGTAATCAAGGCCAACATCCGGACAACAGATCTTGCCGGTCGTTATGGTGGTGAAGAGTTTGCGATACTGCTGGTGGATACCACGATGCAACAGGCACTGTGCCTGGCAGAACGGATCCGGCAACAAGTGGCCAATCTGACTATCCCGTATAATAGTACATCGCTTACTGTTACCATCAGTCTTGGCCTGGCCGAACGTGATGTCAGCATGCAGGAGCATCGTCACTGGATAGAGGCTGCAGACAAAGCCTTATATCAGTCGAAAGTGGATGGCCGCAATAAAGTCACCTGCCACCAGGCTGAAGACGAGTAAAACACCCACCATTGTTATCGCAGATATCCGGCACTCAGCTGGTGCGGGTGACCGGTTCCGGACAGCGTGCCAGCAGCTCACTACTGCCATCCTGATTACATTGTTCTAAAATGACTTCAAAACCCCATAAGCGATGTAAATGTTTCAGTACTTCCGCAGCATTTTTGGCTAACGGCACCCGTTGTTGCGGGATATAACGCAGGGTCAGGGCCCGGTCGGTATTTATATTGACGTTATACACCTGAATATTAGGCTCAATCTGACTTAAATTATATTGTGCTGACAGCATTTGCCGGATCCGTTGATAGCCTTCGGCATTATGGATAGCGCTGACTTCGAGGGTATTTGCTTCATCGTCGTCTATAATGGCAAACAAGTGAAAATCGCGGATGACTTTAGGCGACAAATACTGGCTGATAAAACTCTCATCTTTAAAGTTTTGCATGGCAAAGTGCAGGGTTTGCAACCAGTCACTGCCGGCAATATCCGGAAACCACTCCTTATCTTCAGCGGTAGGCCGCTCACAGATCCGCCGAATATCGGTAAACATCGCAAAGCCAAGGGCGTAGGGATTAATGCCGCTGTAATACTTGCTGTTGTACTCAGGTTGTGCCACCACATTGGTGTGACTGTGCAGCACTTCCAGCATAAAGCGGTCGCTGACTTTTCCCTCGTCATACAGGTGCTGCAAAATAGTGTAATGCCAGAATGTTGCCCAACCCTCATTCATTACCTGAGTCTGCTTCTGTGGATAAAAGTACTGCGAAATTTTCCGGACAATTCTGACAATTTCACGTTGCCAGGGCTTTAATAAAGGTGCATTTTTCTCGATAAAATACAATAAATTTTCTTGAGGTTCCGCCGGGAAACGGCTTAAACACTGCTCTTCAGTGGGGGCCTTAAGCGGGATAGTGCGCCATAAATCATTAACCTGACTTTGCAGGTAAGCTTCACGTTCTTCCTGGCGTTTCTGCTCAATCTCCAGTGAAATTTTCTGGGGCCGTTTATAACGATCCACCCCGTAGTTCATCAGCGCATGGCAGGAATCCAGCATATCTTCAACTTCGGTGATGCCATATTTTTCTTCACACTGACTAATATAGTTTTTGGCAAACACCAGATAATCAATAATGGAACCGGCATCGGTCCAGGTTTTAAACAAATAATTGTTTTTAAAAAAGGAATTATGGCCATAACTGGCGTGCGCCATCACCAGCGCCTGCATAGTTATGGTATTTTCTTCCATCAGATAAGCAATGCAGGGGTTAGAATTAATAACAATCTCATAGGCCAGCCCCATATACCCGCGTTTATAATTCTGCTCGGTCTGAATAAACTTTTTGCCATAAGACCAATGATGATAACCCAGCGGCATACCAACACTGGAGTAGGCGTCCATCATTTGCTCTGCAGTAATAACCTCAATTTGATTCGGATAAGTATCGAGCTGATAAAAAGCGGCTACCCGGGCAATCTCCCGATGATACTCCTCCAGCAAATCGAAGGTCCAGTCCGGGCCGTCGGCCAGGCATTGGGGCTGAGCTTTTGCTTTTGCCATAGTATCTCCTCAGGCAGCCTGCTTTTTAAAGAGCTGACGGAATACCGGGTAAATATCAGCCAGCTCCCGGATATGTTCTATTGCAAAATTATCATGCTGGGCCAGCAGCTTTTCATATTCCAGCCACAAACTTTGATGCGCCCGCGGCGTAATTTCAATGTAGGCATAGTAGCGCACCAGCGGCAGCAACTTATTGGCCAGCAGCGCGGCGCAGGGCGCACTGTCATCAGTCCAGTTATCGCCATCTGAGGCTTGTGCCGCATAAATATTCCACTGAGTCGGGTCGAACCGATCGGCTATTATCTGCTGCATCAGTTTTAAGGCCGACGATACGATAGTGCCACCTGTCTCCTGTGAGTAGAAAAATTCCTGTTCGTCGACTTCTTTGGCCTGAGTATGATGACGAATATAGACCACTTCAACATTCTTGTAGCTACGGCTTAAAAACAAATACAGTAAGATGTAAAAGCGTTTGGCCATATCTTTGGTCGCCTGATCCATCGAACCAGAGACGTCCATCAGACAAAACATGACGGCCTTACTGGTCGGTTCCGGCTTTTTCTGATAATTACGAAAGCGTAAATCAAAGCTATCGATAAAAGGTACTGCGGCAATGCTGGCTTTTAGCCTGGCGATTTGCTCCAGTAACGCCAGCCGTTGCTGTTGATCAGGTACCGGCTCAAGATCGAGCATTTGCAACTGTTGCTCCAGCTCAGCCAGCGTCACTTTTTTCCCCGCAGTCATCGCAACGCGTCTGGCCAGTGAGCCACGAAGCGAACGGACAATGTCAATATTGCTGGGTACGCCCTCGGCACGATAACCGGCTCTGACAGTTTTATACTGAACTAATTTATCCAGTTGATTCTTCCTGAGATTAGGCAGGGCCAAATCTTCAAACAGCAGGTCCAGATACTCATCTTTGGAAATAGAGAACACGAAGTCATCACTGCCTTCGCCGTCAGCACTGGCATCGCCCTGGCCAGCGCCACCTGAGCCGCCCTGAGGGCGGGGAATACGGTCACCCTCGCTAAACTGGTCGTTGCCCGGATGAATAATCTGCCGGCGGCCACCTTTACCCTGGTGAAAGAATGGCTCGGTAATGTCTTTATTGGGGATGGTAACGTTTTCACCGCTGCTGATGTCGGTAACGCTGCGCTCACTGATAGCGTCGGCCACAGCTTTTTTAATCTGCTGTTTATAGCGGCGGATAAAGCGCTGCCGGTTGACAGCGCTTTTGTTTTTGCCATTGAGTCGACGGTCAATAAAGTGCGCCATACTACCTCCGGCGTTATTGTGACTTGCGAACCCGCAAATACCATTCGGACAGCAGCCTGACTTGCTTACGGGTGTAGCCTTTCTCCATCATCCGGTTGACGAAATCATCATGTTTTTTCTGATCTTCTGTCGAAGTTTTGGCATTAAAGGAAATGACCGGTAACAGCTCTTCGGTGCTGGAAAACATTTTCTTTTCAATGACGGTCCGCAGTTTTTCATAACTGGTCCACAACGGGTTTTTGCCGTTGTTCTTGGCTTTGGCCCGCAAGACAAAGTTAACGATTTCATTGCGAAAATCTTTGGGGTTGCTGATCCCGGCCGGCTTCTCAATTTTCTCAAGTTCAGCATTCAGGGCAGCCCGGTCAAACAGCTGACCGGTTTCCGGATCACGGTATTCCTGATCCTGGATCCAGAAGTCGGCATAAATGACATAGCGATCAAAAATATTCTGACCATATTCTGAGTATGACTCCAGATAAGCTGTCTGAATTTCCTTACCGATAAATTCAATGTATTTCGGGGTAAGGTAGCCTTTCAGGTGCTCCAGATAACGCTCTGCCACGTCAGCGGCGAACTGTTCGCGTTCTATCTGCTGCTCCAGCACATAAAATAAATGTACCGGGTTGGCCGCCACCTCAGTGCTGTCAAAATTAAATACCCGCGATAATATTTTAAAAGCAAACCGGGTTGATAAGCCGGTCATGCCTTCATCCACGCCGGCATAGTCCCGATATTCCTGATAGGATTTCGCTTTCGGATCGGTGTCTTTTAAGCTTTCACCATCATACACCCGCATTTTGGAGTAAATACTGGAGTTTTCGGGTTGCTTCAGCCTTGAGAGCACGGCAAATTGCGCCAGTGAACTAAGAGTGCCAGGTGCACAGGGGGCGGCGCTTAGTTCACTATGCTCAAGTAATTTCTGGTAGATTTTTTTCTCTTCGCTTACCCGCAGGCAGTAAGGTACTTTTACAATGTAAACCCGGTCCAGAAAGGCTTCGTTATTTTTATTGTTCCGGAATGTTTGCCATTCTGACTCATTACTGTGTGCCAGAATAATGCCGTCAAACGGCAATGCGGCCAGGCCCTCAGTGCCGTTATAATTGCCTTCCTGGGTGGCAGTCAGCAGCGGGTGCAGCACCTTTATCGGCGCTTTAAACATTTCAACAAATTCCATCAAGCCCTGGTTTGCCCGGCATAACGCGCCTGAATAGCTGTAAGCATCGGGGTCATTCTGGGCGAAATGTTCTAACTTACGGATATCAACCTTGCCAACTAAGGCTGCAATATCCTGATTATTTTCATCACCCGGTTCGGTTTTAGCAATGGCAATCTGGTCGAGTATCGATGGATATTTTTTCACTACCCGGAACTGGCTGATATCGCCGTTATATTCATGCAACCGCTTGGTGGCCCACGGCGACAGGATATTGCGCAGATAACGCGGCGGAATTCCATATTCCTGTTGCAATAAGCGGCCATCTTCACCGGCATCAAACAGCGAAAGTGGATGGTCATAGACCGGCGAGCCTTTCAGGTAATAGATTGGAACCTGTTGCATCAGGTGCTTCAGCTTCTCCGCCAGCGACGATTTACCGCCGCCAACCGGGCCCAGTAAGTATAAAATTTGCTTGCGCTCTTCCAGGCCCTGGGCTGAATGTTTTAAATAAGAGACGATTTGTTCGATGGCATCTTCCATGCCGTAAAACTCGGAAAACGCCGGATAACGGGCGATAACCCTGTTAGAGAATAATCTGCTTAATTGCGGATCCTGCGCGGTGTCAATCAGCTCTGGCTCGCCTATTGCTAATAACAATCGTTCGGCCGAGGTGGCATAACAACTTTTGTCATCTTTACAAAGTGCCAGATACTCCTGAATACTGAATTCTTCTTCTCGGGTGGCCTCATATCGTGATTTGTAGTGCTCAAAAATGCTCATCTGCACCTCCAGCCATTGCTCGTGGGAAACCTGATCTCGCTGCTGTTGCTTTTAAGGTTAGACAGTAAAAATCATCTTTGCCTGCCTAATTCACCGAAAATAATCATATTTTTCGTTCAGCTTTTTATCATTACGTAACGCAGGCGTGCCGGGTTTGCTGCAGGGGACTGAAAAAGGGTAATGCTGAAAACAGAAACAGCAGATGGGAGGGGTAAAAAAATACCCGGCAGATGCCGGGTAGGGGATAAGCAATTAAGCAAGTTTCAGCTATAGCAATTACTTAGCGAAATTATCAGCAGCAAACTGCCAGTTTACCAGGGCCCAGAAGGCCTCGAGATATTTAGGACGGGCGTTACGATAATCAATATAGTAGGCATGTTCCCATAAATCTACAGTAAGGATTGGGGTAACAGCTGCATCCTGGATTGGTGTTGCGGCATTGCTGGTATTGACGATATCCAGACTGCCATCGGCTTTTTTAACTAACCAGGTCCAGCTTGAACCAAAGTTGTTTACTGCCTTGTCATTCAGTGCTTTTTGGAATTCAGCAAATGAACCCCATTTAGCATTAATTGCGTCGGCCAGCGCGCCAGTCGGCTCACCGCCACCATTAGGTGATAAGCAGTGCCAGTAAAAAGTGTGGTTCCAGACCTGCGCAGCGTTGTTAAATAAGCCACCGTCCGAACTGCGGATAATTTCTTCCAGAGATTTGCTGGCATTTGGTGTGTCTTTTACTAAACCGTTCAGTTTTTCAACGTAAGTATTGTGGTGCTTGCCATAATGGTATTCCAGGGTTTCTTCTGAAATATGCGGGGCTAAAGCGTCTTTTGGATAAGGTAATGCTGGTAATTCAAAGGCCATTGTTGTGCTCCGTTATCGTTGTTAAAGATGTCTGCATCGCGTAGACTACAAAACCTGACTAAATTACTCAAGTTTTAGACTATGTCAGTTTTTACGCTTAGCAAGCTGCGCCGGTTTGTTACGTCAGCCAGCGATTATTTTAAGTCATTATTATGATAGTAAAGCAGATATTGGGTTTTTTTTTGTGAACTCAAGTGGCGGTAGCGAAAGATAAGCGTAAAATGATTCAAATCATTAAGTTTCTGTCGAGGTGAAAATGGAGACGTTGGATAAAATTAAACAGCAAATTGCTGAAAACCCTATATTGTTATTTATGAAAGGCTCGCCTAAATTTCCCAGTTGCGGTTTTTCTGCGCAGGCCTCGCAGGCGCTAATCGCCTGTGGCGAACAGTTCGCCTTTGTCGATATTCTGCAGCATCCGGATATTCGCGCAGAGTTACCCAAATACGCGAACTGGCCGACTTTTCCTCAGTTATGGGTTGATGGCGAATTAATCGGTGGCTGCGATATTATTCTGGAAATGTTTCAGCGCGGCGAGTTGCAACCTATCATCAAGGAAACTGCAGCAAAAACGGCCAGCTCTGACGCGCCGGCAGACACGGAATAAGTGATAATCTGCTGGTGGCCTAACGAGCGTTAAAAAAACAGGGAGCCATGCTCCCTGTTTTTATTTGAAGTGCAAATTTAGTCTTCGTGTTCTTCGTGTTCTTCGTCATCTTCAGCTACAGCCAGCGGCCAGCCGCCAAGTTGCTGCCACTTATTGACAATAAAGCAGAATAACTCTGCAGTACGTTCAGTGTCATACAAGGCGCTGTGCGCTTCTTTACTGTCAAAGGCAATGCCGGCCTGCTGGCAGGCTTTGGCGAGCACTGTCTGGCCTAACGCTAATGCTGCCAGGCTGGTGGTATCAAAAGACACAAAGGCATGGAACGGCGAGCGCTTATAGTTGGTTCGGGCTATCGCTGCATTGACAAAACCCTGATCAAAAGCAGAGTTGTGCGCGACAATAACGGTACGCTGGCAACCGGCAGCTTTTTGCGCCTTGCGTACTGCTTTACAAATTTCAGTTAACGCCTCCCGCTCAGAAACTGCACCACGCAGCGGGTTAAAAGGGTCAATGCCATTAAAGGCCAGCGAACTGGCATCCAGATTGGCTCCTGCAAAGGGCTCAACATGGAAATGCAGCGTCTCACCTGGCATCAGCTTGCCATCGTCATCCATTTGCAGCAGATTTACCGCAATTTCCAGTAAGGCATCCGTCTGAGCATTAAAGCCTGCGGTTTCGACGTCGATAACCACAGGATAGTAGCCACGAAACCGTTGAGCGAGCAGGGAGGTTTTATCTGTCATAAGCCAACCATTAACCAAATCAGAGCGCATTATGCCAAAAAAAATTGCTAGCGTCTTGCATTCGGCACAGTGTTTGCTTATTAATCTGCAGTAGTCTGACTCGCCGAACCAGGCAGCAACGCTTAAGCCGGGCTGAAAACGTTGTAATTTTGTGACAGGGTAAAGTAAATGCATAATTATGCTTTAGTATTCATATCGTTAGCCTGCGCGCTGGCAAGTGGTAACAGCTATGCGGTGTCTCAGCAATTGCGTCAATATTCTGCCAGTATTGAGCAGTCAGCGTGGCAGCTGACAGAGAAAACCCCGCTACTCTGCCAGTTGGAGCACACTATTCCGAATTTTGGTAATGCCGTTTTCCAAAGCAAAGCCAGCAAAGCGCTTAATCTCAATTTTGAACTGAAGATGCTCAGGCTGCCGGATGCGTACAGTCTGGCTGAGGTGATGTCGATGCCACCGGCGTGGCGTGCGGGCGAGCCCGGGAAAAACCTGGCCAGCATGGCATTGTTAAAGCAGTTTAATGGCGAATTGCCGAAAAAAACCGCCTGGACGTTGCTGACTGAGTTAGAGCAGGGGTTCAGTCCGACCTTTTATTTTGCAGACTGGCATAGCCCCTATGATCATGTTGCCGCTAAACTCAATCCTGTGCAGTTTCCACCAGGTTATCAGGCTTTTACGGAATGCGTTGCCGCTCTGCTGCCCTACAGCTTTGAAGATATCGCCTTTACGGTACTGAGTTATGAATCGGGTAGTGATCAGCTGACCAGAGAATCAGAGCGACGGCTGAAGCAGATTGCTGAGTATTTGCAGCATGATCCGCAGATTGAGGCTATAGAGCTGCAAGGGTATACCGATAGCTATGGTGGGCGCTGGATGAATGAGCAGTTATCGGTAAAGCGGGCTGAAGCAATAAAGCAGTTTTTAGCAGCAGCAGGGATCGCCAATGAAAAAGTGCAGGTAGAGGGCTATGGTGAGCGACGCCATGTGGCGTCAAATCAAACCAGTCTGGGTCGGGCTACCAACCGGCGGGTGGTGTTACAAATGGCCAGACCCTAGTGGCAGCACTGCAGCTGGCATGTGCAGTAACTACTGCACCATAATATCAATCTGACGCCAGTCATTTTGTTCAGAGATCAGAATTCTGACCTGTTGCTGGTTTACCCGGTAATACAGATTTAAACGGCCATCCACTACACTACTGTTGTCGGGCTCTCCAAGCTGCTGGCGATAGAAATCCTGCAACTGTGCAACTGACTGCCGGCTGAAATAACTCAGCACTGCGGGCAGTTTATTTTCCAGCCTGGCGAATTCACGGGCGTCGGCCGTTAGCGGAACCTGATAAAAACTGTCGGCATTTACGCTGAAAGTGACAGCGGCAAACAGACTGGATACCAGTAACAAAGCTGAAGAACGCATTATATTTCCTTTTGAGCAGCGCGATAGTACGGCATAACCATAGCAAACTTCAGCAGAGTTTGACCAGCAATAACCGCTTGTCGTTATCAATAATTCTTACCCGGCTGAACGACTGATATTAGCTATTTTTCAGTCCTTTGCAGCTTTTTGATTAAAACGATCTGCTGCCAGGCTTGTCATATATAAGGTGCTGAGTGGCAGTGGCTGTTGAGTAAGCTGGCATGCCAGGGTTTCAGCCAGCAATGGTGCCAGCAAGATACCGCGCGCGCCCAGCCCGCCAAAAGCATACAAATTGTTATAATCAGCAATTTTGCCCAGTAAAGGCAGATGATCGGGCACGGTGGCCCGAAAAGCGGCTCGCGCAGCAGTGACTTTCGCATCTGCAAACCAGGCCGGTTGTCGCAACTGGCTGTTCACCAGCTCTAGATTTTCGGCATTGTCAGCTTCGGCAATAAATGCCGTGGCGGCGTTACGATCAAAGGTTGCACCTACTGCATGAGTCGCGCCGAGCGCAGGCGTAATATAGCCTTTATGACAAATTACCGTATTAAGTGGCTGCATACCGCTACTGGTAACATGACTAACCTGACCACGAACCCGGTTAACCGGTAAGTGCTGGCTGACGGTAAAGTTGGTGATATCGGCGCCATTGGCCAGTACTACATCTTTGTACCTGATGGCAGCGGAGTTGTCAGCAAACTGAAGTTGCCACCCTGCTGCAGGCTCCGTGTTATTGGCTTCGACAGTGGCCGGGGTTAGCGCACTGACCTTGCTGTTAAACCGCACCCGGAAGCATCCTGATTGCAGTAAATGTGTCAGCGCCGCCTGGCAAAACTGCTGAGGGCTTAACCAGCCGGCTTGCGGCAAAAAAATGCCGCCATGACTAAGCGCGACCCCGGCCAGGTTTGATGCCTGCTCCGCCGTTACCGGATAAACCAGCTCTGGTGGCCAGTTTGCCAGTGCTGCCAGTTTGTGCTGACGCTCTGCTAACGCCGGATTAGTTGCCAGATGCAATACCCCACACCACTGCATAGCGAATGACAACCCTTTAGCAGAGCATTGCTGATAAAAATGGCGGGCAAAGTAAAAAGCCTGACAATGCAACAGGCTGGCAAGCGAAGGGGCAGGGTGCAGGTTTGGGTAAACTGCCCCCTGCAGATTATGAGAAGCGCCTTGTGCCAAATCAGCGTCTGCACAAATCAGCTCAGTGCTCACACCTTTTTCGACTAACTGCAATGCCAGACAAACTGAGGCGATACCACCGCCGATAATGCACACTTTGTAATGCTCGTCCTGAGCGCGGTGTTCTGGCACAGCGGCAGGGGCCGTTTCGGGGAGACAGGTAGCAGTCAGCATTTCCCGTTTGCGGCCAAAGCCTTTGACTTTCTTTATGGCAAAGCCGCTTTGCTGCAGGCCGCGCTTCACCAGGCCTGCACAGGTAAAGGTGGCGACTGTTGTCTGGTTGTGACTAAGCCGGGCCATCTGAGCAAACAAACTTTGTTGCCACATATCCGGGTTCTTTCCGGGAGCAAAACCATCCAGAAAGAATGCATCGGCCTGATTATTCTCAGCTAATTGCGGCAGTAGTTCATTGACATCACCCAGCCATAAATCAAGCACAACAGTGCCGTTATCAAAAACCAGTCGGTGACAGCCGGGGATTGCCGGCGGGTATTGCGCGAGTAATTGCTCGCACAATCCGCTAAGCTCAGTATGGGTTTGCAGTGCTGTGCTAAGATCTGCCTGACTGAGAGGGTATTTTTCAAAGCTGGAAAAATATAATGTGCGACAGGCTGCTCCAGGTTGCTGCTGGCGAAATTGGCGGAAACGTTGCCAGCTTAGTAAAAAATTTGCACCGGTGCCAAAACCGGTTTCTATAATATGGAAAAACGTTGTGCTGGTGTGTTGCCAGCGCTCTGGCAAGCCATTTTGTTGTAAAAAAACATATTCCGTTTCTGCCAGACCACCGTCATTTGAAAAATAAATGTCGTCAAAATCAGTAGCAACAGGGGTACCCTGTTGGTTAAAGTGAATATTGGCGTGTTTCAGCGATTGCATCTTGGTGTCCGGCAGGAAAATCGGCTTGTAGTTTACCTCAAGCTGACGCAAAATTAAAAAAGAGTACAGCTGTACGCTGAAAGCTGACCAGTTTTGACTGCAAAGTCCGTACAATAGCCGCAACCAAATTAATTTCGCTGCCGCCAGGCAGACATGGGAGTAAGCATGAAAAGAGCCGTTATCACTGGTATAGGTATTGTTTCAAGTATTGGCAATAACCAGGCAGAAGTGCTGGAATCGTTAAAGGCAGGCCGCTCAGGTATTACTGCTTCAGAAGAGTTTGTTGAATTTGGATTACGCTCGCAGGTGTGGGGCAATATTAAAATGAACCCGGCTGAGCACATTGATCGCAAAGCTATGCGCTTTATGGGTGATGCCGCTGCCTACGCTTATATTGCCATGCAGGAAGCGATGACTGATGCAGGGTTAAGCGCTGAGCAAATTTCCGATCCGCGGGTTGGCCTGGTAGTAGGCTCAGGTGGCGCATCGTCCAAGACGCAGATCGAAGCGGCCGACACCCTGCGTGAAAAAGGCGTGAAGCGGGTTGGACCTTATGCGGTGCCAAAGACCATGTCGAGCACCTGTTCAGCCTGTCTTGCTACGCCTTTTAAGATTAAAGGCGTTAACTATTCTATCAGCTCAGCCTGTGCGACCAGTGCCCACTGTATTGGCCACGCTGTTGAACTTATTCAGCTTGGTAAGCAGGATGTAGTTTTCGCTGGTGGTGGTGAAGAAGTGCACTGGACGCTGGCAATGGAATTTGATGCGATGGGCGCCTTATCCAGCCGCTATAATGAAACACCGGAACTGGCATCCCGCACCTATGATGCAGAACGTGATGGTTTTGTGATCAGTGGCGGTGGCGGTATTGTTGTGGTCGAAGAACTGGAGCATGCCCTGGCTCGTGGCGCCACGATTTATGCTGAAGTAGTGGGTTATGGCGCAACATCTGACGGCTATGATATGGTTGCGCCAAGCGGTGAAGGCGCGGTGCGCTGTATGGAAATGGCGATGCAGGGCGTCTCTGCGCCGGTTGACTATGTCAATACTCATGGTACCAGCACCCCGGTAGGCGACGTTAAAGAGCTGGCGGCGATTCAGCAGGTTTTCGCCGGGAAATCGCCGGCAATCAGCGCTACCAAAGCAATGACAGGCCACGCGCTTGGTGCTGCCGGTGTTCACGAAGCCATTTATTCGCTGCTAATGATGAAGCATGACTTTATTGCACCTTCAATCAATATCAGTAAGCTGGATGAAGCGGCAGCAGGGCTTAATATTGTTACCGAAACGAAACCGGCAACCTTGAATACTATTATGTCGAACAGTTTCGGCTTTGGTGGCACTAATGCAACCTTAGTGATGCAACGTTATCGCGCCTGAAGTAAGTTAAGTAGCAGACGATGTTGAATATGCTGTGGTGAATATGCGGTGCTGAATACGCGGTGCTGAATATAGTATGCTGAAAAAGCCAGACGAAATACCGTCTGGCTTTTTGTTTTTTTGCTAGACTGCGCCAGTGGTGCGATAACTGCCGAATGATAAGGCTGAAACAAAAAATACCGAGGGATGAAAGTATAAGCTGATGAAAATATACGCTGATGAAAATATGCCGCTGGTCGCCGACTTTTTTGGCCATTTGGGGCCGGTAACCCTGTTCAACGGTCGCAGGGTCAGTGCCGCTGACCTTGCTGATGCTGACGTGCTGCTGGTCCGTTCGGTGACTCAGGTTAATCAGGCATTACTGGCAGAAAATAAAGGATTACAGTTTGTCGGCACGGCGACCATAGGAATGGATCACATTGACCAGGCTTATCTGGCGGCGCGTAATATCAGCTTTAGTTCAGCGCCGGGCTGCAATGCCCAGTCAGTTGTGGAGTATGTGTTAAGTGCCATCTGGCATCTGGCCGAAAAATACCAGTGGCATCTGAGCAGCAAAATCCTTGGTATTGTCGGGGTAGGGCATATCGGCCAACGGTTGGCTGAAGCTGCCGCGGCACTGAATATTAAGGTGTTGTTGTGTGATCCGCCCCGTGCTGCGGTCGAACCTGATTTTAATCACACCGATTTTACTGAGTTATGTCGGCAAGCCGATATCATCAGTTTTCATACTCCCATGGTGGCAACCGGCCCGGCGCCCAGCTGGCATTTAATCAATGCAGCAAGCCTGGCCCTGTTAAAACCGGGTTGTGCGCTGATTAACGCATCCCGCGGCGCCGTTTTCGACAATCAGGCATTGTTGCAGACGCTGAAAACACAACCCAGACCGGTGGTGTTGGATGTCTGGGAGCAGGAACCGGACATACTGCACGAGTTGCTGCCATATCTGGATATTGCAACCGCGCATATTGCCGGCCATAGCATTGAAGGGAAAGCCCGGGGCACTGCAATGCTGTATCAGCGGCTTTGTCAGCAGCTTAATCAGGCTCCGCAGCGCCAGCTTAGCGGACTACTGCCAGTACCCGCAGTGGAAAAAGTACAGATATCTGATAATTTTGGGCTTCCAGATGTCCAAAATCTGGCGCGAATGTTATATGATGTGCGGCGGGATGATGCGTTATTCCGTTTTCATATCCAGCGAGAAGGGTTTGACTGGCTGCGAAAGTCTTATCCGCCGCGACGAGAATTCAGTTCGGTACAGCTTATGGGCAGTAAGATACCGCACTGGATGGCGCAGTTAGGCTTTACAAGTCAGTAAAAAGAGGTTCAGGCATGGCATCGCAATATAATGTAGCAATTTTAGGCGCAACGGGTTTGGTTGGGCAGCATTTGATTGAAATTCTGGAGCAACGAGATTTTCCGGTGGCGCAGCTGTTTCCGCTGGCAAGTAGTCGCTCTGCCGGTGGTACGGTGACCTTTAAAGGTAAAAAAATAACAGTACTGGATGCGGATAGCTTTGACTGGAGTCAGGCGCAAATCGGCTTATTCTCAGCAGGTGGCAGTGTTTCTGCAATGTATGCCCCCAAAGCGGCCGATGCGGGCTGCGTGGTGATTGATAACACATCACACTATCGCTATGAGGCCGATATTCCGTTAGTGGTGCCGGAAGTGAATGCCTCGGCTATCGCCGATTTTCGCAATCGCAACATTATTGCTAACCCGAATTGTTCTACTATTCAGATGTTAGTGGCTTTAAAGCCGATTTATGATGCAGTGGGAATAAGCCGGATTAACGTTGCAACCTATCAGTCGGTAAGTGGTGCCGGCCAGGAAGCGCTGGATGCGCTGGCGCAGGAAACGGTACAGTTAATGAATGGCCGGCCGCTGGAAGGTGAAGGTCAGTTTGCCCGCCAAATCGCTTTTAATGTAATTCCGCAAATTGATGTATTCCTGGATAACGGCTACACCAAAGAAGAAATGAAGATGCACTGGGAAACCCAGAAAATTTTTGCTGACAGCAGCATTGCAGTAAATGCCACTGCGGTAAGAGTGCCGGTGTTTTATGGCCATGCAGAAGCTGTTCATATTGAAACCCGCATGCCGATTACTGTTGAACAGGCCAAGGCGCTGTTAGCAGATGCGCCAGGGGTTGTCCTGTTAGACGACAACGCCGATTTCCCGACCCAGGTTTGCAGTGCAACCGGCAAGGATGAGGTATTTGTTGGTCGGGTTCGTCAGGATATTTCGCATGAAAATGGTCTGAACCTGTGGGTGGTGGCTGACAATATTCGAAAAGGCGCTGCGACAAACAGCATTCAGATTGCTGAACATCTTATTCGCGATTACCTGTAATATTCTTTTTGTAACCAGCTGTAAAAGAAGGCTCCTGCGGGAGCCTTTTTTCTGGTTTAGGTTTATGCTGGTAACAACGCCGTTACTGTTTTATATTTTGCTGGCCACTGCTTGCTAGTTTTTGCTCTTCCAATATTGGAACAGTGTTTGCATGTTTTTTCATATTGATACCTTTATGCTGTAAAAAAGCATAAATCAGCTTTAGTTTCCCGGGTAAGGAAAGGTAATGCCACTTCGTCTGTTGTCTTTATTGTTGTTTGTCAATTTCTCGACGCTGCTGGCGGGCGTTGCGCTGGCCGATGAACCGGTATCTACGCCTTTACGGGGGCCAAAGAGTACTGATACCGCCCTGATGCAGCGCCAGTTGGGGCCACTTAGCGGAACTGATACCCTGTGGCGCATTGCGGAGCAGGTCAAGCCGGCAACGGCAGATGTCAGTACCTATCAGGTGATGTATGCCATTTATCTGAAGAATCCGGATTCGTTTATTGATGGCAATCTTAACCATTTGCGTCCGGGTTCAACCTTGCAGTTGCCTAATCTGCAAGAGATCAGGGCAATTGACAATGCTATTGCCCGCGCTAAATCGGACTCTGATGATAAGGCCTGGGCAGCGCGAACTAAAGCGGCCAGTCAGGCCACTGCAACACAACGCGGCAACCAGCAGATTGCAACACCTGCTGTGTCCGCCGAACAATTGCAGGAGCTTACTGAGTTAAAAGATCAGTTTGGTAATTCATTGCTGATGATTGAAGCAATAGCCAGAGAAAATAACCAACTGAAAGCCACCTTGTCCCAGGTTCAAACCGAGTTGCTGGCACTGCAGCAACAATTGGGCGAAGACAGCACTTTACAGCAACAGTTAAATACCGTGTTGCAGCAGCAAGCCGATATTCTTGCGGCGCAAAAAGCGCAGGAGCAAAAAGCAGCAGAAGCCGCTCAGACCCTGGCTGCTGAACAGGAGCAGAGCGCTGCTTTTCTTAATAATCCGCTGGTATGGGTGCTGGCTGCGTCAATTCCAGCACTATTAATGCTGCTTGGGGTGGTGGTTTTGCTAAAACGACGTGGCCAGCAAACCGAAGCCGCTGTAGAGGCGGCCAATAGTGCAGCAGCGCCGCCGGCTGACTATAAATCACCTTTGCCGCCGCTTGATGACAACAATGATCTGGACGACAGCGGTTTGTTCGATATAGATGAAAGCCTGCTGGATGATACGTTTGCTGATAGTGGCGATTTTGCCGGAACTGAAATACTGGACGATAGCCTGCCTGACTTTAGCGATGATAAGTTGCTGGATGATGACGCGCTGCTGGACGATGATATTTTGCTGGACGATGACAGCTTACTGGCAAATGGCGGCAGCGGCCCGGCAGCAGATAACGATTTGCTGGACGATGTGCTGGCAACCCCAGAATTAGCGGATGATGCGGCCAAAACTGAGTTTGATGCGAATAATATTCTGTCAGACAGCGATTTGAATGCGTTGCTGTCAGCCGAAGATGATGACGACGCCATTATTTCGCTGGATGACGATGATCTGGATCTGGCTTCAGCAGATAACGAACAGTTTACTATTGATACCGAACATGATCTTACTGATGACGCAGCGCAGGCCGGCGCCAGCACTGAAACAGATGAGGAAATAATAGATCTGGATGAAGATGCGTCTGAGCAGGATAACCACAGCGAGTTGACAGAGCTGGCACAACCGCAGGAAACAGCAGAGTATCAGCTGGATGACACTGATGTTGTTGCCGAAGATATTGCAGACGATGATTTACTTGAAGAAATTGAGCTGGATGTGCCGGATGAGCCTGAAGACAAGGTATCATTTTCTGCGGTGGAACAGCAGCCCGGGCCAGACGACGTTCAATCTGAAGATGCACTGGTGCCAGACGAAAGCGATGCTGAACAGATCCTGGTCGAGACTGACAACAGCAGTGAGCAGTTAATCAGTGAGTATGTTAGCACTGACAGCGAGGAGTTAACCGACAGCCAGATTGCCAATATGGTGGAAGACGAAAGCTTTGATCGCACCGAGCTTGATGCATTTGCTGAAGCGTTGGCATTGGAAGGAGGCGAACAGGTAAAAGGGGCTGACTCTATTGAAGACGACCAGGCATCGGAGTTACTGAGCGCAGAACTTGATGAACTGCTGCAACAGGTTGAAGCGGTAGACCCCGGGCTTGCCGAATCCAACACTGATGAGCAGATAAATTCAGATACGCCGTTTGAAGCGGATGAAACTGCGGATGAGCTTGCTGACGATACCTATATTACGGTGGATAGCGAAGGCCCTGACTTACAACATCACGAGGATGACTCAGTAACCAAACCGTCGGAAGCTGCGTTATCTGTGGAGAATCCCAGCAAAATGCTGGAGAGTTACCCGGAGCTTGAGCTGAGTGACGAAGATTTTAACGGTGAGCATCTGGTGCCCGATGAAGATTCGGTCAGTGTCGATATTGCAGCGGCCGATACAGACGCAGATCAAGGTTTGGCGAAACTAGACGATAGCCAGTTTGATAATCTGTTGACTGAGCTTGAAGCGATGGCCCAGACCACCGCCAGTGACAGCGAAGAGTTAAGTCTGGATGTTGATGCGGTGTTTAGTCCGGCGCTGGAAGATGAAGATACTATTGCCTTATCTGATGCTGATTTTGTTGAGATTGATAATTTACTCGCCAGCAGCGAACAGATACAGGAAGATGACGGCAGGTTTGAACAGCTGAACGTTGATGTCGGTCTGGATGAATTTGCAGATGTTATTGGCAATGACAATCCACAGGATGTTGATGCTGAAGATAATGGTTTTGCGGCAAAGCTTGATCTGGTGCGGGCGTACATTGAGATTGATGACCTGGAAAGTGCCAGTCAGATTATTGCTGAGGTGCTTGATTCTGACGCCCCTGAGCATGTAAAAACCGAAGCTAAAGCGCTGCAGCAAAAAGCGCAATAAATTGTTGAACCAGTCAGGCTATTGCCGGGCTGCTATCGGGAGTGCTCTGCGGTATAATCATCGCAGTTTTTCAGAGGGCACCCCATGCGAGTAGCTTTAGGTATTGAGTATGACGGCACTGGTTTCTTTGGCTGGCAGCGCCAGCGAGAGGTAAACAGTGTGCAACAGGAGTTGGAGACAGCGCTGGCGACAGTGGCAAACAGTCCGGTGGAAGTTTTTTGTGCCGGCCGCACCGATGCAGGTGTGCATGCAACGGGTCAGGTTGTCCATTTTGATACTGACGCCTTGCGCGATGAGAAAGCCTGGATCATGGGAACTAACAGCCAGTTGCCTGATCAAATTGCGGTTCGCTGGGCTAAACCGGTAGCGGACGACTTTCATGCCCGCTTTAGTGCCACTGCCCGCCGCTATCGCTACATTATCTGTAATCAGAAATACCGGCCGGCGATATTACGCTCTGGGCTTAGTCATTATCATCAGCAGCTGGATATCAGCCTGATGCAGCAGGCAGCACCTGCCTTAATTGGTGAACATGATTTTAGTGCGTTCCGGGCTGTGCAGTGCCAGTCAAAAACGCCTTTTCGTAATATTCACCATCTGCAGTTAAGCCGGGTAGGCGACTATCTGGTTTTAGATATTAAAGCCAATGCTTTTTTACATCATATGGTACGCAATATTACCGGCAGTTTGCTGGAAATTGGTATGGGGCGAAAACCTGTCGGTTGGCTTGGTGAGTTATTGCAAAGCCGCAACCGCAATCTGGCAGCGGCCACAGCAAAACCTGGCGGCCTTTATCTGGTTGCCGTTGACTACCCGGAACACTATGCAATCCCTGCAGCTGCACCGGGCCCATTATTCTTATAATGGCTGCTAAGACCAGTTTTTTATATTCTGTATGCCGCTGTTTATGCTTTAATAGCGCCCGTTTAGTTTTATTTCGGCGTTTTTTGACGTATTTTGTCTACTCTTAGGTCTAACGTCTGTTACCTGTTGATAGGAATGCATTATGAGTTGGTTAGAAAAAATCCTGCCCAGAACCTCCACCTCGGCGCGCCGTAATATTCCCGAGGGAGTCTGGACCAAATGCAGCGCCTGTGACGCTGTGTTATACAAAGCCGATCTGGATCGCAACTTAGGCGTTTGCCCGAAATGTGATCACCATATGCGGGTAAATGCCCGTACCCGGCTGAGCCACTTTTTTGACAGCCATTCCACCACCGAACTCGCCGCTGAGCTTGAACCCCAGGATCTGCTGAAATTTAAAGACAGCAAGCGGTATAAGGATCGGATCACGGCAGCCCAGAAGCAAACTAACGAAAAAGACGCGATGATTGTCATGCACGGTACCTTGCACGGTATGCCAATGGTTGCCGCCTCGTTTGAATTTGAGTTTATGGGGGGCTCAATGGCATCTGTTGTCGGTGCCAAGTTTGTCGCCGGGGTAGAGTATGCGCTTACCCATAAAGTGCCTTTTGTCTGTTTTTCAGCCAGTGGTGGTGCACGGATGCAGGAAGCGCTGTTCTCATTAATGCAGATGGCGAAAACCTCTGCCGCGCTGGCAAAGCTGAGCGAGCAGGGTTTACCCTATATTTCTGTGCTTACCGACCCGACCATGGGCGGCGTTTCAGCCAGTTTAGCGATGCTGGGCGATATTAATATTGGTGAACCTAAAGCATTGATTGGTTTTGCCGGACCGCGGGTTATTGAGCAGACCGTGCGGGAAAAATTACCGGAAGGGTTCCAGCGTAGTGAGTTTTTGCTTGAGCATGGTGCCATTGATATGATTGTTGACCGGCGGAAAATGCGCGATACAATTGCCCGCCTTGTTGCCAAGTTTATGCAGCTGCCGGCGCCGGTATCCGAGCACGACGCTGCTTAGGAATATATGTCAGAGATGTTAACGTCAAGCCAATCGTGCCAGACTCTGGCCGATTGGCTTTGTTATATTGAGCAAAGCCATCCCATCGATAAAATTGAACTTGGGCTGGAGCGGGTAAAACGGGTTGCCGACCGCGCTGAATTAGCTCTTTTACCCGGTAAAGTGATATTGATTGCCGGAACTAATGGTAAAGGGTCCACTGCCCGCACCCTTGAGCAATTATTGCTGGCCGGGGGATTCAGTGTTGGTGTTTACAGTTCTCCGCATTTGCTGCGCTTTAATGAGCGACTACGGCTGAATAACCATGATGTCGACGACGCATCGTGGGTTAGCGCTATGGCGGAAATTGAAGCGCTACGTGGCGACACTGCGCTGACCTATTTTGAATTCACTACCTTAGCTGCATTGTTAATTCTGAAACGTCAGCCGGTCGATTTTTGTCTTATTGAAGTGGGGTTGGGCGGCAGGTTGGATGCGACCAATATTGTCAGTCCTGACATCAGCGTTATTACCACTATAGATTTAGATCATCAGGATTGGCTCGGTTCTGATCGCGAGGCAATAGGCTGGGAAAAAGCAGGGGTGTTCCGCCAGGATAAACCTGTGGTGATTGGTGAGCTGTTACCTCCGGCCACAGTGCGGGCCAAAGCTGCCGAATTACATTGTCCGGCATTGATCGTTAATCAGGATTATTTTTATCAGCAAAATGTTGATAGCTGGAGCTGGCATTGCGGCGCTTCGGCATACCAGAACCTGCCGCTACCAGCGTTACCTGTTCAGAATGTCGCAACCAGTCTGGCAGTACTTAAGCAGTTGGCGTTATTACCAGAGCATGCGGTATTAGCAAAGGTACTGACTGAGATCAGTCTGGCCGGGCGGATGCAGGTTCTGCAGGAAAAACCGGCAATAATCATTGATGTGGCACATAACCCGCAGTCCGCCCGCTATCTGGCCACGCAACTGGCCGCGCTGAAGCCACGCTACAATAAGGTGCTGGCATTGGTCGGCATGTTAAAAGACAAAGACATGACGCAGGCACTGGTGCCCTTGACCCCGGTAATTGATCAATGGCATCTTAGCAGCCTGCCTGGCAGCCGGGGAGCACAAGCGGCACAGTTATCGGCTGCACTGGAAGCAGCGGCCCCGGCGCAGGCTGATTATCAGCAGTATCAGGACGTGACAACGGCATTCAGACAGCTATTATCTAAGTTGCAGGATGATGATTTACTGATTATTTTTGGATCATTTGTCACGGTTTCAGCAGTGCTGGCAAGCTACCATCAGGAGACAACATGACCGCGGGATTTAAGCACAGGTTACTCGGTGCCACTATATTGATACTAGCCGGTATCATTTTTCTGCCTGATTTACTGGATGGCGAAAAACAGGTAGTGAAAGATGATTTCAAAGTGATCCCGGACCGTCCTGAGTTTAAAGGCGTACAGCAGGCCGAACCATTCAACCAGGCCGCTTTTGATGAAGTCAGCAGTATTGCGGCAACAGAGCAAGTGGAGGAAAGTGCGTTGGATGATGATCGCCTCGTTACTCAGCGTAATCCGGACGATTTGCCCTCTGATACTTTTGCGCAGGTGACTGTTAATGGTGAGTCAGCAGCCGCTAATGTTGATAGTCAAGCCGCCGCCGAAGTCGCTGAAAACGCCTGGGTAGTGCGCGTGGGCAGTTTCAGTAATCCGCAAAATGCTAATGCATTGGTGGCGAAACTGCGCCAGCAGGGATATGTCACCTTTACCCGCGATATCACCAATAGTAATGGCCAGGAGTTAACCAGCGTGCTGGTAGGGCCAGATCTTCGAAAAGCCCATCTGGAACAACAGGTTGAGAAACTGCAAGAGTTAACAGGCATCGCGCGGTTAGTGGTGAGCCGTTATCAGGTAACTGAAAATAATTAGCCAAGCTTCAGCCGGTTTGATAGAATGCGCGCCGTCATCAGGCATCCTTTGGTAGCAAATGGTTTGGGTTGATTTTGTTATACTGGCAATTATTGCCTTATCGGCTGTTATCAGTCTGATCCGCGGTTTCGTCAAAGAAGCTATCTCGCTGGTAGTATGGTTTCTGGCCTTTTTTATAGCCAGCCAATATTACTCAAAGCTCGCATCAATTTTTACTAATATAGCTGACCCGACGATCCGTAATGCGTCCGCCATTGCTATTTTGTTTATCTGCACCTTAATTCTTGGGGCTTTAATTAACTTTGTTATTGCTAAACTAGTGCAAAGCACAGGGCTGTCGGGTACTGATCGGGTTTTAGGTCTGGTATTTGGTGCGCTACGGGGCGTGCTGGTGGTAAGCGCAGTGTTATTCTTTATGGATGCTTTTACCCCGGCTGCGCAAGCGCTGTGGTGGCAGCAATCGGTGTTGATCCCCGAATTTGGTTTTATTATCGAGTGGTTTTTTGAGTATCTGGAAAACCATTCCAGTTTTATGCAAAAGCCTTAGGGCGGGCGAGGAAATAATCAATGTGTGGTATCGTTGGAATCGTAGGCAAGTATCCGGTCAATCAGGCGCTGTATGATGGTCTGACAGTGTTACAACATCGGGGCCAGGACGCCGCAGGTATTGTTACAGTTGATAACAATACGCTCAGATTACGTAAAGCCAATGGTCTGGTAAAAGATGTGTTTGAAACCCGTCATATGCAACGGCTGTCGGGTAATATTGGTATTGGCCATGTGCGTTACCCGACTGCTGGTTCATCCAGTACCGCTGAAGCTCAGCCGTTTTATGTGAACAGTCCATTCGGTATTGCCCTGGCGCATAATGGTAATTTAACCAATTCGCACGAACTAAAAGAAGACATGTTCAGACTTGCCCGCCGCCATATCAATACCACGTCAGATTCAGAAATTTTGCTGAATATCCTGGCACATGAGTTGCAGTCAAAGTCGACGATGCAGTTAGAGCCTGAACAGATTTTTAATGCTGTTGCCAGTGCTCACCGCAAAATTCGTGGTGGTTACGCTGCTGTGGCACTGATAATCGGCCATGGCCTGGTAGCATTTCGTGACCCGAACGGCATCCGGCCATTAGTGATGGGCAAACGGGAAACCGCTGCCGGTACCGAATATATGGTTGCCTCTGAAAGCGTTGCACTGGATGCAGACGGCTTTACCGTATTGCGTGATGTATCACCAGGTGAGGCGGTATACATTACTGAGCAGGGCGAGCTATTCAGCCAGCAATGCGCCGAGAACCCCAATTATACGCCTTGTATTTTCGAGTACGTTTATTTTGCCCGTCCTGACTCTACCATTGACAATATTTCTGTGTATGCGTCAAGAGTGGCAATGGGTAAGGTACTGGGCCAGAAAATTAAGCGGGAATGGGCACATCTGGATATCGATGTCGTTATTCCTATCCCTGAAACCAGTAATGATGCAGCCCTGGAAATAGCCAATGAGCTGCAGTTGCCTTTCCGCCAGGGTTTTGTCAAAAATCGCTATATCGGCCGTACTTTTATTATGCCTGGTCAGGTGCAACGGAAAAAGTCAGTAAAACGTAAACTGAATGCCATCTGGCAGGAGTTTAAGGGGAAAAATGTCCTGTTGGTGGATGACTCAATAGTACGGGGTACCACCTCTGGTCAGATTATTGAAATGGCGCGTGAAGCCGGTGCAAAAAAAGTGTACTTTGCTTCAGCCGCGCCGGAAATACGTTTTCCTAACGTTTACGGTATTGATATGCCGTCAGCCAATGAGTTAATCGCCCACGGCCATGACGTTGACAGCATTTGTGAAACCATCGGTGCAGATGGCCTGATTTTTCAGTCATTGCCAGATTTAATCGCTGCAGTACGTTCTGAAAACCAGGATATTAAACGCTTCGAAACCTCCGTGTTTGATGGTCACTATGTTACGAATGATATTGATCAGGAATATCTGAACCGCTTAGATCAGTCACGCAGCGACGATGCCAAGGCCCAGACTGCGATGTCAATGGCGACTAACTTAGAAACATATAACGAAGGCTAAGTGTGGCCAGGTGGCCCAGATAGCTATGTGCAATAATAAAACAGGCGCCATTGGCGCCTGTTTTATTATATTGACTGGCATAGTCAGTCGGTCAGTGGGTATAGGTTGGCCCGAACCCGGACATCCACAGGATCATTGTTGTCGCCATCAGCACCGCTAACAGGGTCAGGCCACCGGTAACGACAGAGCTGGCGTATATAAAACCGCGCTCTTCCGGAATATGCATTAATATGGGTACGCCAACATAAAGTAAGTAAATAGAATAGGCCAGACCAACCAGGCCGACACTGACCACGAACCACAGTTCCGGATACAGTGCGGCGAACCCTACCATAAATAATGGCGTAGAGGTGTAAGAGCACAACTCTACTGTCTGAGTGTAAGTGGGTTCAGCGCCAAAAGTATGGGCCATCCAGTGCGCCAGCCAGGCAAGGGCAAAAACGCCTATGATTAAGCCACAGTACATGGCGACAGACATTACCAGGCCGCTTTGCGCGGTCAGTTTTATCGGGTCGCCGACGCCGATACTCCAGCCCAGATGAACCGCAGAATAATAGGCACATATGGCCGGTATCAGCGCTACAATCATAATGTGCGCCATGCTGTAACGGAAACTTTCGTGTCTGGCATCAATGGTATGCCACTCTTCTTTCGGATGGGCATATATGCCCCATAAATGGTTTAGTATCATAATTATTATCCTTTTTACTACGCCCTCAAATCGGGCAACTATGTTACAAAGCCACCCTTAACTCAGTTATGACTAAAACTTAGCCATTCGTCAAGCGGCTTGTACTAAATTTCAGCAAAGCCTGGATCCAGGTCAAACTTGGTGGGGCGGCTGCCTTTAGGTATAATGCAGTCTTAATTTTTATACAGTGACCGTCATGCTAAGCAGTGAATTAGACAACCTGATACAGCCCATCAGCTATTTTTTGGACTGTGCCACACCACAAACCTGGCTGGCAGAAGCCGCCCGGCCTGAAAATCTGGCTACGTTGCTGCGCGATCATCTTATTTGTGAGTTAAAAGCGGCCCAGAGTGCTATGTATCTTATCCGCCGCTATGCGGTGGAGGAAAGTAGTGCTGACGCCCTGCTGCAATGGTTAAAGCCTTATGAAGATTTTACCTATCGTCAGCAGGGTGACTGGCGTGCGCTGGCGGGTTTAACCCTGAAAAAGTCGATGATCCCAAAGGCCAGCAGCGGTCATGCTCAGGATTTAATCGATAAAATGGTATTGCTGATAAAAGAAGAGCTGCATCACTTTTATCAGGTGCTGGAGATGATGGCGGCAAACGGAATTGGCTATGAAAAAACGACCTCCAGTCGCTACGCCAAAGGTTTGCTGCGCCATGTTCGCACTTACGAACCTGCCGCTATGGTTGATAAGCTTATTTGCGGTGCTTACATTG
The DNA here is from genome assembly GCF_033721375.1 of Arsukibacterium sp. GTDB lineage: Bacteria > Pseudomonadota > Gammaproteobacteria > Enterobacterales > Alteromonadaceae > Alishewanella. The sequence goes on along the minus strand of NZ_JAWWAP010000006.1, from coordinate 88,504 downwards.
AAGCGCGCTCGTGCGAACGTTTTGCTAAACTGGCGCCTTTATTGCCAGACGATATTGGCGGATTTTATATTTCGTTACTGCGCTCAGAAGCTCGGCATTATCAGGATTATTTAGCGTTGGCTTATCAGGTTGCCGGTGCGAATAATAATGATGAAGTGGCTGAGAGGATAACGTTTTTTGGCAGGGTGGAAGCTGAGTTAATTAGCAGCCCGGATGCTGACTTTAAATTTCACAGTGGTTGCCCTCAGGTAGCTGCTAGTGATCAGTCAGCGGCGTAAATACCAGATCCCATTTGTCAGCCGAGACGGCTAAGTAACTACTCTGACTGTACCAGTCACCAAGCACATAGCGCTGACCCGGCACGCCATTAATATCGACCTGATGCACGGCCGGGCGGTGGGTATGGCCATGGATCAGCCGGGTAACGCCAAATTGTGCCATGACTTTTGGCACTTCTTCCAGCGTAACATCCATAATCTGTGGTTGCTGCTGCTCGTTGTAACGTTTTTTATGCTCAGCACTTTTGCGCCTGGCTTTTGCCGCTAACCTTTGCCGGAAGGCGATCGGTGTTTTTAGCAATAACCATTGCCACCAGGGCTGGTTCCACCAGCGGCGAAATTTCTGATAGGCAATATCCAGTGTGCAAAGGCTGTCGCCATGCATAATCAGGGTAGGGGTACCATACAAGTCAATAACCTGCTGCTGCGGCAGTAATTGCATGCCGGCGCGACTGGCATAGCCCTGGCGTAATACAAAATCGCGGTTGCCATGAATAAAATAGACAGGCAGCTGTTGGCTAAGTGTTGCTAAGGCAGTCGCTACCGTATCAAGCAACGGCTCAGGATTGTCGTCGCCAATCCAGACTTCAAACAAATCACCGAGAATATACAGCGCATCAGCCTGAGCGGCTTGCTGTTGTAAAAAACGCAGGAACGCAGCGGTTATATCGGGCCGATCTGCAGATAAATGCAAATCGGCGATAAACAGCGTATGTGGGGTGGGCATCACTAACGCTTAAGCGACAAGCTCAGCTTTTTCAATTACTACCGGCTCAACTGGCACGTCGCTGTGGCCAGCGAAACGACCGGTTTTTACCTGGCGAATTTTATCCACAACGTCCATTCCCTCGCTCACTTCACCAAATACACAGTAACCCCAGCCTTGACCAGATTCTGAAGTATGGTTTAAAAAGCTGTTATCGGCGATGTTGATAAAAAACTGGCAGGTAGCAGAATGTGGGTCATTGGTCCGCGCCATCGCGATGGTGCCTTTTTTATTGGCCACTTTGTTGTTAGCTTCGTTTTTAATCGTTGCCTTGGTTTCTTTTTGATCCATATCCTTGGTAAAACCGCCACCCTGGATCATAAAGCCGTCTATTACCCGGTGAAAAATGGTGCCGTCAAAAAAGCCATCTTTCACATAGCTGATAAAATTCTCCACAGTAACCGGGGCTTTATCGGCAAACAGGTTCAGGGTAATAACGCCATAATTGGTATGTAATTTAATCATTGAATAAGGTCCTCTGTTTGAATGGCGTCATTGTAACTCAGCCAGGGCATTTCATAAAGCAACGATAGCGGCTGAAGTTTGCCGGTGGTACACTAGCGGGCTGAATGTTATGCCTTTATATCAATGTTAGCTCGTTATTTGTAAGTCAATTTTTTTGGGGACGCCAATGTTACAGATCTACAATACCTTAAGCCGTAAAAAAGAAGTGTTCAGCCCTATTGAGCCTGGCAAAGTCGGTTTGTATGTCTGCGGTATTACCATTTACGATTATTGCCATGTGGGTCATGCCCGTACCTATGTTGCCTTTGATGTCATTAACCGCTACCTGCGTTTTTGTGGTTATGACGTGACTTATGTGCGCAATATTACCGATGTTGACGACAAAATTATTAAACGTGCTGCAGAAAATAATGAAAGTTGCGATGCGCTGACTGCCCGTTTTACCCAAGCCATGCATGCTGATTTTAACGCGCTGGGGTTACTGCCTGCCGATATAGAGCCAAAAGTCACTACGCATATGGCAGAAATTATCAGCCTGATTGAGACGCTGGTAGCCAAAGGTTATGCCTATATTGCCAGTGATGGCGATGTATTGTTCGATGTCAGCAAATATGACGCTTATGGCGAACTGAGCCAGCAAAACCTGCAGATGCTGCAATCGGGCTCACGGGTGGAAGTGGCCGACAATAAAGACGATCCGCTGGATTTTGTGTTATGGAAAAGTACCAAGCCTGGTGAGCCGTTCTGGCAATCGCCATGGGGCAATGGCCGGCCGGGCTGGCATATCGAATGTTCGGCAATGAGTGCCAGGCATTTAGGCCAGCATTTTGATATTCATGGTGGTGGCTCAGACTTACAGTTCCCGCATCATGAAAATGAAATTGCCCAGTCTACCTGTGCTCATGGCCACAAATACGTTAATACCTGGATCCACACCGGTATGGTGCAGGTCGATAAAGAAAAAATGTCTAAATCGTTAGGCAATTTCTTTACCGTAAAAGACGTGCTGGCGGAGTATAACGCCGAGGCGGTTCGTTACTTTTTATTATCCAGCCACTACCGCAGCCAGTTAAACTACTCGGCTGAAAATTTAAACCAGGCGCATGCAGCGTTAGGAAGGCTATACACCGCGCTGCGGAATGTTACGCCAAGCCACAGTATCGACTTAAAAAGCCCGTATATCGCTCAGTTTAAAGCCGCGATGGACGATGATTTCAACACCCCGGAAGCGTTACCGGTGTTGTTTGAACTGGCGCGTGAAGTAAACCGCTTTAAAGAAACTGAACCAGCCAAAGCAGCAGAGTTGGCTGCGTTGCTGAAACTGTTAGCCGGCGCTTTGGGTTTACTGCAGGGCGATGCTGAGCAGTTCTTACAATCAGGCGCGTCAGATGATGATGTCGCTGAAATAGAAGCACTGATCGCCCAACGTAACACCGCCCGCGCTAACAAAGACTGGGCAGCAGCAGACGCCGCCCGCGATGCGTTAACCGCCAAAGGGATTATTGTTGAAGATAAAAACGGCGTAACCAGTTGGCGCAAAGGCTGATTTAATACCGTGATAAAAAAAACCGCCTGCTGGCGGTTTTTTTATCTATAAACGATTTGTCAGTGCTTATCGTGATACAGCTCGCAGGCTTCCAGGGTGTTTTCTACTAAACTGGCGACGGTCATCGGGCCAACGCCGCCTGGTACCGGAGTGATATAACGCGCATGTTTTACTGCCGTGCCATATTCGACATCACCGACCAGCTTGCCACTGTCGAGCCGGTTAATACCAACATCAATGACCAGGGCGCCGGGTTTTACCCAGTCACCTGGAATAAATTCCGGCCGGCCAACGGCGACCACCAGTAAGTCGGCACGGCGCACCTGAGCTTCCAGATTCTTAGTAAATTTATGACATACCGTGGTGGTGCAACCGGCAAGTAGCAATTCCAGCGCCATTGGCCGGCCAACGATATTAGAAGCGCCTACTACAACGGCATCCATACCTTTGATATTCACTCCGGTGCTTTGCAGCAGGGTCATAATGCCCTTCGGCGTACAGGAGCGCAGTGCCGGCATCCGCTGCGCTAACCTGCCAATGTTATAAGGATGAAAGCCATCGACATCTTTATGCGGGGCTATCCGCTCTAATATGACAGACGAGTCTAACCCGGCCGGCAGGGGTAACTGCACCAGAATGCCATCGACGGTGTTGTCCTGGTTAAGCTTGTCAATTAACTCAACCAATTGCTGCTCGGTCGTATCAGAGGGAAGATCGTAAGATACAGAATGAAAACCCACTTCCTCGCAGGCTTTGCGTTTACTGCCGACATAAACCTGGGAAGCCGGATCCATACCTACCAGCACAACCGCTAAACCCGGTGCTCTTTTCCCCGCTTTTACCCTTGCTCTTACCTGGGATGCAACTTTGTCTTTGGTTGCCTGAGCTACTGCTTTACCATCAATAATTTGTGCTGTCATGCTGGAGGGATCTCTGTCACGTTTTAATGCCGCCATTTTCGCACAGCCGCCGGCAGAACTCCATCCTGAGCAGTTAATCGCAATAAAGGTTCAAATAATCAGCAATCGGCTGATAATTGCAAAAAAAGGTTTGACGCTTCAGGTGGCGGGCGTTAATATTCCGCCCCGTTGCAGCAGTGCAGCAAAGTCGGTGATTGGCGCAGCTTGGTAGCGCACTTGGTTTGGGTCCAAGGGGTCGCAGGTTCAAATCCTGCATCACCGACCAATTTTAAAAAGGTCTGGTATACACGTGGTTTGGGTACTCTTAATCCACGGGTCGCAGGTTCAAATCCTGCATCACCGACCAATTTTAAAAAGGTTTTGTAAAACATTACACAGACCGATTTTTTAGCTTGGTATAGGGTTCGATTGTGCGCCCGTAGCTCAGCTGGATAGAGCAACGCCCTTCTAAGGCGTGGGTCATAGGTTCGAATCCTATCGGGCGCGCCATAACAAGCGCAAGACAGTTTCAGTGGTGGTTGTAGCTCAGTTGGTAGAGCCCCGGATTGTGATTCCGGTTGTCGTGGGTTCGAACCCCATCATCCACCCCATTTTTCCCAGCGTTCTTATAGTCGGTGATTGGCGCAGCTTGGTAGCGCACTTGGTTTGGGTCCAAGGGGTCGCAGGTTCAAATCCTGCATCACCGACCATTCTCCCTAAAGTTAAAGCAGCGCGCCTGATTTGGGTATTCTTAATCCCACGGTTCGCAGGTTCAAATCCTGCATCACCGACCATTCTCCCTTAAATTAAAGCAGCGCACTTGGTTTGGGTATTCTTGATCCCACGTGGTCGCAGGTTCAAATCCTGCATCACCGACCATTCTCCCTAAAGTTAAAGCAGCGTGCCTGACCGACCACTCTTCCTGATTTCAAATTTAGCCTTATTACTATTCAGCTGTGCTGCATTATGCAGGCTGAAATTAAGCTATTTCTTAATTTTATCTCGTGTATACCAGGTATTCACACAATCTATAGTGGTGTGCGCTATGCAGTCGTTTTTATCGTTTTTCTACTCAACGGGATATCCGCTAAAACTGTAATTTTATTACACTTTTGCTGGTTGAAAAGTGAGCAGGCGGTTGGCGTTCAACTTCAGGTTTCATGCTAAATTAATGAATATTAATGCTTATTTTTACTGCGTGCTGGTCTCTATGCCAGTACTGGCGGTGGTGCCGGGGTAGCCTTTTTGCTATACTGCCGGCGGTCAAAATAACGGAGGAGCTATGATAAACCCAAGCTGGCGTCGGGTCGTACTGAAGGTGGGCAGTGCCCTGATTGCGCCAGATAACGAAGGATGTAGTGAACAATATTTACGTCCAATCGCTGAATTTATCCACCAATGCAGACAACAGGGTCGGGAAGTTATTCTGGTGTCTTCTGGTAGTGTAGCGGCAGGCCGTCATCACTTTAATTTTTCACATCAACGGGTGCCCATAGCATTAAAACGTGCGATGGCAGCGGTCGGCCAGAATCAGATGATGAATTTCTGGACCAACTGTTTCGATTTTCCCTGTGCTCAGGTGCTACTGACACACGGTGATTTAAGTGACCGGGTGCGTCACGTCAATATTCAGAACACCTTGAGACGGTTACTCGATCATCAGGTGCTACCTATCGTTAACGAAAACGATACTATTGCCACCGATGAGCTGAAAGTGGGTGATAACGACAATCTGGCGGCGATGGTCGCTACGGTCGTTAATGCCGATGCGCTGATTATCTGTTCAGACGTCAAAGGCTTATATACCGCTGATCCGAGTAAGGACCCGATGGCTACTCTGATCCCGGAAGTGAGCACCATTGATGCGGCTATTTTCGCTCTGGCGGGTGGCGCTGCGTCGGCAGTGGGCACCGGTGGTATGCGTACTAAAGTTGAAGCGGCCGAGAAAGCAACGGCTCAGGGCATTGATACCCTGATTGTTGATGGTCATCAGCAGGAAACTTTTGAGTGTCTTTTAGCGGGTGAGAATCCTGGCACAGTATTCTTTGGCCAGCACAAACCGTTACCGGCTAAAAAACATTGGGTACGTCACACTCTGCGTGCTAAGGGTGAAATCTGGGTCGATGATGGCTGTGTAGAAGCATTGAGCCAGCATGGCGCATCGCTGTTAAGCAGCGGTATTGTCCAGATTAAGGGTGAGTTTGATTCAGGTGATGCGGTTATTATTCGCTGTGCCAAAGGCACACGCCGCATCGCCAAAGGCGTCAGCCGGTTTAGTGCTACGGAGCTGTTCTCAATCAAAGGGCAACAAAGCCGGGACATCCCAAAATGTCTGGGCTACTGCCCGGCAGGAAGTGACGCTGTTATCCACCGTAGTGAAATGATGTTATTGGAGAAATTATGATTTCTGATGTTGCAGCCACCCTGGCTGCCCAGGCAGCAAAAGCTGCCAAAGCTGTCGCTGTATTATCTACAGAGCAGAAAAATTTTGTATTACAAAGCTTTGCTAACCGTATTCGTGAAGCCACTGCGGCTATTATTGCGGCGAACAAAGATGAAGTGGCCCAGGCTAAAAGTAATGGGACCAGCGTGGCGATGATTGACCGGCTGACGCTGGATGCTGAGCGGATTGAAGCGATGGCGCAGGCGATTGAACAAATTATTCAATTACCCGATCCGGTTGGATTAACGCGGCAAATTGAACAACGGCCAAATGGTATTAATATTGCGAAAACCCGGATCCCACTCGGCGTAATTTGCATGATTTATGAAGCCCGGCCCAATGTCACCGCGGATGCCGGCGCACTGTGTTTTAAGTCTGGTAACGCCGTTATTCTGCGCTGTGGCCGAGAAGCGATTAATACCAGTCTGGCAATCGCTGCTGCGATGCGTCAGGCATTGCGTGATCATGAATTGCCGGAAGAGGTTATTACCATAGTGCCAGATCCGGACCGGGATTTATTACTGGCCCTGTTAAAGCAGGATCAGTTTATTGATCTGGTCATTCCGCGAGGTGGTGAAGGGCTTATCCGTTTTGTTACTGAGCACAGTCGTATTCCGGTTATTCAGCATTTCAAAGGCGTCTGTCACCTTTATGTTGACCAGAGCGCAGACCTGACCATGGCGCTGAATTTACTGCTAAATGGCAAAGTACAACGTCCCGGTGTCTGTAATGCGCTGGAAGGCTTGCTGGTTAACAAGCATCAGGCTGCAGACTTTTTGCCGATGGTTGCCAAAGCACTGGCTGAGCATCAGGTAAAAGTCCATGCCTGTAAGCAGAGTGTCGGCTACTTTAATGGTGCGTCAGCTATTGCAGATGATGAGTTTGGTCAGGAATATCTGGCACCGGAAATCGCAGTTAAAGTTGTAGCAGATATGGACGAGGCAATGGAGCATATCGACCGGTTCGGCAGTCAGCATACCGAGGTAATCTGTACTGCTGATCAGGGCAATGCTGAGCGCTTTATCCGCACGGTCGATACTGCAGTAGTCATGCACAATACCTCATCACGTTTTTCAGACGGCGGTGAATTGGGGTTAGGCGCAGAAATTGGTATATCGACCAGTAAGCTGCATGCCTATGGTCCAATGGGGCTGGAAGCGCTGACTACCGAAAAGTACGTGGTAACCGGCAATGGCCAGGTAAGGAACTAGCAGGCAGTCGGCACTGTATAGAGCTAAACCAGCAGGTTGTAGCAGGTAATTAGCTGACTAACTTATTGAACAGACTTAGCTTTACTGGCTTAAGTCTGTTTTTTATTTTTTGTCAAGCAACGTCGTTAAAACAAGCGTGGCTAAAGGCTCGACTATGGCGATTTAGCCCGCTATAATGCCGCGTCCAATTTTATAACAGGTCAGGTTCAGCTTACGTTTTTTCGAGTCCCGACCATACAAGTACGGCGTATTTCAGACGCCTGATTTTGATTTCGAGGTAGCATGATGCAAGTTTCTGTGGAAACCACCCAGGGTTTAGAGCGCCGTTTAACTATTACTGTACCGGCTGACAAAATTGATTCAGAAGTGAAAAACCGTTTACGTGATTTGGCAAAGCGCCAGCGTATCGATGGTTTCCGTCCGGGTAAAGCGCCGGTTTCTATCATTCAGAAACGTTATGGCCAGGCGGTATTGCAGGAAGTAGCCTCAGAGCAAATGCAACGCTCATTCTACGAAGCCGTGATTGAAAACAAATTGACACCTGCCGGTGCACCTACCTTTGCTCCAGGCACGCTGGCGGCAGGTAAAGATTTAGAGTTTGCTGCGACTTTTGAAGTCTATCCTGACGTTACTGTGGCAAACCTGGAAAAAATTGAAGTAAACAAGCCGGTAGTTGAAATCAGTGAAGAAGACCTGACCAAAATGCTGGAAACGTTGCGTAAGCAACATGCGAAATGGCAGGCGAAGAAAGGCGCTGCGGCTGAAGGTGACCGCGTGACAATGGACTTTGTCGGCTCCATTGATGGTGAAGAATTTGAAGGCGGCAAGGCCAGCGACTTCCAGCTGGAATTAGGTGCTGGTCGGATGATCCCGGGTTTTGAAGATGGCATTATTGGCAAAAAAGCCGGCCAGAAAACCACCATCGAGGTTACTTTCCCTGAAGACTACCATGCTGAAAACCTGAAAGGTAAAGCGGCTAGCTTTGCCGTAACGGTAAACACGGTGGAAGAGCAGGTACTGCCGGAATTAAATGATGAGTTTGCTACTTTATTTGGTTTAGCCGAAGCCAGTGTTGACGCCCTGAAAACAGAAGTGCGCAAAAACATGGAACGTGAGCTGAAGCAAACGATCAAAGGTAAAGTAAAAGAGCAGGTGATCAAAGGCTTACTGGCAAATAACGAAGTGGAAGTACCGCAATCACTGATCGGCGGTGAAGTTGAAGTATTGCGTAAGCAAGCGTTACAGCGCTTTGGCAATAACGTTGATCCTAAGCAGTTACCTGAATTGCCCGCGTCATTGTTTGAAGAGCAGGCAAAAGATCGGGTAAAAGTGGGCTTGTTGCTCGGTGAAGTAATTAAAACCAATGAGCTGAAAGTTGACAACGCCAAAGTGGAAGAGTTAATTGCCAACGTCGCTTCTGCTTATGAAGACCCGGCTGAAGTGGTGCAGTATTACCACAGCAACAACGAGTTAATGCAAAGCATGCGTAATGTTGCGTTGGAAGAGCAGGCGATTGAGTTAATTCTGGCCAAAGCCAAGGTTAATGAACAAGCTGCAGCCTTTGACGAGATAATGAACCCGCAAGCCACTAACTAAGATTGACTTATCGTGGTATGACGGTTTTAATGGCTCGAACAGTAGTTCGGGCCATTTTATTTTCCGGCCGTACCATTCCGAGAGTAGAGTAAGGGATCCCATTTTATGCCAATGTCACGCGATATGACTGACATCATTAATGCTTTAGTCCCGATGGTGGTTGAGCAAACTGCCAAAGGTGAACGTTCTTATGATATTTTTTCCCGCCTGTTAAAAGAGCGGGTAATATTCTTAACCGGTCAGGTTGAAGATCATATGGCGAACCTGATCGTGGCGCAGTTATTGTTTCTTGAATCGGAAAATCCGGAAAAAGATATCTACATTTATATCAACTCACCTGGTGGTTCAGTTACTGCAGGTTTATCAATTTACGACACTATGCGCTATATTAAACCTGATATAGCGACGGTATGCGTTGGCCAGGCCGCCAGTATGGGCGCATTTTTGTTGTCAGGTGGCACCAAGGGCAAGCGTTACTGCTTACCAAATGCCCGGGTAATGATTCACCAGCCCTTAGGCGGGTTTCAGGGCCAGGCCACTGATTTTGAAATACATGCCCGGGAAATTCTGGGTATTAAAGAAAAATTAAACCGCCTTATGGCTGACCATACCGGCAAAACGTACGAAGAAATCGTAAATGATACCGAGCGAGACCGTTTCTTAAGTGCGCAGCAAGCCTTGGAATATGGTCTGATTGATACCATATTAAGTAAAAGAGAAACGAAGTAAATAAAGCAGGGTGACCATTTTTGCGGTCACCAGCGACGTAATAAGAGGTAGTTACATGTCTGATCACCGCACTGACGGCGATAAAAGCGGCAAGTTATTGTATTGCTCGTTTTGTGGCAAATCACAGCATGAAGTGCGTAAGTTGATCGCAGGCCCACAAGTCTATATTTGTGATGAATGCGTTGATTTATGCAACGACATTATCCGTGAAGAAATTAAAGATATTTCGCCTAAACGCGAGTCTGATACCTTGCCGACGCCAAGGGAAATCCGGGCCCACCTTGACGACTACGTCATCGGTCAGGAGCACGCCAAAAAAGTGCTGGCGGTGGCAGTGTACAACCACTACAAGCGGCTTCGCAGTGCTCAGCATAAGCAGGAAGTTGAACTTAGCAAAAGTAATATTTTGTTAATTGGTCCTACCGGCAGTGGTAAAACCCTGTTGGCAGAAACGCTGGCGCGCTTGTTAGATGTTCCGTTTACGATGGCTGATGCAACCACCCTGACTGAGGCGGGTTATGTCGGTGAAGATGTCGAAAATATCATCCAGAAGCTGCTGCAAAAATGCGATTACGATGTGGAAAAAGCCCAGCGCGGCATTGTTTACATCGATGAAATAGACAAAATTTCCCGTAAATCTGATAACCCCTCTATTACCCGGGATGTATCAGGGGAGGGTGTGCAGCAGGCACTGCTTAAACTAATTGAAGGCACCATTGCGTCTGTACCGCCGCAAGGGGGACGCAAGCATCCACAACAGGAGTTTTTGCAGGTCGATACCTCCAAAATCCTGTTTATCTGTGGCGGTGCCTTTGCTGGCCTTGATAAGGTAATCGAGCAGCGCAGTGCCAAAGGGGCCGGTATTGGTTTTGGCGCTATGGTGAAAAGCAAGGAAAGCACCCGCAGCCTGAGTGAATCCTTCAGGGACGTAGAGCCGGAAGATTTAGTGAAATATGGTTTAATTCCTGAGTTTATCGGGCGTCTGCCGGTAGTGGCTACCCTGACTGAGCTTGACTTAGACGCATTGGTACAGATCCTGAGCCAGCCTAAAAATGCGCTGGTAAAACAGTTTGCTGCGTTATTTAAAATGGAAGACGTTGAGCTGGAATTCCGCGACGATGCGTTAAAAGCCATTGGTCAGAAAGCGATGGAGCGAAAAACCGGGGCCCGGGGATTACGGTCAATTGTTGAAGGTGTATTGCTCGATACGATGTATGAGTTGCCTTCAATGGATGATGTCAGCAAAGTGGTTATTGATGAAACAGTGATCCGCGGTGAGACTCAGCCCATACTGATATATGAGAACAGTGAGCCGGACGTGGCGCAGTCAAACTAACAAAAAAGGAGCTGGTTCAGCTCCTTTTTTATTTTCACAATTGAAGTTTGCCAATTTAACCCCATATACTGGCTATTAAGAGTCGCCCGCAGTATTAATTCGAGAGATAATCAATGACAGTAGAACAAACTGAACGTTTGCATATGCCGGTATTGGCATTGCGTGACGTCGTCGTTTACCCCCACATGGTGATCCCCCTGTTTGTTGGTCGGGCTAAATCTATTAAGTGTTTAGATGCGGCGATGGACAACGATAAGCAGATTTTTCTGGTGGCGCAGAAAGATGCCTCGCTGGATGATCCCAGTGCCGACGACCTTTATCAAATTGGTACCGTCGCGACCATTTTGCAGTTATTGAAATTGCCTGATGGTACCGTCAAAGTGCTGGTGGAAGGGGCCAGACGCGCCAGGCTGACAGAATTTACTGAAACCGAAAACGCCTTTGCTGCGCATGTTGAACTGATCCCGTCTGTCGATATCGATAGTAGCGAGCAGGAAGTATTTTTACGCTCAGCAATTAATCAGTTTGAAGGTTACATTAAACTCAACAAAAAGATCCCACCGGAAGTGCTGACCGCACTAAGTGGCATTGATGATGCAGCGCGGCTTGCTGACACCATGGCTGCCCATATGCCGCTGAAGGTAGAAGATAAACAGAAGGTGCTGGAACTGGTTGACGTCACCGAGCGCCTGGAATACCTGATGGCGATGATGGAAAGCGAAATCGACATATTACAAGTTGAGCGTCGTATTCGTAGCCGGGTTAAAAAGCAAATGGAAAAAAGCCAGCGCGAGTATTATCTGAATGAGCAAATGAAAGCGATTCAGCGCGAACTTGGCGATCTGGAAGATGCACCTGACGAGTTTGAAGCGTTGGCGGCCAAGATTGAAAATGCCAAAATGCCGGTAGAAGTGGCAAATAAAGCCAGGGCTGAACTGCAAAAGCTGAAGATGATGTCGCCAATGTCAGCGGAAGCCACCGTAGTGCGCAGCTACATCGATTGGTTATCAACGGTGCCGTGGAAAGCGCGCAGTAAGGTCAAGAAAAACCTGGCAGCGGCTGAGCAGGTACTGAACGCTGATCACTATGGCCTGGAAAAGGTCAAAGAGCGGATTATCGAATATTTGGCAGTGCAGCAACGGGTAAATAAATTAAAAGGACCGATTTTATGTCTGGTTGGTCCGCCAGGCGTTGGTAAAACCTCGCTTGGTCAATCGGTTGCCAAAGCGACCGGGCGCAAGTATGTGCGGATGGCGCTTGGTGGTGTGCGGGATGAAGCCGAAATTCGCGGCCATCGTCGGACTTATATCGGTTCGATGCCGGGTAAGATTATCCAGAAAATGGCTAAGGTAGGCGTGCGGAATCCGCTATTCCTGCTGGATGAAATTGATAAAATGGCCTCTGACTTCCGTGGTGATCCGGCGGCAGCTTTACTTGAGGTGCTTGATCCTGAGCAAAATGCTACTTTCAGTGATCATTACCTGGAAGTTGACTACGATTTGTCTGATGTGATGTTTTTTGCCACCTCCAACAGCCTGAATATTCCGGCCGCCTTGCTGGACCGGATGGAAGTAATCCGTTTATCAGGTTATACCGAAGACGAAAAACTGAATATTGCCCGGCAACATCTGATTGCCAAGCAAATCAGCCGCAACGGCTTAAAGCCCAATGAATTAAATATTGAAGACAGCGCCATTATCGGCATTATCCGGTATTACACCCGCGAGGCCGGGGTGCGCAGTCTGGAACGGGAAATTTCTAAACTCTGCCGTAAAGCAGTAAAAGAAATTCTGCTTAATGCTGATGTGAAGAAAGTCGTTATTAATGCTGATAACCTGGAAGATTATCTGGGTGTGCAACGGCATGATTACGGTAAAGCAGAAGACAGTAACCGGATTGGTCAGGTTACCGGCCTGGCATGGACTGAAGTAGGCGGTGATTTGCTGACTATCGAAGCAGCATCAGTGGTAGGTAAAGGTAAACTGACCTACACCGGTTCCCTCGGTGATGTCATGAAAGAGTCTATTCAGGCAGCGATGACCGTTGTCCGCAGCCGGGCTGAAGTGCTGAGGATTAATGAAGATTTCTATGAAAAGCGCGATATTCATGTCCACGTACCAGAAGGTGCTACCCCTAAAGATGGCCCAAGTGCCGGTATAGCAATGGTTACCGCATTGGTATCCAGCTTAACCGGCAATCCGGTGCGTGCTGATGTGGCAATGACCGGCGAAATTACCCTGCGTGGTGAGGTATTACCTATTGGTGGCTTAAAAGAGAAGTTACTGGCAGCGCATCGGGGCGGTATTAAGCGGGTGCTGATACCGCATGACAATATTCGGGATTTAAAAGAAATACCGGATAACGTCAAAGGTGACATCGAAATTAAGCCCGTCAAATGGATTGAAGATGTGCTTGAATTTGCCCTGCAGGAGCCTACAGACCGCGTCAGCGTGGTAAATACGGCAAAAAATGCAGCAAAAAGTAAAAAAACCACAAAAAATCCGGCTTAGGGGCTTTTCATTCCCGTTGGCTGTGCTAAGTTATGGTCAGTTTCGACCCAGCCCTTGTAGAACAAGGGCTGCGGTTAAAGCGAAAAATTATTAGTTTGAAAGCGTCTTCTGCTTGCAAGACAACAAGATGCTTGTTATAACGAAGCGCAGTCTAGAAAAGCTAATAACTGCTGGTTGTAGAAAATAATAACAATTGAAGGGGATGATATTGTGAACAAGTCTCAACTTATCGACAAAATTGCTGCTAACGCAGATATCTCAAAAGCGGCAGCTGGTCGTGCACTGGACGCGTTCATTGACGCTGTTACTGATGCTCTTAAAGAAGGCGACTCTGTAGCTCTGGTTGGTTTTGGTACTTACAGCGTACGCGAGCGTGCTGCCCGTACTGGCCGTAACCCGCAAACCGGTGCTACTATTCAAATCGCTTCTGCGAAAATTCCTTCTTTCAAGCCAGGTAAAGCGTTAAAAGACGCCGTTAACTAACTGGTTGCTCGCCCCGGCGCGCCGGGGCAGCCTGTAAAGCACGGGTAAGTTACCGGGCTTCATTAAAAAAGGCGCATCTGTTAAGATGCGCTTTTTTTTTAAGACAACTTACCGTTAAGTTGAATATAGAGATATCGCGAAGATGTTAGAGAGAATCAGAGAAGGCTCCCAGGGGGTTGTAGCCAAAACTATTTTAGGTTTGGTTATTCTTACTTTTGCCCTTGCAGGTGTAGGCAGTTATTTAAGCTCGCCAACCGAAGTGTCGGTGGCGGTAGTCAATGGGGAAGAGATCAGTCAAACCGAGTTCGAACAAGCACTACAACGCGATCGGGCTCGCATGCAACAGCAGTTTGGTGAAATGTATGACACCATTGCGGCAGATCCTGCTTACAATAGTCGGTTCCGTTCTGAAGTGCTGGAACGACTTATTGACGAGACCTTGCAGCAGCAGTTTGTGCGTAAGCTGGGGATCCGGGTAGGTGACGATCAGGTACGGGACACCATCAGAAATCTGGGTGAGTTTCAGGTTGACGGCACCTTTAATAATGACCGCTACATCGCGTTGTTAAGACAGATGGGTTATCAGAGTGCAGATTTCCGTGAATTGGTGCGGGAAGACATGGCCGCCAGTCAATTCCGCGCCGGTGTGTTCGCCAGTGAATTCTATTTACCGTCGGAAATGCAGCAAATTCGTCAGCTTGAGCAGCAAAGCCGTGATATCAGTTACTTCGTTGTTAAAGCCGAAAGCTTTGCCGATCAGGTCACAATCAGTGAGCAGATGATTGAAGACTATTATCAGATGAATTTGCAGCGTTTTGAAACTGACCCTAAGGTGGCGGCGGAATACGTGGAATTGTCTGCAGCAGATTTGGCTGAAGACATAGAGATTACCGACCAGCAGATCCAGACATATTATGAAGCAAATCAGGCCCGGTTCAGCAGTGCTGAACAACGTCAGGTTGCGCATATTATGCTGGAGTCTGATGGCACTGATCAAGCGGTCGCTGCTGAAGCAGCATCGTTACTGAGTCAGTTGCAGCAAGGAGCTGATTTTGCTGAGCTGGCTAAAGCCCATTCTGACGATACTTTTTCGGCAGAAAATGGCGGGCTGCTGGATAGTCTGGAGCCAGGGCAAATGGACCCGGACTTTGAACAGGCCGCGTTTGCCCTGACTGAAGCGGGCCAGCTGACAGGCGTTGTTCAAAGTGAGTATGGCTATCATATTATTAAACTGGTTAGTCTTACCCCAAGCCAGCAACAGCCATTAGCCGAAGTGCGTGACAGCATAGCCGAGCGTTTAAAGCAGGAACAGGCGACTGAGCAGTTCTATCAGTTACAGACCCGGATGGCTGAGGTCGCGTTTGAAGTGCCCGACAATCTTGAAGAGACAGCTGCAGTGCTGGGGCAGCGCGTGCGCGCTACGCCATTGTTCAGCAAAGAACAGGCTACCAATCCACTGGACCACCCTGCGGTAATTAACAAACTGTTTGATCAGCAATTTATCGCTGATGGCTTAAACAGTGACCCAATTGAAATTGGTAATCAGCACCTGGTAGTGGTAAGGGTTAAAGAGTTTCAGCCAGCCCGGACCCTGCCGCTTGAGGAAGTAAAAGCTCAAATTACTGAGTCGTTGAAAGTAGAACAACAAGCCCGTCTTGCACAGGAGAAAGTTAGTGCCTTACTGCAACAGCAGGCTGATATTACCAGTCTGGCAGAGCAGGTTGGCAGTACTGTTCAGTCTGCGCCTGCCACGCCGCGTTTTGGCGGTAGCCTGGACCCTGAAATCCGGACTAAAGCATTTAAATTGGCCAGACCGGTAGCAGGAACGCCGAGTATAGACTCAGTGACACTTGCCAGTGGTGATGTGGCAGTGGTTGCGGTGTCTGCCGTACAGGACGTTGAAGTGACAGCAGTACCTGCGGCAGAGGAGCTTGAAAGAATGGCTCAGCGGCAGGCTGAGCAGGGTTACCTGGCATTAGTGGCAACGCTGAAAGCTAATGCAGAAATCAGTCGTAACTTGCGCGCTGCTACCCCGGAACAAAATTAAGCAACGTTGCTTTTTTAACGAAATAAAAAACCGTGCTTTGTGCACGGTTTTTTATTTTACGCTGGCCAGGCCCGGCAGAGGTAAGCCGCTATCCAGCAGAGCTGTTTATCAGTTTTTTAGTGTAATCGTGAGCAGGCGCGGCAAACACCTCTGTCGTTGTACCGTAATCGACCACCTTGCCCTGATGCAACACCAGAATACTATCGCTGATATGCCGAACCAGCCGTAATTGATTGCTGATTAACAAATAGGCTAGGCCCGAGCTTTGCTGCAGTTCCAGCAGCAGATTGACAATTTGCGCCCGCAACGTGGGATCCAGGGCGGTTAATGCTTCATCGAGAATAAGTAGTTTAGGATCCAGGATAAGTGCCCTGGCCAGCGCCACCCGCTGCAGTTGGCCACCTGAAAACATATGCGGATAATATTCCGCATGCTCATCCAGCAAGCCAAGCAATTTTAATGTCTGGCCAATTTTATAGCGCCGTTGCTGCTGATCCAGGACAGTACTGAAACACAATACATCTTCCAGCATCTGGCCCACCTTTTGCGACGGGTTTAACGAACGGCCAGCGTCCTGAAAGATAAAACGGATCACATGGTTATATTTTTTATAGTGACTGATTTCAACTGGCTGACCAGCCAGCAGGATCTGACCACTATCGGGTTTTTCAATACCCACCAGTAGCTTCGCCAGGGTGCTTTTACCTGAGCCGGTTTCGCCGACTATAGCCAGGGTTTTGCCCTCTGCCAGAGTAAAACTGACATCGTCGAGTGCGGTAATATGCTGCCGGCCAAACCAGCCCTGTTGTTTGGTATAGCCTTTGCTGAGCGCCTGTACTTCCAGTAAGTCTGTCATCAGTTACCCTTGGTCGTTAGCGGGAAGTGACAACTAAAGTAATGATTTTGCTGGCGCTCCAGAGCCGGTGTTTTTACGCATTCTTTACGGGCATTGGGACAGCGGGGGCCTAACCGGCAACCTATAGGAACATGCTGCAAAGTAGGGATACTGCCCGGCAGGGCATACAGCGGGGTTTTGGGTGCTAAGTCAGGTTGAAATTCCGGCACACTTTTAATTAAAGCATCAGTGTAAGGGTGAAGTGGCGCTTGCAGTACCTGAGTGGTTTCGCCTGCTTCAACTAACTGGCCGCAATATAAAACACTTAGTTTCTGGGTATAACGCGCGACGCTTTCCAGCTCATGACTTATCAGTAATACTGCCATCCCTTTAAGCTGATTAAAGCTGGCAAGCAGCCGAAACAGCTGTGCCTGAGTGGTGCTCTCCAGTGCCGTGGTTGGTTCGTCAGCAATTAATAGTTTTGGGTTTTTGGCGATGGCCATTGCTATCATCACTTTCTGACAAATGCCTTCTGACAACTGATAGGGGTAGCTTTGCAGAACCCGTTGGTGATCGCGGACCCCGACTTTATGCAGCAGACCAACGGCTTTCTTGCGTCGCAATGCGCTGCGTCGCCACCAGGGGCCGCTAAGCAGATGATCCGGAATGGCTTCTTCCAACTGCTCCCCAATCACCGCGGTAGGGTCGAGGCTGCGGCTGGGTTCCTGATATATCATGGCAATATCACGGCCAATAATTTGCCGGCGTTGCTCAGGGGTAAGCCGCAATAAATCTTTACCCAGCCAGTGAAAGCGATCGGCTGTTACCTGCCAGCGACGATTCAGTACGCCGACAATGGCTTTCGCTATCAGACTTTTGCCAGAACCGGACTCACCTACCAGACCGCGGGTTTCACCTTCACGCAAACTAAGACTGACCCTGTCCACCGCTCTTACCAGACCGTCGGCGGTTTCCAGCTCAATCGTCAGGTTTTTTATATCGAGCAATAACATTTAATTTTGCCGCCTTTTCAGAATTGCGGTTTTCAAACCATCACCTACCAGGTTAACGGATAGCACAGCAGTAAAAATCAGTAAGCCGGGAATAGCCACGCTGCTTGGTGCCAGATAAATCAGATCTAGCGAGTCGCTGATCATTGCGCCCCATTCAGATAAAGGTGCCTGGGCACCAAAACCGAGGAAACCCAAAGCTGCAATGTCTAAAATTGCGGTAGAAATTGCCATAGTGGCCATAATGGTCAGTTTCTCCCAGATATTTGGCAAAATTAGTCGGGTCAGTACTTGCCAGCTGTTCGCACCATCTAAGCGGTAAGCTATCACATAGTCCTGTTTTAACTCTTCATCAATCGCATTTCGGATACCATGCACAAATTGCGGTAACAGCGCGACCATAATAGCCCAGGTGGTATTCATCAACCCCGGGCCAATAACAGCAACAATAATAATTGCCAGAAGTAATGACGGAATGGTCAGCGCCAGATCAAGAATATGATTAAAAACGCTCGATTTTACCCCTTTGCTCATTCCGGCCAGCGCACCAAGCACCAGCCCCATTATCAGTGCGCCTGCTACGGTAATAAGCGCAAAACCAAAGGTGTAGCTGGTGCCTTTAATCATCCGCGACAGTAAATCCCGCCCCAGGTCATCTGTCCCAAATGGATACTGCACCAGACCGGCAGCACTCCAGGAGGGGGGTAACAGCAGCAGTTCATCCACCTGTAAGTAGGGATCGTGCGGTGTAATAAAAGGTGCCAGCACGCTAATAAAAAAGAAAGTGATAAACAGCACCAGCCCTGTCATCGCCGAGTGTTGCCGTTTAAATTCACGCCACAGTTGTTTAACTGGAGAGCGGTTATTTTCCTCGAGATAAAGCCGGAATTTGCTCATCTTAACCTCGCCTGGCCAACGGGTTAAAAAAGGCATGCAAAATCTCTGTCAGCATATTTATCGTGATAACCATGGTTGAGATAACGAGCAGCCCGGCCTGAATGGCCGGATAATTACGCTGATAGATACTGTCGATAAGCCAGCGACCAATGCCGGGCCAGGAGAATATGACCTCTGTCAGCATGGCAAGGGTAATCAGGGTACTGAACTGCAATCCAATCTGGCGGATCACCGGTAACAATGCGTTGCGCAGGCCATGCCGGTATAACACCTGGCCACGGTTCAAGCCTTTTGCTCTGGCTGTTTTTATATAGTTTTGCTCCCAGACGTTAAGCATCGCCTCACGAACAAATCTTATCATGACGGTAGTCGGAAAGGTCGCCAGGACGATAGTCGGCAGTAGCAAATGGAGCAGGGCGCTATACAGAGCCTCGCTGCGATAGCTAATGTCTGCCTGCATAATGTCAACCAACATAAAGCCGCTGCTATGAGGAATTTCGTATAGTACGCCAATCCGGCCTGCTGATGGCAACCAGCCCAGCGCCAGCGAGAAAAACATAATCAGTAACAACCCCCACCAGAAAATCGGCAACGAATAACCCACCATCGCTAAACCAGAAATGGATTTACCCACAATGCTGTCCGGTTTAAAGGCGGCAACAATACCCAGCGGAATACCGACCACAAAAGAGAGCAGCAAGGCGTAACAGGCCAGTTCCAGGGTTGCTGGCAACAGTAATTTTATTTCCTGTAATAACGGTTGCTGACTGGCAAAAGAGAGCCCCCAGTCGCCGTGGGCAATTCTGCTTAAAAAAGCCAGATACTGCTGCAGAATATTCTGGTCAAGCTGATAGTAGTTAATCAGTTGCTGGCGCTGACTCTCGTCAATTTGTCGCAGGCCACTGAGATTCTGGGCCACATCACCGGGAAATAAGTAACCCAGACTAAACGCCAGTAAGCTTAATGCCAGAAAAACAAAGGCCATCAGAAACAGGCGCCGGAATAAATAACGGGTCATGGTTCAACCCTTGTTGCGTGTTGCAATGAAATACCACCATAGGGGTTAATACTGACCCCGCTGACTGAACTGCTGATTGCCTGAAAACGCTGGGAGTGGGCAATAGCGACCAGCGGTTGCTGCTGATGCAAATACTGCTGGGCGGCCAGGTACAGGGCGCGGCGCTGTTGCTGATCGGCCGTTAACAGGGCCTGACTGATAATGTCGTCAAACAGCGGATCGCACCAGTTTGCCCGGTTAGTGCCGGTGTCTCTGGCGGCACAGCTGAGCAAGGGGCTGAAAAAGTTATCCGGATCGGGGTTGTCTGCTGCCCAGCCAATCAGCACCGAGTCATGTTCGAAATTGCCCAGCTTCTGCCGGAAACTGTTCCATTCGTAAGACACAATGTTTGCTCTAACGCCAATCTGAGCTAAATCGGCTTGCATCAATTCTGCCATTTTCAGCGCATTGGGGTTGTATAACCGCTGAACCGGCATAGCCCAGATATCCATAGTAAAACCATTCGGATAACCGGCTTCTGCCAGTAACGCTTTGGCTTTCGCTGGTGAGTACACCGGGGCAGGCAGACCATCATTATACGCCCATGAAGTCGGCGGTAGGATACCATAAGCCGGGGTTGCTTTGCCGTAATACACCGCCTGCAAAATCGCCGCTCTGTTAATCGCCATCGACAATGCCTGGCGCACAGCTAACTGATCAAAAGGCGGTTTCTGGGTATTAAATGCCCAGAAACCGACATTCATACTGGTACTTTCCTGGACAGTGACATCAGGCCGGGCGGCGATAAGCTCTAACTCAGCCACTCTGGGATAAGAGACAATATCGCATTCGTGAGTAAATAATTTCGCCATGCGCCGGGCATTATTGGGCACAATATCAAATACCAGCTGCTCAGGTTGGGTGTCGCCACGCCAATAGTCATTGTTACGATAAAGCCTGACCAGGATGTCTTTCTGGTATTCTCTGAAACGAAAAGGGCCGGTGCCCACCGGCAGACGGTCCATCTGGGCGGGTTGTTTTTCTGCTAACAGTTGCTCTGCATATTCAGCAGACAGAATTGCGGCAAAATCGGTTGTCAGGTTAGACATAAAGGAGCTGTCCGGACGTTGCAATTCAAAAACCACGGTATGCTCATCAATAGCCTGTACCTGTTTTACCAGGCCGGCCCAGTCGACGCTCTGAAAATAAGGATAAACCCCGCCGCCTTGCAAATGAAACGGATGCAACGGGTCTGTGATCCGGTTAAAAGTAAATACCACATCCCGGGCATTAAATTTACGGCTGGGCGAAAAATAGCGGGTGGTATGAAAGCTGACATCATCGCGCAGGCTAAACTGATAACGGGTGCCATCGGCGCTGACCTGCCAGTCGGTCGCCAGGCCGGGAATAATGTCGCCATTGTCCGGGCTGATATCGACCAGCCGGTCGTATAATTGCTGGCTGATAATATCGATAGTGGTGCCGGAGGTCACTAATTGCGGATTAAAACTTTCAGGCGAACCCTCTGAGCAATATACCAGGCCACTGCGCGCGGTTTCAGGTAGCTGTGGCTGACAGCCCGCAAGCAGCAATATGCTCAGTAACACACTGACAGGCTTGAGGTACAGAAAGTTGTTATTAGGCAAATTCATCCCTGCTGACTTTCCAGCAACTGATATTTTTTCATATAACCACGTAACTGATGATAGGTCAGGTTTAACAACTCTGCGGTTTTTTTCTGATTATACTGGCTGGCACTGAGTGCATCCTTTATCAGTTTCACTTCAAAATCCTGCGACAAGGTTTTAAAGTCGACACCGTTACTAAAGTCTATGTTGTCATTAGCCTGCGGCGCTGTGGTGACCACTTTACTGTTATCAGCGGTTTCCATAACCGGTTCCTGCGACTCTGTTACCCTGGCTGCAGGGGCTGAGCGGGCTTTAATCCGCTGGGTAGGCCGGTAAGCCGACTCAAACGGGTTTAGCTGGATATGGTGTACCGGCACATAGGGGTTGTTAGTACGGTAGACACTGCGCTCCACCACGTTCTTTAATTCACGGACGTTGCCGGGCCAGTGATACTCCAGCAGGGTATTTTTGGCTTTCTCACTAAAACCACTAAATAGCTCAAAGCCAAGTTCTCTGGCCATATTCATTGCAAAATGTTCGGCGAGCAGCAAAATATCTTCCCGGCGTTCGCGCATCGGCGGCAGGGTAATAACATCAAACGCCAGCCGGTCGAGTAAATCGGCCCGGAATTCGCCATTTTCAGCCATTGACGGTAAATCTTCATTAGTAGCACAGACTAAACGTACATCAACCCGTACCGGTCTGCTGCCACCAACCCGCTCAAACTCGCCGTATTCAATAACCCGTAATAGCTTTTCCTGCACCAGCGCCGGGGTATTCGCCAGCTCGTCCAGAAATAAGGTGCCACCATTGGCCCGTTCAAAGCGGCCTTCATGGCGTTTACCGGCGCCGGTGAAAGCACCGGCTTCGTGGCCGAATAATTCACTTTCCAGCAGGTTTTCATTCAGGGCAGCACAATTCAGCGTCAGATACTGCTGATCCCAGCGCTGTGACAGAAAGTGCAGCCGGGCGGCGATCAGTTCTTTGCCGGTGCCGCGCTCGCCGATAATTAATACCGGTTTATCAAGGGGGGCCAGTTGCGACACCTGATCCAGCACATTGAGAAAACTATTGGCCTGGCCAATCAGGTTATCTTGTTGGTATTTTCTGTTCATTGGCAGCTACTAAGTAGTTAATTTGGCTAATAAGTAGTGTATTTCATAAACGGTGACAGCTAAAGCTTTTGTTTGAAATAAATAAAATTATTAAAAATTAATGCGTTATGATATTTTTCAAAGTTGGCAAGAAACCTGAATAAGCAATAGCGTAATAACATCAACAGACAGAGGTAACTAAGATGGGTATTTTTTCACGCTTTTCAGACATTGTGAACTCAAACATCAATTCGTTGCTGGATAAAGCTGAAGATCCGGAAAAGATGGTTCGGCTGATTATTCAGGAAATGGAAGATACATTGGTAGAGGTGCGTTCGTCGTCTGCTAAAACCATTGCTGAGAAAAAGGATTTACAACGGGTTGTCAGCAGATTGCAGAATGAAGCCGATGACTGGCAGACGAAAGCTGAGCTGGCACTGAGTAAAGATCGGGATGATCTGGCACGCGCCGCGCTGATTGAGAAACAAAAAGCTGCCGAGCAGGCCGAGGCACTGCTGCGTGATATTGCGGTGCTGGATGAGCACATCAGCAAGTTACAGGATGAAGTATCCCAGCTGCAGGAAAAACTGGCTGATGCCAAAGCCCGCCAGAAATCAATGCTGATGCGTCGCACTACCGTTGAAAACCGGCTGGAAGTGAAAAAGTCACTGGACAGCAACCGGATTAACGATGCGATGTATAAGTTTGAGCGTTATGAGCAGAAAATTGATTCGCTGGAAGCGCAGGTAGAGTCTTATGATTTAGGGAAGAAAACCCTGAAAGACGAGTTTGCAGAACTGGCGGCTCAGGATAAGATCGATAATGAACTGGCTGAACTGAAAGCCAAAGTCACTAAAAAATCCAGTAAAGAAAACGCCTGATTTCAGGCGTTGCAGGAGCAGCTAAATGGATATTCATGAGTTAATTTTTGTGCCCCTGATCCTGTTTATGATCTTTGTGGCACCCTTATGGGTCATTATGCATTACCGCAGCAAAAGTAAGATGCAGCAGGGTTTAACTGATGTTGAATTACAGCAGTTAAATAATCTGGCAGCCCGGGCAGAAAAAATGGCCGAGCGCATTCATACTCTTGAAGCGATTTTAGATGCTGAAAGCCCGCAGTGGAGGAACCAGCATGACTAAGCCAAAACGCGAATTGCTGCGCGATGATGCAAATGGCAAACTAGCCGGGGTCTGTGCCGGGGTAGCGGACTATTTTGGCTGGGAACTGTGGTTAGTGCGGATCATTACTGTATCCGCCTTTTTCCTCGGCGCAGGTGGTTTTGTTGTGGTGCTGTATATCGCCGCCTGGGTGGTGCTTGAAAAAAAGTCAGTCGTTGCTGCTAAGCGGCCGCTGGGCAGCACGGCAAGGGCTGAAGAGCCCGGGGTTGAAGTGAAAACCCGGGTTTGGCAGCGCGGTGAGCCGCCGAAGCAGGCTTTGCAGCACCTGGCGAACCGCTATAATAGTCTGGAGCTGCGATTGCAGGATATGGAGCGCCATGTTACCTCCAGCCGCTTCCAGTTAAACCGGGAATTTAATAACTTATAAACGGAGCTTTATGACCTGGCTTGATAAGCTGCAGCATCAAAGTCGTCAGTTACGCCACCGCGCCCTTGACCGGCATGTCCGGCTGGGCGTGACGGGGTTAAGCGGGGCCGGTAAGACGGCCTTTATTACGTCACTGGTTCATCAACTCACTCAGGGCGACAGTCCGCAAAATTTACCCTTTTTTTCAGTGGTGCAGCAAGGCCGCTACCTGGGTGGCCGGTTGGCTGCAGAACAGGCATTAACCATCCCCCGCTTTCCGTTTGAACATAATCTGAGTTTTTTACAGCAAACTCAGCCACAGTGGCCACCTTCTACCACCGGCTGGAGTCAGCTTAGTCTTGCCTTGCGCTACAAAGCCAGCCATGGCCTGCGCTCACATCTGCAATCATACAGTGAACTGGAGCTCGATATTGTCGATTACCCGGGCGAGTGGCTGCTCGATTTACCGTTATTGCAGCTTGATTATCAGCAGTGGTGTGAGTTCAGCTGGCAACTTTTCGCCAAACCGCATCGTCAGCCACTTGCCGCTGAGTTTAAAAATTTGCTGACGAATACCGATCTGACCGATGCCAGTGAAAGCCAGCTGCAAGCGCTAACTGAAGCCTATAAGACATTATTACAGCAATTTTGCAGCACAGCCGGCACCTACTTAAACCAACCCGGCAGGTTGCTGGTGCCTGGTGAGCTGGCAGGTGCGCCGATGCTGCAATTGCTGCCACTGCTGCCCCAACAGCTGACAGAAAACAGTGCTTTGTTATCAAAACTGACCAGCCACTATCAAAGCTACCGGGACTATGTGGTTAAACCATTTTACAAACAGCACTTTTCCCAGCTGGACCGCCAGGTTGTGCTGGTCGATTGTTTAAGTGCATTAAATGCTGGTGCTGAGGCCACAGCAGAGTTAAGTCAGGCGTTGCAATTGATTATGCAAAGTTTTAACTATGGGCCATCAAGTTTGTTGCGCCGGTTGTTTAAACCGCAAATCAGTAAAGTACTATTTGCTGCCAGTAAAGCTGATCATGTAACGCCGGAGCAACACCAGGCCCTGACCCTGCTGCTGCAAAATCTGCTGCGCCAGCCACTGAAACAAACAACCTATCAGCTGGCGAAAACCGAAGCGATGGCGTTAGCCGCGCTAAGTGCCAGCCGGACAGGCTATATTGAACAACATGGCCAGAAACAGGTGTGCTTAACCGGTACCGACAGTGAGAGTGGTAACAAAATAAGTCTTTTCCCGGGGGATGTGCCAACCGAGGTACCGGATACGACGGTATTTGCCAGCCATAAATTCAGTTATCCGGCGTTTTTACCGTTGCCGCTGGTGGCAAATGCCAGCCTGCCGCATATCCGGATGGACCATGCCCTGCAGTTTTTACTGGGAGATAAGTTACGATGAAATCGTTAAAGCCCGCTCAGGTTTTCACGTTTAATGAGCAAAATTCTGAGCCGGCGAAACCTGTTTTAAAAGCCCGGGCCGAATTTGATGCGGCCGACTGGCATGCAGAGCCAGAGCCAGCAAATGAGCCGCTGCCGGCAAAACCTGCCGGATTAAATAAACTGATTTGGTTGGCGCTGCTTAGTCTGATTGTTCTGGCATGCTGGCAATGGCTGGAGCTGTTAATTGTTAGCTGGCAGCAAAACCCTGTTAAGGGGGCGTTGGTCAGCCTGCTAAGTGCTGCATTGCTGTCGGTCGCAGGCTGGCTGCTCTGGCGCGAGTGGCGGCTCTGGCGGCGGCTGCAGCAGAACAGGCAGTGGCAGCGCAGCGCACAGCGGATAGCCCAAAGTGTTCAGTATGGTGAAGCTGATGGGCTGTGTCAGGATATTATTAAGCAATTACCGGCCACAGCAAGCCTGCAAGTTAGTGCTGAAAACTGGCAAAGTGCGGCCCGGCCGGAGCACAGCGATCTGGAAAAGCTGCAGCTGCTGGACAAAATGGTGTTGGAACCGCTTGATAGCCAGGCAAAAGCCATTATCTGGCGGGCAGGGACCGATACCAGTCTGGCGGTCGCGGTGATCCCTTTTGCGCTGATTGATATGCTGATGGTGGTCTGGCGCAGCAGCCGGATGGTACGCCAGCTGGCAAGCTTATATGGCGCACCTGTTGGTCAGCTGCGCAGTCTGGTGATGCTAAAGCGGGCTTTAGCAGCGATACTGTGGGCCGGGGGCAGTGAATTGGCACTGGATATGGCAGCAGACGTGATGAGCAGCGAACTGACAGCAAAATTATCAGCCAGGGCAGGTCATGGCATTATTGCCGGGTTGCTGGTCGCCCGGTTGGGTAATATGGCAATGCAGCAGCTGCGACCGCTGCCGTTAACCGAAAAGCAGCGGATTAACGTAGCCAAACTCAGCCAGAGTCTGATCCAGCGCTTTCGCGGCCGGGGCGCTGCCAGCGAAAGTTGACAAAAACCATAGAGAAATAACAACGGCCAGACTGCAAGATGTCTGGCATGCTTCCAAAAGTTAAGATTTCTGCTAAATCTGTGCGGGTCTTTCATTACCTTACGCAGTTATCCAATGCATACTAAACATGTTCACCCCCATACGCTTTGTATTCATGCTGGCAAAGAAAAAAACCAGCATGGCACCTTAGCAACACCTTTGTATCAGACTTCCACTTTTGTCTTTGACAACGCCGAGCAGGGCGCAGCGCGCTTTGCTGGTGAGCAGCAAGGTTACATTTATACCCGGCTGGGCAATCCGACTACCCGTGAGCTCGAGCAAAAAATTGCGGCGCTGGAAGGTATGGACGATGCCGCAGCGACTGCTACCGGTATGGGCGCCGTTGCCGCCAGCACAATGGCCTTTTTACAGCATGGTGATCACCTGATTGCCAGTAAGGCCATCTACGGTTGCAGCTTTGCGTTGTTTAACCATATGTTTGCCCGCTATGGTATTGAAGTCAGTTTTGTCGATATGACAGACCATGCTGCAGTTGCCGCAGCCGTTAAACCCAACACGAAAATGTTATTCGCCGAAACCCCGATAAACCCCAATCTGGTGGTGCTTGATTTAGCCTTTTTAGGTCAGTTCTGTCAGCAGCATAAGCTGATTTCAGTAGTCGACAATACCTTTTTAACGCCGCTGTTGCAGCAGCCTGCCAAATACGGCATCGATATTATCATTCACAGCGCCACCAAGTATCTGAATGGCCATGGTGATGTTGTTGCCGGCATCATTGTTGCTGACAGCGAGAAAATTGCCACGATAAAAATGACAACGCTAAAAGATATGGGCGCGACAATCAGCCCGCATGATGCCTGGCTGATCATCCGCGGCTTAAAAACCCTGGCGGTGCGGATGGAGCGGCATTGTCAGAATGCTCAGCAGGTTGCCGAGTTTTTGCAAGCGCATCCGGCAGTGAAAGAGGTTTACTATCCTGGCCTGCCCAGCCACCCGGGTTACCGGTTCCTCGGTGAGCAAATGCAGGGGGCCGGCGGTGTGCTGGCATTTGAACTGAACGCCAGCCTGGAGCAAAGCCGTTATTTTATTAATCAGTGCCAGTTGCTGAGCCTGGCGGTCAGTCTGGGTGATGCCGAGTCGCTTATTCAGCATCCCGCTTCTATGACGCACAGCCCCTATACGCCGGAAGAGCGGCAAATGGCCGGGATCAGCGATGGCCTGATCCGGGTGTCGGTAGGGTTAGAACACGTTGCAGATATTATCGCAGATCTGGAGCAGGCACTGGCAAAGATGCAGCAACACAGCTGAACCCGCTGTAAGCTGTGGCCTGAAGGCATGGTGTAACCCAAGCTTTACAACTGTGGCCACAGCTTTACACGCCTTTTAGTGAGCACCCGATACACAGTCGTGGTCTTATCCTCTAGTATCCGGTCTACCTATAAGGTGGCACCAGCCACTGATTTATTCGCAACAGGTTGTATATGAGTAAGACAAGTCAGTATGTATCAAGACAATCCGATGACAATGGCATTATTGCCTGGTCAGCGGAGGAGAATCAGATTTGGCATGAATTGATTACCCGCCAGCTTGGCGTGATCGAAGGCAAAGCCTGCGATGAATTCCTGGCAGGGTTGGAGAAGCTGCAACTGCCAACCGACCGTATCCCGCAACTGGAGGAAGTAAACAAAGTTTTACGGGAAACCACTGGCTGGGAATGTGCTGAAGTACCGGCATTAATCAGTTTTGATAAGTTTTTTGAATTGCTGGCCAATAAACGGTTTCCGGTGGCAACCTTTATCCGGTCGCGGGAAGAGTTTGATTACTTGCAGGAGCCGGATATTTTCCATGAAATATTTGGTCACTGTGCCATGCTGACTAATCCGGCTTTCGCTGAATTTACCCATATGTACGGTAAATTAGGGCTGGCCGCCAGTAAACAGGATCGGGTGTTCCTGGCCCGGCTATACTGGTTTACTATTGAATTTGGCTTATTGAAAACAGCAGATGGCTTACGAATTTACGGCGGCGGCATTTTATCGTCACCGGGCGAAACAGTGTATGCGCTGGAATCTGACACGCCAGAGCGCAAAGCCTTTGATGTCGTCGATATGCTGCGAACCCCTTACCGGATCGATATTATGCAACCCATATATTTTTTACTGAATGATATTGACGATTTATTCGATGTTGCTCATTTGGATATTATGGCCCTGGTTGAACAGGCTAAAGCCCTTGGGTTGCATGCGCCACGGTTCGAGCCTAAACAAAAACAAGCAAGTTAGGAATTGGAATGACTGATTTAACAACAATGAAATGTGAAGCCTGTAAGGCGGACGCCCCTAAAGTTTCTGATGCAGAATTGCCAGAATTGATGCGGCAAATTCCAGATTGGACCCCGGTGTCCCGCGACGGTATTTTACAACTGGAGCGGGTATATAAGTTTAAAAACTTTAAGCAAGCCTGGGCATTTCACGATAAGGTGGCGCAACTGGCAGAAGACGAAGGCCATCACCCGGCACTACTGCTGGAATGGGGTAAGCTGACAGTAACCTGGTGGTCACACTCGATTAAAGGTTTGCACAAAAACGATTTTATCTGTGCAGCGAAAACAGACAGCTTGCTGGCTGACTAACCCTGTTATTCTGAAATTACGCCAATAGCGCTCTGTTATTGGCGTCTGCATTTGTCGCTATCTCCTCTGTGAAATACCTCGTTTCAGCCGCTATTTGCCGTGCGCCAGGCTGTTTTCGGCTTATTTGTTCACATATCTTTACAAAATTGCTGGTCTGACGATGGTCTGATACCGTATTATGTAGCCATTCACTGGTATCGGGGTATGTCGCTGTTATGCGTTTAGAAATTCAATGTCAGAACCGCCTGGGGCTGGCCCAGGAAGTATTAAACATTCTGGTCGGTTATCAGCTCGATTTACGCGGGATTGAGGTCGATCCATCACTGAACCGGATGTATGTATCTTTTCCGACGGTCAATTTTGAAAAGTTTCAGGAACTGATGGCAAAAATGCGCCGGATAGCCGGTGTCGAAGATGTAAAAACTACGGCGTTTTTACCGTCTGAGCGCGAGCACAATGAACTGACAACCTTGCTGAAGACCTTGCCAGATGGCTTGATTGCCATTGATATTAAAGCCAATGTTACTGTGATAAACGATGCTGCGTTAGAGGCACTGTCGGTGGCACAGCAGGATATTCAGGGCGAGTCTCTGCAGGGGATGGTTAAAGGTTTTAATTTTATGCGCTGGCTGGAGAGTGATGAGGTACTGGCGCAAACCCGTCGTTTTGAAATTCACGGCAAGCGTTTTATTGCCGACATTTTACCGGTGATGGTGCCAGACGAAACAGGCCTGGAGATTCTGGCGGGTGCCGTGATTAATTTAAAATCTGAAAGCCGCTTAGGACAGCATATGGTTGCTTTTAAAAAAGGCGATCAGGAAAGCTTTAACACCCTGCAGGCTAACAGTAACCTGATGCGCAAAGTCGTACGGGAGGCGAAAAAAATGGCCCAGCTGGATGCGCCTATTTTAATAATGGGAGAAACCGGTACTGGTAAAGAGCTGTTAGCCAGAGCCTGTCATGCCGCAGGTAGCCGTGCGGCCAAACCTTTTCTGGCAGTCAACTGCGCCTCGTTACCGGATAACGTTGCCGAGTCAGAGTTGTTTGGTTATGGCTCCAATGCGTTTGCCGGCAGCACAGAAGGCAAAAAAGGCATTTTTGAACAAGCTAACGGTGGCAGTGTGTTTCTGGATGAGGTGGGCGAGATGTCTACCCAGCTGCAAACAAAGTTAATCCGTTTTTTGCAGGATGGTAGTTTCCGGCGGGTTGCGGATGAAAACGAAGTGAAGGTGGATGTCCGGGTTATTTGCACTACTCAGAAAGACTTGCCAGGCATGGTGCAGGAAGGACGGTTTCGCGAAGACTTATTTTACCGGCTGAATGTATTAACGCTGACATTACCGCCGCTGCGTGAACGCAAGCAGGACGTTGTGCCACTGGCTGAGTTTTTTATCGCCCGCTTTGCTGCTCGCCTTGGCCGTAAAGCGCCGCGCCTAACCGAAAGCTGCAGTCAGTTCTTGCAGCAGTACCCCTGGCCGGGCAATGTACGGCAGCTGGAAAATGCGCTGTATCGGGCCGTGACTTTGCTGGATGGCTACGAGCTGGATAAAGATCACCTGCAACTGCCCAGTTACACCAGCGACTTTGGTTATCTGGAGCAGGACTTTGATGGCACCCTGGATGAGGCGGTAAAACGGTTTGAAGCAAACCTGTTACGCAAGCTGTACCCAGCCTATCCAAGTTCACGTCAGCTGGCAAAGAAGCTGGGGTTAAGCCATACCGCCGTGGCGAACAAGCTGCGCGACTATGGCATAAACCGTAAGACCGTAAAGATATAAGTGCGGCTTTGTCAGTAATTGTTTACTTTCGCAGGGCCGACAGGCTTATCTGTCGGCCTTTGCATTCATGCCGCCCGGTAAAACCGCTTTTGTAGTTATTTCTGTACATATTTGGCCGCGGTTTAACGCCAGATTACCGCTGCGCCACCTCTTCCTTTTTTTATTGGTAAGCGCATGATAGCGCCCACATTCGTTGTTCGGAGAACCTTAAAATGGCAACTGCTGAAAATAAAATTAATCCTTTGGGTACAGATGGTTTTGAGTTTGTCGAATATACCGCTGCTGATGCAGACGGTATTCAGAAGTTAAAAGACCTGTTTTATTCACTTGGTTTTACTGAGGTCGCTAAACATCGTTCTAAGCAAGCCTGGTTATATAAGCAGGGTGATATTAACTTCATTATCAATGCTGAACCGAACTCGCAGGCAGAAGAGTTTGCCAGGCTGCACGGGCCGTCAGTATGTGCGATGGCGTTTCGGGTAAAAGATGCCGCAGCAGCGTTAAAACATGCGCTGGCCAATGGTGCCAAGGAATATAAAAACCAGGTTGGGCCAATGGAGCTGAATATTCCTGCCGTATACGGTATTGGCAGCAGCCTGCTGTACTTTGTTGACCGTTATGGTGCCAGTTCAGTGTATGACATTGACTTTAAGTACTACGATAACTGGCAGGCTGATATGGAAAAACACAGCGTTGGCCTGGAAGTGCTCGATCATCTAACCCACAACGTGATGCGTGGCAACATGAATCTGTGGGCCGGATTCTATGAGAATATCGGTAACTTCCGTGAAATCCGCTATTTTGATATCGAAGGCAAACTGACCGGGCTGGTATCAAAAGCGATGACCGCACCCTGTGGCAAAATACGGATCCCGATTAACGAGTCTTCAGACGATAAGTCGCAGATTGAAGAATTTATCCGTGAATATAAAGGCGAAGGTATTCAACATATCGCGCTGACCTCAGACAATATTTATGAAACAGTACGCACCTTACGCAACCGTGGCATGGAATTTATGCCTACCCCGGAAACCTATTACAACAAAGTGAATGATCGGGTTGAGGGCCATGAAGAAGATTTGGATCAAATGCGTGAGCTGCGGATCCTGATTGACGGCGCGCCGATGAAAGACGGTATTCTGCTGCAGATTTTCACAAAAACAGTAATCGGCCCGGTATTCTTTGAAATTATCCAGCGTAAAGGCAACGAAGGCTTTGGCGAGGGCAACTTTAAAGCCTTGTTTGAGTCTATCGAAGAAGATCAGATCCAGCGCGGAGTATTAAGCAATGCGTAAATGGGCATCTTTTCCGTTAAAGGAAGGCGATGTATCACGACAGGCTCATGCCGATTTTCCGGAGCAGGCGATTTATGAGCGGGAAACCGGGCGCAGTGGCTTTTTCGGCCCTGCAACCCACTTCCATCATACCCATGCGCCGACCGGCTGGAGCGACTGGCAGGGGCCTTTACGGCCTCATCTGTTTAACTTTAACGAGATTGAACAGGATAAGACATCGTCACCGTGGGCGGTACCGGATTTACTGTTTAACAACCACTGCAAAATGCGCACATGGCGTTTGACAGACAGCATGAGTAAGCTGGCACGCAATGCCGACGGTGATGAACTGTTGTTCATTCACGAGGGTAGTGCAGAGCTGTATTGCGACTATGGGCATTTAAGTGTGCGCGATGGTGATTATATCGTGATCCCGCGCTCGACCATGTGGCGGCTGGTGCCACATGAGCCAATGTTTATTTTGCTGATTGAAGCAACCAACGACAGTTATCAGCTGCCGGAAAAAGGCCTGGTTGGCAACCATGCGATTTTTGACCCGGCTATGCTCGACACCCCCAAAATCAATGATGCTTTTAAAGCGCAGTACAGTGAAGACAGCTGGCAGGTTGAAGTAAAACGCCATGGCCAGGTGTCAGTGGTGACGTACCCCTATAATCCGCTGGATGCGATTGGCTGGCATGGTGATTTAGCTGTGATGCGGATTAACTGGCGGGATATCCGGCCGTTAATGAGCCATCGATATCACCTGCCCCCGTCAGCCCATACCACCTTTGTCGCGCAGCGTTTTGTGGTATGCACCTTTGTACCAAGGCCGATTGAAAGTGATCCCGGTGCCTTAAAAGTGCCGTTTTATCATAACAATGATGATTATGATGAAGTGCTGTTCTACCATGCCGGTGATTTTTTCAGCCGCGACAATATTGAAAAAGGTATGGTGACCTTCCATCCGGCCGGTTTTACCCATGGTCCTCATCCGAAAGCCTTTGCCGCCGGGCGCGAGTATAAAAAGAAGTTTACCGACGAAGTCGCGGTTATGCTCGATACCCGTGATGCGCTGGAAATGGGCGAGGCGGCGTTGGCAACCGAAAACCCGGATTACGTGAACAGCTGGAAAAACAAGCCGCAGGACCAGGCCACAGCAACAGGTTCAGTTAAGGAATAATATGAAGTTAGCGAGTTTAAAAAATAATACCCGTGACGGCCAGTTAGTGGTGGTCAGCCGTGATTTAAGCCGTTGCGTGGCGATAAGTGACATTGCCGCTACCTTGCAGCAGTTACTGGATAACTGGGCAGAATTATCGGCAAAAGCCGAAAAAGTATATCAGGGGCTGAACGCCGGTAAGCTGGACGGTGAAATGGCCTTTGACCCGACACAATGTGAGTCGCCATTACCGCGCGCATACCAGTGGGCAGATGGCAGTGCTTATGTGAACCACGTTGAACTGGTGCGCAAAGCACGTAATTCTGAGATGCCGCCAAGTTTCTGGACCGATCCACTGATGTATCAGGGCGGTTCGGATGATTTTATTGGCCCGCGCGATGCTATTGAAGCGGTAAGTACCGACCATGGTATCGATTTCGAAGGTGAAGTGGCAGTAATTACTGACGATGTTCCGATGGCGATTAGTCCAGAGCAGGCGCTGGACAAAATACGGCTGCTGATGCTGGTTAATGATGTGTCGCTTCGGGGCTTAATTCCAAACGAGCTGGCTAAAGGTTTTGGCTTTTTTCAGTCGAAACCGGCATCAAGCTTCAGCCCGGTTGCGGTGACACCGGATGAGCTGGGTGATAAGTGGCAGGATGGTCGGGTACATTTACCGTTACTGTCGACCTATAACGGCAAACCTTTTGGTAAACCCAACGCGGGTATCGATATGACCTTTAACTTCGGCCAGCTTATTGCCCACGCTGCCAGAACCCGCAACCTGGGCGCCGGTGCGGTGATTGGTTCGGGTACGGTATCGAATAAGCAGGGCACTGAGTATGGTACTGCCATTACCGAAGGCGGGGTAGGTTATAGCTGTATCGCTGAGATCCGGGTGATTGAAACCATCCGCGATGGCAAACCCAGTACCTCTTTTATGCAATTTGGTGATACCATAAAAATGGAAATGCTGGATGGCAATGGCCAGAGCATTTTTGGTGCCATCGACCAGCAAGTGGTGCAATATAAAGCGAAGTAATAAAATGGACCGGTGCAAGCACTCCGTACATTTTTTCTGCAACACGCCGTAAACCCATCCATGGGGGCTCGTTTCCGCCCGTCCAGGGCTTCAACGGTCGCAGAAAAAAGTACATACGTGCTTTCACCTCCTTTTTACTCAGCGATTTTTCGTGCAACAAATTAGCAGGTGTTACAGGATGAAACTCTATAGCTACTGGCGCTCTTCAGCCGCCTATCGGGTGCGCATTGCGCTGCATTTAAAACAACTTAGTTTCGAGACAATACCGGTACATCTGCTAAAAGACGGTGGCCAGCAGCATAGCGCCGAGTATCAGCAGCTGAATCCAAATCAGCTGGTGCCAGCTTATGTGGATGGTGAGCTGAGTCTGAATCAGTCACTGGCGATTATTGAATACCTGGAAGAAGTTTATCCGGAGCCGGCGCTATTGCCGGAAGATCCTGCAGCTAAAGCAAAGGTGCGCTCGCTGGCGCTTGATATTGCCTGCGATATTCACCCGCTGAATAACCTGCGGGTACTGCAATATTTAACCGGACCACTGGCGCTTAATGACGATCAGAAAACCGAATGGATCCATCACTGGCTGCATACCGGCTTTAGTGCGCTGGAGCAGCGGCTGCAGGCGACAGCTGGTGAGTTTTGCTATGGTGACAGTATTACGCTGGCTGATTTATGTCTGGTGCCGCAAATGTATAATGCCTTGCGGTTTAAACTCGATACGCTGGAATACCCAACCATCAGCCGGATTTATCATCATTGCCAGCAACTGGCATGCTTTGCCCTGGCCGCACCGGAACAACAAAGCGACGCTCAGGTGTAATAATGGCTGAATCAAAGCCGGCTTCAGGCCATAAATCCAAGAATATATTCGCTATGCCAAAAAGATTGCTGAACAGGGTATTGGTGTATATTGGATTATTTGGCATTGTATTTCAGCTTACCGCAGCGCTGTATGCACTGTGGCACGGCGTACCATTACAAAGTTTTTGGTTCTTTATGTTGCTGGCACCACTGCTGTGTGTGGCGTCAGGAATGCTGCCAGCGCTGCAGTTGCAGCGCGAGCCAGATTAAGCTGAAAGGTTACTCAGGTTCTTTTGGGTTAGGCTTGTTTGGCAGTTTAAACATACCTTTAATTTCCACCCGCTCTATACCTTCATCATTAAAAATAAAGTTTACCTGACCCGGGCCGCGATTGAAGCGATAGCGACCCCCATCATAGTGTAAAATAAAATTTCCCCGGCCATCTTTCAGCTCGGGTTCCTGAGTCAGCTTCAGTTCAAAACCACTTATTTCATATTCAAAGCTGCTAAGCGGTGCATTAACAAAGTCAGGAACCCAGACCTCGTCGTCATTCTGCAGTATTAAAGCCAGTGAATATTTTTGCGGCAGGCTGCTGACAATCAAACTTTGCTTACCGGCGCTGAAATGAAACTGACCTTCTTTTCGGATATAGCTCAGGCCATACTGAAAAGGCACTGTTTTGCCATCCGGCAGTGTATAAGTGCCACTGCCGGTTAGCTGAAACTGAGCACAAACAGGTAAACTCAACAGTAAACTGATAACAAAGATCACTACTCTCATGCTGTTGCTCCTAATGCTGCCGGTTTAATCTGCGACAACTTAACCAACGCTACTATACCTGAGTCACATCAACAATCAGTTTCAGCTGCTGCCCTGGTTGCAGGTATCGCTCGGTGTTTATATTGTTCCACTTGACTATTTCAGCCACTGAAACACTAAAGCGTTGGGCAATTCTGGCCAGTGAATCACCTTTGCGCACTTTATAGTTTACCGTCCGGGTGATGGCTGTAGTTGAGCTGCTGTTACTGTCATGCCAGATCACCAGCTTCTGCCCCGGTTTCAACGGATCGCGCTGAACCATGCCATTCCATTTGGCCAGTTCAGCCACAGTAACTTTATGCTCCCGGCTGATGTCCCACAAAGTATCACCGGATTGCACAATGTACTCTGTTTTTATACTGCCACCGGCACGACCCTGAGCTTTGGCAATCCGGTTTTGCTGGCTAAGCTCGTATTTTCCGGCCGCTTTTGCTGACATAGGGATAAGTAAATGCTGACCAATCCGGATAGTGTTACCGCTCAGATTATTCAGCCGTCTGATAGCACTAACGTCGGTTTTATAGTCACGGGCAATTTTGCCCAGGGTGTCACCCGAGCTGACAGTATAGCTTTGCCATTGCAGGCGATCGGCTGCAGGGGTTTGTGCCAGCAAACGTTTAAAGTTATCTGCTTTTGCTAATGGCAGCACCAACTGATGCGGACCATCAGGATCGGTCGCCCACTGATTGAAGCCTGGGTTAAGGGCCTGCAGCTCGGCTACGCTTAATTCAGCCAGCTCTGCGGCGATAGCGAGATCAATCTGGCCATCGGTCGGCACCACCGCGATTTTTGGTTCGTTGGCAATAAATTTCCAGACAATATCAAAGTCATCAGGTCGTTTTAAAATATCAACCAATGCCAGTAATTTTGGAACATAAACCGTTGTTTCCGCGGGTAAATCAAGTGACCAGAAGTCAGTTGGCAGCCGGCGCTTTTTATTTGCCCGGATCGCCCGGCCAATCCGGCCTTCACCGGCATTGTAAGCAGCAATGGCGTTTAACCAGTCATGCTCGAGCGTGTTATATAAGTACTGCAGATAATCCAGCGCCGCCCGGGTAGATTCAATAACGTCGCGCCTGCCGTCATACCAGAAGTTCTGTTTCAGGCCGAACCGGCTGCCAGTGGCTGGCATAAATTGCCACATGCCCGACGCGCGGGCGTGTGAATAAGCAAAAGGGTCGAATGCGCTTTCCACGATGGGTAGTAATGCAAGTTCAAGCGGCATATTGCGCTTTTCCAGCTCCTGCACAATAAAATACAGGAAGGGCTGGGCCCGGTTCGCGACCCGGTCGAGGTAGCTTTGATGCTGGCTGTAGAAATTGCGCTGTTCTACTATTGGACGGGTTTGCGGCACGTTGAAGGTAAGTTGCAACTGAATGCGTTGCCATAAATCTTCCAGCTCGGTGGCATCCAGCGGCGCCAGTTGCTCCGCTGTGGTATCGCCATACCATAAACGGCTGGCAATTTGCTCGGCACTGGCCCCCTTCACCTGGACCAGAGCTGGTGTATTCGCTGGCTTCACCGCAGGCGAGGTATTTGATTCTGTCGTGCTGACACAGCCGCTAAGCAGTGCAACTAACATGACGGCAGAGATTTTCAAATGCATAGCGTATTTCCGCACAAAAAAAGTCATGTTACCTGTTCAAAGCCTGATTGCAAGTCAGGATTTAAACTGATCTTTCATTGCTCTGAGCTGGCTAAACAGACCAACAGCGGTATCTTGCTGATATCGTTGCTGCAAGGCCTTGTTTTCACATCGCAAAAAAGGATTTATTTGCTGCTCGGTTGCTAAATCAGTGGGCAAAGTAGCTTTGTCTGACTGGCGTAAACGCTGACAATGTCGCTGATAATCCTGTAATGCCTGATTATCAGGTTCAACTGACAGGGCAAAACGCAGGTTCGCCAGGGTGTACTCATGGGTACAATAGACGATGGTGTCGGCCGGTAATGCCGCCAGCTTTTGTAACGAATGATGTAATTGAGCCGCAGTACCTTCAAATAAGCGGCCACAGCCTCCGCTGAATAAGGTATCGCCGCAAAATAAATAAGGTTTACTGTAAAAACCGATGTGGCCAAGGGTATGGCCGGGCAAATCAATCACCTTAAAATTGTAGTTAAAAGGGAACAGCTGAACGAGATCGCCTTGTTGCACCTGTTCCGTTAACAATGGGATCTTTGCTGCCTCGGCGGCAGGACCAATAATACGAACGTCCGGCCAGGCTTGCTGCAATTGCGCAATACCGCCGGTATGGTCGGGATGATGATGGGTGATCAGAATGGCGTACAGCGACTTTTGCTGTTGCTGCAAAAACTTCAGCACCGGTTCGGCGTCGCCAGGGTCAACCACAACACAAAATGGGTTATCAGGCTGACACAGCGACCAAATGTAGTTATCCTCAAAGGCAGCCAGTGGGTTAATAGTCAGCATCAGGTTTTCTCTTAACAATTTCTTTTAACATTATAGGTCTTTCAACATTAAAGCAGGCTAAACTTTATCATGAAACCGGCATTGAACGAAAACGAACCGCAGGTACCCGACAGCTGGCAGGCGTTTTTACAGGGGCCGGCGTTAGCGCAGGCCATCGCCGGACAACTGCACCCCTGGTGGCAGCAAATTTTTGGTTATTATTTGCTTAAAGTTGGCGATTTAAGTAGTGACTTAGACTTG
This sequence comes from Arsukibacterium sp., assembly GCF_033721375.1. Classification (GTDB taxonomy): domain Bacteria; phylum Pseudomonadota; class Gammaproteobacteria; order Enterobacterales; family Alteromonadaceae; genus Alishewanella. The sequence goes on along the minus strand of NZ_JAWWAP010000006.1, from coordinate 49,606 downwards.
CCGGGTTGCAAAATTAAACATCAGATCCATCTGGGCAGCGCGGATAATGGTAAAAGTCACCTGATTGGGTTACCCGATACGCTGCCTATCGACAGCCAGAGTATTGACGCGGTTTTGCTTAGCCAGTGTCTGGAATATCAGGCTGACCCTCACCATATTGTGCGGGAAGCGCATCGGGTGTTATTACCTGATGGTTATCTGCTGCTGACCGGTTTTAATCCGCTCAGTATGCTGGCGCTGGCGGGCATCGCACCCTGGCTTAAACACCGTTATCCGTGGCAGGGCCGCTTTTTTTCGCCCGGCCGGGTCAAAGACTGGTTGCATCTGATTGGTTTTGAAGTGCTGGCGGAACAACGCTTTTTTTTCGGCAGCATGCTGGTTAATGAGTATACCAATAACAGTATGCAGCGTTTTGCGGAGAAATATCTGAATTACTTTGCCGGCTGTTATCTGCTGGTCGCCCGCAAGCGCGAGTTGCCCTTAACCCCCATCCGGCCGCGCTGGCAGCTGGCACCTGCTTTTAGTGAAGGGGTAAAAGGCGTCAGTGCCCGCCAGGGCTGTCGTTAATTGTCATGACCGTGACGGGCTTAACTGAGCTTACTCTGTAAGCTGGGTTAAGGCGTAGCCTTGTTGTTGCAACAGCTTTAACAAGCCATCTTCGCCCGCCAGATGCAATGCGCCTACCAGTACCATCGTAGTGTGTTCATCATTGCCAAGTGCCTGCAACTGCGGCAGCCAGGCATGGTTGCGTTTGACCAGCAGGATCTCATATAACTGGGGAACTTGTTTTAAGTCGGCAAGAAACAATTGCTCCAACTTAGCGGCATCACCGCTGCGCCAGGCTTGTTTCATAGCAGCCAGTTGGCCTTCTACTTTATGCATATCTTCCAGGGTTGAGCTGATGGTCAGATCAGGATCAAGCTGGTTCATGCCATCCAGAACCGCCAGATGCTCATCCATTGTTTCCAGGCCGGCAAAATGCTTGTTTTGCTGCTGAGCCAACTGCATATAATGCATATCCACCCCGGTTTCGGCTGCCCCCAGACGCTGCATTTCAACACTGGCCAGCATCATTGCGGCAAAACCGGGCTTAAACCGGCTGATTGCCGCAATCGGCATATTCCGTGCTGTGGCATAAGCCTTCAGTTGCTGATACACCTCAGGTGACAGAACCTGCTGCAGGGTTTTACCGTCACTGTAGGTATTTTGCTGCATCATCTTGCTCAGCCCAGCCGGGCTGGTTAACGCATTTAAATCGGTTTCAAACAGCAACTGGTTACTGGCATTAAACGCACTGTCATAAGCGGCAGGCAGCGGATAATCAGTTTTGCTCAGCAGGTGAACGGTACCGGCCAGATAAAAATGCTGGCCTTCTTTACTGACTTTCCAGACACTGGCAGCCATAACTGTACTGCTAAGCAGTAACAGGGATAGACAGAAAAATTGAGTTAATAAGCGCATGGTGTTTCCTTCAATCATTACTAATAGTTATGCCAACTAAAACTTACCACATTAAATCATCCGGGATCTGGTAATCAGCATAAGGATCATCTTCGTCCGGCTGTTGCTGTTTGGTATTCAGTAATACAATACTGTCTGCATCACGTTGCATCACTTTTTCTGCTACCTGCGCCGGGATTAACATATATTGCTCAGCCAGACGGGCTATTGCGACTAAGCCCCGGCTTAGCTCATCATGCACTTTGCTGCTGACATAGAGTTTTTTCACTAACTTCCCGTCAACAAAGTTAAAGCCGACCTCACCTTTACTGCTGATTGCGTTTGTTTCAATGATTTGCTTTACCTGGGCGGCAATCGCCTTTTTAGCCAATTCAGCTTGTTTTTGCCGGTTTAATTCACGGTCACGGGCAACCTGTTCGGCCTTCGCCTGTTGCGCCAGCGTGGCTGCAGGATTGTCTGGCTGTGCTTTTTTGCCAGCCTGGGTTTTTACCTGGTGTTTTTCTTTTTTCACTTTTTTTACTTTCTTGGCATCGGCCAGGCCAGCTTTCAGCAGCTGGTCTCGTAACGCATTGCTCATAATCGGGCTACTCAGGTTGCAGGAGAAATAGACGCTTAGTGTACCTTAAGCATTCTTATTAACTCAAATGGGCCAGTTCGGTTATCATATACCAGTACTCCAAGCTGATGAGGTTAATTTTGCCATTTAAAGATTTAGCACTAGATCCGCGCTTACTCCGCTCCGTCCAGCACCTGGGCTTTGATAAGCCGACGGAAATCCAGCAGGAAGCGATACCGGCAGTTATGGTAGGCCGCGATTTAATCGTGTCGTCGCAAACCGGCTCGGGCAAAACATTGGCGTATTTGCTGCCGATGATGCAGCGACTGTTAAAAAGCCGTGCTTTGTCGAAACAGGATGCAAGGGCGTTAATTCTGGCGCCAACCCGTGAACTGGCCAAACAGGTCTATGCGCAGCTTAGGTTACTGGTTGCGAATACGCCGGTCAGCGCAGCCTTGATTGTCGGCGGCGAAAACTTTAACGATCAGGAAAAAATCCTGAAACGTCAGCCAGCTATAGTGGTAGCGACCCCAGGCCGTTTTGTTGACCACCTTGAGCACAAAACCCTGTTTTTGCAAGGGCTGGAAATGCTCATCCTCGATGAGGCTGACCGGATGCTGGACCTGGGCTTTCTGCCCCAGCTTACTGTTATCAATAAAGCCGCTGATCATCGACTGCGCCAGACTTTGCTGTTTTCAGCCACACTTGATCATGCTGAAGTTGATAATTTAGCGCTGGCCTTACTGAAAAATCCATACCGGATAGCGGTAGGGGCCGGTTATCAGCAGCATCAGGACATTGAGCAGCAGTTTTTTCTTGCCGATAATTTAAGTCACAAGGAAGCGTTGCTACAGCATTTTTTAACGCAGCAAAGCATTAAGCAGCTAATTATGTTTACCGCAACCCGCGCAGATGCCGAGCGCTTAACCGCTGTTTGTCAAGATGCGGGTTTCAGTGCTATTGCGTTAAGCGGCAAATTATCACAGCAGCAACGCAACAGTGTGATGCAGCAATTTGCTACCGGTAAATTTCAGGTGCTGGTTACTACCGATCTAGCCTCCCGTGGCCTTGATTTGCTGCAGGTGTCGCACGTGATTAATTTTGATTTACCGAAACACCCGGAAGAATATGTCCATCGGATTGGCCGCACCGGCCGGGCCGGCGCCAAGGGCCAGGCAATATCCCTGGTGGGACCGAAAGACTGGCCCAGCTTGCAGAATATAGAAAGATTCCTGCGCCATGCCGTGGTGTTTTCAGTAGTTGAATCCTTGCCTGCGCGCTTTAACGGTATTAAAGCGCCGACAGCAAAATCCGCAACGGCGGCAAAAACTGCCGGACCAAAACGGGCTGCCAAACCACGCCCGGCAAAAACTGAAAATGCTAAAAATAAAGCTGCACCGTTTTTTGAAGGTGGTGATGATGGCAGTGGCCCGGTAAGGCGGAAAAAATAAATAGTGTGTTGCTTAAATGTTCAGCGTTTTTACTGCTACACTGAAAATGCTTAGTCGTACCAGCTGACGGTAAACCGTTCTGGCAGATGCGATTTAGCTGGTACGGCCTGCTGGGAAATATATTTTCTGCTCGTCCGGTATTTATGTTGACCGCATGATCAGCTTAACTGATAATGCGTTTGAATATTTAGCCGCCCGATTAGCTGGCCGAGAATATTTAAGTCGCCGAAAATTCGGCAAATTTAGTTAAAGTAAGAGAGTGTTATGTCACAGTTAATTTCTGGTACAGTTAAGTGGTTCAACGAAGATAAAGGTTTTGGTTTCATCGAGCGCGAAGGCGGCAAAGACGTATTCGTTCATTTCCGCGCTATCAATGGCACAGGCCGCAAAACTTTAGTTGAAGGTCAACGCGTAACTTTCGAAGTTACCGAAGGTCAGAAAGGTCCACAGGCTGAAAACGTCACTGTAACCGGTTAATCTGATAGTATTTGTAAAGAGCCAGCCAATGAGCTGGCTTTTTTATGCCTGTTATTCCGCCAGCAGTTGCCGACCTTTGCAGCGATTGAGTGATTTATCTGCCTGATTTGAGCAACAGCTTAGCAATCGCTGACAGGATCAAATGGCAGACAAAGCTGGCCGGGGTTTGGCGTAGTAAAACCAAGTTGGAGCCCAACCAGTCGCACGCCTTGTTGCTGCCGGCGTTGCCATGCCTGATCCAGCAGCGGTAAAAATTGTTCCAGACTGGCCTTTTGCGCCTGACATTCGACAGTGGTTTGCCTAAAATCGCTGAATTTAAGTTTAACCCCTATTTTCTGCAAGCCTTTGTCACCCTGATTTGCCAGCCGCAGTTGCAATTTAGGCCATAACAGCTGCAATGCCTGGACACAGTCCTGATAATCAATGATATCTTCTGCCAGGGTCTGTTCCACCCCAACGGATTTGGCCTGGCGTTCAGTGCGAACCGGCCGCTCATCAATACCCTGGCTGCGTTTTAACAGTGTATCGGCCATGGCGCCAAAATGCTTTACCAGTAATGCCAGTTCACAACCGGCAATGTCTTTGCAGTGGATTAAGCCAAGCCGGGCCAACCGCTCTGCGGTTTTACTGCCTACGCCAGGTATTTTAGCTAAAGGTAATGTCTGGACAAAAGCGGCCACCTGATCCGGGGTAATGACGAATAAACCATCCGGTTTATTTTCATCACTGGCAATTTTTGCCAGAAATTTATTCGGTGCAACCCCGGCAGATGCGGTTAAGCCGGTTTCCGCCTTAATGACCCGGCGAATATCTGCGGCAATTCGGGTGGCGCTGCCGCCAAAATGGCTGCTCTGACTGACATCAAGAAAAGCTTCATCTAACGACAACGGCTCTATCACGTCACTGTAACGCTGAAAAATAGCGCGAATTTGCCTGCTAACGGTTCTGTATTTGTCCATATTGCCTGACATCAGATGAAGATGCGGACATAATTTCAGCGCCTGCCCTGTGGGCATGGCTGAGCGTACCCCAAAAGTGCGCGCCGGATAATTACAGGTGGCAATAACACCGCGAGTGCTGCGGCTGCCACCTATAGCCAGCGGAATACTGGCCAGCGCCGGGTTATCCCGCATTTCTACTGCGGCAAAAAAGCAATCCATATCAATATGAATAATTTTGCGCTGACTGACCATAGCAATAAAGTAACTGTATCGATATACAGCATAGTAGTGTGACGCTGCCACCTTGTAAAGCGCAGACAACTGTAAAGCATGTTGTCCAGTTCAGCTGCCAGCCCCTTTTACACGCATTGCGGACGGCCGGATGGCTATATTTTCGGTGCATCTGAAATAAATTCAGGGTAGAATATGCGCCAATTCAGAATCTGAAAAATAAACCCGTTAGCGTAACCCGCGCCCAGGAGAGAGCATGTTAAAGCGTGAAATGAATATTGCCGATTTTGACCCGGAATTATGGCAGGCAATTACCGATGAAACCGCCAGACAGGAAGCACATATCGAGCTGATTGCTTCTGAAAACTATGCCAGCCCGCGGGTATTGCAGGCGCAAGGTTCCCAGCTTACCAATAAATATGCTGAAGGTTATCCGCACAAGCGCTATTACGGTGGCTGTGAGTTTGTTGATATCGCAGAAGATTTAGCTATTGCCCGGGCCAAGCAATTGTTTGGCGCCGATTATGCGAATGTACAACCGCATGCAGGTTCGCAAGCCAACGCTGCAGTTTTTCTGGCCTTGCTGGAAGCCGGTGACACTATTTTAGGGATGAGCCTGGCCCATGGTGGTCATTTAACTCACGGCTCACACGTCAGTTCTTCAGGAAAGCTTTATAAAGCCGTACAGTATGGCTTACATCCTGAGACAGGGGTGATTGATTATGAACAGGCAGAAGCTTTGGCGCTTGAGCATAAACCAAAATTAATTATCGCTGGTTTTTCTGCCTATTCAGGTATTGTTGACTGGCAGCGTTTTCGCGATATTGCCGACAAGGTGGGTGCTTACCTGTTGGTGGACATGGCTCATGTCGCCGGTTTGGTGGCTGCTGGTTTATACCCAAATCCGGTGCCGGTAGCCGACGTTGTGACCACGACAACCCATAAAACGCTGGCCGGCCCGCGTGGTGGCTTAATTCTGGCCCGTAAAAATGAAGCGATTGAGAAAAAACTGAACTCTGCGGTATTCCCGGGCAGCCAGGGTGGCCCGTTAATGCATGTGATTGCGGCCAAAGCAGTCGCTTTTAAAGAAGCATTAGAGCCGGAGTTTAAGGTATATCAGCAGCAGGTGTTGAATAACGCCAAAGCGATGTGCGATGAAATGATTAAACGTGGCTATAAAATTGTTTCCGGCGGAACGGAGAATCACTTGTTCCTGATGGATTTAATCGATAAAGATATTACCGGTAAAGATGCCGATGCCGCGTTAGGCAAAGCCCACATTACCGTTAATAAAAACTCGGTACCCAATGATCCGCGCTCACCTTTTGTGACCAGTGGTTTACGGATTGGTACACCTGCTATTACCCGTCGTGGTTTTAAAGAAGAGCAGGCGCGTCAGGTGGCTGGCTTTATTTGTGATGTACTGGACAATATTAATGACGAAAGCGTCATTGAACGGGTAAAAGCCGATGTTGGCCAGTTGTGCAGTCGCTTTCCGGTTTATGCTTAATCGTTAATTTAGTGCTATTATGGCCGCATTTGCGGCCATTTTTATCTATGACTATTTTTAACTATGGCTGATTTTTTCTATGGAAAATGCCGATGTATTGTCCCTTCTGTAATGCCGATGACACTAAAGTAATCGACTCCCGCTTAGTGGCTGATGGTCATCAGGTACGCCGGCGCCGGGAGTGTCTGGCCTGTCATGAACGTTTTACCACTTTTGAAGCTGCTGAACTGGTTATGCCGCGGATCATCAAGCGCGATGGCTCACGTGAGCCTTTTAACGAAGATAAACTGCGCAACGGCTTATTGCGTTCTCTGGAAAAACGGCCGGTATCAACTGAACAGATTGAACAGCTTATTCAGAAAATTAAGTCTCAGTTGCGGGCAACCGGTGAGCGCGAGCTGGCCAGTAATATGCTGGGTAATCTGATTATGGATGAACTGGTAAAGGTTGATAAAGTGGCTTATGTCCGTTTTGCCTCAGTCTATCGCTCTTTTAAAGATATCCGCGAATTTGGTGAAGAAATTGCCCGATTAGGAGAGCAGTAGTGGCAGGCACCGCTGCAGATAACCAGTTTATGGCGCATGCCCTGCGCTTAGCTGCGACAGGTCGCTATACCACTGATCCCAACCCTAATGTCGGCGCAGTCATTGTTCAAAATGGCATGGTGGTCGGCGAGGGGTATCATCATCAGGCCGGAGAGGGGCATGCCGAAGTGTATGCCCTGGCACAGGCTGGTGAACGCGCGCGCGGCGCAACCTGTTATGTCACGCTTGAACCCTGCAGCCATTTTGGCCGCACGCCACCCTGTGCAAAAGCATTAGTTGCCGCCGGCGTTAGCCGGGTTGTCATTGCGATGCTGGACCCGAATCCACTGGTGGCAGGTAAGGGCGTCGCTATATTGCAGCAGGCGGGGATCAGTGTTGAGAGCGGGCTGATGGCAGCTGAAGCCAGGGCGTTAAACCCGGGCTTTTTAAGTGCAATGGAGCGGCAAAAGCCCTGGCTGAGACTGAAACTGGCCGCCAGCCTGGATGGTCGCACCGCACTGGCCAATGGCCAGAGCCAGTGGATAACCGGCCCTGCCGCCAGAGCGGATGTTCAGTTGTATCGGGCGCAAAGTAGCGCAATATTGTCTACAGCCAGCACTGTGCTGGCGGATAACGCCCGGCTGACCGTAAGGCAGCCTTTTGATGATAACCCCATCACCACATTACATAACGGTGAGTTGCGCCAGCCATTGAGAGTTATTCTGGACCGGCGCCAGCAATTAACCGGTCACGAGCCATTGTTTAGTTCCTCCGGGGCCATTCTGCTCTGTGTTGCCCCTGAAAAACCACTGCGCAGCATGCCAGCCCAGGTTGAGCAGCTAGCCGTGCCGCTCAATGACGATGGCTATTTTGATTTAACGGCTTTACTGCAGTTGCTAAACGCCCGTCAGGTACGGAGTATCTGGGTTGAGGCCGGTGCGACGCTTGCCGGCGCTTTATTGCAGCAGAAACTGGTGGATGAGTTTATTTTATATCAGGCGCCGTTATTGTTAGGGCCACAGGCAAGAGCCATGGCAGAGCTGCCGGAACTGACTGAGCTAAGCCAGGCCAACCGTTTTAGGTTTAACGATATTTGCCAGCTGGATACAGATTTGCGGCTGACAGCATTACTTACTGCTACTGCGGAAAATTAACCAAAACAGAGCCCGCTCAGCCTGGCTGAGCCTGATATCATATTAACAACCGGGGATACACGGCCTTATTGCTACCGGTATTATTAAAGCAACACTTAACAAGGGTTTTTATGCAACTGAATACGCCTGCTGAAATTATCGAAGACATCCGTCAGGGCAAAATGGTGATACTGATGGACGATGAGGATCGTGAAAATGAAGGCGATCTGGTCATGGCAGCTGATTACGTGACACCCGAGGCGGTTAACTTTATGGCCAAGCATGGTCGGGGCCTTATTTGCCTGACCCTGAGTAAAAAGCGCTGCAAGCAGCTCAATTTGCCGTTAATGGTAGATGCCAATAAATCCCCCTTTGCGACAAACTTCACGGTGTCGATTGAAGCGGCTGAAGGCGTTACCACCGGTATTTCGGCCGCCGACAGGGCCCGTACTGTTAAGGCTGCAGTTGCCCGTGATGCCGGTCCGGCCGATATTGTCCAGCCGGGGCATATTTTCCCGTTAATGGCGCAGGATGGTGGCGTGCTGGTTAGAGCCGGCCATACCGAGGCTGGTTGCGACTTAGCCCGGTTGGCAGGGTTAGAGCCGGCGGCAGTGATTGTTGAAATTCTGAATGATGACGGTACCATGGCCAGACGGCCGGATTTAGAAATTTTCGCCCGCGAGCACAACATTAAAATTGGTACTATTGCCGATTTAATTGAATACCGGAATTTAAACGAAACCACTATTGAGAAAGTGGCGACCTGCCAGTTGCCGACTGAAGTCGGCGATTTTCAGTTGGTTACCTTTAAAGATACTATTGATAATCAGCTGCATTTTGCGCTGGTTAAAGGTGATATTAAGCCTGAAGAGCCAACATTGGTGCGGGTGCATTTACATAACACCTTTTCTGACTTGCTGTTGGCTGACCGGGCGGCGAATCGCAGCTTTCCGTTACATACGGCCATGAAACGAATTGCTGATGAAGGCGGTGTGCTGGTGCTGCTGGGCAAGCATGAATCGACAGCTGAACTGGTGCGAATGGTGCAAGCTTTTGAAGCGGAAGATAAAGGCGAGCAGCCCAAAACCTCACCGTGGAAGGGTACATCACGCAATGTTGGTGTTGGCTCGCAAATTCTGGCCAGTCTGGGGGTAAAAAAAATGCGTTTGCTTAGCCAGCCGAAAAAATACCATGCCTTATCTGGCTTTGGTCTGGAAGTCGTCGATTACGTATCGGAATAACAGCGATGCCGCATTTGCGGTTTTTGTGATATTATGCGCGGCTGATTTTTGCAGCCCCAGATTCGAGAGGATTTACCATGCAAGTGATTGAGGCCGGCTATGCAGCCAAAGGCAAGAAGTTCGCGTTAGTGGTGGCACGGTTTAATGGTTTTATTGTTGAAAGCCTGTTAGAGGGCGCATTAGACACATTGAAGCGGGTAGGAAACGTGTCCGAGCAGGATATTACCGTGGTCCGCATCCCGGGTGCTTTTGAGATGCCACTGGCGTTGCAACGGGTGGCTGCCAGCAAAAAATATGATGCGATTATTGCCCTTGGCGCTGTGATCCGGGGCGGCACACCGCATTTTGAATATGTGTCTGGTGAGTGTACCAAAGGTATTGGTCAGGTTGCTTTAGCCTATAATTTACCAGTCGCGTTTGGTGTGCTGACCGTCGATAGCATCGAGCAGGCCATTGAACGTGCCGGCACCAAAGCCGGTAACAAAGGTGCTGAAGCGGCAATGTCAGTGCTGGAAATGGTTAACGTACTGGACCAGCTGTAACAGGAAAACTTATGAAACCAAATGTGCGTCGTCAGTCGCGTTCACTGGCAGTACAGGGCATTTACAGTTGGCAGGTCAGCCATAACCCCATCGCCGACATTGAGCAGCAGTTATTGCTGGAAAACAGTGTAAAACAACTGGATGTTGCTTATTTTCAGGATATTTTACGCGGTGTGGTGCTGCATCACAGCAAGCTGGATGAGGCGTTAAAGCCTTATCTGGAACGGCCGTTTGAAGATATCGACCTGGTTGAGAAAGCCGTGTTACGGGTGTCCGCATACGAGCTTAAATACCGGCTGGATGTGCCTTATAAAGTGATTATTAATGAGGCGATTGAGCTGGCTAAAGCTTTCGCAGCGGATGACAGCCATAAATTTGTCAATGGTATTCTGGATAAAGCAGTCCGGGTACTACGGACTAACTAACGGAGAGCCGACATTTGTCGGCTTTTTTACATACGATGGGTGAATTTGAACTAATTGCCAGCTTCTTTGCTGACGCCGGTATTGCCCGCCAGGATGTGGTGGTTGGCGTAGGTGACGATGGCGCAGTGCTGCAAATGCGCGATGGCTATGATCTGGTTGTGACGACCGATACGATGGTGTGCGGTACTCATTTCTTTCCCGATGTTGACCCAAGAGCGCTGGGCCATAAGTTAGTTACGGTGAATGTTAGTGATTTAGCCGCTATGGGCGCCGAACCTGCCTGGTTGTCGCTGGCGTTGACTTTACCCAGTGTTGATGAAGCCTGGCTACGCCAGTTTGCTGCCGGTCTGGCTGAAACTGCCGATTATTACAACTGTCGTCTGGTTGGCGGTGATACTACCCGTGGCCCGCTCAGCCTTACTATGATCGCGAAGGGCCAGGTACCGCGTGGCCGCGCCATTACCCGCTCTGGTGCTAAAGTTGGCGACTTCATCTATGTTACCGGCACCTTAGGTGACGCTGCGCTGGGATTAAAAGTCTGTCAGGGCCATGCTGAAGCCAGTAAAAAACATCAGGCCCATTTATTGCAACGTTTTCATTTTCCGTCGGCCCGGGTTGCTTTAGGCCAGGCGCTGCGCAATGTTGCCAGTAGCGCAATGGATATTTCTGATGGCTTGTGTGGTGATTTACCGCATATTTTACGCCGCTCCGGCGTCGGGGCTTATATCGACGTTAATAAACTGCCGTTGTCGCAGGCGTTAAAAGACAGTTGTGATCAAACAACGGCACTGAAAATGGCGTTGTCAGGTGGCGAAGATTATGAATTGTTGTTCACTGTTCCGGAAAGTAAGCGGGGCAGCCTTGATGTTCTATTATCGCCATATGGCGTGCCAGTCAGTTGTATTGGCCGGATCACGGGGGTGGCTGGTAAACTGGAATTAAAAGCCGCCGAGCAACCATTTGATTATCAGCATCAGGGGTTCAACCATTTTCCATGACAACGACTAAATTTCAACTGAGCCGCTGGCAGCATCTGCTGGCATTAGGTTTTGGTGCTGGTCTGGCACCAAAGGCACCGGGCACTTTTGGTACCCTGGTGGCGATTCCTTTTATCATTGGCTTTGCCGCACTTGGGTTTATCTGGTATCTGGCGTTTCTGCTTGCCGGTACGGTGCTGGGTATTTATATCTGTGGTAAAACGGCGCGCGATGTAGGCGAACATGATCATGGTGCCATTGTCTGGGATGAGGTCATTGGTTATGCGTTAACGATGTTGCTGGTGCCGCTTAGCGTACAAAGTCTGTTAATTGGTTTTTTATTATTCCGCTTTTTTGATATTCTGAAACCGTGGCCAATCCGTTGGTTAGATCGACGGATCCATGGTGGCTTAGGCATTATGCTCGACGATTTACTGGCGGCCGTGCCAGCCTGGCTGATATTACAATTACTTTTCTATTATCAGCTTCTGAATTAGTCGCAGGCAAGGATCGGAGCGCAAGGCGAGGGAATGAAAAAAGTTTTGTTACCGGGTATCGTGATACTGCTAAGTGCATTTGCTCCGATCAGCGCTCAGGATAACCATTCAGCCCAGACTGAGTCTATAGCAAACACGGCGCCTGTTAAAGTTGCCCAATCAATTTATGATTTTGATATCAGGCACTGGACCAGCAATGACGGGCTGTCCAGCAACTCCGTTCGCACCGTTATTCAGGATGACCTGGGCTATCTGTGGCTGGGCACGTTATACGGCCTGAATCGCTTTGATGGCTTACAGTTTGAACATTTTATCACTGACAATACCCGGCATCTGGCCAGCAACAGCATTACCCGTTTGCTGCGGGATAACAGCGGTTTTATCTGGGTTGGAACCAAGGCCGGCCTGTCAGGTTTTGATCCGACCACCCTCAAATTTGAACGTTATCCGATAGTCGCTGAAGTAACGGCGATGATTGCCGTAGCGGATGATGAAATCTGGGTCGCTGCAGATAATCTGTTCCGGATTAAACAGGGCAAAATCAGTCGGATTGAGGCGGTTCGCAGTCAGGTTCATCAGCTCGAAAAGGCGGCTGACGGCATCTGGGTCAGCACTGCTGAGCATATCTATCAGTTAAGCCCTGACGGCAAGCAGCAATTGCAGATGTACCCGTTACCGCTTGAGCTGGCCCAGACCCCGGTTTATGATTTAACCGTAACCGAACAAGGGTTGCATCTTGCCAGTGAGACTGGTTTTTATCATTTAACATCTGCCGGCGTGATCCAGAAATGCCAGTTGCCGGATGGTGAACACAGCCCTGTTTATCGCCTTTTTAAAGACAGCCAGCAAGGAAGCTGGATTTCAACTTATCGTCAGTTGTTTTATCGGCAACGTCAGCAAAGCTGGCAAACGGTTACCAGTGCCGAACTTGGCACTACCCCCTGGTTCAGTGATATTTTTGAAGATAAACAACAGAATATCTGGCTGGCCAGTTACAGTGATGGCATTTACCGGGCCGCCGCCGGAAATATCAGGCGGGTCAGTGAAGGCTTAGTTGATCCTGTAGTGCGCAGTGTCGGCCTAACCCCAGATAATGAGCTGATTGTTGCCAGTCAATCCGCACTTCAGGTGCTTGCCACCTCAGGTGAGTTTACTACCTTGCTTGATGCTGACGTGCTTGGCAATCAGACAATTCATGATTTTTACTGGCCAGCGCCACAGTTACTCTGGTTCGGGACCGACAGTGGTTTGTTGCAATATAATATGAGCAGTGGGGAACTCAGTGTGCCGTTCCCAAGTTTACAGGGAAACACCATTAAAGTTGTCCAGCCTGCTGTTGATGGTGGCGTCTGGCTTGGCGGGGTTAGGGGTTTATACTATACGGCCGGTAACCAGTTAACGATGTCGCCGTTAAATGAACAGTTTGAATCACGCAATATTACCGCTTTGCAACAAACATCAGAGCGATTACTGGTGGGTACAACGCGGGGCTTATATCAGTATCAGCAGGATAAACTGCAACGGTTAGGCGTTGGTACCGCTTTATATAACAGTTATATTCTGGCACTTATTCAATTACCTGATAGCAGCCTGCTGGTTAGCACTATTGATGATGGCATATTTATCCGGCGATCGGATCAGCAGTGGTTGCAGTTGCACAGTGGCAACGGTATGCCTCATGGACCAGCTGTCAGTTTCAGTTACGACCCGATGCAGCAGCAGGTATGGGTCAGCAGCCACAAAGGGATTTACCGGCTGGCGCTGGCGACACTGCCAGAGCACAGCAATCAGCCTTTTTTAATCGATGAAGTCCTGACCCCCTTCGATCGGCAATTAGGCAGTGGCCCAAATCGTTGCTGCAACGGCGCTGGCCATGCAAAAGTAGTACGCTGGCAGGGCGAGTACTGGTTTCCGACCCTGAATGGCTTAATTGCAGTTCAGGCAAATTTAAAACAGATGTCTGAGCAGACGTTAAAACCTCAGATAAAGCAGGTGACGACCAGTCAGCAGTATCAGCTGGCGCAGGGCCAGCAAAGGTTGGTGCTGGAAATGAATGAGCGCAATGTCACATTGCATTACTCTGCGTTGGAGTTTATTAAACCCGACGCTTTAGAGTTTCGTTACCGGCTGGAAGGCTTTGACAGAAACTGGCACGAGGTAGAGCAGCGGCGCGAGGCCGTTTATACCAACCTGCCACCGGGAAATTTTGTATTTAAACTGCAGGTGCGTGTCAGCGGCCATAGCTGGCAGTCTGCTGCTGAAACCAGTTTGATACTGGTAGTGCCGGAGCGCTTCGATGAAACCCTGTTATACCGTTCGCTGTGGCTTTTACTACTGCTGTGCTGCATATATGGTGTGTTGTGGCTGGTACGGCGTAATATCCTGCACAAACAACTGGAGCTGGAACGGTTGGTCAGACAGCGTACCCAGGAGCTGGAAAACAGCAATGTCAGGTTAAACGAGTTGAATGAACAACTGAGTCAGTTAACCCATAAGGATAACCTGACGGGACTTCGCAACCGGCGCTTTATGTTTGAACAGTTGCCAAAAGACATTGAACACTTTCAGCGTAACCGGGAATCGATGCAGGATCAGGGCAAATGTCTGGCGTTGCTGCATGTTGACTTAGACAACTTTAAACAAATTAATGATCAGTATGGCAATAGCGCAGGTGACAGCCTGATCCAGCAAGTCAGCGGCTTATTGATCCGGGAAACCCGGGGCTCTGACTACGTGGTGCGCTTTAGCGGCGCCGCTTTTGTGCTGGTGCTGCGTGATATACAAACTGATTTGGTTCGTCAGTTCAGTTACCGGCTTAATGAACAAGTTAACAAAGCCGCTTTTAACCTGCCGGATGGTCAAATCGTCCGACTGACCTGTTCAATTGGCTATGCTCACTATCCGTTGCCGTTGCTGGGCGGCCAGTTAATTAACTGGGAAGTATCGTTGCAGCTGGCCGAACTGGCGCTATACCATGTTAAACATAATGGTAAAAATGCTGTTGCTACCCTGGCATTTGACTCGCAACTGGACGCATTTGAATTTGAGGATTCAGCTCATATTGAAGCTCAGATTGAAAGGCTGCTGGCGGAAGGACTGGTATGGTTTGAGCAGGGAGACAGCCAGGCACTGTAAGTTGCCTGGCTGAGTTTAGTTTACTAAGTGTGACTTTACTGAGTGCACCTGATTAAAAAGAGTCTAGCTATTACTAAATGCCATCACCTGACGGCTGATGCCGTCACTGTCTAATCCCAGTTCGGTATAAATTTCCTGCTGAGTACCATGTTTAATAAACTGGTCTGGCAGACCAAGGTTTAATACTTTCACGTTGTAACCATGCTGTAACATATAGTCATTAACAGCTGAGCCGGCACCGCCAATAAGCGCATTGTCTTCCAGCGTGACAATATGGCTGTGATCTGCAACCAGTTGCTGTAGCAGTGTTTCATCCAGTGGTTTAATAAAACGCATATCTACCAGAGTGGCATTAAGCTCAGTTGCTATCTGCAGGCACTGGTTAAGTAACGGGCCAAACGCCAGAATGGCTAACTTTGTGCCCTGCTGTATTATTCTTGCTTTGCCTAGCGGCAGCAGCTGCATTTGCTGTTCGGCAGCAATGCCGGTCCCTATTCCACGCGGATAACGAACGGCAGCGGGGCCCGGATGTTGATAGCCGGTATACAACATTTGCCGGCATTCATTCTCATCAGACGGTACCATCAGCAGCATATTGGGAATACAGCGCATAAAGCTGATATCAAAGGCACCCTGGTGGGTGGGGCCATCGGCGCCGACAATGCCGGCACGATCGATGGCAAATAATACATCGAGATTTTGCAGGGCGACGTCATGGATCAGTTGATCATAACCGCGCTGTAAAAAACTGGAGTAAATGGCCACTACCGGTTTTAGCCCTTCAATGGCCATGCCAGCTGCCAGCGTGACCGCATGTTGCTCGGCAATCGCAACATCAAAATACCGCTTAGGGAAACTTTTAGAAAACTTTACCAGATCAGAGCCTTCGCGCATGGCCGGGGTAATACCCTGCAGCCGTTCGTCCTGCTCTGCCATATCACACAGCCAGTTCCCGAAAACATTCGAAAACGTCGGTTTACCGGCTTTTTTAACCGGCTGACTGCTGGCGTCGGGGTCAAACTTGGCCACGGCATGATAGCCAATCGGATCAGCTTCAGCCGGGGCGTAGCCTTTACCTTTCTTCGTGACAATATGCAGCAGCTGCGGGCCTTTTAAGTTACGCATATTTCGGATGGTATCGGCCAGGGTGATAACATCATGGCCGTCAATAGGACCAATATAATTAAAACCCAGTTCTTCAAAAAAGGTACCGGGTGTCACCATACCTTTAAAATGCTCTTCCGCCCGGCTGGCAAGTTCGTGCAAAGGTGGCACGCCCTGCAAAATTTTCTTGCCGCCTTCGCGCAGGCTGGTGTAAAAGCTGCCTGATAAAATCCGAGCAAAATACTGGTTTAAGGCACCAACGTTTTCTGAAATCGACATTTCATTGTCGTTCAGAATCACCAGCATGTCGGGGCGCACTTCACCGGCATGGTTCAACGCTTCAAACGCCATCCCGGCAGTAATAGCACCATCGCCGATAACGGCAACCACTTTGCGTTTTGATTTTGCCTGACTGGCAGCAATGGCCATCCCGAGCGCAGCGCTAATTGAGGTGCTGGAATGGCCCACCGTCAGCGTGTCGTATTCACTTTCTTCCCGGCAGGGAAATGGATGCAAGCCATCCTTCTGGCGGATGCTGTGCATCTGTTCGCGCCGGCCGGTTAAAATTTTATGCGGATAAGCCTGATGTCCGACATCCCAGATTAACCGGTCAAAAGGCGTGTTATAGACATAGTGCAATGCGACGGTCAGTTCAACGGTACCAAGCCCGGAGGCGAAGTGCCCGCTACTTTGACTGACAGTTTTTAATAAAAAACGCCGCAGTTCGGCACTGAGCGCCGGTAATTTGTCCTGGGGTAATTTACGCAGTTGCTCAGGCTTATCGGCTGCAGCTAACAACGGGAAATCGGTCATATCTAATGCCATCTTCAATGCCTTTATTAAAACTTGCGGGCGACAATGTAATGAGCAAAGGCTTTTAACTCATCGGTATCATAGGGAAGACAGCTCAGAGCTGCCAATGCATCCTGATAAAGTTGCTGCGCTTTTGCCTTAGCCTGGTCCAGCCCTAACAAGGCAGGATAGGTCATTTTATTTGCTTTGCAATCGGAACCCTGCGGTTTGCCCAGCACAAGAGTATCACTTTCAATATCCAGAATATCGTCCTGTACCTGAAAAGCCAGCCCCAGCGCACTGGCAAAATCAGTCAGCGCTTGCAGCGTCGCCGGGCAGTCAAGTTCGCTGCTGTAATAGGCAAGTTGCACTGCGCACTCAATTAAGGCGCCGGTTTTTAAGCGGTGCATCTGCTCCAGGGTCGCTATATCAGTATGCTGGTTAGTCTGCGCTAAATCTATCGCCTGACCGGCACACATGCCGGCAATACCACTGGCTCGGGCCAGAATGGCTACCCGTTTAAGCTTTCGCTGCGGACATAAGTCACCGTCGGCGTTAGCCAGTGTATCAAAAGCCAGTGCCTGCAGCGCATCGCCGGCCAGAATGGCGGTAGCTTCATCAAATGCTTTGTGGCATGTGGGCTTGCCGCGACGAAGATCATCGTTGTCCATGGCTGGTAAATCGTCATGGATCAGCGAATAGCTGTGCAAACATTCTATAGCGCATGCTGCGCTGTCAAGATTAGCCAGTGATGCACCAAGCATGGTACCACAGGCATAGACAAAAAATGGCCGGATCCGTTTGCCGCCATTTGTCAGGCTATACGACATTGCCTGATGTAAGCGGACAGCAACTTGTGGTTGGGCGGCCATTTGCAGTTGTAACTGTTGCTCAATCCGGTGTTGATACAAGGTCAGACTTTCTGGGGCCAAGTTACTCTCCTGGCGGTGGCGTAAAAGCCTGCAGACTTTCCTGCTGTTGTTGCTGCAACAGTAACTGGACTTTCTGTTCAGCGCTTTGCAGTTGCTGCTGGCTTTGGTTTACCAGACTGATACCACGTTCAAACTGAGTTAACGAAGCATCGAGTGACAGGTCACCCTGCTCTAATTGCTGCACTATATTTTCGAGTTCTGCCATCGCCTGCTCAAACTGGCTCAGGTCGGCTTTCTTCTTACTCATAACACCCCCCAAAAAAACTGTGCGCAACGTTACCTTAGCAGGCTATTATGGTCAATCATAACGGATAAGTGAAAGCCTAAATTACTTCTTTTCTGTAATTCGGTGCTCAATATTTACGAAGCTTTGTCGATAACCGACTATAAGGTAATATAAAAGAATTATAATTCCCGCTTGGGGTCTGTATTAAGGAGTAAATGGTGGATATAGCAACCCTGGTTGGCATGATTGGCGCTATAGGTTTTGTTGTTATGGCGATGCTTATCGGCAGTAGCGGCGACCCGGCTATGTTTGCTGATTTGGTATCAGTGCTGATTGTGGTAGGCGGTTCTATTTTTGTGGTTATTGCCAAATTTACCATGAGCCAGTTTCTGGGTGCCGGTAAAGCGGCTGCGAAAGCCTTTATGTTTAAAATTGAAGCGCCGGAGGAATTAATCGAAAAAGCCGTTCAGTTAGGTGATTCCGCCCGAAAAGGGGGATTCTTAGCGCTGGAAGAAGCCGAAATTCCCAATGCCTTTATGCAAAAAGGCGTCAATATGCTGGTGGATGGCCATGATGCTGATGTCGTCAGAGCCACTTTATTAAAAGATATCAGCCTGACTGAAAAACGCCATGAGACGGCTATTGCAATTTTTCGAAGCTTAGGCGATGTAGCGCCGGCGATGGGTATGATAGGCACCCTGATTGGTCTGGTAGCCATGTTATCGAATATGGATGACCCGAAGGCAATCGGTCCGGCGATGGCAGTAGCGCTGTTAACAACCCTGTATGGTGCTTTTATTGCTAACGTTATTGCAATACCGCTGGCAGATAAGCTGGCTATCCGTAATCAGCAGGAGAAAACGAATAATCAACTGATCCTGGATGCGATTCTGGGCATTCAGGATGGTCAGAATCCAAAAGTAATTGAAGGCATTTTACGCAATTACCTGGCACAGGGTAAACGCGAGGTCGCTGCCGGAGAGCCCGCATGAGCGATCAGGAAGAACAGGAATGCAAATGCCCGCCGCCGGGACTGCCCCAGTATATGGGGACCTTTGCCGATTTGATGGCGCTGTTAATGTGCTTCTTCGTATTGTTATTGGCATTTTCCGAAATGGACGTCTTAAAGTTCAAGCAAATTGCCGGTTCAATGAAATTCGCCTTCGGGGTGCAGAACAAGATTGAAGTAGAGGATATTCCCAAAGGGACCAGCGTTATTGCGATGGAGTTCCGGCCAGGCCGGCCTGATCCGACGCCTATTGAAACTCTGCAGCAGCAAACTATGGAAATTACCCAGCAGGTCATCGAGTTCCAAGCCGGCGAAGAGGACTCAGCAGGGGGCCGGCAGGAGCAGCGGGATGACATGACCGGTGGCCAGTCTGCTGCTAATGCTGAAGAAACTGCTGATGCCGAAGCGGCGGCAGCAGAGGCAGCTGCAGAGGCCATGCAGGAGCAAACCAATGAGATGGTGAAAAAGCTGGCAGAGCAACTGGAGCAGCAAATTGTCGATGGCGCCATTGAACTGGAGTCATTGGGGCAGCAAATTATTATCCGGATCCGGGAGAATGGTTCCTTTCCGTCCGGCTCATCATTTCTGCAGCCGCGGTTTCGGCCGATTATTCAGCAAATTGGTACCTTGCTAAATGAAGTGCCCGGCGAAATAACGGTAAGTGGTCATACTGATGATATTCAGGTATCAGACGAGCTGCACAGTAATAACTGGGAATTGTCAGCCAAGCGCGCAGTGTCGGTCGCTACTGAACTTATCCGGGCGCCAGAGTTTGACCGCCAGCGTGTGGTCGTGATGGGCCATGCTGATACCAGGCCTCTGGTTGAAAACGACTCAGAATTGAACCGTCGGCGTAATCGCCGGGTTGAAATATCAATAATGCAGGGTAAGCCGAAGGAATCAGAGCCGATCAGCTTTGAACCAGCGGCCAATTAAGTTTTTTGGCAATTACCTGTTTGCCGGGTAAATGCCGCTATTTTAAATAAAGCCAGAATGCAGCACGATGTTAGGTGTTCATCTGGCTTTGCGCTATAATCCGCGCCACTTTTTAGCGCTGTTATTGCCATGTCTGAATGTTATGCTTGAATTTATTATTAAACTGCACCCGGAAATATCGATTAAAAGTAAGTCTGTGCGAAAACGCCAGACTAAGTTACTGGAGCGTAACCTTAAAACCATTCTGGGCCACGTAGACCCGGATGTTGTTATTACTAATCTGTTTGATCATCTAACCGTCAGTTGTGCTAATGACACGCCACAAGTCCGCAGCAAGCTTATTGAGCGTTTGGGCTGTATTCCAGGTATTGTCACCTTTTCTGAGATGCGCACGGCAGCTTTTACCGACTTACACGATATTTATTTGCAGGTTTTGGCCGTGTATCAATCGCAACTGGCCGGCAAAACATTTTGTGTGCGGGTCAGGCGCCAGGGCAAACATAGTTTCAGTTCCATTGAGGCTGAGCGCTATATTGGCGGCGGTCTGAATCAGCAGGTAGCCACGGCTAAAGTGCAGCTGAAGCAACCTGATATTACCATTAAGCTGGAGATCAAGCAGGATAAACTGTTGCTGTTAAGCGAGAGTTTTCGTGGCATGGGCGGCTTTCCACTGCCATCGCAATCAGATGTGTTATCGCTTATCTCAGGTGGCTACGACTCTGCCGTAGCCAGCTACCTGATGATCCGCAAAGGCCTGCGTACCCACTACCTGTTCTTCAATCTGGGGGGGGCTGCCCACGAGGCCGGCGTGCGCGAAATGGCATTTTATCTGTGGCAAAAATACAGCCTGTCGCACCGGGTAAAGTTTGTCAGCGTCGACTTTGCGCCTGTAGTCAATGATATTCTGGAGCAGGTGGATAATGGCGTAATGGGCGTTATTCTGAAACGAATGATGCTGCGCGCGGCAAGTCAGGTGGCACACGATCTTGGCATTAAGGCTGTCGTCACCGGTGAGAGCATCGGTCAGGTATCAAGCCAGACTATTGCTAACCTGGCTGTCATCGACCGGGTTACCCCAGATTTAGTGCTAAGGCCGCTTATTTATCATGATAAACAGGATATTATCGATATCGCCCGCCAAATCGGGGTGGAAGAGCTGGCGAAAAGTATGCCTGAATATTGCGGTGTCATTTCAAAAAAACCGACGGTTAATGCGGTACAAAGCGATGTCGAGCAAAACGAAAGTAAGCTGGATATGACCATACTGCAACAGGTGGTCAGAGCGGCGAAAGTGCTGGATATCCGTACTATTGATTATCAGGCCGAGCAGGAAGCACATGTAGTAACGCAGCGCAGTGAACTTGCTGGCAATGCGGTGATTCTGGATATCCGCAGTCCGGAAGAAACCGAGCTGTCCCCGTTTGCCGATATCGGCTTGCCCGTTGTTGAATTACCCTTTTTCCGACTGGCCAGCCAGTTTTCAGCGCTTGATCCCAGCCGCCACTACTACTGTTATTGCAGCAAAGGGGTGATGAGCCGCTTGCAGGCGGTGCTGTTGCATGAACAGGGTTATAGTAATGTATCGGTGTACCGGCCTGTTAACTAGCAGCGGTTAATGCCAGGATCCGGTCAAGCATCTGCTGATTGGCCGGTGTCGCAAGCTGCAGCAGCCCGGCCTGCTGACAAACATAGCCGCAAATGGCGCTAATTTCGGTTTGCCGTCTGGCTGCCAGGTCCTGCTGCATCGATGAAAAATTACTGGCTGTGGCGCCGATAACCCGATAGACCTCAGCCAGGGTGTTGGCCGGCTGCATCGGATAACCGAGTGCGTTGGCGACCTGACACACTTCTGTCACCAGCGCCTCGATTTGCGGTTGGTATTGTGGATCGGCTAACTGGCCATTTCGGCAGTTTTCTAATGCTGTCAACGGGTTAATCGCCGCATTGATGGCCAGTTTTTGCCACAGTAGCGGGTAGATATCAGCAACTACCGTCAACGGCCCAAGTGCTGCCGTCATTGCAGCAACAACATTGTCATCGTCTTCACTGGCAGTAGTCAGCCTGGCCAGATAGCTCTGGCCCTCACCACTGTGAATAACCTGATCTGCTGCGGGTTTATAAGCGGCCTGACTGGTTGATAAAAACCATAGCCCCTGCTCAGGTTGCAACTGTTGCAGCAGTGGCGATAGTGGAATAATACCGTTATGGCTGATAACCAGCTGGGCATTGTTGCTAAGCCTCGGTGCCAGCTCGGCAACAGCGCTTGCGGTATCGAAAGCTTTAACCGGCACAAACACGCGTTGAATACGACAAGCGGCTGACTGAGGCAATAGCAGCAGTTGCTGTTGTTGCCGGTCAATACTGGTAAATGTCAGTTGCAGCGGCTGCGGTTGTTTAAGCCACAATTCAGGTCGATATCCGGCAAGCTGCAGCCTGGCGCTGGCCAGCAAGCCAATTGCGCCGCGACCGACGATGCACCAGCTTAGCGCTGACGGCGCGGACGGATATAATGCCATAATGCACGAACCAGATAAAAAGTCATGACCCCGGCAATGTCAGCCAGCCAGTCCAGCCAATCACCCTGGCGCCTTGTAAAGTAATGCTGTGCCAATTCTACCGCACCACCATAAATCCCCAGCAGCAAAAATGCTGCTACCGGTGCAAGCTTAAATCCTTTCCAAAGCAAAGCGGTGAGAACCGTAAAAATACCGAAATGAGCCAGTTTGTCGATATGAGCAAAGCCGCCAGCAATCCGGTGACCACTTAGCTCTGCCAGAAAGCCGGCAGTTGCCAGCAAAAAACATATTACACAAACCCAACGATAAAAAATCTGCGGCACAGTAACCCCCAGCTTAGAAACGGCGCTCGGATTGTAGCAGTTTTCTGGTTATAATCACCAGCAGACAGAATGGCTTATGCACAGGAGATTTAACATGCCTTCCTTCGATATCGTTTCAGAAGTCGATCAGCAAGAAGTACTTAATGCAGTGGAAAATGCGAACCGTGAACTTGCTACCCGCTTTGATTTCCGGGGTGTGCAGGCAGAGTTCACCCTGAAGGAAAAAGTGATCACGATGAAAGCTGAAGCAGAGTTTCAGCTACAGCAAATGCTCGAAATATTTCTGGCAAAAGCAGTAAAGCGCGGTCTGGATGTACGTTCATTTAAAGAGGGCGATGTGGTGCACTCCGGTAAGACATACAGCCTGAGTGTCAGTCTGCTGCAGGGGATTGAACAGGATATGGCAAAAAAGCTGGTTAAGCTGATTAAAGATAACAAGCTGAAAGTGCAGGCGGCCATTCAGGGCGATCAAGTACGGATTACCGGTAAAAAGCGCGATGATTTGCAAGAAGCAATAGCGCTGGTTCGTGGTAGTGAGTTGGAGCAGGCGTTTCAGTTTACTAATTTCCGGGATTAACCATTCTTGCTAATAGTTTAGCCATCTGGATATCTGTTGACATTTTCAGCTTCACGGTTAAACTGCTCGCGGCCTTAACAAAGGCCGCTTTTTTTTAGGTGCTGCAGCATGCTGCAGTTAAACGGGAATCTGGTTTAAGCCAGAGCTGCCCCCGCAACGGTAAACAACTATCAAAACTTTGAACACCACTGTCAGCTGATGGGAAGGTAAAGTTTTGGCGCAAGCAGGTTGTCAGCCCGGAGACCGGCCTGAAAAGTCCACTAACTAACACAGATGTGCGGTGGGCACATTGTAGGAGCTTCGATGTTTAAACCTGCTTTTGCAACCTTGCTGGTTGCATCATGCTGTCCGGTTGTGGCTGATACGTTAGCTGCCGGCAGTCAGAATGATACTTTTATCCGCCACGACACGCCTGTTATCAATAGTGCCCCTGATACTTCTGCCATTGAGCATATCAGTATCTACGCCAACCGCACTGCCAGATCAGCGCAAGACGTTTTGGCCAGCATTACCGTGCTGAACCGCTCTGATATTCTGGCGCGTCAGGCCAATGATTTACCAGAGCTGCTGGCGCAGTTACCCGGTATTAATATGTCCCGTGATGGTGGTCGTGGCCAGAATAGCAGTGTCTATGTCCGTGGTGGCAACACCGGTCATACGCTGGTGCTGGTTGATGGCGTCCGAACGGGTTCTGCCACCCTGGGGTATAAGCCATTGTCGATGGTGCCGCTGGAGCTGATTGAACGGATTGAGGTAATCCGCGGGCCGCGCGCTGCCTGGTACGGCTCTGATGCATTGGCAGGGGTTATTGCTATTACAACCCGGCGCAGCAGTGCCCTGGAATTACATGCCGATGTCGGCAGCTACGGTCAGGCCAGCGCCGATATCAGCGCCAGTCAGCAGCGGCAACAGTTAACGCTGTGGGCCAGCGCCGGGGTTAGCCAGGCAGATGGTTTTAATGCCCAGCCAGCGCAGGACCCCGATAGTGATGGCTATCAGCAGCAATATCTGAAAGTTGCCGCTGATTACCGCACCGACTCTGGCCTGTGGTCAGCCCAGGCTGATGTTAATTCCGGCTTTAATCAGTTTGATACCAGTTTTGGCACTGAAGATGAAACGGATACCCTCAGCCGCACTTATCTGCTTGGCTGGCAGCAACAATTAAGCGGCTGGCAACATCAGGCCAAGCTTAGCCGGTCGCTGGACAGTGACAGTACCTTTGGTCCTGACTCGCGCAGCCCCTTTGTTACTGAGCGGGATGAATTGAACTATCAGCTGGCAACAGATTTTGCTTCCGGCCTTGGCTTTGTCGGCGGTGTTAACTGGTATCAGGAGCAGGTGGCAAAATCAGCGACAGCTTACGAACAAACCAGCAGAATTAACCGTGCTGCGTTCGCCGGTCTGAATTATCAGTACAACGCGCTGCAGCTGGAAGCGGCGGCCCGACACGATGCGATTAATTACTATGGCGCTGAAACCACCTGGCAGCTTGCTGCAGGCTATCAGTTTGCCAATCACTGGCAATTGCGGGCCAGCCACGGTACTGCTTTTAAAGTACCGTCATTTAACCAGTTATACTTTCCCGGTTTTGCCAACCCGGATCTTAAACCGGAGCAATCGGTATCAGATGAAATTGCGCTAAGTTACCGTAGCAGTGACACCCAGCTGCAGCTTGCCTGGTTTGACCGCGAGGTTACGAATCTTATTCAGGGCGTAGAGCAGGCAGAAAATGTGCTGCTTGCGACAGTGCAGGGGATTGAATTGAGTCTGAGCCAGCAGTGGCAGCAATGGCGCAGTAATTTTAGCTATAGCTGGCTTGATACTGAGAACCGCAGCAATGGCCTGAAACTGGAGCGCCGCCCCGAAAATACCATAAACTGGCGTGGCAGCTATACTGCTGAGCGTTGGTCGGCGTTTATCACCGCTGATTATCAGAGTGCCACTTATCAGGGCGCCGACTGGTTTACCGGCGATGCTTTTCCTGCTGCGCCGGCCCACACGGTGTGGGGCGCAGGGCTTAGCTACACTATTTCGCCGCAGCTGACGTTAAGAGCCCGCTTGGCTAATCTGACCGATAAGCTGTATTACACCAGCCGTGGCTATGCCACCGCCGGGGCTAATTTCAGCGTGTCGGTCAGTTATATTCTGCAATAACCAACAGGCCTTATAGCAACAGCTCTTATAAACAACGGTTGCAGTATCAAATCTCTGAGCAATCAAGCCAGGCACTAAGCAGCCTGGCAACCTCTTCGGCGGCGGTCATATGACAATGATGCCCGCCGTTAATTTGTTTAACGCTTAATTTTTGATACCAGCTTTGCATTATTGCCAGTTTACTTACGAAAGGCCCGTCAGCAGCTATGATGGCCAGTACCGGTGCCTTAACTGCCTGACAAAGTTCTTCTGCCTGGCTTTCAGTCAGCCGGTGCACCGATTTATAGCGCAAACGATAGTCATTACGCCAGCTGATACCATTCTGACTTGCGACAGTGCCCCGCTCTGCCAGTAGCAGCGCTTGTTGCATCGTAAAGTCGCTTTGGGCCAGTCGTGCTTTGGCGGCTGCATTAAGATCGGGATATTCTGGCTTGCGTCTGGGCGGGGCTTTGAGGCGGGAAACAATTCCCTGGCGAAGCTGGTCACTGCTGCTGTTATGTGCGGTAACAAAGCCCAGGCTGTCAAGCAACACCAGTCGTGCCACCAGCTCAGGAAACGCTGCCGCCAATGCGGTAGCCACCATCCCTCCCATCGAGTGGCCTATTACAGTCAGCTGTTGCCAGCCTTGCTGCTGACAAAGTGCTACCAGATCCTCAACCCAGTCAAAAAAATAATAATGCGCATCGCTACTGCGCTCAGCAGAATGTCCATGGCCCGGAAAATCCAGTGCCAGCAGTGGCAGCGCCGGTAAACTCGCTGCCAGGGGGATAAAACTGGCCGCATTATCCTGCCAGCCATGCAGGCACAGTATTGGTGGCTCAGTCGTGCTAAAAGCAGACCGGTTGGCCAGAGCGGCCAGTTGCATGCTATTTTTATAATCAGTCAATCTGAAGTTAACTAAGTGATCCATAAAAGGTACTTTCAACGTTTACCAACTAAAATAAACAAATAATTTTCATAATTGGTCATTGTGCCAGTGTGTTCCGGCAATTGACAGCCTTGCCCACAGGTTCTGGATTGCCGTCCCGCTGACGCAGGCTACAGGTTTTTACTAAACAGGTTAATGCTATGTCTTATACCCACAATACAATTGTTAAACTGCAAAAAAGTAGTCCGGCCCAAACCGAATTTTATCAGGCAGTGGAAGAAGTATTAGACTCACTGGCGATGGTGCTGGATGAAGACAGCCGCTTTTGTCAGCATTCTATTATTGAGCGTATTGTTGAACCCGAGCGGCAAATCATGTTTCGGGTGGCTTGGGTCGATGACGAAGGTAAGGTGCAGGTTAACAAGGGATACCGGATTGAGTTTAACTCGGCATTGGGGCCTTATAAAGGTGGCCTGCGGTTTCATCCCAGTGTAACCACCAGTATTGTTAAGTTCCTCGGTTTTGAACAGGTATTAAAAAATGCCCTGACCGGCTTGCCGTTGGGGGGCGCCAAAGGTGGTGCGGATTTTGACCCGAAAGGGCGGTCAGATGGCGAAATTATGCGCTTCTGCCAGGCATTTATGAATGAGCTATATCGCCATATCGGCCCCCGGACTGATGTGCCGGCCGGCGATATTGGGGTGGGCACCCGCGAGCTTGGCTATATGTTTGGTCAATATAAAAAACTGACCAATCAGTTTGAAGGGGTGTTAACAGGCAAAGATATTCTCTGGGGCGGATCACTGGGGCGTAAAGAAGCGACCGGTTATGGCTGTGTCTACTTTGCTGAGCATATGCTCGAAGGTAATGGTGATAGTCTGGAGGGTAAGGAATGCCTGGTGTCTGGGTCTGGTAATGTCGCTATTCATACCATTGAAAAACTGATCCATTTAGGCGCCAGACCTATTACCTGTTCTGACTCTGATGGCACTATTTATCAGAAAAAAGGCATCGATATTAAATGCTTAAAGCAAATTAAAGAAATCGAATATGGCAGGCTCAGTGACTATGCCAAGCGTAATCCCGATGCTGAATATATCAGCCGTGAAAACTATCCTGATGATGGCAACGCGGTATGGCGTGTTAACGGTCAGGTGGCATTTCCCTGCGCCACCCAAAATGAATTAAATGCGGCCGATGCCCGCGCGCTGCTCGACAATGGCTGTATTGCAGTGTGTGAGGGCGCCAATATGCCTTGCACCGCTGAGGCGGCTGATTTGTTTCTGAATGCAAAAATTGCTTATGCGCCGGGCAAGGCGGCTAATGCCGGCGGGGTTGCCACCAGTCAGCTGGAAATGGCCCAGAATGCCAGCATGCAGCGCTGGACCTTTCAGCAGGTGGACGAGAAACTTAAAGACATCATGCTGGATATTTATCAGCGCACCCGCGATACGGCTGCAGAGCTTGACCGGCCAACCAATTTAATTCTGGGGGCTAACGTTGCTGGTTTCAGGCGGGTTGCTGATGCCATGATTGCGCAGGGGGTAGTGTAACGACGTGTTGTTTACCAACTGACTATTTATTATTGCTGTGGACAGGTTCAGCGATCCGGCGACAAATATTCATTGTCGTAAAAGGTTCTTAGCCAATGGGGGCGGTAAACACTCATCAGGGTAATGGCCATGCCGTTTAACAGCGCCTCAGCAAACCAGATAAGTAAAGCTAGTTGCAGGTAATTCTGATAAATACTGTTCCAGCTGTACAAGTCCTGCCAGTGGAACCACATTGCTGTCAGTAACATTTTAAAGCTGATAGTCAGTGCCGCATTGGCAAAGCCGGCAACAAAAATGTAGATAAATAGATGACGCGGTAAATAATGATAAGATAACGCAAATATCAGATAACTGAATAAAGCGGGTAACAGAGCAGTTAACATTGCAACGCTACCAGCATCGGTCAGACTTATTTTGCCCACAGCAACCAGTAAAATTACAGCAAAACTGCCAATTAACCAGGCTATCCGCCAACCATGGCACAATACCAGCGTGGTGACTCCAAGCAGGTGCAGTTCAAGACCGGGTTCAATTCCGGCCTGAACTGACCAGAGTAGCGCAGTAACCAGAATGGAGCTGAACCACAAATGCTGATAGCCGGTATCTGATTTTAGTCTGAAAATGACGTCACGCGGAAAAAACCGCAACAACAATCCCAGCCATAGCAGCCAGGCGGCACCCTGCCAGAATGTCATTGGTTTCTCCGGTTAATCTATTCTACAAACAGTATACCGGGCTCGTTACTTTGGATCAGCCGCTAATTACTTTACCAGGGTTGTTGCGGTATCCAGGTAGCGTTTAGCCTGTTGTTTAACCTTGGCAAAATCCATATTTTCTGAACCCAGATGAACTTCTTCCAATACCTCTTTTAATTCAGTCGTTTCACTATGAATTTTCTCAAGCGCATTTTCCAGGGTGTACGTCAGCTGATGAATTTCCACCATGGCTTCCGGACTCAGTTCGCCCTGCATCAGTTGCTGCAGTTTTTGGTTATTGCTGCGGAACAATTCTATTGCTTCAGTCAAGCTCGTCGCTTTTTGTCCTTTAAAATGATCCGGACGTTGTTCGTCCGCAATGCTGCCGAACGTAACAGTAGCCAGAAAAAAAGCGGTAGTCAGGGAAATAGCCGTTTTCATAAAACCTCTTAATGCAGATGATAATAGTTATCACTTACAATATCACAGCCGGCCAGAGTTGCAATAGTATTTTATGACAACGGTTGTGTTTGCCGCCTGGCTAGTCATTATTTTTACACGCTACTGCAGCTATTTAGCCAGTAGATGATCGATTAACGCCAGATACGCTTCCAGGCTGTTAATATCAGCATGCGGCAGCATTAAATAACGACCGTTGACCACCAGAGCCGGAACGCCACCAATCTCATTATTCTGCATTTCGCTGGCACTTTGTCGCATCTTAGTCATTACCTGTTCGCTGTTTTCAGCGATATCGAAAAACTTTGCCTGGTCAACCTGATGGCTGCTTAGAAACTGCTGTAAATCTACCGGTGTCATTTGCTTTTTTTCGCTGTAAAGCTCAAGAAATGGCTTGGTTAAATGCTCAAGACCCATTTGCTGCAAGGAATAAAATATCCGGGCATCGGTTTGCCAGTGTCTGGCGACAGCGGCATGTTTTCGCACCAGCGTTAATTCAGGCCGGCGTAATAATATTGTCTCCAGTACCGGTTCAAATCGCTGACAGTGCTGGCAACCAAACCAGAAGTATTCGACCAGATACGGCGGTTTGGCCTGCTCGGCATCGATGTTGTCAACCAGTTTGTAGTGAACATCCTGTTGAAACTGGATGGTAGCTGCTGGCGCAGTTTGCTGCTGTGCTTTTGCCTGTGCCCCGGAGTCTGCCGGTGTTGCAGGCTCTGAGCAGGCTATCAGCAAGCAGCACAGGCAGACACTGGCCAAAAGCTTAACCATTTTAGGTAACGAGGATACTAAGGTGATATTAGTGAACATAGAAGTCTGTTGAATTGGCAATAAAGTAGCGTTATAACAACAGGGCAGCTGTAGCTTGTCAACTGGCGGCAGCTGGAGGGATAAATGCCGGAATGAAGCAGAGAGCAAAATATGATAAGGGTTGGTCGATGGCTGGGTTGTATCGGGATAATACTGGCTGCCGCCACAAGCATGGCACAACAAGTCAGTCAGCTGCAGGTTGTAACTGAACTGTCACCGCCACACCAGACCCTGGTGTCTGGTGAAGTGGACGGCTACAGTACCCGGTTGGTCAGAGCGATCCTGCAACAGGCGGGTGTCAGCGCTAACATTGAAATCTATCCTTGGGCCCGTGCCTATAAGATGGCATTACAGCAACCAGATACGCTTATTTATAATATGGCGCGCACAACAGAGCGTGAGCCGCTGTTTCAGTGGATAGGACCGGTAGCCACCTACCGGCTTGGTTTTGTGAAACTGGCCCACCGCCAGGATATTCAGATAAAAACCCTTAAAGATGCACAGCAATACAGTATTGCTGTGCAGCGTCATGATGTTGCCGAAACCTTTTTAAGAAAAAATGGCTTTGGTCAGCCGGATCAGTTGGTATTGGCCGCAGAGATCACAGAATCCTGGCAGCTACTGTTGCATGGCAAAGTCGATTTAATTATCGATGACCCGATGGCGCTGGCGGCAATGGCAGCACACTTTGCCATTAAACCTGAGTATGTGAAGTTTGAGTATGCGATAAAACCGCTTGAACAACAGACTTATCTGGCCGCAAATAAAGCGATGCCAGCCCAAATGGTTAATGTGTTGCAACAGGCGCACCAACAGGTCGCTGACAGTGAGCTGTTTAAAAAGGTGATGCGGTCAGATTTTAATTAACTGACCGCAAACCGGTTGATAGCCAGCTTATATTTTTTTGTATTTTATCCGGTGTGGTTCCAGTGCTGCGGCGCCATAAGTGGCTTTAAGCCAGGCTTCGTAGTCTGAATAGTTACCTTCAAAGAAATTCACCTGGCCTTCGTCACGGTAATCCAGAATATGGGTTGCTATCCGGTCCAGAAACCAGCGGTCATGCGAAATCACCATGGCACAACCGGGGAAGTCGAGCAGGGCATTTTCCAGCGCCCGCAGCGTCTCCACGTCTAAATCGTTAGTAGGCTCATCCAGTAGCAACATGTTGCCACCGGCTTTTAGCAGCGCCGCCAGATGCACCCGGTTACGCTCACCACCGGACAATTCGCCGATAAATTTCTGCTGGTCATTGCCTTTAAAATTAAAGCGACCGACATAGGCGCGGCTTGGGATCTGGAAATTACCAATTTGCAGCATATCCTGACCGTTTGAAATTTCCTGCCAGACGGTGTTTTTCGGATCCATACTGTCGCGGAACTGATCAACGCTGGCTACCTGTACGGTGTCACCAATTTCAATGCTGCCACTGTCAGGCTGTTCGCTGCCGGTAATCATTTTAAACAAGGTGGATTTACCGGCACCATTCGGGCCGATAATGCCGACAATAGCACCTTTGGGCACGCTAAAGCTCAGATCGTTAATCAGCAGGCGGTCCGCAAAGGATTTACGCAGATGACTGACTTCCAATACCTTATCGCCCAGCCGTGGTCCCGGTGGAATAAACAGTTCGTTAGTTTCGTTACGTTTCTGAAATTCCTGGCTTTGCAGCTCTTCAAACCGTGCCATCCGCGCTTTGCTTTTAGCATGACGGCCTTTGGGGTTAGTGCGTACCCACTCCAGTTCCTGTTTAATGGAGCGCTGGCGGGCATTCTCCGTTTTCTCTTCCTGCTGCAGGCGGGCATCTTTCTGCTCTAACCAGGACGAATAGTTGCCTTCCCATGGAATACCATAGCCACGGTCCAGCTCTAGAATCCAGCCGGCGACATTATCTAGGAAATAACGGTCGTGGGTAATGGCAACCACGGTGCCAGGGTAGTCGTGCAGGAAGCGCTCTAACCAGGCTACCGATTCAGCATCCAGGTGGTTGGTCGGCTCATCCAGCAGCAGCATATCGGGCCGCTCCAGCAACAGCCGACAGATGGCTACCCGGCGCCGTTCACCGCCTGATAAATGACCAATGTTGGCGTCCCACGGTGGCAGGCGCAGCGCATCTGCAGCCCGCTCCAGGGTATTGTCCAGGTTATGACCATCTTTTGCCTGGATCAGGGCTTCCAGTTCACCCTGTTCGCGGGCCAATGCATCAAAATCGGCGTTTTCTTCAGCATAAGCAGCGTAAACCTGATCGAGCCGGCTAAAGGCATCTTTCACGTCAGCGACGGCTTCTTCGACAATCTGCCGCACTGTTTTACTGGTATCTAGCACCGGTTCCTGCGGCAGATAGCCAATTTTGGTGCCGGCCAGTGGCCGGGCTTCACCTTCGAATTCGGTATCAACGCCCGCCATAATCCGCAACAGGGTTGATTTACCGGCACCGTTTAAACCCAGCACGCCAATCTTGGCGCCGGGGAAAAACGACAATGAGATATCTTTTAAGATGGTTTTTTTCGGCGGGACAACTTTCGACACCCGATGCATGGAGTAAATATATTGCGCCATAGTGTTCTTGCTACCAGTTATTAATGATGGCGCAAATTGTACGTTATTTTCAGCTATCAGGGAAAGCCACTGGCTGGCACAACGATAATGATGGCTTTTTACCCGCTAAATCTGTTCTAATAGCAGCTATTATTAGCCACCAGAATGCAGGTAAATTATGGCCGAGTTTGAACACGATCCGAGTTATCAGAAATTTGTTGAAGAAGCCAAAACCAATGGCGTTGTCTGGACGCTGGCCGATGGCGAAGACTTACTGGTTGTCGAGTCTGTCGAGTTTGAAGAAACAGACGTGATGCCGTTCTGGTCAAACAAAGCTGACGCTCAGGCGCATTGTTCTGATGAATGGGCAGGTTACAAGCCGGAAGCGATTCCGCTGGATGTGTTTTGCGAAGGCTGGTTGAAAGAAATGTACGATGATGGCGTATTAATTGGTACTAACTGGGACGAGTCATTAAATGGCCTCGAAGTAGAGCCCCGTGAGCTGCTGGAATCTCTGGCAAGAGTGCAGTAATACCGCCGGCAGAGTTAATTGCCTGTTTTTTTTATAAAGTTACGTTAATTACTAAACTAATGGTTTTGTCGGGGCGTAAAAGCATCACCTAACCTTAGTTGGATTTAAGCTATGTTGTCAGAAGAAGCGATGTTGGTGCGCAGCGCACTTGAAGCACAGGGACTGGAAACCCCGATGTTGGACAATGGTCTGTCCAGAGATCAGAAGTATCAGAAAATCTCGCAGTTAATGACCGAGGTTGTCGGTACGCTTGGTCTGGATCTAACCGATGACAGCTTAAGCGAAACGCCCCATCGCATTGCGAAAATGTATGTCGATGAAATTTTTGGTGGTCTGAACTATCACAATTTTCCGAAAATCGCCCTGATTGAAAATAAAATGCAGGTGCGGGAAATGGTTAAAGTAAAAGACATCAGCTTTACCAGTACCTGTGAACACCATTTCGTTACAATCGACGGCAGTGCTACTGTGGCATACATCCCTCAGGGCAGAATTATTGGGTTGTCAAAAATAAACCGGATTGTCCGGTTTTTTGCCCAGCGCCCGCAGGTGCAGGAGCGGCTTACTCAGCAGATTTTGCTGGCTTTACAAACGTTGCTGCAATCAAAAGATGTTGCTGTAACGATGGAAGCAGTGCATTACTGTGTAAAATCGCGCGGGGTGATGGATATGCATTCCAAAACCCAGACCACAGCCCTTGGCGGCATTTTTAAAGATGACGGCCGGACCCGTGCCGAATTCCTGGCCCGCTACTAGCAGATAATGCTGGTTGGTAACAAGATTAGAAAAGGTGCTTTGGCACCTTTTTTACTGACAGCAACCCTGACTATTCTGCCAACTGCTGCTGAATAAACTGGCTGGCCAGTTTAGCGCTTAGCGGTTTGCTGTAATAATATCCCTGCATCTCATCGCAACCCAATGCAACTAACACGTCACGCTGAGCCTGGGTTTCAACACCCTCCGCGATGGTCTTCAGTCCCAGGTTGCTGGCCATATTGATAATGGCGTTTACGATAGCTTTATCCTGATCGTCTGTTAATAAGTCGCGAATAAAGGATTGATCTATCTTCAGTTTGTTCAGAGCAAAGCGTTTCAGATAGCTAAGTGACGAGTAACCGGTACCAAAATCATCAATCGCAATATTGATCCCCCCGGCTTTTAGCTCGGCAATCAGTGCTACGGCCTTTTCCGGTTGTTCTGCCATGGCACTCTCGGTGATTTCCAACTCAACATTTGCTGCCGGCACACCGCTGAATTCGATTGCATTTTTAACAAACTGCTGCAGGTTTTGCTGGCGAAATTGTACGCTGGATAAATTGATTGCCATATTTAACTGCCGGTAACCGGCGATATGCCAGTAACTTAGTTGCTGCAGAGCCGTAATGATAACCCATTCACCGATGGCAACAATTAAGCCGTTGCGTTCGGCCAGCGGAATAAACTCTGCCGGCGAGACCTGGCCGAAATCTTCATGATGCCAGCGTAGCAGCGCCTCAAAACCAATAAGCTGGTTTGTGACCAGCGAATATTGCGGCTGATACACCAGGCTTAACTGATTGCGATCAATCGCCCGGCGTAGTGCATTTTCCAGCATTAAATTGCGGGTATGAAACTGCTGCATATCGGCGGTAAAAAACGAATAGCGGTTGCGGCCGCTTTCTTTCGCTTTATACATTGCAATATCAGCATGCTTGTACAATTGATGAAACTGCAGACCGTCCTCCGGGTACATCGCGATACCAATGGACACTGATAATGTTAGTTCCTGTTCGGCCAGGTAATAAGGCTGCAAAATAAGCGGTAACATGCGCTCAGCTAAATGGGCTGCGCCATTAGCATCAGCGTCAGGTAACACCAGCACAAATTCGTCACCACCCAGCCGGCAGAGGGTGTCCTCTGCCCGGCACAATTTGCGCAGGCGTTGGGCTACCTGCACAAGCAGTTCATCACCGGTTTCATGGCCCAGCGTTTCGTTGATTTGTTTAAAGCGATCCAGATCCATAAACAGCATTGCCAGCGGTTGCC
Source organism: Arsukibacterium sp. (assembly GCF_033721375.1). Classification (GTDB taxonomy): domain Bacteria; phylum Pseudomonadota; class Gammaproteobacteria; order Enterobacterales; family Alteromonadaceae; genus Alishewanella. The sequence goes on along the minus strand of NZ_JAWWAP010000006.1, from coordinate 14,456 downwards.
CCTTGCGTTCCGCGTGCAAAATGGCCTGCTCGGTTCTGTCCTGCAGCAGACTGCGGTTAGGTAGCTGCGTTAGCGGGTCAAAGTGCGCCAGAAATTTAATCTGTGCTTCATCTTCTTTGTACTGACTGATATCGCTGAATAGCGCAACATAGTGACTGACTTGATTTTGCTCATCTTTAATCTGACTGATAGACAGCCACTCGGGGTAGGGATTGCCGTCTTTGCGCCGGTTCCATATTTCGCCCTGCCAGCTACCTTGCCGGGCAATTGCCTGCCACATATGATCATAAAAATTTTTGTCCTGCCTGCCGGATCCTAATATTCTCGGATTCTGGCCAAGCACTTCACTGGCGCTGTAGCCACTGATTTTAGTGAACGCCTGGTTAACCATAACAATTTTCTTATCGGCATCGGTAATCAGCACGCCTTCAGAGCTCTGTTCGAACATTCTTGCCAGTAACTGCAGTTTCAGTTCTGCTTCTTTGCGTTCAGTGATATCCAGATGGATGCCTACCGTTAGTGCGGTTTTTTGTCCCTGCTCATCGAGCAATGTTTTACCCCGCGATAAAATCCAGCGCCAACTGCCATCAGCATGGCGCATCCGGAACGTGTTGTCATAGGTGCTTTCTGGTTCGCTATGCTGCAGATAGTGTTGCAACGCCGCGCAGGCCTGAGCTTTATCGGCAGGATGCAATAAGCTGATCCAGCAGCTATTGAGATTATTGGGTTGGTTGTCAGTAAACTGGCTTTTGTCATAGCCCAGCATTGCATAATATTCGTCGTTTGCCGTTAATTGATTGTGCTGTTGCTGAAATTCCCAGCTGCCGCTGTCAGAGGCGGCAATAAAGGATTTCTGCCGCTCCAGCTCGGTGTGCAGTGCTGCTGTACGTTGCTGAACAAGTCTTTCCAGCTGAAATTTATGCATCCGGGTCTGTAGCAGTTGGGTAACCAGTGCGGCCAGCATTGCGCTGAATACTACGGCCAGTAGCTGTTGGCTGTATGCGGTAAACCGGTCACCCCAGCCGTGTTGAGGGACCAGTTGCAACTGCCATTGGCTATCTCCCAGTTCGATTAACTGGACAACCGGTTGGCTGAATTCGGCAGCAACCGACTGCCGGATCAGGCCAGTTTCATTTTGTTTATTGACTGCCGCTAACCGGAAGTGTAACCCCTGTTGCTGCATGGTATCCAATTGCCCGAGTGTGTTTAAGTCCGTCAGGCGCAGCGTTACATTTACCAGGCCCCACCATTGTGGCAGGCCAGGATCCAGATAAACTGCCAGCCGGCCGACAATACCCAGGCCGCCCTGTTTCAGCTGATAGGGACCGGTAATGCGGATCTGGCTGCTGGCAAGACTGGCTCTGGCCGCGAGCGCTTGTACTGGGTCGTGCATGATCTGATAACCGAGTAAGTCACTGTTACCATTTTGCGGATACACACCAGCAACGGTGCCATCCGGAGCTACTGACAACGCCGTGGTGTTTGGATAGCGCTGCCACAATTTAGCTGCAAATGCTTCGAATTCACTGATATCGCCGCTGCGTTGCTGCACAAAAGCAGCTAAAGCGTTGGCCGCACTTAACTGATAATTCAGCTCATGTTGCACCGCAAGGGCAAAAGCACTGGCACGGGCACTGACCAGACGCTGTTGTTGTTGCTGGCGTTGATCTTTAAGGTAACTAACCAGACTCAGAGACACAGCCAGTGCAATACCAAATATCAGCACCATCACAACAAGACTGAGGCGACGCTGTTTTTTAACAAGTTGCGGCATAAGTTTTCAGGGTTATTCAGAAATTCAGATGTTTGACTGCATAGTGTAGCAAAGCAGAGTAGGAAACCGGCAGTTATTCTGGTAACTACCGGTTTAGCTGATCAGAAAAAATATAGCAGAGGGTGGGGTCAGTCATCCAGCTCCCAGTCATCAAGCAACTGACGCAAGCGCTTCTGCTCCATTAAATCGTCAATCCGCCGGCGTGCTTCGTACTTCTGCTTTGCCTTACTGTCTTTACTGACCTCTTTACGCAGCTCGATGTCAGTAGCCAGATCGTCTTCTTCTATTTCCGGGTTAACAGCTAACAACATAGACAATACCTCCGTTTTTTTGCCTATTTACCGTTATTCCGGCAGATACAACAGTGAATTATTTTTTATTTAACGATAAAAAATTTTACTCAAGGTTAATCTGTAATTCTGCTGCAGCCAGTAACGGTTGAAACACTTGCTTACGAGGTGAGACAGTCTGCTTGCTTGAAACAATACTTTCAATAAAATCAATAACCTTTTCCTGAAGGCGAACTTTGTTCAACCGGTTTATCCGGGCAATGCCACCCGGACTCATTACATTCACTTCAATCAATTTGCCGTTGATGACATCAATGCCGGCAAAAAATAAACCGTCGCGGGCTAATTTCGGGCCGATATGGGCACAAAGTTTTTTCTCCTGCTCGGTTAGCAGATGTTTAACGACGGTGCCGCCGGCATGCACATTCGAGCGGACATCATCTGCTGGCGGAATGCGCCGCATGGCACCTATGGCTTTGCCATTCAACATCAGGATCCGGATATCGCCCTGTTCAGCTCCTTCAACGTATTCCTGTAAAATAACGTAATTACCCTTGTCGCCATCGCCAATATAAAAATCCAGCAGAGAGCGGGCGCTTTGCACCGCTGATTTTTCCATCACGATTACGCCTTTGCCACCATAGCCGTTTAACGGTTTTAAGATCATTTTATCGTTGGCCGATTCGGCCAGTACCCGGGCCAGATAATCTTTATTTTTAGAGACATGAGTCACCGGTATAAATTCGTTGGCCGGATCGTGTAACGACGCGGTATACATTTTATTATTGGCAATCCGAATGCCGTCCAAATCATTCATAATAAACGTATCTTCACGCACTGAATCGAGAAAGTTCAGCACAATCGGATCCAGCGGCGGATTTAACCGGACAAAAATAGCATCGAAGGCCGCCAGCGGCAGTTTCTGTTGGTTAAACTCGACCTTCTGGTAAAAACTGGCAATATTACTGGAGATTTTCTGGCCTTTGACCACCACTTTACAAAAGGCCATTGCAATGCTGTCGCGCACTGTCAGGTTATTGGCGTGGGTAATCGCCACACTGTGGCCGCGGCTTACTGCCTCATGGATCATCCGGATGGTGCTGTCGCCATCGGGCATCACTTTTTCCCACGGGTACATCAGAAAACAAATACGCATGCATTACTCATTTAATAGTTTGTGTGCTAAGCATAATGGGCCTGCAAAAAAAAGGAAGCGCAGAATAATCTGGTTGCATCCAGTTACTGAATTCTTTCGTACCTTGAAAAGAACAAAAACAAGGAATTTCACATGGAAACATCGCAACAACAGCTGCTGGAGTGGCTTTATGCCACTGCCAATGGCAACCGCTCAGCCTTTGAAAAATTATATCAGGCCTGTTCCGGAAAGCTATTTTCAGTATCACTGCATTTACTGCGCCGCCATGACTGGGCGGAAGACGTGCTGCAGGACGCCTTTGTCAGAATTTGGCATAACGCTGCAGATTATCATGCCGATAAAGGCACAGTGATGACCTGGATGATCAGCATCACCCGCTACCGGGCGCTGGATTTACTGAAGTCGCGCCGGATTAAAGCAGAGCATCTTGATGTGACCGACGATTTGGCGGCAGAAATAAAGCCGGGGGAGGTACTGGGCTTAACCAGGGAAAAGGTTAAGTTGGATGACTGTATGGAGGCATTGGGCCCTGAGCAGCGTCAATCTATTCAGCTGGCTTATTTAAACGGTTTAAGCCATCACGAAATTACCGAGCATACCGGCTCACCGCTTGGTACAGTGAAAAGCTGGATCCGCCGTGGTTTAACCCAGTTAAAAAGGTGTCTTGAAGGATGAATTATCAACAACAACAAAGACTGGACGCGCTGGCGGTTAACTTTGTGCTGGGTGGCATGCAAGGCAAGGCGAGGTTGCGATTTCAGCGTTTAATAGCCACCGACAGCCAGGTGCGCAGCACGGTATGGCGCTGGGAGCAACATTTAAACCCCTTGGCCGCATCGTTACCTGCTACCACGCCGCGGGCAGATGTATGGCAAAAGATCCAGCGCCGGTTAGGCTGGTTGGCACAAGAGCCGGTGATTAACCGCAATACCCGGCCGCTGTGGCTTAGTCTGGCAGCGGCAGCGTGCGTAATGCTGGCCGTGGTATTTTTACAGCCGATGCTGACAGCACCGGTGAAAACAGAGGTGGCTATTATTCAGACAGCTGAAGCCAAAGCGTTGTGGCTGGTATCCCGCAAAGAGCAGCAGTTGATGTTAAAAGCCACTGCGGCCGTAACAGAGGCCGCTGACAATGACTATCAGCTGTGGATGTTACCTGCAGATGGCCAGCCTCCGATATCGCTGGGGATTTTACCGCAGCAGGGTGAAACAACAGTACAGTGGCCGTCAGCGGCCTCAGGTATTGATATTGCCGCGCTGGCGGTCAGCTTTGAGCCTTTGGGCGGCTCGCCCACCGGCCAGCCAACCGGACCCGTGTTATTTACCGCCGAGATTATCGCGATATAAGCACTATTTCAGATGTAAAAAACCGCTTCGGCGGTTTTTTTTTGCATTTTTTCTCTCTGGCTGCATCCAGTGCCACGGGTGAGTCGTTACTTGGTGGCAACGTAAATCAAAAGGGATCAAAATTATGCAACGTTCAATGCAATATTCAACTTTATGTTTAGCCATAACCGCGGCACTGAGTGCCAGCATTTTTGTTGGCGATGCACAGGCATCCAGTCATCGTGAAGCACCCGCTATCACCAGAATGCCAACCATTGATGCAACTGATTTTTATGTTTTTAACAGTTATGAAAGTGGCCGGGAAGGCTATGTGACATTAATCGCCAATTATATTCCGCTTCAGGATGCTTACGGTGGGCCGAACTATTTCGCGCTTGACCCGGCTGCTGTATACAGCATCCATATCGACAATAATGGCGATGCAATGCCCAATATCAGCTTTAACTTCCGCTTCAGCCAGAGCCTGGCGAATGAAGGTAATGGCGTACAACTGGCGATAGGCCCGGAAGGTAATCAGCGGATGGTCGGCGTACCGCTGAAAAATGTTGGCGGGATCAGCAGTGACAGCAGTGCAGCGCTGAATTTTATCGAAAACTACAGCGTTGAGCTGGTAAGCGGCGCTAATGTCAGCACACTGATGCCGGCTGACGGAGCGATGCAGTTTACCAAGCCTTATGACTATGTTGGTAATAAAACCTTTACTGATCAAGCGGCCTATCAGGCTTATGCCGATCAGTATGTTTATGATGTCAGCATGCCAGGGTGCGAGGCAGCAAGCCGCATTTTTGTCGGCCAGCGCAAAGACCCGTTTGTGGTTAATCTGGGCGAAACCTTCGATTTAGTTAATTATGTGCCGGTGGAAGGTGACAGTGCACCCGGTGCTGGTGATGCTGGCGGTTTTCCCGGTGGTATTACCCAAAGTAGTACTAACGATGATTTAGTAGACAAAAACGTGACAACCCTGGCCATTGAAGTACCAATCAGCTGCGTTACCGGTTCTGGCAACGGCGTTATTGGTGCCTGGACCACGGCCAGTTTACCGCAGGCCCGGATCTTAAACCCGAACGCGACCTTCAGCCGGCCTGACGTGAATGGCGGTGCCTTGGTGCAGGTATCGCGCTTAAGTAACCCGCTGGTAAACGAGCTGGTAATTGGTCTGGCGGATAAAGACAAGTTTAACAGTAGCAAGCCCGCTGATGACGGCCAGTTTGCTGATTATGTTACTCATCCGACGTTACCTGCCTTGCTGAATATTCTGTTTAAAGACGCGGTGAATGCAACCCTCGGTACCAGCATAGAAGATTTAGCCCCGTCTAATTTTCCGCGGATGGATTTAGTCACGGCATTTTTAACCGGCTTCCCCGGCGTAAATCAGTTGGCAACGGTAACCGCATCCGAAATGCTGCGCTTAAACACCGGTATTCCTGCAACGCCTGCTGCGATGCAATCCCCCTTTGGTGTCGCCGGAGATGATCTCGCAGGCTTTCCGAATGGTCGACGTCCGGGTGATGATGTAGTGGATATTGCGCTGCGGGTCGTGATGGGTGCGCTGTGTCATGACATACCGATTGCCGGCGAGCCGACGAATTTAGGTTTGTGTGCCCCAGAGGATGCACCGGTTGGTAATGTCCCCTTTACTGACGGCGCGCCTGTCAATGCAACAATGCTGGACAGTCAGTTCCCGTATTTATTAACGCCGTTAGCCGGTTCACCTAACTAAGGAGGCTGTTATGAATAGCATAGTACTAAAAGCCACATTAATGCTGGCAACGGTTGCCGCACTTAGCGCCTGTAACAGCAGTAGCGATAAGCCAAATGAACCGCCACAGCTGGTCAGCAGCAGCTTTGTTACGGAAACGGATGAAGCCATCACGGATACTTTGCTGGCCACTGATCCGGAAAACGATCGCTTACGCTTTAGTTTAACAATGGCCGCAGAGCGGGGAAGCGTGACAGTGCAAAATGATGGTCAGTTTGTCTACACCCCGGCCAGTGAGTTTACCGGTGATGACAGTTTCACTGTCCAGATTACCGATGGTGAAAACGTTACCGATGCCACTGTCAGTATCGATGTTCAGGTAGCGGTAGTGTCGTTTCTCAGTTATAGCCGGCAGGCTTTTGCTGCAGATGCGACAGCAACACCACTTGCGGTAAATGGTCGTGAATTTACTATGGATGCGATGGCACAAGCAGATTATGCCGATTTACTGGATGGGTTGTAAGGTGTAAAAACCGGGGCGGATACTCGCCCCGGTTTTTATTAACGCATGCTTTTTTAAACGCAACCTGATTTAAAGGCACCTTAGTTTAAAGGCTCATTGATTCAAAGGCGCACTAATGAAACACGTAATATTTTTATTATTTTTTGCTGGGTCTACAGTAACCCATGCTGATAGTTTTCAGCCGTCAGCACAGCAGACGATAACACTGACTGCGCCACTACCGTTAACTGCCCAGATGCAGCAGTTAACCGCCCGGACTATGGCACAACCTAATGACAACGATGCGCTTAACTTAGCTGCGTTGTATTTAGCCGGGTCACGTCAGCCAGGTTTTGACGCCTGGTTTCATCAGGCTCAGTATTGGCTTAGTCAGGTAACAGAAGCTAACCATAACAATATTGAGTACCCGCTGCTGCAGGCAGATATTTTGCAGCAGCAACATCAGTTTGCTGCAGCATTAGCCAGCCTTGAACCGGTATTTTCCCGCCAACCCGGACATTTGACCGCCAGCCTTATGGCCGCCCGTATTTATCTGGCGACTGCGCAGCATCAGTCTGCGCAACAAGCCTGTAACCGTTTGTGGCAGCGAGATTTATTTCTGTTTTCAGTCTGTAGCTATGAGGTGGCAGGGCGAAGTGGCCAATGGCAGCAAAGTTATCAGGCGCTGCAGCTGTTATATCAGCGCCAGCAAAACATTCCAACCCAGATTGACTTGTGGCTGAGGGGAATTCTGGCAGAGCAGGCGGAGCAGTCCGGCGATATTAAAGCGGCAACTGCCTGGCTTACCCCGGTACTGGCCAAAGCACCAACCAGCCTGTGGTTAAAATGGGCTGATTTAAGCCTGGCGCTAAATCAGCACCATCAGGTGTATCAGCGGTTACTGCCAAAACATCAGCAGTTTGGTTTGGCTGACAGTCTGCTGGTACGGCTGGCTGTCGCTGAACAACAACTGGCAGCTGATACCGGCATCAGCGCTGAGCTGGCAGAGCGCATGCAGTTAAGATTGATCCGCGGCGATACCGATCACGCTGCAGATCTTGCCCATTATTTTCTGAGAGTCGCCCCGGATCCGCAGGCTGCACTGCACTGGGCTGAACTTAACTATCAAAGCGCGAAAGAGCCTGATGATATTGCCTTATTGCGGCAAAGCAAACGGGCATTAACTTATCAGCAAGGAATTCCCAATGAATAACGGTTCTAAGGTGGCAATGTGCCTGCTCGTTATTGGTATTAACGCGCCCGGGGTGCTGGCACACAAGTTCAGCACCGCCTATATGGATGTGAAAGACGTAGCAGGCCAGCCAGCAGTAGTCTGGAAGGTTGCTTTGCATGATTTAGCCCAGGCCGGTCTGATAGCCAGTGCAAACAGTCATCAGGTGTCTTGGCAACAGGTTACAGACAGTGCGCCAGCATTAAATACCTATTTAAATGACCACATCAGTTTCAGCAGTGCCGGCGAGCCCTGTCAGATTAACGCCGCGCTGGCCGCTGACTGGCAGTTGCAGCGGCTGCATCGTGATTCGTACCTGTTACTGCCGCTGGTGGTCAGTTGTAAACATGCAGCTGGCTGGCAGCTGACATACCGGGCATTATTTGCCGGCGAGCCCAGTCACAAATTGTTGTTGTCGTGGCAAGTCGCCGGCGCTTCAGACAATGCTGTGCTGGCCGCAGATGCCATTACTTATCCTGAGCAACCGCTGTTAAGCCAGGGACAACAATGAAAAATTACCAATTAAGTCTGTTAGCGGCTGCATTAACGTTAAGCATGCAGCCGCTTAAGCTTGCTGCCGATCCTTTATCCGCGCATATGATGGAGCAAATCATCATTAAGGGCCGGCAGACCGATTTGCTGGGCCAGGCCAGTTCCGCCTCCGAAGGAGTAATAGGCAATGCAGAGATTAGCGACCGGCCGTTGCTACGCCCCGGTGAAGTGCTGGAGTTTATTCCGGGGATGGTCGTAACCCAGCACAGTGGCAGTGGCAAGGCAAACCAGTATTTTCTGCGGGGGTTTAACCTGGATCATGGCACCGACTTCAGTACAGCAATTGATGGTATGCCGCTTAATATGAGAAGCCATGGTCATGGCCAGGGTTATACCGACTTAAGTTTTATTATGCCGGAGCTGATTAGTCAGATTGAATATCAGAAAGGGGCATATCATGCAAATGATGGCGATTTTTCGGCAGCAGGCTCAGCCCGCTTCAGTTTGCAAAATCGCACCACAGACGAAGTGAAACTAACGATAGGTCAGAACAATTACCAGCGGCTGATGGCAAAAGGCAGCAGCAGCCATGGCAGTGGTGACTTGCTGCTGGCCGGCGAGGTGCAGCAATATGATGGCCCCTGGACAGATATTAACGAGGATGTTGATAAATTTAATGCTGTGGCCCGCTTTAGTCAGCCGCTGGCCAGTGGCCAGTTTTCGGTTACGGCAATGGCCTATAGTAACAGCTGGAATGCTGCCGATCAGATCCCGGGTCGCGCGGTAACAACTGGCCAGATTGACCGGCTGGGATCGCTCGACCCGACTGTCGGCGGTAACAGCAGCCGTTACAGTCTGTCAGCTGGCTGGTTCAGTGATGCCTGGCAAGCCAGTGCCTATTTAATTGATACAGATCTGGATTTATGGTCCAACTTTACCTATTTTTTAGCGGATACGGTAAATGGCGATCAGTTTCAGCAGGTTGATAACCGGCGTATAGCCGGCGGCGCGCTTAGTCATCACTGGCATCACCGTGTCGGCCAGTTTGCAGTCGAGCATGTGGTTGGTGTGCAGCTAAGGTTTGATGATATTGCTGAAGTAGGGCTGTATAACACCCGAGCTCGAAAGCGCTTAAATACAGTGCGACAGGACAAGGTGCAACAGGGTTCTGTCGGGCTTTACAGCCAGTCTGATATTCAGCTTAATGCTGACTGGACCGCTCATATCGGCCTGCGTTACGACTATATGGAAGCGTCAGTGGACAGTGCCCTTACCACTGCCAACTCCGGCACTGCGGCTGATGATATAGTGTCACTTAAGGCCGGGCTCAGCTATCAGTTTGCACCGAACTGGCAGGCATATTTTAATACCGGGCAGGGCTTTCATTCCAATGACGCGCGTGGTGCTACCACGGTGGCAGAACCGTTGACATTGCAAGCCGTAGACCCGGTAGATTTACTGGTTAAATCGGATGGTGCTGAGCTCGGGCTGCGCTTTTTTGATTACACCGCATTTAATGCTTCTGTTGCTTTATGGTACCTGCAGCTTGACTCTGAACTATTGTATGTTGGCGATGCCGGTACTAATGAGCCCAACCGCGCCAGCAAACGTTACGGCATAGAGCTGGCTGCTTACTACTGGCTGGGCAGTAACTGGAGCCTGGATGCTGAGCTGGCACTCACCCGCTCGCGTTTTAGCGGACAGGCAGAGGGCGAAGGCGACTATGTCGACGGCTCTTTACCGCTGGTTGCCAGTATGGGGCTGATTTACAAAGCCGATAAACCGTGGCAAGTCAGTTTACGGTTGCGTCATTTCGGTAAACGTACCCTGGACAGTTTTAATCAGCAGCGCTCGGCAGCGACTACCGTAGTTAATGCCGGCTATCAGTATGACTGGCAGCGCTGGCGGTTTAATCTGGAGTTATTAAACATGCCGGACAGTAACCAGAATGACATTGACTATTTTTACAGCTCGCGCCTGGCGGGAGAACCGGCAGAGGGAGTGGAGGACCGTCATTCTCATCCGCTGGAGCCGAGAACCTTCAGAATGTCGGCAAGTTATCAATTTTAGTCTGCTGCTATCACTGAGCGACAGATCGGTTTAAGCTTAGCTAACGTAAAGGCTGACAGTGCAAGTCAACAGCGTAACTGGAGATTAAAAATGAAAACATGGTTAAACGCCGCGGTATTAGCGACATCAGTGATATCAACCTCAGCGATGGCTAATCAGTGTGGCGAAATTCTTGGCCACGCCATGCAGCAACTTAACACCCGCGAAACGGTTGATTTGTGTGAGCAATATCAGGGTAAAACCGTGCTGGTGGTAAACACGGCCAGCAAATGTGGTTTTACCAAGCAGTTTGAAGGACTGGAAGCGTTATATCAGAAATATCAGGATAAAGGCCTGGTAGTGCTCGGTTTTCCGTCAGATAGCTTTAAGCAGGAATATGACGATGCTGAAAAAACGGCTGAAGTCTGTTACCTGACTTATGGCGTTAAATTTCCGATGTTCACTACTACTAAAGTAAAGGGTGATGACGCGAACCCGGTATTTAAAGCGTTGATTGCTAAAACAGGTGAAACGCCGTCGTGGAATTTCAATAAATACCTGGTCAGTGCCGATGAACAAACGGTAAAGCATTTTGGTAGCCGCACTGCACCGGATGACAAAGATTTTATTGCTGAACTGGAAAAGATGTTGTCTGCGAATAACAGTAGTGAAAGTACAGTTAAATCTGGTGAGTAATTGCGGCGATTAAGCTCGGCGCAGGTCAACTGCTTTTGCTACAACACTCGCTTTGGCTCATCACAGCAACTCGTTCGCGCTTGCGCACTTACTCAGACACTCTGTGATGACCAAATCGAGGTTCTAGCCGCAGTTGACTCATTATTTATTGCGGTTAATTCCCGTCACAAAACTTTTTTACAGTATTTTTCAAGTTTAATCTTTGCCTGTTAACTTGCTTCAAACGCCTGGTCGACTGTGGTCGGCTTGGCTTCAGCTGCGCTGCGGGCCAGAACATCACAACGTTCATTCTCAGGGTGGCCGGCATGGCCTTTCACCCAATGCCAGTTTACGTTATGTTTTGCCGCGGCAGTGTCTAACCGCTGCCATAAATCCTGATTTTTAACCGGCTGTTTCTGGCTGGTTTTCCAGTTATTGCGTTTCCAGCCGGCTAGCCACTGCATAATGCCCAGCCGAACATACTGGCTGTCGGTGGTTAAATCTACCTGACAGGCAGATTTTAAACTTTCCAGGGCGATTATCGCCGCCAGCAGTTCCATCCGGTTATTGGTGGTAAGGCGAAAGCCGCCGCTAAGCTCTTTGCGATGCTGGTTATACACTAAAATAGCGCCATAACCACCGGGCCCCGGGTTACCCAGACAGGAACCGTCGGTATAGATCGCAACACTTTTCTGCATAAAGCCTTTCCTCGAAGTAAAACGGCGTATAATCTAACGTAATTGCAGTAAAAAGCGAAATCTATCATGGCAAAGCGACAAATTATTCTCGATACCGAAACCACAGGCATTAATCCCCGTGAAGGCCACCGCATTATTGAAATTGGTTGTGTCGAACTGGTGAATCGCCGCTTTACCGGCAATAACTATCATGTCTATATAAACCCGGAGCGGGAGATTGAAGCCGAAGCCATTGCGGTACACGGTATTACCAATGAACGCCTGGCTGATGAGCCAAAATTTCGCGAAATTGCGAAAAGTTTTTTTGATTATATTCAGGGGGCTGAGCTGGTTATTCATAATGCCGCGTTCGACGTGGGGTTTATTGACCATGAGTTTGCGCGGCTTCGGCCGGTATTACCGCCGGTGCATGAATACTGCGCCGTGCTGGATACACTGAAGTTAGCGCGCGAATTGCACCCTGGGCAAAAGAACAACCTGGATGCATTGTGTCGTCGTTATGACATCAATAACAGCCATCGGACCTTGCACGGCGCTTTACTGGATGCGGAAATTCTGGCCGATGTCTATTTACTGATGACCGGCGGTCAGGTCAGCTTAAATCTGGCTGCAGAGCAGGAACAGGGTGAAGCCGGCGATAATGACCAGACAACAATTATTCGCAGCAGTAAGTTAAAGGTTATTAAAGCCTCGGCCGATGACTTGTTGGCGCATGAAAGCCGGCTGGATTTGGTTCAGAAAAAAGGGGGAAGTTGCCTGTGGCGAGACTAACGGGGTATTGCTGCTGGTTACTGTTGTTAGCCGGGTTGCTCTGGCCAGCGATAGGCCAGGCCCGGCAGGACAGTGCAGCAGCAGAGCAGGAGCTGACAGCAGAGCAGGCCATTGCTGAGGCTGAAGGTTTTGCCTTACTGGGCGATTTACCCACTAAAAATCAGATCCCGTTTTTTGACAACCGCTTTCGCATTGACAGCGAAGTTGAAACAATAACGCTGTTAATCTTTCGTCGTCCCGGCAGTGCTTCTGTGGTACTGGTCAGGCCCGATGGCAGTAAGTTGCATTTTAATACCGCAGAAGAAAATCAGATACGCTGGCATGATGCCGCAAGCTACGACCTGATTGAAATAAACAATCCCATGCCAGGGCCATGGCAGGCTATTGGCCGGATTTTGCCGCAAAGCCGGATAATGGTGCTGACCGATATTAAACTGGACGTAGACCCGTTGCCAGATAACCTGATGGTAGGGGAAACGGTAAAAGTCACTGCCCGGCTGCTAGACGGCGGGGCAGCGGTAACGGCCCGTGATTTTCGGGAAGTATTAACGCTGGAAGTAATTTTCATCAGCACTAACAACGCTGAGTTCGATAACTTTGGTCGTGGAATTATCCAGGTAGCCACCTTTCGCGATGATGGCCGGGGCTTTGATGAACGGGCCCGTGATGGCATTTTTACCGGTGAATTCAAACTTGATTTCGTCGCCGGAGAGTGGACCCCAAAGTATATTGTCCGTACCGCACTTTATACCCGGGAACTGGAGCAGCAGCCCGTTATTTTAAAACCGGCGCCAATAAACCCTGAAGTTGAGCTGGCCGCCAGCGAAACCGGCAATCATCAGGTAGAATTTCTTATCACTGAGCCAGGCGTGGAAGCGGCGAGTCTGCTAATCCAGGGCCGGGTGCGATATCCGGATGGTAGTGTTGACCAGTATGCGCTGAATGCGCAAGACAACCCGGACAATACCCTGTCAGTGTTAAATAAAGGCTTTGGCAGTTATATTCTGGATATTGCTGTGTTTGGCAACTGGCAGGATGGTCGCGAGTTTATGCTGACGATGCCGGAGCTGAGTTTTGTGGTAAACCAGCAGACTTTTGCTGCACCTGAACTGGAGCAATTGCCGGAGCAAGTGCTGGCAGAACTTAATGTTGAGCAAGCTGAACCTGAGCCTGGCTTTCCGTGGGGACTGGTTATTGGCATTAACTTATTTATTCTGATTACTGGCAGCCTGGCTATCTGGCTTATTATGAGCGGTAAAAGGCCCTCTGCTTTGCTGTTTTGGCGGAAAAAGCCGGTTGTTGCAGTAAGTACTGCCAAACCGTCTGACCGGGCTGCAAACACCACAAAAAATGCGACTTCGCAGACAAAAGCACAAAAAAACAACGATCTGGATGATATTCTGGATCTTTCGTTGCCGGATGATTAAGGAATAGCCAAAAGCGACAAAAAAGAAGTTGACGGGCTTTGGCCTTATCCGTATCATTCCCGCCGCACCAGACGATACCCAAATGAAATTGTCTGGTGTAATTAGCGCGGAGCGGTAGTTCAGTCGGTTAGAATACCGGCCTGTCACGCCGGGGGTCGCGGGTTCGAGTCCCGTCCGCTCCGCCAATTTTTGTTGCTTCTTCGGAGCGGTAGTTCAGTCGGTTAGAATACCGGCCTGTCACGCCGGGGGTCGCGGGTTCGAGTCCCGTCCGCTCCGCCATAGCAACAAAACGCTTTCTGATTCCGGAGCGGTAGTTCAGTCGGTTAGAATACCGGCCTGTCACGCC
>NZ_JAWWAP010000005.1:0-335323 GCF_033721375.1 Arsukibacterium sp. | reverse complement strand
TTGTTTCTGAAGGTATGGAGGGTAAGGTAACAAAGGCATTAACCAGAGAAAATATGCTAAGCCACCCAACTTTTAAATCTTGGGTCTCAAGACAATTTCACAAAAGCGAGTACGTGCGCAATCTCGTAAATGAAAACAGTCATGACTCAAAGTAGGTGCCAAGTTACAGCTAACAAGACCAGCCAGCAACGCCCACTGCGTGTGCTGGACCTTCGTTCCGGCGCTTCGCTCCTCCACTACGGCCGCTGCTGGCAGCGTTATATGTCTCATTATGCATAAATATTGTTGCGGAAATTGCGAAATCGTCTTTGGAGAACATGAGCGTATTTGTGAAGACTGGAGATGCAAGGATAAATCAATTATTTGTCCTAAGTGCAGGCATTACTTAAAGGTTATTGAAATGTCATTTCCGTTCGAACAGGAGTGCACCTGGTTATTTTGGACAAGTTCGATATTTGTGCTTTTGGGGTATTTGTTAGAAAAATTAGAGTACGTCAAAGTTGTAGAAACATGGCCATACGCAATAATTTTTTTCATTTGCGTGATCTCAGGTATATATATGCGCTCAAACTCGAGTGCACGATTTCGCGGTGATATACAAACAGTATCGCTTGGGAAAAGTAGCTTATGACATATAACAAGCGCCTAAAACATCGCGGCCTGCGGCCGCTGGACTCGCAACAAGTTGCTCGCCGTTTAGGCGGGCGTTAAGTGGCTTGGAGGCCGCATTTGATATTCGAATTCATTAGAAGCCTGTTTTCCTTCGATCTGCTGGTTGAGTTGAGTGAAAATATAGTCACAATGCAAAAATTTTCAACCGGGCAATTTATTGAAATTGAACCTTGGATAGCGCTGGAAGGCGCAAAGGGAAAAGAAAAGATTAAGGCAATTGGTCGAGAAGCTAAATCATTATCGGGGCCAACTATTCAGACATCGAACCCTTTTTCACATACCAGAAGTTTTATCGGAAATTTCATGCTGGCAGAAAAGATTTTGCAGCATGGTATCTTTACTCTTACTAGCTCAAAGCTGAGAGCCGCGCCGAGAGTAATCATGCATCAGCTAGAAAAAACTGATGGCGGGCTCAGCGATATAGAGGAGCGTGTCTTACGTGAACTTGCAAGCGGTATGGGAGCAAGGGAAGTTTTGATCCATACTGGCAGTAAAATCAATGTGCGCGCACAGAGCTATGATGATATTAAAGCTAAAATCAAAGCCACTTAACAAGTTGCTTAATTTCGTTACCGCCACAAAAAGCGTGGCCTCCACTGGACTGCCTACGCTGCGCTGCGGCAGCCAATTAGCAAAGCGTTATGCGCACCAATAGAAAGGCCCCTGAAAAATGCTACCTAAGTGTTTAAAATGTTCATATCGATTATCTTTGGGCTGGTTTCTTGGTTCTTTTATTTGGACTAAGCATAGGTGCGTAAAGTGTGGCACATTACATGAGTTTACTCCTATGCATAGGCTGTCAGGAGTTTTACCTGTTATTGCAATATTTGGCGGGGTGCCATTATTAGAATCTGTCATTCCTTGGTTTTTCGGCAGGTTGCTAACTATCGTATTGATTGTCACACCTTTAATTTTAATAATTCCAAAGCAATATCGATTATCCTCAGAAGATAGCATGGATTGCCGTGGATAGTTGGTATGCGATTATGATAGCCAAACATAACAATCGCCATCACAACGCGCCTTTGGCGCTCGACTCGCAACAAGTTGCGCGCGTGTGTGGCGAGCGTTATGACTAAAGCTATGCATCAGATTGAGAGTATTCTGGCCAAGAACGAAAAGTATCGGCTTGATAATCCGATTCCTTCCGAGGGCGAAATGGATCAGGCAGAGTTGGCTCTGAGAACTGAATTCAAAGGTTGGTATCGTGATTTTGTCAGATTGGGCGGTTTAAACGATCTGAGGTTTAGCGCTGAAATACTCGCACCACAGGAACTGCTAGAGAATCAGATTTACGTAAAAAGTCGGGCTTATGTGGCTTTTGCTAGCAATGGTTGCGGTGACCTTTTCTGCTGGTCAGTCGGGGAGTCTCCAGCAATCTTTTTTTGGGACCACGAGACAAACCGATTCACAGAGGATGCCCCGGATTTTATTAGTTGGCTGGAGCGTAATCGGTTCTAGTCATAACAAGTCACGGAAGGCGGACGCGTGAGACGAGCCGCTTCGTTCAGCGTTATATTTTTTTTGGAGATTTTTACCTCAATGAAATTTAAATGGATCTTTGCTTCCTTGATAATTATTTCTGGTTGCAGTACTACTTCGAATTTGAATGAAGATTTTTGTGTAAAAAATGAATGTTCAAAACAAACTCAAGTTGCTTTTGAAAAGTTTAAAAAGCATAAAAACTATAAAGCGTTTGCATTCGGCAAAAGCGAAAATGGAGAAGTTTTTGGATTTTCGTATGACTATAAGTCCCAAAAAGCTGCCAACATGCGAGCGTTACTGGAATGTCAAAACAGAGTGGATGCTTTAAAAGCGGATGTAAAGTGTGTTGTAATCAAAAAGTAAAAATATAGCAAGCGCCACAACTGGACAAATACTTGTTGGCTCCTACGCTGCGCTTCGGTTTATAGCCAACCAATATTTGCCCGTTATGCGTGCGCTATGCGCAAAGGAAGACATGAGTATCATTCAGGAAATTAGAGAGTCGTGGGGTTGGGTTGGTATCAATCCTGTTGAAATCGTAGGAGAGAACGATTTTGGCAACCTTATGATCGAAGATTTTGAGGGCAAATACTGGCGCTTGTGCCCTGAAGATGCTTACTGTGAGGTTGTAGCTAACACCCGAGACGAGTTGGTTCGCCTGTCTTCTGATCAGGAGTTTTTGGAAGACTGGCGTATGGAAACACTGGTCGAGCAGGCAAGGGCGAATTTGGGTGAGCTTCCTGAAGGCGCGAAATACTGTTTGGTGATCCCCGGTGTGCTCGGGGGCGAATATGCCATTTCAAACATCAAGACCGCTCCGCTTGTTGAGCTTGTTCGATTCTCAGGCGACGTTGCAAAGCAAATCCATGACCTTCCAGATGGTGCAGAGATTCAACTGAGGGTGGTGGATTGAGCTCGCATAACAATCAGAGGCACGGCGGCGGCTACTCCAATGCGGCTGCGCGTGCTGCGTGCGTTATGCATGAGTAAGATCGTGGTATCAATGGATATAGCTAGAAGAGTACAGATCGCAATGTTAGGTGAGGTTCCTCATACGCTTCGCTTTCTTTACGTGTCGCTAATCGATAAAAAATTGAGTTTCCATGCAGTTTTTACTGATGATGCAACAAACGATCATCTTGAATCAGCAAGTTGCGTGTTAGCGGAAATAATTGCTAGTTGTCCACATAATGTAGTTCTCAATGAAATTATTGAACGCGATAGTAGAAAGCCATGGAAAATAGGTGGCGGTGACAATCTGATGTATTTAAGGTACGGCGAGTTAAGTCATGCATAACAAAGCGCTGTTGTCGCCACTGTCGTGGCTGGGTCGGCTTAGGCTGCGCACCAGCCGCCTCAAACTTTGCGTTATAAGCTCAAGGAGCTACGTTGATCTCTGAACCAGCGAATAGCATTTTAGTTATCATTGTTTGCATAATCGGTGCATTGCACTTTGGCGGTATTCTGGCCACTTCTAAAAAATCACCGGCTTTAGCGTGGATGAAGACAAAACATCCGTATTTCCCTAAGGTATTTGTTGTATTGTTAGTATTAGTAGCATTAACAAAAATAGCTGGTTTTTTTTAGTGCATTATTTAAACATCCAGCATCGGGCTTATAACAAAGCAAGGCACGGCGACGCCTTTTCTATTGCGGTTTCGCCTTCACTACTAAGCCGTACGTGCTGGCGGCGTTAGCGTCTTCAGGAGAAAGCTCAGATGTCATCTGTACCTGAAAAAGATTGGAAAAGGCTTAGCAGCTTAAAAGAGAGCTTGCTTAATTCTGCATGCGAGACAATATTTCGGCGCATCGAGCAAATATCATCTACCCGTAAAGGCCGGGAGCATGAGACTTACTTAGAGCTTTGGAAATTAATTAATAAAGAAGATGAAGTCATCGCTGAGATGTTTAATGATATTAAACGCAGTAATGCAGTGTTTAAAATAGCCGCCTTGAAACATCATGGTGTATTAACTGATGAACAATTGGCACTGTTTTCACAAGAAACACAAGATCAGGTTGCGCGTCTCTGCGAGTACAGACGCTAACAAACAAATATTATCGCCAGCAAAAAGCGCTGGTTGCGACGTCAACCCGCTGCGCGGGTTTCGGCCTGTGCTGCGAGCGTTAACGAGCATTATGAAATACTTCTTAAATCCAAAGTCACTCGCCGTACTCATAGTCCTCAGTGTGATTATGTGGGGTTATTTGGGTTTGCTAATTTACATTGGAGACCCTCGGGTAGCTGATTCGGGTTTAAGTGGTCCGGAGATGCATTTACTAGAATTGCTACTTCTTACAATGTCACTGTGTTCTTTGCTCTATCTATGGGGTTGCTCTGTCATTCATAGTTTTAAAAGCATAAGTAAAGTTATTGGGGTACTTATTGCTTTTATTTGGCCATTAACTTATTTGTACAGTTTATGTTTATTGTGTTCTAGTTGGTTTGTGCGCAGTGCTCGTTAATAAGCGCCATCAAAAACGCGCCCGATGGGCGCTCTAACGCTTGCTGCTTGCGGCGTTAGGTGCCTGAGGAGTTGAGATGTCTGATCCAAACAAAAAGAATACGGAATATTACACTGGCGTAGGTATAGCAATTGGCGTGGCGATAGGCTCTGGTATCGGTATTGCCATGGGTAATGTCGGTCTGGGTATTGGTGTTGGTGTTGCCATTGGAGCTGCACTTGGCCTAAGTATGGCTAAGAAGAAGGGTAGCAATGACGACGGAAGCTAAACACTATCTCAATTTTTTATTTTCTAAAGCAAATTCATGGAACTGAAGTTAACTTTATATGGGTAAGAACAGCTACGTTAAACACCTGTATACTTTTGAGAATGCAGATATGTCCAAATACATAATAATAATGGCTCTATTGATGTTAGTTGGGTGTACTAAAACCGCGCTGGTTAAAGAAAACACAGATATTCATGACCCTTATAGAATAATGAATACGATCCCAGAAGATCTTCAAATCGCTGTAGCAAAGGCTGAAATGTTTGGTGCAGAAATTTACATGCAGGATATTGCAGCTTGGGTTGTTACCGATTTTTTATCGGATAATGGCGTTTTAGGGCGAGATAAACGACTTCGTGGCTGGGTAACCGAACATGCCGATAAAGAAATGACTAGCGGCAGAATGATTGTGACTTTCGTAGGTGATGTTGAGGGCGAATTTAAAGGCTTATATCAAGTAGAAACCCAATCAGGTCGGGTTTTAGAACAAACGTACTTGGCTCATATCGAGGGATTTGAACTCACTTCCAGCCAGCTCTTCATGTTTAAAGCAAGGCAAACTGCGTTAAAAAGCGAATTTAAAGCATGCTCGGATAGGTATAATACCGCCGTTATAAAATTTAATGATGAGGTAAACAATTACAACATCGTTTATCTCTTGGCGGGGTCAGTCAAACATGGGGAAGTTATGGCTGGCGGCAACTACCAATTAATTATTAATGAGTCTGGAGAAGAGATTTTGGAGAATAACCCCCTTTCAAAATCGTGTATTGTGTTACAAAGGACAGAAAGGGTAGCAGCGTTAACTTTAAGTCATATCGTTGAACCTACACCAAACGCTGTTCATGTCTTTCTCAGTTTGTTGCACCAAGTTCCAATTTACATATTAACAACAGAGAATAAAATCACATGGAAAGTTGATGGCAACAAAATCAGTATTGTTAAAAGTTAAGGTTATATAGCCTAACATAGCAACTCACCCGATAAGCGGGTGCCAGGCCAATAGTTTATAACCTGTTTGAAAGACAACTTGGCTGCTATAACAAGCAGGAAATATTCTTTAAATCAGGTAGTTTCGAAGCATGGCCGTTTATTGATAATGCATCTCTTATGCTTGCTAAAAGCAATCCAAGGCTGCTTAATCGTAGCTTATAACAAACCGCGTCGTTCGGAGCCAGCGGCCGCTGCGACGCTTATAGTTCGCATGCATCCGTGGAGCGTTTTATTTAAACAGGCTTATCATGAAGACTCTGCAAATAATTGGTAACATCATCCCTATTTTATTAGTGTGCTTTGCTTATTTTCTATTTGGTGATACTGAACCAAATACACCTGTATATGCAGGCGCTGCTTTGGCTATGGCATGGATAGGCACTGCATTATTTGCTGTTGGTTTCGTCTTGTTGTTTGTAGTGCCTAGCTCATTAATCTTATTAACAACAGAAAATAGAAATTATTTTTCGTTTAACTCAAAAGCCTGGTTGTCTGTATTATTTATTAACTGGCTTTTTATTGGCTTATATTGCTTGAGCATAATAGTTTTTGTTTGGACTTCGGTTCGCTAAATTCACCGGACAAGCAAATTTGAGCTTCCCAAGGATAGGACGTTGCCTCCATGAAGATTGAGTTTCTAAATTCCTGCATCGCTAATTTCATCAGCTTCTTAAATGCCAATTATCAATTGGTTACTCAGTCATATGAAATGCATAAATTTTACGCAGAACAGCAAGAATTATGCTTAGTCTCATTTGAAGAGTATTTTGATGATTGGGCGCAAGCAAATTGGGAACTACTGGTTGAAAGAGTTGTATGCTCCAATAATGAATCACTTGTCATTTATGGTTCGGGCAGTGATTATGAAGCAGCGGCACATAGTCGAGTTTTTTTCCATAATGCAGAGCCAACTCACAAGATAATATGTTTTGCAAAATACACAGTTGTAGATTGTCTCTCTAAATCGAAAGTGGATTTAACAAAATTTGATTTTGATGCTTTCGTTACTTTTGAAGGGAAGTTGTTCGATATGGCACCACCTTTTGATCATGTATTGCTAACTGAACAAGGGACTGTTGGTTGTAGCTATCAACAAATAGTTATACCAGTTGAACAGATTAACTTTGGTGTACAAAAAATTGGAATATAACAAGTGGCATCACTCAGAAAAATTGGTCGCTGCGCGCCAAATTTTCTGGTGTGCTTCGCGTTATGTGTGTGCAAACTACAGACAACAGAGGGAGGCTTGATGACTGGTTATTATGGTACTTGTCTGTGTGGCAATGCAAAATTTGAAGTGCAAGGGACGTTCGACGGTTTTTACCTGTGTCATTGTCAGCATTGCCAAAAGGATACTGGGTCTGCTCATGCGGCTAATTTATTTTCGAAGTCAGCTAAGTTGTCCTGGTTGGCAGGCTCAGAGTCTGTGACTACCTTCAGGCTTCCAGGCACCCGCCACACGAAAAGTTTTTGCAAGTTCTGCGGTTCAGCATTGCCTAACATTCATGAAGGCGGTTTGCTTCTCGTTCCCGCAGGGTGTCTGGATACGGCAGTCTCTATGTCACCAACAGCTCACATCTTTACGTCTAGCAAAGCTGATTGGGATAAAGATTTAGATGATGTACCAGAATTCGAGAAGCTGCCAGAGTGAACGGCTATCACATAAAAATCCGTGTTAGTTCGCACCTCTCGGCGCCGGACTCGCTGCGCTCACCAATTAACTTGGGCGTTAACTGTCTGAGTAAATCGCCAGGTGCTTAAAAATTTGGCATTAATAGAGATTTTACTTTTAACAGCGCTCTCGGCATGGGTTGTATGGCCGATATCAGGACTTTGCTCTGGAAGGTATGTCGGTAATGATTATGAGAGTTGGTTCATACTCGAAATAAATATTTTCGCTCCACTGTCTCTGCTTTTGTTTGTTGGCTCAATTTGGTCTTTAATTAGAAAAACGTGGGTTCCTCAGTATTTTTTGGTTTTTGGTTGCGTAGTGATCATCATTTACTGGCTGGTACACGCTCTGTAAAACAAGGTATAACAAACCCAAGCAATATGCTGCGGCCCGGCGGGCTTTCGCGGGACGCCCAATGCTATGCACAGGGAGTAAGCACTTTTGAGGATGAACACACCTATGTGGATGCCGGTAGGCATATCCATTCTATTATTGGTCTTCGCTGGTTGCAGGGATACCGCATCATCCCAGGACCCGCGTATTGCAAAAGCAGAATCGATCGCCAGAGAGTACGCGACGACCGGGAAATGGCATGGTGGCTTGCTAGTCGCTGACGGCAAGACGGTGCTTTTCCGGGGGGCGGTGGGCCAGGCGGACCGTGATGCTGGGCTGTCGAACAAAGCAACAATGCCCTTTGACCTATTCTCCGTCTCGAAGCCGTTTACTGCTATCGTTGTGCTGCAACTCGTGGAGTCAGGTCAGCTCAATCTCAACGGCAGCATCGCCGACTATCTGCCGGATTACAAAGGACCAGGGGTAGCGAAAATCTTGATCCACCACCTTCTCAGCCATACCGCAGGTGTGCCCGACTATGTCTCTGTCATCCCAAACTATTGGGACAATCTCCCCAATCTCCAGCGTGACAGTGTACTTAAAATAGTCTCTGAGCAACCCCTGGAGTATGTTCCCGGAACGGGATTTGGCTATTCGAACACGGGCTACATTCTGCTGGCGAAAATCATAGAGGAGGTTACCGGGCGCCCATTTGAAGAGGCTTTGCACTCCCGCATATTCGAACCTCTTGGCATGAGCGAGACACACTGGGCGTCAATTCCGGCCGAGGCCGGGGGTGTTGCCATTCGCTATCGGGGTGAGCAGCGAGCTCCGATTGAACGCATCCAAAAAGGGGAGGCGGGGATTGTCAGCTCGCTTGATGACATGTTGCTCTTCGCACGGGCACTGGGATCTGGTGTGCTTCTCTCACAAGCTTCCTGGAACCTCGTTTTCACCCCGCACGGGGACCCTTCGCTTGCTCAGCGGTTTCACCCGGCGCACGGTGCACCCTACGGTTATGGCTTTAGCCTTCCCATCCTGGAGCTTGAAGATGGGCGCCGGGTTCGCGTCGCCGAGCATGGCGGTGCGGGATCCGGAGGGAGCGCAATGTTCCAACGGATAATCGACGCGGATGGTGTTGTAATATTGTGGAACAACGTCGAGGAGGCCATTCCTTACATGCCGGAGATGTTGCTTCTGGTCGCCACTCCGGCTGGTGAGTAGTGGCAAGAACTGCCGCCTCCCAACAAAAAAACATGCTGCGGACTCTCTACCAACCGCCGCTGACGCAGATTGTTAAAAGCTAATGGAGTTATCGTTGAGCATCAGGTGGGAATGATAGTGTTTTGTATGCGGCGCTGAAAAATAGCTTTATTCAAAAGCACGAAAAATTGGCTATGTCAGCCCGGCTGGGTTTGAACGCCAATGTGCATAGCCGAGTGTCGACTATTAATAGGTAAGAGCAATATTTTGCTGTTACCTTGTTTGGTTTATCTGCATTCTTTCAATTCACAGTTCACGGCAAGGAAAAGCATATGTCTGGGCCAGCGCAAAACGGTGTTGTTATTTACTCTGGTGATTTGAGCAACCCTGTATTTAAAGTTTCAAACATTGCAGATTGTGATGGTAATCACATTCAACTTCGGCAGTTAAACAAATGAATAAACGCGGATCAATACAGCAATGATCCAGCCAATCCCAATCGCTCTGCTGCTTGCGCTCGCTATGTATGGTTGCTGGCGCTTGTCGCGCAGGAAAGCGTTCTTCGTGTTGTCTGTTCTCTGGCTGTTGTATGCTGTCTATGAGTACTTTATGTATAAGCGGGTGCTGTGTTCCGGTGAGTGTAATATACGCGTTGATCTGTTACTTATTTACCCCGCGTTACTTGGCGGAACGCTTTGGCTTGCGGCAATGTCAGCCTTCAGAGCAATCCAAAAATTCAGGAGGAAGCGTTGGCGATGAACCTGCCACTGATTGTCGGTGTGATATTTCTGCTGTTTGGTATTTATATGCTGGGCCATGCCATTAGCTGTTATAAAAAGGCAAAATTGAGCCGGCACTGGCCAGCAGTTAAAGGGCGTCTGACTACAGTAAAACTATGGGGCCCGCGGCTGGTTGACGGTAAAACGATCGACGCTGAAAAACTGGATGTGGCGTACAGTTACACCGTTGATGGCATCAGCCACCATGCCCGCAGCGTCAGCTTCTATACGATGGTGTATCCTGAAACTCTTGCCTTTGCCAGACAGCACGCTGTGGGCAGCGACATCAGCGTTTATTATAACCCCCGAAATCATGCTGAGGCGGTGCTTATTTCCGGCCTTAACAAGAATAAACCCTACAGCGATTTAATCCTGGGCGCACTGGCAGTGATTGTTGGTGCCACCCTCGCTCTGCTGGCCTGGTTCAGGATTATTGGCTAAGGTTGGTTGTAAAAAGCAGGAAATATGGATAACCGATATCTGGTGATTTTTGATGGGGTATGTAACTTCTGCAACGGGGCCGTTGATTTTATTATTAAACGTGACCCGGCAGCAAAGTTTGTCTTTACACCGATGCAAAGCGAGCCGGCAAAACAAATAATGCAAACCTACAGTATCAGTAGCGGCGGGCCGGCAACGCTTGTGCTGATTAAACAGGGTAAAGCCTATGTCTGGTCTGATGCGGCGCTGGAAATTGCCAAAGATCTCAGTGGTTACTGGTCTTTGTTTCGCGTGCTAAAAGTGATACCCCGGCCGTTCAGAGACTGGTGTTACCGCCTTTTTGCCCGTAATCGCTATAAAATGTTTGGCAAAGCTAGCCAGTGCCGGGTGCCAACAGCCGCTGACAAAGACCGGTTCTTATGACGCTGGCAATGACATCGATAGTGCCGGCATCGATGGCGGATTTAAACAGCGTCAGCCGCTGGCTGACTAATGCTGAAGCCTGCCGGGTATGGGCGGGACCACGAATTAGTTTTCCGCTGCAAACGGCGCAGCTGGCGGCTGAAATGATGTTTTGTCCGGATAACGCCTACTGCCTGCAAAGGAATGGTGAGTTGGCTGGTTTTGGCCAGCTTATTAAGATTAATGAAGATTGCTATCATCTGGCCCGGATTATTACTAACCCTGAATACCGGGGGCAGGGCGTTGGCCGCGAATTGTGCTCGCAACTGATTACGCTGGCCTGGCAACGGGGTGGCAGTCAGCTTAGCCTTAATGTATATCGTAGTAATGCCCGGGCAGTAGCGCTGTATCAGCGCCTGGGGTTTATTGCCCAGGCAGACCAATCAGATAGCGACATGGTTTATATGCTGCTTGAAAACGAGGATACTAACATGGCCGATACTGGCAAAATTAATTACCTGGAAATGCCGGCGCGTGATCTGGCAAAAACCAAAGCCTTTTTTAATACGGTATTTGGCTGGGAGTTTATTGACTATGGCCCGGAGTATATGGCCATTGCCAATGCCGGACTTGATGGCGGCTTTTTTAAATCAGACAAGGTTGCAACCACCAGCAATGGCAGCGTACTGGTAGTGTTATACAGTCATCAGCTGGAAATCACCCTGGATAAGGTAACCGCAGCAGGTGGTCTTATTATTCAGGATATTTTTGCCTTTCCGGGAGGCCGTCGGTTTCATTTTACCGACCCTAATGGTAATGAATATGCGGTTTGGTCAGAAGTCGCTGAATGATAATACAGCGACCAGCTTTTGCATCCGCAGTTGTTATTGCAGCGGGGACTCAGTGCTGAAAATAGGATCATCTGACTGATAGGCTATGCTTAGTGGGCAGCGTTAGCTTTGCTCTATTGCAAAACCACCAACCTCAGGAGATGCAACATGACAAAACTTCTTGTTCTTTACTACAGTATGTATGGTCACGTGGAGACGATGGCGGAAAAAGTGGCTGAAGGCGCCCGCAGTGTCAGTGGCACTGACGTTACTATCAAGCGTGTGCCCGAAATTATGCCGGAAGAGACAGCACGAAAAGCCGGTGCCAAGCTGGACCAGAGTGCTGCTGTGGCAAGCCCGGAGGAGCTGGCAGATTATGATGCCATCATCTTTGGCACACCTACGCGCTTTGGCAATATGTGCGCCCAGATGCGGAATTTCTTTGATCAGACCGGACCACTCTGGGCTAAGGGTTCACTTATCGGCAAAGTGGGCAGCGTTTTTACGTCTACGGCCACCCAGCATGGCGGTCAGGAAACCACTATAACGTCGGTACATACCACTTTATTGCACCAGGGCATGATCATTGTCGGCGTTCCGTATTCCTGTCAGGAATTGAACAATATGAATGAAATTACCGGCGGCACACCATATGGCGCCAGCACCCTTGCTGGCAGTGATGGTAAGCGACAACCGTCTGAAAATGAGTTGAAAATTGCCTTTTTTCAGGGCGCTCATGTGGCAAAAGTTGCGGCTAAACAAGCAGGCTGACCAACCCAACAGATCCTCACAAAAAGGCCGGTGTCTGTAGCAGACACCGGCCCCTGTTCTTACTTACACTAATGCTTTCAGAGAATTACATTGATCCCATCTGGTACTTTTTGTGGCTGCTGACATCAGTAAGTGACGCTGACGACTTCACCTGACCAGACCATTTAATATGCACTTCATCAGCCGGAATGGCTCTGATATCATCTGAAAAGAAACCGTCGGTTGCCATATCAACGGTAAAATACTTAATTTTGCCGGTTTTACGGTCTATTAAGATATCGTCAATTTGGCGCATCTGCTGATCAGAAAACATAATGTATTCATCCAGTATTTTTGAAACCAAACGATACTCTGCCTCTTTATGTGTTACTTCAAGCTCTTGAGGTTTGCGCTGAGCGTTTGTATCTTTCACAAGCACCTGTAACTTACCGCCAGCGTCAGCGTTGAACTTTACATTGCTGATTTCAACGAAGCCTTTGGTATTGCTAACCGGGCGAAATGTGTTGGACGTTTCAAAAAACAGGTATTCAACTGCATCACTGTTTCTATTAAGCAATACATTTTCTATCCGTCCAAAAGTATTCAGACCATTAGTAATATCGCTATAAATAATATTACTGGCTTTGATCATATGATCATCAGCAGTTGCAGTGACTGGAAGTGCTAAGGCGCAGGCTACACAGCTGACTAAGGCAGTTTTTTTTAAGTAACTCATTACATCCTCCTTTATCACGAGTTAAAAATGTCATCAGGTGCTAACGTTCCTGATGTAAACGTTGTGACATTGGAAGAGAATGCAAACAGTATTCCACTTTTTATGCCCGCTAAATCAGCCAAAACAGCGATATTTTATAAAACGATGAAAGGTTTGCTCATTTGCTATGTAAAACTTACCGTTAACTTGCCGGCTTTTTTTGGTGGCAAGATTGCAAAACAGTCATTTTCTGTTTAGATTGGATAGCATAATTAGCAACAGATGGCAGGGAATAACAATGAAAAAATGGTTAAGTGCCGCAGTGGCCGCGTTGATAGTAACGGCACCAGTGCAGGCAGACACCCAGGATTACAAGCTGATAACCGTCGCGGGTTACTTAAATTTTTATCTGTTGAATATTAATGCCTGTCAGGATTTTCACCCGCAGGTACGGCAGGCAGCCTATGACGCTGAGCAGAAGCTGTATCCGTGGTTAGAAAAATTACATAGTAAACTGGCTGATGGCAAACAGGTGGCTGACATTGTGTTGAAACGTCGTTCGATGCTAAACACGCAAATTGGTGAGGGCGACTTTACCCTGGATCACTGTCAGGCCATTGTTAAAATTTTAAATGAAGACGGGCTGGACAAAACCTTACTGGCCAATCTGGACTAATGCCACGCTAAGCGGCTATTATCGCCGACTTAGCAAAAATAACCCCATTGACTGCCGGCTATTTGCCGGCAGTGTTGTTTATTCAGGATATGGCAGGAGCTGCGTTTGCCCCCGGCGTTGTTACGACTTAATCAGGCCGCATTGACGATTGATGGTCTATCCATCGTTGGACCCGTCAGCTTCAGCGCAAATAAAGGCGACTTTATTGGCATTATCGGCCCCAATGGTGCGGGTAAAAGCAGCCTGCTGAAGCTGATTAACGGCATCCAGCCGTTAAGCTTCGGTGAAATCCTGTTCCAGCAACGTTCGTTGACCAAACTAAGCAGTCGTCAGCGTGCCTGTAGGATAGCCAGCGTCAGTCAGGTCAGCCCGCCGGTATTTGCGTTAACAGTGTATCAGGTAGCGGCAATGGGCTTACTGCCGCACAAAGGCTGGTTTGACGTTAACAGTAGCGAAGATGAGCAACAAATTAAGCTGGCATTGCAGCAACTGGGTTTGCAACATAAAGCCCAGGCTTTGGTAGAAACTCTGTCGGGGGGCGAGTTGCAACGGCTTTATCTGGCCAGGGCATTAGTGCAGCAGGCAGAATTGTTGCTACTGGATGAGCCGACTAATCATCTGGATGTATTGTATCAACACCAGATTTTACAACTAAGCCGTGGCTTGGGTAAAACGGTGCTGGCCTGCCTGCATGACCTTAATTTAGCCGCCCGCTACTGCGATAAAATTGCCTTGCTGCATCAGGGCCAGTTGCTGGCGTTTGGATCGCCCGAGCAGGTAATGACTGGGCCGCAATTAAGTGAGGTATTTCAGTTGCCTTGTGAAGTCAAGCTGCATCCGGTGCATGGCAAATTGCAAATCACCTTTTTTGCCAGTGGAGACAGCCAATGAAGCAGCCGGTTGTGCTGGGCTTAATGCTGCTGGCGCTGATGTTAAGTGCGCTGCTGAGCCTGACTATTGGCACTGCCAGTTTAGCATTAACTGAGGTTTGGCAGGCCTTGTTGGGCAATTCGCAAAACCCGCTTGCCAGCACCATAGTCTGGCAGGTTCGCCTGCCGCGGCTGCTGTGCGCCATGCTGGTGGGCGCCGGGCTCGCGATAGCCGGTGCCGTATTACAAAATGCCAGCCGCAATCCGCTGGCCGACCCTTACCTGTTTGGCTTAATGGCAGGCGCCGGCCTCGGCGCTACGATCGCCAGTATTTTGCTGCCGCCCCATATGTTAAGCCTGGCGCTTGCGGCATTTCTCGGGGCGATATTTGCAGTCGCCCTGGTATTTCTGGTGTGTATGGGCCGGCAGTGGCGTAAAATTGAAATGACCTTACTGGCCGGGGTAGCCGTCTCTTTTATGCTCAGTGCCATCAGCAGTTTTATTCTATATTTTGCCGAGCCGTTTGCTGCCAATAAGGTTATTTTCTGGCTGATGGGCAGTTTAAGCCGCACGGACTGGGGCAGTGTTGGCCTGATTGCGCCGGCGGTCAGTGTTTTACTACTAATAGCACTGTTGCTGCGCCGCCAGCTTGATGCCTTATTACTTAGCGATGAAAGCGCCCAGACATTAGGGGTTAACCCAACGCGGCTGCGGTTTATTCTGCTGTTGCTTACCGCGCTGGTAACGGCCTGTATTGTAGCGCAGTGTGGCGGTATTGCCTTTGTTGGTCTGATGATCCCACATCTGGTGCGTTACTTTGTTGGGGTGACTGCCGTACCGTTGCTGCTGGGTTGTGCAGTTTTCGGTGCGTTATTTTTAGTCTGGATCGACAACCTGGCCCGTAGTGCTTTGCTGAACCAGGAGATCCCACTGGGAATTATTACCTCCGTGCTTGGCAGTGTATTTTTTCTGGTAATAATGCGCCAGCGCAGGAGTGCAGCCTGAGGCTGAGTACTAAGCATCACAAATAAAAACATCACTAAAAAGCATCACTAATAAAAATACTGACTGATAACAATATGACTGATAAAGATAAAACCAATAGTGACAACAACAGCGATCAAACCGGCCAGCAGCGCCATAAGCAGCGCCAGCAAAAGTTAAAGCAGCACGTGCAGCAGGGTATTGATAAGGCGACAACCGAAAAAGGGTTGTTGCTGGTGATTACCGGTAACGGCAAAGGCAAATCCACCTCAGGATTTGGTACTGTTGCGCGGGCGGTGGGCCATGGCTTAACGGCAGCGGTGGTGCAGTTTATCAAAGGTAGCTGGGATTGCGGTGAGCGCAATTTACTGGCCCAGCATCAGGTGGAATTTGCAGTAATGGCTACCGGTTTTACCTGGGATACTCAGGATAAAGCCGCTGATATTGCGGCGGCAGAGCAGGTATGGGCGAGGGCAGAGCAAATGCTGGCCGATCCGGCTATTGATTTAGTGCTGCTGGACGAGCTGACCTATATGGTGAGCTATCACTATATTGCCCTGGAGCGCATTGTAAAGGCGTTGCAAAACCGTCCACCTTCGCAGCATGTGGTTATTACCGGCCGTTCGTGCCATCGTACCCTTATTGACATGGCCGATACCGTCAGTGAAGTGCAGGTGGTTAAACATGCATTTGACGCTGGTATTAAGGCCCAGCGGGGCATTGACTGGTGATTAGGGCAATGCGGTTATTACTATGGTGCGGGCTGTTCCTGGCTGCACCTTTGATCACTGCCGCTGCTGATACACCCGGGCTGGCAGATAAGGCGACCGCGCCAAAGCGAATAATTTCGCTGGCACCACATATTACTGAATTACTGTATGCCATTGGCGCCGGCGGCCAGGTAGTTGGCGTCAGTGCTTATAGCGATTACCCGCCAGCGGCCGCTGATTTACCCGAAGTCGCCAATTATGCCGGTGTTAATTTTGAAGCCATTTTAGCCCTTAACCCCGATCTGGTTATTGCCTGGAAAACCGGTAATGTTGCTGCTGACATCAGCCGGTTGCAGCAGTTTGGCATTAAGGTGGCATTCTCAGATCCGCTGCTTATCAGCGATATTGCGACAGAGCTGCGCGCTCTTGGCCAGCTTACCGGGCATTCAGAACAAGCTGAGACGGCAGCGAGGCGCTTTGAACAACAACTGGCCGAGCTACGCCAGACCTATAAAACTAAAACCAGGCTGCCGGTCTTTTTCAGCATGGGTACAGCGCCGCTGAGCTCGGTGGCCAATCAAGCCTGGCCGGCCCAGGCGATTCGCTTATGCGCCGCTAATAATATTATTGCCGATTCGAAAGGCGATTATCCGCAACCGGGCATAGAACAGGTGTTACAGGCACAACCTGCTGTGATAATTCAGGCTACTGCCGGCGGCAAACCAGCAGATACCCGTTTCTGGCAGGCGTATCCGGTGATACCGGCCGTAACCCTTAACCAGTTTATAACGGTTGACGCCGACTTGCTGTACCGCACCAGCCCCCGCACCTTGCAGGGGATTAAGCAGCTGTGCCAGGGGCTGGACCGGTTTCGCTAGCTGTTGATACTGCTCATCAGACTATTAGCCCGGCGCATCAGCCGCTCAGCACTCCGTACCTGGTTGGTTTTTAACAATTCACCTGACAGGGTCAGGTACTTGTCTGCAAGTTGCCGTTTTAAACCGACCAGTAAACTGAAATCAGCCGGCAGCTGGTTGCTGTACAACTCATATTGCTCAAAGACAGAGTCAGTGTCGCGTGCAGAGCGGCTGACGGTTAACTGCTGAGTGAGCCTGTCAAAGGTTTGCTGATAGAAAACAGCTGCAGCCTGATGGGGAAAAGGCAGCGGTGTTTCGGTCTCTTTTGCAGCATGATAAGCCGCCATGGCCTCAACTGCAGCCTGTAACTGCTGACCATGGGCCAGCAATTGCTGCAGTTGTTCGCTGCCAGAGAAAAATTGGTTGCCGGCTTTAATCAGTGCTTTTAACGCCAGGGCGTCATGATCATGGCTGGCAGCAGCAAATGCACTCTGGTAGGCTGCAATTTCAGCCTCATCCGGCACGATGGCGTAGTGTTGATCTATCCGTTTAATATCCGCAAGAATCTGATAAATATCCGACTCTTCAGAATTAACCTGATATTGCTGGCTGACAAGCAGACTATTAAGCTGATTACGCAGCACATCGAGCGCTGTTTGCTTACTCCGGCTCATGCTGCTGGCAATGTCTGCTAAGTAGTGCGAATCAGGATACAGACTTTGGGCCTGAAACAGCAGTTGTTCAATTTGCGGATAGTCGGGGTAATTGTGCCGGCGGTCACTGATCACGCTATCAATCTGCTGTTCAAAATAGGCCAGTAACCGCTCAGATTGTAATCGCAGCAAACCTGAACGTACCAGCGGTCCGGCTGTTTCAAGGCTGCTGAACGCTTCCAGGAATTCAGCTGCATCGCTGTCAGCCAGTTGCAGATAGCGCTGCTGTTGCTGCTGCTGGTGTTGCTGTTGCTGCTGCATTGTCAGCAACTGGTGCTGCTGCTGACTATACAGCTGCCAAAGGCCGGTTGCTGCCAGCACGCCAATACAGGCTGCCGTGGCTACCGGCCAGTAGCGGCGGTTTAATGCCCGTAGCAGCTTATCAATAGTGATATTCCTGGCTTCGCTGTCAAACCGCAATGCGCGTTTTAACGCCAGCCACTGCAACACATTCAGATGATCGGGTTTAGCGGCCTGTTTGTGTTGCTCTGCGGCTTTATCGGCTGGGATCCGTTCAAAGGGGTGTTTACTGGTCAGTAATTCGTAACTGATACAACCAAATGAAAAGGTGTCATCACTGACCGACGGGGTTTTACCAGCCAGCAAATCAGTACTGGCGTAGGCTGGCGTGTAACCACTCAGGGCTGCGGCCGGGTTATGCTGCTCTGCAGCATAAATATCATGATTAAGCTGCAGGGTATGCGCCACACCAAAATCCAGCACTTTTAACTGACCACTGCGGTTAACCATGATGTTGGCCGGCTTTAAATCGGCATGCACTATGCCTTTACTATGGGCATAGGACAGCGCTGCAGCAAGTTGGTCCAGTAATTTGATGGCGGCTGTCAGGGGCAGGCCTTTAGGTTTGTAACGCTTGATCACCTGGTCCAGGCTTTCACCGTCAAGATATTCCATAACAATGAAATAGCAGTCTTGTGAACTGTCGACATCAAAGACCCTGACAATATTCGGATGCGACAACTGCTGTGTTCGGTGCGCTTCCTGCAGCAATAATTGCAGTGCCTCAGGCTGACTGACAAACTGAGGCTGCAGTACTTTAATCGCCACCTGATTTTCAGTAACCCCGGCCTGAGTTAAAAAAGTATCCCGTGCCCGGTAAATATCGCTCATGCCGCCAGAACCTATTTTTGATTCCAGCAGATAACGTTGTTTGATTGTGTTGCCGCTTAAATCGCGGGCTGGTGCGCTGGCCGCTTTATTTGGTCTGGCAAAGCGGGTTTTCTCATTGTCGTCTGCGACGTTAGTTGCCGTGCTGTCAATCATGCTGGCTTTAGTCACGTCGTTATCCGCTGCAGCGCTATTCTCAGCTGGTTTAGCAGTTGGTTTATCAGCTAGGCTATCAGCTGGTCTATCATCTAGGCTATTAACCGGATTGCCAGCCGGATTATCAGCGGGGGTCGTTTTATCGGCGTTATCAGACATCTCTAAGTTACCTTGTTATTTATTCTGCTGCCTTCGTATTCATTTACAGTAGTCATTTACTGTATTCGGGTACAGTATTCAGGTGCAGCGGTGTTTGGGGCTATGTTGCTGCAACTCTTCCTCTATTTACAAATGCGTGACAATAATTCGCCATGTAATAACGATGTAATGACAAATTTTCGGCGGCTAGTGATTTACCGCAGGCAGCATGATCATTAAAGCTTCGCTATTTTAGCTTTAGATGAAAAAACATCAAGCAAAATTGCATTAATGTAAACAAGATATATATTGACCTGCTTCTTTTTAGGCGTTAATCTTTGCCGCTGCATATTTTAGTAAAATAAATGTAGTCAACTAATGCAATGCTGGCAGGGAGTGTTAAGTGAGTCAGACGGATATGTTACTGGAACTGTCGGTGTTAAGTTATCACCGTTTATCTCCACGCCAGGTAGCGTTAAAGCGGTTTGATGCTAAAGGTGGCACCCTTGGCCGCGCTGAGCACGCCGACTGGCACTTACCGGATCCGGAACGGGTAGTGTCCAGTATTCATGGCCAGATTAGTTATAACGCCGACGGATACTGGGTCACTGACAGTTCAACCAACGGCTTATTTATTAATCGCTCGGTTACCCCGGTTGGCAATGGTAACAAACACCTGCTGGCAGATGGCGATTTGCTGTGTCTTGGTGATTACGAAATAAAAGTTGCCATTATTAACCCGTCCGCACAACCAGCAATGGCCTTATCAGCAAGCCCGGCTGCTAAAGTGACAGGCCAGGGGCTGGCGGTCAGTGATTTTGAATTTGCCGGGCTGCCGCGAGCGGCTGAGCCAGAAGCAGGGCTGGCACTGCCACCAATCAAAGACAGTATGTCGGCAGGCACGTTGGCCAGTCAGAATGCAGATGTTCTGGCAAATAACGATATGCTGACAGAAAACTTTGCCGCGCCACAAAGTCTGATCCCGGACGACTGGCAACCACAATGGCAACAGCAAGCCCTGCCAGATGAACCGATAAAACTGGCAGCGCCTGAGGTACAAGCGGATGCCAGCCGGGGCGCTTCATCGTCAGTGTCTCAGACCCAGGCGGGTGCAGAGCAATGTCTGCAGGCGTTTCTCAGTGCTCTTAATGTGCCGGCTGTGGCAGAGCAGCATTTGCATAACCCTGCCTGGTGGCAACAGTTGGGCGAAGCATTGCAAGCCTCGTTGCATGGCATTATTGAGGTAATGCGCTGCCGTTCAGAGCTGAAAAGCAATTTACGGGTGAACCAGACAACCTTCCAGCAGCGTGAAAATAACCCACTGAAATTTTCCGCTTCAGTAAGTGAAGCTTTTCATAACTTATTTAACCATAACGCCAGCAGTTTTATGGGGCCACGGCAGGCCGTTACTGCCGCTTTTGCTGATATCTCGCAACATGAGGCAGCGATAGTTGCCGGTGCGGCCGGCGCTATGCAGGGACTGTTGACACAACTGACCCCGGCATTAGTTGAGCAGCGCGATTTTGGCGCCAGCTTTATTGATAAAGTTAACCCGGCACAACGCTATAACCGCTACTGGAATTTGTATCAGGCCTTACATCAGGAATTGCTGGCTGAAGTCAGCCGCACCGCTAAAGGTGGGGTAAATGATGATTTTATCCGCGCTTATGAAGACTATTTAACAAATCGAAAATGACAGATCAATGGAGTTGTCACATATGAAACGGATCTACCTGCTGGTGTTAGCCATAATAGCAATGACGTTAGTAACAGGCTGTCAGGCTGTCTATTCTACTTTCCCACCTTCCACCACGTTGCATTTCAGGGTGGCGGAGGATATTAATCCCGATGCTGATGAGCGGCCATCGCCCGTTATTATCAGAGTGTATGAACTGGCTTCAAAGACGGTATTTGAAAACCAGGACTTTTTTGCGCTGTATGACAACCCTGAACAAACCCTGCGGACTGATCTACTGAAAATTGATGAGCTGGTATTTGAACCCGGCCAGCGCACTGAATACAAAATGACACTTTTACCGACAACCAAAGCGGTGGCGGTAATTGCTGCCTATCGCGATATTGAAGGCGCGCGCTGGCGGGCAGTGGTAGACGTAAAACCTACCGGCTACGACGACTTTTATGTCTACGTTGATAAGCTGGCAGTGTATATCCGTGAACATGACTTAGAGCGGCCAGCCCGCTGATAGCGGCAGTTACCCGGAGTAATAATTCAATGAGTGAATTCAGTAAAATTGCCTGGTCAGAGGGCATGTTTTTACGGCCGCAACATTTTCAGCAGCAAGAGCGCCACCTGCATTATAGCCAGCAGAGCCGGCAGGCTCAGTTAGCGCCTTTTTGCTGGGGCGTATACGACTATCAGCTGGACAGCCAGTGTCTGAAATTCAGTCAGTTTGGTTTAACTAAATTAAGGGGTATTTTACCTGACGGTACCTTGCTGGAGTTGCCAGATGTTGAGCCGTTACCGCAGCCGCTTAGTATTGCAAAAGGCTGTCGGGATCAGCAGGTATTTTTGTGTCTGGCTGTCGATAAAACGAACGGTGTGAATATTGCTGAGCAGCAAAGCCAGCAAATTACCCGTTTTCAATTTGCTGATCATAGTCTGACTGATACCAGTCTGGCCGAAGCAACCATTGAAACCTTGCAATTAGCCAGGCTGCGGCTGCTATTGAAGCTGGAAAGTGACGACAGAAGCGGCTTTGTTGGTTTTGCGATCGCCAGGGTAAGGGAAGTGACTGATCAGGGTGAAGTAAAACTGGATGATAAGTTTATTCCGCCGCTGCTTAACGTTCAGCGCAATCCGTCATTAAAAGCATTAATTAATGAAACTCTGGGCATGCTTAATCAGCGGGCACAAGCGCTGAGCGGACGGATTAGCAAAGGTCAGGGTAACAGCAGCTCGATAGCCGACTTTCTGATGTTGCAGGTACTGAACCGGTATGAGCCATTACTAAAACACTGGCAGCAAATGGATGGCAGTAACCCGCTGGCCATGTATCAGCTGATGGTGTCTATGCTGGGCGAACTGGCAACCTTTACCAGCAAAGAGAAACGGCCGCCGGAATTTCCTGCCTATGTGCATGATGAGCTGACCATGGTATTCGGAAACTTAGCCGTCATTATGAATCAGACACTCAGTGTGGTGCTGGAGCAAACGGCGCAGGCTCTGCCATTGGAACAGGCAAAGTTTGGCATTCTGGTATCGCCACTGACCGATAAAACGCTGTTGGATTATGCCCAGTTTGTGCTGGCAGTCAGCGCCGAAGTGCCGGCAGAAGATATTCGCAAGCACTTACCGGCCAGACTGAAAATTGGTCCGGTTGAGCATATTCGTGAGCTGGTCAATAACCAGTTGCCGGGCATTGCGGTTACCGGCTTGCCGGTTGCACCACGCCAGGTACCTTATCATGCCGGTTATCATTACTTTCAGCTGGATAAAAGCAGTATTTACTGGCAAAGACTGGCAAACAGTGGCGCTCTGGCGTTGCATTTATCCGGTAATTACCCCGGGTTAAAGCTGGAGCTCTGGGCAATTAAAGCCTGATTAACAGGGATAGATGGCAATGTCTGATCAAACCATTATGAAACCGCGACCAGGTGGTCGCAGCAGCCGGCCTGAAGGCACAGCTGCTATTCAACCAGCACCTGTGGCGGCGGCCACTGGCTTTATGGCCAACGGTACAAGTCCAGATAATGATAAAACCCGGATTGCTACCGGCAATCGTAGCGCAAGTTCCGGTCCGGCTGTGCAAAGTTTATCGGTCAGCGACAATGTGCTGGTTGACGAAGCCGCAATGCTTTTCTCTCTGGTGGCACCTATTCGCAGCACGGCCAGCCATAACGACGTAAATGGCTTAAAAAAACAGTGTGTTAATTTAATTAACCAGTATGAGCAGCGGCTGCGGGCCCGGGGCGTTGCGGCTGAAACCATCGAACAGGCCCGCTATACCCTGTGCTGCTTTATTGACGAGCTTGTTTTAAATACCAGCTGGGGCGGCAACAGTGACTGGGCTACTGAGAGTCTGTTGTCGACATTTCATAATGAAACGTTTGGCGGTGAATACTTCTTCACCCTGTTAGAAAACGCGATAGAGCACCCCAGCCAGGATCTGATGCTACTGGAGTTGCAGTATCTGTGTCTGGCGTTTGGCTTTGTTGGCAAAATGCGGGTCGAAGACCGTGGCTATGAAAAACTGGAACTGATTAAAGACCGGGCTTACAAAGCAATTCGCAGCCAGCGCGGAGAGCCAGCCCGTGAGCTTTCTCCCACCTGGCGCAGCGATGTTGTGCAATCTGGCGCGCTGGATAACAGGTTACCATTGTGGGTGATATGCTCCGTTATTGCGGCGCTGCTACTGGGCGTTTATATGTATCTTAATTATCAGGTTAATGATTATTCTGATCAGGTTCACCGCCAGCTGAATACCCTGGTTAACTGGCAACCTGAAACCGGTTCAGCCGCTAACGGCCAGTCTCAGCAGGACGCTGTACGTTTACAACAATTGCTGCAGACAGAAATTCGTCGTGACATGCTGCAGGTTATTACCTTGCCGGACCGGGTAAGGATCCGGGTCGGCCTGCATCATTTGTTTACCCCGGGCAGCGTGACAATTAACGAGAGCTTTGAGCCGGTTATTACCAAAATTGCCCGCGCGCTGGAAGCAACAGATGGCCGGATCCTGGTAAGTGGTTATACCGACGATCTGCCGATATTCACCAGTAAATACCCGTCAAACTGGCATTTGTCTCTTGCCAGGGCTAATGCTATGGCCGATGCGCTAGCCACCGGCGGCCAGTTACACGGCAGGCTTTGGCCAGAAGGGCGGGGAGAGGCAGATCCGATAGCCGCAAATGATACTGCTGAGAACCGGGCGCTGAACCGGCGTGTTGAAATAGATTTGTTAGCGCAATAGCGAACAGCAAGGAACAGATGTATGAAATTCAAAGGATTCTTTCTCTCATTGCGTCGCATTCTGACCGCAGGCTGGTTTATTACGCTACTGGGTTTATCAGCACTGGCACTGCTGATTTGGTTTGGCGGCCCGCTTATTGCTATTGCCGGTGTGGAGCCGCTGGCCAGTACAACGGCCAGGCTGGTTACGTTACTGTTGATTGCGGTAATTTGGGGAGCCAGTAATTATATTCGGGGCCTGCGCCAGAACCGCTCTAACAAGCAAGCCGTTGATACCCTGCTAAATGGTGATGAGCAGCAGCACGATGCATTGGCAAAACGGGATATTGAAATTCTGCGCAGCCGGATGCAAAAGGCGCTGGATATTTTAAAACATGCCCGCTTTAGCAAAGCCCGTGATATTTATCAGCTGCCCTGGTATATGCTGATTGGCCCACCGGGTTCAGGTAAAACCACAGCGCTGCAACAGTCGGGGCTTGAGTTTCCGCTGAAAGAACAAATGGGCGTTGATGCGTTAGAAGGTATTGGCGGTACCCGGCAATGTGACTGGTGGTTCACCAATCAGGCCGTACTTATCGATACCGCCGGACGCTATACTACCCAGGACAGTCATGCCCAGCAGGATGCAACTGCCTGGCAGGGGTTTCTGGGGTTATTACGCAAGCACAGACCGCGCCGGCCGATTAATGGGGTTATTGTTTTTGTCAGTCTGGCAGATTTACTGAACCAGACCCGCACTGAACGAAACTTACACGCCAGAGCAATTAAACAGCGGGTGCAGGAGCTGCAAAACCAGCTGGGCATGAGTTTTCCGGTTTATGTAATGTTTACCAAAGCCGATTTGATTGCCGGTTTTTCAGAGTTTTTTGATGATTTGGCGCCTGAAGACCGGGAGCAGGTATGGGGCACAACGTTTGCGCTGGAGCCGGAAGACGATGAAAAAGGCGTGGTGGCGCAATTTAATAAAGCCTTTCATGCCATGGTTAACCGCCTGCATCAACGGTTGTACAGCCGGCTGCAAACTGAACGGGAGCAGCCCAGCCGCGCCGCGATTTACGAGTTTCCCCGTCAGCTGCGGCTATTGCAAAGTGCCGCCGATGATTTTCTGAAAGAAATATTTGCGCCTAACCCGTTTGAACAGGCAACGATGTTGCGGGGGGTTTATATTGCCAGCGCCACCCAGCAAGGTCAGCCAATTGACCGGATTATGGCCCAGCTTGGTGGCAATTTCGGCCTGGCTGAGCCGCCGCTGCGTCGCCATACCGGTGAAGGTAAGAGCTTCTTCCTGAAACGGTTCTTTGAGCAAATTGTCATTCCTGAGCGCGAACTGGCGTCGGTTAATCTGCAGCATAAAAATAAGCACCGTTGGATCCGCCACGGTACGCTGGCCGCTACGGCTATTGCCTCGGTATGGTTGCTCAGTGCCTGGATCGCAAGCTATAACTGGAACCGGCAGCTGGTGGATGAGGTAGCGTTATCATTAGAACAGTACCAGCGTTTGGAGCAGGAGCAGGCCGGGCAATCGATGCTGCAACTGAACGAAAAGCTTAATGTGTTACGTGACATGCCCGCCGGCTATGCTGGTTTATTACCTGTCGATGGTCCGAAAAACCTGGGGCTGTATCAGGGTGACAAACTGGGACAATCAGCAAAAACGGCCTATCAACGTGCCTTATATGCTGATTTTGTGCCATTTTTTCTGCAGAGTCTGATAGCTGAAATGCAACAGCATGCTGATCATCGCGACTATTTATATGAAACCCTGAAAACCTATCTGATGATATTCCAGCCACAGCGTTATCAGCCAGAGCAGCTGCAGGCCTGGTTTGCTCAATACACTGAACGGATGTTGCCGGCGGACATCAATCAGCCCCTGCGCATGTCATTACAAAGCCATCTGGATGCGCTATTGCAGGCAGGTATTCAGGGGGCCGGGTATGACGAAGCCGTGGTAGCGGCCAGTCGTGATTTACTGATGACGGTGCCGTTAGCAGAGCGTGCTTATCAGCGGATCCGGACAGAGCTGATGGATAGTCATATTCCGGACTTCAGGCTGTCGGATGTGCTGGCAACCGACAGTGTTACGTTATTCAGCCGGCGTAGCGGTAAGCCGCTGCGGCAGGGGATCCCGGGGCTTTATACTTATCAGGGGTTTCATGGTGTATTTAATATTGAAAAACGCCGGATAATTCGCCAGTTAATGGCTGACAGCTGGGTCTACGGCGAAGATGAGAGTGCTGATGAGCAGAATAATGCTGATTTATCGGCTCAGGTTACGCTGCGTTATATGCGCGATTATGCTCATTTATGGCAGGAGTTATTAAATGATATTGAACTACAGCCTATTACCAATGTAGAGCAGGGACTGGCCCAGACTAAAATTCTGGCAGGGCCGGAGCAACCTATTCAGAATATTATTAAGGCGGCACAGCAGAACCTGCGGCTGACCCAGTTACCCCAGTCAGCAGAACTTGATATGGCGGCAGATGTGGCCGGCAAAGTAGCAAAAACCCAGTTTTCCAGTCAAACGACCCGGCTGAACCGGGTATTGCCTGATGAGATGCCGGATGTCAGCCGCAGCCTGCCGGGTAAGGAAGTGGAAGCCGCCTTTTCCGCCCTGCTTGCGATTGAGGCAGAGCAACTGGAACAGATCGGCCAGACGACAAGACGCTACTATGAATATTTAGAGCGATTATATGTGCCGGGAGGCCGGGCGCGGCAAGCTTATGCCAACCAGCTTAATTCACAGGAAGGTAATGAGCTTAGTGTCGCCCTGCGCCGCTTACGCAGCGAAGTGCCCGCGCCATTCAGCACCTGGCTGGGGAATATTTCCAGCGACACCGC
Source organism: Arsukibacterium sp. (assembly GCF_033721375.1). Taxonomy (GTDB): domain Bacteria; phylum Pseudomonadota; class Gammaproteobacteria; order Enterobacterales; family Alteromonadaceae; genus Alishewanella. The sequence goes on along the minus strand of NZ_JAWWAP010000005.1, from coordinate 308,309 downwards.
CCAGTTATTTGCCAGTGGCAGTCGTCAGCATATCAATGAAGCCTGGCAGGGTAAGGTATTAACTGAATACCGGGGGGCGATAGCCGGTCGCTATCCGTTGAACCGCAAAGCAGCTGAAGATATCAAACTGCGCGATTTTGAACGCTTCTTCGGTTATGGCGGTACCCTTGACAGCTTTTTCAGTGAATACCTGAGCCCTTTTGTTAACACCAGTCGCACTACCTGGACCTTTAAAAAAGATATTGGCCTGGATGCGACCGTGTTGAAAACCTTTCAGCGTGCCCAGCGGATCCGCAGTACGTTTTTTGAACCGGGCAGCCAGAAGCTGAAAGTAGGCTTTAGTTTAAAACCCCTGTTTCTTGACCGGCATATCACCCATCTGATGCTGGATATTGATGGTCAGGAGTTGTCATACCGGCATGGTCCGACCCGCTCAAGCCAGTTCTACTGGCCGGGCGATCGGAATAAACTTAAAACCCGCTTAGTGTTTACCCCGGCCAATGCTGGTTTGTCTGCCAATGCCAGTTATGAAGGCGAGTGGTCGTGGTTCCGCTTACTGGACGAACTTACCCGTGAGCGGCCACAAACTCGCACAGATAAAGTGTTGCATCTGGCTGTACAAGGCAATAAAGCGCGGTTGGAACTGGTACCCGATACCGTTAATACCCCGTTCTGGAGTAATGAACTGGAGGCCTTCTCGTGTCCGGCCAGCCTGTAGCGCCGGGCCCGCTGGCGAAAGTCGGCTTTTGCGGCAAAGTAGTCAGTCAGGGCGACTTTCTGGCGCAGGGGCTCGACGTTGCTTTTGTTGACAGCTGGAACGAATGGTTGCAGGCAGTACTGGCAGTCAGCCGTGAGCAACTGGGCCAGGGCTGGCTGGAAACCTATCTTACCAGCCCGATCTGGCATTTTGCGCTCTGTGGTGGCGTGTGCGGTGATCAGGCAATGGCGGGTACCTTAATGCCGTCTGTGGACCAGGTTGGCCGCCATTATCCTTTTACCCTGGCTGCTGAGCTGGCTGTAACACCGGTTCAGGCCTGGCAGGAGCAAGATTGGTGTGCCCCATTGGAGCAGCAGGCGCTGGCAACACTGGATGAAGACTTTGCTTTGCAGCCCTGGCTGACAAAACTTGCCGATATGCCGATTGCCTGGCCAAAAGCGCCACGGCTTAGCGTTAGCCAAAGCAGTAATGAAGCTATCCGCCAGGCCTGGACAATCAGTGCCAGTGAACCGCTGGACAGTATTGCGCTGTTGCATCAAAGCTATTTACAACAATTTTCACGCTACTGCCTGTGGTGGACGTCTGGCTCTGAACAGGTTGCACCCTGTCTGCTGGTCACCTCAGGATTGCCGCAGGTAAGCCAGTATGCCGCCATGCTTGACGGTGACTGGACACGCTGGAACTGGCAGCAAAAACATATTCAATATTAATCCGGACGGTTTCAGTTTTATGCAAATTGCTTTTCATGCCCAGAGTCATAAGGGCTTAGTGCGACAACTCAACGAAGATGCGTGTCTGGCGATGCCGGAAGCGGGGGTATGGGCGGTGGCTGATGGCATGGGGGGCCATGCTGCTGGCGATGTGGCCAGTCAGATGGTTATGGATATGTTAAAAACGGTGGTCGATAGTGCCGGTAAGTCGTTAACTGCCGCTATGCTGAGCCAGGCATTGCAAAATGCCAATAAAGCCCTGGTGCAATACAGCCAGCAACAGTTGCTGGGTACCATGGCGGGCTCAACGGTGGTGGTGTTATTTATTCAGCCTGACCGTTACCACCTGCTGTGGGCGGGTGACAGCCGTTGCTATCTGCTGCGTGACAATACTTTGCAACAACTGAGTCATGATCATAGCCAGGTAAATGAAATGGTGGCACAGGGATTACTGGCCGCAAGTGAGGCCGAGAGCCATCAACTGGCAAATGTTATTACCCGGGCGGTGGGGGTGGATAGTGAATTAGACGTTGCGATGATTTCTGAGCAGACTATGGCCGGTGATTTGTTTTTATTATGTACCGATGGCTTAACAAAAGAATTACCGGACAACGAAATTTTTCAGTATTTACAACATGATGATTTAGCCGATGCCAGTAAGGCGTTGTTACATTCTACCCTGGTTGCCGGGGCTAAAGACAATGTCACCAGTATTTTGGTAAAGCTGCAAAGTATAAGTAATGTTAATATAAATGATAAAACCATTCCGCTTAACTTAAAAAATGTATAAATATAGTTTGCATTGTTGTTATTTGGTGAACTATAAAGTAACATATTTTGCTGTTAGTGTATTTAATGGTTAATTGTGATGGATCGCAGTGAATTAATAGATTTTGATATGTTAATTAAACCCGTGGCGGCGCAGGCAGCAGCGGGTATTGATCCACGCAGCGATATTTCGCCGACCTCGCAGTACTACACACTAAAAGACGTTCGCAGTCAGGCCCGGGCAAATGAGCGGGCTATGCTGTTTGAAGACGACGATTTCCAGTCGCTGGTGCTGGACTGGCGGCCACTGGCTCAGGCCTTACCCGATATTCTGTCTCATCAGAGCAAAGATCTTGAATACGCCGCCTGGCTGATTGAAGCCTGGTGCCGGACAGAAGGGTTTGCCGGATTAGCGGCCGGTTTTAAAGCTACCCGCCTTCTTATTGAGCACTTCTGGCAGGATATCTACCCATTGCCGGATGATGAGGGCATGGAGGCCCGTATTGCGCCGCTGATTGGCCTTAACGGCTATGAAGGTGATGGTGCGCTGATCACCCCGATTTTAAGTATTCCTCTGACCGATGTGACCTCTGTTGGCTGCTTCGCCTGTTGGCAGTATGTGCGGGCAGCAGAATTATCGCGCAAAGACGAAACCAAACAAAAACAACGCGCCGATGCCGGTATTGCCAGCCTGGAACTTATTCAGCAGGCAGTGCAGGAGACAGCGGCCGCTTTTTATCAGCAGCTGGTTAACGACATTCAACTGGCTATCGCTGAATTTAAATTATTGTCCGATGCCATGGATGCGGCTATGGCAGGGGAGCCGCAGCCAACAACAGCAATCAGCAAAGCGATGCAGAAGTGTCTGGATGCTGTGACATATCTGGCCGCAGATAAACTGAAAGTAACAGATGATACCGCCGGGCCGGCCAGCGCTGATGGCCAGATAGCCAATCTGAATACTAATACTGTCGATGAGCAGCTGCAGTCACGCCAGCAGGTTATTCGCTCGTTGCAGCATGCTGTCGAGTTTTTCCGAAAGACAGAACCTCATTCGCCAATGTCGTATGCGCTTGAACAGGTGATCCGCTGGAGTGATCTGACATTGCCGGAGCTGCTGCAAGAGCTGATTGACGATAGTAATACCCGAAACAGTTATTTTCGTCTGGCGGGGATACCGCAGACTAAGTAGTGCAACCGGCCAGCGTTGCCTGCGCGGCCACGACAGACAAATAAACAGGAGAGAGTAAATGGAAAGTATTCACAGCAAGTTGTCACGGGTGCGTAAACCCAGAGTCCACATTACTTATGACGTCGAGACAGAAGGTAACGCAGTAAAGAAAGAGCTGCCCTTTGTAGTTGGTGTAATGGGCGATTTTGCCGGCCACAACACGCAGGCGCTGAAGCCACTGAAAGACCGGCGTTTTGTGCAAATTGACCGCGACAACTTTGACGAAGTGTTAAAGCGGATGAACCCGAAGCTTAATTTTAAAGTGGAAAACAAGCTGGCCGGTGATGGCAGCGAGTTTGCCGTTGATCTGGAATTTAAATCGATGCAGGACTTTGAACCTGCCGCCATTGTCCGGCAGGTTGAACCACTGGAAAAACTGATGGCAACCCGGAATAAACTGCGCGATTTAATGACCAAAATTGATCGCTCTGAAGATCTGGAAAATATCCTGGAACGGGTACTTAACAGTGATGCTGACCTGCAACAGCTGGCGCAGGAACTGAACTTAGAGGACAAATAAAATGAGTACGGAAGCCTTAGCACAAAGCCACGAAAGCGGTAGCGCAGAGTTAGCCTCGCTACTTGATCAGGCGATCGGCGCCACCAAGCAAACTGACGCATCACGCGCGGAAGAGCTTATTCGTACGCTGACTGAAGAAGCCATGAGTGGTACGGTCAGCTGGAATAAAAACCTGACGGTAACCTTTAATGAAGCCATCAGCCGGTTAGACAGCCTGATATCCGACCAGCTGGCGGCAATTATGCATGCCGAAGACTTTCAGAAACTGGAAGGCAGCTGGCGCGGACTGAACCACCTGGTAACAAATTCTGAAACCGGTAGCTCGCTGAAGATCCGCATGATTAGCATGAGCAAGAAAGAGCTGTACAAAGATTTAAGCAAAGCGGTGGAGTTTGATCAGAGCCAGACCTTTAAAAAGGTATACGAGACCGAGTTTGGTACGCCTGGTGGCGAGCCTTATGGTGCCATCATTGGCGACTACGAGTTTACTAACCATCCGGAAGATATTGAAACGCTGACCTATATGTCAAACGTGTCTGCCGCTGGTTTTTGCCCGTTCTTATCCAGTGCGTCGCCGGCATTATTTGGCTTTGATGAGTGGACTGAACTGTCAAAACCGCGCGATCTGGAAAAGATTTTTGAATCGCTGGAATACACCAAATGGCGCTCATTCCGTGACAGTGACGATTCACGCTTTGTTACATTGAGTATGCCGCGGGTGTTAGCACGTCTGCCGTATGGTAGCTCTACCGCGCCGGTAGAAGAGTTTGGCTACGAAGAGTTTGAACTGGATGCCCAGAAGGCCGTCGCGAAAAACACCAACCATAACCATTATTGCTGGATGAATGCCGCCTATGTGCTGGGCAGCCGGCTGACCAATGCGTTTGCTCAGTATGGCTTCTGTACCGCAATTCGTGGTGCTGAAGGCGGCGGTAAGGTAGAAGGTTTACCGTCTCATATCTTTATGAGTGATGACGGTGACCCGGATCTGAAATGTCCGACTGAAATTGGCATTACTGATCGGCGTGAAGCTGAACTTGGCAAGATGGGCTTTTTACCACTTTGTCATTATAAAAATACCGATTATGCGGTGTTTTTTGGTGCACAGACAGCCCAGAAGCCGAAGAAGTACGAAAGCCCGGAAGCAACCGCCAATGCGGCCATTTCTGCCCGCCTGCCTTATCTGATGGCAACGTCCCGCTTCGCCCATTACTTAAAAGTACTGGCCCGCGACAAAATTGGCAGCTTTATGGAAGCAGAAGATGTGGAAGTATGGCTTAACCGTTGGATCCTGACTTACGTTAATGCCTCAGAAGGCAGTGGTCAGGAAGTACGGGCCCGTTATCCGCTGGCTGATGCGAAAGTACAGGTTCGTGAGATCCCGGGGCGTCCTGGTTCTTACAACGCTGTAGCGTGGTTACGGCCGTGGCTGCAACTGGAAGAATTGTCTACCTCGTTACGCTTAGTAGCCAAAATTCCAGAAATGGGCAGCTAAGCCAAACTGGCAATTGATGTACAGCGGGTTAGTTGAAGTAAGGACGGGCAGGTCATGGTGGACGCAGTTAATTTTGTTACCGATACAGTTTTTGATTTGGAAGAAGACTGCAGGCCTTGTCCGTCTTATGCCAGCGTTGAGCGCAAAGGATTGCTCAGCCGGTTTTTGCGTGAGTCTGAGCCGTTAAAGGCGATCCTGTTCTGGCTACAGCACATTGAAAGCCGGCCTTGCATCAGCGCTGCTTTTGTTACACCTGTGCTGGGGCGGGCGATTGCTGAAATTGACAATCTGATTAATCAGCAGATTAATGTCATTTTACATTCTGCAGCCCTGCAGGAGCTGGAAGCAAGTTGGCGTGGTTTGTTGTATTTAACTGAGCAGGCTGAACGCTACGATCGCGAGCAGAAAGTAAAAGTTAAACTAATATCCCTGTCATGGCCTGAGCTGAGTAAAGATATCAACCGGGCTATTGATTTTGACCAGAGTGATTTTTTTAAACTTATTTATGACAATGAATTTGATATGGCAGGCGGTGAGCCTTTTGGGGTACTGATAGGTGATTATCAGATAAGCCATAAAATCCGCCGCGGCCAGAGTATTAATGATCTGGATACCTTAAAAGAAGTTGCCCGCACCGCCGCAGCTGCATTCGCGCCTTTTATTACCGCCGCTCATCCATCACTTTTCGGGGTTGATCATTTTTCTGAACTTGGCCAGGTCGCTGATATCGCCAGTCAGTTCAAACAGCCTGAATATGTGAAGTGGCGGGCGCTGCGTAATATGGAAGATGCGCGGTTTTTAGGCCTGGTGCTGCCGCAGGTACTGATGCGGCCACCTTATAAAGATGATGGCAGCCGCAGTGAAGGCTTTGTGTTTAAAGAGCAGTTCAGCCGGCCACAGCGCGATTATTTATGGGGTAATGCAGCCTGGGCGTTTGCCGGCGTACTGGTGCGGGCTTATAGCGAGTCAGGATGGTTTGGTCAGATCCGGGGTATGAAAGCAGGCCATTATAACTTTGGGCTGGTTAGCCATTTGCCAGTTAGCCAGTATGAAACTGAGAAGTATCAGTCTTTTAATAAACCATCGGTAAATTTACTGGTTGGACACCGGTTTGAGGCGGCTTTGTCAGATGCCGGTTTTGTTCCACTGTCGGCAGTGCCTTACAGTGATTTTTATGCATTTTACAACAATGCCTCCGTCCAGGAAGCAAAAGCCTACGATAAAACTCTGTCTACAGTAAATGCCCGTCTATCTGCGATGTTGCAGTACATCTTATGTGTGGCCCGGTTTGCTCACTACATCAAGGTTATTGGCCGTGACAAAGTTGGCGGCTATGTCTCGGCAGAAGAATGTGAGCAGGAATTACAGCGCTGGCTGCATAACTATACCACCGCCTCAGAAGATGCCTCTTATGAAGTAAGAGCCCGCAGACCGCTGCGTGAGGCCCGGATAAAGGTAAAAGAGAAACGCGGCCAGCCAGGTCGCTATTATTCGGTTATTCAGTTGCAGCCGCACTTTCAGCTGGATCAGATGGTGACATCCGTAAAATTAGTCGCGGAGCTGTCTCCGAAACAAAAGGCGTCAGCCTGAGGAATTTTTTATGAAAAAACTTAATTCGTTAATCAGTAGCGGCCAGCTAAAGGGCGCATTAGAGCATGCCTTGGCGGTGCTTCGGGATGACCCGCTGAATGCCCAGATGCGGGCAGTATATGTTGAGCTGCTGTGTATCGCCGGCGAGCTGGAAAAAGCCGATGCGCAACTGGATATGATAGTCCGTCAGCATCCAGACTTTCTGCTGGGTGCCGTCAATGTCCGGCAGTTAATCAGGGCTGAAACCGCCAGACGTGACTTTTATCAGGGGGGCATGACAGCTACTTTGTTTGGTGAACCTGCGCCGATGTTCAGCGCCTTACTGCGGTTACGGTTAGCGATGCATGAACAGGATATCAGCGCGGCAGCAGTGGCGGCAGCAGAAATGGAGCAGTTGCGGCCGCGAGTGGCGATGGAGCACGCTGAACAGCTGCATCCGGATATTCGTGACCTTGATGACAGTCTGGGGGGGTATCTGGAGTTATTTGGTACCGATGGCAAATATTACCTGGCCGGGTTTGAGCAGATAGCCAGTTTAAAATTGCATCCGCCGAAAAGCTTGCTGGACATTATCTGGCGGCGGGTTGATATCAGCATTATTGACGGCCCTCAGGGGGAAGCGTTTTTGCCGCTTATATACGTTGCTGCCACGGCTGGAACAAGCGGTGAAGGCAACGATCCGGCGCTTCAGCTTGGCCGGGAGACCGACTGGCACGAGCACGATGCCAGATTGGTCACCGGTAGTGGCCAGAAGATGGTCTTACTGGGAGAGCAGGCCGTGGTGCTTGGCGATCTGGTTGAGCTGGATGCGCGAAGCGAACACAGCGCATCAGCGATAGCGGCCACAGCGGCAATGGCTGAATAACTGATATGAAAGTGCATCAGAAACAGGCGCTGCAAATGTCGTTGCTGGATCGGTTGATTGATGATGCACCTGGCCTGAAAGATCCGGGCCGGCAACGCCGTGGTTTTGATTTAAAGGCGTTACGCCAGAGTGTCCGGCGTGATCTGGAAAACCTGCTGAACACACGGGTGCAATGGCATGTCTGGCCTGAAAGTTACAGCGAGCTGCCGCAAAGTCTGCTCAACTATGGCCTGCCGGATTTCTCTGTAATGGTGGTGGATTCGATTGAAGGCCGCCAGCAGTTATGTCTGGCAGTAGAGCAGTGTATTCGCCGTTTTGAGCCCCGCTTTGTTGAAGTGGAAGTGTCGTTACCCGACGAGCAGCAAAGTATCGAACGGGTGCTGCGGTTACGCATTCAGGCGCTGTTATACGCTGATCCGGAACCGGAACACATTATGTTTGATTCTGAAGTAGAGCCGGTTCACTTAGGGCTGACCATCAGGGATTATCAGTAATGAATGATGAATTGTTGAAATATTACAATCGTGAGCTGACCTTTATCCGCCGGATGGGCGCCGAGTACGCCGAAAAGTACCCTAAAATTGCCGGCCGTTTACGGATAAGTGAAGAAACCGTTGAAGATCCTCATGTATCACGGTTAATCGAAGCCTTTGCCCTGCTTAGCGCTCAGATCCGGCAAAAGTTAGACGATAGTTTTCCGGAATTAACCGATGCCTTGCTTGGCCAGATGTATCCCGATTATCAGGCGCCGATCCCGTCGGTATCGGTACTGAAACTGGTTAGCCAGAATTTATCAACCTCTGGTATTAGTATTAAGCGCGGCACTGAATTTGAAACCCGGGCAGAGGGCTTAAAGCCCTGTACCTTTCAAAGTTGCTACGACACCGATATCTGGCCGGTTGAAGTTGTACAGGCAGAATTTAAAAATGCGCCTTTTCACGCGCCGAAACCGCCCGCCAGTCAGACGGCTAAAGCGCTGTTAAAACTGAGCCTGGCCTGCGAATTTGATAATACCTCCTTCAGCGAACTGGCGGTTGGCAGTTTGCGTTTTTATCTGAATGGTCAACGCCACCATGTATACAAGCTGTTTGAGCTTATTGTCCGTCAGGTAATTAGTATCGGGGTGGCACCTGCGGGCCAGCCTGAACAGATGCGCTTTTTGCAGCCGCGGCACATTAAAGCGGTTGGCTTTGCAGATGATGAACAGGTGGTGCCATACAGTCATCGCAGCTTCAGTGGTTACCGCTTGTTGGTCGAACAGTTTTTATGTCCGGAAAAGTTTTTGTTTTTCGCCCTGACTGAGCTTAACCCGGACTGGCCTGGTGTTGCTGATAAAGTGGATTTGTATTTCTATCTGGCAGAAGGCGCGGATGAGCTGGAGCGGCATGTTACCGCCGACAGCGTGCTACTGGGTTGTACGCCGGTTATTAACCTGTTTAAGCAGAAGCTGGAGCCGGTTAAGTTAGAGTCGGCCCAGTATGAATACCGGCTGGCACCGCGTTACCTTGATGCCGATGTTTGTGAAGTGGTGCAGGTGCAGCAGGTGCAGGCATTTGACCCGCAGGGCAATGAGCTAACGCTTAATCCTTACTACAGCCAGGGGCATCCGGATTATTTGCAGCAGCAACAGTTGTTCTGGCATACCCGGCGGGAATTTGTCGATTGGGCCGGGGGGTACGCAGAAGCTGGTACCGAAGTGTATTTATCTATTGTTGACCGCCAGTTTAAAGGGGTGAGCAACGATGATGAGCAGCAACACTGGGTTATTCAGGTTAATGCCCTGTGCAGCAACCGTAACCAGCCGGCCTATTTACCTTTTGGTGGTGGTGAGCCGGAATTTGCCATCAGTAAACATGCAGATGTTATTAAGTCAGTCCGCTGCCTGGTGGCACCGACGATGAGTGTTCGTCCGGCATTGGCCGAAAGCAGCCGCTGGCAGCTGGTTAATCATCTTACGCTGAACCATTTCAGCGGTGAGCAGGCGCTTAACGTATTGCAGGAAACGCTGAGGTTGTATGATTTCCGCTGTACGCCCGAATCAAAAGCCCTGATAGACGGTATTGTCGGCTTGCGTCTGAGCAGCGGCTCGGCCCGGGTTAATCAGCAGGGCCGGATCGCGGTGTGCAGTGGCACGGAGATTTTGCTTGAGTTCAGCCAGTCGGCCTATACCGGCAGCAATGTCTACTTTTTTGCCAATATTCTTGATGCCTTCTTTGCCCAGTATGCCAGTATCAACAGCTATACCCGGCTAACCGTTAAACTCAAAGAGCACGAGCAGATTTATCATCGCTGGCCCGCCAGAGTGGGCGGCAGAGTACTGTTATGAGTATGCCGCTATGACATTAACAGCATTAGTAGCCAGCCCGGCGGATTTCGATTTCTATCAGGCGGTGTATCAGATAGAACGTCAGCTCAGTAGTGAGCAGAAACAATGGCATGGTGTCGGCCGTGATGCATTTCCAGCGGCAGAGTTAGTCCGGTTTAAGGCAGAGCAACATCTTGGGTTTGCCGGCCAGCCAATTAATAAAGCCAATGCCCGCAGCAACAGCGATAACAAGCTGGCACTGGAGCTTTATGTCAGTTTTCTGGGATTAACCGGGCCTAGTGGTGTCTTGCCGCAGCATTACACTGAAATGGTGCTGCAACGGCTGAAGCAGCGTGATGGGGCCATGCGCGATTTCTACGATATGTTCAATCACCGGCTGATTTCGTTGTATTACCGGGCATGGGAGAAATACCGTTTCGCCTGCCAGTATGAAATTGCAGATGGCCTGAATGATCCGTTCAGTAAGCTGCTGCAACAATTAAGTGGCTGCCGGGATAACCTTGGTTTGTATTACGCAGGTGCTTTTAGTCAGCGCAATCGTTCGGCGCAGTTTCTGCAGCAAATATTAACCGATTTGCTGGGTGCCAATACCCGGGTGGTGTCGCTTGCCGGACGCTGGTTAGCGCTGGATGTTACCGAACAAAGCCGGCTATCTGGCCGCACCTTACCTGAGGGCCAAAATGGTGCACTGGGCCAGACCAGCATGCTCGGACAACGGGTGTGGGACGTCAGCTCAAAGGTCGTGATTGAAGTCGATGCCCCGCCAGAGAAACTGCCCGGCTTGTTACCCGGTGCCAGCCGCTATCAGTTAATTCAGCACATCGTCAGCCGCTATCTGGACCCTCATTTGCAGGTCCGATTGGTTATCAGGGGTAAACAACAGGATTTCGCCTGCACCCGTCTGGCCAGCCGGCAAACTGCGCTGGGGCGCGGTAGCCGGTTAAGTATCCGCGCTGCAATATCGCAGCATCCCGCTCAGGTTGGTTTTCACCTGGGCCGGCTTTAAACAATGCACAGGAAGCATGTATGTCGACAAGTTCTCTGAAAAGTCTGGTTGAAAAGCTTAATCATGACTGTAAACAGGCGCTGGAGGCGGCGACAGCGCGTTGCCAGTCACGCAGCCACTATACCGTGGAAATTGAACACTGGCTGGACGCCTTATTGCAAAAGGACAGTGCCGATTTTAATTTACTGTTTCGCAGTTTTGGCGTTGATACCGACAAACTTCAACAGCAGCTGCAGCAAGCCCTGGAGCAGCTAAAAACCGGCAATAACTCGTTACCCGGTATATCTGTGCAACTTATCAGCTGGTTAAAAGCGACCTGGCTTAATACCACTATTGAATTCGGCGACCGCCAAATTCGTAGTGCTTATTTGTTATATACCTTATTGCAGGATGAAAGCCTGGCGGGACTGGTACTGCGCCGGATCCCTGAGCTGGATAAAGTTAATCCGGCAGAGTTGTTGCGGGTCTGGCCCAGTCTGGCTGCGCAATCGGCAGAGCAGGGTACAGCTGCTGGGACGGTAACCCCGGGCCAGAGTGGCAAAACGCCGGCGCTCGATCAGTTTACTATCGATTTAACCGCCCAGGCGCGGGCCGGCAAAATTGACCCTATTGTTGGCCGCGATTTTGAAATCCGCCAGATGATCGATATTTTAACCCGCCGGCGCCAGAATAACCCTATTTTAACCGGCGAAGCCGGGGTGGGTAAAACCGCGGTGGTAGAAGGGCTGGCCTTACGGATTGCCGCGGCAGACGTGCCAGAAAAGCTGAAATCTGTAGCATTAAAGGTGCTTGACTTAGCCTTGCTGCAGGCCGGCGCCGGCATGAAGGGCGAATTTGAAAACCGCCTTAAAAATGTGATTAACGAAGTAAAACAAAGCCCCACCCCGATTATTCTGTTTATTGATGAAGCTCATACCATGATCGGCAGTGGTGGCCAGGCCGGGCAGAACGATGCAGCCAATTTACTGAAGCCGGCATTAGCCCGGGGGGAGCTCAGAACCATTGCTGCAACGACCTGGGCTGAATATAAAAAGTTTTTTGAAAAAGATGCGGCATTAACCCGACGTTTTCAGGTGGTTAAAGTTGAGGAACCCAGCCCGGCCAAAGCGGTGCTGATGATGCGCGGCTTACTTGAGGTGATGGAGCACCACCACGGTGTCAGTATCACCGATAAGGCGCTGCAGGCTGCCGCCTATTTATCTGATCGCTATATTAATGGCCGTCAGTTACCTGATAAAGCGGTAGGGCTGCTTGATACGGCCTGCGCCCGGGTTGCGATGAGCCAGGACGCGGTACCCGGCCTGGTAGAGGATCAGCAGCGCAAAGTCGACCAGCTGCATAGCGAAATCAGCGTACTGCAACGTGAGCAAACTCTGGGGGTGCTGCATACCAGCCAGCTGGAGGAATTACAGCAGCAACTGACAGCGGCACAAAGTACTCTGGAAGATTTGCAGCAACAGTGGCAAACCCAACGCGAGTGGGTCATGCGCGCCCGTGAGTTGGCAGCAACGCTGCATCAGGCTGGTAATGAGGCTAAGCAGGAAGCAGAAGCCAGTGGTCAGCCCGATCAGGCGCAGCTGGTGCAGCAACTGACTGAGATCCGGGCGTCATTAGCTGAACTTGCCAGCCCTATGGTGCACTGGCAGGTTACTGAACAACTGATTGCGGAAGTGGTGGCAGACTGGACCGGCATCCCACTTGGCAAAATGCGCTCTGATGAAATTAATAATGTACTGGCGCTGGAACAACACCTTGCGGACAGAGTGGTGGGCCAGCAGCATGCATTGGCGCTTATTGCCCGGACAGTGCAAACCTCACGGGCACAACTGGCAGATGAGAAGAAACCAAACGGCATTTTCCTGCTAACCGGACCAAGTGGCGTCGGTAAAACTGAAACCGCATTGGCTATTGCCGAGCAGGTGTATGGCAGTGAAGAAAACCTGACCGTTATTAATATGTCAGAGTTTAAAGAAGAACATAAAGTATCGCTGCTACTGGGCTCACCTCCTGGCTATGTGGGTTATGGCGAAGGGGGCATTCTGACCGAGGCGGTGCGGCGTAAGCCATACAGCGTGGTGTTGTTGGATGAAATGGAAAAAGCTCACCCCGGGGTGCAGGATATTTTCTATCAGGTTTTTGATAAGGGCACCATTAAAGATGGTGAAGGTCGTGATATCGACTTTAAAAATACCATCATCATCATGACGTCAAATGTGGGTACTGACACTACCATGCGTTTGTTTGAAGATGCGGATTCTGCGCCGTCAATTGAAGGTCTTGGCAAAGCATTGAAAGATGACTTACTGCAAATCTTCAAGCCCGCCTTTTTAGGCCGCTTAAACGTCATTCCTTATTTACCGTTGGCAGACGAGACACTGGCAATGATTAGCCGGCTGCAACTACAACGGATAGAAAGGCGTCTGCAACAACATTACAACGCAGGCTTCAGTTATCAGCCGTCGGTGATTGACACTATTGTCAGTCGCTGTCAGGACGCGGGATCCGGTGCCCGCACCATTCACAATATTCTGCAAAACAGTTTGTTACCAGAACTGTCGGTGTTGATCCTGCAATGCAGTGCCCGGCAACAACCGATCGGACACGTTACATTAAGTGTTAACGATGAAAAATTCGACTTTATAATTGATTAAATATTACATTTATTAAACAAAATTGATTGCAAGTCATTCTTAATGTGGCTTGTAATTTAAAAAGTTAAAAATAGATCTAAATAGTTAATTAAAAGTTGATCATACTTACTTTGAATGTATAATTTGTTCAGTTTGAAAAAGTACTTTACCGACAATTTCCGCTTTAATGTTTAAGCATTGTTAAATATGTTTGTGGTATGCATAGTGGTTGAAGGGAGTGTTTTTTTGGCGTTTGGCCGGGGTGTGGTTTGCCCGGGTTTATATCTGTCCTGAGTGGACACTATTTTAAATATGCAAAAGGAGCATAGCATGCAAGCAAATACCTACCTGCAGTATGGCGCGATCAAAGGCGAATCAACCGCTGATGAATTCAAAGACATGATTACTGTACTATCGATGGATTGGGGTTCTCACCGCGAGTTAACTTCATACACCGGTACTGCGATGGACCGTGAAGCCAGTTCTACCCGGTTAAACGATATTGTTATTACTAAACTGCAAGATAAATCATCTCCTGATTTATTCAAAGAAGCCACAATCGGTAAAGGCCAGAAGGCTGTGTTCCACATTACCAAGCAGGGCGACAAAATTGAAGAAATCATGAAAATTGAACTGACTGATGCCATGATCAGCAGCTATCAGATGTCAGTTTCTGGTGACCGTCCGGTTGAAACTATCGTGATCAGCTACACCGAGCTGATGATGACTGTTACACCTACTGACGACAAAAACAACGTTACTGCTCCATTGGTATACGGTTACAGCGGCGTTAAAGGCGCTAAGCTGTAAGCTGCAGATGCAGTTGGTGCCCAGTGCGGTGCCAGCTGCATTACTTGCTAATTCAGATAGCCGGAATTTTTACCAATCCATTCTTGATTGAGGCATACGGATGCAAAAAGCTACCCAGGATGAGAACAGCATCAGAATTGATACCCCTTTGGGTAAAGATGCACTTTATCTGACCCGGTTTGTGTTAGATGAAGGAATATCCCGGTTATTTTCCGTGGCGGCCACGGTGTATACCAATGGCCAGGAAATTGCAGCTAAAGATTTGATTGGTAAAGAGGTCTGTATAACGCTTGAAATGGGCAATAACAGCCAACGTTATGTGCATGGCGTTGTGGCCGGCTTAACGTCACTGGGCTTAAGGGTTAATAAAGAAGCCGGTGGCAACAAGTTTCGCGACTATCACCTTACTATCGTTCCCGCCGCCTGGTATATGCAGCATAAGGTGAATAGTCGCATTTTTAAATCACAGAATGTGCTGAAAATCGTCGAGACCCTGGCATCAGAACATGGCATTAAACTGGATGCAAGCGCCAAGATCAGTAGCAGTTATCCCGATTATGAGTACAAAGTTCAGTACGAAGAAGCTGATTTCAGTTTTATCAGCAGGCTGCTGGAGCAGGAAGGTATTTTCTACTTTTTTGAACACAGTAAAGGCCAGCACAAATTGATCCTGGCTGATAAAGCCACGGCTTATGAACCCTGTATAGAGAAAAACGTAAAATTTCACACCGGTACGTTGGCAGAGGCGCATATCAGCCAGTGGCAAAAAGCGTTACGAATGGTACCGGGGAAATTTGTCGAGCGCGGTTATAACCTGGAAAAACCGAAAGCGCTGCCTACTGGCAGCTATGACAAAGGCAGCCTGGTCAGTAAACATGCTGATTACGAAGTATTTCATTACGGGGCAGAAGCAGAAACCCATAAACGCTCCAAGGCCATCGCCACATTGCGGCTGGAAGCTCTGCAGCGGGATATGGCAATGCAGCAGGGCGCCAGTAGTTGTCGCAGTTTCACCGCCGGGCGCACTTTTACCATTAGTGAGCACGAAGATAAGGCAGAAGAAGGCAAGCAGTATGTGATTACCGATCTGAGGTTGGATGCCGCGATAATAAACCAGGCTGGCGCAAATCAAAGTGCCGGGAAAGTAATTACCAACAGTTTTCGCTGTGTACCTAAAGACGTAGCTTACCGGCCGCTATTACAAACACCGAAACCACTGGTGAAAGGGGTGCAAACCGCTACGGTAACCTGCAAGGGGGCAGAAGAGATATCAGTTGATGAACTTGGCCGGGTAACCGTAAAGTTTCACTGGGACCGCAGCGATATTACCGACAATGAAAGCTCTTGTCCTATCCGGGTCAGCCAGAACTGGGCAGGCAAAAAGTGGGGCATGTTCTTTTATCCGCGGCGCGACCAGGAAGTATTAGTTGAGTTTTTAAATGGTGATCCGGATCAGCCGGTAATTATTGGTGCCGTTTATAACTCTGATCATATGCCGCCATACGACCTGCCGGTAGCGAAAACCCAAAGTGGTGTGAAAAGCCGCTCCAGTGAAGGTGGCGGTGCAGACAACTTTAACGAAATTCGGTTTGAAGATAAAAAAGGCGATGAGTTGCTTTATCTGCATGCTGAAAAGAATTTTAAAGTGCAGGTGGAAAATGATCAGCAAATTAATATTGATAACGACAGCAGCCGGCTAATCAAAGGTAACGACATAGATACGGTAAATAAAGACCGCAGCAGCACCATCGATGGTGCTGAAACTCATAAAGTGGGCAAGTCACTGACAATTGAAGCGGGCGATGCTATTACCATTAAAACCGGTGCGGCCTCTATTGCAATGAAAAGCGACGGCTCTATCGCCATTAAGGGCGTTAACATTACCATTAATGGCGCCAAGGTAAGTATTAACTAGATATCCGCCAGAGCCCGACTTTAGCAAAGTGTCAGCATTATATAGGTGAAATATGAGCAAACCCGCTGCGATAATTGGTTGTATGCATGTCTGCCCTAAAGTCACAGGCCAGGTGCCGCATGTGGGTGGCCCGGTTTTGCAAGGCTCACCCAATGTCAGTATTGCAGGGATGCCAGCGGCCAGAAAGGGCGATAAATTACTGTGCGTCGGCCCGCCTGATAGTGTAAGCGGAGGTTCTGCCACGGTATTTATTAATGGCAAAAACGCCGCCCGTTTGGGTGATGATACCGCCCATGGCGGCAAAATTGTGGTGGGTGTGCCCACTGTGCTGATTGGTGGCTAACAATGATGGAGACCTTTGCTGATCTGGCAGAGCGCACGCATTTATTGTGGCTGCAGCGCTTAGCTCTGACAAGCAGTGATTACATTACGCTTAGCCAGTTAAAGCAGCATGATCAGCGGCTATTGCAAAGTGTCAGCTTATCTCAGCGCTATCTGGATGGCAGCGAACCGGAATTGCCACTATGGCTGAATGCCCTGCTGGATAACAGCGCAGCAGAGCTACAGACACTGCTGACACTACCCCTGCCGTTGTCGGCTCAGGCGTTGCTGGCTGAACTGTGGTTGGCACTCCATCAGAAAACCGCTGCTCATTACGTGCAGCAGTATCAGCGGCCGGAGCAAAGCCAGCTGCTCTGTTTGCTGGTGAATAAGGCGCTGGCGACAAATTTGTTCCAACCTATGCAGGTATTGGATTTAAGAAGTGCAGTGCAGCTGGCCGGGCAGTACGGTTTAACAGAGCGATGCGCCCTGTTGCAGCAGTTGACAGCTGAGCTGCAGCACAATGCAATACTGCAGGCCGAGTTAAGCTACAGCTTGTATTTGCTGGGACAACGTACTGACGAGTTTGATTTAGTGCTGCAGCTGCAGCAAACAGAGTGTCTGACACCCAGACAACTGCAATTATTATTATTGGCTGCACCCGCTGAGCAAAAAGTCAGAATAGTTAATGCCTTATGTCTGACCGATATCTGTCTGGCGATCAATGCAATGGGGTTTAGTGGTCAGCGTAAATTTTTGCCGCTGTTACTTGAGCTGAGTAGCCAAAGTGAACATCAGGCTGCAGCCCAAAGCGCACTTATTACCATGTTTGGCAGTCTGACTGCCGATGCCGTGCAACGTGAACCACAAATGCGTGAACCACAAATGGTAAGTGGTTCGCAGTTAAGCAGCAACCAGCATCTGGTTGGCGGTATGGTTAGTGACGCGCTGGATTTGCAGGGATTGTGGGCCAGTGGCAATCAGTACCAGCGGTTTGCGGCGGCGGCATTGCTGGTATTACAGCAGCCAGGTTTTGCCTTGGCAGAGCCAAATAACTGGCTGGGAGGCTCATGGCCAGTTCGATAGTGGTAAAAGACTATGCTGTGGTACTAGGTAAGACCCCTGACACTGACTGGGCATTATTGCTGGATGTGATACCGGTTGAGCCCACGCTGCTAGAACAACCGGACCAGTTGCAACAGGTTAATACTTTAAGCGGTATCGACGCTGGCCTGACATTTAACGGTCGGTTACTGGCGTTACTAACCAGACTGCTGGCCCAATTTAAGCGCCCGGCGGATAAAGCACCGGTGTTATTAGTGCTTCCCGAGCAACTGGCAAATGAGCCGGCATTGTCGGACTTTGTGCAGGCTTTGCGGCAGCAATTTCCATCATTGCTAAGCCATAGTGGATGTCAGCTGTTTCCTTATGGCCGAAGCGCAGGGCTGATGGCGCTGGCAGCGGCCAGGCAGCTGTTAGCAACCGGTGAGCCAGAGGTATGGATCATTGGCCTGGATAGTCCGGTTGCCATGCTGCAGACAACAGCAACACAAGCCGCAGATAGCGCTGATTTGCTTTCGCCAGCGGCTGAACGTCAGCTCCCGGATCAGGTGGTGTGGTCAGAAGGGGCCGTTGGTATGGCATTGCAGCAGAGCGATACAGGCTTGTATTGTCAGTATCTGGCGTCTGATGCCACAGTAACTAATGATGCAGAAGAGCTGGCTCTGGCACAGTTATTTACTGCAGCGGCGGCTCACTCTGACAGTGCCCTGACGCAGCTTTATTTACCTGACAATGGCTGCAGTGAATTAACGGCTTGCTGGCAACCTCATTACCGGCGCCTGGCACCGGTTATAAATGAAGCCAGTCAAATGCGTTTTCCAGCCTACAGCTCAGGCGAGCTGGGAGCTGCAGGCGGGCTTTATCGGTTTTTACTGTTATATCTGAGTTATAGCAATGCAAACCAAAGCGGATTAACCCTGCAGTGCGAGATCTCACAGCGGTTATATCGCGCTGTGGCCGTTTTCAGCTGGCAGCAGGCCGGCGGCTTATCTGAACGTTAAGGACAATTATTGGTATGGCTGTGCATTCGTTAACCCTTAAATCCCGCTCGGGCAAAATGTTTCTGTTTTGCACTGAAAGCCAGGGGCAAAGCGGCACAGCTCTGCAGTTTGCCAGCCGTGACGCGGCAACCCAATGGATCCGGCAGTCATTCGATCGAAATGCGACCCAAAGCGACAGCATCCGTGATGTTTATCAGTGGTTTGCCAGTCAGTTGTCGGCAAGAGATTTAGTCGCGCCGTGGAGCGCCGTGCGTGACGCTGAGTTGTGCCGTACCCTGGCGACAGCCCTGCTGGAAGGCAAGCTGCTTATTCTGCAACAACCTGAGCGAAAAGCCGTATTAACTGCACCCGAGTCTGTTACACCCGCGCCTGCCAGCAGTAAAACACTGGAGCGCGGCGGACAAACCACCGGCAAACCTGCTGCTGAAAATAGCAACGTGGCCAGCGACCAGGCTGGTACTAATGCGGCAGATAACCAGACACCGGCAACGGAAAATGTGACAACCTGCGGCGATCCGGTATCGATGTGTACCGGTGAGGAAATTCTCGAACTTACCGATTTTGAGCTGGCCGGGCCCTTGCCGATGCAATGGATCCGAACCTATCGCTCCAGTCAAAGCCATCAGAACATTGGTTTTGGCTATGGCTGGCGCAGCAATTTTAATTTACATATTGATACGTTGACGGCTGACGATGGCACCGTTGCCCTGCAATTAGTTAACGAGGAAGGGCGGCGGCTGCATTTTGCCAGGCCTGAACCGGGACAAACCAGTTATCAGCTGGCTGAGGAGCTGGCACTGCGCTCGGAAGCGGACGGCAGCCTGGTGTTGCTGAAGCCCGATAATACCCATTGGGTATTTGTACCCGCTATCAGCACTGCCGACACTGCGAATACCCAGCGCTGGCTGCTGCATCAGGTAATGGACAGTGTCGGGCGCCACTTACAGCTTTACTACAATAAGCAAAGCCGGTTGAGCCGGATTGATTACACCGCTAAAAAAGGCATAGAGCTGCATTACGACAGTGCCGGTTTGTTATGCCGGATTGAAACAGTAAGCCTCAGTAACCCAACTGATAAGCGCGACAAGGCAGCGCAAATAACGCCAGTGGTGCTGGCGCAATATCGCTACAACATTGATCAGGAACTGATCAGTGCTACCAACAGTGGCGGTCAGACCGAGCAATATCAGTACAGCCAGCATTTATTGACAGTACGTCAGCGGGCCAGTGGTTTTTGTCATTATTTCAGCTGGCAGGGTAACGGCCCGGCCGCCCGTTGTATCCGCAACTGGGGCGACGATGGTATTTATGACTATCGTTTCAGTTACGATGACAAAACCCGCAGTGCCAGCAGTATCGACGGTAATGGCCATTGCTGGCAGTATTTTCACAATAAACGTAATTTGTTGCTGAAAAAAGTGGCACCCGATGGCGCAACCTGGCAGTACAGCTGGAATCAGCAGGGCAAAAAAATAGCGGAGACCAGGCCTGATGGCAGTACCAGCCGCTTTTACTACAATGAAAACGGCCAGCTGGTTACGCTGGAGCAAGCCGATGGCGCCATTACCCATTTCCAGTACAATGAGCTGGGCCAGCGTAATGTCATTATTGACGCTGAAGGCCGCCAATGGCGGCGGGAGTACAGCGCAGCCGGCTTACTGCTATCTGAACTAAGCCCTGACAGTGCAGTTACGCGTTATCAATATAATGGTAATAATCAGCTTGAGAGAGTATACCTGCCTGACGGCGGTATCCAGCGACTACGCTGGAGTGACGAAAATCAGTTACTGGCGGTAAAACACAACGACGCGCTGACCCGCTACAGTTATGACAGCCTGGGCCGGTTAAACGGCATGGTCGACGCCAGCGGTCTGGTAACAGAATACCACTACAACCCGGCGGGCAAACTGCTGAAACAACTGCAGTACCCGGCCGATAGCGAAAACCAGCCTGACGCGCCGCGGTTGGAGCAGCATTTCAGCTACGATGAAAGTGGCCGCCTGCTGAGTACCACTAACGCCAATGGCGACAAAAGTACGCGCCAGTACGGCGGCTTAAGTCAACCAACCCGCCTGCTGCAGGCCGATGGCAGTGCTTTTAACTACGAGTATGATAACGAGCGGAACCTGACGGCGATTATGCGCAGCGACGGTGCCCGTTACCAGCTGGACTATGATTCGCAGGAACGGCCAGTTCGACTGCAGGGCTTTGATGGCCGCCAGCAACATTTTCAGTATGATCTTAACGGTAAAGTCGCCAGCGTACGCGATGGCAGCAAGCGGCAGTTGAAAGTAAAACGTGACAAGTGTGGCCGTATTGTCGAGCAAACCGCATTGCACGGCCAGAACCTGGCCAGTAACCATTTTCATTACGATAAAATTGGCCGGGTATTGCGGGCCAGTAACGGCCAGCGCAAGCTTCGTTTCAGTTATCATTTAAATGGTCAGCCAACCGAAATATGGCAGGACAACAGTTGTGTTGCGCATCAGTACAATCCACAGGGCAAGTGCAGCAGCACGACTTTGCCAGATGGTACCCTTATCGATTATCGCTATAACGAGGAAGGGCAACTGACGCAGCTGGCCGTTAATCAGCAACCACTGCTTTGGCGCACCTTTGACAGTGCCGGGCGCGAAACAGCGCGCGAGTATCAAAGCGGCTTGATGCTGCAGCAGCAGTATGATGTTTATAACCGCTTAACAGCACAGCAGTGGCAGCGGGGCAGCCAGAGCCAGCGACGGCAGTACCGCTATACGGCGTTACATCAGCTGCAAAAAGTAACGGATAACCAGCTTGGCGATATCGAGTACCAGTACAATAAGCTGGATCAGTTAATCAGTAAGCAGCATAGCGCAGACTCCAGCCAGAACGAGAGCCATCAATGGGACAGTTTTGGCAATCCGCACGGCGACGGTATTGAGGTTAAACAGGACCGGTTACTGCGCTATCATGATAAACAGTATCAGTATGATGACAGCGGCAATCAGATACATGCTGCCTCTGGCCCCGCCAGCCAGCAGCGCGAGTTTAATGGCTTAAACCAGCTAACCAGCGTCAGCTGCAACGGCGCTATCAGCCGTTACGAGTACGACGCTTTTGGCCGGCGCAGTGCTAAAATCAGTGACGGTGAGCGCACCGAGTACTTCTGGGATGGCGATAAGCTTATCGGCGAAAGCCGGGCCGGTGAATACAGCTGGTACATTTACGAGCCAGGCAGCAACAAACCACTGCTGTTACTGAAAAATGGTGCAGTGTATTACTATCAGCTGGACCAGCTCGGCACCCCGCTATCCTTAACCGACAGTAATAACGACATAGTCTGGCAAGCCAGCTACTCAGTTTTCGGCAAAGCATTAGTAACGCGTAACGAAATTGATAACCCGTTACGCTTTCAGGGCCAGTATTTTGACAGCGAAAGCGGGCTGCACTATAACCATTTTCGCTACTACGACCCCGAAACCGGCCGCTTTATCAGCCAGGACCCAATCGGCCTGCTCGGCGGCATTAACCACTACCAATATGCGCCTAATCATGTGAACTGGGTTGATCCTTTAGGGTTGAGTTGTAAGGAAGCTAAGCCGCTTTACAAAACAAAGGATCTCTTGCCTGGGTATACAGGTGAAGATGATCCAAATAATTGCACGCGTTGGAATAAACCAGAAGTAGTTGAATACCTAAGTGGACAAAAAAAAGCCGAATTAGAACTTGATGTCGTTGGTGGATTTTTAGTCAAAAAAAGTACCGGTGAGTTATTTGATACTGGCGATACAAATACGTTTTGGGGTCAGGCTATATTCGCGATGGATGGCGGTGGTCGAATATTTGCTTCACTATATCAGGAGGCGGGTATTTTCCACCATTCATCTCTTGTTGGAGGGGAAGCTGTAGCAGCAGCTGGAACATTTGAAGTGAGTCATGGAGTATTGTTAGAGGTAAGTAATCAAACAGGCCATTATGAAACCTCTCAAGAACTCAATAATCAGTTTTTTGATGAGTTAGAGCAACGCGGTTTACCGCGTGATACTTTGGATAATGTGAAAAGGAAAGGTTATAACGAAGATGGCTTCCCGATGAAGGAGAAAAACCATTCGGATTTTAGAACAGCTCGAGAATGGAAACCAGGGCAAGAAATACCCGATGACTGGATGGATTTTTAATGAAAACTGAAGAGATACCTAATATTGTAAAACTGTTCCTTTATCCAATGCATGGAATAATTGAAAACAAAAACATCAGCTTTTTGACACCCAAAAGAGTTTCAGAAAGCAAAAAAAACTTATCGTTTCTTAAATCTCAATGTGAAGCAATAGTCTGGGTGTTGGAACATAAAAGCTTTGATTATAGTAGTTGGACAGCAAAATATTGTACGACTCAACAGGTAGTTGATTTTGCTGAAAGTAACGCCATTATTTTTTTGCATGAGGGTTTATTTAAACTTTGCGGAGTAAAATTTGACGAGAACTTATTATCTTCCGATTTATGCAGAGAAGATGTGCTGCGATTCTATGTCGATTATCCTTCAAGCATGCAAATTATTAAGCATCTATACAAAGACTACTTGAAGAAACCAGAAAGCAAGTACACTTTAAATGGATTAATCCCGCAATTAGCAGTTGTTGTGGAGGAAAATGTATTTGAGATACTAGCTGCTATACACTCAATTTCGCATTTCGAGGCGCGTGATTATGCGATTGCGCTGCAAGACTATGATAATCCTGAACGTGCAGAGGCATTTTTTATGGCTCTAAAACAAACCCTTAATGACATTGCATTGGGAAAAGAGTAGTAAACTTTATTGCTCCATATAGCAATAGGGGCAAGGTAAGGCAAACACTGGTTACTTTGGTACACTGTAGCGGTGAATTTAAAATCTTTGACCCAGAAACATGTAAGGTCTTCACTTTAAGCGAATGATGATTATATTGTTTTTTACAGTTTCAATGGTTTTGGAAAGCGCAACTGTGTCAGACATGAATGCCCCTACAGAAGTATTAGTGATTAAATCACCAAAGGCTGAAGTACTCGAGAAAGCATATGCGAGTTTTAAAGATAACGGCTTTGATATTGCAGGTTACGACGTGATCTTGTTGGAGAATGAACAGGTTTGGATAGTCGTCTATCAACCGTCCGATTATCCGGTCGGCCAAAGAGGTAGTGTGGATAAAAAAGGTTTTACTGTAGAGGTCGATAAAACTAATAACAATGTCATTAAATCTTATTACTCCCGATAGGCAGTGTCTGTGTCAATTGAATTGAGAGCAGCGTGTCAACACGTTTCAGGTTAATACACTTACGACGGTTGACCAGTTGTTGATGGCAGATGGTTAAAAGCATGATGTTTAGTGATGCACGTGGAGGAATCTATATTCATGGGAACAATGAAATTAATGTTCCTGATTACGACCCTAACCAGATTTTTTCTGCAGAAGAATCCGAAATTAAAACTAAACTGATCGATGCACTAGTTAACTGTTATCGTACTGGGGTACTGGTTAATATTCGTAGGCATATTGCTGTTTCTAAAGTATCAGATTACTCAGAGAAATGTATATTTGAATGGAATAATGAACAGGTCTCACTGGCGGAGGCTGAGATAATTGTTAAAACGACTAGTGCGGTGTACTTTTTTAAAACTTCCCTGATTTATAACGTTTTTAGACATAACTACAAGCCAGATAGCTGTCTGGTTACTATTCTCATAGATCAATTTGGATGATGGTAATTTCATGCATATGATTGCTAATGTGCCGCAGCCCGTGTTTGCATTTTTGTATTTAATGTGGGGGGGAGTAAAGCATAAATATATGACTTTTCTCACCCCTAAATATGCGGCTGAAGCGAAACAGGATCTTGCGGGGCTAAAGCGTGATTGTGAAGCCATAATTTGGATACTTAAAAACAAGGATGCCGACTATAGTGAAGCTGTTGCTCGTGCCTACACCAATCAGCACGTAATCAATTTTGCGGCAACTAAAGCTACCATTTTTTTGCATGAAGATATGTTTCAGTTAGCTGGGGTAACATTTGATGAACGGCTGATTCCTGAACATATAATAAAGGAGGAGGCTTTAAGGTTTTATGTTGATTACCCACCTCGAATGAGTCTTATCAGGTATTTTTACCGTGATTATGACGACATTGAGTCATTGCAACAAAAGGTTTGTAGTAGGTTTAAAAATGAGGTGTCCAATTTGCTGAATGTTGTTAATGCCATCTCACATTTTGATTCTGTTGATTACGCCATTGCTTTGCAAGATTACGGCAATCCGGAACAGGCAGAAAAGTTTTTCAGGATGTTAAAGCAAGCTTTAGTAAATATTGTTAAAAGCTAAGGCGATATTATATGAAAAGCGGTCTTATTAGGGCTCAGAAAATAACAGAAATAAGTGCATTGTCTTTATTGCTGTATCCCTTCCAGTTCGAAAGAGTGAGTGAAGATTTCTTGTGGACGGAAGATCATCACCAGAAGTTGTCGAAGTTATACGATATTAACAAGTTAAAAATTATTTTAGAGCAACTAGATCATTACTTTATGGTTAAGGACATCGATCTGTCGAATGTGCTGCCCTCAATGAATGCGAACGATAGCCAGAAAGAAATTCTGCTAAAACATATTCAAAAGGGCTTAAAGGAAATTACTGATTACGATTAAGGGTAAATTTAGGACAGGCACTACTTAGAAAATTATGCCAGTCGCCCTGCAAATTGATGTTGTTTTAAAGTTACAGTGCTAATTTGCTTAAGAAGACTGATGGAAAGCATTGAATGAGTAGAGTTCGAGCCAAATGAGACCGGTATGGTTTTTTTCAGGCATGACGGTTTCTGAATGCAAATTTATAGCCAGCAAGAATTAATAGTGAGAATTTATAAGATGGTCAGGCAGTGTCGCGGTGGGCTCGTCGGCTAAAGAAAGTGAAGTAGCGAGCTTCGAATTGAGTAGCGCGTTTAAGCCAGTCATGCTGGTTGAGACTAAGCCTCTGCAGGATGGGTGGCAGTAGTTCGGTGTGGACCACCGGTTTGCGGCGGCGGATAGTGCGAGCAGTAAAGTCCACCAATTCCAGATAATCAGATAAGTTAAACAATATACCGTGCTGCGCTTGCTCTACCAGCGCTCCTTCGAAAGACAGCAGCGGCTTGAGAGGATGCCTGAAGTGTTGCAGATTACCTAGCATGGTTTGTTCAGCAATAGCCGCTGTCAAATCGAATGTCGGCATCAGCCGCTCTTTGATACTGGTAAATTCTGAGCTTTCAGGTGTTTCGGTTATCTGTGCGCGTACCGGATTTAAGTCGACATAAGCCATGCAGGACAGCAGGGCCTCATTAGTTAGCAGTGCCTGAGATTTAAATCTTGCTTCCCAGAAATGCCCGGTGCAGCCGTCTTCCTTGTTGGCCTGGCGGGCAATGGGCTCGTTAAGACATTTCATAAACCAACTCAGGCTGGTCAGGCGCTGGCGGTAGATTTCAGCAGTACTATTTACGGAAGCCTGTTCAGCGGCACTAAGAGCGTTGCTTGATAAATAGCGCTGCACCAGCAGCGTCCCTTTGTGAATACTTGTCCAGCGCAACAGCACTTCTTGCACGCTCCAACCTGTTGCCTGCTTTGGTTGGAGTTTTACTACTATGTGTAAGTGGTTGGCCATAATTGCGTAAGCACAGATGTCGATAGCAAACAACGAGGCCAGCAGGCGAATGCGCTGTTCAATCCAGGCCCGGCGGTGTTCGTAATTTTCACCGGTATCGCTGTCAACACCACACAAAAAAGACCTGCGCACACAGCGAGACACTACATGGTAGTAAGGTGTGTCGTCGACGGCGATGAGGGCTTTACGGGGTCTGGGCATAACGCACCTTTATGACTGTTTAAATATACAGTATTTATGTTAGTTATCGATTGTTGAACTGTCAATATTATGATTGGGAAGCGCACATAGTTTTGTATAGGTGTGCCTGTCCACATTTGTTATGCGTTCTTAATTTGCCGAAACAAGCGGAACACTTACTTAACCTGCTGAAAACAGGAGGATGACGATGAAAACCCTTACTAAAGCTGATATTAAACGGCTGAATGAAATAGAAGAGGAAGATTTTGTGCTGATTAATGTGCTGTCCAAAGATGCCTTTAATAACAAGCATATCTGCGCCTCAATTAATATCCCTTTTCCAGAGAATGACAATTTTGTTGACGATGTGGCCGAGGTGGTTGGCGAGAATAAAGACCACAAGATCATTGTCTACTGCGCTAATAAAGAATGTGATGCTTCGCCTAATGCCGCAAAAGCGCTTGAAAAGGCCGGTTTTAACCATGTTTACGATTACGAAGGCGGTATGGAAGACTGGGAAAGCAAAAAACAAGCTGGTTAATCTGCCGTTATGTCGTCTGATAATTTTAAGCGATATAATTTAACGCAATAATACTGCTTGATAAGATAATCCGGTGACAGTTAAGCCAGGCTGGCACGCCTGGCTTTTTTCTGCCTGAATACTATTTCAAATAAACCTATCCTATAAGCGCCCGTCCGGCGATGCCAAACGCTGCTATTATTCCAATGGCCCATACGGTTGAGCGGGGCGTGGCATAGTCGAACCAGTAACAGATGTAATAAAGGATGCGGCTGGCGATAAATACCCAGCCCAGAATAACGGTGGTGCTGTCTACTGCATTTAGTGCTACCGCACTTAACACCGCACAGCCATAAATAATCAGTGCTTCAAAACTATTGTAGTGGGCGGCGTTGGCGCGCTGGCCAAAGCCTTTTAGCGCGGCTTGCTGCTCTCTTGGGTTGTTGTTGTCGTAGCCGCCGGCCTTTTGCATGGCAAAAGCCAGTGGTGCTTTGGCTAAAAACGGCAGCAGCATGGCAATAAACAGGGTAAATAACAGCGAACTTAGCATTGAAAAACCTCCGGGCAGTACTTTGCAGATTATCTGGCAAAAAATGTAAGTGTAGTCCCAGCTTACTGGTTAGTGAGTGACCTTACCAGTTTTAATCTGGTACTCTGTGCGATGGGCGACAATAATAATAACGGCCCGCGTAAACTGCAAAAAGCAAAAATACTAAAAAAGCACAAAGACGGAGTACATCCTGTGAAGCACCCATTTAAGAATATAGGTTTATCAATTTCAGTTTTAAGCTTAAGCCTGGTGCTTGGCTGTACTGAGGCGGTAATACCTGAGCCAGAGAAACTGGCAGATAAAGGCGCGCTGGTATTGGTTGGCGGTGCCCTGGCAGGTTCTAATGCAGCTGTTTATCAGCGCTTTATTGAACTGGCCGGGGGGGAGCTGCAGGCCAGGATAGCGGTAATTCCCGCCGCCAGTGGCCAGCCGGTAAAATACTTTAAGCAATTTCAGCAAGATATGCAGCGCTATGGTCTGGATGAAGATCAGATGACCTTGTTCCAGGTCGCCGTTAGCGATGATAAAAACACCAAAGATATCGATGAAAGTCAATGGCGACGTGGTGCGACCGATATTAAGCTGGCTGAACAGCTTAGCCAGTTTACTGCCGTCTGGTTTTTAGGAGGTGATCAGCTGAACATAACTGCTACCCTGGCACCGGATGGGCAGCACTCTGTATTGCTGGACGCGATATGGGCGTTGTATCAACGTGGCGGCGTAGTAGGGGGTACCAGTGCGGGTGCGGCGATGATGAGCGACGTAATGATTGCTGCCGGAGATTCCTGGGGCGCGCTGACTGCCGGTACCACTGACAGCTACAACGGCATGCAGGATCAGGAAAACGGGCCATTAATGCTGGCGAAGGGGCTGGGGTTTTTCCCGCACGCTATTATTGACCAGCATTTTGACCGCAAAGCGCGTTTTGGTCGGTTAATTGTCGCAGCCGAGCTGAATAAAGCTACCTTTCCAATGGGCTTTGGTATTGATGAAAACACTGCGCTGGTATACACCGCCCATAACAACAGTGCCCAGGTTATTGGTGCCGGTGCTGTGACGGCGATAGATGTCAGCAATGCCAGACGGCTTGAAAACCCTCATGGCTATCATATTGAAAATGTTCGGGTTAGCGTAATGCAGGGCGGTGATTACTACCATTTTGACACCGAACAGTTTGTTGCCAACCCGCTGAAATCGGCCACTGTTGGCCATGAGTATCTTAATCTGGCAAAACCGGTGGTGTCAGGTGTGTTCAGCCGCAACAGCAGACTAAAAGATCTACTGACCTTTGACCTGTTGGATAACAAAGGCGCGACTGAAGTCGTCAGTTACCTGCATCAGGGGCAAGGCAATGGCTTTACGTTGCGCTTTAGCCAGGATGAATACACTACCGGTTACTGGCAATATCTGGATGGTTTGCTCGATAGCGGCAGTGCTTTTGGCGTTAAACTGGATATTATTCCGACGGAGTTCAGTATAACGCCATTGCCCGCAGCGACAGCGACTGCGGCCGTTACAACAGAATAAGCTTGCTGCTCTATAACGGCTCCAGTTGATACTGGCCACTGGCAAACGCCACGGCCAGTTCGTGTGAGCGTTCCAGCACGACCTGCCAGTTAGCCAGACGCTCTGCATCAGGTAGTTTAAAATCATTTCTGTCCGGAATTTTTCCTTTAGGTAAGCTGGCAACCCAGCTGTCACTTGGGCACAGCAAAACCACATTATGTAAATGCGCTGACTGGGGCCTACGCCACTTCAATGCTTTATCAAACCAGCCCGGAGTAAGCCGGGGGTAAAAATGTGGGTACAGCACCAGGCCGTGATTACTGAATGGCAGGTCAAAATGATAGTCGGTAATACCGCCATCGAAATACAGGCCCGGGCCGGCTCCGGCAATGTCGGTTACCGGTGACAATACTAACGGTATAGAGCCACTTGCCATTACTGCCTGGCGCAAATTAGCCTGGCTTAATGGCACATGCTGGGTTGGCAGACCGGTATAGCGATGAAAAGGCGCAGGGCTGTGCTGTGGGAAAAACTGCACCCGTTGATAAAAGTGCTGCAAATTACGCCGGCTCAGTAGATTGGCGCCGGCGGCCAGCGTTAGTCCGGCTGCCTGCCATACTTTACGCTTGCTGCGGCTAAGCCCTTTGGCTTTGGCAACAATCAGGTTCAGTTTCATTACCGGATTGTTCAGCACCTCGGTTACCTGCTGTTCGCTTTGAAATACTTCGTCAATAATCGCCGCTGATATACGGGTCACTTCGGCAATATCCGCACCCGCCGGGTAGCATATGGTTGAATAAGCTTTGGCAAAGCGCTTTGACGCAGCAACCGGATCGGCCTGGGCGTAGCAGGCAAAACGCCAGGCTCCGGCTGAACTGCCAAGTAAATGCAGTGGCTTAGTGCGATTGGCAAAAAAATCGGCCAGCAGATACTGGTCCAGGCCAAACAGGCTGAACCATTTCGGGCCACCACTGGCGCCGACCACGACACTGATATCGTCAGCGCGCAGGCCATGTTGATTAATATGGGCCATGGCATCGGGGCCGGCCAGAACACGAAGGTTATTCAAAACTGCAGGGTTCTCCCATTGCTGCTGTTAACGGGTATAAGCTGTTTTATAAAGGGCCAAACAGGGTTTTATGCATTCGTTCGGCGTAGTCATCGGTCATGCCGGAAATATAATCACAAATTACCCGCATACCCTGGCCGTGTTCATTGGCATTGTGCCAGCGTTGCTGGGTATTAAGGGGTAACAGACGGCTCGGATCAGAGGCGAAAGCATCAAACAGCTGCAATAACATATTCTGGCAGCGAAACCGCGACTGCTGAATTAACGGCTGGCGAATAACACAGTTAAACACCAGTTGTTTCAGGCTGTGCAACAGGGCGGTTTCAGCGCCTGGCAGCCGGGCATTGTAACGAATTAACGGCTCTGTCGCCTCAGGCAACGCCTGATACAACTCTATTGAGGTGATCAGCCGGTTAACCAGCGCGCCAATCGCATCTTTTCGGATATGATGCTCACTGCTGAATAATTTGGCGCCCAGCTGTTGCATGTCATCACCGGTATAGTGCTGCCACTGGCTGAAGCTGACATTACCCAGCACGATGGCATCTTCCAGATCGTGGACACCGTAGGCAATATCGTCAGCCAGTTCCATGATGGAGGCATCCAGTGACTTGTAGCGCGATTTAATAAAAGGCGAGTGTGCCAGCGTGTCCACCTGCTGAAAGGCATCGCGGTCGGCGGTGCTTAAAGGCTGTAATATCCAGTCGAGAATATCAGCATCTGCCTGAAAGATAGCTTTGGCGGGTTTCCAGCGGTTTAAATTCAGGGGGTTATCGCTATTGCTTGCCGGGGATAACGCTGGCTGCAATACCGGGTATTTTAATAAACCCAGTAAGGTCCGTCTGGCTAAGTCCATGCCATGCCGCTGAGTGTAGGGCTCAAGTTTGGCCACAATCCGCAAGGTCTGGCCATTACCTTCAAAACCGCCATCGGCCAGCATTTTATAATTAAGGGCTGTTTCACCTCCGTGACCAAAAGGAGGGTGACCGATATCATGTGCCAGACACAATGCTTCCATCAGGCTGGCATCGGGTAGTATTGGTTTGATATCCCCGGCTGATTTTTTGATCAGCTGACTGACCAGGCCGGTGCCAATCTGGGCAGCTTCTAATGAATGGGTCAGCCGGGTACGGTAAAAATCATTCTGGCCAATTCCCAGGATCTGGGTTTTGGATTGAAGCCGGCGAAACGCCGCAGAGTGCAGAATGCGGGCCCGGTCGCGCTGCCAGGGTGAGCGTTGATCATTTGGCCGGTCATGGCTGTCTTCAGAGTGTCGCGCTGACCAAATTGCTAACATAACCTTCCTTAATCATGGTAAAACAGCTTAGCAAGAGCAGCTATAGTACGCGACTATTGATTTGAATTCGAGCACTCGACACCGGCTAAATTATACTGTATAAATGAACAGTTAAAATTAATCAGGGGCAGCAACATGGCAGTGGTAATTAAATATATTGTAGAGCGCAATGGAGTAGAGAAAATGACTTTTACCTCAAAAGCGGAGGCTGATGCCTATGACAAAATGCTGGATACCGCTGATGAGTTAGCCAGTTTTTTAACTGCCAGCAGCGTACTGGCAGACGAGGCACAAACTGAAACTCTGGCGTTATATCTGGCTCAGAATAAAGACGCGTTACTGGTGGCGTTAGGCGCAAAAAAGCCGGCTAAAGCGCCAGCAAAACCAGCTGCTAAAGCTGAAATGGCGAAAGCAGAGTCCAAACAAGAGCCTAAAGCAGAGCCTAAATCAGAACAAAAAGCTGACACTACTAAGGCCGCCTGACTGCGCAGAACATAGCAGCTTTAGCGGCAGCATAGTCATCATTATATAGCGCCAGCCAATCAGGGCTGGCGTTGGGGTGTCAGTTTCTGCCAGTAGGCTTTTAAGTCGGCTTTGACTTCCGGTAACAGCAGATACAGCGCCAGAATATTGGGCACGGCCATTAAAAAAATCATCGAGTCAATAAAGTCGAATACCGCCATGACGTTTGGTACAGCCCCGATTGAGACGATCAGACAAAACAGCACTTTATACAGCTGGCTTAGCCGTTTGTCGTGGCCGACCAGATAACGCCAGCCGGTTAAACCATAGTATGACCAGCTGATCACCGTTGAAAACCCAAACAGCAGCAGCGCCACCATTAATACCCATGGAAACCAGCTGACAACGGAGGCAAAAGCGCCTGACGTGATTTGAACGCCGTCCAGCCCCGGGGTCTGGTAAGCGCCGGTTAAAATGATCACCAGGGCAGTGATGGTGCAGATCACCACGGTATCAATAAAAGGTTCCAGTAAGCCGACAAAGCCCTGACTGACCGGATCTTTGGTCTTCGCCGCAGCATGGGCAATCGGGGATGAGCCAATACCGGCTTCATTTGAATAGGCAGCGCGTCTGAACCCCTGAATAAGCACCCCGATAAAACCACCGTAGCCGGCTTCAGGTGTAAATGCGCCCTGGACAATTAACCACAGCGCTGAGGGGATAGCGCTGAAGTGAGTAAACATAACCAGCAGTGATGCGGCCAGATAGATACCACACATTAACGGCACCAGCTTACTGGTTACCCGGGCTATACTTTTCAGCCCGCCGATAATCACAGCGCCCACCAGTAGCGCATAGATAGCACCAAACAACCAGGCATTATCGAAGCCTGTAACACTTTGTACCTGGACAAAGCCCTGATTAACATGAACAAAGCCTGCCGAACCGAAAATAACAAACACTGAAAACGCCATCGCCAGCACGGTACCGGTCAGCGGCAGATTAAACTTATCCAATGCGGCTTTAATATAATACATTGGGCCACCGGAGACGCTGCCATCAGGGTTAATCTGCCGGTATTTAACGGCCAGGGTGCATTCGACAAACTTGGTCGACATACCGAGTAAACCTGCGACGATCATCCAGAAAGTTGCCCCCGGGCCGCCTAAACTGATAGCAATCGCTACCCCGGCAATATTACCGGTACCCACGGTGCCTGATAACGCTGTACTCAGTGCCTGAAACGGACTGATCTCGCCACTGGCACCGCTGCTTCTGTTATTTTTAAGCAGACCAATAGCATGGCCAAAGCCGCGGACATTGATAAAGCCAAGATAACAGGTAAAGACCAAAGCACCACTTATTAGCCAGATTAATACCATAGGAATGGCAACGTCATTAATCTCAAAGGCGTAAAACACTACTGAGGCCAGTTGTGAGGTCAGGCTTTCAAATGCCTGTTGAAACGAAAAGTCGGTTGTCATTATTATATTCAGCAGTATGGATGGCTGTTTGATTATGCAAGCCTACTGTTAAATGCAAGCAGAAACAAGAAATTAAACACCGGCTTGCGGTGATTGACCAGCAGAATACGGTGTTTACTAAGCTGGCAGAATACAGCCAGGCGCGGTAGTTGAGAGCCACAACGCCTGTTGTCACTGAAGATTACTGACTATAGCCCGGCAAAAAACGACCAAGTTTACCCAGTGCAGCTGCCAGCTGCTCTTTGTGTGGCAGAAACACAATCCGGAAATGATCGGGCTCCGGCCAGTTAAAGGCCCGGCCATGCACCAGCAATACCTTGTGCTGGCGCAGAAAATCCAGCACAAATAACTGATCGTCTTTAATCCGGATTTTTTTGCGATCTATTTTCGGAAATAAATACATGGCGCCTTTAGGCCGCATACAACTTAAGCCATCTATATCACTGACTAACTTGTGAGCTAAATCCATTTGCTCATACAAGCGGCCGCCGGGTACCACCAGTTCGTTAATACTCTGATAGCCGCCCAGTGCCGTTTGTACTGCATGCTGACATGGCACATTGGCACATAACCGCATCGAGGCCAGCACATTTAAACCTTCAATATAATGGCGGGCCAGGTTTTTGGCACCGGAAATAAACAACCAGCCCACCCGGAAACCCGCTATCCGGTAATTTTTTGATAAGCCGCCAAATGTCAGCATAATAAGATCGTCAGCCAGCGATGCGGTACTGATATGCTCGGTGCCGTCATACAGTACTTTGTCATATATTTCATCGCTTAAAACCACCAGCCGGTGTTCGCGGGCTATTTTCAACAGCTCCAGTAAAAAAGCCTGATCATAGACTGCACCGGTGGGGTTATTTGGATTAATCAGCACGATAGCTTTGGTTTTAGTACTGATTTTTTGTTTAATATCGGCAAGATCCGGATACCAGTCCTGTTGCTCATCACAGCGATAATGTACCGCTCTGCCGCCGGCCAGGTTTACCGCTGCGGTCCACAACGGGTAGTCAGGTGATGGGATAAGCACTTCATCGTCATTGTTCAGCAGCGCCTGCAGCGACATTAAGATAAGCTCTGAGACCCCGTTACCAATATAGACATCATCGGCATCGGCGCCTCTGATCCCACGTTGCTGGTAGTATTGCGCTACGGCAACTCTCGCCGGGTAAATACCTTGTGAATCAGAGTAGCCCTGGGCCGTTGGCAGATTATGAATAACATGTTTAAGTATTTCATCCGGTGCTTCAAAGCCAAACGGTGCCGGATTACCGATATTCAGCTTAAGTATCAGATGGCCTTCTTCCTCCATTCTTCTGGCTTCCTGTGCCACAGGACCACGAATGTCATAACAGACTCCATCAAGCTTGGTCGAACGTTCAATTGGTTTCATAGCCAGAACCGGTTTGCCCCCTAAAATAATATCCATCCAGATAGCTAAAACATCAGAGTGTAGTTGTCACATAACCGCGGCTGATTTGCAATGCAGTGACCACAATTGTTGACAAAATTTCGGAAAAAAATAAGACAAAATATTTTTTAGTTCATTCTGAGCCAAGCAAAGGCTAAAATACCAAATGATTTCATGAGACAGTAACTGACTTGGCTGACTGAAGCTGGTTGCGATACTGCAGAATATAGTGGTGAATTTTTGATTAAAAGAAGTGTGATAATTGCAAGCTGGTGTGTCGTAACGTTTGCTGCATTAAGTCCTTTTGTCGGTTTGCAGCCGGTACCACAGCCCGATTCACTCGATGAATGGCAACGCCCGGGCAGAATAGCCGCCCTGAGCCAGGCCGATCAACAAAAAGTACTTGAGCGACTGGCCTATACCGAGCCAGCAGTGCCGTTTAAGCCTTTGCCTGACTTTAATGCTATTACTGAAACCAATGCTAAAAAGCGGGCCTTTTTTAATTATTTACGCCCGCACGTGCAGCGCGAAAACAGCAGATTGCGTAATTTGCGCCAGCAATTACTGGTGCTGGCTGAAAAAAAACAAAAGAACCAACGGCTCAATATCAACGAATACGCTTTTTTATACAGTTTATATGATGAATTCCGGATGGACGTTGCTGAGTCAGATCCGCAAATGTTGCAGGAGCTACTGAAAAGGGTTGATATTTTGCCAGTCAGTCTGGTGTTAATGCAGGCGGCGAATGAATCTGCCTGGGGTACCAGCCGATTTGCCGTTGAAGGCTTTAATTTCTTTGGCCAGTGGTGTTTTCGTGAGGGCTGTGGTCTGGTGCCACTGAGTCGGGGGGAAGATCAAAGCCATGAAGTGGCAAAGTTTGACAGCCCGGCGCAAAGTATCCGCAGTTATTTTTATAATCTGAATACGTTTCATACCTACGAGTCGCTGCGGGAAATCCGGGCGAAGTTGCGCTCAGAGCGCAAGCCGGTCCGTGGTGAGGCTCTGGCTGCAGGGTTAGGCCGCTATTCAGAGCGCGGTGATGAGTATATTGCTGAAATCAGCAACATGATCCGGTTTAACCGCCGTTTTCTGGAGGATTAGGCTGGCCAGGGCAGCCAGCCGTTTAAGCTGCTGCCCGCCCATATATTGAAGCCGGCATATTATTAACGCTAGTACGATGCAGTTAGCTTAACTGCACTATGTTAAGACCGCTTTGCAGACTCAGTGGCCCGGATTCAGAAGTTATGTCGTCAGAGTCTTCCGCGCTGGCAAGGCCAACCGGAATAGCTGGTACTGGCAAATGATCAAAGGCGGTATCGCCTTCAACTCCAACAGCACTGTCTTTAGCAATGCCGGCAAAATCAAATAAACTGTTATCTGCTAAATGGGATGGCACGACATTTTGCATCGCCTGAAACATGGTTTCAATTCTGCCGGGAAAGCGTTTATCCCAGTCCTGCAGCATCTCTTTTATCACCTGACGTTGCAGGCCATCCTGAGAGCCACATAAATTACAGGGAATGATCGGAAACTGGCGGGCCTGTGCATATTTTTCAATATCTTTCTCTTTGCAATAGGCCAGTGGCCGGATCACGATATGCTCGCCGTTATCGCTAATCAGCTTGGGTGGCATCGATTTCATTTTGCCACCGTAAAACATATTTAAAAACAGCGTTTCCAGCATATCATCGCGGTGATGACCCAGCGCAATTTTAGTGGCTCCCAGCTCTTTTGCTGTCCGGTATAAAATGCCCCGGCGCAGCCGCGAGCATAATGAACAGGTTGTTTTACCTTCAGGGATTTTTTCCTTGACGATGGCATAGGTATCTTCGGTAACGATCTGATAATCGACGCCAATGCCGTCAAGGTAATTTGGTAACACCTCAGCCGGAAAACCTGGCTGTTTCTGATCCAGGTTAACCGCCACAATACTGAAGCTGATAGGCGCAGACTGCTGCAGATTTAGCAGAATATCCAGCATGGTATAGGAGTCTTTACCACCTGATAAGCAGACCATAATTTTATCGCCTTCGCTTATCATGCCAAAGTCGCTGATAGCCTGACCCACGCCGCGGCGTAGCCGCTTGTGCAGTTTGTTTAAATTGTATTGAGCTTTTGCTTGTGCGGCGTGCGACATAACTTCAGTAACCCTGCAGAAAAATGGCGCACATTATAACCAAGTGTGCGCCAATACCATAGGGCGGATTTTAGTGTTTTGCTAACGGACTGACAAAGTTGGCCGGTTTTAATGCTAAAACGTCACAATCAAGCTGATCAATCAAGTGTTCTGCGGTATTACCAATAATTGCTGCAGAAAATCCGGTACGGCCAATGGTGCCGATGACCACCATTTCTGCATCCAGCTCTGTTGCCAGTGCCGGTATGATATCTTCCGGCATCCCTTCCAGCACATGAGTCTCCTGTTCGGCCATATCAAACTGACGCGCCAGCTCGGCCACGGCATTTTCATGGTGCCGGCGCATTGCTGTGTTATATTGCTGCGGATTAAATTCCGGGATTTCGATAGCAATATTCACCGGCGTGCCGGGAAACGCATTAACCAGATGAACTTTACCTTGCAGCACTTTTGCCATGGCTTTGGCGTTACTGATCACCCGCTGATTCAGCGACTGATGATGATCCTGCTCACTACCGGCATTAACCGCGGCAATAATATTGCCATTGTCTGGCCACGCGTGCTCTTTAACCAGCAGCACGGCACAGGGGCATTTGCGTAAGATATGCCAGTCAGTCGGGGTGAAAATCATCGATTTCAATACGTCATGATTGTGGGTACCTTTAATCACCAGATCGAAGTTTTGTTCTATCACTTCGTGCACGATTGCTTCAAATGGCCGGTTGTGCCATACCACTTTTAAATTGATATCAATGCCCTGGTTTCTGGCATCGTTAATCAGTTCTCCTACCCACAGTTCGCGGTCATGAATAACGGCCTGACGCATTGACTCCCGCTCGTCACCTGACAACATCGTGGTCATTTCATAGGAAAAGTCATACACCGATAAAAACGCGGTAAGTTTACAAGGCTGTTTACGGGCCAGTTCTAACCCCCGGTTCAGGGCTTTTTGCTGGTTATCGGTTGGGTCAAGCACAACTAACACATTACTGAAAACGGTCATTACACGCTCCTTGTTTAGATAAGGACTGGCCATGCTCAAGTTGAGAGGCTGGCAGTAGCTGTTTGTCGCTACTGAAAAGTGTAGTCAATAAAACCGCACTGCGGGTAACTTCATATTGTGCTAAATCAAAAAGCTAACAATTACCGGCCAACTGCTGCATCGCCGCTGGATTGTTGATGGTAATCAGTTTGCCATCAACGCTGATTAACTGTTCTTTATGTAATTTACTCAGCAGACGACTGATGGTTTCGACAGTTAACCCCAGATAGTTGCCAATATCGCTGCGGGTCATCGATAAACGAAAGGCTTTGGCAGAAAAGCCCCGGTTGCCAAAACGTTGGGCCAGATGGTTTAAAAAGGTTGCTAACTTTTGTTCGGCCGTTTTCCGGTTTAACAACAACAGCATTTGCTGATCGGCCTGGATATCCTGGCTCATCAGACGCATCAGTTGCTGTCGCAACTTTGGTAATTGATCCAGCAGGATTTCAAGATTGGGGTAGGGTATTTCACATACCATGCCGGTTTCCAGCGCCTCTGCATAGCTGTTATGCATTTCGGTACCAATAGCATCAAAGCCAATAACATCACCGGGTAAGTGAAAGCCAGTGATTTGCTGTTCACCTTGTTCGGTCAGCGTAAAGGTTTTGAATGAGCCTGAACGAATTGCAAACAGCGCCTTGAGTGGTTTATTACTTTCAAACAGCATGTCGCCTTTGTGCAGCGGTCTTTTGCGCTGAATAATATCATCTAACCGGCTAAGTTCCTGTTCACTCAAAGAAAAGGGCAAACATAACTGGCTGAAACCACAATCCTGACAATTAATTGCTGAACGTTGCATAATCTGGTTTCCTGATTGTCCCCGAAATAACTGCTACAGCTTAAAAAACTAGTCTTTTTAAAGCAAGATATATTGTATAAATACCATAGATAGCTAATATTCCGGCCGCGCTATAACGCACACCCGGCCGGTTTTTAAATTTACTCAGACTACTGGCCAGGCTGCCAAATGTCAGCAGGGCGGGCAGGGTGCCTAAACCAAAAAACAACATGATTAACGCGCCCTGACTGGCACTGCCGCTGGCCAGGCTCCAACCCAGCGTAGAGTATACCAGACCACAGGGCAGCCAGCCCCAGCACAGGCCGTACAGATAAGCTTTAGGCAAACTGTCAAGCGGCATTAGCTGCTGACTCACCGGCCGGATCAGTGCCCATAAATACTGACCCGCGCGCTCAAGGACGGTAAGAGCGAACCATAATCTTGCAATATACAACGCCATCAGCAGTAACAATAGCCCGGCTAGTAACCTGAGCCAAATCAATGATACGCCAGCCAGTGCCATTGCCTGCATGCCAAAATACCCGACCAGTGCGCCCAGCAAGGCATAGGTGGTTAAGCGGCCAAGGCTTAACAGCAACTGCATTGCCAGTTTCCAGCCAATACTGCGCTGTGGCATTGCCAGTTGCAGTGCTGCGACAATGCCGCCACACATGACAATACAATGGCTACTGCCCAAAAAACCAATTAATAGCGCGGCCAGTATATCGCTGGTCATTGGCCGGACTTATCCTGCCGATGCTCAGCTTGCTCAGCTTGCTCAGCTTGCTCAGCAGGTTCCTGTTTTGCGGTTTCAGCGCTTGTTTTCGCCTGCGCCTGTTGCTCGTCAAACAAAATACTGAAACCTTCTTTGTCCAGATCTTCAAACTGTTTACTGCGTACCGCCCAGAAAAAAATAGCCAGTCCCAGCATAACGAACAAAATGGCTATAGGGATCAGAACGTAAATGATGCTCATGTGATAACAGACTCATATTTTAAAAGATTCATTTTTTCAGTAATCTGAGTGAATTAGAAACTACCAGCAGTGAGCTGAAAGACATCCCCAGCACGGCAATATAGGGTGATACCAGGCCTGCTACCGCCAGCGGAATGATGAACAGATTATAACCCACTGCCCAGCCCAGATTTTGCCGGATCACCCGGGCAGCCTGCTTACCGGCAGTCAGTAAGCTTGCCAGCAAACTGATATCAGGTTGTAACAGTACCACATCAGCCTGATTTTTGGACAAATCAGTGCCTGAGTCAACCGCGATAGAAATATGGGCGGCGTTAAAGCCCGGGCTGTCATTAATGCCATCGCCCACCATTAACACCTTGTGACCGGCATTAACCAGCGAGTTAATGGCTGTTACTTTATCCGCCGGGCTGCAGCCCTGCTGCATAAAATCTAATTTAAGTTCAGTCGCCAGTTGCGCCGCCTGGCCTGAATTATCTCCACTTAGCATGCCAACCTGATACCCCTGCTGCTGCAAATCAGCTACCAGTTTTGCGGCGCCGGGGCGCAAGTTATCGGCCAGCGTGATGGCTGCCAGTAATTGCTGATCCAGGGTGACAAAAACATTTGCCTTCGTTGTTACACGCGCGTCGTGCTCATTAATCTGACAAAAAGCCGCACTGCCGACTTTAAGCTGCCGGCCTTGCCAGCTACCACTAATTCCCTGGCCGACGCTAATCGTAATTTTGTTTATGGGCAGGCTTTGCTGCAAACAGGCTTTAAAGGCACCGGCAATCGGATGCTCTGAATGCTGTTCCAGGTTGGCAACAAGATTCAGTAAAGCCGTGTCGTTCAGATCATTGCCTGGCACTGCCTGATAGCGTTGTATATTAACAATACTGAAGCGACCTTCAGTCAGAGTGCCGGTTTTATCAAAAATGATATGACTGAGTACTGGCAGCGTTTCCAGCGCCTGCGCGTTTTTAACCAGAATACCCAGCCGGTTTAACCGGGACAGGGCGCAGGTTATCGCAGTCGGTGTGGCCAGGCTTAACGCGCAGGGACATGTCGCCACTAATACTGACAAGGTAATCCAGAATGCCCGGTCAGCATCCAGCCAGAAATACCATAGCGCAAAAGTGCCGGCGGCAATCAGCAACAGTCGCTCGACAAAATACCGGGCCAGCTGATCGGTTTTTTCTACCAGCCGCGGTTTGCTGTGTAAGGTTTGTTGCTGCAGTTGAATAATCTGGCCTAAGCGCGAGTGCGCCAGAGCACTGCTGACATTTATCGTCAGCAGGCCATCGTGGTTAATACTACCGGCCAGCACAGTATCGCCCTGCTGGCGACTGATGGCTGTGTACTCGCCGGTTAGCATCGACTCGTCAACCGTACTGCTACCTGCCAGCACCACACCATCTGCAGGCAGCGTTTCACCCGGTTTAACCAGAATAATATCACCGGCATTCAGACGCCGGGCCGAGACAGCCAGTTGCTGATCTCCTTGCAATAAAGTCGCCGACACCGGCATGATTTTCAGCAAGTTACTGGTAGCATCCCGCGCCTGGGCCCGGGCCCGGTATTCAAAAAACTTGCCCAGTTGCAGCAAGAAGGTGAACATACAGACCGATTCAAAATACACTTCGCCGGTTTGCATAATAGTGGCATAGGCTGAGGCGAAAAACGTGTAGTAAATTGCCAGACTGACCGGCACGTCCATGTTCAGTTGCCGGGCTTTAATGCTGCGCCAGGCACTGCTGACAAAAGGCAGCGCTGCATAGAGCACGACCGGCAACGTCAGCAGCATGCTGATCCAGCGAAGATAGCCATGATGTGCTTGTTCAATGCCGCTGTATTCGCCAAAATACAAGGCAAAAGCCAGCATCATTACCTGCATCGTCATAATACCCGACACCGCCAGACGTTTTAAAAAGCGGTTTAGTTCAGCTTTAAACTGCGTTTCCTGCTGATCGGCCACAAAGGGACTGGCCTGATAACCCAGCTGATTAATCAGCAGCAAAATTTCACTAAGGGGAAGTTGCTCAGGCTGCCAGTTAAGTAAGGCCCGCTGAGTGGAAGAGTTAATATTGATCTTATTAACTGCGGCTTGCTTATTCAGGTGTTTTTCGATCAGCCAGGCGCAGGCAG
Organism: Arsukibacterium sp.; assembly: GCF_033721375.1. Taxonomy (GTDB): domain Bacteria; phylum Pseudomonadota; class Gammaproteobacteria; order Enterobacterales; family Alteromonadaceae; genus Alishewanella. Next base: position 266,160 of record NZ_JAWWAP010000005.1, on the reverse strand, counting down.
CACAACTCATGCCACTGATGGCCAGCTCAAGTTCAACGCCATCTTGTTGCGGCTGACTTATCTCGGCCAGTACCTCGGCACTGTCATATTGTTGTAAACTGGCACGCAGTTCGCCCGGGACTAATTCTGCTTTGGCAGCGGCTTCGGTGCGGAATTTATAGTAGTCATCTAACCCGCTGTCGATAATAGTCTGTGCCACAGCCTGGCAGCCGGCACAGCAAAACAGCGCCGGTTCGCCATTGATAGTTAACTGAAAACGCTGACCGGTAGCAACCGGTTCAAGACAATGAAAACAGCTTAATGTTGTCAACCAGGCCTCTGCTTCTCTTCAATTAATAACCGAGCTTAATTTCCTGGGTAACAGGCAGCTCGAAGGTGGCTCTTAGTTTCCACTCATTGCTGTTGTCACTGACATTCAGCCGCCATTTGCCGGTTGGGGTCAGGGGCAGGGTAGCGACATAGAGTAATTCACCGCTGCGCTGTGCATCGACTGCAAAATCCTGAGCGGCCAGCGTCGGGTGATAAAAATCCAGATGGATACTGTCGTCCAGCACCGCATTTTCTGTAAAACGCACTACAGCCCGATTGCCGGCAATCAGCACTGTCGCATTTAAATTACGTAGCGCCGCTTCCCGGTACTTCGCCAACTGCAAATTGATACTTTTTCCGGCTTTATAGTAATCATCTATAACCAGATCAGGCTGTTGCTGATTCATCAATACCACGGCATATATTGCCCGTAATGCGGTCAGCACCGGGATGGCAATCAGGATCCACGGCCAGACTTGCTTATACCAGGGTTTTGAATCCAGCTGCATTACTACCTCTCGTTTGATAAGACTAAGCCCCATTACGGGGCTTTGTCGGTATTAGCCTGATTATTCCGGTAAGCTGCTGCTTAACGCTGATCTTCCGGGTTAGATAACCGGTAAATGTAGGCCGTCAGAATATGCACCTTGTCTTCACCCAGGGTATCTTTAAACGCTGGCATTACGCCATAGCGGCCTTTTACCAGAGTTTCTTCGATAGCCGCGGCCGAGCCGCCATACAACCAGATGTTGTCTGTCAGATTAGGAGCACCAAACGGCAGGTTATGAGCAACACTGCCTTTACCATCAGGGCCGTGACACGCTGCGCACAGTGCAAATTTTGCTTTACCGGCAGTCGCTTCCCGTTCGTTAACAGCGCGGCCGGATAAACTCAGCACGTATGCGGTCATTTCCTTGATACCTTGCTCACCTAACGCTTCCTGCCAGCCCGGCATTGCAGCTCTGCGACCATATAACAAGGTTTCTTTGATCTTGTCTGGGCTACCACCATATAACCAGTCATTGTCGGTCAGGTTAGGGTAGCCACGCTGGCCACGGGCATCTGAACCATGACATAACGCGCAGTTTTGTAAAAACAGGCGCTGACCAATTTTCAGTGCATCCGGATCATAAGCCAGATCCAACACGTCACGCTTGGCAAATTGCTGAAATACCGGGCCATAGGTTTCAAGGGCCGATTCAATTTCAACATCCAGCTGGACATAACGGCCGTCGGCTTTAGCCTGCGCCACCGCGGCACGCGACTCTTCCAGACTTTTTATACCCTGATTTGAGCTGGTCCAGTTTAAAAAACCTGGCCAGTTACCCAATCCAGGATAAGCGGCAAGATAAAATACTGACCAGATCAGCGTGCCATAAAACATATAAGTCCACCACTTTGGCAGTGGGTTGTTGACTTCTTTCAGACCATCTACTTCGTGATCAGTAGTTTCGTCTTCCGGCACACCAACATAGTTAGTTAAATTCCAGCGCAGTAAAATAAAGCAGCCAATCAGCACCGGTAAAGTTAAAACGATGATCCAAGCACTCCAGAAGCTACTCATGATCTGACTCCCGTTTGGTTTTTTGTTCTTTAGATTCAGGTTCGTCGTCAAATACCAGATTGGCAGCTTCGTCAAAATCTTTCTTACGTTTTTTACCGTAAGCCCAGATAACTAACGCAACAAAGCCAACGAACAGAATGACGGTTAATACACTATGAACTGTTGCAAATCCCATAATCATTACTTCAACGCTGTGCCCAATGATTGCAGATAGGCAATCAGGGCTTCCATTTCAGTTTTTCCTTGTACTGCTTCAGCAGCGCCGGCAATGTCTTCATCAGTGTAAGGCACGCCAAAACTCCGGAAAATCTCAAGTTTACGGCCAGTCTCTTTACCGTCCAGCACAGTGCTATCCAGCCAGGGGAAACCAGGCATGTTAGATTGCGGGACTACTGAACGCGGGTCCATCAAATGGGCATAATGCCAGTCATCGCTATAGCGCTGGCCTACACGAGCCAAATCAGGGCCTGTGCGTTTGGAGCCCCATAAGAAAGGATGCTCCCAGACACTTTCACCGGCCACTGAGTAATGACCATAGCGTTCCACTTCGGCCCGGAATGGTCTTATCATCTGGCTGTGGCAATTATTGCAGCCTTCGCGGATATAAATATCACGGCCTTCCAGCTGCAGTGCAGTATAGGGTTTCAAGCCATCAATCGGTTGATTGGTTTCATCCATAAACATTAGCGGGGTAATTTGTACCAGGGTACCGAAACTAATCGCAATAACGGTAAAAATACCCAGCAAACCAACGCTTTTCTCTACTTTCTCGTGATGATTCTTCGACATGACCTGCCCCTTATGCCGTTACTGGCACAGTGTGTGCCACTTCATCTTTACTACGGACAGTTTTGTACACGTTGTATGCCATCAGCAGCATACCGGTGATTACAAAGACCCCACCAATAAAGCGCATCAGATAAAATGGCATCGATGCTTCCAGGCTTTGTACAAAGCTGTAGGTCAGGGTGCCGTCAGTGTTAACAGCACGCCACATCATGCCCTGCATAATACCCGAGATCCACATCGCCACGATGTACAATACGACACCTATGGTGTGCAACCAGAAGTGAGTATTAATCAGTTTGGTGCTGTACATGCCCACTTTGTTATAAACCACCGGGATAAGGTGATACATAGCACCGATAGAAATCATCGCTACCCAGCCAAGCGCGCCAGAGTGAACATGACCAATGGTCCAGTCGGTGTAGTGCGACAGCGCGTTAACCGATTTGATTGCCATCATCGGCCCTTCAAAGGTCGACATGCCGTAAAAAGACAACGACACAATTAAGAAGCGCAGAATAGGGTCGGTTTTCAGTTTATGCCAGGCACCTGATAACGTCATAATACCGTTGATCATGCCGCCCCAGCTGGGTACAAACAATACGACAGACATCACCATTCCCAGCGACTGGGTCCAGTCAGGCAGGGCGGTGTAGTGCAGGTGATGCGGGCCAGCCCAGATGTAAAGGGCAATCAGGGCCCAGAAGTGTACAATCGACAACCGGTAAGAATACACCGGCCGGCCAGCCTGCTTCGGCACAAAGTAGTACATCATGCCGAGGAAACCTGCTGTTAGCAGAAAACCAACCGCATTATGGCCGTACCACCACTGCACCATGGCATCAACTGCCCCGGCATAAATCGAGTAGGATTTAAATAAATTAAGCGGGATCACCATACTGTTAACAATGTGTAAAGCCGCTACCGTGATAATAAAACCACCATAAAACCAGTTTGCAACATAAATATGACTGGTTTTACGCTTAACCAGGGTACCGAAGAACACAATGGCAAAAGACACCCAGACAATAGTAATCAGCACGTCTATTGGCCATTCCAGCTCAGCGTATTCTTTGCTCTGGGTCATACCCATCGGCAGAGTAATAGCTGCCGCGACAATAACGGCTTGCCAGCCCCAGAATGTAAACATAGCCAGTTTTTCTGCAAACAGCCGGGTTTGACAGGTTCGCTGCACCACATAGTAACAGGTTGCAAACAAGGCACTGGTGCCGAACGCAAAGATAACGGCGTTAGTGTGAAGTGGCCGTAAACGACTGTACGTCAGCCACGGAATATCAAAGTTTAATGCCGGCCAGTAAAGCTGGGCTGCGATTAATACGCCCACCCCCATGCCAACAATACCCCATAAGACGGTAGTGATGGCAAAGAGGCGGACAACGCTATAGTTGTATTCAACATTTAACGATTTGGTCTGGCTCATGTTGAGATCCGCTGCAGTTATGCTGGTTACTAAAATCCACCTTGTGGTGGCCCTATTGTTATAAAGTGGACAACTAACACCATGTTAACTTTGCAGTTGCAGCCACTGAATTTTGGGCGAAATGATACGATTTTTGACTTTTAAAAGATAGGTAAACTCACCCATTTTATGACGTAGAACAAAGTCCCTGTGCAATAAGTAGCCAATTGTAGTCACTATTTAGCCCTTTTGCAGAAAAGCCGGTAAACTGGCGCTTTTAGAACAAAGCAAAGTTGCCGATGCCAAACGTTATTTCTTTGTGTTTATGCCTTCTTTTATTAGCCGCTTGTCAGCCCAAACAAGCAGACAACAGTGTCAGAGTGTTGCAACAACAAGCAGAGCTGCTGCTGAGCTTAAGTCCGGCATCCGCGCCGGTAGAAACGCCGTTACGGCTGAGTCTGGTCAGTGAGCAGCCAATCGAGCTGATTAGTGCCGAGCTTACCGGCGTCAGTATGTATATGGGCATAATCCCTTTACCTTTTCAAAAGGTTAGTACGGTAGGCAAGGATGATGCAGAGCAATGGCAGGCAGAATTTTTGCTGGGTGCCTGTGCTGATCCGGCAATGTTATGGCAACTGAACTTGACGGTACAGTTCGCAGATGGCAGAAAACTTATATTAAAAGAGCAGTTTAATTCAAGCTGGTAAATAGGTGATTTTAAAGCTTGTCAGCTGGCTAAAATTTGTTCAGTATAGGCGGGCGAAACAGACAGAGACTAACATTAATCTGGGGTTAACAGTATGACCAGTGATTTTGTCCGTAATATCCATCTAGCAACCGCTCAGCAACTTAGAGACCAGGGCGCTGATCTGACAGTAATTTTAGAGCATTTTGACAGCGTCTTTCTACCTCAGGACGAACTGCCGGAACTGCTTGACCAGTTAGGCTACCCGCAGCAGGATTTAAAGCAGTTTTTACACCGCCAGCTTTAAGCCGGCATCAGGGTTTGGCTTAACGCTAAATCTGTTGCCCCGGTCAGCTGCAGTCTGGCTGTCTCGACACAGACAAATTCGGTAAAGCCGTGATCTGCCATATCGGGCAAATCACGGCTTTTTTGTTGGCCGGGATTCCAGATAACACTGGCATCATGACCACGCTGTTCAATAGTTAACGCCTGTTTTGTACTTATAAGCTGCAACTGCCTGCCGGTTTTATGATAAATACGATCCGTTTCCGTGCTAAAGCCTGTTTCATTAGCCTCAGTAATCTGGGAGGCATCACTGACTTTATCAAAATAGTGCTGACTCAACCCGGTTACTCTGGTTTGCTGTAGATTATCAATCCGAAAATAGCTGTGCAGTGCTGCCTGCTGATAAAGCGGGCTATCGCAACTCAGCTGCATTGTCAGTTCACTGCGACTAAGCAGTAATGTCAGGACAAGGTTCACCGGCTTTGGCCGGGTATGTTCTGGCCATATCGCTGCGGGAAGATCATTAACTGTGATGCTCAGGCTAAGGCTGGTGTTGTTTGCCGTAACCAGCCTGTCTGTACACTGCCATAGCCGGTTGCGAACCAGACCATGGTTAGGCAGGGTATGTTGCCGCGGCTTTATTTTGTCGGTGGCCGGACCAAACCACGGCCAGCAAACCGGTACGCCACCGCGAATTGCTGCACCGTTATGCCACTGCGCTTTATCGGATAACCACAATACTTCATTACCAGCAGTCGGCTGATAGGACAATACCTGGCCACCATATAATGAGACCACCGCACTGGCTTGACCGCACTGCAGTTTCAGACAGGGCAAATCGCCAAGCTGGCCAAAACCAGTAATCGTAGTGATGTTTTGTTGTGGCATAAAAGTCCCTCAAATGCAGATATACTTGCCGATAGCATAGCGGAGTAGGTGTTCTTTCGAAACAGCGGCATGGATGCCGCGCAGGCTGAAACAGCACAGGGAAGTGCTGTTGAAGGCGGTGCAGAAAGAATTTCCTGCTCTGCTATCTTAAGCAGAGCAGCAATAGAGCTTGCTGTAATACTCGCACATTAGGGTATTACTTCATCAGCTCAACCACGTTATCCAGCATCCGGTTACTAAAGCCCCATTCATTGTCATACCACGACATTACTTTTACTAAACGGCCATTAACCCGGGTTTCGGTAGCATCAAAAACGGACGACATCGGGTTGTGATTAAAATCAACTGACACTAATGGCAAATCGTTGACCGCTAACACCTGGTTCATCGGGCTTTTTGCTGCCGCAGCGCGGATAATATCATTCACTTCTTCAATGCTGGTTTCACGGCCGGCAATAAAGGTTAAATCAACCAGCGATACGTTTAAGGTTGGAACTCTTACGGCCAAGCCATCAAATTTGCCTTTCAGCTCTGGTACCACCAGACCCACTGCTGCTGCAGCGCCGGTTTTGGTTGGAATCATCGACATTGCGGCGGCGCGGGCCCGGCGGACATCGGTATGATAAACATCACTTAGCCGTTGATCATTGGTGTAAGCATGGATCGTAGTCATTAAGCCAGACTCTATACCCAGCGCATCTGACAAAGGTTTGGCAATGGGGGCCAGACAGTTGGTGGTGCAGGATGCATTTGAAATGATGGTCATCTCTGGTGTGATCACCTGGTGGTTCACACCGTATACTACGGTGGCATCGACATCTTTGCCCGGGGCAGAGATAATGACCTTTTTGGCTCCGGCAGTTAAATGAGCGCCGGCAGTTTTGCGATCAGTAAATAAGCCGGTACACTCTAATACAACGTCTACCTTTAAATCGGCCCACGGCAAGTCGGCCGGATTACGGATGCTCAGGGTTTTAATCTGGTCGTCATTAACATAAATGGCTTCGTCGTCGTGAGACACGCTGGCAGCGAAAATACCATGAGCTGTGTCATACTTCAGTAAGTGAGCGTTAATAGCTGCGTCGCCTAAATCGTTGATGGCAACAATGTTGATATCGTAGTTTTTATTGCTTTCATATAAAGCGCGTAACACATTGCGGCCGATACGACCAAAGCCATTAATTGCAACCCGAATAGACATAGCAACTCCAGAGTAAATTTAACAAAATAAGGCTGAAAACGTATTCAGCAAATAATATGTAGTAAAATTACATTAATACTGGCATTTTTCAAGTTTAAAACCGCAATAAATTGCTTTTATGTAATTTAATAACGTAAATTGATTGGCTAGCTATGTGGTTTATTGTAGTGAAATATAGCCAAGTTACTGTTTTTAATAAGGAATAAATAATGGATGCCGCTCTGCTGGCCGAACTGGTTGCTTTTTCCGGAATTGAAACCGAATTTAATGATGCCTGGGGTAACCACACCACGGTAGCCAGCGCTGATCAGTTGGCACTGTTGGCCGCTCAGGGTTTTAATATAGCAGACGCTGCCGCAGCCAGGGCTGAGCTGAGTGAACGGCAACTGGATTTCTGGCAACAAATTCTGGCGCCGGTGTCAGTGCAACTGCAGGCTGAGCCGTTAACGTTTGAACTGCAGGTACCGTTGGCGCTGGCCAACAGTCGTTTTGATTTCACGCTGCAAACCGAGCAGGGTACCAGCTATCAGTTCAGTGCCGAGCCAATCGACGGTGAACTGGTACAGGTTGCGGTTATTGATGATGAAGAGTACCAACAGTATCAGCATAGTCTGGATTATCCGCTTAGCACGGGTTATCACACCCTGACATTGACCTGCAGTGAAACCGGCTTTAGTTTTGAACAGCGGTTAATTATCAGTCCCGGAAAATGCTATCAGCCCGAGCAGTTTAAGCAGCAAAAACAGTGGGGCGTATCTGTCCAACTGTATGGCCTGCGCTCAGCTCGCAACTGGGGGATCGGTGATTTTAGCGATTTAAGTACCCTGGTGGCCTATCTTGCTGCCCACGGTGCTGATTTTGTTGGCTTAAACCCGATCCATGCCCTGTATCCGGCAATGCCGGAAAGTGCCAGCCCATACAGCCCGTCATCGCGACGCTGGCTGAATATTATCTATATTGATGTCTGCGCCATGCCGGGCTATCAGCAGTGCAGTAACACCCAGCGTCTGGTCAATGCCCCGGCATTCGCTGCCTCGGTTGACGCACAGCGCAGCCGTGACTGGGTTGATTACAGCGGCGTGCTGCAGCTGAAGTTGCCGGTGATGCACAGTTTATACCAATGGTTTGTGCAGCACTGTGGTGATGAAGCGCATTTAGCGGCTGAATTTACTGAGTTTAAGCGCGAGGGCGGTGCCAGTTTGCAGCAACTGGCCTTGTACGACGCTTTGCATGCCTTTTTAATTAAGCAAGACAGCAATTACTGGGGCTGGCCAAACTGGCCAGAGCAATATCGCGACCCGCAAAGTGACGCAGTACAGCAGTTTGCCGAAGATCACCAGCAGCAACTGGATTTTTACTGTTACCTGCAATTTATTGCCCAGCAACAGCTTAAAGCCGTACAGCAACAAGCAAAGACGGCAGGTATGTTGTTGGGTTTATACCGTGATTTAGCGGTAGGAGTGAGTGAAGCATCGACTGAAATCTGGGGCAATGGCGACTTATACTGCCGGGATGCCAGTGTCGGCGCACCGCCTGATCCACTGGGCCCGGCCGGCCAGAACTGGGGCCTGCCACCGATGCAGCCGTATCAGCTGTTCAGCCAGGCTTACCAGCCGATGATTGATTTATTTCGCAGTAATATGCAGGATGCCGGAGCGTTGCGTATCGACCATGTGATGGCCTTACTGCGGTTATGGTGGGTGCCAAAAACCGCTGCAAATGCCGGCGGCGGTGCTTATGTTTACTACCCCATTATGGATTTACTGGGCATTCTGGCGTTGGAAAGTCAACGCCAGCAGGCGGTTATTATTGGTGAAGACTTAGGCACGGTGCCGGACGGCATTCGCGAGCTGTTAGCAGACTACGGCATCTATTCGTACCGGGTGTTCTTTTTTGAGACTGCACCGGATGGCGGCTACATTTCACCGGCCCATTATCCGCAGCAGGCGATGGCCACATTAAGTACCCATGACTTACCGACCTTAATAGGCTTCTGGCATTGTGAAGATCTTAAACTTGGCAAGCAATTAGGGCTATATCAGGACGAGCAGCAGCTGCAGGGGCTCTATCAGCAGCGGCATGCCAACAAGCAGCAAATTCTGGATTCCCTGCACGGTCATGGCATGTTGCCGGCTGATTATCCGCGCTCGGTAGATAACCTGGGGATGGATCGTACCCTCAATTATGCACTGCAGCGTCATCTGGCTGCTGGCAGCAGTCAGTTGCTATGCCTGCAACTGGAAGACTGGCTGGAAATGACCCAGCCGGTCAACGTGCCCGGAACCAGCGATGAATATCCAAACTGGCGGCGTAAATTAAGCCGTGAGCTGGAGCAGTGGACCAGTGAGCCCCATATTCAGCAGCTACTGACAGAACTAACAAAGGCGCGGGCCGGTTAACGATGCAAGCGGCAATATAATTACGGATAAACGGATAAACGGATAAAAGGAAAATACTATGACATTAGCGCAACTACACCAGGCGAATTGTGCCCATCCTTTTGCTGTGCTGGGGTGGCAGGCCAACAGCTACAGTGCCAAAGGCACCGGTTTGCTGTTACGGGCTTATTTGCCACATGCGCTGACGGTTGACGCTTTTGAATTAAAAACAGCTAAGCCTCTGGGCCAGTTAACAGCGCATCCTGACTACCCTGGGGTGTTTGAGCTGGTGTTGTCCCGGAAACGTAAAGCCAGTGCTTATTATTTGCAGGTGACCGACGTGCACAGTACATACCGCTGCATTGACCCTTATCAGTTCCGCGAGCAGGCTTTTTATGCAGTACACCATGTTAACAGCCAGCCAGAGAATCTGTATCGCCAGCTTGGCGCTCAGATCATCAGCCTTGAGCCGGATGGCAAGCCGTTAACCGCTACCCGGTTTGCCGTATATGCCCCGGCGGCCAGCAGCGTCAGTGTGGTCGGCGACATGAATGGCTGGGACGGACGTTGCCATCCGATGGAGCGCACAGACTGCGGTCATTGGGTGCTGGTGTTGCCAGAAGTCACGAGCGGGCTGCGCTATAAATTTGAAATCAAAGACAAAGACGGCCAACTGTTACCGCATAAAGCCGACCCGATGGCGTTTTATGCGGAACAATACCCGTCCCATGCCTCGCTAATCTACGATCACAATAGTTATCAGTGGCAGGATAAAAACTGGCGCGAACGACCGGCAGTAAACCCGTATCAGAGTGCCATCAGTATTTATGAGCTGCATATCGGCAGCTGGCGGCGCAAAGATGATAACCAGCCGCTTAATTATGCCGAGCTGGCAGAGCAGTTAATTCCTTATGTTCAGGACATGGGTTACAGCCATATAGAACTGCTGCCGGTAATGGAGCATCCGTTTGATGGGTCCTGGGGCTATCAGCCGCTGGGCTTATTTGCGCCTACCTCGCGCTTCGGCAACCCGGATCAGTTCAAAGCTTTTGTAGATGCCTGCCATCAGGCCGGTATCGGCGTTATTCTGGACTGGGTGCCGGCGCATTTCCCGGAGGACGGCCATGGTTTAGCCCGCTTTGATGGCAGTCACTTATATGAATATGCCGATCCGCGCCGCGGCTGGCACCCGGACTGGAATTCCTGTATCTACGATTATGGTAAAGATTATGTCCGGCAGTTTCTGGTGGCCAGCGCCTTATACTGGCTGGAGCACTTTCATATTGACGGTATCCGGGTTGATGCGGTTGCCTCGATGTTGTACTGGGATTACTCGCGAAATGAAGGCGAATGGGTCCCCAATATTGATGGCGGCAACCATAATTACGAAGCGATCAGCTTGTTTAAATGGCTGAACAATGAAGTTTACGGCAAATTTCCGCAGGCAATGACCATTGCCGAAGAGTCAACGTCATTTCCTCAGGTATCGCGGCCGGTCGATAGCGGCGGTCTGGGTTTTGGCTTTAAATGGAATATGGGCTGGATGAATGACAGCCTGCGTTATATCAGTAAAGATCCATCTTACCGCAAGTACCATCATAGTGATTTAACCTTTTCGATGGTGTACGCCTACAATGAAAACTTTATTCTGCCGTTATCACACGATGAAGTGGTGCATGGTAAAGGCAGCTTAATTAATAAAATGCCGGGTGATGAATGGCAGCAGGCCGCTAATTTACGGGCTTATATTGCCTTTATGTTTGCTCATCCGGGTAAAAAACTGAATTTTATGGGTAATGAGCTGGGCCAGAGCCGGGAGTGGAGCCACACTCAAAGCCTGGACTGGCATTTACTGGCATATCCGAAACATCAGGGTATCCAGCAACTTTATCGTGACTTAAACCACAGTTATCAGCGCTGCAAGCCGCTGCATGAGCTGGATTATCAGCAACAGGGCTTCAGCTGGCTTGATCATAACGACGCTGAACACAGTACCTTAAGTTTTATCCGCCGCGACAGTGCAGGTAATGCTATTTATATTGTGGCCAATTTTACCCCGGTACCGCGTGACAACTTTATGCTGGGGGTAGAGCAAACCGGTGACTATGAGGTGATTGTTAATACTGACAGTGAATATTACTGGGGTGGCAATTACGCTGTTGGTAGCAATTTAGCCGCAGAGCAGCCGGGCGGTCACGGTAAAGAGCAGGCTATCCGCTTAAATCTGCCACCTTTGGCCTGTCTGTATATCCGGAAAAAGGATAATTGAAAATGGCTGAATGCAGCGCCGCACTGACAACAACGCATGGCAACAGTTATCCGCTGGGGCCCAGCAAAGTAGCAGACAACTGCTGGAATTTTGCGGTTTTTGCGCCCGACGCTACCGGTATGACGCTCTGCTTGTATCAGCCTGATACCGAAGAAGAACTGGCCGAGCTCGCTTTTACAGGCCGTACCGGCAGTATCTGGCATCTGCAGGTCAGTGATATCAGTGATGGTACGCTTTATGCGTTAAAAGCCGATGGTCCGGCTAATAGTGTCGCCGGTTTACGGTTTGATAAAGATCGGGTGCTAATCGACCCCTATGCCCGGAAACTTAACCGCGCTCAGGTCTGGCAAACTGAGCCATACCACCAGAAAAGCCATCTGGCTCTGGCAAAAGGGGTACTGGATCCGGCTGCCTTTAGCTGGCATGAGACGGCGTTTGACTGGCAAAAAAGCACTAAGCCGGCGATCGCCCGCGAAAAAACCGTTATTTATGAAGCCCATGTTAAGGGCCTGACCATGCTGCATCCCGACGTGCCGGACGCGCTGCGGGGTACTTATCTGGGCTTATGTCATGCCAGTATTATTAATCATTTACAGCAACTTGGTATTACCACTGTACAATTGCTGCCGGTGGCTGCTTTTATGGCTGAGCCAAGGTTAACGGGGCTTGGCCTGACCAATTACTGGGGCTATAACCCGGTGAATTTTTTTGCGCCGGACCCCCGTTATCAGCTCGAAGATGCCGTTGCTGAATTTAAACAGATGGTGCGCACTTTGCATCAGCATGGTATTGAAGTCATTCTGGATGTGGTGTTTAACCATAGCGCTGAAGCGGGCGATGATGGTCCGCTGCTCAGTTTTCGTGGCCTTGCTGACCGCCATTATTATTTGTTTCACAGCCACGCCGATATGGTTGATTATCATAATTACTGCAATTTTACCGGTTGTGGAAATACCCTTAATATCGCCAACCCGGCAACCCAAAAACTGGTAATGGATGCACTGCGTTATTGGTTAACTGAGATGCAGGTTGATGGTTTTCGCTTTGATTTAGCGGTGACCCTGGGCCGCGAGCATAAACGTTTTAACCCTTATGCCAGTTTTTTTCAGATCATTGCTCAGGATCCGGTGATATCTCAGGCAAAGCTGATTGCTGAACCCTGGGATATCGGGCCTTTTGGCTATCACCTGGGGCAGTTTCCGGCTAACTGGTCTGAACTTAATGATAAATGCCGTGATACCTTCCGCGCTTTCTGGCGAGGCGATAAAGGCGTGTTAGCCGACTTTGCCACCCGGTTGCTCGGTTCGCGCGACATTTTCCAGAAGCACCATAAACCAGCCAGTTGCAGCGTAAATTTTCTGACCTATCACGATGGGTTTACTTTAGAAGATGTGGTCAGCTACAACGATAAACATAACTGGCAGAACGCTGAGCAGAACCGGGATGGCCACAGCCATAATTTAAGCACTAACCACGGCGTGGAAGGGCCGACCAACGACCCACAGGTTATTGCCCGCCGTTACCAGCATAAACGCAACCTGGCAGCGACCTTGCTGTTAAGCCAGGGCATGATCCACTGGCTGGGCGGTGATGAGCTGAGCCACAATCAGGGTGGCAACAATAATGCCTATTGTCAGGATAATCCGATAAGCTGGCTGAACTGGCAACTTGATGGCCAACAGCAAAAGTTTCTGCAGTTTGTCAGACAAATGCTGACACTTCGCAAACAATTCAGTTGTTTGCAGCAAATATCGCTGCAGGACGATCATTATCAGCTGCATGGCGACAAACATAAGGTATGCTGGTTTTTAGCCGATGGAACTGAAAAACAGCAACACGACTGGCATGATCCGGAACGGGCAATTTGTATATTCCGGATCACAAATCGTCATACCGGCAAGGCGCTGTTGTTTGTATTTAATGGTGCCGGCCAGTCAGTGCCGTTGACCTTGCCGGAACAAAAAGCAGGCGAGGGCTGGCAATGCCTGTTTGACACTGCCCATAACGATGGCCTGGCGTGCAACAGCAAAAGTATCGAAACACAGTATTTACAAGCGGCACATAGCATCTCTGTCTGGCAGTAGGTTTATCGGCAGTTTTACCGTATAATGCGCGCCATTTTCCGAGCCTGTTGTTGGCTTAGCAATACTAAGTAAAGGATCGTCAGATGACTGATACAGCGCCACTTTGTGACATCGGTTTTGTCGGAGCCGGGGTAATGGGCAAAAACCTCATTTTAAACCTTGCTGACAATGGCTACCGGGTAGCGGCCTTTGATTTAGACCATCAGAAACTGGAAGCTGTATTAGCGCAGGACAAAGCCGAGCGGGGCGACAAGCCTGCAAGGGTTATTGGCTGCAGCTCATACACCGAATTGCTATCGCGCTTATCTGCGCCGCATTTAATTGTGTTATCGGTGCCGGCCGGTAAGCCCGTTGACGATATTTGCCATAAGCTGATCGACGCTGGTATTCAGGCCGACGATATTATTGTTGATACCGGTAACAGCCTGTGGACGGACACGGTTGCCCGGGAAAAGCAGTACGAAGGTAAGTTTATTTTCTTCTCTACCGCCGTGTCGGGCGGAGAAGTCGGTGCTCGTTTTGGCCCGTCACTGATGCCAAGTGGCGATCCTTATGCCTGGACCCGGATAAAACCCTTGTGGCAGGCCATTGCCGCTAAAGTCGATCCGGCTACCGGTAAACCAATAGAGCGCTTCGAACCCGGCAATCCGGTGACCGAAGGCGAGCCCTGTGCGACTTATATCGGTCCCAGCGGCTCTGGCCACTATGTAAAAATGGTGCATAACGGTATTGAATACGCCGATATGCAGCTGATTTGTGAAGCCTATCAGGTAATGCGCGATATTCTGGGCATGACGTCAGCCGCTATTGCTGAGGTCTTTAAGCAGTGGAATGACGGTCCGCTTAACAGCTATTTAATTGGTATCAGTGCCGAAGTCCTGGCCACCAAAGACTCTGAAACCGGTTTACCGCTGGTTGACGTTATTATGGATAAAGCCGGCCAGAAAGGCACAGGTTTGTGGACGGCAGTCAGCAGCCTGCAACTGGGCAGCCCGTCACCAACCATTGCCGAAGCAGTTTATGCCCGGTCATTGTCAGCGCTGAAGCACGAGCGGGTTAAAGCCGCTACCGTGTTAGCCGGCCCGGCGCAGAATATTATTTCTGCCGAGCAGAAAGCTGAGATTATTCAGGCGCTGCATGATGCGCTGTACTGCGCCAAAATATGTGTTTACGCGCAGGGTTTTCATTTAATGAAAACAGCCGCTGATGAGCATGGCTGGCAGCTGAATTTTGCTGAAATAGCCAAAATCTGGCGGGCGGGCTGTATTATTCGCGCAGTGTTCCTGCAGTCAATTACCGATGCTTTTGATCGCAATGATGAGCTGGAAAACCTGCTGCTTGACCCGTTTTTTGCTAAACAAATTTCGGTTTATCAGCAAAACTGGCGTAAGGCGGTGGCCAATGCCACGCTGGCCGGTATCCCGGTAGCGGCATTAAGCTCAGCCCTGAGTTATTATGACTCTTACCGTACCGCGGTTTTACCGGCTAATTTACTGCAGGGGCAGCGTGATTACTTTGGGGCTCACACCTTTGAGCGCACCGATAAAGCCAAAGGTAAAATGTTCCATGTCGACTGGAGCAACCCGAACCGGCCTATGGTGAAAATAAAATGAGCACAGCTAACAGCAAATCACAAAATATTGAACAGATAGGCACCCCGGGCACCGCCAGCAGCACTAAGGTGTTGCTGTTAGGCGCTGGCGAGCTGGGTAAAGAGTTGTGCATCGAGTTAAAGCGCTATGGCTGTGAAGTGATAGCCGTCGACCGTTACCCGAATGCCCCGGCAATGCAGGTGGCTGATAAAGCGGTAGTCATGTCGATGCTGGATAACGCCGCGCTGCGCCAGCTGGTAATTAGCGAAAAGCCGGCCTTTATCGTCCCTGAGCTGGAAGCTATTGCGACCTCGGTATTAATTGAACTGGAAGACTGCGGCTTTAATGTGGTACCGAGCGCCAAAGCCGTTAACCTGACGATGAACCGGGAAGGTATTCGCCGCTTAGCGGCTGAAGAGCTGCAACTTGCTACCTCGCCATTTCAGTTTGCCAGTGATAAAGCCAGCTTTATTGCTGCCATCAACGCCATTGGTTACCCCTGTGTGGTTAAACCGATAATGTCATCCAGTGGTAAAGGTCAGAGTGTACTGCGCAGTGAGTCTGATATTGACGCTGCCTGGTTGTATGCGCAGGAAGGTGGCCGTGCCGGTAAGGGCAGGGTAATAGTCGAAGGTTTTATCGACTTTGACTATGAAATTACCTTGCTAACGATAAATTCGCTGACCGGGATTCAATATTGTGCGCCCATTGGTCATCGCCAGGAAAAAGGTGATTACCGGGAAAGCTGGCAACCCCAAGCGATGAGCGACAGTGCGCTGGCTGAAGCCAAACGCTACGCCAAAGCGGTGGTCGAAGCCTTAGGTGGCCGTGGATTATTCGGGGTAGAGCTGTTTATTAAAGGCGATAAGGTGTATTTCTCTGAAGTATCACCACGGCCGCATGATACAGGCATGGTTACCCTGATTTCCCAGCAGTTAAGTGAATTTGCGCTGCATGCCCGCGCTATCCTGGGCTTACCCATTCCCTATATAAAGCAATACGGCCCGGCGGCCTCGGCAGTATTGTTAGTGCCCGGCCACAGCGCCGATATTCAGTACCAGGGCCTGGCAGAGGCGCTAAGCGAGCCGGACACCGAGCTGCGTATTTTTGGCAAGCCGGAAGTACAGGGCGAGCGGCGAATGGGCGTCGCCCTGGCGCTGAGCGACACGGTTGAAGCGGCAACAGAAAAAGCGCTGAATGTTATCAGCCAGCTAAAAGTAACACTGAGCTAATATTCTGATACTAATATTCAGTTACAAATATTCAGATACAAATATTAAGAGTTAAGTTACTGGCATCTGAAAACCACCTTCGGGTGGTTTTTTTACTCAGGTTAATTTATTTTTCCTGATTGATAATGCGTTTGTCCAGCAGCAGGGGCTGATCGCTAAATACCCAGTCGATGCCGCGATACGCTTCGCGATTAACAATAGCAGGATGGTTAACCTGACCGGTGCCAATGCTTTTACCGGCCGCTTTCAGCTGGTCTATTACTGTTTGGTTAAGCAAGGCAAAAGAGCCTGCGACAGCACCGTGCCCCAGCGCCAGGTTCTGGCGGATAATATCTTTGGTGTTGGTTGTTGCCACATCCATCAATGCTGAAGCTGGCAACTGGCGAAAGCCTTCAAGATAATCCGGCACCAGGCTAAGCAGATGATAATCTACTGCCGGCTCAAGTGAGCCAAGCGTTTTCTGAAGTTGGCTTTGCAACGGCGGGCGCTGCCGCCACGACTCTTTCAGTTCAATCATCAGATGCAAACGCTTACCGTAACGCTCTGTTACTTCCTGCAGGTGCGGTATTTGCGGCAGCTCACGCCTTAACTTTGCAAAAGAAGTGCTGGCAATGTCAATATCGGGCCTTTGATACAAGCGGCCGCAAGCCGGATCATGATGCACCACCGGCTCACCGTCTTTTGTCAGTCTGACATCAAGTTCGATACCCCAGATATTGTGCTTCAGGCAACGGTCAAACGCAGCCAGGGTATTCTCCGGCGCCGGACTATTGCGCCCCACGATATAAGCACCACGATGGGCTACCAGTTTTAACCGGGCAGGGTCGGCTGGAATACGGCAGGCCGGGCTGAGTCGCCACAGCTGGTTAGCCAGATTGTTCAGATGATTAGTCCAGTCGGGCACTGTATTTATCCTGTTTGGGGGTGGCAAAATAGTAGCAGTTTGCACTGTTATGTCGAAACAAATTGTTCACTTTACGCCGCAGATCCACTAGCATCAAGCGCGGTTTAGTAGCAATTGACTGGATTACCGCACGTAAAAGGGCAATTGCTTAAAATGTCGGGCTCAAAAAAATATATAAGTTCGCAAGGAAGAATTAATGAAGTACTCCAGATGGTTAAAAGCTCAGTATCCGCACTTAGCAAACGAACATGACGTTATAGTTCAAAATTACATAAAACAAGCGAAAGACGATACCAAAAAAGTGCGGTTGATAATTAGCTTGCTGTTCTTTGTTTTCGTGGGGTTGCTAGGGTATGCCATTGGTTATCTGCTTGGCCGCTATAGCGACTTCGATGCTAATGCACGTTTCGCTGTAATTTTACTGAACGCCGCCATCTTGATTTTTCTGTTAAACAAGGTTGAGCAGCGTTTGATAAAAAGGCGCTTAGTAAAGCTTCTGGCAAGTTAGCTGCAATAAGTTTTACAGAGGTAGCCTTATTTAAGCTTGGTGTGGTTGTAACTTTAGGTTCCAGTTCAATGAACCGGGTTTGATACGGGCTGAGTAAATCGGTTGGTCGAGCTGCTTGAACTGCAGCAAAAGAAGGACTGAATAGCTTGCTCTTTGCTGCTGGCTTGATTCAAGTTTGGCGCCAATTACGTCCGGCTTCAAGGTAATCTATTTACATTTTGATACCAAAAACTGACATCAGTGACCGCAAACTATGCTAACTTTTCAGCAATAAAAATTAGCAGAAAAGGAATTTGGTGATGGCGATTGATACCACTGGTGTGAAAATTGAAGACAGGCCCTTTGATCAGGTGCGGCAGGAGGCCATTGATCAGCTGATTATGAATTACAGCCACGGTATTATTTCCGCTGAAGCCTTTGAGCGGCGGCTGGATGTTGCGTCTGATGCCAAGACTCATCAGGAACTGGTAGATGTAGTAGCTGATTTAACGTTGCAGCCTGATGATACCTATCAGCAACAGCGAGAAAAAAGTTTCTCGCCCCGCTATCAGGCCGGCAATGATACCCGTAACGAGAAGATTCTTTGTCTACTCTCATCCAATGAACATAGTGGCCAGTGGCTGGTACCGGCCGAAATTCGGGTTATCAATGTGCTTGGCTCAATAGAGCTGGACTTCTCAGAAGCTATTTTTCAGCACCAGCATATTGTTATCCGGGTCAACAATTGGGTTGGCAGCCTGAATATCCTGGTGCCAGAGCAAGTTAATGTCGTATCAAATATGTTTAATATTGTTGGTAGTACTAAAAACCGTGCCAGATCAATTGGCGGACAGCAGGCACCACACATTACTATTGAAGGCTACTCTGTTCTCGGATCACTGGACGTTAATCTTAAACGAACCATGAAAGAAAAATTCAGTGCTTTTGCTGACCAGTTTCGCGCTATGTTTGGTTTAAATAAGCCGTAAGGTTCCTTTTAAAAGCATTAAAGTAAATGTTAGCTATGGAGGATAAATGCGAGCTCTGCTGATTTTTTTATTCAGTGTGATAAGTGGCGCACTTATGGCCGAGCCCGCAGGAATGCAGTTGCAACTTGCGCACGCAGCATTGCAGCGCACCGAGCATCAGGTGCGTTATGATGGTGCATATCGGCGTATTGGCTATCCGGGCGGTGATGTACCGGCAGATATTGGCGTGTGCACTGATGTGGTTATTCGAAGCTATCGCAGCCTGGGTGTCGACTTGCAACAGTTGGTACACGAAGATATGCGCAGTAATTTCAGCAGTTATCCGTCAAAGCGGATCTGGGGCCTGAGTCGACCTGATAGCAATATCGACCATCGGCGGGTTCCCAATTTACAGGTGTTTTTCCGCCGCCATGGCACTGAGCTGGCTGTAACTCAGCAGGCTGCAGATTATAAGCCCGGCGCTATTGTCAGCTGGATGTTGCCGGGCAATTTGCCGCATATCGGAATTGTTAGTGATAAGCGAGTACCAGGCACTGATCGGCTGATGATCGTGCATAACATTGGCGCCGGACCAAAACTGGAAGATATGTTGTTTTCCTATCCGATAACCGGCCACTTCTACTTTTATTAGCAAAGCATTGGTTGTCTGAGTGACAAATTACTGAGTTTCAGCCCGTTTTTTAGCATTGCGCAAATAACGGATTAGCCGGGCTTCTTCATCGTTTATGGGGTCATTGCCTATATAAGTCGCTTCTTGCTGGCTGGATTGTTGCTTCGCTATGCTTTCTTGTAAAAACAATAATTCTGCTTCAGAAAGTGGCTCCCACAGGCCATTCCTGTCGGAGGCCAGTTCACATTTCCTCGGCAGCGACTCTAAGATTAAAATAGCACCAAGCGAGTAAAATTTGTTGTCGTAGACACAACCTAAAATTTTGCCTCTGTCCACTACCAGCTGCCATGGAAAATTTTTGTCACTGACACTTATACCGCGGTCCAGCATATTGGCTTGCTCTTTTGCCGCAGGCGTTGTTATAAATGCCATGCATACTACAATCAGGCTAAGCCGTACCAATGTCATCTGCAGTTCCTTCGTGTTTACAACCCGTAAATATTCCTGTTTGTTAACCTAAACAACATTTTTATCTAAATCAACTACAAAATAGTAAACCGTCAGCAATCATGCTTTGTGACATTATCAGGCTTCTTCTGGAAATAATCAGTTCTCTCAATTCACATTATCTATTAGCATTGGCCTTAACCCAGAGGCGGTGAATTAAATTACAGTTGATTTGCCGGTAATCGTAAGGTGAGCTGATGACATTACCTAATAAAACCCAGTTAATAATTGCTGCTGTTCTGGTCGTGACAGGGTGGCTGACGATTGTTAATTTTCCGGATTATGCCAGCTCAGGCTGGTACTTAATTATTCTTGCGATAACCTTTTTTATATTTCCCGGGCCGCAGTTTTTCAGCCGGTCCCGGCGCTCTGAGCAGCAGCAACAGCATTTTCGTGAAAAGGTCATCGCGGCCAGTAATAAACCGTTAGCATGGTGGGCATCGCCATTACCCTGGCTTCTGCTGCTACTAATTATTTTTCTGTTTTCTTCGTTCTATTAGCAAAAACAAAATTATCAATTGCATAGTGCCGCTAATCCATCTATAACTTAATATGCGTATTTCGATAGTAAGAGGTACGAGCAGTAGAGAGTGTAATGGAGGACGCAGTGTGAGTATTTTTTTAAAGCCATATGTGTGGTTAGTTGTTGGCGTGTTGTCGCTGTCGTTTCAGGTTACTGCGGTAACAGTGCAGTTTAATTCCGATCGGAATGCGGCCTGCTGGCAGGTTATCGAACAAAGAAAACCCGGATTTTGTCGGTTGTACTTTCAGTTTATTGGAACCAAACCTGATAGCGTGTACGCTGATCAGGCATCGTTGAGCAACTCGATGAGTGAATATCCGGTTAAACGCAGTAGTTACCCCACCTCATTCCAACAGCTGGAATATGCATTACAGTTTTTTCAGTACAGTGCGCAACGATTTAAAATTCGTAATAATCTGGTTTTTATCCGCTCTGACGATGGTTCTGTGCAGCTGAATATGGGTATTCTTACCTCTGCCAGTGGTGGCTACAGCTATTTATTAGCCGAGAACGAGAGCCAGATTAGACAGTTGGTTGCCGATTTACAAAAAACTGACCCGCAATCAACTCGCTATCAGCGAAGTATTGAGCAACTTTTTCAAAATTAATCTGGACACGGATAATTCAGGGTTAGTTCATTGCCCGGGAAGTATGGTGATGTTCTGATTTTGACCCTTTGTTGCCAGCCTGTTGTTAGCGCGGCCCGGAATGGAACAGGAATGGATACTATGACAACCTTGCTGGCAAAATTGCCAGCGCATACCCTACCTGAATATTATATCTGGCTATATATCGTTACAAACCTGTTATGGTTTGCCTTATTTTGTTTTGGTAAACAGGCAGCAAGTAATCGTTATCATCGGCTTGAGCACTCGTTAAACCTCGAACTTGAGCGCCGTCGAAAAGTATATGAACTTAAAATTTGTCAGTATGAAGACTATTGCCATGAACTAGAGGCATTTCATCTCAGACATCAGAATGACTATCAGAATGTGTTCCTGCCACTTTTTACCGAATTTAACAATCGTTATCAGGCCGCTGAAGCGGCGGAAGACACAGCTGCAGCGTCTTTGGCGACCTTATGGTTTTCCGGAGAAATTCAGCAGGTTAGCAGCGTGAATGATACCGAACTAAAAGCGCTTGATAAACAGACGGCGGCATTGACGCTCAGTGCAGCCGATGATGTGGTAGAAATATTGACGGATATTCAACAGCGTTATCAAAAGTTGCTGTTGGTAACCAGCGAGCAAATGAACAAACTGGTGACAATAACCCTCAGTAAGGATTATGAAGCCATAAAAGATATTGCGGCAGAGCTGCAACAAGCCGGCAGCGAATTACAGGAAAAAACACAGCTGTTGATGCAGGCCATTCGCCGCGATTTGCTGAATTTTTGACAGTTTTATCAAAAATATAAGTTTCTGAATAGGGGTGAATGTTGGGTTTGGTGCCGCAACGCAATATCAAGTACCTGGGTACCATCTGTCAGACTGAGTTTATCCTGCTCCCGCCAGACACTAAGTTGCATATGAGGTTTAAGCATCACTATCAGCCTGGCTAAATCGGCAGAGCTGAACTGATAACAGTCGGCATTGGCATCTGCGGGCAGATTGCTGGTTTTACTGGCCTGCTGCTCCGTTAAAAACAATACAACCTGATCTGCCTGATGCAATGCCCGGCGCAGGCTCTTGTCTGTAAGTGGGTCAACGACGCCCCACAGAGTAAAATGTTGCTGCTGGTCCTGCAGGTAGAGATCAGGCATTTTACCAATGCCAGGACGCTGGTTAAGGGTAGGGCTTAATTCATATAAGGTCAGGTACGCCAACAATCGTCTGGCAAAATGCTCTGCAGATTCCTGTTGAAAAGGCGCAATATAATGTGTCTGCTGCCGGAACCATTTATGTATTTCGCAGTTATAGTTTAATTCCAGCTTGACTACTTTTGCACTCATCAACATTTTTTTACCCATTGCGGGCCCGCTGCAGCGTTGCCAGCCTTGTTTAGCTAAATATTAGTCGAGACATTTTATTCAGGTGCGACTTAAGATGGTAAGTATTAAGCAATATCCGTGCCTGCAGATCCAGAAAGTATGAGCGGGGTGCTGGTTTATTGGCCTTAGCTTACAAACTCCAGTGCTGACGAAAAGCGCTGGCCTGACGACGCGAAATTTCAACTTGTTTATTGTGTTGTAACTGTACGTCAAAACCGCCGGCAATTGATGGTGTTATCTCATTGATATAATGCGTATTAATAATCCAGCTACGGTTTGCCCGGAAAAAGCTTTCAGCTGGCAGACGTTGAGCAATAGCGCTGATACTCCGGTAAGTAGCTGGTGTGGCATTTGCCAGATGTACCCGGGTGTAATTGCCCATAGCTTCAAAGCAAATGACATCCGCTAAGGTTACAAAAAAACAGTTGTCACCGTCTTTGATAAAAAATTGCTGATGTAACGCCAGTTTTTGCTCATTTTGACTAACCGGCTGTAACTTATCTAATGCAGCTTGCAAGCGCGGTAAAGTAACGGGTTTGAGCAAATAATCCAGTGCGTTAAATTCAAACGACTTAACAGCGTAATGGTCATAGGCAGTAACAAAAATAACCTGTGGCAGGTAGTCCAGTTGTTCCAGCAGTTTAAAGCCGTCCCCGCCTGGCATATTAATGTCCAGCAAAACAACGTCTGGTTTTAATGTCTCTATTTGCTGCTTTGCCTGGCGGATATTGGCTGCCTCACCAACCAGACTGGCACCACTGATATGGCTTAATTGTTCGGTTAATTCCAGCCTGGCCAGCCGGCTGTCATCGACAACAACTATCTTCATATTAGTACTCCAGTGGCAAACGGATGTGAGTTTTCACTTTATTATGTTCGCTTTGCAGTGTTAAGCCCGCCTCCCGGCAATCGGGATAGAGCAACGTCAGTCTTTGCCTGATGTTGTGTAAGCCCACCCCCGGCCGTTTAACGTTAGGAGCGAGCTTACCATCATTGCAGATGGTGATATCCAGCATAGTATCGCTGCAAGACACCGTTACGTCGATACTACCACCGGCAACTTCGGTACTGATCCCATGTTTAATGGCATTTTCAACGCAAAGCTGCAGCAGTAATTTGGGAACCAGTGCTTGCTGGCAGTTATCTGTTGCAGTCACGCTGTAGTGCAAGCGATCTTCAAACTGAATTGAGCACAAGGCGATATATTCACGGACAATGGCCAGTTCGGCGTTAACGGTTACCCTGGCGTTATCGTCCTTACTCAGACTGTAACGCAGCATATCAGCCAGCCTGGCAAGCATGTCTCTGGCCCGAGCAGGATCTTCCAGAATTAACGCTCTGATATTATTGATTGCATTAAATAAAAAGTGCGGGTTAAGCTGGTTTATCAAAGCATCAAGCTTGCTTGATTTTAACAGTTCACTGGTCTGGCGAAGTTGTCTGACTTTGCTGATGCTGAAATAAAGGGCAGACCAGAATAGCAACGCCATCAGCATATTGAAAAAATTACCGGTAAATACCACTCTGACTACAAACCAGCGTTGTGCGGCCGGTATCGGATTGGTAACACCTAAATGGGCCAGGCATAACGCCGCGGCTACCAACAGTAAGGCTGCTGTCGCAGCACCCAGCAGGCTACCAAGTGTCAGGTAACATACCTGTTGCCAGATGACTCTGCGCCGAAAATATTTTTTATAGCCCAGCCGGATAAAATGTGAACCAACAGCGCTGCTCCCCACCAGTACCAGCGCATAGATTAATTCAACTGGTGTGAACGTTACCTGCATCCATGCGGCGGCACTGATTAGTGTATAGAGCGCCAGCCAGCCGCTAAGCTGGCATATCAGATACAGATGTCGATGCAAAAGTGTCAGCGCGCTGCGACTCATGGTAATGGTTGCTCTTTATCTGTAACACTCGCTTGCTGGCGAAGTTGTTGTAATAGCATCATGCCACCCGGGGTGACCGGAATAGTTGAATTACTAAGGATCACAATACCTACCTGTTCAGTTGGTGCAAACCCAACAAATGAATTAAAACCACCGGTCTGACCATTGTGCCAGACCAGCCCCTGAGGATGCAGCATCCAGCCAAAGCCGATAGTGGGGTCAGAGGTGGGAGGTGTGACAGACAAACGCATTGCAGCGGCCATTGCTGGTGTGGCATTGAACTTGTCAGACTTATTTGCGGTTGCCTGCAGGTAATTTTCTACCAGTAAGGCCATGTCTTCAACCGTTGATAATACGGCACCGGCGCCGGCCAGCGCCTGAAAATGCCAGTTCGCTGCAGCTGTGCCATCGATCTGATAGCCCTGAGCCCGGCGGTGATACCTGCCATGAGTTATAGCAACGGTACTTGCTGCCATGCCGAGCGGATTAAATATTTGCTGTTGCATAAGGGCAGCAAAACTGCTGTCTTGCTGCTTGCTAAGTAACTCTGCCAATAGCCCAAAGCCAAAATTTGAATATTCAAACTGCTGCTCACCGGGATGCACCTGCTGCAACGCGCTCATCAGATCGGCATGGCTGTAGTTTGCATAAGGATCGGTTAAATCAGCCAGTGGCAAATTAGCCGGCAAACGCGGTAAGCCGCTGGAGTGAGTCAGTAAGTGGGCGAGACTATACTGATGCTGCTGGTAATCAGCATGGTCCAGCAGGGATGCCACAGAAGTGTTCAGTGTTAGTTGTTGCTTGGTCACGGCCATTGCCGCAAGCAAACCGACTAGAGGTTTGGTTACAGAGCCAATTTCAAATAAGGTTGATTTACTGACAGCCTCGCTTTTCTGGTAATCAGCAAAACCATGCAAGTAAAAGCGGGTGTTGCCGGCGCTGATAATAGCGACTGCAGCGCCGGCATCGTTAAATTCCGCCTCTAACCATTGCTCAATATTAGTAACAGTGGGCCTCAACTGGCTATTCAGGTCGGCTTTTTTTTTAAAACCAACGGCATCGCAGAGCCCTGCACAAAGGTTCCCTGCCAGCTGCCATCCTGCCATGTCGCGCTGTAGCTGGCATTAATAATAGCTGAGCTGAAGGTCATTTCTGCTGGCGTGATATTAAATTTGTCTACCGGAATACCAAAGCTTTGCTGTTTCGGGCTGTCGAGTGTCACATGATAACCATCGCCGGCTACTGCTATGTTTAAAACCAGCGGCAGGCGGGCACTGTTATTGATAATTAGATCACCATACCAGCTACCTTCATTTTCCAGCATTTCCAGCTGTGCCTCATTCAGTTTTGTTAAGTTAAGGGTAAGGGTTTTACCCTGGGTAAACTCTCCCTGCAATTGTCCGTCTACCAGGGTACCGCTAAAACTGGCATTGAGCTTATCATCCTGAAACTGCACCCTGTTACCATCGATATTAAACTGACTGGGACTGTAATCAAACATGCCTTGATTAGGGCTGTCCAGGGTTAGGCTGTAGCCCTTTTCTGAATGGGTAATATTAATACCAATAGTCAGCGCCGCCTGCGGTGCCATCTGCAATTTACCGCGCCATTTGCCTGTTAACTGTTCTGCGTCTGCTGGCGATGCAAATATTATCATGAGTAACAAAGTGAACCATACGAGTGGCTTGTGCATAATCATCTCCTTTGCAGTGTTGTTGATACCAGCTAAGTGTAACGGCGGAAAATAGCAAGTAGTGGCTTTTATGTCTAACGGCGTTTTTTATATATTAAAGGTAAAATGCCAAAATAACGCTAAGCTGTAATGGCTGAAGCACGGCATCACAGCAACAACATTGTCCTCAATTGGAAGGTATTATGAAGTTAACTGAGCAGCAATGGCAACAACGTTTAACTGAGGAACAGTATCGGGTTACCCGGCTTAAAGGTACCGAATACCCATTTACCGGTCAGTTACTTCACCACACGGCAGACGGCACTTATCACTGTATTTGCTGTGGTGCGGTGTTATTTTCATCTGACACCAAGTTTGATGCCGGCTGCGGCTGGCCCAGCTTTTACCAGGCATTGGAGGGCAGGGTAAAATATCACACCGATACCAGTCACGGTATGCAGCGTACTGAAATCCTTTGTAGCAACTGTGACGCGCATCTGGGGCATGTGTTTGACGATGGCCCGGCGCCAACCGGGCAGCGCTATTGTGTAAACTCGGTAAGTTTACGCTTTCAGCATGAGACAAAAGCCTGAAATTAACCTGTTGTGGTTGTGGTAAGGTTTCAATATCTATTACAATGTGCCGCCTTTAATAAACAAGCTGTACCCTACAAAAAAACAGCACAAGGCTCCGATTAATTCATCTTCTTGAAGTAAAAGGCCGACACATGACCCTATCACACGCAGAGCAGTACCAGAAAAGCTGGCAGGAACGCCAGGAATATGCCGAAAATATGCAGCCTATCATTGGCCGGCTATACCGCAACAAAGGAATAGAAGTGGTGGTGTATGGCCGCCCGCTGGTAAACGCTACCACCATCGACATTATCAAAGCCCATAAAACCGTAGAACGGTTTGAAGGTGAAAAACTGCGGTTGCGCGAATGTTTTCCGGTATTGGAAGCGATCAGCAAAATGAATCTGGCACCGGGCCGGGTTGACATCGGCAAACTGGCTTATGGTTTTTTATTTAAAAACTCAGGTGCTGGCTTAAATCTGGAGCAGTATCTAGCACGTGAGTTAAGCGATATTCTGGACCGTGAAGATAAAGTTCAGGCAACCGATGTTGTGCTGTATGGTTTTGGTCGGATAGGTCGTTTACTGGCGCGGCTGATGCTGGAGCGGTCAGGCCCCAGCAGCAAATTGCGCTTGAAAGCTATCGTTGTGCGTGGTGGTAAAAAAGGGGATTTAGAGAAGCGGGCCAGTTTGCTGCGCCGTGACTCTATTCATGGCCCCTTTAATGGCAGCATTACTGTAGATGAAGAAAACCAGGGTATTAAAGCCAATGGTACTTTTATCAAGGTGATTTACGCCAGCTCGCCTGAAGAAGTTGATTACACAGCCTATGGCATCAATAATGCGCTGGTGGTCGACAATACCGGGATCTGGAAAGATGATAAAGAACTGGCGATCCACTTCAGGAGTAAAGGCACTGCACGGGTACTGCTAACCGCACCGGCAAAAGGGGAAGTACCCAATATTGTTTATGGTGTTAATCAGGACATGATCCTGCCGGAGCATAAGTTCGTGTCGGCAGCAAGCTGCACCACTAATGCTATTACCCCGGTATTAAAAGCCCTGAACGATGAATTCGGAATTCGTAACGGCCATGTTGAAACGGTGCATTCTTACACCAATGATCAGAATCTGATTGATAACTTCCATAAAGCCGAACGCCGGGGCAGAGCAGCGCCATTGAATATGGTTATTACCTCTACCGGTGCTGCCAGTGCAGTGGCTAAAGCGTTGCCGGAGCTGAAAGGTAAACTGACCGGCAATGCTATCCGGGTACCGACACCTAATGTTTCGATGGCGATTTTGTCGTTAAACCTGAATAAAGAAACCAGCCGTGAAGAGCTGAATGCCTTTTTACAGCGTACGTCCCTGTTCTCAGAGCTGCAGGACCAAATCGATTACACCAGTTCTACAGAAATTGTGTCGTCTGATTTAGTGGGTTCACGCTATGCCGGTGTCGTCGATTCGCAAGCGACTATCGTAGATGGCGATCGCTGCGTGCTGTATGTCTGGTATGATAACGAATTTGGTTACAGTACTCAGGTGATCAGGGTTATGAATGATATGGCTGGCATAAAATACCCAACCTTGCCGGTTGCTAAAGAATAGCCTTTGCTTTTCTGCTAGTAAAAAGCCGCTTTACGCGGCTTTTTACTTTTTTGGTACCTTAAAACGATTTACTTTAAAACTACCTACTTAAAATTGTCTTTCTTTAAACTGAAGCAATAAAAAACGGCCGTTAAAACGGCCGTTTTTTTGAAACTGAAGCTGCTTTGCTATTACAGCAGAGTTACGTTAGCAGCTTGCGGGCCTTTCTGGCCTTGTTCAATTTCGAAAGCAACGCGCTGGCCTTCGTTTAAGGTTTTGTAACCTTCAGTCTGGATTGCACGGAAGTGAACGAACGCGTCAGCGCCGCCGTTATCCTGAGTAATGAAACCGAAACCTTTATCTGCATTGAACCACTTTACTACACCAGTTACTTTAGCCATGAATGACTCCTAAAAATTTAAATATTAAAAATTACGCTTGATGCGCTATTAGCCTGACTGTTACTTATGTGGCCAAACGTGCGTGAATCTTCAGGGACATGACTTACTATGAAGCTGTGTAGCGAAGTGTTCAAAAACATGTTGTTACATAGGTCTGATCTACAGGCCGGGAGATATAATATCAGGTCTGCTTTGAATGTATAGTTTTTATTCTTTCAATAATAAAATTAATTAAATAAAAAAAACCGGCTGATAGCCGGTTTTTTTAACTGAACGAACTAAGCTATTAAAGCACAGTTACGTTAGCAGCTTGAGGGCCTTTCTGGCCTTGTTCGATTTCGAACGTTACGCGTTGACCTTCGTCTAAGGTTTTGTAACCTTCAGTCATGATTGCGCGGAAATGAACGAACGCGTCAGCGCCGCCGTTATCCTGAGTGATGAAACCGAAACCTTTATCTGCGTTGAACCACTTTACTACACCAGTTACTTTAGCCATGAATGACTCCTAAAAATTTTAATGGAACTAAATTACGCTTAATGCGCTGTTAGCCTGACTGTTAAATTTACTTATGCGGCCAAACGTGCGTGAATCTTCAGGGACATGACTTACTATGAAGCTGTGTAGCGAAGTTTTCAAAAACATGTTGTTACATAGGTCTGCTTTACAGGCCGGTGTGCACTTTAACAGGTCTGGGCTGAATGTATAGCTTTATTATTGATTTATTCAATTTAATTGAAAGAAAAAGCAAAAAACCGGCCTGAAGCCGGTTTTTTGCTGGTTTAGCACGGGTGCTGTCAGCTTATTTGCTGCCTATTGCCTGCTCTGGAGCAACGTAGGCAAAGCCCAGGGCTTCAGCGACACTCTGGTTAGTCACTTTGCCGTGATACACGTTTAAGCCGGCCAGTAAGTGTTTATCTTCAGTCAGGGCCTGTTTGTAGCCTTTATTGGCCAGACGAATAATAAAGGGCAGCGTTGCGTTGTTCAGGGCAAAGGTAGAGGTGCGCGGCACAGCGCCTGGCATGTTTGCGACACAATAGTGAACAACATCATCAACAATGTAGGTTGGATCGGCATGGGTGGTGGCACGCGAGGTTTCGACACAGCCGCCCTGGTCAATTGCAACATCTACAATCGCTGAGCCGGGTTTCATCCGTTTAATGTGCTCGGCAGTAATCAGCTTTGGTGCTGCTGCGCCTGGCACCAGTACACCACCGATAACCAGATCAGCTGCCAGCACTTCCTGCTCTAACGCTGCTGCAGTTGAATAAATTGCTTTTACAGCACCGTTAAACTGCGCATTTATCCGCCGTAGGACATCAACGTTGCGATCCAGTACCGAAACATCGGCACCCATACCAACTGCCATCTGTGCGGCGTTAGTACCTACCATGCCGCCGCCGATAACCACAACTTTAGCCGGTGCCACACCGGGTACGCCACCTAACAATACACCCCGGCCGCCACAGGACTTTTCCAGTGCCCGCGCACCGGCCTGAATTGACATCCGGCCAGCCACTTCAGACATTGGCGCCAGCAATGGCAGGCCGCCTTTACTGTCTGTTACCGTTTCATAAGCAATACAGACGGCTTTGGATTTAATTAAGTCTTCTGTTTGTGGTAAGTCCGGAGCCAGATGCAGATAAGTGAACAGGATCTGACCTTCACGCAGCATTGCCCGCTCAACAGCTTGCGGCTCTTTTACTTTGACAATCATTTCCGCTTTTTCAAACACTTCAGCAGCAGTGGCTAATACCACAGCGCCGGTTTCCGTGTAGTCTTCGTCCGTAAAACCAATGCCAATGCCGGCGTTGTGTTCAACATAAACACTGTGGCCATGGCCGATTAATTCGCGCACGCTTGCTGGTGTCATGCCGACACGGTACTCGTGATTTTTAATTTCTTTTGGGATGCCGATTATCATAATATTCCGCCCTGTAGGTAAGAGGTAAAATTTGTGCGCAGTATACAGAGTAAAATGCAGAATTAATGCTTGTTTTAAGCAGCTGCCTTAGTGCAAAATCCTGTTTAAATTTTAAAATAGGTGGTTTTCACTGCGATGTACTCTTTAAGCAAAAGTATCAAGAAGTTAGACCGGATTGATCGAAAAATACTGACGGAACTGCAACACGATGGCCGCCTGGCCAATGTTGAACTAGCCAGGCGGGTAGGGTTAAGCCCGACACCTTGTCTGGAGCGGGTGCGTAAGCTTGAAGCCGAAGGTTATATTATAGGCTATACCGCCCAGGTTGACCCCCATAAGGTCGGCGCAGCATTGCTGGTGTTTGTGGAAATTACCTTAAGTAAAACGTCGCCCGAAGACTTTGATGAATTCAGTAAAGCGGTTCAGAAACTGGCTGAAATTCAGGAGTGTCATCTGGTGTCGGGGAGCTTTGATTTTCTGCTTAAAACCCGGGTTGCTAATATGGCGGCTTATCGGGAACTGTTAGGGGAAACACTGCTCAGATTACCCAGCGTGCGGGAAAGCCGGACCTATGTGGTGATGGAAGAAGTGAAACAAAGTAGTTTTGTTGCTATGAACCTGTAACTGGCAACTGCTGCATTGGCCAGCAACATGATAACAGATACAGCAGGGGTTAATCTTAGCTGGGATAACGTTGACAGACTTGGTTGGCTGCGAGGTCTGATAATGAAATAACCGGTGCGGCAGTTCAAGGCGCTGATGCACTTTTTTGCTGGCTCTGGTATGGTATTAAGGTCTGCGCAGACAGCATAAAAATAATGAGGCCCTTCATTTGCAAAGCAAACAATTATTTCAGTTAAATGGCGTACAGCGCTTGCTCGAAGTAGGATTGATCCTGTTCTGGGCATTGGCACTGTTTTTACTGCTGGCTTTATTTTCGTTTGACCCGGCCGATCCAAGCTGGTCGCAAACCGGCTACCAAACAAATGTCAATAATTACGCCGGACCCATCGGCGCTCAGGTAGCCGATATGCTGCTGTTTAGTTTTGGCTGGGTGTCTTATCTGGTGCCATTTCTGATTGCGGTATTTGGTTACTTATTGTTTAAACGTTACCACGATGTATTTGCGCTGGATTATCTTATTCTGGGGCTGCGGCTGATTGGCCTGGTGTTAACGCTGATTAGTGCCACTGCGATCAGCAGCATGAACTTTAATGATATTTATTATTTCTCATCCGGCGGGGCCGTTGGGGACGTCACCATCAGCGTGCTGCTTCCTTATTTCAATTTTATTGGAACCAGTCTGCTACTGTTGGCGGGTTTTGCGACCGGCCTTACGCTGATGACCGGTATTTCCTGGTTAACCGTAGCCGATTATCTCGGTATTGCCTGCTTTCGGGCAGGACAAGCTCTGGCGACCTTGCCCGGCTGGCTGGGAGAGCGCTTTGGCAGTGCTCCACCTGAGGATAGTGATAACGCGGATGAACCAGCAACACTGACACTGAGTCAGCCTCAGAAACAGTTGACACAACAACGTGCTGAGCCGGCTCTTTATAATGAACCGAAAATAACGGAACCGCTGCCGATAAAACCGCTGAATCCGCAAACGGAAGCAAAATCATATTACAGTATGGATCAGCTGGCAGATGAACAGCTGTCATTCAGTGCTGTCGATGAGCCATTAAATCGGGAACACATTTCAAAAACGCTGGCGCAGCTTGAACCGCAGGAACAAATGGACCCGTTAATGCAGTTTCCTGAAGATGAAGAAGATGCCGATGACAGTGAGGAAGTGCAGCATACTATGGAAGAGCTGCCGTCACTGGCACTGCTCGATCGCCCCGATAAAGCTCAGAATCCGATTGACCCGGCAGATTTAGAACGGGTATCCAGACTGGTTGAAGCCAAGTTACTTGATTTTAACGTTGAAGCCCGGGTAGTCGGTGTTCATCCCGGCCCCGTTGTGACCCGCTTTGAACTGGATTTGGCGCCCGGGGTTAAGGTCAGCAAAATTACCGGCCTGGCGAAAGACTTAGCTCGGTCACTGTCGGCAATAAGTGTGCGGGTAGTGGAAGTGATCCCTGGTAAGTCCTTTATCGGTCTGGAGTTGCCGAATCAGCACAGGGAAATTGTCCGCTTATCAGAAGTGATTGGCGATGAGGTATTTACCGAGTCGAAATCGGCATTAACCATGGTGCTCGGCAAAGACATAGCCGGTAAATCTGTGGTGGCAGATTTAGCAAAAATGCCGCATTTACTGGTCGCTGGTACTACCGGTTCCGGTAAGTCAGTTGGCGTTAATGTAATGATCTGTAGTCTGCTGTACAAATCGACTCCGGATGACGTGCGGTTTTTAATGATTGACCCGAAAATGCTCGAGTTATCAATTTATGAAGGAATACCGCATCTGCTGACTGAAGTGGTTACCGACATGAAAGATGCCGCCAATGGTCTGCGCTGGTGTGTTGGCGAGATGGAACGGCGGTATAAACTGATGTCAGCGTTGGGAGTACGGAATTTAAAAGGCTATAACGCTAAGGTTAAAGAGGCCATAGCGGCTGGCGAGCCGTTGAAAGACCCATTGTGGAAGCCATCCGACGATATGCGCACTGAAGTGCCGTTATTGGAAAAACTACCGGCAATCGTCGTGGTAATTGATGAATTTGCCGACATGATGATGATAGTTGGCAAAAAGGTAGAAGAGCTGATTGCCCGGATTGCCCAGAAAGCCAGGGCGGCAGGCATTCACCTGATACTTGCGACACAGCGTCCATCGGTTGATGTAATTACCGGCTTGATTAAAGCTAATATTCCGACCCGGATTGCGTTTCAGGTGTCATCCAAAATTGACTCCAGAACCATACTCGATCAGCAGGGCGCTGAGAGCCTGCTGGGCCAGGGCGATATGCTATATTTGCCCCCCGGCTCAGGAGTGCCAAACCGGGTGCATGGGGCTTTTGTTGATGACCATGAAGTTCATGCAGTAGTAGCCGACTGGAAAAAACGCGGTAAACCTAATTATATTTCGGAAATTTTAAGTGGTGAAACCAGTGAGGAAAGCCTGCTACCGGGTGAAACACTGGAAGGCGATGATGGCGAAGCTGATCCGTTATACGATCAGGCAGTCGCTCATGTTATTGAAAGTCGCAGAGCATCTGTTTCCGGCGTCCAGCGCAAGTTCCGGATAGGGTATAACCGGGCGGCAAGGCTGGTAGAGCAAATGGAAATGAGTGGGGTGGTCAGTGGTCCTGGCCATAATGGTAACCGTGAAGTCATGGTGCCGGCACAACCTAAAGGGTATTAAATGAAGAAACTGGCGTTAATTGCATTGTTGTTCAGTAATCTCACTCTGGCGCAACAAGCTGCCCCGGTCGAGTTTGCGCCGCATTTAAAACAGCTGCAGCAGCAACGGCTGAGTGCCGCGGATGGCAGCGCAGAGTTGCTGGCAGAACTGGCCAGAATAGACAGTTTTTCTGCCCGTTATCAGCAACAGGTATTCGATGCTCAGCAACAGCTGTTGCAGCAGGGCCAGGGCAGATTACTGCTGAAAAAGGTAGCGCAGTTCAGGTTTGAAGGTGAAGAACCCGAGCCGGTATTACTGGTTAGTGATGGCGTAAACCTGTGGTTTTACAACGAATTGCTGGAACAGGTTAGTATTTATGATGCAAAGGCACAGGTAGGGCAAACCGCATTTGCCTTACTGACCACAACAGATCCTGAACTTTGGCAACAGTATCAGGTTATCGCGCAGCAAGGCATGTTTATTATCCATCCGCTGGATAGCAATAACCCGGTGCAACAACTGATGCTGGCCTTTGATGAGCATGGGATCAGTGAAATGACGGTGATTGATATTAACCAGCAACAAAGTGTCTTTCGCTTTACTGATGCCCGGTTAAACCCAAAGATTGCTGATAGCCAGTTTCAGTTTACGGTTCCGCCAGGCGTTGATATTGATGATCAACGTCAACAATAAAAGTTATGGCTAATTTACCGTTAGATTTCAGTGATGATATCAGACCGCTGGCTGCCCGGCTGCGGCCTCTCACCCTTGCTGATTATGTTGGCCAGCAACATTTAATCGGCCCGGGCACGGCGCTTAATCAGGCGATAGTGGCCGGTAAAGTATTCTCGCTTATTTTATGGGGCCCGCCCGGCACTGGTAAAACAACGCTGGCAGAGCTGATAGCACGGCATGCTGATGCCAAATTACAGAAACTGTCAGCGGTGACCAGCGGTGTTAAGGATATTCGTCAGGCAATAGCGGACGCGCAACAGCGCCAGCAGCAGTATCAGCAGCGTACCTTATTGTTCGTCGATGAAGTGCATCGCTTTAATAAAGCGCAGCAGGATGCCTTTTTACCTTACATTGAAGATGGCACCATTATTTTTATTGGTGCCACCACGGAAAATCCGGCATTTGCGCTTAATAACGCTATTTTATCCCGCGCCAGGGTTTGCGTGCTGAAAAATCTGACTGACGACGATTTACGTCAGGTATTGCAGCGGGCGCTGACAGATACTGAGCTTGGCCTTGGTGCCATGCAGCTGACAATAACAGCCGATGCCGAACAGTTATTGCTGCAATTGGCCAATGGTGATGCCCGCAAACTGCTTAATATTATTGAGCAGGCCGCTGAGCTTAGTCAGGCAGATTCTGGCACAGATACTGGCACAGATACTGGTACTGATACTGGCATAGGCCGGCAACTTACAGCGGCAATAATTAAACAGATTGTACCAAGACAACTGCCGGGTTTTGATAATCAGGGTGATATGTTTTATGACCTGATATCAGCTTTTCATAAATCGGTGCGGGGCTCTGATCCGGATGCGGCTTTGTACTGGTATTGCCGGATCCTGGCCGGCGGTGGTGATCCGTTATATGTTGCCAGGCGGCTGCTGGCGATCGCCAGCGAAGATATAGGCAATGCCGATCCCAGAGCGTTAACACTGGCGCTGAATGCCTGGGATACCTTTAGCCGGGTAGGGCCGGCAGAAGGGGAAAGGGCAATAGCTCAGGCTGCAGTCTATCTGGCGCTGGCACCAAAGAGCAATGCCGTATACACCGCGTTTAACCAAATGCGTCAGCTTGCTGAAGAGTTACCTGATTATCCGGTACCACTGCATCTTCGCAATGCCCCCAGTAAATTGCAAAAGCAAATGGGCCATGGCGAGGGGTATCGCTACGCTCATAACGAACCCGGTGCCTATGCTGCCGGTGAGTGTTATCTGCCACCTGAGCTGGCAGATAAGCAATTTTATCAGCCGTCGGACCGGGGTATGGAAAAACAACTGGCCGAAAAGCTGCGTTACTTGCGCCAGCTTGATGCGCAAAGCTCACAACAACGCCATAAAGAGTAAGCTTTATTTAAGCAAAGCATTTCAATTTCAGCCCGAGCTGGTTAATATTCGGGCCTGATATTTTAACCTTGTCTGCCAGTTTTGGCTTCAGCCGACAGAAGAACTTATTATTATGCTAGATCCAAAATTTTTACGTACTGAATTAGCGGTCACTGCGGCGCGTCTGGCCAGCCGTGGCTTTACCCTTGACGTGGATAAATTCACCAAACTGGAAGAGCAGCGCCGGGTATTACAGGTACAAACTCAGGAATTGCAGAATCAGCGCAACAGCAAGTCTAAAGGGATTGGCCAGGCCAAAGCCCGTGGTGAAGACATTGGCCCTTTGCTGAAAGAAGTAGACGGCTTAGGGGCAGAATTGGATGCCGCTAAAGTAAAATTAGATGAGGTGTTAGCCGAGGTTGAGCAATTGGCGTTAACCATCCCGAATTTACCGGACGAGTCTGTCCCGGTCGGTGCAAATGAAACTGAGAATACCCTGGTACGCCAGGTTGGTGAGCCGCGGCAGTTTGATTTTTCGGTCAAAGATCACGTGGAATTGGGTGAAGCCTTTGCTGAGGGCCTCGATTTTGCGGCCGGTGTAAAGTTATCCGGCACCCGTTTTATTGTGATGAAAGGCCAGATGGCAAGGCTGCACCGAGCGCTGGCTCAGTTTATGCTGGATTTACACAGTGGCGAGCATGGCTACACCGAATTGTATGTACCTTATCTGGTTAATCACACCAGTTTATATGGCACGGGTCAGTTGCCAAAGTTTGGTGCCGATTTATTTCATACCCAGCCGGCAACTGAAGAGGGGCAGGGCCTGGCGTTAATTCCGACGGCAGAAGTGCCGGTAACGAATCTGGTGCGGGACAGCATTATCGACGCTGCTGAATTACCGTTAAAGTTTACCGCTCATACGCCGTGTTTTCGCAGTGAAGCCGGCTCTTATGGCCGCGACACCCGGGGTCTGATCCGCCAGCATCAGTTTGATAAAGTGGAACTGGTACAATTAGTACAACCCGAGCAATCCATGCAGGCGCTGGAGCAACTGACCGGCCACGCTGAAAAAGTATTGCAGTTACTGGGTTTACCGTACCGGGTTATGCTGTTATGTACCGGCGATATGGGCTTTGGTGCCTGTAAAACCTATGATCTGGAAGTGTGGTTGCCGGCCCAGAATACCTATCGGGAGATTTCATCGTGCAGTAACATGGCTGATTTTCAGACCCGCCGGATGCAAGCCCGCTACCGCAGTCCCGATATGAAAAAGCCGGAGTTGCTGCATAGTTTAAATGGCTCAGGCCTGGCTGTTGGCAGAACCTTAGTGGCCATTCTGGAAAATTATCAGCAGGCAGACGGAACGGTCTTGATCCCAGAGGTACTGCAACCTTATATGGCTGGTCAAACCCACCTAAAATAATATGGTAGCGCTTTAACCCGTTGCTGTTACAAGCAGCGGACGGGCTTTGGCAGGCCAGCCAGCCGGGTTGCCTGCTTCGCAGGGCCTTGCGGAAATAACATAAACAAATACTTACTGTTGCCTTTATCCGGGCCCAGCTGCTGGGCCATGGCTTTAACCAGTACCCGGATGGCTGGCGACGTACCAAATTCCTGATAAAAATCCCTGACAAACTGGATCACTTCCCAATGGGCGGCCGTTAAAGTTAGTTGCTCCAGTTTCGCAAAATGCTCTGCTACGGCCGGTTGCCACTGATTTATATCGGCCAGATAGCCGTGTTTATCCAGTGCCAGCTGTTTATCCGCAACGCATATATAACTCAACGCCATAACAGCACCTGTGATGCTGCAGCGGTTAGTTTTACCCATTCAGCGGCACTAATGGCACGAACCACTGTAGCAGGGGTTAGCTGGCGCACACTGAGATCAGTGTCCAGTGCCAGCACAGTGCTGCAAGGCCAGACAATATCATTGCGCCGGGCCAGATACACCGCATCCTGTCTTAACAGCAGGGTGTCAACCGGTTGGCACAGCAAGGCTAACTCGGCAATATTTACGGCAGGGCTGGTCAGGGTTATCAGTTTCATTTTAAATACACATTATCTGGTGCTGGCTGGCCAGCAGTTGCTGTATCTGCACTGCGCTAAGCGGCTTAGCTGCAAGGGATAGTGCATTGCTATCAAGTTGACGCTGTTGCAATGACTGCTGACAGACATAGATGCGCTCAATATCATACAGGCCGAACAGTTTAAAGCCTTGCTGATAACGTTTCAGCGCAAAATCGCTGCTTTGGTTAACTGCCAGCAATTGATAAACGGCATCACCACTGAAAATAACACTGAGTTGATGTTCAACTGCAGCAAGTGCCAGCATCAGATCGAGTGCTTCACGACCACTACTATTGATGAACGGGCTTTGCCGCTGAATAATGGCTATTTGCTGCATCAGAACTGCACCAGTTTGCTGTTAGTTAAGCGCATGGCAAATTCAGCCAGGCCGGCAGCGACAAAGCCTGTGTCTGTTGCAACGACACCACGTTTTTCAGCTGCAGTGACACAATACAGTAACGGGATCTGATGTTGCTGACAAAAACCAGCAAGCTGTTCGCTCAGATTGGGCTCGTCAGCGGGTAAATCGATATCAGCTGCTGCTGCCAACACCGCGTCCTGGTACAGAAATACCTGTTCAACCTGATAGCCAGCTTTCAGCGCGGCGCGGGCAAATTGCAGCGCACTGGCAAAATCCTGACTGGCCAGCGGACTGGTGGTCAATAACAGACTAAAGGTGGTCAAAGCGGCCTCATAAAAAAATACCCCGTACAGGACGGGGTATTCTAACGGAACTTAACTATGGGGCAAAGGGTTACTCGTCGCCCATTATGCCCAGCAGGCTTAACAAATGAACAAAGATATTAAAAATGTTCAGATATAATCCCACTGTTGCCCGGATATAGTTAGTCTCACCACCATGGATAATCCGACTGGTATCAAACAGAATAAAACCAGACATGATTAAAATGATGGCGGCGCTGATGGCAAGGCTAAGGGCCGGGATCGCCAGAAAAATATTAGCGATAACGGCAACCAGCGCCACAATGAGACCCACCATTAAAAAACCGCCCATAAATGAGAAGTCTTTACGGGTGGTTAATACATAGGCCGACAGAGCAAAGAAAATAACAGCAGTGCCACCCAGTGCCTGCATAATCAGGCTGGGGCCATTGGCCAACCCGGCATAGGCGTTTAATAACGGCCCAAGGGAAGCACCCATAGCGCCGGTAAAGCCAAATACCCAGAACAAACCACTGGCAGAGTCAGCTTTCTTGTTAACGATAAACAACATAATAAAGCCTGCTACAAAGCAGACTATAGACCCCAGCGGTGACAGATTCATCGCCATGGCTATCACTGCAGTAAGCGCACTGAATGCCAGGGTCAGGCCAAGTAAAAAGTAGGTGTTGCGCAATACTTTGTTGATCTCAATACTGCTGCTGACGGTGTTGATAGTACTGGTTTCTCTGTACGACATATGCAGTCTCCTGTTAGCTGAATATTATGTCCGTTTGGCAGTTATCATACTGACTAAGTTCCCGTAGCTCCAGTAGTTATCAGATAAAAAACTGCATCAGTTGATTTTTTTTAACTTTTGGCTTTCTTTTCTCCGGCAAACTGATTAGTATACGCAGCGCTGGAGGGATGGCAGAGCGGTTTAATGCACCGGTCTTGAAAACCGGCGTGGGTTAATAGCCCACCGAGAGTTCGAATCTCTCTCCCTCCGCCACTTAACCTCGTTGTTACAGTGAGATATACGCAAACCACCGTAAGGTGGTTTTTGCGTTTTTAAGCCTGGCTGTTAATGACAGTCAGGTTAATAATGTAGAAAAATGCATCGTTGTTGGCGGATTAATAGCCAAACAGCCAAAAGTGAATAAAAAGCGCTTTACAAAGCAGAGGGGAGTTCTTAATATTCGCCCCGTAGTGCGGAGGGATGGCAGAGCGGTTTAATGCACCGGTCTTGAAAACCGGCGTGGGTTAATAGCCCACCGAGAGTTCGAATCTCTCTCCCTCCGCCACTTTCCCTAAAGTTTACCCATCATAGTTTTCTTTTATTGTTACCTATTAATATTTAGTCGCTCAGGTTAAATAGTTATGGAATATTGTTTCCTATTATTTACCTTTCTGGCACACTAGCTATTGAAAAGCCAAGATCAATGTATTGGTGTCGAACCAGTTAGCAGAAAAGCTCAGGCTCGACTATGCTAGCTGCATAAAAACTCTAATAACCAGTGAGACGGAGAAGCCAAGTTGATTAACGTGCTGTTAGTTGATGATCATGAGCTTGTACGAACTGGGATCAGTCGCATACTAATGGATGAGCGCGGTATCAAGGTGATAGGCGAAGCTGGATCCGGTGAAGAAGCTCTGCAATTTTGTCGTCAGCATGAACCTGATGTGGTGCTGATGGATATGAATATGCCTGGTATGGGCGGGATGACTGCCACCAAGCGAATTTTACATTTTTGTCCGGATATCAAAGTGCTGGCATTGTCGGTATCGTGTGAAGAACCCGTACCAACCAAGGTAATGCAATTAGGTGCGGCAGGTTTTATTTCAAAAAACTCTGCGCCAAAGGAAATGGTATCGGCCATTCGCAAAGTATACAGTGGCGTGCGGCATATCTCTGACGAAGT
Source organism: Arsukibacterium sp. (assembly GCF_033721375.1). GTDB lineage: Bacteria > Pseudomonadota > Gammaproteobacteria > Enterobacterales > Alteromonadaceae > Alishewanella. Next base: position 225,418 of record NZ_JAWWAP010000005.1, on the reverse strand, counting down.
AGCACAGAAAATGGCATTGGCTAAGGTTAATAACCATAGCGAAAACCCATTTGAAGGGCTGTCAGATCGTGAGTTGCAAATTATGCTGATGATTACCCGTGGCCAGAAAGTCAACGACATTGCTGAACAGTTAAGCGTTAGCGCCAAGACGGTAAATTCATATCGGTACCGGATGTTTGAAAAGCTGGCTATCAGCGGTGATGTAGAGTTAACGCATCTGGCGCTGCGTCACGGCATGATTGACATTGCCAAGGTAACTTCCTGATTTAATGTTTGACCCCAAAGCGTTTTTAGCTTCAGTACCTGCTCAGCCTGGCGTCTATCGGATGTTTAATCAGGCAGAGCAGGTTATTTATGTTGGCAAAGCGAAGGATTTAAAAAAGCGCCTTAGCAGCTATTTCCGACAGCAGCTGGACAGTATTAAAACCCGGGCGCTGGTTGCCCAGATTGCCAATATCGAAATTACCGCGACGCACAGTGAAACAGAAGCGCTGATCCTGGAAAACAACCTGATCAAGCAATTCATGCCCAAATACAATGTGCTGCTGCGGGATGACAAATCTTACCCTTATATATTTATTTCCGACCATAAACATCCGCGGATCAGTTCGCACCGGGGGCCGCGAAAACATCGCGGCCAGTATTTTGGTCCTTATCCCAATGCCGGTGCTGTTTGGCAGAGTCTGAAAACGCTGCAGAAAATATTTCCGATTCGCCAGTGCGAAGATGGGTTTTACCGGGCGCGCACCCGGCCTTGTCTGCAATATCAGCTAAAGCTGTGTTCAGCGCCTTGTGTTGGCAAAATCTCTGATGAAGATTATGCTGAACAGGTGCAACTGGCGAGCTTGTTTCTCAGTGGCAAAAATCAGCAGGTGGTGGAGCAGCTGGTTCAGAAAATGAACACCGCCAGTGAACAACTTGCATTTGAAGAAGCGGCCAGTTATCGGGATCAGATAACGGCACTGCGTAAAGTGCAGGAACAACAGTATGTCAGTGGTGAGCATGCTGAGCTGGATATCGTTGGCTTTGCGATGTCAGGTCAGGTAGCCGTGGTGCATGTGCTGTTTGTTCGTCAGCAAAAAATACTTGGCTCCAAATCATATTATCCTAAAGTTCCGGCCAACACCGAAGCGGATGAGGTGCTTGCTGCCTTCCTGCTACAGTTTTATCTCAGTGGCGGCGGGGGCCAGCAAATACCGCCTGAAATTGTGGTACCGCTTGAACTGGAAGATTCAGCTTCATTAGCTGAGGCAGTCAGTGACGCTGCCGGGCGTAAAGTTCGGATAATTGCTGCCAAACGTGGTGAAAAGTCGCAGTATCTGAGCCTGGCGCAGAAAAATGCCAGGCTGGCTTGTGACAGCAGACAATCCGCTGGACAGAAAATGCAACTGCGCTACTCGGCGTTAAAGCTGTTACTGGGTATTGAGGATAATATTCAGCGAATGGAATGTTTTGATATCAGCCATACCATGGGGCAGGCCACGATTGCCTCCTGTGTGGTGTTTGATGGTGAAGGACCGTACAAACAGGAGTACCGGCGTTACAACGTAACCGGTATTACCGGTGGCGATGATTATGCTGCGATGCAGTTTGCGCTTAATAAACGTTACAGTAAGCTGACCGATGAAACAAAGATTCCGGATATTATTTTTATTGATGGTGGCCAGGGCCAGTTGAATATTGCGCTGGCGCAGTTTACTGACTGGCCGCATCAGAAGAAGCCATTACTGGTTGGTATTGCCAAAGGGGTTAGCCGCAAACCCGGACTGGAGACGCTGATCCTTGGCGACAGTGGCCGCCAGTTACATTTGGCTGCTGATAGCCCGGCCCTGCATTTAATCCAACAGATCCGGGATGAAGCCCACCGTTTTGCCATTACCGGCCATCGTAGTAAGCGGGGCAAAAGTATGACCAAAAGCCCACTGGAGAATATCACGGGTATCGGTGAAAAACGACGTCAGGCTTTGCTGCAATACCTGGGTGGCTTGCAGGGAGTAATGAAAGCATCAGTGACTGAACTGAGTTCAGTGCCCGGTATTTCCCGCCAGCAAGCAGAAAAGATTTACCAGGCCTGTCATAACAAGTAGCATAGCAACATTGATTTTGTGAGAACTGTTATATGTGGAATATCCCCAACCTTTTGACAATGTTCAGGCTGCTACTGATCCCGGTATTTATTTTCTGTTTTTATTCCGGCTGGGAGTATTACCGTTTCTGGGCGGCACTGGTCTTTTGTTTAGCAGCCATTACCGACGCTCTGGATGGTTATCTGGCGCGTAAACTGCAGCAGTCCACCCCGTTTGGTGCCTTTTTGGATCCGGTGGCAGATAAAGTCATGGTGGCTGTTGCTCTGGTGGTGCTGGCGATCCATGAGCAATCTCTCTGGTTCAGTATTCCGGCCATTATTATTATCAGCCGGGAAATTGCGATTTCTGCGTTACGGGAATGGATGGCGGAAATTGGCAAAAGGGCTAATGTCGCGGTGTCTAATCTGGGTAAGTACAAAACCATTGCTCAGATGCTGGCACTGATTGGGTTAATCTGGCAGCCACAGTTTGCGTTACTGGCCTGGTTTACCCCGGTAGGTTATGCCATGTTGTATCTCGCCACAGTATTAACCCTGTGGTCAATGTATCAATATTTAACGGCAGCCTGGCATGATTTGTCGCAGCAATAAGCGGATAGCGGATAATTAGTACAAGTCAGTTAAAAATTAAGCAGTCAGTTGCAAAACTACTAATTTGTTATTGACTGGCTTAATTAAAACAGTAGAATGCGTCACGTGTTAAGGCACATGGCCATAAGCATCGCGAGTATAGCTCAGCTGGTAGAGCGCGACCTTGCCAAGGTCGAGGTCACGAGTTCGAACCTCGTTACTCGCTCCAACTCTTAATTTGAATCAGACTATTAATTTGAATCAGAATAAGAGTGGCACAGTGATTTATTGGCGGGTTGGCAGAATGGCCATGCAGCGGATTGCAAATCCGTCTATCTCGGTTCGACTCCGGGACCCGCCTCCATAACACCTTACCGTTTTTAACGAGTAAGTTTTGTTTTGAAAGAAGTTGTCTGCCCGGGTGGTGAAATCGGTAGACACAAGGGATTTAAAATCCCTCGAGGGAAACCTCGTGCCGGTTCAAGTCCGGCCCCGGGCACCATTTATTGTTGGCACCAGCTGACAATAACACCAGATTTTCGCGAGTATAGCTCAGCTGGTAGAGCGCGACCTTGCCAAGGTCGAGGTCACGAGTTCGAACCTCGTTACTCGCTCCAAATTAGAAAAAGCAGCCCTCTGGCTGCTTTTTTGCTTTTCGCTAGTTTGACTGTCTGTTCAGAGATATTAGAAATCAAACAACATCGGGCTGATAAACCATACCGCTGCAGTAATAACAACTATTGCCAGTAGGTTCAGCACCAGGCCGGCTTTTGCCATATCAGCAATTTTCAGCTTGCCAGAGCCAAAAACAATGGCATTAGGTGGGGTCGCAACCGGCATCATAAAGGCGCAACTGGCGGCAATGGCTGCCGGGATCACCAGCATTGAGGCGCTGGTATTAAGCGATACGGCAACGGGCCCTAACAATGGCAGAAAAGCCGCTGCGGTTGCGGTATTGCTGGTCACTTCAGTCAGGAAGATAATAATCGTGGTTACCAGCACTATCAGCAGCAATACATTAATAGCGCCAAGCGCACCTACCTGGCCGGCGATAAAGTCGGCCAGTCCCGATTGTTGTATTTGCGCGGCCAGGGTTAGGCCACCTCCGAACAGGATTAAAATACCCCAGGGCAATCTGACGCAATCTTCCCAGACCAGCACCCGCTGGCCACTTTTCAGATTAACCGGTATCACAAACAACAAACTGGCGCAAAAAATGGCGGTCAGGGTATCATTTAATGGCAGACCGGTAAGGCTGGCAATCCAGGTTCTGAACACCCATAAGCAGGCGGCCAGTAAAAACACTGCCAGTACTATTTTTTCAGCCCGCTGCATCGGACCGAGCGCCGCCAGTTTATCAAGATATAACTGGCGGCTTACCTGCACTTCATCAGCTGCAAACCGGAAATGCAACTGGGTAAGCCAGTACCAGGCACCAAGCAGCATAACCACCGCTACCGGTACCCCCAGTAACATCCAGTCAGCAAAACTTATTTCCAGCTGATACTGATTGCGCAAATAGCCGGCAAGCAGGGCATTGGGAGGCGTGCCTATCAGGGTGGCAACACCGCCGATACTGGCCGCATAGGCAATAGCTAACAACATGGCTTTGGCGAACTTATCACTTATGCTGTCCTGCATACCGATAATAGACAGGGCAATTGGCAGCATCATCACGGCTGTTGCTGTGTTGGACATCCACATCGATAAAAATGCGGTCACCAGCATCATACCGGCAATTTGCTGGCTGGGTTTTGTGCCTACCGCTAACATGGTTAACAAGGCTATTCTTTTATGCAGATTCCAGCGTTCCATCGCGATGGATATTATAAAGCCACCGAGAAACAGGAAAATCAACGGATCAGCATAAGGCGCCGTGACATTGGCGACTGAATCGAGGTTAAGTAACGGCACCACCACTATCGGCAATAACGATGTTGCAGGAATAGGCACGCTCTCTGTTATCCACCAGATCGCCATCCAGGCAGTCAGGCCACTTAGCCACCAGGCCGTCTCTGACATGCCGGCAAACAACGGCTCATTAAGCAACACCAGCAGAAACACAGCCGGACCAGCGAGAAGTGATGGCAGATAGCCTGAACGCAACCTAACCATGGGCGGTGTTACTCCTCGTCGTCCTGCTGATTATCATTGGCATCATTAGCTGTTTTGCTTGAATGCTGCAGTAACTGCTCCATCTGGGACAGTTCAAATTTGTCCAGTAAGCGCCATTGGCCTGCGCGCAGTTCAGCCAGTCGCACATGCATAATCCGGGTACGTTTCAGTTTGATAACGTCATAACCCAGATATTCAGTCATCCGGCGAATTTGCCGGTTAAGCCCCTGGGTTAAGATGATTTTAAAAGTATTTTTAGATACCTGGGTTACCGTACAGGGTAGGGTAACAGTATCAAGAATGGGCACGCCGCTGGCCATTTTGCTAATAAAATTAGCAGTGATGGGTTTGTTTACCGTCACGGTGTATTCTTTCTCATGAGCATTACCGGCGCGCAATACCTTATTGACGATGTCGCCGTCATTGGTCAGAAATATCAGCCCCTCAGAGGGCTTATCAAGTCGGCCTATCGGGAATATCCGCTCGGGATAACCAATGGCGTCAATAATATTACCTTTAACATGCCGCTCGGTGGTACAGGTAATACCCACCGGTTTATGGTACGCCAGATAAATCCGGGCCGGCTTTTCTTTAAGAGGCTTACCTTCTACCCGCACTTCATCGCTGGCGGATACTTTTAATCCTACCGGGGCAGTCTGGCCGTTAACGGTCACTAAACCTTGTTCAATGTACTTGTCGGCCTGGCGCCGGGAGCAAAAACCGGTGTCACTGATAAATTTATTTAAACGATACTGGGTAGGTTCTGTCATTGGATTCTTGATTCAAAAAAAACAGCCCCTAGTTTAGGGGCTGACAGAGCAGGCAGCAAGCATTAGCCTTATTCAGCTGCCGTAGATTTTTTTACTGTCGGGTTATTAAGAGAAATAACCTTGGTTTTACTTATTTTATGCCGGTAAATTTCCCGTAGGTATTTGATGGCTTTTTTTACACTGTCACGACTGAGCCGGATATCATTGATGGAAATAAACTTATCTTTATTATGGATAAGTTCACGGTATTTTTTCTCATACATGGGCTTTATCGCATACCAGTTGGTATCAAGAATTTTTGCCGGGTTTTCAAATTCATTCAGCATGGCATCGACTTTCTGCTCATCAAACTCATCACTACGAATAAAATCCAGCATTGCCTGATCAAGCTTTTCATCAAAACGATAACTGTCTTTGGCAAAGCAGCGTTTAATAAATGCCACAATCAGCGTTAAAAAATCATCGCTCAGACACGGGCTTTTCACAATTAACGTGGTTAGTGAAATATTGGCAGAGGCACCAATAACTAAAGCGTAGCGTTTTAACGTGGTATTAGGGAACAAATTATTTAAATGAGACTTTAACCGGTTTAAATCCATATATGACAGCTTATAGTCTTTGGGTAACGACACAATAGACACTACTGAAGAGCAGTTTTTGAAAAAGTGCAGATCATTTAATTCAGCTGCGTTGTAACCATTTTTAACGTAGCTGGCCAGCGTCTGACGGTAGCGTTCCGATTCTATTGGTAGCAAGCTGATCCCTTCGATCGCCTGCGTGACCTTATTAAAATGCGGCAAATCGATTGACCGGAAAAATAAATCGTCAATATTCAGGCCGTTTTTATCCGATGTTTTGCTTTTTTCAGCGCTATCGCGCTGGTTTGCCGGGATAACCGACTCCGCATATGCGACAGCAACCGGTCCTGCCAGGCTCATAAACAAGTCGTTTGCATCCAGCCTAATGGTTTCGCCGATATCAATCCCCGCCCGGCGAAAATAGTTTTCGTCATAATCGGTGGTAACAGCCTGGGCGGTCAGAATATTAAATATCTGCTGCGAGATGTATTGATTGGCGTATTTCTCCATGGCATTTACATCGATGTGCTGTATATCGCCATCATCAGTTTCTTCAGCGTAACGCATAATATCATTTGAAATCAGCATCATGGCATTCCAAGGCCGGATCCGGTGCATCACGCTGGACTCACTGCTGTTTTCGTTATCAAAGTTGTAGGAAAAATCCCACTCTTCAGACAGATACTTACACAGTAAACGGCCAGCGTTAATATGTAAGGCTTCTGACATTTCAACGCCATGGTCTGAAATATTTGGCAGGATACAAATACCGCTGGTAAATATGGGCTCAAACACAAAAGAGTGGCCACGGTTCTCTTCATTTTCAGTGACCGGACGGGTGTCAAAGGTTTTACTCATATAGGCATATTGCTGAGCCAGACCAAATTCGGAGGCCATACCTGAACCGGTGCCGCCGCCGGCACTGAATATGTAAAAATACAAACGTGATTGATTGGCTTTAATACCACAGGAATCGATAAGGTAAGAATGAATAAACTTCCACTCGGCATTGGAAAAGCGCTGGGTATCTTTATTTAAAATAATCTTCGCTAAATATTGGCCGAGAATAGGAGCGTTGCCGGCGCCTCCGGCATGTACTTCTGACAAGTCCATTATTTTCATTTTAGTATAGTCATGCAGAAAGCCGCTTTTTTCACCTTTATGTGAAAAACGAATGCGGCCTTCAATATCTTTATCCAGATCGCCGAGCATAACTAACGGCTCAATTAAAAAAACCGGTTTCAGACTATTGTTCTGTGACAGATGTAAACTGCGTTTAATCCAGCGCATTGGCCGGTATTCTTGTTCGCGGCTTTGTTTTTCTTCATTATTAAATTCATTCAAATAGAAGTTGCGGGCGCTGTAAACAAGAGAGGCGACATCCAGTGCTATGTTAGAACCACAGCGGCCCAGACCAATCAGGCATACCGACGGGAAATGTTGTTGTTTACGGTTTTCCAGCTCGTTATCGGTTTGCACCTGCGGAAACACACTGCTGCGTAGCGCGTCAAGATTGGCCAGAATGCGATTTAAATCGCGCTCAGTAAAATACAGATAGCCTTCACTGGCAAAGGCTACCGAGGTTTCAGCTGGCGTATCGTCTGGTAGTGGCCCGGCTTTTGCTTTGCTACTGACGGCAGCGACAGTCGTTGGTTGTTTATTTATTATTTTATTGGTCATAACGCTCACCCCGATTAATACCTATAGCCATTACAAAGCAAATAGACGCAGATTAAACGTAGTCGGGATTTTAGCTGAATACAATTTACGCCAAAAAAAGCAGCGGCCGGGCCACTGCTTTTTAAATAAACAAACGAATAAAACGTTATTACATATTCGGGTAGTTTGGTCCGCCGCCACCTTCCGGTGTTACCCAGGTAATATTCTGACTCGGATCTTTAATGTCGCAGGTTTTACAATGAATACAGTTCTGGGCATTAATCTGAAAACGCGGTTGCTGGCCTTCTTCATTAATCACTTCATAGACCCCGGCAGGACAATATCGTTGAGCCGGCTCATTATATTTTGGTAAATTGACCTCAATAGGAATACTTGGATCAGCCAGTTTTAAATGACAGGGTTGCTCTTCTTCATGATTAGTATTGGATAAATATACAGAGGTCAGCTTGTCAAAGCTGAGAATATTATCTGGCTTAGGATATTCAATTTTAGTGGAATCAGCCGCAAGCTTTAGCTGGGCATAGTCCCGGTTGTCGTCCTTCAGCGTAAAGGGCAGTTTGCCCCCGAACCAGTTTTGTTCGATGGTATTGAAGACACCGCCCCAGAAGGTACCGAATTTATGCATGGCCGGGCCAAAATTGCGCGAGCTGTGTAATTCGTCATACAACCAGCTTTGTTTAACAGTATCAGCATATTGGGTTAAGTCTTTACCACCTGCATCATCACTGTTTAACGCAGTAAATACTGTCTCCGCTGCCAGCATGCCCGATTTCATCGCGGTATGGTTACCTTTAATCTTGGCAAAGTTCAGGGTGCCGGCATTGCAGCCCAGCAGTAAGCCGCCGGCAAAGCTCATTTTCGGCAAGCTGTTCAACCCACCTTTAGTAATGGCTCTGGCACCATAACTGACCCGTTTACCCTCAGCCAGGTATTGCTTGATTACCGGATGCTGCTTGTAGCGCTGAAACTCGGCAAAGGGGTCAAGATAAGGGTTGCTGTAATTCAAGTCGATAATCAGGCCAACAACAATTTGCTGGCTTTCTGCATGATACAGATAGCCGCCGCCAGAGGCTTCGTTGGCCAATGGCCAGCCGGCAGAATGGACTACCAGCCCCTGATGGTGATTATTGGCCGGTACATCCCAGATCTCTTTAAAGCCAATAGCATAATGTTGCGGCGAGACATCTTTATCCAGCTGATAGTGGTTGATAAGCTGTTTACCCAGATGACCACGGCATCCTTCAGCAAACAAGGTATATTTGGCACGTAACTCCATGCCCGGGGTAAAGCTGTCTTTTGGTTTTCCCTCGCGGTCCAGCCCCATGTCGCCAATAACAATACCTTTTACCACATCGTCTTCCAGCAACAATTCACTGGCGGCAAACCCTGGGAAAATTTCAACACCCAACGCTTCGGCCTGTTCGGCTAACCAGCGGCAAAGGTTGGCGACTGACACAATATAGTTGCCACTGTTGTGCATAGTTTTAGGTACGGCAAAGCCGGGTAACTTCCGGCTGCTTTGTCCATCGCTGAACAGATAAATATCATCGTGGGTCACTGGGGTGGTCAGCGGCGCGCCGGTTTGCTGCCAGTCCGGTAACAGTTCGTTCAGCGCTCTGGGTTCAAACACCGCACCGGATAAAATATGAGCGCCCACTTCTGAGCCTTTTTCCACTACACAAACCGTAATTTCTTTGCTGGCTTGCGTGGCTTGTTGCATCAACCGGATCGCGGCCGATAAGCCCGCTGGTCCGGCGCCAACGATTACCACATCGAACTCCATTGCTTCTCTTTCCACGATGGTTACCTCTTGGATGCTTATATTTACAGTATTCACTGCGTTTATTGTGCTGATAAGGGTATTGCAGGTTGACGTTAACGTCAACAGTAAGTAGATTGTGCAGCAATGTACAGGGTTATGTTTACCTTAACGTAAACCCGCAGTCAGGCAAGCGTTGGCATGCAATTGAAGAGGATTATATGAAGATATTAGTTCCGGTTAAACGGGTTATCGACTACAACGTAAAAGTTCGGGTAAAAGCAGACCAGACCGGCGTCGATTTAGCCAATGTGAAAATGGCACTTAATCCGTTTTGTGAAATTGCGGTAGAAGAAGCGGTACGCTTAAAAGAGGCAGGTACTGCAACAGAGGTGGTTGCGGTGTCGATTGGAGCCAAAGCAGTGCAGGAACAACTGCGCACAGCATTAGCTTTAGGAGCAGATCGGGCTATTCATCTGGAAACTGAACTTAATCTGGATTCATTGCAGGTGGCGAAATTGCTGGCAAAGCTGGTTGAAGAAGAGCAGCCGCAACTGGTTATTCTGGGTAAGCAGGCAATTGATTCCGACAACAACCAAACCGGTCAGATGCTGGCGGCACTGACCGGAATGGGGCAGGGTACCTTTGCCTCTAAAGTGGTGGTTAATGGTGATAAAGTTCAGGTTACCCGGGAAATTGATGGTGGCTTGCAAACCGTTGAGTTAACGCTGCCGGCAGTGGTTTCTACCGACTTGCGATTAAACGAGCCTCGCTATGCGTCATTACCCAATATTATGAAAGCCAAGAAAAAACCATTAGATGTTAAAGCTGCTGACAGTCTGGGCGTAAATCTGCAGTCTAATGTGACGACATTGAAAGTTACCGCACCACCAAGCCGTCAGGGTGGGGTAATCGTCGAGTCGGTAGCCGAACTTGTTGAAAAATTAAAGCATGAAGCGAAGGTGATCTGATGACTATTTTAGTAATTGCAGAACATAGCAATGATGCACTGAAAGCCGATACCCATAAAGTAGTGCAGGCCGCCGCCAGCATCGGTGGTGATATTCATCTGCTGGTTGCCGGCGAAAACTGTGATAAAGCGGCCAGCGCAGCAGCCGCTATCACGGGAGTAAGCAAAGTCCTGGTTGCGGATGCCACAGCCTATGGTCATCAGCTGGCCGAAAACGTGGCCGCACTTGTAGCTGAAATTGGTAAAGACTACAGCCATATCCTGGCAGCAGCGACGACAACAGGTAAGAATATGTTGCCAAGAGTTGCAGCATTATTAGATGTTGCACAGTTGTCAGATGTGATTGCCATCGAAAGTGCCGATACTTTTGTCCGGCCGGTTTATGCTGGTAATGCCATTGCCACGGTGCAATCAGCTGATGCAATCAAAGTACTGACGGTTCGTGGTTCGGCTTTTGACGCAGCGGCAGAGGGCAGCAATGCGCCGATTGAAAAGCTGGATATTGTAAAAAATCTGCAGGTATCGTCATTTGTTAGTGAAGAGCTGACTAAATCTGCCCGGCCTGAACTTACTGCTGCTAAGGTTATTATTTCCGGTGGCCGCGGAATGCAAAATGGCGAAAACTTTGCCATGCTAAATGGCATTGCTGATAAGCTTAATGCGGCCATTGGTGCCTCGCGCGCAGCGGTAGATGCGGGTTTTGTGCCAAACGATATGCAGGTTGGTCAAACGGGTAAAATCGTCGCGCCGGATTTGTATATTGCGGTGGGTATTTCCGGTGCCATTCAGCATTTAGCCGGTATGAAAGACTCGAAAGTTATTGTCGCAATTAACAAAGATGCCGAGGCACCAATTTTTCAGGTTGCAGACTATGGTTTAGTGGCTGACTTGTTTACGGTACTGCCAGAGCTGGAGCAGCAGCTTTAATAAATTGCTTATGCCACCAAAAAGCCAGCATCTGCTGGCTTTTTGCATAATAGCTCTTGTGAGCAGGATGAATTCCGACTTAAGATAAATGACTTATTTGCCAAGGACGCTGTAACCATGCCTGTTGTGATCCGCCATGCCGAACCGGGTGATATTGAAGCCATCAAAGCGATCTATGATCAGCCAACCATTTTTGCCAATACCCTGCAGTTGCCTTACCAGCCGGTTGCCAGCTGGCAAAGACTATTCAATGCGGGTGGCGGCTTCTATAACCTGGTCGCCGAAATGGAGGGTAAAGTTGTTGGGCAACTTGGGCTGCAGGTATGTCAGAACCCCAGACGCCGCCATGTTGCAGAGCTGGGCATGGGTGTGCTGGAAGAGTTTCAGGGCCAGGGTGTTGGCTCAGCTTTGCTCAGAGCCGCGCTGGAAATGGCTGACAACTGGCTGAACATCCGCCGGATGGAACTGACGGTATATAGCAGCAATGAAGTGGCGATTGCTTTGTACGAACGCTTTGGTTTTGAGGTGGAAGCAGAACTTGCGGACTTTGCCTTTCAGTATGGCAATTACGTCAGTGCTTTGATAATGGCCAGGATTAATAGTGGTAGCGTCTGATATCGGCTAGCAAAAAAATGGCAGCCCGGGCTGCCATTGCGGTTATCGCGGATTAATGCGAACTGGCGTTTTTCTTACATTGTTCAGTATCAGTGCACTCACCATATAAATACAGGCTATGGTGGGTTAACTTAATGCCATTTTTCTCGGCAATTTCCAGCTGTTTGGCTTCAATGATTTCATCTTCGAACTCAATAACCTTGCCACATTTCAGGCACACCAGGTGATCGTGATGGCTGTTACCGGTCAGTTCAAATACTGATTTACCGCCTTCAAAGTGGTGTCGGGTTAAAATACCGGCATCATCAAACTGGTTAAGTACCCGGTATACTGTGGCCAGGCCAATATCTTCACCCAGCTCTAACAGGATTTTATATACATCTTCTGCACTGATATGCTGATGATTCGGATCTTGTAAAATCTCAAGTATTTTCACCCGCGGCAGGGTAACTTTCAGGCCGGCCTTACGTAGCTCATGATTATGATCTGACATAAAAAACTCTGTCTTGCTGGTGGATTTGCATCGATTATAAAGACATTAGCGCAATATTGAAATGGCCGATTAGCGCTCATTTCATCATGAAGCTCTTGTACTTTCACTTTGACAGGTTAAAATGCCTCTTTAACAGGTCATACCAGGTAAAGTTATGCGTTGGGCGTTTAAGCCGCAGGTTATGCGACATTTACTGAATTTCTGGCCACCGTTATTATTCAGCGGCATTAAAGTTGCCAGTCTGGCTGATGATTATCGTTACGCCAGAGTAGAACTGAAAAACAGACCATGGACCCGAAATATAAACAGTAGCCAGTTTGGCGGATCAATGTTTGCGATGACGGATCCGATATACCCGTTATTATTAATGGGCGCCCTGGGGAAAGAATATATGGTCTGGGATAAGCAGGCTGACATTGATTACATTAAACCCGGGCTTGGCAAACTGACCGCTGAGTTTTTGCTGACCGACGATGCGGTGGAAGATATCAAAGCGAATACTGCAACTGGTGATAAGTATTTCCCGCAGTTTCTGGTACATATTAAAGATGCAGATAACAATATTGTCTGCGAGGTGAACCGGACGGTGTATATCCGCAAAAAACCGAAGTATAGGTAATAAAAAAGAGGCGTATAGCCTCTCTCTTATTACCGGAACCGGGGTTACAGGTTGGCAAATTCCTGCAGGCTCATTTCTTCATACACTTGTTTGCACCACTGTTTTACCCGTTGCTCGGTTAACTCCGGCTGACGGTCTTCATCTACGCCCAGACCGATAAAATGGCTGTCATCAGCTAATGCTTTTGATGCGACAAAGTTATAGCCGGCTGTTGGCCAGTGGCCGACTATAATAGCGCCTTTCGGCTCGATGATATCGCGCAGCGTGCCCATCGCATCCAGAAAGTATTCAGCGTAGTCTTCCTGATCACCACAGCCGAATATTGCCACTAGTTTATTGTTAAAATCGATATTTTCCAGCTCAGGGAAAAAGTCATCCCAGTCACATTGGGCTTCGCCGTAGTACCAGGTGGGAATACCCAGTAACAGCAGGTCAAAGCCGGCAATGTCTTCTTTACTGCTTTTAGCTATGTCACGGATCTCTACCAGATTTTTGCCCAGCTCTTTTTGGATCATCTTAGCGATATGCTCAGTATTGCCGGTATCACTACCAAAAAATATTCCTACAGTTGCCATGGTTTATTGCCTTCTTACCTGGATAAAGCCTGTTCTAAAAGTTGTTCAATTAAGTTACTGCGTGTGGTGTCAGCTTGTTCAGCAGCCTTAGTTAATGCCGCATACAACTGGCCAGATACCTTAAATTCAATACGCTTTAACCCGTTATTACGATCGCGTTTAATTTGGTTGCGCTTATTCAACTTAAGCTGCTCTTCACGTGGCAACGGATTGGTTTTAGGCCGCCCCGGCCGCTTTTCAGCCGCAAACAAATCAATGGTGGTGCGATCAGTGGCGATTTTGGCCATTAATCTCAACCCTGTTATTCAAAAAAGAGCTGCAAAACAGTTTTAATCACAAATACCAATGGTGATAAAAACAACACCAGCCAGACAAAAAAGCGTCCCATCCGTGGCGCCTGACTTTTTTTCAGCACATCATTAATGGCCAGCACAATAAAAATATACAGTGCAGCTAAACCCAGCCATAAACCTATGGTTTCAAATTGCGCTACGGTCATTAATCCTGGCCATACTGAAAAAATTGGCGGCACTATAGCATAAAAATCACTACTTTTTAGTGTGCTGGCTCAATAAAAAGTCTCGCACCAGCTTGGTAAATGCCACAGGTTTTTCCGCATGCAACCAATGACCGGTGCCATTAATTATTTTTGCCTCTGCTGCCGGAAAATAGCGCAGAATTTGTGGTCGGTGCTGCGGCAGAATATAGTCTGATTCCGCGCCTTTAATAAAAAGCACCGGCCCGCTGTATTTACTGTCAAACTCTGTTGCGCTAAGCAACGTATCGTAGCAGTGTTCCAGTGCGCTTAGATTAAAACGCCAGTTAAAGCCGTCGCCTGACTTTTGCAGACTTTTTAACAGAAACTGGCGCACCCCGGGCTCTGTGATATGTTCAGCCAACTGTTTGTCTGCGTCGGCACGGCTGCTGATATTGGCTAAATCTACCGCATTTAAGCCGGCAAATACGCTCTGGTGGCTTCGCGGATAGCTCACCGGCGCAATGTCGGCGACAATAAGCTCTGTTACCCGCTGTGGATAGGTAAGAGCAAATGCCATTGCCAGTTTGCCACCCAGGGAATGACCCAGAATCGCAACTTTTGTCAGCTGCAGGCTGTCGAGAGTTTCTGCTAAGTCGGCTACCATACCAGGGTAATCCATCTGGTCCTGGTGGGGGGATTGACCATGATTCGGTAGATCTATGCTGATAATCTGCCACTGGTCGCTTAATGCCCGGGCAATACTGGCCAGGTTTTCATAACTGCCAAACAGGCCGTGGATAAGTACCAGCGGTTCGCCGCTGCCAGTGCTATGGGTATGTAGAATCATCGCTAACTCACTGATAAAGTTAAGCCGATATTTTAACAAATTAAGCTGCTGGCGTCAGTGGCAAAGCCTTTATATAATGGGACAACTTTCAGTTGACGGAAAACCTTATGAAAACCATTGAAATTGAAGACGATTTGTATCACTACATTGCCGCACAAACCCGCCAGATTGGGGAAAGTGCTTCTGATATTCTCCGTCGTTTACTGTTAGGTGAGCAACAGATCAGTCAAACCACCGTTGATAGCAGCGCCCCTGTAGCGGCTGGATCTGCGCTGGCTGACAATGCAGTGGCCCGCGAGAATAACAACCCAGGCAGCGTTTTTGATTTAGTCAGTCGTCAGGATTTACAGGCTGAATCCAGTGTAGTAGGGCGTTTTTTATATTTGCTGTCAGTACTGGCGCGGGTTCACAAAAAACAGTTTGGTAAGGTGCTGGAAATTAAAGGTCGTAACCGGCTGTATTTTGCCACGTCAGCAGAGGCCTTGTCTGAAGCCGGTAGCAGTACCAACCCGAAGCAAATACCCAATACCGGCTATTGGGTAATTACCAACTCCAATACCACCAGAAAAAAAATGATGTTAACCGAAACTGCCATCAAACTGGGTTATAGTGAGCAGGACGCTGAGCGGATCCGCGATTTATTATAAGGAAAGAGTATGTCTTTACATCCCCTGGCTGGCCAACAGGTACCGAACGACCGTATTCCTAACATCAGTCGGTTAATGACCGCCTATTATGTGCTGGAACCCGACGTTCATCAGCATCCGGAGCATAAAGTCAGCTTTGGCACCTCTGGTCATCGTGGCAGCGCCCTGACTTGCTCGTTTAATGAGCCTCATGTGCTGGCAATTTGCCAGGCCATTGCTGACTATCGCAAGGCCCAAGGTATCAACGGCCCATTGTTTCTGGGCAAAGATACTCACGCGCTGTCGGAAGCGGCTTTTGCCTCAGCGCTGGAAGTATTGATTGCCAATAAAATTCAGGTTTGTATTCAAAAAGATTTGGGCTATACCCCGACCCCGGTTATTTCGCACGCTATTCTAACCCAAAATGATGGAGCAGACGGTAAACTGGCTGATGGCATTGTCATTACACCCTCACATAATCCACCTGAAGATGGTGGTATTAAATATAACCCGCCACACGGTGGTCCGGCCGATACTGACGTTACTAACTGGATAGAGCAACGGGCAAATGCCCTGCTGGCCAAAGATTTAGAGGGCGTAAAAATGATGCCCTACAATCTGGCAATCCAGTCAGGCTATTGTCAGCATATTGATTATATCCAGCACTATGTTGACGATTTAGAGAATGTGATTGATATGGCAGCTATTGCCAAAGCCGGGATCCGGATTGGCGTAGACCCGCTTGGCGGCTCTGGTATTGCTTACTGGCCGCGAATAGCAGAGAAGTACGGCCTGGATATTACCGTTGTTAATGACAAAGTGGATCCGGCGTTTGCCTTTATGCCACTGGATAAAGATGGTCAGATCCGGATGGATTGCTCGTCAGCTTGTGCCATGGCCAATTTAATTCAGCTAAAAGACCAGTTTGATATCGCTATTGGCAACGACCCTGATTTTGATCGGCATGGCATTGTTACCCGCAGCGGCGGTTTAATGAACCCCAATCACTATCTGGCTGTGGCCATTAATTATTTATTGTCAAACCGGCCAGACTGGCCGGCCAGTCTGGCAATAGGTAAAACCCTGGTCTCCAGTGCATTAATTGACCGGGTTGTGGCGGCGCGGGGCTGTAAATTGTCTGAAGTGCCTGTTGGCTTTAAATGGTTTGTTGCCGGCCTGTATGACGGCAGCCTGGCTTTTGGCGGCGAAGAGAGTGCCGGCGCCAGCTTTTTGCGCTTAAACGGTAAAGTCTGGTCAACCGACAAAGACGGTATTATTTTAGGGCTGCTTGGCGCTGAAATGCTGGCGAAAACCGGCGTGGACCCTTACAAGCAATATCAGGCACTGACCAAAGAGCTGGGCTCGCCGCTGTATCGCCGACTGGACGCGCCGGCATCAGCCGAGCAGAAGGCTGCGCTTAAATCCCTTGATATTGCCAGTGTCAGCCAGACTGAACTGGCGGGCGATCCGATACTGGCAGTTTTAACAAAGGCGCCAGGAAATAACGCTGATATTGGCGGCGTAAAAGTGGTTACCCGCAATGGCTGGTTTGCCGCGCGTCCGTCAGGTACTGAAAACGCCTATAAAATATACCTGGAAAGCTTTGTCGACCAATCACACCTGCAGCAGTTGGAAACAGATGCCAAAGCCTTTGTAGACAAGGTGTTCAGTCGTATCTGACGATTAAAAAGGCCGCCATTATTATGTAATTTAATTACAAAAGCGGCCTTTATTTTGCCAATTGAAGTAAATTGAGGTATCGTTTTCGTAATATTTCTACATTAAACAATAATATCAACTGGCTCAGCTATGTTGATTTGCTTAATTAATAAGCTCAGTAAATTTCAGGATTGGCAATGAAGAAAGCAACCTCAGCTAAAACCGCTGCCGGCGGTGCATCTACCGAACAATTAAAACAAAACATCGTTAAACATCTGCATTCAAGCCTGGGTACAGACGTTAATAAAGCCAGCAGCCAGGCCTGGTGGCGGGCAACTTGTGCCGCCGTCAACGAGCAGGTGTTTGATGGCTTACGTAACACCCAGCGCACCCATTATCAGCAGGATACCCGGGCATTGCATTATTTCAGCCTTGAATATCTGATGGGCCGTTTATTCAGTAATAACCTGCATAACTTAGGTTTGTATAATCAGGCTAAACAGGCCTTATCAGAGCTGGGAATGAATATCGCTGATCTTGAAGATCAGGAAGAAGATATGGCATTGGGTAACGGTGGTCTTGGCCGCTTAGCCGCTTGCTTTATCGACTCGCTGGCAACGTTAAATTATCCGGCGATTGGCTATGGTATTCATTACGAGCATGGCCTGTTTAAACAAAGTTTCCAGGACGGCCGGCAGATAGAACGGCCAGACAGCTGGCGCGAATATGGCAACCCATGGGAGATATGCCGTCCGGAATCGGTGCAGGAAATATCGGTATATGGCTATGTTGAAACCGTATACGATTTGCAGGGCGCTATGAAAAAAGTCTGGCACCCAGGCCGGATCATCAAAGGCGTGCCGTGGGATATTCCGGTGGTAGGCTACAACGGCAGCTCAGTTAACGTGCTGCGTTTGTGGGAAAGCCGCGCCAGCGACTTTTTTAACTGGGATGTGTTTAACTCCGGTGGCTATATTGATGCGGCTCGCGAGAATATTGAAGCGGAAACCATCTCCAAGGTGTTATACCCGAACGATGAAACCGATGCCGGTAAAGAGCTGCGGTTAATTCAACAATACTTTTTCTGTTCCTGTTCACTCAAAGACATTATTCGTCGCTACAAACGCGCACATGGCGATGACTGGAGCAAATTTCCAGCGCAGGTGGTCATTCAGCTGAATGATACGCACCCTGCAGTGGCTATTCCGGAGCTGATGCGTATTCTGATTGACCGGGCTGATATGAGCTGGGATGACGCCTGGGCGCTGTGCCAGCAGGTATTTGCCTATACCAATCACACCTTGCTGCCAGAGGCGCTGGAGCGCTGGCCGGTACGGTTGTTTGAAAAAGTGTTGCCACGGCATATTGAAATTATTTATGAAATTAACCGCCGTTTTCTGGTTGAACAGGTTGATGTGCTCTGGCCTGGCGACAATGCTAAAAAGCGCAAGCTATCGATTATTGAAGAAGGCGACGAGCCGATGGTCCGGATGGGACATTTGTCAGTGGTTGGCTCGTTTAAAGTAAATGGGGTGGCTGAAATTCACTCGAAACTGGTGCAGTCAGATTTATTCCCGGAAATGGTTGCGCTATGGCCCGATAAATTTACCAACGTCACCAATGGTGTAACGCCACGGCGCTGGCTGAAAGCCTGCAACCCGCGGTTGTCGAAACTGCTGGATGAGAAAGTGGGCGATGGCTGGCCGGTAAACCTTAAACTATTGAGCAAATTGGCCGAGTTTGCTGATGATGCCCAGGTTCAGGACAGCTTTATGGCAATTAAGCAGCAGAACAAAGCTGATTTTGCCAAAGAAGTGAAAAAGCTGACCAAAATTGATATTGACCCTGCCGCCATTTTTGATATTCAGATTAAGCGCTTGCATGAATACAAGCGCCAGCATCTTAACCTGCTGCATATTCTGGCCTTGTACCGGCGCATTCTGCAAAATCCGGATTACGACATGGTGCCGCGGGTATTTATCTTTGGTGCCAAAGCGGCACCGGGTTATAAACTGGCGAAAGAAATTATCTATGCCATCAATAAAATTGCTGACAAGATAAATAACGACAAAAGGGTTAAAAACCGCTTAAAAGTGGTGTTTATGCCAAACTACCGGGTTACCCTGGCAGAGAAAATGATCCCGGCTGCTGATGTGTCGGAACAAATTTCAACGGCAGGTAAAGAAGCGTCCGGTACCGGCAATATGAAACTGGCGTTAAACGGTGCGGTTACGGTCGGCACCCTGGATGGCGCCAATATTGAAATTGCCGAGGAAGTCGGCAGTGACAATATTGCGATCTTCGGTTTAACCGTAGACGAAGTTAAAGCACTGCATGCAAACGGCTATCACAGCTATGATTACTATCATAATAATCCGGAAATTAAAGCCATTTTAGACTGGCTGGAAACGGATTATTTCACGCCGGGTAAACCCGGTGAGCTGGCGGCGATAAAACACAGCCTGTTGCAAGGTGGCGACCCTTATCTGGTGCTGGCAGATTTTGAGTCTTATGCCAAAGCGCAGCAGCAGATAGACAGCTGGTATCGTGATAAAGCCGGTTGGGCTAAAAAAGCTATCCTGAATACGGCGTTAGTGGGTAAATTTACCTCTGACCGCTCTATTGAAGACTATGTCAGCAGGGTATGGCATTTAAAACCGTGCAAAGTGGCCGGTTAAATCGGCATAAACAGTTAGTTAGCTGCCTTAAAACCCATCGTAAGATGGGTTTTTTATTGGACCTTATTGGCAAATATAGCAGTTGAACGTTAGTCTTTAGATAAATGCACCAGACAGGGCTATGCTATGGTTTCAGGATTTTGCGGACCTGCCGTATTATTGTTGCTGTTAACTAGTCCAGGCCTGGCCGCGAAGGAGACAGGCGGTTCTGAGCAGATTTTATCGGTGTCCTATAATGAAACTCAATCGAGGGTTATTCATTGGGCAATAAACGACGCGCCACCTTTTCATGTATTGCATGGTGAATATCAGCGACACGGGGTTTGTGATGTGCTGACCAGAGTAGTGCATCGTTATCTGCCGGAGCAGCAGGCCAGCTATCTGCAAATGCCGCAACCGCGAATATCCCAGGCCCTGGACAATAAAGAACCAGTTTGCTTCCCCTGTATGATTTACAAACCAGAGGGAGAAGCCAGAGCGGTGTACAGTTCACCAACCCATTTCTACTACCCACACCATATTATTACCAGTGCCGCGACAGCGAAAACGCTCAGGGCAGTATATGGTGAACCGGTTTCACTGGAAAAGTTGCTGGACGATCCGCGTTTTCGGCTGGGGTATCCGGCAGGACGCCGTTATGGGGTATTACAGCCACTACTGAACGAGCATGATCCCTATCTGGCGAGGGCTGGAACCGGTGGGGCGGTGGCGATATTGCATATGATAAGTTCCGGCCGGCTTGATTACACCATTGACTACCCAATCGTCGCCAATTATTTTCAGCGGCTTTATAATCGCAGTATGGTTACCCTGCCAATTGCCGAGAACAATCAGCAGCCGGTGGCCGGTGCTATTGGCTGCGCCAACAACGCCTGGGGTCATAGCAAGATTGCGGAAATAAACCGGGTAATAACCCAGATAAGGCAGGATCCAGAGCTGTTGGAGGTATTACAGTTATGGCATAGTAATTACCAGAGTAACAACGACGATTTTGATAGCTTTAACCAGCAATGGCTGCAAAAATTCAATGACAACACAGCTGAATCGCAACAACGATTACGATAATAATTATAAATAAACCGGAGTATCAGGTGGAGCAGCAGGGAAGTTTAGTTTGTGTCGGTACCGGCATGACATTGGGGTCACATATCAGCCCGCTGAGCCGCAGTTATATTGAGCAGGCCGATGTGGTGTTCTTGCTGGTTGCAGATGGCATTACCGAACAATGGGTGCAGCAGATGAACAGCGATGTGCGGTCTTTGCAGCCCTATTATCAGACCGGTGTATCGCGAATGCTCAGTTATCAGCAAATGGTAGCCGCGATGCTTGCTGAAGTCAGACAACATAAAAAAGTGGTTGGCGCCTTTTATGGCCACCCGGGAGTATTTGCCTGGGTACCGCATAAAGCGATTGCCGAGGCGAAAGCTGAGGGTTTTGCCGCCCATATGGAGCCAGGCATTTCGGCAGAGGACTGCCTGATAGCCGATTTAGCGATAGACCCAGGCACCTATGGCTGCCAGCATTTTGAAACCAGCCAGTTTATGTTTTATAAACGCACCATTGATTCAGCCGCATACCTGATTTTATGGCAGGTAGGTGTGGCAGGTGATCGCAGCCTGGCTAAGCGTGGCACGGATGGTCGTTACCGGCAGCTACTTATTGAGGTATTGGCGGAATATTATCCGTTAAGCCATCAGGTTATATTGTATGAGGCGGTAACCTTGCCTATTCAGCAGCCGCGTATCACAACCTTGGCGCTGGCTGAGCTGGTGACTGCCGAGATGGATCCCAAAACCACCCTGGTGATCCCGCCAGCCACCAAAATGGTCGCCAACCAGCAGATGCTGGATAAACTGGCAGCGTTGCAGGCTGATGATGACAAATATTGATGATGATAAATATGGGGAATCCGCTAAACCACAGCTTTTGTTTTGATACGCCATTGATGCAGGTACGAACAATGACCGCATCTGATCAGTCACTTTACCGGCAGCTTTTTAGCAGTAAAGAGATAATGCAATGGATTGCTGAGCCATTAACTGATACCCGGTTAACCAGCAGTTTTGCGGCGGCGCTGCAACATAACAACGGCGCAGCGGACGAGCTCGTGGCGGGAGGCCGGCTCTTTCTGGTGATTGCTGAACGGCCAGCTCAGACAGCGGTTGGCATAATGGCTGCCACATTTACAGCTGCCAATGCAACAACATCTGCTGCCAGCGTTAACGCAGAAGTTGGCATTATGCTGTTACCCTCTGCTCAGCGTAAAGGCCTGGCTCAGGAGGCTTTAGCTGGCTTGTGCCAAAGGTTGTCGCAACGTAGCGTAGTCAATAATATAATATGTAATATTACCGACGGTAATCTGGCGGCAAAAAAGCTGGTTAGTGGTCTGGGCTTTGTGTATTGTAAGCAGGCTAATTACTATAAATTAGAAAAACAATAATAAAATAACGTACAGGGTGTTCAGCATGAATAATGTATTACAGTTATTACAACGGTTGGGTGAAGATGCAGCACTGCGCCATCTGGCGGATACTCAGCTGGAACAAGTTGTTAACCCGTTAAATCTGGATCCGGCAATCCAGCAAGCCATTTGTCAGCAAGACGAGATTACATTGGCCCGGTTGCTTCATGCCAAAAATAAAATTGTTTGCATGATATATCCTGCTGAAGAACCGACGCCATCAGATGAGCCGGCAGAACAACCGGTCAAACAGCCAGAGGACACCCCTGAGCCAACCGATACCGAGATAAAACGGGCCAGCTAAGTTGAACTCAACAGCAATAAGCGATCTATTGGTGCTGTTGAGCAAACTAACATTTTCAATAGCATTATACTTTTTGTTTTTAGCAACTGCTGCACCGGTTGTTGCTAGTGACAGTGGCAATGTTGTGCCCGGTGAAAATGTTATAAGCCATCTAACGGTGCAGCAACAGTTAGCAGAGCTAGACGAAATTAGACTCGAAAATTTACCTCGTTTTAGAGCTGAGCTGGCAAAAATAAGGGATACAAAGCTTACTCAGCCAGAAGATATTGAATACTTTACGTTACTTACCGCATACGAGTTTGCTTTACAAGGACAGTATGACAAAGTACTCCCGACCCTTACACCATTATTAAATCCGACGTCGAATTCTGTCTTTACTACCAGAGCTCAGCTTATGGCGGTAAACGTTCTTTTTTTGTCCAACAACTATAAGTTAGGGTTCTCCTACTTTGAACAGCTGATAGATAGTATTCCAAGTATTACTGATCCAGAGCTATTGGCAAATGTTATCGTCATAGTAATGTTTACATACAATCAGTTAGAACGTTTTGATTTAACGTTGTTATACGAGCGCTATATTGACTTTGATGCCATCTCTCCCAAAATGTCTTGTCTTATTCGCGCGACGTCTATTGATGCTAAATATCAACAACATGATCTCGCTTTTATGGAAGCAGAGGCCGGTAACGTCATAAATGAATGCATTGCAGCCAAACAAATAATTCCTGCTAATCTTGTCAGAAAAGAGTTGATGCGAGCTTTTTTAAACGACAACAATCACAAACGAGCTTTGTCATTTTTTCAACAACATATTGAGGAAATTGAGCAGATACAGTATCCCATGCTGATCTCACAGATAAACGCGTTGGCGGCGCAAGCATATTTAGAAGAAGGGTACCTAAAAAAAGCACTTGTCTTGGCAAATAAGGCGCTGGAATTTGGTCAGGCTAGCCCTAATAATGTGGCGCTGGTTGAAGCTTACGACGCGTTATATCAAATTGCCAAAGCAGAGCAGAACTATCAGCACGCGTTAGCTTATCTGGAACGCAAACAGCAGATTGAAAACGAATTTAACGCCAGTAAAACCTCACAGCAAATTGCTTATCATACGGTTAAGTCAGAAATTGAACTGAAGAATCAGCGGATAAACTTACTGGACAGAGATAACGAGTTGCTGTTTTTACAGCAAAGTATCTATAAGGAAGAAGCCAAAAATAGTCGCTTAATGCTGATCCTGACGACGCTAACCGGATTTATTGCGCTGGTGCTGGCTTATCGCGGCCTGACAGGTCGTAAGCGCTTTAAACTAATGGCTGAATATGATCAGTTAACCGGTATCAGTAACCGCTACCATTTTAATAATCAGGCGAAGCAAGCGTTAAAGTATTGCCAGGCGAAACAAATACCTGTGGCGATGATTTTATTCGATCTGGACCATTTTAAGACGATTAACGACCAGTTTGGCCATGCCACTGGTGACTGGGCGTTGCAGCAAATTGTCCAGACCTGTAAGCAGTTTATGCGTTCAAACGATATTTTCGGCCGGATTGGCGGAGAAGAGTTTGTTATTATGATGCCGGGCTGTGAGCTGGATAAAGCCACGTTGCTGGCTGAAATTTGCCGGGATGCTATCGTCAGCATTGATTGCAGCCACAATGAGCATCAGTTTACACTAAGCGCCAGTTTTGGGGTCAGCGGCAGCGAATTGAGCAACTACGATTTAAAACAATTACTGGCTGATGCTGACAAAGCAATGTATCAGGCCAAAGCCAAGGGCCGGAATCAGGTCGTCGAATATCAGCAAACTGAACACTAATACGCTTGCTATTAGCTGTTATATTTGTCAAATGCACGGAGTCGTCATTTATGCTAACGCAACTAATACCTGCGGCAGATTTTCTTAAACTTACCCTGGATAACCCTGATGGCCTGGCGCCGTTTCAGTTTACTCTGGATAACGGCACGTCAGTGCAGGTATGGGACAGCGGGGTTATTTGTTTTGAACCCTACGGGGCAACAAACGAAGATGTGGTGTTGTCATGCGGGGTGCATGGTAATGAAACGGCGCCTATTGAAATTTGTGCGGCAATAGTTAAAGACATACTGAATGAGCGATTAGCACCGTCCGTCCGGTTGCTGGTGCTGTTTGGAAATCCGCCGGCAATTAATGCTGGCTCACGCGAAATTACTGAAAACCTGAATAGGTTGTTTTCGGGCCATCATAGCAAAGGCGCCGGCCTGATTAACGCTGAAAGGCGCCGGGCTAAAGCGCTTGAGCAATATGTCAGTCAGTTTTATCAGCAGTCACGCGTTACCAATCAAGCTACGCGTAACCGAAGTCTGTATGATTTGCATACCGCCATCCGCGGCTCACGGTTTGAAAAATTTGCGGTATGTCCTTTTTTACACGGCAAACCCTGGCGTAAGGCTGAGTTTGCGTTTCTGGCAGCCTGCGATGTCCATACCGTGCTGTTGATGCAAACGCCAGCCACGACCTTCAGCTACTATGCGTCGAATGAACATGAAGCACATTCCTTTACCATTGAACTGGGTAAGGTTAAACCTTTTGGCCAGAATGATATGGCCCGTTTTGGCCGTGCCGACAGCAGTTTACGGGCGTTAATTCGCAATGAACCGGTTAAAGCCGGCGCCTTTGATGCTGAAAAATTTAATATGTATAAGGTGTATCGTTCAATAGTTAAACAAACCCAGGATTTTAAGCTGCATTTTGCTAATGATATTGAAAACTTCACCAGTTATCCGCCAGGTACCTTGCTGGCCACAGATGGTGATATTGAATACCGGGTGGAGCAGGAAGGTGAGGCATTAATTTTCCCGAATGCGAAAGTTGCTATCGGCCAGCGTGCCATGCTGATGGTAGTACCGGCATCAGTTGCTGATAATCTGGCCTGACAGGCGGCGCTGCCCGCCAATGCAGGGCTGACAGACAGTAAATATAACCTGACAGCTTAGCCGGCGGTCAGGTTTTTTTGTGCCCGGGCACGGTTGCAATGCAGTTTACGTAAAGGTAAAGTTCCCCGCAAATAACGATAATCGACAGTGTGTCCACAACCCAAGAGATTGCTATGACAAACCCTAATAACGCCACCATCACCACGGTGCATACTGCAGCTTTTACTGCCGGTGATGCGTTAAAAATTCCTACTCTGCGTATTCTGCAAGACGATGGCAACCTGTACGACGGTGCCGATAAACCCACCGTTGAGAAAGAAACTGCGCTGAAAATGTACGACACCATGGTGTTTACCCGGGTACTGGACGAACGGATGCTGGCAGCGCAGCGCCAGGGCCGGATCAGCTTTTATATGCAGTGTCTGGGCGAAGAGGCGACGACTGTTGGCAGTGCTGCTGCACTGGACGAACAGGATATGATTATGGCGCAATATCGCGAGCAGGGGGCACTGCGCTATCGTGGCTTTAGCCTGGAACAGTTTATGAATCAGCTGTTTTCCAATGAAAAAGATCTCGGTAAAGGCCGGCAGATGCCGGTGCATTACGGCAGTAAAGATATTTATTATATGACCATCTCGTCACCACTGGGTACCCAGATCCCACAGGCAAGCGGTTATGCCTATGCTCAGAAGCTGCGTGGCTTAGACAACACCACCATTTGTTACTTTGGTGAGGGCGCTGCGTCTGAAGGTGATTTTCATGCTGGTTTAAATATGGCAGCTGTGCATAAAGCCCCGGTATTGTTTTTCTGTCGCAATAACGGCTATGCCATTTCAACCCCGGCTAACGAGCAGTTTGTCGGCGATGGCATTGCCTGCCGGGCGGTGGGTTATGGTATGAAAGCAATCCGGGTAGATGGCGCCGATATTCTGGCCGTGTACCAGGCAACAAAAATGGCCCGTGAACACGCCCTTAAGCACAATGAACCGGTATTAATTGAAGCAATGGCTTACCGGTTAGGTGCTCACTCGTCATCAGATGATCCCAGCGGTTATCGCTCGAAAGAAGAAGAAGAACTGTGGCGTAAAACTGACCCTATTTCCCGTTTCCGCTTATGGCTGATTAAACAGGGCTGGCTGGATGAAGACGCTGACAAAGCCAAAACTGACCAGCTGCGCACTGAAATACTCGACGCCCTGAAAGTGGCCGAAAAAGTAGCGAAGCCGGGTATTGAACATTTAATTTCTGATGTGTATCAACAGCCGATCCCGGCATTGCAGCAACAATTAGATGAATTAAAACAACATATCAGAAAATACCCGGATGCCTATCCGGTGACGTCGGGGAGAATGGACTAATGGCAAAAATGAATATGCTGCAAGCGATTAATAACGCGCTTGATATCGCCATGGCTAAAGATGATTCGGTAGTATGCTTTGGTGAAGATGTTGGCCATTTTGGTGGTGTATTTCGCGCGACCAGTAAGTTGCAGGAAAAATATGGCAAAGCGCGCTGTTTTAATACGCCGTTAACTGAGCAGGGTATTGCCGGTTTCGCCAATGGTATGGCGGCGCAGGGTATGAAGCCGGTAGCCGAAATTCAGTTTGCCGATTATATCTTTCCGGCGTTCGATCAAATCGTCAACGAAACAGCCAAATTCCGTTATCGTTCAGGTAATGAATTTAATGTTGGCGGAATTGTTTTCCGCAGTCCTTATGGCGGCGGTATTGCCGGTGGTCACTATCACAGCCAGTCACCGGAAGCCTATTTTGCGCATACTCCGGGTTTAAAAGTGGTGATCCCGCGTGATCCATATCAGGCAAAAGGTTTGTTGCTGGCCTCAATTGCCAGTGCCGATCCGGTTATCTTTTTTGAGCCGAAAAAGCTGTACCGGGCATCGACCGGCGAAGTGCCGGAAGATTACTATGAAATTGAGCTGGGTAAAGCAGAAGTTGTGCAACAGGGTAAGGATGTAACCGTACTTGCCTGGGGTGCACAGATGGAAATCGTTGATAAAGCGGTGGCAATGGCCAAAGAGCAGGGCGTGTCGTGTGAAGTTATCGATTTACGCAGCATTTTGCCCTGGGACGCAGACACTGTTGCCGCGTCTGTCCAGAAAACCGGCCGGCTGGTAATTAACCACGAAGCACCGTTAACCGGTGGTTTTGCCGGCGAAATTGCCGCGACCATTCAGAAAATGTGTTTCCTGTATCTGGAAAGCCCGATTGAACGGGTATGTGGTTTAGATACGCCGTATCCGCTGGCACTGGAAAAAGAATACGTTGCCGATCATCTTAAAACCTACGAAGCCATTATGCGCTCGGTTAACTTCTAAGGAGATGGCATGAAACAGGATTTTATACTGCCGGATATTGGCGAAGGCATTGTCGAGTGCGAAATTGTTGAATGGCTGGTTAGCGAAGGTGACACGATAAAAGAAGATCAGCCGGTTTGTGATGTGATGACCGACAAAGCGCTGGTACAAATTCCGGCAGTGCACAACGGTGTGGTCAGTAAGCTGTATTACGCCAAGGGTGAAATAGCCAAGGTGCATGCACCGTTATTTGAAATGGAAATTGCCGACGGCGCAGCAGCCAGCGAAGAAAAACCGGCAGCTGAGAAAGCACAAGCCGCAACGGCGCCAGCTCAGCACAGCACCAGTGCAGATGCTTCCGGCAGTCGCAGTGAAGACTTTATTCTGCCAGATATTGGCGAGGGTATTGTTGAGTGTGAAATTGTCGACTGGCTGGTTGCTGAAGGCGATACCATTGTCGAAGATCAGCCGGTTTGTGATGTGATGACTGACAAAGCGCTGGTGCAAATTCCGGCGAAATACTCCGGCGTGGTCAGTAAGCTGTATTACGCCAAAGGCGACATTGCTAAAGTACACTCGCCGTTATTTGCGATGCAGGTAAGTGGCGAGGCAACGGCTGGCGCCTCACAAGCTGCCTCCACATCGGCTGAAAGTGCCGGGCAAAACAAAGCCGCGCTGGCAAAGCCCGATAATACTACTGCAGTTAATAGCGGTAAGGCATTAGCCAGCCCGGCGGTACGCCGACTGGCCCGTGAGCTTAGCATTGATTTAGCGAAGGTGCAGGGCTCGGGTGATAAAGGCCGGGTTTACAAAGAAGATGTTAAAGCGTTTGCTGAAGGTAACGGTAAGCCGGCAACCGCAGGCAAAGCTGAAACTCAAGCTTCAGCGACAACCGCTGCGCCGGTTCAGGGCAACGCCCAGGCTGAAGACAGAGTTGAGCCTATTAAAGGTATCAAGGCGGCAATGGCGCGGCAGATGGCCGATTCAGTGGCGACTATTCCGCACTTTACCTATTGCGAAGAAATTGACTTAACTGAGCTTATCGCCCTGCGCTTAAGCCTGAAAGACAGTTATGCCAAGCAAGGCGTGAAGCTGACCATGATGCCGTTTTTTATGAAGGCCTTGTCACTGGCGATTAAAGACTTCCCGGTAATGAACAGCCAACCTAACAGCGATTGCACTGAGTTGCGCTATTTCAGTGAGCATAACATTGGGGTAGCGGTAGACTCAAAAGTGGGCTTACTGGTACCAAATGTTAAAGGCTGTCAGGCGAAATCGATTGTTGATATTGCCCGCGAGCTTGGTCGTTTAACCGATTCGGCCCGTGAGGGCCGGGTAAGTCCGGCAGACTTAAAAGCAGGCACTATTACTATTTCCAATATTGGCGCTATTGGCGGCACTGTTGCCACCCCGATTATCAATAAACCGGAAGTTGCGATAGTGGCCCTCGGTAAAGTACAGACCCTGCCGCGCTTTAATGCCAAAGGTGAAGTGGAAGCCAGACAACTTATGCAGATAAGCTGGTCAGGCGATCACCGGATCATCGATGGTGGCACAATTGCCCGCTTTACTAATCTGTGGAAGCAGTATCTGGAACAACCGTCATCGATGCTGGTAAACATGATTTAAGCAGTTGGCAAGTGTAAGCGTTTCTGATAAAAACCCACGATAGCAGTGGGTTTTTTTATGGCTGGCTTTGCAGCCGGTACAGGGATTACAGATGTACGAATTTGAAGATTTAAGAGTGCTGGTGCAGGCCAAAAGCCCGTTAATTATTATTGAAACCTATGAAGAGCTGCGGGCGCTGGCATTGATAAAACGGCTGGCGGTAAATTTAATGCGGCCGGTGTTTCAGTGGACCATTACCGACGGGCTGCAACGTACCGATCGTGACAGCAGCCCGCAAGCTTTTAATACCGAGCCGGCCCAGTTGCTGGCTCAGATAAAAGGGACCCGCATTCCCGGCATCTATGTGCTGTGCGACTTTCATCCGTTTTTAACAGAGCCACGAAATATCCGCTTTATCAAGGAAATTGCCCAGGCGCATGACAGCCTTGGCCACACTGTTATTTTACTGAGTTACGCCTTAGATACGCCGCCTGAGCTGGCGCGGTTAAGTTATCGTTTTCAGTTATCGCTGCCGGGCGAGCAGCAGATCCGGCAAATGATCAATGAAGCGGCCGGCAAATACAGCCGCGAGCATGGTCATTTAGCTGAGATGGCGCCGGCGGATGTAAATGCACTGGTCAGTAATTTACATGGCCTGACATTTGATGAAGCTAAACGCCTGGCATACAAAGCAATAGCAGATGACGGCGCGATAACCGGTGCTGATATCCCGCGGATTAACCGGGCGAAATTTAATATGCTGCAAACCGCCGGTACCTTAAGCCAGGTGTTTGATACCAAAAGCCTTGATGAAGTGGTTGGCCTGCCGAATTTAAAGCGTTGGTTAAAGCAGCGAGAACAGGCGTTTAAACAAAATGGCCGGGATACCCCCAAAGGCATTTTGCTGACCGGGGTGCAGGGTACCGGTAAAAGCCTGACGGCAAAAGCGATAGCCGGCGGCTGGGCGATACCGTTACTGCGACTGGACATGGCAGCCCTGTATAACAAATACATTGGTGAAACAGAGAAAAACCTGAATCAGGCGCTGGCCCAGGCAGATGCGATGGCGCCCTGTGTGCTGTGGATTGATGAAATTGAAAAAGGCCTGGCTGGTGGCGATAACGACAACGGCGTTACCCGGCGGATTTTAGGCAGTTTACTAACCTGGATGGCCGAGCGAAATAAACCGGTTTTTCTGGTGGCTACCGCTAACAATATTGAAGAACTGGCGCCGGAGCTATTGCGAAAGGGCCGGTTCGACGAAATATTCTTTGTTGATTTACCGGATGAGCAGCAAATTAAAGCGCTGCTGAGCCTGCATTTACAGCGTCGTCAGTTAAGCCTGAACGATGCTGAGCTAAGCCAGTGCGTGGCGTTAGCGCAGGGGTTTTCCGGAGCAGAACTGGAGCAGGCGGTGGTCAGTGCCAGTTACCGGATGCACAGCGACGGCGGTGGTTTCAGCTTACAGCATTTACTGGCGGAACTGGCTGAAACGCAGCCGTTGTCAGTGGTTATGGCTGAGCGGGTTGCCCGCTTACGCCAATGGGCAGCCGAGCGCTGTGTTATCGCCTGATGTTTGGCCCTTGCTATCGGCAACAGGATACCTATGCCTGATAAATCTGATAAAAGCGCATTGCGTAATTTTTATATCCCGGAAGAGCAGTCGGTATATTTACTTAATGCCAACGATGCCAAAAAACTGAAAGACTGGGTGGCATTGTGCATTGATGAGCTGGAAAAGCTTGGTTATCGCCAGATAGAACTTATCGGTAAAGGTGCCTATGGCTTTGCTTTTGCCGGTTTCGGCCAGGATGGTGTGTCTTATGTATTTAAATTCTCCAGAATTAATTTAGCCCAGCATATTCAGGAACGCCTTGCTGATGAAGCTTATATGTTGTCGCTGGTGAAACATCCTGCCATCCCGTCTTACATTACCTATCAGGTGATAAAAAAACAGGGCATTTTAATGATGGGCCGGGCCAGCGGCCTCGATTTGGAACAATACAGTCTGAAAGTAGGGCGGTTGCCGGTACGGTTAATTATCGACATTGCGGTGCAGTTAGCTCAGCTGTTGTTATTTTTACGCCAGCAACAAATAGACGGTAACAGTGCGCCGATAGTTCATGGCGATATCAAGCCATCAAATCTGGTGTTTGATGAACAAACCGGCAAAATCAGCCTGATTGACTGGGGTTCGTCAGTCCATGCCCAGCTGGACAGCCAGGGCCAGTTTCTGGCCAATAATGTAATGCAGCTGATGTCGGCTGATTTACAGCATTCCAACGCCCGGATGGGCGATGTATATTTTATCGGGCCTGAACAGCGGGCAGGGGCGTTATCCAGCCCCCGGTTTGACGAACAGGGGGTTGCCAGTACTTTATACGCGCTGGCATCAGCGCAGTCCTGCCGGTTTGGCCGCCAGGCGATACCGGCGCGAAGCCTGGGTCTGCCGGTTGAATTTGCCACGATGCTTGACAGTATGCTGGCCGATGATCCGTTGTTGCGCCAGCAGGCCGGTGATTATTTTATCAGCAGAATGCCGCAGCTAAGCCGGTTGGTATTGCCGCCGCTGCGCTTATTGAGCGACATGCCATTGCTGCCGGTTTGGTGCAGTAATCAGAGCCAGCAGCTTGATACAGTGGTTTATTCGTCGCGAAAATCGTTTTTACGGGAGCACCAGGAAGATGCAAACCTGCATTATGTCGATGATGTGCAACTGGAGCGTTATTATAAGAATTATCTGGAAGGCATGGGCGAAACGGAGAAAGCCTTTATTGCAGCAGTAGGCCGGCTGGCGCGTTATCCGGTGGTAGGTGGCCTGGCTATTCACTGGCAGGCAAGCGGTGTCTATATCGACTCCAGTTTAAATCTGTACAATAGCGAGCTTAAAATCGCCTTTAATCATGCCGTTAATAATGTGGTTAATCTGGCACGAGCCATTGGTAAATTAGGCGTATTTAAAGCCTGTTTATTTGATGCTCGCAATACGATCCATATCAGCCGCGACAGCACAGAGCAGCCGTTTGTGGTACCCGCTGGCGCAGAAATACACTATCAGGCAGCGCCGGTGTTAAGTCAGGAAGAGGCCAGCAAACAGCATTCTTATTTTGAAGATGGTAAAGATCCGGATGAGCAGCTGGTGCTACCGGAAGCCATTATGGACGATATCGCCAGATTAAACCTGATCCGCCATACCGGCTGTATTATTTTTGAAGTGACCCCGCTGTATATGAAAGTGCATAGCTACTATCGTTTACTCGACAATACGGCTGAACCGGAATTTGCAGCATTACTGCAAAGCATTCTGGCCAAAGTGCCGCTGATAAGCGGTGAGGGGGTTGGCGGCTTTATGAAACTGCCCTACAAAGATACCCGTTTTTTTGAGCATCAGCCGCAAACTGCCGCCTGTTATTATCCGCCGAATCCGTTGCAATTCGCGGACTGAAACCGCGGGTTGCACGAATTATCAGCAGTTTCATTAATTCTGTGCAGAATTCATGCTGATCGAGGCAGTCTTTCACACTAAAAAGGTTTAAATTAAGTGGCAAACCAAGTAATGTAGTGCCTTTGATACCTGTAAGTTGAAACCGCAAACCGATGTCTAGCGAAAAACACACTCAATACGACTTGCTGTTACAGCAGGCGCAGGCGCTCATTGCCGATGAATCTGATGTAATAGCCAATATGGCCAACCTTAGTGCCCTGCTATATAACAGTCTGCCAGATTTAAACTGGGCTGGCTTTTATATTATGCGTGCTGGTGAATTAGTGCTGGGACCGTTTCAGGGCCAGGTTGCCTGTGTCCGGATCGCGGTAGGTAAAGGCGTGTGTGGCACCGCCGTTGCTACTGGTGAGGTGCAACTGGTGGAGGATGTACATCAGTTTGCCGGACATATTGCCTGTGACGCTGCCAGCAATTCAGAAATTGTGATCCCGGTGCGATATAACAACGCTATTGTTGCAGTGCTGGATATCGACAGCCCGCTACTGGCACGATTTGATAGCGTTGATAAGCAACATTTAGAGTCCTTAGTTAAACTGCTGGAACAGCGGTTGTCCGGGGCCATATGAAAGACGCACTGACCGTTCAGGATTATTTATTGCACGAATCTGAAGTAGGTGACTGGGATGGTGAAGAAGAGCTGGTAACCGATAAAATTAACAGTATTATTCACGCTGTCTGGGACGCCTTACCCGATGATCTGGCAACGGAACAGATTGAGCGGATAATGCCGCAACTCTGGCAGCAATTAGGTAATGATACTGTGCTGCTTGATGTTGATGAACATGAACTGACCGGTTGGGCTTTGGTCTATATGCGGCAACAAATTGAACTGGGCATTGATGATGCTGAAGCTGCAAATGCAGAACAGCCAGAAATCAGTGCAGATGATGAAGAAGAGTGAAATTTTAATGACAACCTCCACTGAAGCGTTAACGACTGCCGATACCCCTGCGTCAGAGCATGAAACGACGGCCAACCCGAGTGAAACCAGAAAATTGGCCAATGTGAAAGAAGTACTGGCCTATCTGGCACAGCAGTTTCCTTTATGTTTTAGTGTTAAAGGGGCAGCAAAACCGCTGAAGATTGGTATTTTTCAGGATCTTGCTGCCGAACTGGAGCAGGATAGTCTGGTAAGTAAGACTCAGTTGCGCCAGGCGCTGCGGGTATACACCTCAAGCTGGCGCTATCTCGAAGCAATCCAGCCCGGGGTTGCCCGCGTAGATCTGAAAGGTGAGCCCGGTGAGCAGATTGATCAACAGCAAGCTGATCATGCGCTTAACACCCTAACGGACAGTAAGCAGAAAGCTGCTGAAGTTCGTAAAGCACGGATAGCAGAGCAAAAAGCCAAAGCGAAGCCTGCTACTGACAAACCTGCTTACAAAAAAAAGCCGAACAAAACGGCAAATAACAGCTCTAACAGCACTAAGCTAAGCAGTAAAGCAGTGACTAAGCCTGTTACCCCGGCGGCAACAGCACCTGCTTTACAAGCTGTAGCGAACGAGCAACTTAAAGTAGGCGCTGGTGTACTGGTAAAATTAGGCCAGTCACCGATGACCGCGACCGTACTTGAAGTGCATAAAGACGATGTGACCGTGCAGCTGACGTCTGGAATGGTGGTCAAAACCCACCGGGACAGTTTGTATCAGGCCTGAGAAATACAGAGTAGCTTATGAAAAAATTATCCATTTTAGCGGCAAGTTTGATGATGGCTCTGGCTGTGCATGCCGAGCCCGAAAAATCTGAAGAGAGTTTAGTGTTGCCGGTGGTGGCACAGGCCTCTCATCACGCAACAGCCAGCAAAAGGATAACAGCGCTGTTTACCCGCGGCCATTACGTACCGGTACAACTTAATGATGAGTTGTCAGGTCGCATATTTGATATGTATTTGAAAAATCTGGATTACTACCGGAATGTGTTACTGAAATCAGATGTTGATGCCTTTGAGCGCTATCGTGAAGAATTTGACGATGGACTAAATAAAGGTAATTTAAACTTCGCGTTTGACATGTTTAATCAGACGCTGCAACGCCGTGCTGAGCGTTTTGATTTTGCAATAAGTTTGCTGGCACAGGATTTTGACTTTAGCAAAGACGATAGCTACCAGTATGATCGGGAAGATGCACAATGGCCTGCCGATCAGGCTGAGATGGACGAGCTATGGCGGCAACGGGTTAAGTTTGATGCATTAAATTTGAAACTGACCGGTAAAACCGATGATGAAGTCAGAGAGATCCTGACCAAACGCTATCGCAATAGTCAGAAGCGTCTCAGTCAGACTAACAGTGAAGATGTCTTTCAGTTAGTGATGAACTCATTTGGCCGGGCTATTGAGGCCCATACCTCGTATTTATCGCCACGCAATGCCGATCGTTTTCAGCAGGAAATGAATTTGTCGCTGGAAGGGATCGGTGCTGTGCTGCGGGCGGAAGAAGACTACACCGTTATTCAGAGCCTGGTGCCAGGTGGTCCGGCTGATCAGACTCAGAAGCTGAAACCTAAGGATAAAATTATTGGGGTTGCTCAGGATAGCAAAGATTTTGTCGATGTTATTGGCTGGCGGCTGGACGATGTTGTTGACTTAATTAAAGGGCCTAAGGGCAGCACAGTGCGCTTGCAGGTATTAGGTGGCAGTGACATTGCTGCCAACAAATCAGAGGTTGTCACCATTGTCCGGGATAAAATCCGGCTGGAAGACCGTGCAGCCAAAGCTGAAGTGCTGGATCCGAAGCTATATGAGTTTGAACAGAATATCGGCGTTATTAGTATTCCCGGTTTTTACAATAACCTCGCTGAAGATGTGAAAAAGTTGCTGGTTGAGTTAAAAGAACAGCAAGTTGATGGCATTGTAATAGACCTTCGAGGCAATGGCGGCGGCTCGTTGCAGGAAGCCACCTTGCTGACCGGACTGTTTATTGACCGCGGACCAGTAGTTCAGATCAGACAGGGCGACGGTAAAGTCACTGAGTCACCCGATACGGATGGTGTAAGTTACTATGAAGGGCCGCTGACAGTATTAGTAGACCGCTACAGCGCTTCAGCATCTGAAATTTTTGCCGCTGCAATGCAGGACTATGGCCGGGCAATAATAGTCGGTGAGCAAACCTTTGGTAAAGGCACAGTGCAACAGCATCGTGGCCTGGGCCGGATTTACGATATGTTTGAAGAACCGTTAGGTAGTGTGCAATATACCATTGCCAAATTTTACCGGATTAACGGTGGCAGTACCCAGCATCAGGGCGTGATCCCGGATATTCATTTCCCAACGGCGATTGACCCGGCGGAGTGGGGTGAAAGTAAGGAGCAACATGCTTTACCCTGGGACTCTATTCCACCGGCGAACTTTGCCAGTGTTAATGATATCCAGGAACTGGTACCGGTTCTGCTGGAAAAGCATCAGCGGCGGATCAGCAAGGAAAAAGAATTTTCTTATCTGTTATCTGATATCAGTGATTATCAGAAACGTCAGGATGAGAAAACGGTTTCATTAAAAGAAGCCGTGCGGATCAGTGAGCGTGACAAAGAGAAAGCAGAGCAACTGGCCCGGATAAACGAACGGTTGGAAAGGTTTGAGCTTGAAAAGGTCGAGTCAGTGGATGATGCACCAGAGCTTATCAGTGAGCTGGATCCTTTTCTGGAGGAAGCCGCCAGTATTACTGCCGATTTGCTGATGGTTAGCCGGCTGGCGAAAAAATAAACTTACGTTAATAATAACCAACAAAAAAGCGGTATTCATTACCGCTTTTTGTTAGGCTCAGCCAAATAAATAATAATTATAAAGGTTTACTATGACAACACGGGGTGTATTTTCATCAAGGCTGGGGTTTATTCTGGCCGCTTCTGGTTCGGCAGTAGGTTTAGGGAATGTCTGGGGCTTTCCGTCTCAGGTTGCCAGTAATGGCGGTGCGGCTTTTGTACTGATGTATCTGATTCTGGCTTTTGTGCTGGCTTACCCGGTACTGATGGCGGAATTGTTGATTGGTCGGGCAACAGAATCAAACGTGGTGGATGCGCTAGGAAAAATATCCCGTGGACCGGCAGGCAGGGTCGTTGGGATCTGGGGTATCGTTACAGTTTCACTTATTTTAGCGTTCTACGGTATTGTCGGCGGCTGGATGCTGTCGTATACCCTGGAGGCCCTGGCCAGTTTAGCCGGTTTTGACCAGCTGGCGAGCTGGCTTATATCTTCATCACTCTCACGTAATATTTTATTTTGTGGTCTGTTTATGCTGCTGACGGTAGGTATTGTCGGTGGCGGGGTGGTTAATGGTATTGAACGTTGGTCAGTACGGTTAATGCCGACTCTGTTTGCGCTGATGTTACTGCTGTTTGGCTATGTTATGACTCAGGATGGGGCGTTAGAGGGGTTGAAAGTCTACTTACTACCCGACTTCAGCGAAGCGCTTAACCCCAATTTACTGATTAGCGCTATGGGGCAGGCCTTTTTCTCGATGTCGCTGGGCGTCGGCACCATGTTAATTTATGGCTCCTACGTCAGTCATAAAGAAAATCTGCCCCGGTTAGGTGCGGCTGTCGCTCTGGTTGATATCGGTGTGGCGGTACTGGCTGGTTTACTGATTATTCCGGCCATGTATGTTGCCTTGCATAACGGCGTTGAGATTTTTGCTGCCAATGGTCAGCTACTGGCTGAAGATACCCTGATCTTTACGGTACTGCCGTCGTTGTTTACGTCAATGGGCTCAGTCGGGCTTATCGTTGCCTGTGCGTTTTTTCTGCTGATGTCGATAGCAGCGCTGACATCCTCTATTTCTATGCTCGAGGTACCGGTTTCATACGTTGTTGAAAACCGTAGGGTTAGTCGTCATAAAGCGGTCTGGCTGATTGCCGCTATTATTTTTTCGCTCAGTGTAGTTATTCTGCTTAACTTTGAAACCTTGTTTGGTTTGGTTATTGCCCTGACCACACGCTACAGCCAGCCACTACTTGGCTTGATGCTTTGTATTTTTGCCGGCTGGGTGTGGCATCGGGATAATATTCTGGCTGAACTTAAAAAAGGTGATGCAGGCGCCGCACACAGCTGGTTCTGGCGGATCTGGCCCTGGTATGTCAGGTTTGTCTGCCCGGTAATTATTTTGCTGATGTTTTATCGGTCGCTGTAAGTGACAACAAAGACCATCCATCAATAATAACAACAGAAGGCGCTGCAGGCGCCTTTGCCTCCTGGAGCAATATTAATGACTGAAAAACATCCCAGTTTTCTGGATGCTGCCTTGCCGCTTATTGTGCTGATCATTTTGTTGTCAGCATCGGTTTATCTGTTTGGTAGTGATTCTTCTTATGGGCCAAACCAGATTGCTTTGTTTGTTGCCACGGCAGTAGCGGTGATAGTTGGTCTGAAAAACGGTTACAAATGGCAGGTGATGGAACAGGCCATGGTTAACGGTATTTCTTTATCGCTTGGTGCTGTGCTGATATTGCTGTCAGTTGGGGCGTTAATTGGCACCTGGATGTTATCCGGTACCGTGCCGACTTTAATTTATTATGGCTTACAGTTGTTAAACCCAAGCTGGTTTTATGCGGCCAGTTGCTTATTATGCGGTATCGTGGCAATGAGTATTGGTAGCTCCTGGACCACAGCGGCGACCATAGGTGTGGCGCTGATTGGTGTCGCCTCGGGTCTGGGGCTATCGCCTGCGATCACTGCCGGCGCCATAGTATCGGGCGCTTATTTTGGCGATAAACTGTCACCTTTGAGTGAAACAACTAATCTGGCGCCGGCAGTAGCCGGCGCAGAATTGTTTGAACATATCCGGCATATGCTGTGGACCACAGTACCAAGCTATATCCTGGCGTTAATTCTGTTTACTATTATTGGTTTTAATACCGATATTGCTGCTGACTTTGCCCGGATTGAGCAAATCAGCACAGTATTGCAGCAGCACTTTGCGATCAGTCTGGTATCTCTGGTGCCGTTGCTGGTATTACTGGCAATGGCCATAAAGAAAGTACCGGCATTTCCAACCGTGTTTATTGGTGCATTGCTTGGAGCAGTTTGGGCTGTATTTTTCCAGCAGGAATTGCTGGCGCAACTGGTCGATGACTCGCTGCCAGCTTTCGTTGGTGTTTTCAAGCTGGTCTGGCATACGTTTTATGCGGGTTTTACCATAGAGACCGGCGATAGTAATTTAAATGACTTACTAAGCGGTGGCGGCATGGCCAGCATGCTCAATACCATCTGGCTGGTGTTCTGTGCCATGATGTTTGGTGCCACTATTGAAAAAATTGGTTTGTTGCGTAAATTTGTTCAGTCTATTTTATTCTTCGCCCGCAGCACCGGTTCCCTGATTACCAGTACTATAGCCACGTGTTTTGTGACTAATTTACTGACGGCAGATCAGTATATGTCGATTGTAATGCCCGGCCGGATGTTTAAAGAAGAGTATGAGCGCCGTGGCCTGGCGCCGGTCAATTTATCACGGTCACTGGAAGATGGCGGTACGATCACCAGCCCGTTAATACCGTGGAATACCTGCGGTGCTTATATGCATGGTGTACTCGGCGTCAGTCCGCTTGACTACGCTTTCTATGCATTCTTTAACTTAATTAATCCGCTGTTGTCTATAATTTATGCCTATCTGGGGGTTAAGATCCTACGATTGGCACCACCGTCCGGCATACAGCCAGCCCAGACAGTCAAAAATTAATAACATATTACTGGCCTGAGTATTGTCAGGCTTTTTATCCTGAATATCAAAGTATCTAAGCCGTTCCAGGGAGCAAGTATGAGTAGTAATTCAGCACGCAATAGCCGGCGTTTAGCCGATTACCGGCAACCGGATTTTTTAATTCCGGAAATTGAGCTGACCTTTGAGTTAGCAGCTGAAGCTACCCGGGTAACTGCAGTGATGCAGGTTAAACGTTGCAGTGACAACGTGCCTCTGGTGCTGGATGGCCAGCAGTTAGACTTGCAGAATATTGCTGTTGATGGCGTCGAATTACTACCAGAGCATTATCAACTGACAGAAGAGCAGCTGATTATTGCCAACCTGCCTGCGGAATTTAGTCTGCAGATTGTGACCCTGATTAATCCGGGTGCTAATACCGCGCTGGAAGGTTTATACCTGGCAGATGATGTCTTTTGTACCCAATGTGAAGCCGAGGGCTTTCGCCGGATCATGTACTTTCCCGACCGTCCGGATGTATTAACGGTCTACACCACTCACATTATCGCTGATCAGCAACAATACCCTTATCTGCTGGCCAACGGTAACAATATCGCGACTACACAGTTAGCTGATGGCAAATGCAAGGTGAGCTGGCATGATCCCTTTGCGAAGCCCTGTTACTTATTTGCTCTGGTTGCCGGTAACTTCGATTGTCTGACCGACAGTTTTACCACCCAAAGTGGCCGGGAAGTAAGCTTGCAATTGTTTGTTGAACCGGGGCAGCTGGCAAAAGGTCAGTTTGCCATGGCGGCACTTAAGCGGGCGATGCGCTGGGACGAAAGCCGATATAATCTTGAGTATGACTTGGATGTCTATATGGTTGTAGCCGTCGATTTCTTCAATATGGGCGCTATGGAGAATAAAGGGCTGAACGTATTTAACAGCAAATATGTGCTGGCAGACGATAGCAGTGCCACAGATAAAGATTACTTTAATATAGAGTCTATCATTGGCCATGAATATTTTCACAACTGGACCGGAAACCGCGTAACCTGCCGCGACTGGTTTCAACTGAGTCTGAAAGAAGGGCTGACCGTTTTCCGGGATCAGGAATTCAGTGCCGATATGGGCTCAGCTACTTTAAACCGGATTGATGCGGTAAAGTTAATCCGCACCGCCCAGTTTGCTGAGGATGCCGGGCCTATGGCGCACCCGATCCGGCCTGAGCACGTGCTGGAGATGAATAACTTCTATACTGTTACCGTATATGACAAAGGGGCAGAAGTGATCAGGATGCTGCAGACTATTCTTGGCACACCCGGATTTAACCGCGGCTTAGCCTGTTATCTGCAACGCCATGATGGCCAGGCCGTAACCTGTGATGATTTTGTCAGCGCAATGGAAGATGCAAACAAGGTTGATTTGCAGCAATTCCGCTTATGGTACAGTCAGGCTGGCACCCCGGTTGTCACTATTAATCAACGCTATGACAGTAATAAGCGTACTTTGCATCTTGAAATCTGTCAGCAACATACACCGACTGCCAACCAACCGGACAAGCAGGCACTGCTTATCCCGCTGCAGGTGCAGCTGCTGAGCCAGGATGGTCAGGTTAATCTGCAACATCTTATTATGCTCAGTCAGCTGACCGGGCAATTTACTTTTGAGGATATTGGCAGTGAACCGGTTGTGGTTTGGGAGAACTTCTCTGCACCGGTGAAATTACAGCAGGATTATCAGTTGCCTCAATTACTGCTGATTGCAGAGCAGGCCAGCAATGGTTTTGCCCGCTGGGATGCGATGCAGGTATTCTGGTCAAACCTTGTCCGGCAAATAGCAGAGCAGCCAGCTTCGCCGCTTGAGCTGCCTGATACACTGCTGCAGGTCATGCGCCACTGGTTGCAGCAGCCATTGGCCGATAGGGCGCTGACCGCAGAGCTATTATCCCTGCCTGACTTTGACACGTTAGCAGAACAATACGAGCATATTCCGGTAGATGCGATTATTAGTGGTTTGCGTTCGATTAAACGGCAGTTAGCGCAAGTGTTGCAACATGACTGGCTGCGCTGTTATCAGGCAGTAACCGCCGGGCCCTATCAGTACACTGAGCACGATGTCGGCGTTCGCGCACTACGAAACCGTTGCCTGAGCTATCTGGCGCTTACTGAGCAAGGTGCTGAGCAACTGAGCGGGCATTATCACAATGCTGATAATATGACCGATACGCTTGCTGCACTTTTTGCAGCACAGTACGCTGCGTTACCGGTCTTTTCTGAGTTTGCTGCTGATTTTGCCAGTAAATGGCAGCATGATATTCAGGTAATGGATAAGTACTTCTCATTAATGGCATGCGATCCAGGCAGTGCGGTATTTACTCATTTAACTAAACTCAGTATGCATCCGTTGTTTAGCTGGAAAAATCCAAACCGGGTCAGGGCGTTATACGGTGCCTTTAGTATGCGTAACCCTGAACAATTTCATCGCGCTGACGGTCAGGGTTACCGCACGCTGGCAGAGGTAGTGGCCAGGATGGACCCGATCAACCCGCAAGTAGCCGCGCGGCTGGTTACGCCGTTACTCGCCTGGCAACGCTTTAAAGACCAACGTCGCAGCCATATGCTGGCAGAGTTAAAACAACTGGCCACCACGCCTAACCTAAGTAATGATCTTTACGAGAAAATTTCGAAAAGCTTGTCATGAAACGTCAATACCTGTTCAGTGCCTTTCTGTCCCGGGAGAAATGCTTGCTTTATTATCAGGGCAGCATTCGTTATGTCGTGGTTACTGCAGATTCCGGTGAAAGGATCCAACTGGGGCTGAAGCATTTCCAACCCTATTTTTCAGCACTGGGACTGCGGGGGCGATTCAGACTGACCCTGACGGAAAACGGTGCTTTTGCCGGGCTGGAACAAATTAATTAGAGTTATTACTTTAAACGATAGATTAAAACAAAGCCTTGCAGTTTCATCTGGTTTGACCTTTAATTTCATTAGCTTATGGCGAGGTAGTTGTAAGGTTAAACCGTTGGTTAAACTGAAAACTCATTTATCTGCTGAAGCAGACGCAGCAATATGTAAAAATTGAATAAAAATCAACAGATTTACGCAAGG
Organism: Arsukibacterium sp.; assembly: GCF_033721375.1. Lineage (GTDB taxonomy): Bacteria > Pseudomonadota > Gammaproteobacteria > Enterobacterales > Alteromonadaceae > Alishewanella. The sequence continues at coordinate 182,535 of NZ_JAWWAP010000005.1, read as the reverse complement.
AGAAGCCTTGCTAACACCCTAAAATGATGTAATTATTTCCGTGATGCAAGCTGAGCTCCGAGCAGTTGGTTCAGCATAATAATTAAAAAGACACAAAACATACCTGCAGGGACAGGGGGGAGATCACAAGATGAATAGAAGGCCTAATACTTTTTATAAAAGTCCGTTAGCCTTGGGGGTTGCATCTGCATTACTGGCACTGTCCGTTGTGCCTGCTAAAGCTGCAACCTTTGACGTTGGCAATTTCCAGGTTGTATTCGACTCAACCTTTTCGTATGGCGCCAGTGTTCGTACTGAAGGGCGGAACTGGGATACAATTTCTAAAGTAAATCACCCACGTTTCGACTGGACAGGCTATAACGCGGCCACTAATGTCATTTATCAACCAGCGGATATCTGGGCTCAGCCCGGCGCCTATTCAAGTAACGGTGATGCCGGTAATCTAAACTTCGACCGTGGTGATATGTTCTCCAGTCTGTTTAAAGGCCTGCATGAATTATCGATTACCAATAACAATCTCGGCTTTTTTGGCCGTTTTATGTATTTTTACGACTTTGCCCTGAATGATGGTGATTTCGCCTATAGCAATCCACTGAGCGGTCAGCAGGTTGACCCTTGTGCAGATAAAGAATCCAGAGAACTTGCCTGTAAGGATTTCAGGGTTTTAGATGCGTATCTTTACGGCAACTTCTCGTTTAATGATGGCATGAACCCGGTTACGGTTCGGGTGGGTAATCAGGTGCTAAGCTGGGGTGAAAGTACCTTTATTCCACATGGTATTAATATTACACCGGTAGATGTCGGCATTTTGCGGGCTCCCGGTGCAGATTTGAAAGAAGCCTTTATTCCGACAGGAATGGTAACATTATCTGTCGGCTGGACCGAAAACCTGTCAACTGAGATGTTCTATCAGTACTCCTGGCAGGAGAGCTATCTGCCACCTCCGGGCACTTACTTCTCGACTAACGATTTTGCCGGCCGGGGCGGCTATGCTCAGAATATTCAGTTAGGTTTTGCCGGTAACCCGGATATTGACCTGGCGTATTTGTTGCAAAACTTAAATGGCATTGGCTCGGCAGTGGCTGCCGGTCAATTGGATCCCGCAACTGCAGCTCAGCTTTATCTGGCATATCCAACCAAAGTTGCCCTGCGTCCAACGGGTACTGATGGCCGGATTGAGCCGGAAGACGGTGGCCAGTATGGTTTGAAAATTGAGTATTTTTCACCTGACTTAAACGATACTGAATTTGCCCTGTACTACATGAACTATCACAGCCGGGTACCAGTAATCTCTGGGGTTGCCTCTGATTTCAGAAGCGCTGCTATCCAGCAGGATATTGGTTATTTAGCCCAGCAGGCTGGCAATTTAACAGCTGATAATGTCGATAATTTACTGGCGTTCTCTAAGGGCAAGCTGGAATATCCAGAAGATATCAAGCTTTATGGTTTTAGCTTCAACACCACTGTTGGCACAACCTCAGTTGCTGGTGAAATTGCTTACCGTCAGGATGATCCGCTGCAAATTGACGATGTTGAAATTCTGTATGCTGGTATGCCTGAGCAGCTGGCAAATGCCGGAATTCGACCTGACTTAGCCGGTATTTCACAGATTGGCCGGGAAATTGGAGTTAAGGTTCAACCGGGTGATCCGGCGCAGGGCTATATTTTACGTGATACCCTGCAGGCTCAGATGACGTTTACGCATTTGTTTGGCCCAACTGCCTGGCTTGCTGCTGACAACTTCACCATGCTGGCCGAAGTCGGTGGTATCCAAATCCAGGACATGCCTTCGCAAGATGTACTGCGGTTAAATGGACCGGGTACTGATCGTAGCGGCGCGCCACTGACTGGGGTGAATGGTCCTTCACAAGGCCTGCATACCGGTTTATCAGATGGTCCGGAAACCAACCCGTTCCCTACGGCATCAGCCTGGGGCTACCGTATATTGGCAAAAGCAGACTATAACAACGTTTTTGCCGGGGTAAATATGTCACAGCGGATCGTTTTTTCGCATGATGTCAACGGTATTACACCCGACCCATTGTTTATGTTTGTTGAAGACAGAAAATCAGCAGCCTACGCTGTAAGCTTTGACTACTTAAGCAAGTGGTCAGCTGAACTATCTTACAATTGGTTCTGGGGCGGTGTAGGGACTACCAATAACGTAGCCGACCGTGATTTTGTATCTTTTAATATTAAATACTCTATTTAAGGGACGAGAGCCGATTATGAAAAAACTCACCCTATTATCTTCAGCTATTGCACTGGTATTCAGTTGCAGCGCCCTGGCAAAAATCAGCGCCGAACAAGCTGCCAGATTAGGTAACGATTTAACGCCGGTTGGTGCTGAAAAAGCAGGCAATGCTGATGGTAGTATTCCAGCCTGGACCGGCGGTATTACCAGTGCACCAGCGGGTTACACTGCTGGCGATCATCATCCTGATCCATTTGCATCAGACGAAATTGTCCTAACGATAGACAAGTCAAACGTCGCAGAACACCGGCAGTTTTTAAGCCCGGGAATGATGCAGCTATTTGATATTTATCCTGATACCTTCAAGATGAATGTTTATCCGACCCGTCGTAGTGCGTCATATCCACAGTACTTTTATGATGCAACTAAAAAGATTGCCACTGAGGCTGAATTGGTGCAGGGCGGTAACGGTTTAATTAACGCTGCAATTGGTATTCCATTTCCTATTCCGGCCAATGGCCTGGAAGCGGTTTGGAACCACATCGTACGTTACCGTGGTGTGGCAGCCAGCCGTAATGGTGGTCAGGCTGCACCGACATCGAACGGAGCTTATACCGTAATCGGTTTTGATGAGCAGATCATGTTTAAATACTCTCACCCGGATGCGACAGCTGATGCGTTAGAGGCGGAAAATATCCTGTTCCGCTTTAAACAAAGTGTAACCTCACCGGCCCGGCTTGCAGGTACTGCACTGTTAGTTCATGAAACGATGGACCAGGTGGCAACACCGCGTCAGGCCTGGACTTATAATACCGGCCAGCGTCGGGTGCGTCGTGCACCAAACGTAGCCTATGACGCGCCGGGTACGGCGTCTGATGGCCTGCGGACCACCGATGATTTTGATATGTTTAACGGTTCACCAGATCGTTATAACTGGGAGCTGAAAGGCAAGCAGGAAATGTATATCGCTTATAACGATTATAAACTGCATAGCAAAGAAGCAAAGTATGACGACATTCTGATGGCCGGTCATATTAACCCCGATTATGTACGTTGGGAAAAGCATCGGGTCTGGGTAGTTGAAGCAACGCTGAAAGATGGCACCCGCCATGTTTATGGTAAGCGGGTATTTTATATCGATGAAGACAGCTGGCAGATCCACGTTGCTGACCTGTACGACAACCGCGGTGACATGTATCGGGTAGCGGTGGCGCATGGCTTGAACTATTATGAAGTACCAACCCACTGGAGTACGCTGGAAGTGTATCATGATCTGAATTCACGCCGTTATATTGCTATCGGTCTGGATAATGAAGACAGAATGTATGACTTTTCAGTTAGTCTGTCTGACAATGATTTCACCCCTGCGGCACTGCGTCGCGAGGGCACCCGTTAAGTAACATCGTTGGTTAAACGGCTGGCATTAGCCGGCCGTTTTTTTTAGTAGCGATTGCTGTCTGTAACCTTATCCGGATAGCAATCTATGTATTCAATGAATTAAAAGAGTAGTTACGCTGCCTATGTTTAATAAACTTTTCCAGGCCTGCGCTTGTTTGTTGCTAACCGGCATTCCATTTGACATCCAGGCTGACGTTAATTCTGTAGACGAGGCTAAGGCAGCGTACATCATGCCGCTCGCTGACAAGTCTTTGTTAACCGATGTGCAGCAGGTCAACAATGATTTTTTTGTAGCTGTCGGAGAGCGCGGCCACATTCTGCTAAGCACAAATGGCAATGAGTGGCAACAGGCCGCAGTGCCCGTACAAAGTATGCTTACCGCCGTCTATTTTGTAGATGAAATGCGGGGTTGGGCTGTCGGACATGATGCCGTCATTCTCGCTACCCGTGATGGCGGCACAAGCTGGCAGCTGCAGCAGTTCTTACCGCAAGAGGACAAACCGCTGCTTGATGTCTATTTCAGGGATGCTCAGTTTGGTATTGCTGTGGGCGCATATGGTTTGTTTTATAAAACCACTGATGGTGGTAGCAGTTGGGAGCAGGCGTTATTTATTGAACTGGCTGCTGAAGACGACAAAGAGTATCTGCTGGATCTGCAGCAATCCGACCCGGAAATTTATCGCGCCGAACTAAGCTCTATTTTGCCGCACTTTAACCGACTTTTTGTTGATGGCAATACCTTATATATGGTTGGTGAAGCGGGCTTTATTGCTAAAAGCAGTGACTTTGGTGACAGCTGGCAACGTATGGAAGAGTTTTACAACGGGTCACTGTTTGACTTGCATCGTACCGCTGATATGAGCTTATTGGCAGTAGGTTTACGGGGGAATGTGTTTCGCAGCGAAGATAATGGTCAAAGCTGGCAACAGATTGAACTCAGCGAGTCAGCAACCCTGAACAGTGTATTTAGTGACACACAGGGTAACATCTACCTGGCGGGTAATGCCGGCTCGCTGTTTTACAGCAATGACGATGGCCTTAGCTTTACTGAGCGGTCACAAGCTGATGGCAAAGCCATTTTAAATGGTGTGGTTCAGAATGGCTCACTGCTGCTGGTTACTGAAGTTGGCATTAAAGTATTAAAACTGGATAAGTCTGAATAATATGAGTGTAAATTCGCTGGTTAATAAAATTGAGTTTGCGTTGTTCCGTCACCGCTTCGCAGTGCTGGTTATGTTTTTACTGGTTACGGTTGGTTTACTGATAAAAGCAACCGATATAAAGCTTGATGCTGCTTTCACCAAAAATATCCCATTGCAACATGAATATATGCAGACTTATCTGGAACATGCTGACGATTTTGGCGGTGCCAACAATATTCTGATTGCGGTGTGTGATGCCAGTGGTGATATTTTTAACCCGACCTTTTTTGAAACCTTTCGGCAGGTACATGATGAAGTGCTTTATACCCCGGGTATTAATCGGGTATTAGTTAAATCGATCTTCAGCCCCAGTACCCGTTTTATTGAAGTTGTTGAAGACGGCTTTGCCGGTGGTCCTGTGATACCCGCCGATTTTGTTGCCGATAAACGCGGCCTTAACAAAGTTAAAGAAAATATTGAAAAAGCCGGGATAGTCGGCCGGATGGTAGCTGACGACTACAGTTGTGCAATGATAACAGCGCAGTTGCTTGAAATTGACTCTGAGACAGGAGAGGCCGTTGATACGCTGGAATTTGCGGCCGCACTGGAGCAGAATATCCGGGCCAAATATCAAAGTGAACAAATCAGCCTGCATATTATTGGCTTCGCTAAAATGGTTGGTGATGTGGCAGACGGCGCCAAAGGCGTAGTGTTATTTTTCCTGGTGGCCATTGGCGTTACTGCGTTGATGGTTTATTTCTTCTCCAAGTCGGTCATGCTGACTGTACTGCCGATAGCCTGTTCTCTGATCGCAGTTGTCTGGCAAATGGGTTTACTGACTATACTGGGCTTTGGCATTGACCCGATGTCAATTCTGGTGCCGTTTCTGGTATTTGCGATTGGGGTGAGTCACGGGGTGCAGATGATTAACTCCACCGGTAAGCGGGTTGCTGCCGGTATGGATGCTAAAACCGCTGCTGAGTCCAGTTTTCGGAAATTGCTGGTACCGGGTGGTGTTGCACTATTATCAGATACCGTCGGCTTTTTAACCTTACTGATCATCGAAATTGGTGTTATCCGTGAATTAGCCATTACTGCCAGCTTAGGGGTGGCGGTGATTATTTTAACCAATCTGGTTTTGCTGCCTGTGTTGATGTCCTATGTTAAATTCAGCGCAGCTTACAAAGCACGGGTCGCGGCGCCCTCAGTCAAAGCAGAAAAATTCTGGTATGCGATGTCGGCTTTCGCCACCAAACGTTTTGCTTACGGCATTCTGGTAATAACGGCCATCTTATTTGCCGCTGGTTACTGGCAGAGTCAGCAGCTTAAAATTGGCGATTTGCACGAAGGTGCACCGTCGTTGCATGAAGACTCGCGTTACAATCTTGATACTGCGTTAATTACTGACAGCTTTGCTATCTCAGTTGATTACATCAATATTATGGTTGAAACAGTGCCCAGTGCCTGTACTGAGCATGACATTATGGATCGGATTGACCAGTTTCAGTGGTTAATGGAAAACGTTTCCGGCGTACAGTCTGCAGTATCGCTGGCGTCAGTGTCGAAAACCATTAACGCAGCTTACAACGAAGGCAATCAGAAATGGCGGGTACTGCCGCGTAATACCCAGTCGTTGGTGCAGGCCACATCCAGAGTCGAAACCAGTACCGGGTTACTTAATGCTGACTGCTCAGTGATGCCGGTGATGATTTTTCTGGAAGATCACAAAGCTGAAACCATTGAGCGCGTTGTCAGTGCTGCGAAAAAGTATGGGGCGGAGCTTGGCGACGAGCAAACCCAATTTAAGCTGGCTTCAGGTCCTGCCGGGGTAATGGCTGCTACCAATGAAGCCGTAGCAGCTGCTCAGCAACCGATGATGTGGTATGTCTATGGTGCTGTAATAGTACTGTGTTTACTGAGCTTCCGTTCCCTTCGGGCAACCATCGCAGTTGTGGTGCCATTGTATGTGGTCTCGGTATTGGCAATGGCGCTGATGACGAAACTACAAATTGGCTTAACAGTATCAACCTTGCCGGTTATTGCCCTTGGCGTCGGTATTGGTGTCGATTATGGTATCTATATTCTGTCCAGTATGAGTCAGTTACTACGCGATGGTATGCCGCTGCGTCAGGCCTATTTTGAAGCCCTGAAAGAGCGGGGCAGTGCAGTGCTGTTTACCGGCATTACTCTGGCGATAGGCGTAAGTACCTGGGTATTTTCAGCGTTAAAGTTCCAGGTAGATATGGGAATTCTGCTAACCTTTATGTTTTTGGTCAACATGCTGGGGGCAATAGTGGTACTTCCGGCATTAGCCGCTGTTTTATGGCGGAATAATCGTTAACTACAGAAATTTATTTCTGCATGTTTAAACACGAAAATGGCCGAAAGGCCATTTTCTATTTAAGCCAACTGAATAAGTTGTCAAAAGCCTTAGAAACCACTGGTTTAACCAGCATAAAAGCCAGAAATAGTGCTTCAAAAGCGCTACAATAGTCACTACACTGCGCAGCAGACAAGACCTTGTATGTTAGGTAGATCCAGCTGTAAAGCTGTGCTCTGAAAAAGGATACAATAATGGCACTGATAGACGGTCATCCCTCTGTACTACTACAAAACGTAAGCAAACTGATAAAACAAAAAGTAAAAGATCAGCCTGAGCTGGTAGAAAAATTTGCTTATACCCTTTTTGGCAATATGTCTAATGAAGATTTAGTTGGCCGCAACGACAGTGATCTGTACGGTGCCGCATTAAGTTTATGGCAGACTTTTAACCAGCATGCTGAGCCCGAAGCGCGGATCCGGGTGTACAACCCCGAAATTTCCCGGCATGGCTGGGAGTCCAAACACACTATTGTTGAAATAGTGGTTCAGGATATGCCATTTCTGGTCGACTCCGTGCGGATGGCATTAAGCCGGCACAGTATTGCCGCGCATTTATTGTTGCATTATCCGCTGCAAACCCAGCGCGATAAAACCGGTAATATTACCGATTTCTATAAACTGGGCAGTAAAGCCAGTTCGAGTACCCAGCAAACGGTTTTTCATATTGAAATAGATCGGATCACCGATGAAGCGACGATTAAGGCATTAAAATCTGAATTGCATTCAGTGATGGAAGATGTGTCACTTGCCGTGCAGGACTGGCAGCCAATTCGCCAGAAACTGCTGGATGTGACAAAGACTTTTGCCAAGCAAGGTGGTAAAGCCGCTGCTGATGAAATTAAAGAAACAACCGATTTTCTTAACTGGCTGGCCAAAGACAATTTCACCTTACTTGGCTATCGTGAATATAAAATGACCCCGGTTAAAGGGGATTATAAAATTGCCGGCGTTGATGCCAGTTCACTTGGATTAATGCGTCGCTCTGAGTCCCGCGATTTAATGTTGTCTGAACTGCCCGATGCGGGTCGCAAGCAGGCATTAAGCCCAACCGTACTGGTGCTGACGAAAACGAACAATAAATCCAGAGTCCACCGGCCAGCTTATATCGACTATGTCGGGGTTAAGCAATTTGACAAAGATGGTAAAGTGGTTGGCGAACACCGGTTTATCGGTCTGTACTCCTCGTCGCTTTACAATAACAGCGCTGCTGATATTCCCTTACTTAAAAGTAAGCTGGCCCGGGTTATGGCAATGTCGGAGTTCGCTACTGGCACCCATGCCTACAAAGCACTGTTAAATATACTTGAAACCTATCCGCGTGATGAACTGATCCAGGCCAGTGCTGACGAACTGTTACACGTTGCGATGGGGGTGCTGCAAATGCAGGAACGGGATATGACCCGTTTATTTATGCGTAAAGATGCCTTTGGCCGGTTTGTTACGGCAATGGTGTACGTGCCTCGTGAGCGTTATAACACGCAGCTACGCAAAGAAACCCAGGCTATTTTGCAACGGGCACTGGGCACCGACGAGCCGGTAGAATTTACTACTTATTTTTCAGAATCTGTGTTGGCCCGTACCCATTATCTGGTGCGGATCACTGATAGCCATGTCGAGTATAAAGTGAAAGATATTGAACGCAATCTGGTTGAAGCAGCCCGTACCTGGGAAGACAAGTTAGAAACGGCATTAACCGGTGTGTACGGTGAAGCCAGAGGTCGGGAGCTCGGCCGTAAATATGTTAATAGTTTCCCCCGTGCCTATAAAGAAGAAATGCTGCCAAGCGATGCCCTGGTAGATATTGGTAAACTTGAATCGTTAAACGATGACAACAAGTTAGAAATGCTGTTTTACCGGCCGCAGGAAGAAAGTAAAGACAGCAAAGCGGTGCGCTTAAACCTGTTCCATAAAGACCATCCCATTCATTTGTCAGACGTTTTGCCAATGCTGGAAAATTTCGGTCTGCGGGTAATTGGTGAAACGCCGTACGCAGTGAAATCTCCGGATGGCGGTGTCAGTTGGATCTTAAACTTCTCAATGGAGCTGAACGGTGAAGTGCCACTGGATTTTGCTGAAGCGCAGCAAAGTTTTCAGTTATCGTTTGCCAAAGTCTGGGGCGGCCAGCTGGAAGATGACGGTTTTAACCGGTTAATTTTAGGTGCGGGTTTATCGGGTCGTCAGGCGTCAATTATCCGCGCGTATGCCAAATATAAGAGACAGATTGGTGGAACTTTCAGTCAGAGTTATGTAGAAAGTACCTTTACCCGTTATCCCGATCTGGCCGGGTTACTGGTGCAGTTATTTGATAAAAAATTTGCGCCATCTTCCAAAGCTACGGCTAAGGTTATTGAGAAGCTGGAAGAGCAAATCAATGCCCAGCTTGAAAACGTGGCTAACCTGGACGATGACCGGATTATCCGTCGTTTTGTTTATATGATAAACGCGACACTGCGGACCAATTACTATCAGCCTGCTGCTGACGGCACAGACAAGCCGTATATCTCCTTTAAAATTAAGCCTGACTTAATTCCTGATATTCCGCTACCGCTGCCAATGTATGAAATTTTCGTCTATTCGCCGCGGGTTGAAGGGGTACATCTGCGTTTCGGTAAAGTAGCGCGCGGTGGTTTACGCTGGTCTGACCGTCGTGAAGATTTCCGTACTGAAGTGTTGGGCCTGGTAAAAGCCCAGCAGGTAAAAAATACCGTCATAGTACCATCAGGTGCCAAGGGTGGTTTTGTTTGTAAAAAACTGCCGGAAACCGGTGGCCGTGATGCCTTCATTGCTGAGGGTAAAGCATGTTACCGCACCTTTATTCGTGGTTTGCTGGATATTACCGATAACATTGTTCAGGGCAATATAGTGCCCCCTGCAAATGTCAGCCGGTTAGATGAAGATGATCCTTATCTGGTGGTTGCAGCGGACAAAGGTACTGCTACGTTCTCAGATATTTCCAACGGTATTTCTGAAGAATACGGTTTCTGGCTGGGTGATGCTTTTGCATCGGGTGGCTCTAATGGCTATGACCATAAGAAAATGGGCATTACTGCCCGGGGCGGCTGGGAAGCTGTAAAACGCCATTTCCGGGAAACAGGCATTGATTGCCAGACCACAGATTTTACCTGTGTTGGTATCGGTGATATGGCCGGAGATGTGTTTGGCAACGGCATGCTGTTATCTAAGCATATCCGCTTGCAGGTGGCATTTAACCATATGCACATCTTTGTAGACCCGAACCCGGACGCCGCCACCAGCTATGTCGAGCGGGAACGCTTGTTTAATCTGCCTACTTCTACCTGGGATGATTACGACAAATCTCTGATATCAGAAGGTGGCGGTATTTTTGCCCGCAGCGCTAAATCCATTAAGTTATCGCCGCAAATGAAAGAGATGCTGGGTACCACCAAAGCCAGTATGACGCCGAACGAGCTGATCCGCGAATGTCTGATGATGCCGGTCGACCTGATTTGGAACGGCGGTATTGGTACCTATGTTAAAGCGACGACCGAAAGCCATGCTGAAGTAGGGGATCGTGGCTCAGAGCCGCTGCGGATTAATGGTAAAGACTTAAAGGCCAAAATATTTGGTGAAGGGGGTAACCTTGGTGCTACCCAACGTGGCCGGATTGAATTTGCGGCCAATGGTGGCCGGATTAACACCGACTTTGTTGATAACGTGGGTGGCGTTACCTGTTCAGATAATGAAGTTAATATCAAAATTCTGCTCAATGCACTGGTGCAAAGTGGCGATTTAACCCTGAAACAGCGGAATAAATTACTGAATGATATGACTGACGATGTTGCTGCACTGGTGCTGAAAGAGTGCTACCGGCAAACTCAGAGCATTACCCTGTCGTCATTGCTAGGTTCAGAGCAGATAAAAGAATATACCCGTTTTATTCATGTGCTGGAGAAGGACGGCAAACTTAACCGTGAACTTGAATTCCTGCCAACAGATGATGAGCTGGCAGAGCGGATGGTGAAGGGTATTGGCCTGACCCGACCTGAACTGGCTATTTTAACAGCATACGGCAAGATGGTTCTGAAAGAGCGGTTGGTATTGCCAGAGATTTATGAGAATGCCTACTTTAAGCGGCAATTGTTCACCGCCTTCCCAGAGCTGTTGCAGAAGCAATATGCCAAAGAGATGGAAACGCATCCGCTAAAAGCAGAAATTATTGCCACTAAACTCGCCAACATGCTGGTCAATGAAATGGGGCCAAATTTCGCCCAGCGGATGCTGGAAGAAACCGGTGCCAATATCGGCGAAGTAGCGATGTGTTATGCCATTGCCCGCGATTTATTTGACTTATCTGCTGTCTGGAAACAACTGGAACAGCTGGACAATCAAATAGCAGCATCGCTGCAGAATCGCTTATTGTTCCAGTTAAGACGGACAATGCGCCGGGCAACCCGTTGGTTTATTCGCCATCGCAATAAAACTATGGACATTCAGCAAACCGTCGATTTCTTCAAGCCGGCTTACCAGGCTATTTCCCGTGATTTAGCAAGCTATCTGGCTGAAGCCGAATTGGCGCAGCTGCGTGAAAACGAACAGGGCCTGATTGATAAAGGTATACCGGCTGATATTGCCCGTTATTTAACCCAGTTAAGTACCGTATTTTCAGTGATGGATATCGCTCAGGTCAGTGATAATCAGGGTACGTCACTGGCGATGGTTGCTGAAATTTACTTTAAACTGGGTGACCGGCTTGATTTACACTGGTTCCTGGAGCAAATCACTCAGCAGCCGGTGGCCAATCACTGGCAGGCATTGGCCCGGGCTTCATATCGCGAAGAGCTGGACTGGCAGCAACGTTCACTGACAGCAGTGGTTGTCCGTAGTTGTGGTAAAGCCTGTGCAGCTGACGATGTGATTGACAGCTGGCTTAGTCAGCACCAGATCCTGGTTGAGCGCTGGCGTTTAATGCTGGCCGAATTTAAAACGACCAAGAGCCATGAGTTTGCTAAATTCTCAGTAGCAATGCGTGAACTGATGTTGTTAAGCCAGTCAGTTTAATGCTGAAATAAGCGTCGACAATGGTTACAATACCCCGGTTTCTACCGGGGTATTTTTTATTAAGGCACTTATGTTTTACTCTCTAGCAAAAAAACTGATGTTTAGCTGTGACGCCGAGCGGGCTCATAATCTGGCACTGGGCAGTCTGAAGCGATTAGCCCATACACCTGCCTCGATGCTCTGGCGCCAGCAAGTGGCCACTAAACCGGTTACTGTAGCCGGGATCCGCTTTGAAAATCCGCTGGGGCTTGCTGCCGGCCTTGATAAAAACGCTGATTGTATTGATGCCTTTGGTCAGATGGGTTTTGGTTTTATCGAAGTAGGAACCGTCACACCCCGGCCGCAGGACGGCAATGAAAAACCGCGGATTTTCCGCCTGCCTCAAGCTGAGGCCATTATTAACCGGATGGGTTTTAATAATAAAGGCGTAGATTATCTGGTGCACAATGTGAAAAACGCCAGTTATAAAGGTGTACTTGGTATTAATATCGGTAAAAACAAAGATACCTCTAATGAGCGGGGCAAGGATGATTATGTCAGCTGTATGCGCAAGGTCTATCCCCATGCCAGCTATATCACGGTAAACATTTCATCGCCGAATACTCCGGGCCTTCGGGATTTGCAGTTTGGTGATGCCTTACTCGATTTGTTGCAGACGATTAAAAATGAGCAACTCGATTTACAGGCCCAATATGATAAATACGTACCTGTTTTTGTTAAAATTGCGCCGGATATGGATAATACCGCTGTTTGTCAGGTTGCTGAGACGTTATTGAGAAGCAAAATGGATGGCGCTGTAGCCACCAATACCACGCTGGACAGAACCTTAGTGCAGGGCATGGTTCATGCGAACGAAGCTGGCGGCCTGAGTGGATTACCGGTTCAGCAGAAAAGCACAGACATTGTTAGCCAGTTACGTCAGGCGGTAGGGCCGAAACTACCGATTATCGGGGTAGGGGGCATTAACGACAGTGCATCTGCCCAGGCTAAACTGGCGGCGGGTGCCAATTTAGTGCAAGTTTATACCGGCTTTATCTATCATGGGCCCGCTTTAGTTAAAACGATCATCAATGGCTTATAAAGATCAGTTTGCGATCCGGGATTGTTATAAATAAATAATCTTTAACACACTGATCAACATGCTATAGTGATGAAAACCATAAGATAATTCAATAACTTGTTTGAAAAGGATTTGACCATGTTAACGCCATCGGAGCGCTGGAGCTGGACATACTGTCAACAACGCGACCGTTTACTGCTGGATATCAGTGAGCAGGCTCAGTTCTGCTCAAATTTAACATCCCGCCAGCTGGTAGCGTTGCCTGAGCAGCAAAGCTTTTCAATTGCCGAAGCAGAATTGTTCTGGCAATTTATGGAAGGCATGGAGACGTTTGCAATAAGCCACGAACAACGACTGGAAATGTGCCTGCATGCGCTTAGTTATCAGTATTTGCAGTTACAGGCCCATAAAAGCTGGTATTTTCCTGAGCAGGTTAGCACCCGGGTCCAACTTGCTGAGCTGGTGAGTATTGTTGGCACAAGCGGCCGGGTGGCGGCATTAGTTATTGCTGAAGATGCGGATTGTGTCTGTTGTTTAATGCTGGATGACGTGCAAACCCTGGCAAATAAAATTATTAAGCGTACTTCAGTAGTGCGACTGCTACGCAACCGGGTCAGTCCGTTAAATCAACCAACAATGTTAGCCCGTAGTGCCTGAAAGCCAGTGATAATGTTATTATAACCCGCTGTCGCTATCAATATTTCAGGAGCAGGGTTTGACTGCATCGTTGCCAACATCATCTGACTCATCGGTTTCCATAAATAATGCTGAGCTGCAGCGTTTCATTACGTTGTTAGCACAGGCCATGTCAGACAACAGTTTACAGCGACTGCTGCTGAGTAAATATCAGGGCCCACAAAGCGATTTACAGCGTCTGGTCATCAGGCCGGTTGAGATTAAATCAGAGTTACGCTGGCGTTTTGTCTGGCAGTACCAGACCAATCATCAAACCCGGAATTATCCGCTGCATGACGCACTCGATTTGCTGACTGAGCTGATAGCTGGCCAGTTTAAAGCAGCTCAATTATCGACTTCCAGCAGCGAAGTGCAACTGACAATCAGTAAAAAAGGCAAAGCGCTGCTCAATAGTAAAAAACACACGATAACGCAACAACCAGATACCAGCCACAACCGAAACAAAAAACGGTTTGTGGAACAAAGCCGGCCATTTCTGAGCGCCCTGGGTGTTACGGATCAGCAGGGGCAGCTTATTCCCGCGATGGCCAATAAATGGAAGCAAATAAACAAGTTTATTGAAATCCTGCAAGGCGCGGTTAAAGACAGCGGGCTGTTGCAGGCGAAGCAGTTGCATGTGGCAGATTTTGGTTCTGGTAAAGCTTATCTGACATTTGCTATGCACGATTTCTTTTGTCATACCCTTGGCCTGAAGGCACAGATAACCGGCGTCGAGTTGCGCCAGAATCTGGTCGATCTCTGTAACAGCACGGCGACGGAACTTAACCTTGAGGGTTTACAGTTTGAACAGGGGGACGTGAAGCATTTTAAAGCCCGCGGTATTAATGTCATGGTGGCGTTGCATGCCTGCGATGTCGCCACCGATTATGCTATTAATATGGGGATCCGCACCGGCGCTGACATTATTATGTGCTCACCCTGTTGTCATAAAGAGATACGGCCACAGATCCGCTTGCCAGACGTTATGGCGCCGATGTTGGTGCATGGTATCCACCTTGGTCAGGAAGCTGAAATGGTAACCGACAGTTTACGGGCGTTGTTATTGGAAGCTCACGGTTATCACACCAAGGTCTTTGAATTTATTTCGCTGGAGCATACCAGTAAAAATAAAATGATCCTGGCTACCCGGCGGAAAAACCCACCGGATAACAGTGCTGTGCTGCAGCAAATTGCCGCGATTAAACAGTTTTACAACATAAAGCAGCAGTGCCTGGAGCAACTGCTGCTGTTGTAACGAATTACCGTCTTTATCAGTTCTTGCCGGTCAGCTGCTCAGTTAGTGACATAACTGCTTGTAACTGCGGTGCCTGCCGGCTGATATAGTGCTCTGTGCTATATCCCCACCAATCCCAGCAGCCGTGCGGGTTAAGTGCACTGGGAGCAGCCTGCGGATACAGGATCACCAGATTGTTAGTATCAGCATAGTGGTTTAAAACTGTGCCACTAATATAAGCATCATCAACGACTGCGGCATGCTGCTTACAACCATGAAAACTAATGTGCAGCTGGCAAGGCTCGCCTGCAGCGCATTGGCTTGGAATATAGGCATAGCCGGTTTTTGCCAGATGACTTGCTGCCTGGGTTTGAGGCAGCTGCCGGATGCTTCCCGAAGTGCTGGCTACCTTGGGCTTAATGTCACCTAACAGATGCCGCAGCAGCTCACCGGCGGCGTCATAATTGCAGCTGGCAATGAACGGTGGCTCAGATATATCACACGCAGTGCCGCTATCGCTGTCTGTCGGAAAATGATGGGCAAAAGGTTGCTCAGATACCAGCTTGATACTGTTAGCTGGCAGCCACTGTTGATACTGGTTGTACAACGCTTTACCTACGTTTGGATGGACCGTCGTATCCTCACTGCCATGCAGGATCCAGACTTTATCATCCTGCAGATTTTGGCGGGGAGCAAGTTGCTGTTGCTGCTCAAGGGTAGTCAGATACTGTTCAATTGCGGTTAAATCAGGGTTACTTTCCGGCTTGCCCATACAATTGGCAAACGCCGTTGCCAGATTATTCTGTGCGCAATACAGCGGGCCGCCGGCAATAATCGCAGCACCACTGACTTTGTCAGAAAATGCCAGATGAAACTGCGCCGCCATGTAGCCGCCGGATGAAAGACCAGATACGGTGATATCCCCGGTTAACTGCAAATCAGAACTTGCTACGGCAAAAGCTGGTGCTCCGGCAACTAAACCAATGATAGCGGCTTTAACTAATACGTTATTTTTCATAAATATCCCTGCTGACAACGAATACTGTTTACCATTACATAGTCGGAATTTTCTAACAATAGCGCTTTAGTACTGTCGGCTAAGCCTGATTATTGCTGCTTCAGTTGCAGCAACTGACTGGCCCAGGCAGGATCGCCATCATTGGCTGCAGGTGAAATACCTAAAATTGCACACATCAGATTATATAACTCAATGTTGGCGAAGGCCGGAATGGTTTTGCCGTTGGCAAAAGCCGGGCCATGGCCAATAAATATTGCCTGCATTTGCGGAGCAATGTTGTCATAGCCATGACTACCGGTAACTGATTGCTGAGCCAGTTTCGCTTGCCAGCGTTGATACTGACTTTGCTGCATTAAACGCCAGCCTGGCTCAGGTATTATCAGTAAAGGCGCCACCCGCTTGCTTTGTTTGTAGTGCCAGCGCCCGGGCAAATCCGACTTACGATACACCTTGGCACTATCGGGTAAGCCAGAACTCAGTTGCTGGTAAATACTCTCCAGCTGCCCGGGTTTAGGAAAAATGGAAACTATTTCCGGTGTCCACAGTGTCAGTGCGGCCTGACTGGTAGCAAACATGTTATCTACGACAATCACCTGTTCTGGCGGTACTTCTGCCATGCCATGATCAGATACCAGCATCAGATTGACCTGATTAAACAGCTTTCGTTGTTTCAATCCATCAATCAGCTCGCCAATAGCATTGTCAACTTCAGCCACCGCTGCTTTTACCTGCGGTGAGTCAGGGCCATAACGATGGCCAGCATCATCAATAGTGCTGAAATACAACGTCAGAAAAGCCGGACGTTCCGCTTTTGGCAATGATAACCAGCTAAGCACTGACTGCACCCGCTCACTGTTACTGATAGCACCGTCATAAGCCTGCCAGTAGCTGGGCCGGATACCTTTTATATCAGCTTCAGAACCGGGATAAAAAAAGGTTGCGGTTTTAATGCCCTGCAACTCTGCAGTTACCCAGACCGGTTCGCCCAGCCACCAGCGGCCATCAGTAACTTCTTCCGGCTTACTCATTCTGAATATGGCATCAAAATCGGCATCGTAAATATTATTCTCAGTTATACCGTGATTACCCGGGTACAAACCCGTGACGATACTGTAATGATTGGGAAACGTTTTAGTGGGAAATGCCGGCTGCATGGCTTTGGCAACGATACCTTCTACCATTAGCTTTTCAATATGCGGGGCCGGGTATTTTCCCAGATATTGCTGACTGAAACCGTCCAGCGAGATAAGAATGACAACCGGATCAACTGGCATTTGCTTTGCAACATTGTCGTTTGAA
The DNA here is from genome assembly GCF_033721375.1 of Arsukibacterium sp. Taxonomy (GTDB): domain Bacteria; phylum Pseudomonadota; class Gammaproteobacteria; order Enterobacterales; family Alteromonadaceae; genus Alishewanella. The sequence continues at coordinate 165,114 of NZ_JAWWAP010000005.1, read as the reverse complement.
CTACAGGCTGTAACAGCAAACAAAGTCAGCATTATCAGCAAGCTGGCTAAACTATTAAAAATGGTACTCATCCCAATATACTCTTGTTAAGTTTGTAAACTACTTTTACCAATCCAAGTTAAAAACCTTCAGGATAAGCCAGATATTCAACGTAACGCTCCCGGTGCAGAGTCTGCGGTAACGCCTGCCATAACCGTTCAGTAAGTACCGGATAATCCTGATAGAACTGCTTACTAATCATCAGATAGCCAACCGAGAAATAAACCGGCGGTTGCAGTATTTTAAGCGGTAAGTTATCAATATCCCTGCGCTTAGCTGCTAAACCATTCAGCTGACAGGTTACCGTCGTTGCATCAACCCGGCCGGATACAACCAGCTCCAGCGCCTGCTCCGGCGAGTGCGCCCCAACCAGTACGGCATGCTCAGGAAATGGCAATGGCCTGTAGCCATAAGGTCTGGCGATCGTCAGGCTGGATGCCGGGTCAGTTATTTTTGTCGCCAGATTGGTGTCAAAGCGATGGGCCAGACATAGAGCGTTAGTATTAATGGCTCTGGCCGGATCGGGTTGGCCATCCTCGTCCCGCGGATACATGGTGTAGTGTTGCCGCTCAGGGCTATGAGCGGCAACCAAAGCATCAACCTGATTGTCTGCCAGTTGCTGCAGGCAGCGCAGCCAGGGCATCCTGACCACAGCCAGTGAAATACCGGCAGTAGCTGCTGCCTGTTGCAAGTGTTCGATTGCAGCGCCTGGCGAGGTTGCAACTTTTGCGCTGTCACCAGCATAGTAAGGTAACAGCTGCTTATCTTCATAACAAAAACGCAGTGTTACTGACTGCAGGCTGTTGGCGGCAGCTTGGTCAGCACTTACTGTAAAAAACACTGCAGCCAGGGCAGTCGAGATCACAGCACAAAGCAGGCTGCCGGCGCGCTTGTTTTGTCTGAATTGTATTAAAATAACAACCTCCGCAAAGTTGCGACACTACGGTATTTCAACAGCAGTATAACCCTTATGCCGGTAAAGCACAGCCGGCTGACAGGAGTAAACCGTTAACGGTTGACCGAGACTGCTTTAAGTTTACCGCTAGACTGGGCAGGTATTATGCAGGCATTATCACCGTCAGAATAATAAAATTAATCAGATGAAGTGCTGTTATGACAACTAAAACACCTTTTTTCAGCTTTGGACCAGCTACCCTGGTTACCGCTGCCTTTATAGGTCCGGGGACGGTTATCAGTGCTTCCCTGGCGGGCGCAAACTATGGTTATGCGTTACTTTGGGCGCTGGTATTTTCGGTGTTTGCCACCATGGTTTTGCAGGAAATGGCCGCCCGGCTGGGGATCGTCACCGGGCAGGGGCTTGGCGAAAATATCCGGCTCTTTTTTAGCAATCCCTGGCTCAGGTATCCGTTGATGTTACTGATAATCTCAGCCATCGTTATAGGTAACAGCGCCTATCAGGGGGGTAATATCAGCGGTGCCAGTATGGGTGCCGATGCATTGTGGCAACATAGTTGGCCGGTAATGGCACTACGTGATTACGGGCTGGCAAATCCGTGGGCGCTGCTAATTGGCCTGGTGGCTACTGCCATATTGTGGCGTGGCAATTATGCCATACTGGAGCGTTGCTTAATTGCGCTGGTGCTGATAATGAGCCTGGCTTTCCTGCTAACCCTGTTGTTAAGTAAACCTGATTATCTGGCTTTACTCCGGGGCTTAGTCAGGCCGGTGCTGCCCGATGGCGCTTTACTAACCGTTATTGCTCTGGTAGGCACAACAGTTGTGCCTTATTCACTTTTTCTGCATGCAGCGGCCAGTGCCCGTAAATGGCAAAGTTCAGCGTTGACCAAACAGCAACAGCTGGCGCTGTCTGATGCAGATATTCGAACTGCTATACCGCTCGGCGGCTTAATTTCGATAGCCATCCTATCTACTGCTGCAGCGGCTTTTTTCGGCCGGGAGCACAGCATTAACAGTGCGGTTGATTTAGCGCAATCATTACAACCTTTAGCAGGTGAAGCTGCTGTCTGGTTAATGGCGGGCGGGTTACTGGCTGCCGGCATAAGCTCTGCAATAACAGCGCCTCTGGCAGCGGCTTATGCGCTTAATGGCTTAATTCCATTGACAACAAAGCAGTTCAGAGCCTGCTGGTTATCAATAATTCTGATTGGTGTCGGCTTATCTTCAGCGGGGGTAAAGCCATTAGCGATAATCTGGTTTGCTCAGGTAGCAAATGGTATTTTATTACCGGTAATAAGTTTGTCGTTATTGGTCGCGGTCAACTCTTCAATCATGGGAGAGTACAGAAATACCTTTCGTCAGAATATTGTTGCTACAGTAGTATGGTTGTTAACATTGCTATTAAGTGGCCGTAGTTTATATTTGACCATAATTGCCTGAGATTGAATTAGTAATAATTGCATCTTTAAAATGGTTCATTGTTAGATAGCCGGGTATCATTTAATATGCTTTGGTAATCAGTTAGCAGGGGCTTTGGTGTTAAAACACTTTATAACCAATAATCACCGGTTTAAACCTGCTGATCCAGAGTATCAGCAGGTTTATCTGATTAATGGCATGCTGCTTGGTATGATTGTCATTTTTACTTTTTTCTTTTTTGTAAATCTGGCTTTTTTTTCATTATACAGTGTCGCCTTGCTCGATTTTATAGCCGCTGCCCTGGCCGCGACATTACTACGCCGCTTTCAGCTTTCCAATAATGTGCGCCAGGGCGCTAATCATACAGTTTTACTGCTTGGCGGATTTTTAATTGGTTATCTTTGTTTTGCAGCTCCGCACTTTTACGCGTTGTACTGGTTATGTATTTTTCCTCCTCTGGCCTTTTTTTTGTTGGGCCGGGGGCGTGGACTCATTGCTACCGCTGTATTTATGGGGCTGCTTACCTTACTGCTGGTATGGCGCTCAGCATCCTGGCCGGCCGCCAGTTTTTCAGTCGAATCTCTGCTAAATGTCGCGCTTGCCTCAATTTGTCTTGTGATATTAGTGCACTACTACGAAGTAAGCCGTTTTGAAGTATTAAGAGCGCTGGCAACTCAGCACCGACAACTGCAACGCTTATCTGTAACGGATACACTCACCGGGCTGTTTAACCGCAGCAAACTGGACGAGATCCTCAGTCAGGAAATAGCCCGCTCCATCCGCCATCAAAGCCCTTTTAGTGTCATCCTGGCTGATTTAGACTTTTTTAAAGCAGTTAATGATAATTTCGGCCATATGGCTGGGGATCAGGTTTTGATAGCGTTTGCCGGTATTATGCAACAACACTGCCGAGAGCTTGATGTGGCGGGGCGTTGGGGAGGCGAAGAATTTTTAGTTGTCTGCCCTCATACTGATCTTGCCGGAGCAAAACTATTAGCCGAGCGGATAAGAATCGCTGTTGAGACCCATGACTTTGTGCACGGCAAGCAGTTAACAGTAAGCCTTGGCATAGCCAGTTTTATTCGTGATGATAACGCAAATACGATGCTGAAGCGGGCTGATGACGCCTTGTACCGAGCAAAAGCCAAAGGTCGCAACAGAGTTGAAATGTAACCGGCTGTGGTACTCTTCAACTAATACGCGTAACTAACTAATTATCAGGGCTGCTTATTTATGAATTTCCAATTTACGCCGCTGACGCTTTCATTGCTGGCGATGGCGTTAATTATACTTGGTTTGTTAGTGGTAATAGTCAGTCTGCAACGGGGCCAGCGTGAGCAGCAATTTAATCTGGCCAAAAGCGAAAACCAAACTCAGTTATGGCAACAACAGTATCAGCAGTTGCAGCAGCAGCATCACAATTTGCAGCAACAATATCAGCAACTGGCCATTGATCATGCCAGATTAGGTAGCTCGTTGCAGGAAAAACAGCTGCACTTTGCTGAGCAATTGCAATTGCTGGAGCAGAACAAAGCGGCGTTAAAGCAGGAGTTTGAGCTACTGGCAACTGAAATTTTAGAACGTAAAGGTGAAGTTTTTAAACACCAGAATCAGGAAAGTATGCGCCAGCTGCTTACCCCCTTACAGCAGGATATGCAGGGTTTCAGACAAAAAGTAGAATTGCTGCATACTGAAGAAACCAAGCAGCGGTCTGAACTTAAAACTGAATTAAAGCAGTTACAAGCACTTAATCAGCAGATTACCACTGAAGCCAGCCAGCTTAGTAAAGCCTTACAGGGCGAGCGCAAAGTTCAGGGCAACTGGGGCGAGTTGATGCTGGAGAATGTGCTGGATAATAGTGGCCTGCAGTCAGGTAAAGATTATAAGCGTGAAGCCAGTTTTAATACTGACAGTGGCCGGCAGCGACCGGATGTGGTTATTTACCTGCCGCAGGGGAAACACTTAATCATTGATGCTAAAACATCTCTGTCGGCTTACACCCGTTATGTTAACGCTGAAGATGACGCCAGCAGGCTGCTGGCATTAAAAGCCCATATCGCGGCCGTTAAAGATCGGATAACTGAACTGGCTGACAAAAGCTACTATCAGATAGCAGGCTTAAACTCGCCGGAAGTGGTGTTTATGTTTATTCCAATTGAGTCGGCTTACGTTGCCGCCCTGCAGCATGACAGCCAGTTATTTCAGCAGGCACTTGATCGCAATATTCTGGTGACTACACCAACAACCTTATTAACCAGTCTGAATATTGTCCGGCAGCTATGGCGCTTTGAAGATCAGAATAAACATACTGCTGAACTGGCTAACCGGGCTGAAAAATTTTATCAGAAGTTAAAAACCTTTCTCGATAGTATGCAGGGGGTAGGCAAGCAGCTGGATAAGGCGCGGGAGAGTTATGACAAGGCGCTTGGTCAACTGGTTACCGGCAAAGGAAATTTGATAAAGCAGGCGGCTGAGTTTAAGGATTTAGGTGTTGCGGTAAAAACAGAGTTAGATCAGGAACTGGTCGAGCGAGCCCGGCTTGAACTCGATATCAGCAGTGGGCAGCAGGACTAATCATGCGTTTGCTGCCATACAGACGCAGCTAACGCGTTAATAGATGTCGTACAACCCTGCTTCAGCCAGCGGGCAATAGCCAATGCGGGATCAGGCAGCGGGTACGGTTCAGCAGCCGGCCGGTAAAGCCAGTTTAACAATGGCTCTGGTGTAAACTGATTAAACTGCTGCGCCTTGCCCATTTTCAGCAGGGTATAGGTATTGTAAGCCTGTTCTATCTGCCCCTGCAGCGGCTTTACCAGCAGTTTTTTACCGGCAATAAGTGCTTCACTGCACAAGCCAAAACCGCTGTTACAAATTACGCCGCTGCAGTGTTGTAAGTCGGTTGGGAAGGCACTACGACTTAGCGGCAGGATGGTAACATTGTCTTCTGTACGAAGGGCCCGGACGTTGGCATACAGTTTAAAATGCCAGCTTGGACACTGTTTTAACCAATCAATTACCCCGGACAGTTGTTCAAAAGGTAAGTAAACCAGCACAAAGGGCGGCTTAGCATCATTATCATTGTTACTGAGGCTCTGCGGTGGAACAGGGGCGAGCAACGGTGGCAATAAGTCAGGGAATTCAGGTTGCCAATGCACGCCCAGCATTAGTTTTGCCGGCGCAAAGCCTGAGACCGCCGTTTTTAACCAGGGCGCAGACTGCTTTCCTGCCAATGGATATCTTAGTGAGTACTGCCGTGCCAGGCCTACCGATAGTTTGCCCTGACGCTTTGCCGCCCAGGCCGTTACCGGTTCAAAGTCTGTCAGAACGACATCATAGCTTGTTAAATCTAATTGGCGTATATCCCGGTAAAATTGTAATGGCTGTAATTGCCGAAAGGTTGTCAGCTTCTGTACCTTGCCCTTAGCTGTGGCAAAAGTAAAACCGGTTGCCCAGCGATAATCACCAAACATTTCCATCTCAAACAACTGCTGCTTTGAGCGGCCACTAAACAGAAAATCGACTTCTATTCCCTGTTGCTGTAACGCAGGTAGTAAGGCTCTGGCCCTGGTGATATGGCCATTGCCGGTAGCCTGGACGCCATAAAGGATCTTCATTTGGGTTTTACTGTAGTCATAGGGTGCTAACGCCACTGCTGAACACGATTTGTAACACCAATAGTGCAATCACGCTGCCAAGCAAAGCCCCAGCCAGAATATCGGTGGGGTAATGTACACCCAGTAACACTCTGGACAGGCCGATGCCCGAGGCAAGCAGCAGATAACAGCCGGTATATTCGGGGTAATAAGCTGCCAACAACCAGGCAAACATAAAAGCAGCGGCAGTATGACCAGACGGGAAGCTGAAGCGATCTGAGGGTCTGATCCCCGGCGACCAGCCATGTTGTAACGGCCCTGTGGGTCTCTCCCGCTGGATGGCATTTTTCAGTAACAAATAGAGTGGCAGTTCAATGGCAAATGCTATCAATGCATGTTGTAAAAACTGACTGCCGCGGCTTTGCTCAAATTGCCATAGTAATAAGGCAATAATAAGGTACAAGGGGCCATCACCACAGCGGGATAAACCAAGACTCAGCCTTTTAACGGAAGGTAGCTGGCCAATAAGATTAACCTGAAAAAACAGCCTGGTATCCAGTAACGTCAGCTTTTGCAGTGTATTCATCAGTATTATCTCTGGTGAAACCTGCTGCCATTACAGGCTGTTAAGATGACATCCCCATGAAACTAACATTAAACATTTATGACTACCGCTAGGCTGACCAGCATCAGGTACCGCAAAATGTGCGGTTAACCCGCTCGGCTGCCGTCGCCGGCCGCGTTAATGGCTGATATTCCGGCTTGCTGACAAAAGGATGCTGCCAGGCGTTTTTCAGTTCGTTAAAAAAGCTAAGATCGCCGTGCCCGGTGGCCTCAGTAATAGCGCGTTGTACCAGATGATTGCGTGGAATTAGGGCGGGGTTTGCTTGTTGCATGACAATAATACGTTGCTCAGATGTGAGGCTTTGCTCGCTTGTCCGGACCTGCCAGCTATTTAACCAGCTCTGCCAGTTACGCTTATCATTAAATAGCTCAGCCGCGGTTGCCGGGTCCTGCTGGCTAAGCTGGCGGAAGAAGAGGCTGAAATCGACCTGATCTTGTTGCAATAATTGCAGCAACCGGGCGATGAGCGGGTCATCTTCAGGCGCCGGCGCGGTAATGCCGAGCTTAGTTGCCATTTTTTGCCGGTAATTATGCTGATATAGCGAGCTGAACTCTTCAAGTGCCGAGGTTGCCAGCGCAATGGCTTGCTGTTGATCGCTGTGCAGCAGCGGTAGCAGGGCTTCTGCCAGACGGGTCAGGTTCCACAGGGCTATTGCTGGCTGATTGCCATAGGCATAACGGCCACGACGGTCAATGGCGCTGAAGACCGCTTTTTCATCATAGGCTTCCATAAAAGCACAGGGGCCGTAGTCAATTGTTTCGCCACTGATCGTCATATTATCAGTATTCATAACACCGTGAATAAAACCCAGGCTCATCCAGTGTGCAACCGTCGCGGCCTGAGCGGCAATAACAGCGGCAAGCAAGGCAAGATAGGGTTGGGGCTGTGACTGACACTGCGGGTAATGCCGGTTAATCACATAATCGGTGAATTCCATTAGCAGCTGTCGATCATTTAATGCGGCGACATACTGAAAGGTGCCAATCCGGATATGGCTTTTCGCCACCCGGCATAAAATCGCGCCGGGTTGTGGTTCATCCCGGTAGACGCTTTCGCCGGTGCTGACTGCAGCCAGTGCCCGGGTGGTCGGAACACCCAGTGCATGCATTGCTTCACTGAGCAGGTATTCGCGGATCACCGGCCCCAGCGGCGAGCGGCCATCGCCACCACGGGAAAACGGAGTAGGGCCGGCGCCTTTTAGTTGTAAATCATACCGCTGGCCATTGTTGCTAATAACTTCAGCCAGCAGCAGTGCCCGGCCATCACCTAAACGCGGGACATAATTGGCAAATTGATGGCCAGCATAAGCCTGAGCTATTGGCTGACACCACTCAGGCAGATCGTTACCGGAAAACAGCTTCAAGCCTGCTTCGCTGGCATGGTATTGCGCTGGAATGCCCAGCTCATCAGCCAATGAATGATTAAACGCCAGCCACTCAGGCGCCGCTACAGCCGTTGGCTGGCATTTTGCAAACAAAATTTCTGGTAATTGCTGGTAGGAGTATTCGGTACTAAAAACTGACATAACGACCTTTTTAATCTGTTAATAACTGGCGAGCTGAATAATTTGTTTAGGATAGCTTAATTGATAACAGAAGGCAGGCAGCTAATGGCAAAGAACAAAAGGCAGCTACAAAAAAAGCACTTGGCTGGTTAAAATGTTGGTTGCGGGAGCTGGATTTGTGACCTTCGCCCCGCGGTTATAAAGAGGAGCCCGGGGCTTGTCAGTATAACTTGAATCTATGTCTTAATTGGTTGCGGGAGCCCTGATCTTGGTGAAAAGCGAACCGACGACCTTCGGATGCTCTTGTTAAGAGACGCGAAATTCAGACACAAAAAAACCAGCTAAATGCTGGTTAAGATGTTGGTTGCGGGAGCCGGATTTGTGACCTTCGCCTCGCGGTTATAAAGAGGAGCCCGAGGGCTTGTCAGTATAACTTGAATCTATTTCTTAGTTGGTTGCGGGAGCCGGATTTGAACCGACGACCTTCGGGTTATGAGCCCGACGAGCTACCAGGCTGCTCCATCCCGCGTCCGTAAATTACCCTTGAGCAGTTAAGGTAATAGTTTGATTTGCAAAACGTTAATTGATGACCTTCCGTATAAACAAGTCACAATTGGTTGCGGGAGCCGGATTTGAACCGACGACCTTCGGGTTATGAGCCCGACGAGCTACCAGGCTGCTCCATCCCGCGTCCGTCATTGCGGGGCGCATCTTAGTGGTTTTAGGAATGCTATGCAAGATGTTAATCAGGGTATTTTCAGTTATTTAGACTGATTGGCGAATTAAGCAGCAGTGCGGTGGATTACCCGGCAATATCAGCTGCTATTACAAATCTTCAACCGTGTTTAAATTACATTCTGTTATACTGTCGGCCATTTTATTTAAAGGTTGGGTGTTATGCTGGAATTCTGGGCTTTAACGTCAAAGGGCGTCGAAGAGCTGTTGGCCGATGAGATACGCCATTATCAGGGCGAAGTAATTAAAGTATCTATGGGTGTGGTGCGCTTTAACGCAGAGTTAAGCAATGCTTATCAGCTGTGTTTGTGGTCGCGCCTGGCAACCCGCATTATGCGTCTTATACAATCAGAACCGGTAACCGCAGAATCAGATCTATACCAGATAGCCCGTAAAATTGACTGGCCGCAATTAATGACTATTCGACAGACTCTGGCGGTAGATTGTGTTGGTAAACACGCTACCATTGACAACAGCCAGTTTGGCGGCATGCGCCTAAAAGATGCCATTGTTGATCAGTTCCGGGAAGAAACCGGTCAGCGCCCCGATGTAGACCGCTTAAACCCCGATATGCGTTTTCAGGTGCGGCTGGAGAAAAACTATTTCCATTTTCTGCAAGATTTCTCCGGGCCATCGTTACACCAGCGCGGGTATCGCAGCGGGCAGGGCGAAGCACCGTTAAAAGAGCATCTGGCAGCTGCCCTGTTAAAGCGATCTGGCTGGAGCAGTGATAAGCCACTTTTTGATCCTTTTTGCGGTAGTGGCACCATTATTATTGAGGCGGCACTGATCGCCCTGAATATAGCGCCGGGTTTAAATCGGGAGCGCTTTGCCTTTGAAGGCTGGCCAGGACACCGGGCCAATGTCTGGCAACAATTAAAAGACGCCGCTAAAGCAGAGCAGCGCAGCTTGCCGGCGGGTATTTTATGCTATGGCAGTGATACTGATGAACGAGCATTGGCGAAGGCAAGACAGAATATTGCCAGGGCCGGCGTCGCAGACTACGTTAAGGTCGATTACGCTGATGCCACTAAGTTGCAAGGCTGTGTAGCAGCAAACCCGGGGGTTATTGTTACTAACCCGCCGTATGGTGAGCGGTTAGGCGACTTACCGAGCCTGATCCCGCTGTACAGTAATTTTTCATTGGCGTTAAAACAACATTATCAGGGCTGGCGCTTAGCCATAATTACCTCTAACGCCGATTTACTTCGCTCATTACGGTTATCGAAAAGCAAAACCTATAAATTTACCAACGGGCCGCTTGACTGTGAATTTACGTTATTTGATTTGACTGAAAAACAGGTGGCGGTCAGCTCTGCTGCGCCATCGTTATTTTTCGCTGAAAGCAGCTCTTTTGGTAACCGGCTGGCGAAAAATCTGAAACAACTGCAAAAATGGGCAAAGCGCGAAGGGATAAGCTGTTACCGTGTATATGATGCCGATATTCCGGAATATAACGTGGCAGTAGACTGGTACGATGGGGAAGTGGTGGTGCATGAATATGCGGCTCCCGCCACCGTTGATGAGCAGATTGCCCAGAAACGCTTATTCGATGTGGTGAATCAGGTACCAACAGTGCTGGGTATCAGCTCTGATAAAATGATTCTGAAAGTGCGGGAAAAGCAGAAAGGCGCTAACCAGTATCAGGCAATGGCTAAAGCAGGGCAGTACAAAGAAGTGACAGAGTACGGCGCTAAGTTTCTGGTGAACTTACGTGATTATCTGGACACGGGTTTATTTTTAGATCATCGCTTAACCCGGCGCTTAATTCAGCAGCAGGCGAAAGACAAAACCGTGCTTAACCTGTTCGCTTATACCGGCACCGCCTCGGTGCATGCCGCTATCGGTGGCGCGAAAGCGGTCACAACGGTTGATATGTCTAACACCTATTTAGACTGGGCGAAGCGCAACTTTACCCAAAATGGTTTAATGGTTAGCGGGCCGCAGGCTAAAAAGTACCAGTTTGAACAGGCCGACTGTCTGCAGTGGCTGGCGCGCTGTCGCGATCAGTTTGATCTGATTTTTGTTGACCCGCCAACGTTCTCTAATTCAAAACGGATGGAAGATAACTGGGATGTGCAGCGTGACCATGTCAGCTTACTTAATATGCTGGTAGCTCGGTTAAACCCGGACGGTAAAGTTATTTTTTCCAATAATAAACGCCGGTTTAAAATTGACAGGGCAGCGCTGGAAGCAGCAGGCTGGCAGATAAAAGATATTTCGGCAGCAACGTTGCCCGAAGATTTTAAACGTAATCCCAATATTCATGTCTGTTTTGAGTTAACACGTTAATGGCGCAGTACATTTTATACAGCACCTGGGGCTGCCATTTATGTGAAGAAGCGGAAGCGCTGCTAATAGCGGCAGGGCTGGAGTTTCAGGTGGTTGATATTATCGATGACGAGCAGTTGCTGCAGCAGTTCCGGTTGCATATACCGGTAATATCTGCAGACGATAACTTACTGTACTGGCCTTTTGATCAGGCGGCTGTTGGTAATTGGTTAGAAACTATTAAGGTAAAGGAAAGTAAGTAGTGGAATTATTGCGTTTTCAGCAGGCTTGTCTGGCTTTTGGTACCAACCCGATTTTAGATCATGTTGATTTTAGCCTGTTCAGCGGCGAGCGGGTGTGTCTGGTTGGCCGTAATGGCGCCGGTAAATCGTCTTTTTTAAAATTGCTGACCGGTCAGCAAAACCTGGACGATGGCCAGATAGTCATCAATACCGGGGTGGTACTCAGCCGCTTAGAGCAGGATCCGCCGGCTAAAATGCACACTAAAATTGCTGATTTTATCCGCGAGGGTGCCGGTGATTTAGCTGAAAAATTGCAACAATTTTACACCTTGTCTGAAAATCTGGACGGGGCTGGTGAGGCTGAATATCGTTTATTTGAGCAACTGCAAAATGAAATGGATACCCGTGATGGCTGGTCGCTGGAGGCGCGGGTCAGTGACATTTGTCAGCAGTTTGATATGAACCCGGACGCCAGTTTGTCAACGTTATCGGGTGGCTGGTTGCGTAAAGCTGCGTTAGCCCGGGCACTGATAGCCAAGCCTGATATTTTATTGCTGGACGAACCAACTAACCATCTGGATTTAGCGGCTATTCAGTGGCTGGAGCAGTTCTTACTGAATTTTAATGGTGCCATTATTTTTATTTCGCACGACCGGGCGTTTATCCGGGCTCTGGCGACCCGGATTATCGATTTGGATCGGGGTGAGCTGACTTCCCACCCGGGGAATTATCAGGAGTATCTGGATCGTAAGCAAAAAATGCTGGAAGACGAGCAAAAGCATAATGCGTTATTTGATAAACGGCTGGCCGAAGAAGAAGTCTGGATCCGCCAGGGCATAAAAGCCCGCCGTACCCGCAATGAAGGCAGAGTCAGGGCCCTAAAAGCACTGCGTCAGGAGCGGGCGGCACGTTTAGAGCAACAAGGTAAAGTCGATTTTAACATCGAGCAGGCTAACCGCTCTGGCAAGCTGGTATTTGAAGGTAAAGGCATCAGCCTGGCATTTAACGGTAAACCAGTAATGGATAAGCTTGATTTACTGGTGATGCGCGGTGATCGTATTGCGCTGGTTGGGCCTAACGGTGTAGGTAAATCCAGTTTAATTAAAGTGCTGCTGGCTGACTACAAAGTTGACAGCGGCGAAGTAAAGCGTGGTACCAACCTTGAGGTCGCTTACTTTGATCAACACCGGATTGCGCTCGATTTAGAGGCTACGGTGCAGGATAACGTCGCAGACGGCAAACAGGAAGTACAGCAAAATGGTCAGAGCCGTCATGTGCTTAGTTACCTGCAGGACTTTTTGTTTCCGCCGGCCCGGGCCAGAACACCGGTTAAGGCGTTGTCAGGGGGGGAGAAAAACCGTTTGTTACTGGCAAAGTTATTTGCCAGGCCCAGTAACTTACTGATCCTCGATGAACCAACCAACGATTTAGATGTGGAAACTCTGGAATTACTGGAAGATATTTTGCAGCAATATCAGGGCACCGTGATATTGGTCAGTCATGACCGGGAATTTGTTAATAACACCGTTACCAGTTCTTTATTATTTGCTGGCAATGGCCGGATTGTAGAAATAGCGGGCGGTTATGATGATGTAATGGCCTATCAGGCCAGGCAAGCGGCAAAAGCAAAACCTGTTGCAACAATGGAGCAAACTGTAGCTGATAAGCCGACAGAAGCTGAAGTTAATCCTTTAGTTAAAAATCCGAAGAAGTTATCATACAAAGAAAAGCGCGAACTTGAGTTATTACCCCAGCAGATAGAGCAACTTGACGCCGAGCTGACTGCGTTGCAGCTGCAGGTGAACGATCCGGAGTTTTTTAAGCGAAATGCCGCTGACAGTCAACAGGCGTTGAACCTACTGCAGCAAACCGAGTCGAAGTTGGCGCAAGCGTATGCGCGCTGGGAACAATTAGAAGCATTAAATTCTTAGTACAGTAGACGTACATCAGAAGTAGATTAGGGGCCTTGAATGAAATTATCTCGAATCAGTTTGGCGGTATTGCCACTGCTAACTGCATTTTCCACTGCTGCCGCCGTATATCAGGTTGCAGAGCTTCAACCCAATAACATCTCCAAGGCAACTTTTGCTGCGGCACTGAATGATCAGGGTAATGCTGTTGTTACCGGCCAGGGTTTTATCCAATGGCAGTTGCCAAACCAGCAAACCCGTCGCACAGCAGTAAATTTTATTAATTTCCCGTTGGACGTCAGTACCATTAACTTTGACAGTGAAACGATTACCGCTATTTTAACCCCGGAACAGATAGAAGATGCCAAACTGGGTATTTTTGATGCTACGGTATTAAATACCCTTAGCGTATTGCTGGGTGCCAATCCGGATATCAGAAATCAGCCAGTCGGGCGGGCCGTTGCCATTTCACAAGCTGAAAATGCTACACCAGCGGTAATACCGATGCGCGATCTGCAGCAGCTCCGTTCTAACAGTGAATTCATATATGATTTAAACGAACAAGGCATAGCTGTCGGTATCGCAACTGCACCATATAGTAAACAACAGTTTACCCCGGCACCGGATCCAGAGGATGAAGAGGCTGAAGCGCCTGAAACAATAACGGTCTGGCAACCTGAACCCGGTTTTCAGTACGGTGTTGCAGTGTCAGGCACTGGTCCGGTGACATTGCTACCACTATATACTGAGTTGGGTGGTGGTTTTAGCAGAGCCTTTTCTGTTAATAATCAGGGTTTAATTGCAGGTTCTGGATCGATCACTCTCGACGAAGAAGTATCCACACAGTTGGATACGATTTGCGACGGCGACATTGAGCCGGTGGTTTTTTGCTTAAACCGGGAGCTTGAATTACGTACAAGTTCATTTTTTGATTTAAAATCACAAATTTATCGCAATCAAACAGTAACAGTGCCGAATGGCTATGCTGAAAGGGCAATGCTTTGGCAGTTGCAACCTGATGGTACCGCGACAAATACTCAGTCGTTTGGATTTCTGGGTGAAAAAGGAACAGGTACAGCGTATCAATCTGAAAATGATGAGCAAGAACTGCGTTATTCCAGCTCCGCTCAGGCAATAAATGATGATGGTGTCGCTGTTGGATACTCCATATACAGCGATAGCGACAGGCTGATTCGGTTTCGCGACAGTTTCGGTAGAGAATTCAGCCGGATATACTCCGCACCCCATGCGACCGTATTTCGCAATGGTGAAGTAGGTGGCTTTATTGATCCGTCAGAGTGGTTAGCAAGTACTGCAATTGACATTAATAATAGTAATGTTGCAACCGGATATGCCATAAAGACAATAAACGGCGCGCGACGTGATAAGTTTTTTTATTACGATGTTGCGGCTGACAGAGTAGTTTTTCCAACCGATTTTTTTGCCAGTTCTTCATCTGTCCCGGCAGCAATAAACGATAACGGTCAAATAGTCGGCCGGGCTGAAATTATTATCGGTGGCACTACCGACCGGCGCCAGCATGGCTTTGTTTATGATATTGCCAGTGATATGTTTCAGGATTTAAATAATCTGGTGGGCTGTAATGCGGATTATACGATAGTTGATGCCAGCGCCATTAATAATAATGGGGAAATTCTGGCAACGGTGCTGCAGCAGTCACCCCGGCTTGATGCGAAAGGTCAGCCGGTATTGGATGCTGATGGCAACCCGGTACTGGATGAACAGGCAAAAGCGGTTAAGTTATTGCCTATCGCCAATGGTGAGCAGGAAAACTGCAATACAGAGCAAGATACCTATGAGCGAAAAGCAGGCGGATTGGGAAGCGTAGGCTTACTGTTGCTGGCCGGCTTTGGATTATGGTTTCGGCGCAGACGTTAACTGAACCAGGCTCTTTATAACGTGATTAAAAAGCTGCTTCGGCAGCTTTTTTCGTTGTATCCTTCGATAAGAAAAAACAGTTATCAAAAATTATTTTTAATCGTAATAAAATATAAATAAAAACGTCTTTAAAACGCAAACAACTTCAGTTCGTTAGCTTTTGTCAAGCAGTATATCTGTTAATTTCATTTGAACCTTCTGAAGCTGTCAGCTATCAATTAATGAGTACGATGGAGTGGTTTGCTGTCAGGTTGTTCAAACCTGTTTGAGACACCAGTTGTACTGTTAATTAATAAAAAATGTTGAGGAAGACTGCCGTATGAAAAGACAAAAACGTGATCGTCTGGAACGTGCTCATGCTCAAGGTTATCGTGCCGGTGTCACCGGACGCTCCAAAGAAATTTGTCCCTATCAAAATTTAGATGCCCGCTCACAATGGCTCGGAGGTTGGCGGGAAGCAATGGAAGACCGTAATGTCGGTCTGTTTAATAAAGGCCTCTAACCGGATATAAGTTATTCTCTTTTTTAGAAAAAACAAACCCCGCATTTATAGCGGGGTTTGTTTTAAGCGCACTTCATCGCTCAGAAGTTAGACGTATCCTGAAATAAGCCTACTTTTAAATCAGTAGCAGCATAAATATCGCGACCATCAACACTGACCACGCCATCACCGATACCCATATACAGTTTTCTTTTAATCACCCGTTTCATATTAATGGTGTAAGTTACTTTTTTGGCGCTGGGTAAAATCTGACCGGTAAATTTAACCTCACCAACGCCCAGTGCTCTGCCTTTGCCCGGACCGCCACACCAGCCAAGAAAGAAACCGACTAACTGCCACATGGCATCAAGCCCGAGGCAGCCTGGCATTACCGGATCGCCTTTAAAATGGCAGGCAAAAAACCAGAGATCGGGGGTAATGTCCAGCTCAGCGATGATCTGACCTTTGCCATACAGGCCG
Source organism: Arsukibacterium sp. (assembly GCF_033721375.1). Classification (GTDB taxonomy): domain Bacteria; phylum Pseudomonadota; class Gammaproteobacteria; order Enterobacterales; family Alteromonadaceae; genus Alishewanella. The sequence goes on along the minus strand of NZ_JAWWAP010000005.1, from coordinate 148,998 downwards.
CCTTCTTCAGAAATGTGAACAATCCGGTCCATCATCAGCATATTGTCCGACGGTAACTGACTGTTACCCGGACCGAATAAATCACCATTTGCGCAGGCGATTAAATCTTCTTTTGTAAAGCTATTCTTAGTCATGTATGTTTAACCCATTATAAATGCTGCGCCACTTTAGCGAACACTTGTACGCCAGACAAGTCCGATTTGTCGGTTCGCTGCAAATTTCAACTTGTCTGCTAATAGTAGGCGTGCGGCGTTCACCTTACAAATAAATAAGTAATGAGTATAGATATGAGCAGTGACAATAAAAGGGCACTGAGTAATGCCGAAAAACAACAACGATACCGGCAAAAGCAACAAGCTTCTGGTAAAAAGGAGCTGCGGGGCTATTTGACACCGGAAGCATTAGGTTGCTACCAGGAGATCCAGGAAAAAACCCAGTGGAATGACAGTACTTTGCTAAGTAATGCTATCCGTTTAATGTATGCAGCCCACAAATGTGGCCAGATTGGTATTTTAAACAGCTGGTTAACTGAACATAAGCGTTAAAAGCGAGGCTTTGCTCTTACTGCTACAGTGCTGAACAGGTATACTACGCCAAGCCGCAACTGCTTTAGCCTGGATATACAAATGATCTTATTCGTAAACTCGTTAACCGTAATCGATTTTTCTTACCTTGACCTGCATAGAGGCATGGTGGGGGAGAGTTATATTGTCGATGCAGAACTGCAGGGCAGTTTGGATGACACCGCTATGGTGTTCGACTTTGCCAAAGTAAAAAAGGTGATTAAACAGGCGATAGATCAATTAGTTGATCATAAGCTTGCATTGCCTGCTGAATGCGGTGCGCTGACTATATCCTCAGAGCAAAATTGCAGCCTGGTCCGCTATAACAGTTCGCGCGGTACTATTAGCCTGGCATCACCGGCTGAAGCTTTTGCTTGCATTCCAACCAGCCAGATTAACGAGCAAAGTGTTAGTCAGTTCCTGGAACAACAAATCAAACCGCTATTGCCAGCCAATGTTGAACGCCTGACCCTGTCTCTGCGCCCGGAAGCCAGTACTGGTTTTTATTACCACTACAGCCATGGTTTAAAGAAGCACGATGGCAACTGTCAGCGCATCGCTCATGGCCATCGCTCGACTATTCAGATATATGCTGATGGCATGTTGTCGCCGCGACTGAACAAACTATGGAGTGAACGATGGCAGGACTGCTATCTGGGCACTGCAGCTGATTTATGTGAAGCTTCGGCATTGCAGATGCTAAGCGGCGAGGCCGATACGCACTGCTTCCGCTATCAGGCAAGTCAGGGCTGGTTTGAGTTAGTTATTCCACAACGTCATTGCGATATTTTACCCTGCGATACCACGGTAGAATGTCTGGCAGACTATATTGCAGGTGAACTTAAAGCAATTGATAACACAAAGAATTATAAGGTAGTAGCTTATGAAGGTGTGGCTAAAGGCGCTATTGCTCAGCGCTAATTTGCTGGCAACCCAACAGTTAGCAGCGGCCGCTGAGATTACTCTTGACGGTAAGCTTACTCAGGGCAGCCTGATCCGCGGCCAGGCACCGGCAGGGGCCAAAGTATTGTTCAATGGCCAGCCTGTCAAAGTGTCAGCAACGGGGCAGTTTGTATTCGGCATTGGTCGTGATGCTGATTTACAACATCAGTTAACTATTATTGCTGCTGATGGCAGCCAACAGCAGTTGCCGCTGACTTTTACGTCTCGCGAATATGATGTCCAGCGCATTACCGGGGTAGCACAAAAATACGTTACACCGCCGGCGGAAGTAACCGAACGAATTCAAAATGACAACCGTAAAGTAAGAGCAGTAAGGACAACCTTATCTGATAAAACAGCCATTTTTGCTGAACCAGTATTACCTGCTACAGGCCGGATATCAGGAGTGTATGGCAGCCAGCGGGTGTTTAATGGTGAGCCCCGTAATCCGCATTATGGTCTTGATATTGCGGCCCCGGTTGGCGCACCAGTGCTGGCTCCCTGGAGTGGCGAAGTGCTGCTGGCTGAAGATTTATATTATTCGGGCCTTACCCTGATTATTGACCATGGCATGGGGGTAACGTCAACCCTTATGCACTTAGATGCGATTAGCGTAAAAGTGGGGCAGCAGCTGCGCCAGGGCGAAAAAATTGCTGAAGTCGGGGCCACAGGCCGGGTAACCGGGCCCCATCTTGATTGGCGGATTAACTGGTTACAGGAGCGGCTTGATCCACAATTGCTGCTGTCTGCAGAGTAACCTCCTGCTGTAACCACGTGCTTGCCTTATCGCTATCAGTAAATTGCAAACAGGCGATTTTTGCCGGCGCAACGGTTATAGGCAGTTGTAACGTCAATAAGCGGTCTTTGCGGTAGATTGTCAGCACCTGCTCTGTAGCACTGGGCAGGCGTTGCAATAATTGTGGCAGGCTTTGTTCGGTAATTTTCCAGCCGGCCAGTGCCAGTAACTGATCGCCGGCCATAACACCAGCCTGATGAGCGGCGCCACCCTCAATAACCTGAGTAATGGTTACCAAGCCTTGTTGTACTTTGACTCCTGCCGCCAGGTAGGCCGGCAGGCAGTTTTGGTTTGCAGGGCCGCAAAGATCGTTGTGGTCCGTGGCTGGCCTGAAACGAAGTTCAAGGCCGAGTTGCAATGCAGCCTGCTGCAGGGGCAGGGGGTTGCTTTGGCTGACCCAGTCGCGGGCAGTATCAGCCAGAGTGGCAAAACCCAGCGCAGTCAGACTGGCAAACAGGCTATTTTCATCAGTGCCCGTTTCCAGATAATGCTGATACATATATTGACAGAGTTGCTGCAAAGAGCTCCCTTGCTGGCGCAGAGCGCCCTCCAGGCAGAACGCCAGTAAGGCACCTTTAGCATAGTAGCTAACCACAGCGTTAATGGCATTTTCATCCTGTTTGTAGAACTTAGTCCAGGCATTAAAACTGCTGGCAACCAGGCTTTGCAGGTTGTCAGACGGGCTGCGGGTTACCCGGCTGATTGTTTTTCCCAGTATTGTCAGATAACGCTCAGGGCTGATTAAGCCACTTTTTACCAGTGCTAAATCATCAAAGTACGACGTAAAACCCTCATATAGCCATAGCTGACGGGTATAGTGTTCTGCTGCCAACTGATAAGGCTTAAACTCAGCTGGCATTAAACGTTTCACCCACCAGGTGTGGAAATATTCATGGCTGCAAAGGGCCAGTAGTTGCTGATAATTATCATCTGGCTCACTGCTATTCGGGCCAGGCAAGTCATAACGATTGCAAAGCAGCAAGGTAGAAAACTTATGCTCAAGGCCGCCGTAGCCTTGCTCTGTAACCCACAGTAAAAACCAGTATTGATTTAAATCGGCCGGCAGGGTGCCAAAAACGTCACATTGTTGCTGACAAATCTGCTGCAAATCCTGTGCGAACCGGGGTAAATCAGTAAGATTTTCACCGGTAACCACCAGATAATGTGGAACATCATTTACCTGAAATTGTTCGATGTTGAAAACACCGGCCAGCAACGGGCTGTCAATTAAGCTGGCATAATCTGCTGCCTGATAGGTGCCAAATCCCAGCACAGCAGTATCATCAACAGGTGTTAAAGCAGTGGCAAGGCGCCAGTTGGCAGTGGCTGCTGCTTCAGGCGGCGGCACAACAAGTTGCTGGGGTAAAGCGTCAAGGCCACTGACCGCCAGACACAATGCCGCCGGATTTAACACCGCTATCTCATCATCCAGATACGCTGCACGAACAGATAAATCAAAAGCATAAACCTGATAAACCACAGTGACAGGATTGTCGCGACAAGTCAGTTGCCAGCTTTGCTTATCAAGCTGTTGTACCATTAACGGCCCGGATATATCAGAAGCTGATATTGTCAGCAGGTGTTTGGCAAAATCCCGGATCATATAGCTGCCGGGGATCCAGGCGGGCATGCTTAGCTGGTGAACGGGTTGATCAGGCATAAAGGTCAGCGTCACTTCAACCCGGTGCGAGGCGATACTCAGTATTTTTAACTGATAACTAACTAGGTTCATAAAATCCTCGTTGCAACTTTGGTTTTTAATATCTTTGCTATAACAATATTTTGGGCAGAGTAAATACTTATGAGTAGGGCAGGCCTGTTATAATAACGGCAGGAATGATGTTGTCTGCAGCATTGTCATGATTCGTATTGTATTTTCAGAGTGAGTAGCTTATGTCAAACACCCCACCCAGTGAAGCCCTTATTGCCAAAAGAACCGCCCATGCGGTTACCCGGGTAACGAAAACAGTTTTCCCCGGCCGCACAAATCATCACAATACCTTATTTGGTGGTGAAGCTTTAGCCTGGATGGATGAAGCTGCTTTTATCGCTGCCACCCGCTTTTGCCGCAAACCTCTGGTAACCGTGTGTTCAGATAGGGTCGACTTCAAAGAGTCTATCCCTGCAGGGACTATTATTGAGCTGGTTGCCAGAATTGAACATGTTGGGCGAACCAGCATTAAAGTTCACGTCGATATATTTGTTGAGAATATGTTTAACGATGACCAGCATAAAGCGATTTCCGGTAACTTTACTTTTGTGGCATTAGATGCCGATCGCAAACCGACACCGGTGCTGGCAGATTTCTGATTCGACTCTGTCCCGGGCTATCAGATACCTAATTGCGATTAATGTCTGTTGAAATCAGTCCAAGTGGCAAGGATTTAGCAGTGATGTTAGTTATACTCTGCGCAGAGTCTTAACGCGGGATTTTATCTTGTACAAAGTGTTTGAAGATCGTAACAGGCAGTTCTGGATCCTGCATAGCCTGGGCTGGCTTGGTTTCGCCATTGTCAATTATCTTGGTTCCCTGGTGCAGGAAACCCGGGATGCATATTTGATCGTAGTTGCCCTTGATGCTTATGTAGGCTGGCTAATCACTATTCCACTGCGGTATTTATATCAACGCATCTGGTTCTGGCAACCCTGGCGAATGATTTTACTGGTTTTATTACTGGCGTTACTGATCGCAGCAATATGGACCACCGTAAGGAACTTTAATTACTGGGAAATATACCGGCATGGCTACAGGCCTGACGACTGGTTGTTATATATAAGGGATACGCCGGTAGCGTTTTACGTCATGCTAAGTTGGAGTGGGTTATATTTTGGTATCAAGTACTATCAGACGCTGCAACTTGAAAAGCAAAAATCGTTAACAGCAACAAATAAAGCCCATGAAGCGCAATTAAAAATGTTGCGCTATCAGCTTAACCCGCATTTTTTGTTTAATACCTTAAATGCAATATCAACCCTGGTGCTGATTAACGAAACTGATACAGCGAACAAAATGGTTACCAGACTCAGTGACTTTTTGCGATATTCACTTTATAAAGATCCGATTAACCGGGTGCCGCTGGAGCAGGAACTGTACGCAGCTAAATTATATCTTGAAATTGAAAAAGTCCGTTTTTCTGAACGTCTGACTATCAATTTTGACATTGAGCCCGGGACTGAGCGGGCATTGGTCCCCAGTTTGATTTTGCAGCCTCTGATCGAGAATGCAATTAAGTATGCGGTAGCCAGCCAGGTTAACGGAGGGGCTATCACCATTACCGCGAAAAAATTCGGGCACGATTTGTTGCTGGAGGTGTCGGACAATGGTCCTGGCATGCCAATCAGTGATGGTATTCCTAAAGACAGTGCCAGTGGGGTGGGTTTAGTGAATACCAAAGAGCGTCTGGCAGCGCTGTATGATAATGACTTTGCTCTGGTACTGACTCACAACGAGCCTGAAGGGCTGAAAGTCAATATCCGGATCCCATTACAGTTAGAGCAATTGGAAGCAAACCATGTTGAAGGTAATAGTAGTAGACGATGAACCTCTGGCTCGCAAAGGTATGCTGGTAAGACTGGCCGCCTTTCCCGAGCTGGACGTTGTTGCCGAGTGTAGCAATGGTGATGAGGCGGTAAGTCGTATTGTTGAGTTAAAACCCGATGTGGTATTTCTCGATGTGGAAATGCCAGGTATGGATGGCTTTGCTGTGCTGAAAAAGCTGCAGCAAAAACAGCTTGTTCTGCCTTATATCGTCTTCGTGACCGCCTATGATCACTATGCTTTTAACGCTTTTGAAGTCAATGCCCTTGATTATGTGTTAAAACCTGTTGAGCCGGAGCGGCTGAAAGCGGCTGTTAATAAGGTTCTGAAGTTTCATGCCGCAGTGGATAGCCAGAAACACAAAGGGCAACTGGCAGCTGCCGTTGCAAAACTGACTGGTGATGAAGCGGGCAACATACTGCAGCGACTGGATAAATCCGAACCCGTGGTTAATGATCGCTTTCCGGAAGCAATCAGCATTAAAGACAGTGGCGAGATCACCCGGGTTCCTGTTGCTGAAATAGACTGGGTTGATGCCGCTGGCGATTATATGTGTATTCATACCAAAGATGGTCAGACCCATATTTTGCGGCGGACCATGAAAGAACTGGAGCAGGAGCTGGACCCAAAGTTATTTGTCCGGGTGCACCGCTCAGCTATCGTCAACGTCCATACTATTGCCAAATTACAAATGCTTTCCAATGGAGAGCATCAGTTAATGTTGACTAATGGTCAGGCGGTGAAAGTCAGTCGCAGTTATAAAGATCGGGTAAAGCAGGTATTCAGCCATTAGCCGCGCCGGTTTCTGCCAGACCGGCTTGCAATATAAGTAACCCCGGCAGCTCAGTAGCTGCCTATTTGCTGCTGCCAGCGCACTAAAAATGGGTCTATTGTTTTTGCTCTGTCGCCGGTTTCAGCCAGGGGATACAGACAAGCTTCACCATTTACTTCACCTGCCATCACCAGTGTCACGCCCTGCATTAATTGCTCTACGGCAAAAGCGCCTAATTTGGTGGCAAGAATGCGGTCTGCACCAACCGGACTGCCACCGCGCTGAATATGGCCAAGAATACAGGCCCGGCATTCAATACCGATTGCTGACGTTAAAGCCTCAGCCAGCGCAGTGGCCCCGCCAGGATAGCTGTGCTCAGCGACCACAATTAAATAGCTCGACTTGCCTTTTAGCAGCTGCGCATGCTGAATGGGTTTAATAATAGTTCTTAAGTTATCAGGGCTGAGCTGGCCAAACTCCGGGCAGATAATTTGTTCAGCGCCGCCGGCAATGCCGGCAGCAAGGCTAAGATAGCCGCTGTGCCGGCCCATAAGTTCGACCAGAAAAATCCGCTCAAAGGCATCAGCGGTATCACGAATTTTATCAATCGCATCGAGTGCAGTATCAATTGCTGTGGCAAAACCAATAGTACGGTCTGTGCCGTCAACATCATTATCGATAGTGCCGGGCACACCAATCAGCTGGCCGTCGTAATGTTTACTTATTGCCATAGTGCCGCGAAAACTGCCGTCACCGCCAATAACTATAAGCGCATCGATATGCAGTTGTTGTAATGTGGCAGCGGCTCTGGCCGGGCCCTCTTGCTGTTGCAGCGCCGGACAGCGGGCACTTTTTAATATGGTGCCGCCACGCTGGATAATATTATCAACATGCATTGGGTGGAGGGTCTGATATTCCTGCTCCAGCAAGCCGTTAAAGCCGTGCTTAAAGCCGATAACCTCAATGTTACAGGCAGAGGCCGTCAGCACAATGGCCCGGATACAGGCATTCATGCCAGGGGCATCACCACCAGAGGTTAATATCGCTAATCTTTTGATAGTGCTCATTGTCAGTCCTGTGTTGTAACAATAGATGGTAGGCTTGTGCTCAGTATAGTTTCTGAGCGGCGGCTGCAGTTGATTTGCCGCAAACTTTGCTAAATCACAAGACAGGTTAATAGCAAATAGGCGACAATGGCGGCGACTGAATTGCCAGTCTCCGCCTGTTAAAGGATAGTTTGCTGTATGCATCAGATCACCGGAAAAAGTGTTGTTGGCTTGCTATTGGCCCTGACGACCGCCATTTTGTGGGGCATGTTACCGATAGCCCTTAAAATTGTGCTGGATGTGTTGTCTGCCAATACAATAACGGCTATTCGCTTTCTGGCTGCGGCGGTTATCGTCGGGCTCTGGCTGGCAGCCCGCGGTAAGTTACCAGCGATAAAGTTGCTGTTTCAGCCCAAAGTAGCCTGGCTGATGCTGATCGCGGTGGCAGGGCTGTTGTCAAACTACATTATGTATCTAAGCGGCTTAAACTATTTAAGCGCAGAAACCGGGCAGGTAGTGATCCAGCTGGCCCCTTTTCTGATGATGCTCGGTGGTATTGTTATTTTTAAAGAAAAGTTATTATTGTGGCAGAAAATCGGTGCCGTAACCTTAGTATCTGGTCTGTTACTTTTTTTTAATGAGCGGCTATGGCAGCTGGTAATCCAGGCGGGTTCAGAGACATTCGGCGTACTACTGGTGATTGCCGCCGCTATTACCTGGGCAGCGTATGCGCTGGCACAAAAACAATTGCTGGTTAACTACAGCTCAAAACAAATTATGTATCTGTTATATGTGGCTGGCACTCTGTGCTTTATGCCGGTGTCTGATTATGCGCCGTTGCTGACTATGAGTTATTTGCACTGGGCCCTGCTGATATTCTGTTGCCTGAATACCGTTGTTGCCTATGGCGCTTTTGCTGAAGCCTTACACCACTGGGAAGCATCCAAGGTCAGTGCGGTGCTGGCAGTGACACCGTTATTTACTATTTTGTTCGCTAATATTACCGGCAACCTGTTTCCTGATTTTTTACAGGCGCAGCAGTTAAACCTCTGGTCCTGGCTGGGCGCGCTGATGGTAGTTACCGGTTCTGCCTTAACAGCGCTGGCACCGCAATTTGTAGAGTACCGTGCCGCCAGACGAGTAAGAAAATTACAGCGGGATGTATACTGAAACTGGCCGGTAAATCTAATAAAAGAGACATAACAAAAAGGGCCTAAGGCCCTTTTTTATTAAAACATAGAAATAGCAACGCTACTTAACCTGAACAATCTTGCAGGTATTGGATGCGCCGATGGTTTCCATTGCATCGCCATGCGTCATAATCACCAGATCGCCCGTTTTAAGGCCTGCCTGCTTGCGAATCGCATCGATAGCAGCATCTGCCAATGAGTGAGCTGACTGTGCTGTACTGTCAAAAAACGCCGGATAGACACCGCGGTATAACGCCATTTTGTTTAATGTTTTGTTATGGCGGGAAAGCGCATAGATTGGTTGAGGTGAGGTGATCCGCGACATCAGCTTAGCAGTGTAACCTGACTCGGTTAAGGCAATAATCGCTTTGATATCAGCTAAGTGATTGGCGGCGTACATCGCCGACAGCGCAATCGTCTCGCTGATTTCGGTAAACGCAACATCCATCCGGTGTTTGGAGATCTGGACACTGGGATGTTTTTCAGCACCATCACAAACCCGGGCCATTGCCCTGACAGTTTCGGTCGGGTATTTACCCGCTGCTGTTTCGGCTGACAGCATTACCGCATCGGTGCCGTCCAGCACGGCGTTGGCGACATCCATCACTTCAGCCCGGGTTGGCATCGGGCTTTCAATCATACTTTCCATCATCTGGGTGGCGGTAATCACCACCCGGTTAAGCTGCCGCGAACGGGCGATAATCCTTTTTTGCTGGCCTACCAGCTCAGCATCACCGATTTCCACACCCAGATCGCCACGGGCAACCATTACCGCATCAGAAGCGCGAATAATGTCATCCAGCGTCTCATTATCAGCAACCGCTTCAGCCCGTTCAATTTTCGCCATTAACCGTGCTTCTGAACCTGCAGCTTTTGCCAGCTCGCGAGCCAGTCGCATATCATCACCACTACGGGGGAATGACACAGCCAGAAAATCGACATCAATTTCTGCAGCAGTAATAATATCGGCTTTATCTTTTTCAGTCAGGGCAGGGGCGGTTAAGCCGCCGCCCTGGCGGTTAATTCCTTTATTGTTACTGAGCTTGCCACCAACAGTAACCTTAGTATAAACCCGGCTTCCATCAACCTGCTCAACCTGCAGCTGGATCCTGCCATCATCCAGTAACAACAAATCACCGGCACTGACATCCTCTGGCAGCGCTTTGTAATCAATACCTACCTGGTGGTGATCACCTTCACCTTTTGCCAGACTGGCATCGAGCACAAATTGCTGGCCTTCTGCCAACAGCACCGCACCTTCTTTAAAGGTAGAAACCCTGATTTTAGGCCCTTGTAAGTCGCCCAGAATGGCGACATGCGCACCCAGTTTAGTGGCAGCAGCGCGTACCATAGCAGCCCGCTCCCGGTGGTCATCTGCACTACCATGAGAAAAATTAAGCCTGAACACACTTGCACCGGCACTGATAAGCTTTTCAATCGATTGCTGGGTATTCGTAGCGGGGCCGAGAGTTGCGACTATTTTGGTTCTTCTTGGCATCAGATGCTCCTGCTGTTAAACGCGGATCTTACATGGCATTAAGTGTAATGTAATTTTATTACAGAATACAGCGGCAATATCCATAAAAGCGACAGGTTGGTGCAGTTGGGCCAACCTGAATGATGAAATACCGCAGAAGCTAGTTGTTGAAGTCTTTCTTTTCAAACCGCGAACCGCGCAGACTGTCTTTCACTTTTTTCAGATTTTCCCGAAACTTACTACCGCGGCGTAAGGTAAAGCCCGTTGCCAGAATATCAATTAATACCAGCTGGGCAACCCGGGATGCCATTGGCATATACATATCGGTATCTTCCGGTACGTCCAGCGATAACACCAGCGTGCATTCACGGGCAAGCGGGCTGTCATAGGCGGTGATACCAATCACGGTGGCATCATTTTCGCGGGCAATAGCAGCAATATCACACAGGTTTTTCGTGCGGCCGGTGTGGCTGATACAGACTACAACATCACCATCTGAGCTGTTGATCGCTGACATACGCTGCATAACAATGTCGTCAAAACAGACAACCGGCACATTAAAACGAAAAAACTTATTCTGGGCATCATGTGCCACCGATGCTGATGCCCCTAAACCAAAAAATGAGATCTTTTTAGCCTGGGTCAGTACGTCAACTGCACGGTTAATGGTGTTGATATCAACCCGTTGCCGCGCGGTATCCAGTGCGGCCATAGTAGATTCAAAAATTTTCGCCGTATAAGCCTCAGGCCCATCTTCTTCTTCCACATGGCGGTTAACATAAGGGGTGCCGTTGGCAAGGCTTTGCGCTAAATGTAGTTTAAAATCAGGAAAGCCCTTGGTATCAAGGCGGCGGCAGAACCTGTTAACCGTAGGTTCGCTGACATCAGCCATTTTGGCCAGTGCTGCTATACTACTGTGAATAGTAATCTGTGGATTAGCCAGAATAACATCGGCAACCTTACGCTCAGACTTGCTGAAGCTGGTAACACTACTTACGATTTTTTCCAGTACGTTCATCCGCTAATTCCTGACTTAAAAAGTTGTTAAGGTGGCAAAAGTTGTTGCCGGCTTGGTTATACACCATGACAGCAATCAAAACAGTATTAAATTTACCACAAAACTGTAATTCAATTGCTAAGGCTGCCTTAATATGTAAGATTAGTCAAAATATTAGTTATTATGTAATTAAATTACATCTTTTCGGGTTTACAGCGTCATTTCAGCGCGATAGTATGCGGTAAGTGTTGTAAAATTACGTATTATAGCAAGGGTCAGATATGACAACGACAGCACAAAATGGCCAGAACAACGCCTGCGATTTAATTTTATTTGGCACCAAGGGTGATTTAGCACGGCGAAAGCTGCTACCAGCGTTATATCAGCTGGAAAAAGCGGGTTTGCTGGCCACAGACTCACGCATTATTGGCGTCGCCCGTGATGCCATGGATAACAATGCTTATCTGGAGATGGTAAAAGCTAACCTTACTACCTTTTTGAAAAAAGAGACGCTGGACGAGCAGGTTTGGCAGCAACTGGCGGCCAGGTTGCTGTATGTGCAACTTGATTTAACCCAAACCAGTGATTACAAAAAACTTGGCAAACTGGTCGATGCCGGCAAGCGGACCCCGGTCAGCTACTTTGCCACGCCGCCGGCATTATTTGGCGACTTATGTAAGGGCCTGGCCACTGCGGGTTTAGCCGCAGAACCGTCGCGGGTAGTACTGGAAAAACCAATAGGCCACGACTTAGCCTCTTCAATTGTTATCAATGATCAGGTTGCCGAGCACTTTAAAGAGTGTCAAATCTACCGGATTGACCATTATCTTGGTAAAGAAACTGTACTGAATTTACTGGCGTTGCGGTTTGCCAACGCCATTTTTGCCTCGAACTGGGACCACAATGCAATTGATCATGTACAAATCACCGTGGCTGAAGAGGTTGGAGTAGAAGGGCGCTGGAGTTACTACGATGACGCCGGTCAGATGCGTGATATGGTGCAGAATCATTTGCTGCAGGTACTGTCTTTAATTGCGATGGAGCCACCGGCCAGACTCGATGCGGACAGTATTCGGGATGAAAAACTCAAAGTACTGAAAGCGTTACGCCGGATAGATAGCAGTAATGTCCAGGAAAAAACGGTTCGTGGCCAATATGCCAGTGGCTTTGTCGCAGGTAAGCAGGTGCCGGGTTATCTGGAAGAAGAAGGCGCAAGAGCTGGCAGCCGTACCGAAACCTTTGTGGCAATTAAAGTAGATATTGATAACTGGCGCTGGGCCGGCGTGCCATTTTACCTGCGTACCGGTAAGCGCATGCCGAAAAAACATAGTGAAGTGGTGATTTGCTTTAAACCACAACCCCATAATATTTTCCATGAAACCTATAACGAACTGCCGGCTAATAAACTGATCATCCGTTTGCAACCTGATGAAGGGGTGGAAGTGCAGGTGATGAATAAAATACCTGGCCTGGGTGAGCACATGCGCCTGCAGCAGAGCAAGCTCGATTTAAGTTTCGATGAAACTTTTAAATCTCAGCGGATTGCTGATGCTTACGAACGGCTGTTGCTGGAAGCCATGTTGGGTAATCAGTATTTATTTGTTCGTCGTGACGAAGTAGAACAGGCCTGGCAGTGGGTTGATGGCATTCTCAACGCCTGGAAAAACAACAACGAACCGGCCAAAACCTATCAGGCTGGCACCTGGGGGCCGGTTGCGTCGATTTCGATGCTGGCCCGCGATGAACGGAACTGGGACGAATAAACGAATTAGGTGGAAATATAAATGCAACTTCATCAATACACCGATGCCAGGGCGCTGAATACCGATTTTGCTGCCAAACTGGTAAACCTGCTGCAAGAGGCCATTGCAACCCGTGGCCAGGCATATCTGGTCGTTTCCGGTGGCCGGACCCCCACCGCATTATTTAATGCATTGTCAGCAGCAGATTTGCCGTGGCAACACGTCACCATTTTATTGGCGGACGAGCGTTTTGTGCCGGTTGATGCGCCAGACAGTAACGAGCGACTGGTTAAAGCTAACTTATTAACAGCAAAAGCGGCAAAGGCTGAATTTATCAGTTTGTATGCTCCGGCAGCGTCGGCAGAAGAAGCAATCGCTGATGTTTTACCACGGATCAATGCACTGCCTGTGTTTGACGCTGTTATTCTTGGGATGGGCGAAGATGGTCATACCGCATCATTGTTTCCGTGCAGTGCAGAACTTAATGCGGGTTTAGCACCCGACGCACCCGCGGTACTGGCGGTTAATCCAACTACGGCACCGCATCAGCGCATTTCTCTCAGTTTGCCAAGGTTACTCAATACCCGGCAGTTATTTATTCATCTGGTTGGTCAGAGCAAGCTCGAGGTGCTTACCAAAGCGCAGGCAGGAGCCGATGTAACCAGTATGCCAATCCGGGCAGTTTTGCAACAGCCCGATGTCGATGTGGCCGTCATGTACGCCGCTAATTAGAGGAAGTGATATGAATCCTGTTATTCAACGGGTTACCGACCGCATTATCGCCCGCAGCAGCAAAAGCCGGGCTATTTATCTGGCGCGGATTGATGAAGCAGGCCAGACTGGCCCGCACCGGGGTGTGCTGAGTTGTGGCAACCTGGCGCACGGCTTTGCTGCCTGTAATAAACAGGATAAAGCAGATCTGCGCAGCCTGACAAAGGCAAATATCGGCATTATATCGTCCTATAACGACATGTTATCTGCACATCAGCCTTACGAAACTTATCCTGAGCTGATTAAACAGGCAGTTAATGAAGTCGGCAGCGTTGCTCAGTTTGCCGGTGGTGTGCCGGCGATGTGTGACGGTGTTACCCAGGGCCAGCCCGGCATGGAATTAAGTTTATTGAGTCGCGATATTATCGCCATGTCGGCAGCGGTAGGTTTGTCGCACAACATGTTTGATGGCGGCCTGATGTTGGGGATTTGCGACAAAATAGTGCCGGGCTTGCTGATGGCGGCATTAAGTTTTGGTCATCTACCTTTTGTATTTGTGCCGGCCGGGCCAATGCCTTCCGGTATTCCTAATAAAGAAAAAGCCCGGGTGCGGCAGTTGTTTGCTGAAGGGAAGGTAGGCAAGGAAGAGTTACTGGAAGCCGAATCCGCATCCTATCATTCTGCCGGTACCTGCACTTTTTATGGCACAGCAAATTCTAATCAACTGGTTGTGGAAATGATGGGGCTGCATTTGCCCGGCTCGTCATTTGTTAACCCGGGTAGTGCCTTACGGGACGAATTAACTAAAGCCGCAGCACGGCAGGTTACCCGGTTAACTCAGCTCGGTGATAATTATTTACCCATCGGCAAGCTGGTGGATGCCAAAGCCATTGTTAATGGCATCGTAGGCTTACTGGCGACCGGTGGCTCGACTAACCACACTATGCATCTGGTCGCCGTGGCACGCGCGGCCGGCTTTATTGTTAACTGGGACGACTTTGCTGAGCTTTCTGCCGCGACGCCACTGTTAACCCGGATATATCCGAATGGTCAGGCAGATATTAACCATTTCCAGCATGCGGGTGGCATGGCGCTGCTGATGCGGGAATTACTGGATGCCGGCTTATTACATGAAGATGTGCAAACCATTGCCGGCCCCGGCCTGCGCCGTTATACCCAGCAACCGTTGTTAAAAGACGGCAAACTGCACTGGGTAGATGCACCGGAACAGTCACTGGATAAAGATGTGCTGGCTACTGTTGCGAAACCGTTCAAGAGTCATGGTGGTCTGGAAGTACTGTCGGGCAACATCGGTCGGGCAATTCTGAAAACGTCGGCTTTACGTGATGGCACCGAAGTGATCAAAGCACCTGCAGTGGTGTTTCATAGTCAGCATGAACTTGACGCTGCCTTTAAATCTGGTGAGCTTAATAAAGACTGTATCGTCGTTGTCCGGTTTCAGGGGCCCAAAGCTTGTGGTATGCCGGAACTGCATAAACTGACGCCCCCGCTGGGTGTATTGCAGGACAAAGGATTTAAAGTAGCTCTGGTAACAGATGGCAGGATGTCAGGCGCCTCAGGTAAAGTACCAGCAGCAATTCATGTTACCCCGGAAGCGCTTGATGGCGGCGCGATTGGCCGGATTAGAACCGGTGATATGATGCTGGTTGATGGCAATAGTGGCAAGCTGGAAGTACTGGTTGACGAGGCTGAGTTTAATGCCCGGGATCTGGCCCAGAGTGATTTAAGTCATAACTATTATGGCATGGGCCGGGAAATGTTTGGTGCGATGCGTGCCCAATTAAGTGGCGCCGAGCAGGGGGCCTGTAGCCTGTTTGTTACCGAGGAGCATTTGCATGGCTAACCCGGTAGATTACGCCATTGTTGCCGATATTGGTGGCACCAATGCCCGGTTCAGCCGGGTTAGTTTAACCACCCTGGAGCTGGATAAAGTAGCGGTTTACCCGTGTGCCACCTTCGCCAGCCTGGCTGATGCATTGCAACATTATCAGCAACAGCAGCAATTAACAGATCTTAAACATGTTGCTATTGCGATTGCTTGTCCGGTCACCGGTGATGAAATCAGCATGACTAATTTTCACTGGCACTTTTCGGTCAGCGCCATGCAGCGCCAGTTAGGATTAGAACGGCTACTGGTAATGAATGACTTTACCGCCGTAGCCATGTGTCTGCCGGCGCTTGGAAGCAATGACAAAGTTCAGCTGGGTCAGGGCAGTGCTAAACAAAACCAGCCGATGGCAGTGCTGGGGGCCGGTACCGGTTTAGGTGTGGCCCATCTGATCAATGTTGATGGAAAGTTTATGCCGTTACCGGGCGAGGGTGGCCATGTCGACTGGGCCGCGCAAACGGAACAGGAATGGTTTATTCAACAGGTACTGACTAAAGAATATGGTCATGTCTCGCCCGAGCGGCTGTTATCCGGTCCGGGGCTTGAGGCCATATACCGGGCGCTGGCATTGTATCGGCGCTTAGATGTTGCACCACTGTCTGCCGGTGAAATTGGCAGCCAGGCCCTTGCTGGCAGTTCTGAACTGGCTACGGCTACGGTGGCACAATTTTTTGCCAGCCTTGGCAGTGTGGCCGGTGATCTGGCGCTGACACTCAGTACTTTTGGTGGGGTTTATGTTGCTGGTGGCATAGCACCAAAACTACTGCCATTAATGGCGGCAAGTGAATTCAGAAGCCGTTTTGAAGCAAAAGGCCGGTTTAGCGCTTTTAATCGCCAGATCGCCACCTATATCGTGACTGCCCCGCAACCAGGTTTACTTGGAGCGGCAGTTTACTTAAAACAATCATTGGCGAGTTAACGTATGGCATTTGAAAATTGGCAGCTTCAACCTGCTGAATTATTTGCACAAGGTGCAGTAGTTCCGGTTATCGTAATTAAAGATTTGGCGGATGCCGTACCTATGGCAAAAGCGTTGCTGGCAGGTGGTATCCGGGTGCTGGAAGTCACCTTACGCACCCCGGTGGCGCTTGACGCTATTAAATTACTGGCAGAACAGGTACCCGAAGCCATAGTAGGCGCCGGCACGGTTACTACCGCAGCGCAATTAGAGCAGGTGATCGCGGCTGGCGCCAGGTTTGCCATCAGCCCGGGCCTGACCCGGGAATTACTGCAGGCGGGTAAAGATTCGGTTATTCCGCTGATACCGGGTATTGCCAGTATTTCCGAACTGATGGAAGGTACCGGCCTCGGTTACACCCATTTTAAATTCTTCCCGGCGGAAGCTGCCGGCGGTGTTAAAACCTTAAAATCGATTCATGGCCCGTTCTCTGATATTCGTTTTTGTCCGACCGGCGGCATAAACGAAAGGAACTATCTCGACTATCTGGCACTGCCTAATGTCAGCTGTGTTGGTGGCTCCTGGATAGTGCCGGATCAGGCAGTCAGCGACAAAGACTGGTCAAAGATCACCGAGCTGACCCGCACCGCGGTGGCTGTTGCGGCCCAGGCCCGTTAACACTGTAAAATGCCGTTAGCTCAGGCAACAAACTAAACCGGCAATTATGCCGGTTTTTTTGAATTTACCGCACAAAGCGCGTATAGTGGCGCACCTTTTTCATCCAGTACAATCTGTAGCGGACCTTTTAGTGATCTCAACTGCCAATATTACAATGCAATTCGGCGCCAAGCCGTTGTTTGAAAACATTTCTATTAAATTCGGTGAAGGTAACCGTTATGGTCTGATCGGGGCCAATGGTTGCGGTAAGTCGACCTTTATGAAAATTCTCAGCCGGGAACTTGAACCGACGGCCGGCAATGTATCTGTTGAGCCGAATCACCGGGTTGCAAAATTGCATCAGGATCAATTTGCATTCGAACAGTACTCCGTTATTGATACCGTCATTATGGGCCATGCTGAATTATGGGCCGTGAAGGAAGAACGTGACAGGATTTATGCCAGCAGCGAGATGAGCGAAGAAGACGGGATGAAAGTCGCCGATCTTGAAGTAGCGTTTGGTGAAATGGATGGCTACACGGCAGAATCACGGGCTGGTGAGTTACTGATTGGCGTCGGCATTCCGGTCGAGCAGCATTTTGGCCCGATGTCAGCCATTGCACCGGGTTTTAAACTTCGGGTGTTGCTGGCTCAGGTACTATTTGCTGATCCGGAGATTATGTTACTGGATGAACCGACCAACAACCTGGATATTAATACTATCCGCTGGCTGGAAAATGTACTGGCTGAGCGCAACAGCACCATGGTTATTATTTCGCACGACCGCCACTTTTTAAACAGTGTCTGTACTCATATGGCTGATCTTGATTATGGTGAGCTACGCCTGTATCCGGGTAACTATGACGAGTATATGTTTGCTGCCACCCAGGCTCGTGAGCGTCTATTGTCAGATAACGCCAAGAAAAAAGCCCAGATAGCTGAACTGCAAACCTTCGTCAGCCGCTTTTCTGCCAATGCGTCTAAAGCAAAGCAGGCAACTTCCCGCGCCAAACAGATTGATAAAATTCAGCTGGAAGAAGTGAAAGCCTCCAGCCGGGTTAACCCGTTTATCCGCTTTGAACAGCAAAAGCAGCTTTACCGGCTGGCGCTTGAAGTTGAAGGCTTGAACAAAAGTTTTGCTGAATTGCAGCTGCTGAAAAACCTGAATATGACGATTGAAGTAGGCGAAAAAGTAGCGATTTTAGGCGCCAACGGTATTGGTAAGTCGACCTTATTAAAATGCCTGATAGGGGATTTAACCCCGGAATCCGGCAGCGTGAAATGGTCAGAGAACGCCAAAATTGGTTATTATGCTCAGGATCATGCCCATGAGTTTGCTGAAGCGATGACCTTATTTGACTGGATGAGCCAGTGGAAACAGCCGTCAGATGACGAGCAGGCCATCCGGGGCATTCTGGGACGGTTGTTATTTTCCCAGGATGAAATTAAAAAGTCAGTCAAGGTGTTGTCGGGCGGTGAGAAAGGCAGAATGCTGTTTGGTAAACTGATGCTGCAACGACCCAATATCCTGGTGATGGATGAACCGACCAACCACCTGGATATGGAGTCTATCGAATCGTTAAATATGGCACTGGAACATTACAAAGGCACGCTGATTTTTGTCAGCCATGACCGGGAATTTGTTTCATCTCTGGCCAGCCGGATTATTGAAATCACCGGCCAGGACGTGCGTAACTTTGTTGGTACTTACGAAGAGTATTTAACGGCGCAGGCCAGCTAACCGTCATACTATCTGTCTGAACATTTGAATACACAGCCGGTAACGCTTTGGCGTACCGGCTTGTTATTTTCTGTATTGCCCCCATGTCTTTGTTATAACACTATGTTTATCACAAAATGGTTTATGACGAAAAGCTGAACCGGCCTGGCGCAAAGTTCGGCCCCGTGCAAGTTTTTAAGACGTTTAATTAAGTCAGGAGACAGCAATATGAAAGTTAATATCGGTATAGATGAAAACGAACGTAAAGCAATTTGTGAAGGTCTGGCAGGTTTACTTGCCGATACTTATACCCTGTATCTGAAAACGCATAATTATCATTGGAATGTTACCGGCCCGATGTTTCAGACCCTGCACACCTTGTTTGAAACACAGTATATCGAACTGGCCGAAGCCGTTGATGTTATTGCCGAGCGGATCCGCGCCCTGGGCGAGTTTGCACCGGGTTCTTACAAAGAGTTTGCCAAACTGACCAGCATTAAAGAAGCCGATGGTATTCCTACTGCTGAGGAAATGATTAAAGATTTGGTTAAAGGCCAGGAAGCCATTGCCAAGACCGCCCGGTCTATTGTGCCGGTGGCAGACAAAGCCTCAGATGAAGTCAGCCTGGATTTGTTAACTCAACGGATGACTGTTCATGAAAAAACCGCCTGGATGCTTCGCAGCCTGGTGGCTTAAGAGCAATAGCATTGTTTAAATGCGGGAAGCAGCGCTTAAGCGCTGCTTTTTTATACACAATAATCTGAAAACTGCTTTTGATGGCAATGACAGTAAAAAGTACTAAGTTTTTCCGGCAAAAACTTGTAAAATCAGCACCAGCAGTAACACTTAAAAGCGTCAGATGCTTTTGGTGCTGATAGACCCAACCGGAGATGTCCCCGATGAACGCCTTGCAATATGCGCAAAATGCTGTCGAATTATTTGCTTTTCCTGATAGCTATGTCCGCGTTAAAGAACTGATGGAATCGGACACCGCCAGTCTGGATGATATAGCTGAAGTAATTTTACTTGATCCGGTACTCACTTCTAAACTACTTAAACTGGCTAATAGCGCGGTTTACCGTTTGCCCTATCAGGTTGAATCAGTCAGCAAAGCATTGCTGGTGCTTGGTAAAACTCAACTTTATAACCTTGTGGTCAGCATTGCTGTCAGTTCCGCCTGCAGCAAACTCAGTTCCAGCTCAATTGATTTAGAACGGTTCTGGGAGCAGAGTATTAATGCCGCCCTGATTGGCAAATATCTGGCGAATTTTTGCGGTTTGCGTCAGCCGGACAGGTTATATGTCGCCGGTCTGCTGCATAATATTGGTGAGTTGGTGGTCATGCAACAGGCACCCGACAATGCAGCGCAGTGTCAGAGATATAGCGACGACGTTAAACCCTGGCAGTTACAACAAACTACGCTGGGCTTTACCTATGCTGCCTGCGGTGCAGAACTGTTAAATCTGTGGCAGTTACCCGATAGTATTGTCGAACCGCTGGCCCGCCAGCACAGTACTCAGTTTAATGTAGCTGAGCCAGATGTGTTAATCAGCTATCTGACAGTGCGGCTGGCATTGGCTAACCAACACCCTGATCTTTACAGTATCAAAACACTGATTGATCCCTTTGTGCTGGAACTGTTACATCTGGAACAAGCCGACTTAATTAAAGCGATTGATTTTTGTAATACCGAAGGGTTATTTATCCTGTCTGTTCTGAATCCACGTATCAGCACTATTTATTGATCCAGTCTGTTTTCGGCACTGAATACCAGTGCCGGCGCTATTTTTTTGGAATATTGTTATGTCTGAACCAAAAGTAAAAGCCTCGTTATATACCGCTTATTCCGGCTCTGCATTATTAGAAACACCACTGTTAAATAAAGGTAGTGCCTTCAGTCGGGAAGAGCGGGCTGCCTTTAACCTGACCGGACTACTGCCGCCAAGGTTCGAGACCATAGAAGAGCAGGTCAGTCGGGCCTACATGCAATACAAAAGCTTTGATACTGCGAT
Source organism: Arsukibacterium sp. (assembly GCF_033721375.1). Taxonomy (GTDB): domain Bacteria; phylum Pseudomonadota; class Gammaproteobacteria; order Enterobacterales; family Alteromonadaceae; genus Alishewanella. Next base: position 128,028 of record NZ_JAWWAP010000005.1, on the reverse strand, counting down.
TAATAAGCATATTTATTTACGGGCAATTCAGGATAATAACGAAACCTTATTCTACCGGTTGGTGCAGCAACATCTGGAGGAAATGATCCCGATTATTTATACGCCAACCGTGGGCGACGCCTGTGAACAGTTTTCTGATATTTACCGCAGCGCCCGGGGCTTGTTTGTCAGCTTCGAAGACCGCTACAACCTGGATGATGTGCTGCGTAGCGCCACCAAAGCCAAAGTCAAAGTCATCGTAGTAACCGATGGCGAACGGGTGCTGGGACTGGGCGATCAGGGCATCGGCGGCATGGGTATTTCTATTGGTAAACTGTCGCTTTATACCGCCTGTGGTGGCATAAGTCCGGCTTATACTTTGCCGGTAATGCTCGACGTAGGTACCAATAACGAAAAACTGTTAAAAGATCCAATGTATATGGGCCTGCGGCAAAAGCGGGTCAATCAGGATGATTACAACGAATTTGTCGAGCTGTTTATAAATGCGGTAAAACGGCGCTGGCCGGAGGCAATAATTCAGTTTGAAGATTTTGCCCAGCCCAATGCGATGCCTTTATTGCAGCGCTATCGTGACCAAATCTGCTGTTTTAATGATGATATTCAGGGCACTGCTGCCGTTACTGTTGGCACCCTGCTGGCTGCCTGCTTAAGCAAAGGGGTAAAACTCAGCACCCAGAAAGTGGTCTTTGTTGGTGCCGGTTCAGCCGGCTGCGGTATTGCTGAGCAAATTATCAGTCAGATGGTGGCGGAGGGAATAACTGAGCAACAGGCCCGGGCGCAAATTTTTATGATTGACCGTTTTGGCTTACTCACTGATAACATGGAAGATTTACGTGACTTTCAGCAGGCGCTGACCCAAAATGCCAGCGCCATTACAGACTGGAATTACAGTGGCGATTATCCCAGCTTACTGGATGTGATGCACTGTGCCACGCCGGATATCCTGATTGGTGTCTCAGGTCAGGCCGGGCTGTTTACTGAGCAGGTGGTGCGGGCCATGAAAAAAGGCTGTGCTAAACCCATTATTTTCCCGCTGAGTAATCCGTCACGTCAGGTTGAAGCCACACCGCAGCAGGTCATAGAGTGGACTGACGGTGATGTTATCGTTGCAACCGGCAGCCCGTTTCCGGCAGTAGAGTACCAGGGTAAAACGCATCATATTGCCCAGTGCAATAACAGCTATATTTTCCCGGGTATTGGTCTGGGTGTTATTGCTGTTAAAGCCCGCATAATCAGTGACGAAATGCTCCGTGCAGCCAGTAAAACCCTGGCAGCGACCTCGCCACTGGCTAATACCGGCAAAGGCAGCTTGCTTCCCCCCTTTACCGCGCTGGCAGAATTGAGTAAAAAAATTGCGTTTGCTGTGGCAAAAGTCGCTCAGCAACAGGGATTAGCGCTGGAAATTGACGATAATACGCTGCAGCAACGGATTGACGATAACTTCTGGAAACCGCAGTACCGGCACTATAAGCGGGTTAGCGGTTAATCGGCCTGCATCGAAAGCCTGCTGATAAACCTTGTTACATTTAGGGCTTAGACTATGTTCCTTATTAACGGTACGCTGAGAATTATCTTCGCCCGTTAATAAGGAACTGTAATGCGCAAATCGTTATTATGTCTTGCTGTGGCCGCCATTCTGGCCGGTTGTAGTCCAGCCCCTGAAAATACCACAAACACTTCAGCTGAAAATCCGGTTGTAACTGAGACCGCAGTATCGGCCCCTTCCACCACAGAGCGGTTAAATCAGTGGTTTGAAGAAAAATATGAGCAGCAATTACAGCAAAGCCCATTGCAAATGACCTTTCTTGGCCGCAAAGACAAGTACGATCAAATTGACGATGTCACCATTGCCGCTGAAGAGCAGCAGCTGGCTGCGCTCGCAGCAAGTGTAGCTGAACTGAAAGCCAACTTTAACTACGATGAGCTTGATCTTGAAGCCCAGACATCTTATGACGTCTGGGTTTATCAGTATGAAATGGCAAAAGCCGGGCAAGCATTCAGAACCAATAATTATGTATTTACCCAGATGCAGGGTATCCACGCTTTACTACCGCAAATTCTAATCAATTTTCATAAAGTGGATAGCGCCGAGGATATGCAGGCCTATGTAACGCGAATTGAAGGGATCAGTAAGGCTATTACCGACTTACTGCAACGGGCACAGCAAAATGCTGCAGAAGGCGTGCGGCCGCCTCGTTTCGCCTATGAAGGCGTTATGCAACAGCTTGATAATTTACTGGCCGGTGCACCACTGACTGATTCTGAGCAGGATATTCCGCTTTGGGCTGACACCAAAGCTAAAATCAATAGCCTGATTGCGGCTGATAAACTCAGTGATCAGCAGGCAGAGCAACTTCGCAATGATGCCAGAATGGCGTTAGAGCAGTATTTTCAGCCAGCTTACAGCAGTCTGAAGCAATGGCTGCAGGATGACATCGATAATACCGATACTATTGCTACCGGGGTCGGTAAACAAATCAACGGCAAAGCCTATTATGACCATCAGCTGAAAGCCTCAACCACCACTGATTTAACCGCTGAACAAATTCATCAGATAGGTTTGGATGAAGTTGAACGCCTGACAGCTGAGATGACAGCAATTAAAAATAAAGTCGGCTTTCCGGGAGACTTGCAGGAATTTTTCAAATTTATCAAAAAGGATGATCAGTTTTACTACCCGGATACGGATACCGGGCGCCAGGGCTATATCGATGACTCCCAGCAATATCTGGACTTTATCAACAGCCGGTTGCCGGAGTTTTTTGGCACCTTACCTAAGGCCGGTCTTATTGTAAAACGGGTTGAACCATTCCGGGAACAGCCGGGTGCTGCCCAACACTACTTTCCGGGTACGCCAGACGGTAGCCGGCCAGGGGTGTACTATGCCCATTTATCAGATATGCGTTCTATGCCGAAAAATGAAATGGAGGCAATTGCCTATCATGAAGGTAGTCCTGGCCATCATATGCAAATTTCAATTGCGCAGGAGTTAACATCAGTACCAACATTCCGGACTCAGGCCCAGTTTACTGCGTATTCTGAGGGGTGGGCTTTATACTCTGAATTACTGGCCAAAGAAATGGGTGCTTATCAAAACCCGTATTCAGATTTTGGCCGGCTAATCACTGAAATGTGGCGGGCGGTGCGGCTGGTGGTCGATACCGGCTTACACAGTAAAGGCTGGACTGAGCAGCAAGCCATTGACTATTTCCTGGCAAAAACCCCCATTGCTGAAGGCGCGGTGCTGTCAGAAGTACGTCGCTACATTGTAATGCCAGGCCAGGCTACGGCTTATAAAATTGGGATGCTGAAAATTCAGGAACTGCGGCGCTATGCCGAACAGCAACTGGGAGAACAGTTTGATATCCGGGCCTTCCACGACACCATTTTAACCGGCGGTGCGCTGCCATTGAGCGTGCTGGAGCGCCGGGTGAAAAACTGGGTTAGTCAGCAAAAAGGCACAGTCTGACTCGCCGCCCGCCTGTAACCGGGCGGGCTAGCCAATAACAATATAGTCGTTTTCAAAGTAACAACCGTCATGTGGTGCCGGGTTAAGCTGAATATAGCGCCCGGCAACCTGTTCTATCGCCAGACATTGCTCAATTTCAAATATATTGTCGGTATGGGGCTTATCCCATTTTAAGCTCAGCTGTTGCTTTGCCAATTTTTTTGCCTCAGCCTTGTTATCTGCAGCCAACACCAGATATCGGTGATCTTCGCCAAATACGCTGCCAACATAGCCGCCTAAGTTGATAAAAAATAACGTCGGACCTGTTTCTGGCGGTGCGTCAACCAGGTTAACGGCATAGGAGCCCACACCTGAAATCGCCATCCAGGCATCAATGTGCAGTCCTTCCGGTGCTGCAAACCACAAGGTCCTGAGTTGGGAATAGGTTTGCTGAAGATTATCACCGGCTACAAAAACAACATCATGCAGTTCAATATTGGCTTTGGGGTGAGTGCCGCCCAGCATTACCATATACAGCATTGTTTGAATTCCTTAAATTAAAAAAATGCTGATACTACTTGGTCGCAGGTTGCAATACCAGGCCCGGATTGATGCGCCATATCAGTTTAAAGCCTTTGTTTAATATATATAAAAAAAGTAAGGGTAACAGCAGGGTTTTCAGGAAAAACAGTGCCATTAAGTTAAGGATGTTGGCTACTGCGTTATCAAGTCGCTGTTTTAACTGATATACCTGACGCGGATTGACCGCATCTTTAATGGCGGCGATACCGTCACCCAGCGAACTGAAACTATTTGATATAGCAGCAAAAAAGCCCGGTGTTTTGCCTTCACGTGCCAGTTCGGCAAGTTGGATTTGGTTATTAATGTCAGCAAGTTGGCGTTGCAATTGTGGTCTTTGTTGCGGTGGCACAGTACTCAGGCGTTGCGTAAGGGTTATTGCCTGTTGCTGCAGCTCAGTAATATTGGCCGTTAAACTGCTGTGTAATTCCGGATTAGTAAATTTATTATCCTGCTCATTAACACCTTCAATACTTTCCAGAATTTGCAGCTGATTTTCAGTGCGCTGGTGTAAAAAAGCCTGGTCGACAATGCCGTTGGCAGCCACCACCAATACCAGGGCAAAACGTAAAAACAACAAAGCAAAAAACAATCGCAGTAAAAATAAACCCAAATAACCGGCGGCAAAAGATCGATTTATCACTGCACTAATCAGTAAAGCAACACCGGAAATTGTCAGCAATATTTTAAAAATATTGTCACTGACAATTTCCAGCAATACCTTCTGAATAACCAGTGAACCGATGGCCAGCTTCATTGCAGACGAATACTGCTCTACCAAATCATTGAGTGGATCAAGTACCTGCCCAGCCCCTACTGAACCACCAATACCCACGCTGAACTCAAAGGTAACTGACTGTAAAAACGAAATCAGGGCATTCATTGCCCGGGCAATTACAAAGGCTGAACTGGCCTGAACTAAAGCTTCATCAATGTAAACGGTGGTGTAGCGATCAATGACCCCACTCCAGGATAAGCCAACGCTACCTACAATCAGGCCAAAAAACAGCCAGCGCCACCTGCTGGTATCACCGCTATGTTTAATCGCCGTCATGACTTCTGTCATCATTAAACCCTTGTAGGTAGCGTAATCTGATAAAATAATGCTAACAGTCGGATGCGCCACTGTCGATGTACATTAGCTACTTAACTCAAATTACCGCAGCTTATCGCCTATTGAGCGAGTTTAGTGATCATCATCTGTTTAAATCCGTATATTCGCAGCTAAGACGCGGGCTTCATAAATTTAACGCCAGGCCCGGGCAGCCCATTTATTCGTAACAAGGATCTTAAATGACAATAGTTTGGCAAAAAACACTCTGGCTGACCCTATTCATTATTACCGCCGGTAGCGGCCTTAGTGCACAAGCTCAGAGCCGGGGTGAAGGGCGTGCAGCCAGGGTTATCAGTATGCCTGTGGAGTTTGAGCGGCAAAGCAGCCAGATTGAAGCCGTCGGCTCTGCTGAAGCTATTCAGTCGGTTGTTATTTATCCCGCCGTTGCTGATAAAGTTACGGCCATTAATTTTATCCCCGGCCAGAAAGTACAGCGAGGCGATATCTTGTTGGAGCTGGATGCGCGCCGGCAACGGGTAGCTGTCGACCGGGCCCGTATTCAACTGGCAGATGCCGAGCGCACTGTGGAGCGGCTGACCCGCAGCCGGCAACAGGGAGCAATAGCCCAGAATGAGCTGGACATCGCCATTACTGCCCGTGATTTATTAAAAGTAGCGTTAGCAGAGGCTGAAACTGAGCTGGCAGACCGGACCGTCAGGGCGCCATTTGCCGGCGTCGTCGGTTTAACGGATATTGAAGTCGGCGACAGAATTACCCAGCAAACGGCAATTACCACCCTCGATAACCGCGAGCAGCTGCTAATAAATTTCCGGGCGCCGGAAACTGCGCTCGCAATGTTACAACAACAACCCAGCATTACCTTACAGCCCTGGCAGGGAGCTGCCATCGACCTGCAAGCGCAAATCAGCCAGGTGGATTCGCGGATAGATAACATCAACCGCACCATCCGGGTACGAGCGCTGCTTGATAACAGCGCCGATGTATACCGGCCGGGCATGAGCTTTCGGGTAACCCTGGAAGTTCAGGGTGAAGCATACGCTGTAGTACCTGAAGCCGCGCTGTTGTGGGGTGCGACCGGTGCCTATGTCTGGCTGGAGCAGGACGGTAAAGCAAAAAAAATTGATGTGCAAATCAAACAGCGGCTAAGCGGCCGGTTGCTGGTTGCCGCCGAGTTAGCCGAAGGTGACATGTTGATCACCGAAGGCGTACAGAGCCTGCGGGCAGGCCAGAGCGTGCAGGCAGCAAATGAGCAAAGGGCGGGCTTATGAAGAGCAGTCCTGTGCAAAACGATTTGCCGTCGCTGTCCATTCGCCGGCCTGTACTGATAGTCGTTCTTAACCTGTTAATTATTATCGCCGGTATTGCTGCCATTAACGGCCTTGAGGTAAGAGAGTTACCCGATGTTGACCGGCCAATCGTCTCGGTAACCGCAAGTTTCCCAGGTGGCTCACCGGAAACTGTTGATACCGAGGTAACCAGTAAATTAGAAGGTGCAGTAGCGCGGGTATCAGGGGTTAAATCGATTAATGCTTCCAGTGAAGAGGGCAGTTCACGGGTGCGGGTGGAATTTCGCCCTGGCATTAACCTGGATGATGCCGCCAATGAAACCCGTGAAGCGGTCAGCCGGGTGCAGCGGGAGTTGCCAGAAGGTGTTGAACGTTTAGCCATTATTAAAGCCGATAATGATGCTGAGTCGGTGGTCAGTATAGCGGTATCCAGCACAACGCTGGATCTCGAGTCGCTGACCGAGCGAATTGAAACTGACTTAGCGCCGTTGTTTCTGACTATTCCGGGCGTCGCTGACGTCAGATTAAATGGTGACAGAGAGCGGGTACTGCGGGTCATTTTGGACCCGCTGCGGTTAACCAGTTTTAACCTTGCGGTAACCGATGTGGCGGCAGCACTGCGCCTGGCTCCATTTGATGTGCCGGCTGGCAGCATGCGCTCTACTGATCAGCAACTTATTGTCCGGGCCGATGCCACGTCAGTCAGTGCAGAACAGGTTGAAGATATTATTATCAGTGGTGACACCCGGATTGGTGACGTTGCCACCGTTTATTTTGGGCCAGCAGATGCCAACAGCATGGTGCGGCTGGATGGCCGGCCGGTAATAGGCCTCGGTGTAATTCGTCAGGCCGGTTCAAATACGATTGAAATTTCCGATGAAGTGCTGGCGCTGGTCAGCAAGGTAGAAAATCGGTTTCCAGAGCTGCAGCTACAAATAACCTCAGATGAAGCCGAGTTTATCCGTGGCTCAGTGCGCGAAGTTATTACCTCGCTGGCGCTAACCATATTGCTGGTGATCTTTACCCTGTGGTTGTTCATTGGATCATGGCGGGCGACCATAGTACCGGCACTTTCTATTCCGGTGTCGCTGATCGGTGCGCTGGCCGCGATCTGGTTAATGGGCTTTTCTATCAACATTTTAACCTTACTGGCCCTGGTATTGGCGACCGGCTTAATTGTTGATGATGCCATTGTCGTTTCGGAGAATATTCAGCGCCGGCGCAGTATGGGACTGGGTGCCCGGGCTGCTGCTGTTATCGGTACCCGCGAAGTATTTTTTGCGGTAGTGGCCACCACTGCGGTACTGGTGGCGGTGTTTGTACCTATCGCCTTTTTACCCTCAACTGCCGGCCGGTTGTTCCGGGAGTTTGGTGGGGTGCTGGCCGCTGCGGTAATTATTTCATCTTTTGTTGCATTATCCCTGGTACCGGCACTGACTGCCCGCCTGCCGATTAAGCAAAATGCCAGCAATATATTTGCTGGCATAGGTAACCGGCTGTTGTCGATATACAGCCGCAGTCTGCACTGGACGCTGGATCACGCTATTATCGTCTTTATTGCATGTCTGCTGGCAGCCGGCGGCGCCGGTGCACTGTATCTGGTGCTGGATAATGAACTGATGCCAACGGAAGACCGCGGTACCATCAGAGTCTTTGCCCGCGGCCCCGATGGTGTCGGCCTGAACTTTATGGACCGCCAGGCCGATAAAATGGAAGAAATATTACTGCCCTATGTCAACGGCGGCGATATTGACTCTATTTATACTGTAGTAGGGCAATGGGACCCTAACCTGGTATTTATCACCGTACCGCTGAAAAACTGGAGTGAACGCAGTCAGTCGCAGCAGGAAATTATTAATCAGATAAGCCCGCAACTGGGCGCGATTCCCGGAGCGCCGGCGCGCGCTTTTGGCTCTAACAGTCTTAATCTGCGCGGGCAGGGTGGCGGCCTTGAACTGGCGCTGACGGGTGAGTCGTACGCGGCAATATTTGCGGCGGCGCAGGAATTTTCAACAGCCATTCAGCAACAAATGCCTGAACTGGGCATGCCGCGTATTTCTTATCAGCCTACCCAGCCGCAGCTTCGGGTAAACATTGACCGGCGCCGCGCTGCAGAGTTAGGTGTACCGTTATCCGATATTGCCGCTACGCTTCGGGTAGCGATAAACGGTGACGATCTGGCTGATTTAAATGTCGGCGATCAGTCGGTACCCATCATTCTGCAAGCAGCTGCCGCCTCAGTGACTGATCCCTCTGATCTGGCAAATTTGTATGTGGGCTCAAGATTAGGCGGCTTAGTGCCGTTATCCAGTCTGGCCACTATTTCAGAAGAGGGAGTTGCCGCAGAGCTGGAGCGCCAGGCACAGCGTCGGGCAATTGAAATGGAAATGGAGTTACCGCCAGATTTACCGCTGGATCAGGCGGTTGAGCAATTACGCTCACTGGCCCAACAGTCGCTGCCTTCCAATATCGGGCTGGTTTTTCTGGGCGAAGCGCTAACCTTTGAAGAAACCGCCCGTGAAGTCACGATGACCTATGTGCTGGCCTTTATTATCGTGTTACTGGTACTGGCTGCTCAATTTGAAAGCGCCAACAGTGCTGTTGTTGTTATGGCGACGGTGCCCTTTGGCATTGCGGCCGCCTTGTTTGCGCTGTTTTTAACCGGTACGTCGATTAATATTTACTCTCAGATTGGTCTGGTCATGTTAATTGGCTTACTGGCGAAAAATGCGATTTTACTGGTTGAATTCGCCGACCAGCTGCGGGATCGCGGCTATTCAGTCAGAAAAGCAGTAGAGGAGGCGGCGCAAATCCGCTTACGGCCTATTGCTATGACGTTATTATCAACTTTACTCGGTGGTCTGCCACTTATCCTTTCAACCGGTGCCGGCGCAGAAGCCCGTAATGCGATTGGCTGGGTGGTTTTCGGCGGGCTGGGCATTGCAGTGGTCTTTACCTTGTATCTGACACCGGTACTGTATCTGGCATTAGCCCGCTTCGCCAAACCCCGGGCAGATGAAAGCAACCGGCTGGAAAAAGAACTGGCAGCAGCAGAGCAACTTGATTAATTCAGGCCGGATGCAAAGTGCTGATGCCAGTAAGGTAGCATAAATGACCGAAATCAGGCTGTGTGACCAGATAGCAACCATTGATGCGGCAGCCTGGGATAGCTTATTTGCCGCTGACATGCCGTTTTGCCGTCATGCTTTTCTCAGCGCATTAGAGCAGGGTGGCAGTGTCGGCGATGGCAGTGGCTGGTTACCGCAGCATTTGCTGTTATACCGTGGCGATAGCCTGATTGGCGCTATGCCAATGTATCTTAAGTTGCACTCTTATGGCGAGTACCTGTTTGACTGGTCCATCGCTGAAGCGTATCAGCACTATCAGTTAAGTTATTATCCCAAACTGGTGGCTGCAATTCCGTTTACCCCTGCAGAAGGCCCCAGGTTTGGTATTGCCGCGGCTGAAAACGCCGGCCAGTTGTTTACGGTTTTATTGCAGGCCATAAACCAGCGTCAGCAGCAGCTGGCATGCAGCAACTTCCAGTGCCTGTATCCTGATCCCGCAAGCCAACAGCTGCTGAGGGACAGTGGCATGCTGGAGCGTTTTGATGTGCAGTTTCAGTGGCATAATCATCATTACCACGGTTTTTCAGATTTTCTGGCCGCGTTACCTTCCCGTAAGCGTAAACAAATCGCAAAAGAGCGCCGCCAGGTAAGTGAACAAGGTATTATTGTCAAATGTCATCATGGTGACGAGCTTAGCCCGGAATTCTGGCAGAGCTTCAGCCGCTTTTATCAGGCAACCTATCAGAAAAGAGCTGGCCATAACGGCTATTTAACAGCAGAAACCTTTGCGCTGTGGGGCCGGCATATGGCTGACAGCATCGTGGTTTTTGCTGCTTATGCTGCGCATAAACTGGTGGCGGCGTCACTGTGTTTCAGATCCGACAGTGTGTTATATGGCCGGTACTGGGGCTGCCTGGCCGAGTTTGATAAATTGCATTTTGAATGCTGCTATTACGCCGGCATCGACTATTGCATAGCCAATAAACTGTCGCGCTTCGACGCGGGTGCACAAGGCGAGCATAAACTTAAACGGGGTTTTTCACCGGTGCTGCGCCGCGGTTTTTATCAGTTCAGGCCAAGCCCGTTAAGCAATGCCATCAGCGATTATTGTCAGCGGGAACAGCTGGCGCTACTGCAGCACTATCACTTGCAGCCCTGAGCCCGGTTTGATTTTAAGCGTTATTATTGAATTATTTTTATCTTTTAATATCAATATTCTGATTTCAAAAATAATAAGGTGCCATCATGAATACTAAAGGCTTGTTAGATCAGTTATTACAGTCTGGCTCAGGTTTACTGGGCAATACCGCGGGCAAAGCCAGCAATATGTCCAAACCAGCCGCTGGTGGGCTTGGTGCCATGCTCTCTGGAAAAGGCGGAGCCGCGCTGGCAGGGGGTGCCCTGGGATTGCTGCTGGGCAGCAAAAAAGGCCGCAAACTTGGCGGGAAGGTATTAACCTATGGCGGTATGGCAGCCCTGGGATTGGTCGCCTATAAAGCATACAGCAACTGGCAGCAGAACAATCAGCAGCAACAGCATCACACCCCGGCTACGATAGATCGGGTACCTGAAGCTGAGGCTGAAGTTCACAGCAAAGCAATTCTGATTGCGGTGATTGCGGCGGCAAAATCTGATGGCCATATTGATGAGCGGGAGCGGCAGATTATTGATGCCGAGATTGCTAAGTTTACCCGAGATGCCAGTCTGTTACGCTGGATGGATGCTGAATTACAAAAACCGTTAGATCCTGCGGCTATCGCCACGGCGGCAACCACTCAGGAAATAGCCGCAGAAATGTATCTGGCCAGCGTCCTGGTTATTGACGAAGAAAGCTTTATGGAGCGCAGTTATCTGAATGAGCTGGGCCAGCAGCTAAAGTTACCGGCCGAACTGCAGCAGGAAATTAAAAAGCAGGCCCTGGCCGCCGAGCAACTGGCAGGCATCTGAAACTGAATAACAGAATTATTGCCCCTTAACTGAGCCTGTCAGGGTTTTACAGCGTAAATTCAGCATAACAGGATAAATAAAAAGGGTAGTAATGGCTGATAATTCATCTCAGGTACCAACCAACCGGCTCAGTCGTTTCACCGGCCTGGCAACACTGGCTGGGCGGGTCGCCGGTGGTATGCTGGCAGAAGGCGCCAGACAACTGGCACAAGGCAACAGGCCGAGCAGCAAAAGCATGCTGCTGACGCCGGCCAATATTAAACGCGTAACCGATCAGCTGGCTCATATGCGCGGTGCAGCGATGAAAATGGGCCAGCTGTTATCGATGGATAGCGGTGAATTATTACCGGCTGAACTGACGGAGCTGCTGGCCAGGCTGCGCGCCAACGCCAATCCAATGCCGGCTAAGCAGTTATCGCAGGTGCTGCGTCAGGAGTTAGGCGAGGATTGGCAGCAACACTTTGCCGATTTCAGCTTTAAACCAATGGCTGCAGCTTCTATTGGTCAGGTCCATCAGGCTTATCATGATAACGGCGATAAGCTGGCAGTTAAAATCCAGTACCCCGGGGTCAAAACCAGTATCGACAGCGACGTCGATAATGTAGCGTCTTTACTAAAACTATCCGGTCTGATCCCTGCTGAAGTGGAGTATCAGAGTTTACTGACTGAGGCAAAAAAGCAGCTGAAAAATGAAGCTGATTACCTGCAGGAAGCGCACTATCTGCAGCGTTACCGGCAGTACCTGGCATCAGATGATGCTTTTTTAGTGCCAGAGGTATATCCGGCACTCAGCAGTGCCAATATTCTGGTTATGTCCTATGTTGCAGGAGAGCCAATTGAAACTCTGCAAGCGGCACCGCAAGCAGAGCGGGATAGGGTGCTGGGGCTGATGTTCAGTTTGTTTTTCCGCGAGTTATTTGAATTTAAACTGGTACAAACTGATCCGAATTTCGCCAATTATCTTTACAACCGGCAAAGCCAGCAGCTGGTATTGCTTGATTTTGGAGCCTGTCGTGATTATTCAGAGCAAATAACTAATGGCTATCGGGCTTTATTTGCGTGCGCTTGTGACAATGATTTCGCCGGCATGGAACAGGCCCTGACCAAAATCGGCTTTTTCAGCCAGAATATTTTAGCTGCACAAAAAACAGCAGTATTAAATCTGGTTGAGCTGGCCTGTGAGCCGCTGCGCCAGAGCAGCGCTTTTGATTTTGGCCAAAGTGATTTGGCACTGCGTTTGCGCCAGGCCGGTACCGCTTTGAGTATGCAGCAAAACTACTGGCACAGCCCGCCGGCCGATGCGCTGTTTTTACATCGTAAAATTGCCGGTTTATATTTACTGGCAGCGAGAATTGGCGCCCGGGTTAATGTACGCCAGTTGCTCGAGCCTTATCTTCATTAGACGGTTACTGAACAGGAAACTTATGCTTAATAAGTGGATTACATCGTTATTACTGCTTGGCACTGCAACAACAGCAGCTTTCTGTACTGCCAGGGTAAGCGCGGAGCCGGCAACCGACCTACCGCTATGGGAGGCCGGTGTCGTCGGCCTTGGTATTGAACAGCTGGCTTATCCGGGGTCGGATAAGCAGGTGCAGCGCAATTTTGTGCTGCCTTACCTGATTTACCGCGGCGAATTGTTTCGTGCTGATCGGGACAATGTTGGCCTGCGCGCCTATAAAAGTGACACTCTGGAGCTGGATATCGGTTTTGCTGCTGCGCTGGGCTCAACAGAAAGTGATGTTCCAGAGCGCGACCAAATGCCAGAGCTGGGTACGCTGGTTGAAGCGGGCCCACGCCTGCGCTGGACTATCAGTGATAATGTCTGGGGTAGCCGGCTGCGCCTGGATTTACCAGTACGGGCGGTTTTCGATATTGAAGATAGTATGCGTTACAGTGGTATCAGCTTTGAGCCTGCGCTGTTCGCAGATGTGACTACCGACGATAAGCTCAGTTATACCGTTGGCGTTAGTGCGCTGTTTGGCAGTGAGAAACTAACCGATCGGTTTTATCAGGTTGCGGCCCGCTACGCGACAGATCTGAGGCCAGAATTTGACGCCAGGCCAGGCTTAATTGCCTTGCGGCTTTCCGGTGCCATCAGTAAAAAGTTTTCAGCAAAATGGCGTGGCTTTGGCTTTGCCCGCTATGAGACAGTAACGGGCACAAAAAACCGCCAAAGCCCTTTAGTTGTGGCGGATGGCGGCTGGTCGGTTGGCCTGGGTGTTACCTACATCTTCGCAACCTCAACCCAGACAGTCAGTGGCTGGTAGCGCGTCAGCTGTTAGTTACCTTGGCAAAATCAGCACTGCTGTGACGCTCTGGCAGCTGCGGGCCGTCGCCCCAGGTGCGATTCACCATTCTGCCACGTTTTACTGCAGGGCGCTCATCCAGTTCTCTGGCCCAGCGCTGCAGGTTGGGGTAGTCGTCAATCTGTAAAAACTCTGCCGCATCATACAGGCGCCCTAATGCCAGCGCGCCATACCACGGCCAGATGGCCATATCAGCAATCGTATATTCATCACCGGCAATATACTGATGTTTTGCCAGTTGTTTATCTAACACGTCAAGTTGCCGTTTCGCTTCCATCGTAAAACGGTTGATGGGGTATTCTAATTTTTCGGGCGCATAATTGTAAAAATGGCCAAAACCGCCGCCAAGATAAGGGGCACTGCCCACTTGCCAGAACAGCCAGCTCAGCGTTTCCGTGCGCTTAGCCGGCTCGGCCGGAATAAAGGCGCCATACTTCTCAGCCAGGTATAGCAGGATTGAACCGGATTCAAATAACCGGATATCTGTAGTGGTATCAAACAGTGCCGGAATTTTTGAATTAGGATTGAGCGCAACAAAACCGCTGCCAAACTGGTCGCCTTCTTTGATATCGATAAGCCAGGCATCGTACTCCGCCTTTTTAATGCCCGCTTCCAGTAATTCCTCAAGTAAGACTGTCACCTTTACCCCATTCGGGGTTGCCATGGAATATAACTGCAATGGCTGTTTGCCCTTTGGCAGCTCTTTATCATGGGTGGCGCCTGATACCGGACGGTTAATGTTGGCAAACTGGCCGCCGCTTTCTTTATCAGCGCGCCAGACTTTTGGTGGGGTATAGCTGTTACTCATAACTGCCTCCGGATAAAAGTTGATGTTAAAACATTGCCTGTTAAAAATATATTGGCCTGCAGTAGCACTAAAACAAGTAATAACATGCCGTTGCAAAAGAGAATTTGGTACTAAGCCAGATTAAATTTGAATATGATGATTGCGATTAGGCTAATACACTGACTACACAACACGAATAAGCTTAGCGCCTGACTAACAGCATGAATAAAATAATAATAGCCTTTTTAGCCGGAAGTACAGTGTTGCTTGGCGGCTGTGCCCGGCAGCAACTCAACCCGGATATGATAATGGACCAGGCAGAGCAACCGGAGCTTACTAACGTCAGCTACGCCAGCCTTGCCAGTTTGCCCTATACCGATAACAGCATAAAACTGCATTACGGCGCGGATACCCTGCAATATGGCCGCTTGTATTTGCCGCCAACAGCGCAAAACCAACCACAGACGAAAACACCGCTGCTGGTGTTTATTCACGGCGGCTGCTGGTTAAATGCGTATGATATCAGCCATAGCCGGGCGTTTAGTCAGGCAGTAGCATCAGCAGGCTTCGCTGTCTGGTCTGTTGAATACCGGCGCACCGGTGATGAGGGCGGCGGCTGGCCGGGCACCTTTGACGACATCTTACAGGCATTACACTATAGCCAGATCGCATTTGACGCTTATGCCGTAGACAGCAAAAATATTGCCCTTGCCGGCCACTCAGCCGGTGGCCAGCTCGCTTTACTCGCGGCGGGGCGCAGTTATCTTCAATACGACTATCTTCAAAACGCAAATGTTCAAAACGGAAATCTGCACCGAGAAACAGACCCTTTACCGCAAATAAAAGGGGTGATTGGTCTGGCTGCCATTACCGATATACTGGCTTATGCTGAAGGCGCCAACAGCTGTCAGCGCGCAACCCGGCAGTTTCTCGGAGGTACAGCAACAGAGCAGCTTGCCAGTTATCAGCAGGCAAACCCCCGCCAGCAAATAATGCATCCGGCAACTTTGCTTTTACATGGTAGTGTCGATACCATTGTGCCCCTTGCTCAGGCCACTACCAGCGATATGCCATATAAGCTGGTTGCTGATGCCGGCCATTTTGATTGGATCCATCCCCATACCCGGGCGTATAAGCAGTTTATTGCATCCTTGCAGGAGCTTTTGCATAGTGACAACTCTGAGCCATTTATTAAAAAACAATCAGACTGAAATAAGCCTGCCGTTCTTACAGCAGCTAGATAGTCAGGATCCGCTTGCGGCCAAGCGCGATGCGTTTGTCTTGCCGGAAAACACCGTTTATCTGGATGGCAACTCGCTTGGCGCCATGCCAAAGTTAGCGGCAGAGCGGGCGCAGCAGGTACTGCTGCAGCAGTGGTCTCAGGATTTAATTAAAAGCTGGAACAGTCATAGCTGGATTGATTTACCGGCAATTGCGGGCGAGAAAATAAGCCAATTGGTTGGCGCGGCCAGTGGCCAGCTTATTTGCTGCGACTCCACCTCTGTTAACTTATTTAAAGTGTTAAGCAGTGCCATGCTAATGCAACCGGGCCGTAACGTCGTGTTATCGCAGGCCGGTAATTTTCCAACCGATCTTTATATGGTTGAGGGCCTGGCCAGTTTACTGGGCGAACAGGATTGTCAGTTAAAACTGATTGCAGAAAATGCCAGTGACGAATTGCTTGAGCAAAGTTTAACCGAACAGGTTGCCGTATTGCTGCTGACTCAGGTCGACTTTCGCAGTGGCCGGTTGCTGGATATGCAAAGGCTTACTGAGCTAGCCCATGCCAAAGGCATTCTGGTGATCTGGGATTTGGCCCATAGTGCCGGCGCACTGCCGATTGAGCTCGATGCCTGCAATGTCGATTTTGCGGTAGGCTGCGGCTATAAATACCTGAATGGCGGCCCCGGTGCACCGGCATTTGTTTATGTCGCTGCGCGACACCACAGCGCTGTGCATCAGCCATTATCTGGCTGGATGGGCCACAGCGCGCCTTTTAGTTTTGACAAGTCTTATCAGAAAGCACCGGGTATTAGCCAGTTTTTAACCGGCACGCCGCCAATACTGTCGATGAGCGTATTGGACGCCGCCCTGGAGGTGTTTAACGATGTTGATATGAGCCAGTTGCGACAAAAGTCGTTAACGCTTAGTCACTGCTTTCACCAGTTGCTGCAACAGCATGACTGTTTACAGCAACTGCAACTGTTAACGCCGCTAAAGCCGGCAGAGCGGGGCAGTCAGCTGGCTTATCGGCACCCTGATGCCTATGCCTTATGCCAGGCGCTTATTGCGCATGGCGTGGTGGCGGATTTCAGAGCGCCGGATATTCTGCGACTGGGCTTTACGCCTCTCTACTTACGCTATGTCGATATCTGGCAGGCGGTAACGACACTGGCCAGGCTGGTAGCAAGCGGCGAATACTTAAAGCCGCAATATGCGATAAAGAATAAAGTGACCTGATTCGCTAAGATTGGCTAAGATTGGCTAAGATTATGTTTAGTAAACCAGAGTAAGCGGTTGTTGGCGGGCATCGGATAATCATGTTTTAAATAAAAACCCTGCTGTTGCGCCAGTTCGAGGATCTGTTCACTGTCGCGGATCCCCATTGCCGGGTCACGGCTTTTTAAACTGGCATCAAATGCCTGATTACTGGCACTGGTAAACTGGCCATGATAATTAAAGGGGCCATAAATACATAAACTGGCCCGGGCTGCTGTCAGCTCGTTTAAACGGCCAAAAAAATGCTTAACCACCGGCCAGGGCATAATATGCAACGTATTGGCTGTAAATAAGCCATCTGCTGCCGTTGCAGGTTTTGGATCGATACAGATATCCAGTTGCAGCGGCGCAGGTAAATTAGCTAACGCAGCACGGCGAATACGCTCTGTTAACGCCGGCAGATAGACCGGCTGATCTGACGCCTGCCAGCGTAAATGCGGTAACTGCTCAGCAAAATGCACCGCATGCTGGCCAGTGCCGCTACCGACTTCAAGCACGTTGCTGTAATCGGCAAAAGCCTGCTGCAGCACAGTTAAAATAGCTGCTTTATTGTTTTCACAAGCCTGCGAAAACGGTAAATCGGCGTATCTGTTTTCAGATGTCATGTCAGAAGTTTAATACCACACCAGTGCCCAGTAACGATGCATCACTGTCAAACTGATAATTGGCGTACAAATCAAACATCGGCGTAATCCTGTAACGCACCTCAATATCGCCAAAGGTGCTGTTTTCTGCGTCAGAACCATTGTTATAGCGCACTGCAGCAGATAGTTCCAGAGTGTGCACTATGCGATATCGGAAACCCGCTGCTGCCTGAAGGCCATTAAAACTATCTTGTTCAAAGCCAACCAAGCCTATATCAGAGCGGATATATCCCGCTTCAAAAAACGAATCAATATTTTTTGCAACTGCCTGACGCACGCCCAGGCCTATCTTATATGTAGTATCTTCCAGTTCCAGACCAAGAATATCTCCTACGATAGTGTCACCCGATACATGCTGGTAATTTGCATTTATATACAAATAATCAGATAACAAATAACTGGCGCCAAGCTGGTAGCCGCTCATTGTAATGTCATCACTAGCAATATTTTTGATATTAGCTTTGGCATATCCAACACTCAGATAATTCCAGCTGATATCAGGTGATGTCGCTGCTGTTACAGAAAAGGTAGTGCATCCAACGCATACTAATGCTAAACCTGTAGCAAGTAATTTCATAAAACCTCTGTAGGGATATAGGGAAAATAATCGCCAGCATAGTAACAGAGTTGCACCAAAAGTGTATATCGTTGTTATTTATGTTTTATTTATATGAAATTAAGCTACGTTCAATAGCATCAAAAACCAGCTTAGCCCAAACTTTACAACCTGATTCAGAGGGATGAAAACCATCATCAGCAAGCATATCTGCTGTTAAGGCCAGGTTACTGTATACCAGCTGCGCTTTGGGCCAATTGCTTAACTCAGTTGCCAAAGCCTGATTAAGCAACGCGGCTTTTAAACCTAACCAGTAATTAAGCGGCGAGGGTAAAGCTGTGAGGTGTTGCATCGGGGGTATAGCGCTGAATAACACAAAAGGGTCCGTAAAATCCGTGGCCAGTCTGTTTAGCAAAGCTCTGATTTGCTGTTGAAACTCAGCAGTGCTTCGGCGCGCGGTAACGTCATTTACACCAATTGAAACCACGACTATATCCAGCCGGTAAACCGCATTGTTATGAGAATACAGCTGTTGCAATAAGCTGTTTAAACCAGCGCTATCCAGTCCTGTTTTGGCGGCAAGTTGCCAGTTTATCTGATAGCGCTCGCTTAACAGTGTTATCAATTGCCCGGAAAAGGCCAGTTGCTGCTCTGCTATACCAACGCCCGCAGCCGCCGAATCACCACAAATCAGTAAACGAAGCGGTTCGCCATTACCCAGCATGCCGCTACGCCGCCCGGCGGCCTCCGGTAAACGTAAAGCGCGTTTTCTTGCGCGTTTTGCTTGCAACAACAGGAGCGGCCAGCAGAGCAAAGTAACAAGGAACAATCGTATCGACATAGCTTAAAATTCAGCTTGGTAAAAACGAACATGTTACAACAGATTAGACGACGCTATTACCAGTTTTATCAGCAGGAGCGACTGAAAACATGATGGTTGCTTGCTACATATGAAATTCCAAATGATTAAACGGTAGATAATTCGATTTAACATAATATACATTAGTGGCTATTAAGTATTTGTGGATGGTAGGGTTATAAACTACCTTAATTTATAATGTGAACACTGATAATGTTGGCCGATTTTTGCAATACGATCTGAAAAGTGACACTGGCCGTACAGTTTACTGAGACCTTAACGTAAACTACTGGTGCTGTGCAGCGAAAATCATTATGAAAATTTTACTAACCTATGTTTTATTTATCTTATCCGGGCTTAGTACCATGAATGCTAAATCTGAATCCTTGACTAAGTCAGCCAATGAACTGCCTGGCACTGTAATGCTCGAATTTTATAATCCTGAGGATTTTAGTTCGGTACAGCTAATTCACGATACCGTTATGGGTGGACGCTCAACCGGCGGTATCAAACCAGTATCGGAACCTGCAGGCCTGCGCTTTTTTGGTAATTTGTCACTGGCCAATAATGGTGGCTTTGCTTCTGCAGAATTTAAACTTGCCGCAGCGTTACCTTCGCCCATTTATCGCAGCATTAAATTGCACATCGCCGCTGATGGCAGACAATATCAGTTACGGCTAAAAACGCCGTTTCTTGCGCAAGGTGTGGCTTATGTCGCCGAGTTTAACAGTGCTATAGATATGCAAAATTACTATTTTAAACCTGCTGACTTTTCTGGCCGTTATCGCGGCCGGCTGGTCGCTAACCTGCCGGCGCTTAGTCTGGCCGATGTCAGTCATATCAGTGTAATGCTGGCGGACGGTCAAAGTGGAACTTTCAGTATAATCCTGTACTCACTCAGTTTATCATCAGCGCAAACTATATAGCCCAGCCCGTTTAAACCCTAGCATTGTTAAATTAACCGGTCAGGCTTCTACCGCCTTAATACCAACCTGGGTTATCAGGCCATTTTCGTCCAGCTCCCGCACTGTCAGTACCAGCTGATCAAGCCGAACCTGATCACCGATAACCACCCGCCGGTGAAACCGTTCGCTGATATAGGATGACAAGCTTTGCTGTTTATTCTGATCTGCCATATTGATGGTATAAAATGCATCTAAATCGGCAAGGCTGACTTCGCCATTTAATACAAAATCACCAAAGAAATTGCTGTTACTTAAACCAGAAGTATCTGCTTCGCTGGCCAGCACTTCACTTATTTTTTTCACGTCTTTCAATTTGGCCAGTACCATCACGGTATCGCGGCTGTTAAATACCGGTTCTTTATCGGGTAATTGCCATTCACCGTCACGAATAATCCCCAGAAACTGCACCGCCACACTGAATTTTAAGTCATGCCAGCAAACGCCGCGGATTGGAGATTGCTCCTCAACGTTAAAAGCCAACACTTCCATCACGTCTTTGCTGGGAATTGCATCAAGCGGCATTGCCTGATCCGGCTCTACTTCACCCGGTACTTCCAGTTTTAACCAGCGGGCTACCGGTACCAGGGTCCAGCCTTGCAGGACCAAAGATACAATAACCACGACAAAGGCTACATCGAAATACAAATGCTCATTCGGAACACCGGCCAGCCAGGGAAACAGAGCCAGAATAATCGGCACCGCGCCACGTAAACCAACCCAACTGATAAATATTTGATCTTTTATCGGAAATCGAAATGGAATTAAACTTACTAGTACCGCTAAAGGCCTGGCAATAAAAATCAGAATACCTGCCAGTATTAATGCATCGACCAAATGTTCTTTTAAGTTAGTCGGCACGACCAACAAACCCAGCATCAGAAACATACTAATCTGACTTATCCAGGCCAAGCCATCGTGCATTCTGAGAATATGAATAATTTGCGGCAACCTGGCATTACCGACCAGATAGCCCATCAAATATACCGCCAGAAAACCACTACCGCCAAAACTGTTGGTAATAGCATAAATAAAAATGCTGCTGGCAACGGCCAGCAACGGAAAAAATGCGAAACTAAGTGGCAGTTTGCGACATAAAAAAACGAACACCCGCCCTGCTCCATATCCCATAGCGCCGCCAACCACCGCCTGCTGTAAAAATGACAACAGCACCAGCCAGTCCAGTTTGGCATCCTGCGCCAGTACACTAACCAGCGTCAGGGTCAGCATTACCGCCATCGGATCATTACTACCGGACTCAATTTCCAGGGTAGAAGCAACCCGTTGTTTAATTCTGAGCCGTTGTGACTGGAATATCGAAAATACCGCAGCAGCATCGGTAGAGCTTAAAATGGCACCTAACAGCAGGCCTTCAATAATAGAGAGATTTAACAGGTATGCGGCTGACAGCCCCACTACCCCGCAGGTAATAACAACACCTAAGGTGGCCAGCATTGATGCCGGTGCCAGAGCCACCCGGAATCGTTCCGGATGAGTGCGCATCCCGCCGTCAAACAGAATAATTACCAGGGCTATAGAACCGATCAGAAAGGCCGTTTGCGGATCATCAAACTGGATGCCGACAATACCATCTTCACCGGCAATCATGCCTATGATAAGAAATATCAATAGCATAGGCGCACCGAGGCGCGCCGATATCAGTGTAGCAATAATACTGACGAAAAATAATAACCCGCCAATTAAAATAGAGAGGTTTATCGCATCCAAAAAAACCTCCTGTTATTTTTAAATACTAAGTTCTGGCGTTAATAATTTCGTTAACCACGGCTTGTAATGCCACCAGCGGCGACGTGGCCTGAGTGATTGGCCGGCCAATTACCAGATAATCAACGCCAGCTTTAACCGCTGCAGCCGGCGTCATTATACGCTTCTGATCATCCGCACTGCTGCTGGCAGGACGAATGCCGGGAGTAACTAATTGAAAATTATTACCAAATTGCTGTTTTAATGCAACCGCTTCCTGCGCAGAGCATACTACGCCATCTAAGCCACTTGCTGCAGCCAGTGCTGCCAGTTTGGTAACCTGCTGCGCCGGGCTCAGGTTGATACCCAGTTCAGTTAAATCTTCCTGCTCCATGCTGGTCAGCACAGTCACCGCGATTAGTTTTGGTTTATTGATGCCGTAACACTGAATGGCTTCACGGGCTGCAGTCATCATTTTACTGCCGCCACTGGCATGGACATTAACCATCCACACGCCCAGATCAGCCGCAGCTTGTACAGCTTTAGCTACCGTGTGCGGAATATCATGAAACTTCAGATCGAGAAACACTTCAAACTGTCGTTGCTGCAGCTCTGTGACAAAAGCCGGCCCAAAATGAGTAAACATTTCCTTGCCGACCTTTAAGCGACACAGTGCCGGGTCTAGTTGCGCTACTAAATTAAGGGCTTCAGTCTGATTGGCATAATCAAGCGCAACGACAACAGGGGTTTTACAAGACATCGGTGTTCCTTCTACGCAGGTAGTATACTATCGGCCGTCAATTCCGGTAATGGGCTCTACTGTTTCCCATTGCTGGCATGATGGACATAACCAGTATTGCTGACGGGTTTTAAAACCGCAATTGCGGCAACTATATAATACTTTGTTGGCAAGATACGCCTGCACCAGCTCTTCGACTGACTGCAAGGCTTCGGCGGCCGCTGTCGACTGATGTTGGCGCACCTGTAATAACTTCTGAAATAAGCGGATACTGGGTTGCTGCTGTAACTTATCCAGCAAAAACTGTTCTGCGGCTGTCGCCGACCCGTGCTCAGCCAGCCAATCAGCCAGTAAACCACTGGCTGTCACATTGTGTTGTTTATTCGCCAGCTGGCTGAGTAACTGATACCACTGATCACCGCTGAACTCACATTGCTGCAGCAGCGGTAAAACCTCGGCACTCCATTGTGGCTTTTGCTTGATAATACTAAGTAACGGAATTTTTGCCTGATCGCCCTGCTCTTTTGCCAGATAAAACTGCGCCTGAGCAAAACGCGGACGGATAGCCAGCGGGTTGTTATCTACCAACTGTTGCAGCCGTTTAATGTCGGGTTGGTCCTGCATGGCCTCGACGGCCATATTGGCCAACGCAATTTTTAACGAGCGTGACTGACTGTTACTAACGTCAGTTTCCAGTGCCAGTGCTTTATGCCAGTCATGACTGGCAGTAAAAATACTGAACAATTGTTTCAGCGCCGGTTCACGCCAGCGTGTGGTGTTTACTAAAGGAGTGGCAAGGCTTTCAGCTCTGTCGTACAGTCCGGCAGAAAAATAGTCTTTCGCAAGCTCATACTGAATTTGATGTGCTTGTGGTTTAGGCAGTTTCAGCTGATGTAATTTCTCATGAATGCGGATAGCCTTGTCCCAATCGCCTTTGCGTCTGAACAAATTTGCCAGCGCCAGATAGGTTTCAATAGTGGCGGCTTCAATATCCAGTAATTCGAGCAACTGCTCAATGGCTTTGTCTTCCTGATCTGTCAGCAAAAAGTTGAGACCAGAAGACAGGTTGCGGGTAACGCTGGCGCGATCTTTTAACTCAGTATGTTTAACGCTATTTCTGCCCATAAACCAACCGTACGCAGCGGCAACAGGCAGTAACAAAAATAGCAGTTCCAACATAAAGTCAGGTTTTCTCAGCGGTGGGTTTAAACCAGTTTTTAGTGCGCCGGGCCATACTTAACCAGGCCGCAATCAATAAGCCTAATACGACGCCGGTTATCAGGAAAATAATGGCAATATCAACCACGCGCAGTTGCAGTTTTACAACAAGAAAATGGACGTCAGTCAGCTGCTGGTTGATGGCACCAAATACAAAACCTACCACCAGAAAAGCAAAAATCAGTATCAGATACAGTAATTTGCTCAAAAGACTCTCCGTTTACTGCAATTGACCTGATTAGAGATCAGGTATTATCTTTTACCCGATCGCGTAATTCTTTACCAGGTTTAAAGTGCGGTACATGTTTACCGTCTAATTCAACTTTATCACCGGTTTTTGGATTGCGACCAATCCGGGGAGCGCGATAATGCAGTGAAAAGCTGCCAAAACCACGAATTTCGATACGTTCATTCGATGACAATGACTGGGCCATCTGTTCCAGAATTTCTTTAACAGATGCTTCGACATCCTTGACTTGAATATGCGGGAAATCGGTTGCTAATTTTTCAATCAATTCAGACTTGGTCATAGACCCTCCTGCAAAACCCAAATGATAAAGCAAGGGGCAGATGCCCCCTGCCTTGCCAGCAATTAATCCTGCTTCTGTGCAGCTTTAAATGCTTCAGCCATAGCGTTACCACCGAAGTCAGCTTCTTGCTGCTTGGTATTAACGGTATCCATAGCTTCTTTTTCTTCAGCTTCGAATTTCGCTTTGATTGACAGGCTGATAACGCGATTTTTGCGATCAACACCCATTAAACGAGCTTCAACTTCTTCGCCTACTTTCAGTACTGTCGAGGCATCTTCAATCCGCTCACGTGCGATATCAGAAACCCGGATGTAACCTTCAACGCCACCTTCTAACATTACAGCAGCGCCTTTAGCGTCAACGGCAGTAACTTCACCTTTAACGATAGCACCTTTTTTGTTGTCAGCAAGGTAACCATTGAACGGATCTTCATCCAGTTGTTTGATACCTAAAGAAATACGCTCGCGCTCAGGGTCAACTTGTAACACAACTGCGTGTACTTCGTCGCCTTTCTTGAACTCACGTACTGCCTCTTCGCCGGTAGCATTCCAGCTGATGTCAGATAAGTGAACCAGGCCATCAATGCCGCCGTCCAAGCCGATAAAGATACCGAAGTCAGTGATTGACTTGATCTTACCGCTTACGCGATCGTTTTTGTTAAAGCCTTTGGCAAACTCTTCCCACGGGTTAGCTTTACACTGTTTCAGGCCTAAAGAAATACGACGACGTTCTTCGTCAATTTCCAGTACCATTACTTCAACAGTGTCACCTAAGTTAACCACTTTAGATGGGTGAATGTTCTTGTTAGTCCAGTCCATTTCTGAAACGTGAACCAGACCTTCAACGCCTTCTTCAATTTCAACGAAGCAACCGTAGTCGGTTAAGTTGGTTACGCGACCAGTGATGCGGGCACCTTCTGGGTAACGTGAGGCAATAGCCGCCCATGGATCTTCACCCATTTGCTTCAGGCCTAATGATACACGTTGCTTCTCGCGGTCAAATTTCAGTACTTTAACTGGAATTTCATCGCCAACATTTACAATTTCACTTGGGTGCTTAACGCGCTTCCATGCCATATCAGTGATATGCAGTAAGCCGTCTACGCCACCTAAATCTACGAACGCACCGTAGTCAGTCAGGTTCTTAACGATACCTTTAACTTCCATGCCTTCTTCTAAGGTTTCTAACAGCTGATCACGTTCCTGGCTGCTTTCTGACTCAATAACCGCACGACGTGAAACAACCACGTTGTTACGTTTCTGATCCAGCTTGATAACTTTGAATTCAAGTTCTTTGTTTTCCAGGTGTAAAGTGTCACGTACCGGACGGACATCTACTAATGAACCTGGCAGGAAGGCACGAATACCGTCGACTTCAACCGTAAAACCACCTTTAACTTTACCAGTAATAACACCGATAACAGTTTCTTTATCTTCGCAAGCTTTTTCCAGGCGAACCCAGGCTTCATGGCGCTTAGCTTTTTCACGAGATAACAAGGTCTCACCGAAACCATCTTCAATAGCATCTAACGCTACGTCAATGATGTCGCCAACGCTAACTTCGATTTCACCGCTCAACGATTTGAACTGCTCAACAGGGATCGCAGCTTCTGATTTAAGACCGGCGTCAACCATAACAACGTCTTTCAGAACAGCAACAACGGTACCTTTTACAATGGCACCCGGGCGGGTTTCGATGGTCTTGAGGCTTTCCTCAAATAATTGTGCAAAATTTTCAGTCATAGTCACTTTTTCAGTTAAGTGCTCCACTTCGCATCATGCGTTATGGGGTTGCTAAGTTTACCCGCAACAATCCTTGTTACCGGCTGTCCAAAATGTTGTCGTAGTGATTAACCAGCGTTCAACAGCGGCTTGCTGTTGATATGGTTAAGTACCTCTTCCAACACTTGTTCAATGGATTTATTGGTCGAATCCAGCATATAGGCATCGGCAGCAGGCTTTAAAGGTGCTGTTGCCCGATTCATATCCCGCTCATCACGAGCCTGGATTTCGTTCAAAAGGTCGTCGATGTTAACATCCAGGCCCTTTTGTTTCAACTCTAAATATCTACGGTTGGCGCGTTCTGCAGGGTCAGCTGTTAAAAATATTTTAACTTCTGCCTGGGGAAACACCACGGTGCCCATATCGCGACCATCTGCCACCAGACCTGGTGACTCGGCAAACGCTCTCTGCCGCCGTAACAGTGCCTCGCGAACTCTTGGTAGCGAGGCAATTTTTGATGCTACATCAGCAACTTCCTGAGTGCGAATTGTATGCGATACATTTTCGCCTTCCAGCGTGACTCTGGTATTACCCTGCTCGTCTGCGCTGAACTGAACATCCAGGTGTGCAGCAAGGGGTTGTAATGCCTCTTCGTCGTCAGCAGCAATCTGATGATGCATTGCTGCCAGTGCCAGAACCCGGTAGATAGCGCCACTGTCAAGTAATTGCCACCCTAACTTCTGAGCCAGTAAACGGCTTAAGGTGCCTTTACCTGAGCCTCCCGGACCGTCTATGGTAATTACTGGTGCATGTTGCGGCATCCTACCTCCTAAAACCCATTTATTTGCTAATTCAAATTTTAAAACCGCCATATTATACAGGTTTTTGCGACAAAAGCTGTGTTTAGTTGCGATAAAGATGCAGGCTAAGGCGCAGTCAGAACGACTGCACCTTAGCCTGAGCAGAGAATTTACGCTTGCAGGCTCTGGAACAGCGCAAAATAGCCGGGAAAGGTTTTGGCAGTGCAATCAGGGTCTTCAATGGTTACCGGTGTATCGCTAAGAGCCACCAACGAAAAACACATGGCCATTCTATGGTCATTGTAAGTGGCAATACTGGCGTGTTTTAGCATCTCGGGCGGGGTTATCTTCAGATAATCATGGCCTTCTTCCACTTCGGCTCCTACTTTTCGAAGCTCGGTAGCCATCGCAGCTAACCGGTCGGTTTCTTTTACCCGCCAGTTATAGACGTTCCTTATCACAGTCGGTCCTTTGGCAAACAATGCGGTAGTGGCAATGGTCATGGCCGCATCAGGTATCGCATTGTAATCACGGTCAATGCCTGTCAGCGTGTTACGCGTTACCTTAATGTAGTCATCGGCCCATTCGACCTCAGCCCCCATTGCTTCAAGCGCATCGGCAAAGTGAATATCGCCTTGCACGGCATGTTTACCAATACCGGTAACTTTAATACTGCCACCTTTAATCGCCGCCGCCGCAAGAAAATAAGAGGCAGATGACGCATCGCCTTCAACCAACCAGCTACCGGGCGAGCGATATTGCTGAGAGCCGCCGATAATAAAGCGCTTATAATCTTCATTTTGGACTGTCACGCCAAAGCGTTGCATCAATGCCAGAGTAATATCAATGTACGGTTTGGAGACCAGCTCGCCGATGATTTCAATCTCACTGTCCCCGCTCAGCAACGGCGCTACCATTAATACGGCTGTTAAGAACTGGCTGGAGATACTGCCATCAATCTGCATGCTACCGCCCTGCAGCGGCTTGCCTTGAATCTGCAATGGCGGATACTTTTCGCTGCCAATATAACGAATATCTGCCTGCCATTGGCGCAATGCATCGACCAGATGACCAATTGGCCGCTCGTACATCCGTGGCTCGCCGGTCAGGGTTACATTGACATTGGACGCTGCCAAAGCAGCAGTTAATGGCCGCATTGCTGTGCCGGCGTTCCCCAGAAACATTGTCAGGGCATGCGGATGGTTAAAAAGCCCGCCAATACCACGTACCTCACATTTACTGCGACAATCAGATAATTTATAACTGATACCAAGTGCCGTTAAGGCATTAAGCATGTGCTTAATATCATCGCTATCGAGCAAATTAGTAATTTGGGTTGTGCCTTCTGCCAATGCGGCCAAAAGTAATACCCGGTTAGAGATGCTCTTTGAACCCGGCAGATGTACTTCACCGGCCACTTTGCTAATGGGATTAAGGGTTAACGTCTTCATCCGTTCACCCGCTCAAATTCCTGCATAAAGCTGACCAGCGTTTGTACGCCCTCCAGCGGCATTGCATTATAAATACTGGCACGCATACCGCCGACCATCCGGTGACCTTTTAAAGCCAGCAAACCATGCAACTGCGCCTGCTCGACAAACATGTCGTTCAGACGCTCATCGGCCAGGAAGAAAGGCACATTCATCCACGAGCGATACGCTTTAACGACGTCATTGCTGTAAAAATCACTTTTATCAATATAATCATAGAGTAAGCTTGCCTTTTCTTGGTTACGCGTTGCCATTTCGGTTACGCCGCCCTGTTGTTTCAGCCATTTAAACACCAGCCCCGCCAGATACCAGGCAAAAGTTGGCGGCGTATTAAACATGCTGTCGTTCTCTGCAGCCAGTCGGTAGTCCAGCACTGCCGGAATAGCCGCATTCACTTGTGGTAATAAATCCTCCCGGACTATAGCCAGGGTTAATCCCGATGGGCCGATATTTTTCTGGGCGCCGGCATAGATAACGCCATAGCGGCTGACGTCGATAGGACGCGATAAAATGGTCGATGATAGATCGGCAACAATGGGAACATTGGTTTGTGGTAGATTAGTGAACTCAACGCCATCAACCGTTTCATTCGGACAACAATGGACAAAGGCTGCTTTACTGTTAAGTTGCCAGTTAGCAGGATCAACTACACTGCGCAGGTTGTCGTCTGTTTTCTGGCGGATATCCTGCACCGCTAATTTGCCGTATTTGTGACCTTCTTCAACCGCGGCCTTAGACCAGGCGCCGGAAACGATATAATCCGCTGCATTTTTGCCGTTACTACTAGCAGCATTGAACAGATTAAGCGGCACGGCAGAGAACTGGCCGCGGCCACCGCCATGCATAAACAGTACTTTATAATTGGCGGGAATATGGAGTAAATCACGTAAATCCTGCTCGGCTTCTGCTGCTACGTTAATGAACGGCTTACTGCGATGGCTGATTTCCATCACCGAGCACCCCTGTTGCTGCCAGTTGATAAACTCCTGCTGTGCTTGCTGCATGACGGCCGCAGGTAACATGGCCGGACCGGCACAAAAATTAAAGGTGGTCATTATTAGGCTCTCAAAAATATTTATCAGTAAATACAAAAACCAGAAACGATCAATAATCCGCTAAAAAAAACGAGCGCTAATGCGCCCGTCTTTGGATGAATTATGACTGCTCAGTGTCGTTATCCTGAGCTAACTGGCTGTCCTGCAGATCAGGGCCGGCAACCTCTGCACTGGTCGGGGCTAACTCTGCACCGGCATCAGTATCTGCGGGTAAATCCTGCTCCTGAATTTCATCGACCTTCGCCACGCCAACGACTTTCTCCTGCTCCTGGGTGCGGATCAGAATAACGCCCTGGGTGTTGCGACCGACCTCGGATACTTCCTTAACACGGGTACGTACCAGGGTGCCACGGTTAGAAATCATCATAATTTCATCGGTTTCACTTACCTGCACGGCGCCAACAACCAAACCATTACGCTCTGATACTTTAATGGACACCACACCCTGGGTTGCCCGGCTTTTCGCAGGGTACTCAGTTAACGCTGTCCGTTTGCCGTAGCCATTTTCGGTGACTGTCAGTACCGCACCATCGCCTTTCGGAATGATCAGTGAGACCACGGAGCCGCCTTCACGTAAGCGGATACCACGAACACCGGTAGCAGTGCGGCCCATGCCACGAACCTGATCTTCGGTAAAGCGCACCACTTTGCCATCATCTGAGAACAGCATAATTTCATTGCTGCCATCAGTAATATCTACGCCAATCAGGTGATCGCCTTCGTTCAGGTTAACAGCAATAATGCCGTTGGCCCGCGGCCGCGAGTAATCGGTCAGCGCAGTTTTCTTAACGGTACCGTTGGCGGTAGCCATAAACACGTATTTGCCTTCTTCGTATTCACGAACCGGTAATATCGCGTTAATCCGTTCACCCTGTTCCAGTGGCAGCAGGTTGACGATGGGCT
This sequence comes from Arsukibacterium sp., assembly GCF_033721375.1. Lineage (GTDB taxonomy): Bacteria > Pseudomonadota > Gammaproteobacteria > Enterobacterales > Alteromonadaceae > Alishewanella. The sequence goes on along the minus strand of NZ_JAWWAP010000005.1, from coordinate 97,849 downwards.
TGCCCCGCGCAGTGCGGCTGGCCAGTGGTAACTGATAAACTTTCATCCAGTACAGCCGGCCACGGTTAGAGAAGCAGAGGATAGTGTCATGGGTACTGGCAACCAGCAGCTTGTCGACAAAGTCTTCGTCTTTAACCGTAGTGGCTGCTTTTCCTTTACCGCCGCGGCGCTGCGCTTCGTAATCAGACAAAGGCTGATACTTGGCATAACCAAGGTGTGACAGGGTTACTACCACGTCCTCCTCGGTAATTAAGTCTTCCATATTGATATCCAGCATATTGTCCTGGATATCGGTGCGACGTGCGTCGCCATACTGAGCTTTGGCGGCCTCTAACTCTTCACAAATCACTTCCATTAAGCGTTCCGGACTACCCAGAATATGCAGTAATTCGGCAATCAGCTCTAACAGCTGTTTGTATTCGTCGAGGATTTTTTCATGCTCTAAGCCGGTCAGCTTATGCAGTCGTAAATCAAGAATGGCCTGCGCCTGTTGTTCTGTTAAGAAATACAGATTATCCCGAATACCAAAATGCGCTTCCAGCCACTCTGGCCGGGCTGCATCTTTGCCAGAGCGCTCTAACATGGCACTGACATCACCTAACTGCCAACCACGTTCAACTAAACCCGCTTTAGCTTCTGCCGGGCTGGCTGAGGTTTTAATCAGTTCGATAATTTCATCAATGTTGGCCAGCGCAATTGCCAGGCCTTCCAGGATATGGGCACGGTCCCGCGCTTTGCGTAAGTCGTAGACGGTACGACGGGTGACGACTTCCCGCCGATGCAATACGAAGCATTCCAGCATTTGCTTCAGGCTAAGCAATTTAGGCTGGCCATCATCCAGCGCCACCATGTTAATACCAAACACCGTTTGCATCTGGGTGTTGGAATATAACTGGTTCAGCATGACATCTGACGATTCGCCGCGTTTCAGTTCAATGACGATACGCATACCGTCTTTATCTGACTCATCACGCAGCGCAGAAATACCTTCAATTCGTTTTTCTTTAACCAGCTCCGCAATTTTTTCAATTAAACGGGCTTTGTTAACCTGATACGGTAATTCGTTGACGATAATCGTCTCGCGACCGGTTTTTTCGTCTGTTTCAATACAGGTTTTACTGCGGATATATACCTTGCCGCGGCCGGTACGGTAGGCTTCTTCAATGCCTTTGCGGCCATTGATAATAGCAGCAGTAGGGAAATCCGGACCCGGAATAAATTGCATCAGTTCATGCAGCTCAATATCCGGGTTGGCAATCAGTGCCAGACAACCATCAATGACTTCGTTCAGGTTGTGCGGCGGAATATTAGTTGCCATACCAACAGCAATACCGGAAGAGCCGTTAATCAGCAGGTTCGGGATCTTGGTTGGCAGTACAGCGGGGATTTGCTCGGTGCCATCATAGTTGGGCACAAAATCAACGGTTTCTTTATCTAAGTCGGCCAGCAATTCATGAGCAATCCGGGCCATTCTGACTTCGGTATAACGCATTGCTGCAGCAGAATCACCATCAATAGAACCGAAGTTACCCTGACCATCCACCAGCATATAACGCAATGAAAACGGCTGCGCCATCCGGACGATCGTGTCGTATACCGCACTGTCACCATGCGGGTGGTATTTACCGATAACGTCACCGACAACCCGGGCAGACTTTTTATAAGCCTTGTTCCAGTCGTTGCCCAGTTCCTTCATGGCAAACAGAACGCGACGGTGAACAGGCTTTAAACCGTCCCTTACATCGGGTAAAGCCCGGCCAACAATTACGCTCATGGCGTAATCGAGGTAGGAGTTTTTTAATTCCTCTTCGATATTAATCGGAACTATTTCTTTGGCCAGATCTGTCATAAAACGCTAATTTCCCTTAAATCAGATAGATAACTCGCTTTTTTCGATGTTATAGAGCGCGAGACAACGCAGGATTCTACCACATAAAATGGCAGTTGCCATGCCTGTTATGCATGCCAGAATCTGTCTGCTATTTGCTGAAACAGATCAAGGCTTTATAATGGCAAAAATTTTCCAAGGCCTGAACCATGACACAAAATACAAATGTTGATCCAGCTGAAATTGCGAAATTTAATGATATTGCCGCCCGCTGGTGGGATCAGGATGGTGAATTTAAACCGTTACATCTGCTAAACCCGACCCGGCTGGGTTATATCAGTGATATCGCAGGCGGCGTATTTGGTAAATCAGTAGTCGATGTTGGCTGTGGCGGCGGTATTCTGGCAGAAAGCCTGGCGCGCAGTGGTGCCGAGGTAACCGGCATTGATATGGCTGACGATGCGCTGGCGGTGGCCAGGCTGCATGCTCTGGAATCAGCGGTTAACCTTAATTATCTGCAGCACACAGCAGAAGACTTTGCCGCCACTAAGCCCGCGGCGTTTGATATCGTAACCTGCATGGAAATGCTCGAACATGTTCCTGAGCCGGCCTCAGTGGTGCAGGCCTGTGCTGATTTGGCCAAACCCGGTGGCTTACTGTTTTTCTCTACCATCAATAAAACGGTAAAAGCCTATGCCATGGCAATTGTTGGTGCCGAATATATTCTGCGCCTGGTACCCAAAGGTACCCATCAATTCAGCAAGTTTATCCGGCCCTCGCAATTAATGCGTGATATTGAGCAAGCAGGGCTGGAACTGGTCGATGCTACCGGCCTGCATTTTAACCCTTTGAACAACAGCTTTAAGACCGGTCCTGGTTTGGATGTCAATTATTTTGTGGTAGCCCGTAAACCCGCTGACGCCTAACGCTGTGACTGCCTGAAGCACGACAGGTTTCAGTTACCGGTTAAATCGCAGTCTTGCCGGTACTGATGCCTGCCAAATAGCCAGTTGCACTTAAAAGAAGCTGCTTAGAACAAATAATTTTATACCGAAGAAAAAGCTTGCTTCAGATATGCTTTTTCTATGGCAGGCGTTAACAGGTTAGTAGCTACTAACCGACCGTGATTGCGGTTTTTTTTTCAGCAGACAGCACCCTTGCAAAAGCCCCCAATCCACACTATCTTGTGATCAGTTTTTAATTTACACCTATATGTTGTGCAAAACGCCAGCAATCAGGTGCGTGTAACGGGCCGTGCGCTAACGGGCTGTCAGTTAATAATAACTATTGAAACGGAACTCTTCAGCGATGACGCAAAATCTTTTTGTCACTAAACGTGACGGACGCCGTGAACCCCTCGATTTGGATAAAATTCACCGGGTAATTACCTGGGCCGCAGAGGGCTTACATAATGTGTCAGTATCTCAGGTTGAACTGAAATCTCATATTCAGTTTTATGATGGTATTAAATCGGCGGATATTCATGAAACCATTATTAAAGCTGCAGCCGATCTGATTTCAAAAGACAGCCCGGATTATCAGTATCTGGCCGCCCGCCTTGCCGTTTTCCACTTACGTAAAAAGGCCTATGGTCAGTTTGAGCCACCGCATTTATATGATCATCTGGTGAAAATGGTTGAAGCCAAGCGCTATGATCAGCATATTCTGGCCGACTACAGCCGGGAAGAGCTGGAAACCATCAATAGTTTTATCGATCATAGCCGCGATTTAAACTTCAGTTATGCTGCTGTTAAGCAACTGGAAGGTAAATATCTGGTACAAAACCGGGTAAGCGGAGAAATATATGAAAGCGCTCAGTTTTTATATATCCTGGTGGCTGCCTGCCTGTTTGCCAATTACCCGAAGAGTACCCGCTTAGATTTTGTCCGTCGGTTTTACGATGCGACCTCAATGTTTAAATTGTCGCTGCCAACGCCGATTATGTCAGGTGTGCGTACCCCGACCCGTCAGTTCAGTTCCTGCGTATTGATCGAATGTGGTGACAGCCTGGATTCCATTAATGCCACCTCCAGTGCCATCGTTAAATATGTTTCACAGCGGGCTGGTATTGGTATCAATGCGGGCCGTATTCGCGCTCTGGGCAGCCCAATTCGTAACGGTGAAGCCTTCCATACCGGCTGTATTCCATTTTATAAGCACTTTCAGACAGCAGTAAAAAGCTGCTCACAAGGCGGCGTGCGAGGCGGTGCGGCAACCTTGTTCTTCCCGCTGTGGCATCTTGAAGTGGAATCGCTGCTGGTGCTGAAAAATAATCGTGGGGTGGAAGAGAACCGGGTGCGCCATTTAGATTACGGCGTGCAATTTAATCGGCTGATGTATACCCGGTTAATTAAAGATGATTACATTACCCTGTTCAGCCCGTCAGATGTGCCCGGCTTATATGATGCGTTTTTCCAGGATCAGGAACAGTTTGATAAGCTGTATGTCAAATACGAAGCTGACAGCAGCATTCGTAAAAAACGGATTAAGGCATTAGAGTTATTTACCTTGTTTATGCAGGAGCGGGCCAGCACCGGCCGAATCTATTTGCAGAACGTCGATCACTGTAATACCCACAGCCCGTTTAACCCGAAGCTGGCGCCAGTACGCCAGAGTAACCTGTGTCTGGAAATTGCCCTGCCGACCAAACCGCTGGAGCATGTTAACGATCCAAACGGTGAAATTGCGCTTTGTACCTTGTCAGCGTTTAACCTTGGCGCAATTACTGAGCTTAATGAGCTGGAAGAACTGGCCGAGTTGGCGGTACGCTCACTGGACAGCTTACTGGATTATCAGGACTACCCTATTCCGGCTGCCTACCACGCCTCCATCAGTCGCCGTACCCTTGGTGTCGGGGTTATTAACTATGCCTATTATCTGGCAAAAAATGGTGTTAAATATTCTGATGGCTCGGCCAATGGCTTAACTCACCGCACCTTTGAAGCCATTCAGTACTATCTGTTAAAAGCATCAAACAAACTGGCAAAGGAGCAAGGCCCCTGCCCTAAGTTTAATGAAACAACCTATGCCGAAGGTATCTTACCTATCGACAGCTACAAAAAAGATCTTGATAAAGTGTGTGCGGAACCGCTGCAGCTGGATTGGGAGCAATTACGTAAAGACATTCTGCAATTTGGTCTGCGTAACTCAACCTTATCAGCGCTAATGCCATCAGAGACGTCATCGCAAATTTCCAATGCAACCAACGGTATTGAGCCACCACGCGGTCATATCAGTGTAAAAGCCAGTAAAGACGGGATCCTGAAACAAGTGGTGCCTGAGTATGAGCGGTTAAAGCACCAGTATGAATTGCTGTGGGATATTCCATCCAATGACGGTTATCTGAGCCTAGTGGCAATAATGCAGAAGTTTGTCGATCAGACCATTTCAGCGAATACCAATTATGATCCTAATAAATATGAAGGTGGCCGGGTACCGATGAAGCTGTTACTGAAAGACCTGCTTACCGCATATAAGCTGGGGGTAAAAACCATGTATTACCACAACACCCGGGACGGTGCGGCTGATATGCAGGAAGATATTAAACCTGAGCAGGAAGACGACGGCTGTGCCGGCGGGGCCTGCAAAATTTAACACGGAACAGTCATCGCTGTGCGTCAGCACAGCGTAGTAACAACAGGTTTTTAATCAGGATATTTACAGCAATGGCGTATACCACTTTTAATCGCGAAATTAACAATCAACTGAAAGAGCCGATGTTCTTTGGTAATGCTGTCAATGTGTCACGTTATGATCAGCAAAAGTACCCTATTTTTGAGAAGCTGATTGAAAAGCAGCTGAGTTTCTTCTGGCGGCCGGAAGAAATCGACGTCAGTAAAGACCGGATAGACTTTCAAAACCTGCCTGAACATGAAAAACATATTTTCCTCAGCAATCTGAAGTATCAGACCTTGCTTGACTCAGTACAGGGTCGCTCACCGAATGTGGCATTTTTACCGATAGTGTCAATTCCTGAGCTGGAAACCTGGATTGAAACCTGGGCATTCAGCGAGACTATCCACAGTCGCAGTTATACCCATATTGTGCGCAATATTACGTCAGAGCCGCATAAAGTATTTGACGACATTATGCTTAATGAAAAAATTCTGGAGCGTGCAGATGATGTCACCCGCTACTATGACAGCCTGATCGACGGTATAAATCTTTATCAGCGCTGTGGCGAGGGCGATCATCAGATTAATGGTCAGACTGAAAGTATCACCCTGCGTGAGCTGAAAAAACGGCTGTATCTGTGCATGCTGTCGGTTAATGTGCTGGAAGCAATCCGCTTTTATGTCAGTTTTGCCTGTAGTTTTGCTTTTGCTGAGCGCGAACTGATGGAAGGCAATGCAAAAATTATAAAACTTATCGCCCGCGACGAAGCACTGCACCTTACCGGCACTCAGCACATTCTGAATATAATGGCCGCCGGAGAAGATGACCCGCAAATGGCCGAGATTGCCCGGGAATGTGAAGAGCAGGCTTATGCCATTTTTCAAAAAGCGGCAGAGCAGGAAAAAGAATGGGCCCAGTATTTATTTAAGGACGGCTCAATGATTGGCCTGAATAAGGATATTCTGTGTCAGTATGTAGAATATATTACCAATAGCAGGATGCAGGCGGTAGGTTTAAAAGCCCGCTTCAGCACCACCCAAAACCCTATTCCGTGGATTAACGCCTGGCTGGTGTCAGATAATGTCCAGGTTGCCCCGCAGGAGTCTGAAATCAGCTCCTATCTGGTTGGGCAGATAGACAATGAAGTTGATGGGACTGAGTTTGGCGACTTCGATCTCTAAGCGGTTATGCCACAGATCATAGTTGCCGATCATGCTGCCATCAATTTTGACGGCAGCCAGCCTACTATTCTGCAAAGCCTCGAACAACAACAGGATGTCAGTTACCAGTGCCGGGAAGGTTATTGCGGTGCTTGCCGCTGTAAACTGATATCAGGTCGTATCCAGTATTTGCATGAACCGCTGGCATTTGTCCGCCATGGCGAGTTTTTACCTTGTTGTAGCGTTCCTGTTACGGATATCAAAATTGAAATTCCCTGAGCTACTGGTGTTTTCTATCGTAATATCGCACACTAACCGGGTATTTAATGCCGGAAGGTTGGTTACAATGAAGATAGCGTTTTTCGGGTTGTTATTGTTCAGTTTTTCAGCTTTTTCATTAGAAGTAGAACAGCTGAACAGCTGGTTTGAACAAGCTCAATACCGGAAGATTGTTTCTGCAATGGAGCAGCAACCATCCCTTCAACAAAATCCCGATTCAGCGGCCTTTTATGTTCAGGCTATGTTTAATTTACGCCAGCGTGAAGAAGCCAATACACTGTTAAATCAGCTGATCACGGCACACCCTCTGCACAGCGAACTGCTTTATCTTGCCGGAATTAATAAAATTGTACTTGCCTCCGGCGGTAATATATTTAATGCCCGCCAGCGAACCAGTGACGGTTTGCAGCTAATGATGCAGGCAGTCACCATTGATCCCCATAATTATCCGGCACAACATGCCCTGATCAGCTTTTACCAGACAGCGCCTGCGACAGCTGGTGGCAGTAAAGAACTGGCTGCGGAACAGGCAACTATTCTGGCGGCGCTGAACCCGTTACAAGGCGCACTGGCCCGGATCCAGATCCTGATCCTGGAGGAACGGTTGAGTGAAGCGGTAGCGCTAATTGATAAACATCTGACAGCGACACCTACCCAACCAGATTTACTGGCCGTTAAAGCCAGCATTCTGGCCCGGCAGGACGCCTACCTTGTGGCTCAACAAATTTACAGTAAAACTGCTGAACACAGTATAAAGCCGAGCCAACGCTACAGTGCGCTGTATCAGGTGGGCCGTCTGGCAGTGCTAACTAATAATAACGTGTTAGAGGGGATAACGGCGCTGTCCGAATACATAGGCTATTACAATAATACTGATCAAAGCCGTTTAAACTGGGCAAAATTGCGGTTAGTGCAGTTATTTATGCTGTCCGGGAGTGAAGCAAGGGCAGAATTATTATTTGACGACATCGTTAACACAACCAGTGCGGACGAAGATTTTATGAATTTAAAAGATCAGGTTAAGCTGCAGCTGGCGACACCGTTGTAACAATAGGTCACCAGCAATCAGCTTATTTATGTTATTAAATGCAGACGCTGTTATTGGCGGATCCCTTCAACATCCAGTTCCAGATAAACTCTGGAAGATGCCGGTCCCAAATCATAATTTATACCGAAATCTTTCAGTTCAAAAGAGGTGTTACCGCTGAACCCGGTCCGAAAGCCGCCCCAGGGATCATTACCCTCTCCTATTTTCCTGGCCGAAATAACGATACCCCTGGTGATGCCATTGAGGGTCAGATCGCCGTGTAAATTAAAACTGCCGTCATCAGTGGCAACAACACGGGTACTTTTAAAAGTTGCCTGCGGGTGTTCACTGACATTTAAAAAGTCTGCACTGCGCAGATGTTTATCACGCTCAGCATGATTTGAATCAATGCTACTGGTGTCTATCACAATATTAACTTGAGAATCCGTCAGCTTGTCTGCGTCATAACTGAACTGGCCTTCAAACGTATTAAAACGGCCATGCAGCCAGCTGAAGCCTAAATGACTTATCTTAAAATGAATGAAAGCATGCGCGTTTTCGGTATCAATTTTGTAATCGGCGGCATGAATGCCAAAGCTCAACCCTAAGGTGGCAGCGACTGCGAGTATCAGTTTTTTCATATTTAAACTCCTCGTTTTGATGCGATTTTAACGGGCAGAATGCCCAAACATACGTTTCAGGGTAACGTCTTTATCAATAAAATGATGCTTCAGAGCAGCTGCGGTATGCAGCAGACTCAAACCAATTAGCGTATAAGCCAGATACTGATGAAAAACGCCTGCTATATCAGCTTGTCCGGTAAATAATTCACCGGCGCCGGGTAAGCTAAACCAGTCAAATACGGCAATGGCACGGCCATCGGCGGTAGAAATCAGATAACCGGATAACATCACTGCGACTAACAGCAGATAAAGTAACAGATGAGCAAGCCTGGCAAGACGTTGTTCCAGCAAACTATGTGTGCTGACAGGTAATGGGGTAATATTGAACGTTTTCCACAGTAGTCGCAGCATAACCACGGCAAACAGCAATACACCAATGCTTTTATGCCACCACGGTGCAAGGCGGTACCAGCTGCTGTAATAGGTAAGATCGACCATCCAGTAGCCAAGCGTAAACATGATGAAAACACTAACGGCAACCAGCCAGTGAAAAATAATACTGATTATGCCATAGCGGCTTAAGGAATTAGTTAGCATGCTACCCTCCTGATACAACAAAGGATAGCTCAACTAAAAAGAATTAAAATTGCATTTTAAGCGTTGGATGTATCTAATTAATAGAATGGTTACTAACTGATTAGCTAATTATCCAGTTTGCCATCCCGGATATGTTTATCACCACGTGCTTGCGCCAACGCCACCTGCTTTTGCCTTTCGGCAAACGCCGCTTTTTGCTCATCGGTCGTTTTATCAAAGCAATGCGGACAGCTCAGCCCTTTAATATAGTGCTCAGACTGCATTTCCGTTGCGGATAATGGCATCCGGCAGGCATAGCACTGATCATAACTGCCCTGCTCCAGGCCATGTTTAACCGCAACGCGCTGGTCAAAGACAAAACATTCGCCCTGCCATAAACTTTGCTCAGCAGGCATTTCTTCCAGATACTTTAAAATACCGCCATCCAGATGATAAACCTCTTCAAACCCCTGCTCTTTCAAAAAAGCGGTCGATTTTTCACAGCGGATACCACCGGTACAAAACATTGCAACCTTTTTATGTTTGTGTTTATCCAGGTTCTCGGCTGCCCACGCCGGAAACTCACGGAAAGTGGTGGTATCGGGGTTAACGGCATTTTTGAAGGTACCAATCGCCACTTCATAATCATTGCGGGTGTCTATCAGCAAAGTGTCCGGATCGCTAATCAGCTGATTCCAGGCCTCGCCTTTCACATAGGTACCGACAATATGGGCCGGATTAATGCCGTCGACGCCCATAGTGACAATTTCATTTTTCAGCTTTACTTTAGTGCGGTAAAACGCCGGCTCTTCAGCAAAAGATTCTTTGTAACTGAGATTAGCAAAGCGGGGATCGGCAGCAAACCACTGATTAACGGCATCAATACCCTGGCGCAAACCACAGATAGTGCCATTAATACCCTCTGCAGCCAGCAATAAAGTACCTTTAACGCCGTTATCTGCCATCACATCATATAATGGCTGGCGCAGATCCTGATAGTCAGGCAAATTGACAAATTTATATAAAGCAGCAACAACGTACATAGTTTACCTCTTGCAACGCCGGACCGTAAATCCGGAGCAAATTAACAACGGCCGGCATTATACCTATCCTCCGGCCGCGGGCAAAGTTTACTGCACGATAATTTAGCCGTTTGCCTGATTACTGAAACTGCTTAGCAGTAGCTGCACGGCCAGGGCCAGTAACAAAATTCCCATTAGCCGGTCGAACCAATAGCCTTTAAGCAATAAAAAGCCCCGCACTTTACTGTTGGTCAGCACAAACGATAGAAAACAAAACCAGGCTGCTGTCGCCGCCGCCATATATAAACCGTAAATAAGCTTATAGCTAAACGGCGTTTCTGCGGAAATGACGACAGCAAATAACGACAGAAAAAACAGCGTGGCTTTCGGGTTAAGGCCATTAGTGATAAAGCCTGCACTAAAGGCCTTCAACCCAGCCGGTCTGGCTTGCTGCTCCAGCGCAATAGCATCTTCAGCAGCAGGTGCTTTGGCACGAAGCGCCCCTTGAGCCAGATACAGCAGGTAGCAGGCTGCCAGTATGGTCAGCAATTGAAACAGCCATGGTGTGGTTTTAATTAACACTCCGATACCCACCAGCGAATAAGTTACGTGCAGTAAAATTGCAAGACCAATCCCCAGACTGGCAAATATCGCGGCGCGCCGGCCAAATCGCACAGCATAACGCAGTACAATAGCAAAATCGGGGCCGGGGCTGGCTACTGCCAGTAAATGTACCGAAGCAATGATCAGAAATTCGGGCCAGAACGACATGGTTAATCTGCCTTCTAAAAAAAGCGCCATTGTAAGCAAGCTATCAGCCTAACGCCAGTTGCCATTAACCCTGCTACAGATAATGATCTTTAAAGCGTCCCCATTGGTAATACAATTGCTGCCCCTGACGCCGAAACGCCGACATCGGAAATGCGGGTAACGCACTTTGGTAAAGCGGCAGCGCGGGTAACGCCTGACCAGCGACCAGTTGGGCTAAACGTTTGCCGGCCAATGCGCTGAATGATAATCCACTGCCGCAAAAGCCAGCCGCATAATACAGATCAGGTTCGGGTGAGTATACTCTGGGTAAATCGTCAAATGACACCCCGACCCACCCGCTCCACTGATACTGATAATTAAGTTGCTCAAGCCCTGCAAAACAGCGCTTTAACGCGGTCAGCAATCGGCGGGCGTAAACTGGATCGCCAGCATTTTTGCCACTAATGGCACCTCTGCCACCGAACAAAATACGGTTATCAGGCAGCAGGCGGTAATAATATTTAAGCGTCCGGGTATCCATCATAATGCTGTTCTGCTGCCAGTTCAGCTGGTGTAACTGCTTACTGTTAAGTGGTTCAGTCACGATCACACTGCTTAGTACCGGCAGACAACTATTGTTCAGCGCGGGATACAACCCCCTGGCGGTGTAGGCATTAGTAGCCAGCACCAGCTTTTTCGCTGTAATAACGGCCTGTGGTGTGACAACCTCAAAACCGGACGGGCCTCGTCTGAAACTGACCGCCGGGCTTTGACCATATAATGTCGCCCCCGCTTCTGTCGCCATTCTGGCATAACCCTGCGCCAGCGCTAATGGATTTAAGCCATAACAGTCGGGGAAACACAATGCTGCATGTGCCTGTTGATGGTTTACTACGTGCTGTTGCAGCTGAAATTTATCCAGATATTGTACCTGATAAGCAAACTGCTGCTGGAGCAACATTGCTTGTCGGGCCAAATCTGCAGCCATATTCGCTTTATGCGCTACTTTATAATAACCAACCGGTTGTGGCTGACAGTCAATCTTACCGGTTGCAATAAGCTGATTAACCCGGGCAACGGCTTCACCATATTCCTGATGAAACAACCGGGCCGTATCCAGACCAAATTTAGCCGCCAGCTGACTAAGCCCGAGCCTGCCAGTACCTCTGAGAACAAAGCCACCGTTACGGCCACTGCAGCCCCAGCCAGGCTGTAATGCATCAATTATTACCACATCCCGTTGATGCACCTTTGCCAGTTCATAACCACAGTTAAGCCCGGTATAGCCCGCACCAATAATCAAGGTATTGCAGTGAATATCATGTTCAAGCGCAGGATAATGCCGGTATGCCGGCGTTATTGCCTGCCAGTAGCTGGCAACATCAGGTTGACTGCTATCAAGCCGGGTATCAATGTAGGGGTCGAACATCAGCTGGACCGCCCGAACGACAATACCATTTCTGCCGCTGTACAGTGACAGCGGTTGCCACACTGCGGGCAAAGATAATTAGCTGTTTCAGACAAATGAAGCCAGCGATCCGGATGTACTTTAAGCAACCTGGCACCGGCTTTACTGAAATATCGCTGCGCGGCATTGCCGGGGCTTTGTTGCCATATATGAGCCAGCCCAGCAAGGGCCCCTTGCTGGCGTAGGGCTGCTACTGAGGCTTTAAGTAATTCCGGGCCCAGTCCCATCCCCTGTAATTCGGGAGCCACTGCCACTGATTTAAAATAGGCCATTTTGGGGGGGGCAACAGGCCATAATGGCACAGAGCACCATTGGTCCAGCGGCCATTGACCAGCCGCATAACTAAGGCGATATCCTACCACTTTGCCATCAGACAACGCGACGAAACCGGCATTTAAGCCCTCTTTAACACCCCGTGGATACAATTCCATTAGTGTTGTTAAGCTCAGGTAATTATCGCCATGAACCTGATTTGCCAGGGCCACCACATCAGCAAAGTGGTTTGGCAACATCGTTACAATCGATTTCATATCCCTCCGCTACAGCTGGCTTGCAGCTGATTTTTTTAACAATTTGTTCCCATCTGTTCGACCAATGGCTATAAAACTGCGATGGACAACCGCCTGATTTTAAAATATGGTTAATTTAGCGCTTCAGTACAATAAGCGTTGTCTAGCGATAATCAAAAAAAATAATCCAGGAAAACACTATGAAACACAACAATAAATACCATCCGGTTGCGCATGCTGTTAAGTATGCCATAGCAACCACTTTTGCGTTAGGTATAGTAAGTGGCGCAGCTGTTGCTCAGGAAGATATTGAAACATCTGCGAAAGAGCAGAATATCGAAAAAATTGCCGTTATCGGTAGCCGCTCAGCACCGCGTTCCATCGGCGACTCACCAGTACCCATCGATATTATTGGTGCTGATGAGCTGATGAAAAATGGCAGCACAGATATGCTGAACCTGATAACGACCACAGTACCGTCGCTAAACGTTCATTCTAACCCGATCAGCGACGCTGCCACGCTGGTAAGACCGATGAATTTGCGTGGCCTTTCGGCCGACAGCACGTTAATCCTGACCAACGGCAAACGCCGGCACAAATCATCTGTTATTGCTTTTTTAGGCGGTGGTATTAATGACGGGGCCCAAGGTGCCGATGTTTCTGTTATTCCCGGTATTGCCCTGAAGCAAGTTGAAATTTTGCGCGACGGCGCAGCTGCACAATACGGCTCTGACGCCATTGCCGGGGTTATTAACTTCGTACTGAAGGACAACGACAGCGGCGGCAGTTTTGAAGTTAAACATGGTGAATATTATGAAGGCGACGGCACCAGTACAGAGTTTGCCGGTAATATCGGCATGCCATTAACCGACGATGGTTTTGTTAACGCCAGCTTCCAATACAAAAATGTTGACCCAACCAGCCGCAGCGTGCAACGGCCAGATGCTCAGGCTTTTGCTGATCAGGGAAACCCGAACATTGCTCCCATCGCCCAAATTTGGGGTTCTCCTGAAATTAAAGACGATATCACTATCTTTATCAATTCCGGTTTAGATCTGGGTAACGGCCGTGAAGCCTATCTGTTTGGTAACTATTCAGAACGCGATGTCACCGGTGGATTTTACTACCGTAATCCCTATAACCGTGGTGGCGTGTTCTCAAATGATGGCGGCGAAACATTACTGATTGGCAATACTGACTTTTCAGCCGGCGCCTGTCCGACCATTAACCTGACAGATGGCAGTGGCAATAACCGCCCGTTTGACGCGGTTAATTCAGCAGTGAATGCCTTACCTGACAACTGTTTCAGCTTTTTCTCAATGTTTCCTGGCGGATTTACCCCGACCTTTGGTGGTAATGTCACCGATACATCGTTGACAGCCGGTACCAAAGGCGAGTTTAAAAGCGGCTTTGCTGAAGGCATCATGTATGATTTCAGTGGTTCGGTTGGCCGCAACGAATCAAGTTATATGATGACCAATACCATCAACGCTTCACTCGGCCTGGACTCTCCCACTGAATTTAACCCTGGTAAATACATTCAGCTGGAAAAACATTTCACTGCAGATTTTGTTAAATTTATGCCGGTCGGTCTATATGAAGATTTAACCGTGGCGTTTGGTGCCCAGTGGACTGAAGAAACATTTGAAGTTGTTGCAGGCGACCTTGCTTCATTTCAGGTTGGTGAATTTGTCGATCAGGGCTTCAGCATAGGCTCAAACGGTTTCCCTGGCTTTAAACCGGAAGATGCCGGTGTTTCATCGCGCAGAAACTATGCGTTATATACTGATCTCGAAGCGGAATTTACTGAAGCTTTACTAATGGGCTTTGCTCTGCGCTTCGAAGACTATGATACTTTTGGCTCGACGTTAAATTACAAAGTTACCGGCCAATACCGTTTGAATGATGACTGGGCGCTGCGTGCCTCTCACAGCACCGGTTTCAGAGCACCAACGGTGGGTCAGGCAAACGTAAGTAACGTTCAGACTAACCTGGAATCAGGCTTGTTGGTAGATTCAGCGTTATTGCCACCTACTAACCCTGTTTCGGTTGAGCTTGGCGGCACTGAACTGCAGCCTGAAGAGTCAACCAGTTTTGCGGCTGGGGTAGTTTATTCAGGTGCAGGCATCTTTATGACCCTGGATTACTACCGGATTGATGTTGATGACCGGATAAGTCAGTCAAGTAAGATTAACTTAACAGATGCCAACCGCGAAGCGCTCAGAGCAGCAGGTGTTAAGAACGTCGATTCTATTCAACAGGTTAGTTTTTTCACCAACGATTTTGATACCAAAACTCAGGGTATTGATTTTGTAGCCAGCTATTCAACCAACTTGTTTGACGGCCGCAGCAGCTTTAATTTCGCTTATAACTGGACCGACACTGAAGTTAAAAGTGCCACCGAGATCACCGGTCTGGATAAAGTATCACGGCTGGAAAATGATTTACCAAACCACCGGGCAACCCTGACCTGGAATCAAAGCTATGATGATTGGTCATTCTTCCTGAGATCAAACTATTATGGTGAATATCAGGGCGTGCATGTTGACTGGGTAGGTGTGCCGGGCGAACCTGGTACTGAGGTTAATGCCTCGTCGAAAATCACTTTTGATGCCGAGTTGAGTTACTTCATCAATGACAGCTTTTCAGTATCAGTTGGCGCCCAAAATCTGTTTGATACTAAACCAGAACGGCTTAATCTGAGTGCTGTCGGTGAGCCGAATAATGCTTTTGGTGCGAAATATTACGAGACATCGCCTATGGGTATTAACGGCGGTTACTATTACCTGAAAGGTGTCTACCGCTTCTGATTTGTTAACACTGAACAATATACAAAGCAAAAGCCCGGTAATTCCGGGCTTTTTTATGACATTTAAAGCTGCTGCAACAATGCCTGCAAAGGATGCTGTGGTTTATTACCCACTAAACGCTTTACCTGGCTGCGACACGAAAAGCCGGTGACCAGAATATGGTCAACGCCAAATTGCTCGACCGGCCTGCGCCAGCTCATCTCAAACAATGTTTTACTGTTATCAAGGTTCTGCGCTTCATGGCCATGGGTACCCGCCATGCCACAGCAGCCAACAGACACCGGTTTTAAACTAAGCCCGGCTTTGCTGAAAATTTGCTGCCAGGCTTGTTCCGTGGCCGGTAACGCAGTTTTTTCAGTGCAGTGAGCCAACAAGGCATAATCACCTCCAGCGTTTGCTTTAGGCAATTCTTGCTGCACCAGCCATTCATGCATCAGTTGCACCTGAAAATCACCCCGCTTATCAGCCAGGGCTTTGTTATATTCGTCGCGGTATACCAGTACTAACGAGGCATCGAGCCCCAGCATCGGCAACTTGAGCTGGTGCAGCTGGTTGAGAAGTTGAGCGGCATTAGTCGCTGTTTTCGCAAAATCCCGCAAAAACCCTTTTACATGTTGTGGTTTGCCGTTTGGTACAAAAGGCAACAAAACCGGCCGAAAACCGATCTTATCCAACAAATGCAGCGCATCGGCAACCAACTCAGCCTCGTAGAAGCTGGTAAATGGATCCTGTACCAGTAACACCGTTTTGGCTTTTTCAGCCGCTGATAACTGTTGTAATGCATCCAGATCAAACCGGTATTTTTCGCCGGTCAGTTTTGCCAGCGTTGGAACTGACAACAAGGGGGTATCAACATAACCCACCGTTGTTTTCAGCAGTGCAGCTGTTATTTTGCGTTTTAGCACAAAATTAACCAGTTTAGGTGCTTTGGCCAGCATCGGGGCGGTGCGCTCAATGTTGCCAACAATATAGTCTTTAGCGGGTCGTAAATAACGGCTATGGTACAGTTGCAGAAACCGTGAACGAAAAGAAGGCACATCCACTTTTACCGGACACTGACTAGCACAGGCTTTACAGGCCAGACAGCCTTCCATCGCCTCCATCACTTCATGTGAAAAATCCGGTTCCCCCTGATATTTGGCCAGGCTATTCTTAACTTTTTGCCATAACTGGGCAAAACTCTGTTTTTTATCTGTTAGTTGCTGCTCTGCTCCAAGCACGTCGAAGCCTTGCTGTTCAGTCAGACGTAACCATTCACGCATCAGCCCTGCCCGGCCTTTCGGGCTGTGACGGCGATCTTTAGTCACTTTACTCGATGGACACATCGGCGAGCTTTGTTCATAGTTAAAACACTGACCATTACCATTACAGTTTAAACTGCTGTCAAAGCTGGCTTTTACTGCTACCGGGATCTGGCGGTCAAACCAGGCGCGTTTCTGACCATCAACAGACACCAGTTGCGCATTGCTGGCATAAGGCGTACAAATTTTTCCGGGGTTTACTCGGTTGCGTGGATCAAAAACCGCTTTAATTTTCCGCAGCTCATTAAACAGTTCGTCGCCAAAAAAAGCCGGACCATATTCACTGCGATACCCTTTACCATGTTCACCCCACATCAGGCCGCCATACTTAGCCGTCAGCGCAACCACCTCGTCTGAAATAGTTCGCAGCAACTTTTCCTGCTCCGGGTCACATAAATCCAACGCTGGCCGTACATGTAGCACACCGGCATCAACATGGCCAAACATGCCGTAATGCAAGCCATGGCTGTCCAGCAAAGCGCGAAACTCCATAATAAAATCAGCCAGGTTTTCCGGCGGTACAGCGGTATCCTCGGCGAACGCTATAGGTTTTTGAGCACCCTTTGTATTACCCAGCAGGCCAACGGCTTTTTTGCGCATCGCATAAATATTGCTGATGGCAGCACTGTCGTATGTCAACTGGTAACCGATAATGCCATCTGTTTTGTCTGCAATGGAGCTGTCTAGCTTAGCGGTCAGAGCTGCTATTTTCTGCTCAATTTCTGCCTGGTCTTCACTGTTGTACTCGACCATGTTCAGGCCCTGCATCTCAACACCAGGTACATCAGTAATTAACTCTTTAACCTGATGCCAGATAATATCATTGCGGGCCAGATCCAGTACTTTACTATCGACGGTCTCTACCGAGGTTGCCTGTGCCGCAACTAAGAAAGGTGCATTTCTGAGCGCACTTTCAAAACTGTCGTATTTTACATTTAGCAGGCACTTAAACCGGGCAATCGGGGTGATATTCAGTTTTGCTTCTGTGACAAAACCCAATGAACCTTCAGAGCCGGTGATTATCCGGGATAAATCAAACTCGGATAAATCGTCATTAAACACATGCTCCAGATCATAGCCGGTTAGAAAACGGTTTAAGCGCGGAAATTTATCCAAAATCTGCGGTCTGAAATCACGGCAGCTGTCCAGTACCTGTCGGTAAATCCGGCCAATACTGCTGGGCATTTGTGCCCGGTGTTCGGCTTCAAACGTGGCCATTTTATGGGTTTTCAAAATATTACCGTCAATTAACACGGTTTTTAACGCCAGCACATGGTCGCTGGTTTTGCCGTACACCAGTGAGCCCTGCCCAGAGGCATCGGTATTAATCATGCCGCCAATGGTGGCACGATTAGAAGTGGACAGATCCGGTGCGAAGAAAAAGCCATAAGGTTTTAAAAAAGCATTTAACTGATCTTTAATAACACCTGCCTGCACCCTTACCCAGCGCTGCTCGACGTTTATTTCAAGAATACCCCGCATATGACGCGATAAATCTACCACTACATGTTCAGTCAGAGCCTGGCCATTGGTGCCGGTACCGCCACCACGGGGACTGAATTTTATATGGCAGAAACTGGAGGTTTGTGCCAGAGATGTCAGAATAACCAGATCATCAGTACTTCTGGGTAACAATACCGCTTGCGGCAACGCCTGATACACACTGTTATCGGTTGCTACCGCCAGGCGGCTGCCATAGCTGGTTTCAATATCGCCACTGAAGCCGGCGGCAATAAGTGCTTTACTGAACGCCACAATACTGGCGTCAAGGGATAACTCAGGCGTAAGTTTTGGGATCATAAGTGGCGACTCATTCCATGTGGCCCATTTTGGCAGCTTTGGTCGCCAGATAACGGTGACTGTGTGCGGTTGTTTTGACCCGGTGCTGCACCCGCTCCAGAATATTAACGCCAACGTCCGTCAACGCTTTTAATTTTTTAGGGTTATTAGTCAGTAAGCGGATTTGCTGCACACCTAACTGCTCAAACATTTGTGCGGCGATATCGTACTCACGCATATCCGGTAAAAAACCCAATATCTCATTGGCTTCAACTGTATCGAGCCCTTTGTCCTGCTCTGCGTAAGCCCGGATTTTATTAATCAGACCAATACCGCGCCCTTCCTGACGTAAATACAAAATACAGCCCCGGCCCAGATCGGCGATTTTGCGCATCGCGGCTTCTAACTGCGGTCCGCAATCACAGCGCAGGCTAAACAGGGCATCACCGGTTAAGCACTCGGAGTGCACCCTCGCTAATACCGGTTCACTGGTAGTGACATCGCCCAGGGTCAGGGCAACATGCTCTTTACCATTGGCAGCCAGAAAACCATGCAGCCTGAACTCGGCAAAAGGTGTGGGTAATACAGTGGAGGTGACAAGTTTAATGGTCATTGTACTTCTCAGCTTTATTGGCGCAATACTACAACGATAAGTTGCGCCGGAGCTTCATTAAAACACGTTATTTCATACGCAGATTATAACAGGCTGGTTTGACGTGGCTATAGGAATATTCTGTTATAATATAACACATTTATATTTAACGGTTGAAAGTCGCACAGTGTCCGGTTCCTGCCTGACATTTGCCGGATAAGCCTGATCTGTAGCAGAAAAATCGGGTACACTAGCGGGCGTGTTATTTCTTCTTGCATTCAGGACCTTTTATGTTGCGTTTTTTTGAACGTCTTACCAAACCATTTCCCGCAGCAGCTCCCGGCCAGCCTCCACGTGGTTTACTGGCATTTTGCCGTCATTACACTAAAGGTATGGAGCCGTCTTTAATATTAATGTCGTTATCATCGGCAATGCTGGCCATTCTTGAAGTATCATTGTTCAGTTTTATGGGGCAGCTGGTTGACTGGCTGGTCGCAAACGATCCGGAAAATTTCTTTACTGACGAACGAGCCACCCTGATTTGGATGGCACTGGTCACCTTAGTGTTATTGCCGCTGATGACGTTTGTTCACTCGGCAATAGTGCACCAGACGTTACTCGGAAACTATCCAATGTCCATTCGCTGGCTGGCACACCGCTACCTGCTTCGTCAGAGCGTCAGTTTTTATCAGAACGATTTCGCCGGCCGGATTGCCACTAAAGTAATGCAAACGGCGTTGTCGGTGCGGGAAACCGTAATGAAACTGCTCGACGTTATGGTTTATGTACTGGTGTATTTTGGTGCGATGTTGTTTTTCGTGGCAGACGCAGACATCAGACTGATAGTGCCAATGTTAGTCTGGCTGATATTCTACATCAGCCTGCAGTTTTATTTCGTACCCAGACTAAAAAGAGTATCAACCGCACAGGCTGATGCCCGCTCTGAAATGACCGGCCGGATAGTCGACAGCTACACCAACATTACCACCATCAAGCTGTTCTCCCATACCAACCGTGAAGAACGTTATGCCAAAGACAGCATGGATGTTTTTCTACAGCCTGTTTATCAGCAGATGCGACTGGCTACCGGTCTTAATGTAACGGTACAAAGCCTGAACTATTTGTTGGTGTTCAGTGTGGCGGCATTGTCATTATACTTGTGGGCAGGCAGTGCTATTACCGTTGGCGCCATAGCTATTGCTATAAGCCTGGCCTTGCGTCTTAATGGCATGGCGCAATGGATTATGTGGGAAGTCAGCTCGTTGTTTGAGAATATAGGTACTGTAGCCGACGGTATTGCGACCTTGTCCCGGCCTATTGAGGTAAAAGATCAGGATAATGCCAGTAAATTAACGGTACCCGCCGGTAAAATCGAATTTCAGCAGGTGAGTTTTAATTATGGCAAAACGGCAACAGAAGGAAGCAAAGCAGCAGTACTGCAACAGCTAAACCTCAGCATTCAACCGGGAGAAAAAGTGGGCCTTGTTGGTCGCTCTGGCGCCGGCAAATCAACTCTGGTGAACCTACTGCTGCGATTTTACGATATTGAAAGCGGCAAAATCATGATTGATGGTCAGGATATCAGCCAGGTTACCCAGGAAAGTCTGCGTCAGCATATTGCGATGGTCACCCAGGATACGTCACTATTGCACCGTTCGGTGCGCGAAAACATCGTATATGGCAAACCGGACGCCAGCGAAGCCGAACTGTTCCTGGCTGCTGAGCAAGCTGAAGCCACTGACTTTATTAATGATTTAACTGATCCTGCCGGTAACAGTGGCTTTGATGCTCAGGTTGGTGAGCGAGGTGTCAAACTATCTGGTGGACAGCGCCAGCGGATTGCTATTGCCAGAGTACTGTTGAAAAACGCACCTATTTTAATCCTGGATGAAGCCACATCGGCACTTGACTCCGAGGTCGAAGCAGCCATCCAGGCGAGTCTGAATAAGCTGATGGATGGCAAAACGGTCATCGCCATAGCCCATCGTTTATCCACTATTGCCCAGATGGACCGGCTTATTGTGCTGGACAGTGGCAACATTGTCGAACAGGGTACCCACAATGAGCTTATCGCCAGTGGCGGAATCTATGCACAGTTGTGGGCCCATCAAACCGGCGGCTTTATCGGCGTTGAGTGATCTTCAACACATGTCGCCGCAGTTATTGCGGCGGCGTGCCAATTACCTCTAAATCATTGTTAACCGCGTGCACGCCAGGAGTGGCTGCAGCAATATTTTCTGCCAGTTCACGCTGGGCCTCAGTGGCAACTTCACCACGTAGCCTGACATCACCTTTGCTGGTCTCTACCAGGATATTTAAATTATCTAAACGCTGCTCTGCTCTGATTGCGGTATGCACGGCATGAGTAATGTTGACATCATCACCGGTACCATCCTCACTTTTAATTGCCATGCCCGCTTCATCGGTCTGTGCTTCAAGGCTCTGCCGATCCCGTTCACAACCGGCCAGCAGCAAACAGCTGGCAACCAGGATGGCTATGGCTCCGGATAAAAAATTGGTGTTGTTCATCATATGTCTCCTCTGCTCAATATATTACAAGCGGCTAACAATAGTATGGTGCACCAGCGGCGATGAAGCAAAATTAAGGGCTGAAATCGGGCCAATTGTAGCAGCCACAAAAAAGCCCGACTATCTAGTCGGGCTTATCAGCGGTTGTAACATCGCTATTTTTATTTTTGTTTCTGCTGCTGGTTTGCCAATCGCTTTTCCCAGAAAGTCGCGTTTTTAATACCAAGCTTAACCGGATCAAACCGGATTGGACCGCCGGCTTTCTTTTGCTCTTCATAATCGCGTAAACACAAAATTGCCGGTTTGGCGACAAAGAAAATAGCCAGAATGCCCAGGATATTTATCCAGGCCATCAGACCTACCCCGATGTCACCTATCCCCCAGATGTAGCCGGAGCTGTTGACCATACCGTAAGCCACCATTGCCATTATGACAACTTTGACCAGCACCAATGGGATCTTGCCTTTAAAATAACGATTTAAATAAGAAACGTTAGTTTCTGCAATGTAGTAGTACGCCAGGATAGTAGTGAAAGCAAAAAAGAATATAGCAATACCAACAAACGCCTGACCAAACTGACCAAATACACTGTTAAGGGCCATCTGGGTAAATGCCGGTGAAGCAACTTCGGTTGCCGCATCGATATTTTGCAGGATCATGGCTCCACTGCCAGTTACGGCATTAAAATCTTCGGTTTGAATATTGTATTGTGACGTAAGTAAAATCATTAGTGCCGTGGCAGTGCAGACAAATAGCGTATCAACATAAACCGAAAACGCCTGAACTAAGCCTTGTTGTGCCGGGTGATCAACTTCTGCAGCGGCTGCCGCATGCGGACCAGTACCCTGACCTGCTTCGTTAGAATAAATACCTCTTTTCACGCCCCAGCCAATTGCTGCGCCCATACCTGCCTGAGCAGTAAAAGCATCAGAAATAATCAGACTGAAAATACCAGGTACTTTATCCAGATTCAGAAACACCACAATGAGGGCCATGACGATATAGCCTAGTGCCATAAACGGCACAACAATCTGGGTAAAATGGGCTATACGTCTGATACCGCCGAAAATAATAAACGCCAGCACAATCAGGATAATTGCCAGAGCCACCAGTTTCAGACTGGCAACTTCACCAAAACTGGTTACTACCATATTGCCTTCACCAAACACCTGGGTAAAAGCATTACCTACGGCATTGGCCTGCACCCCGGGAAGAAACACACCGCAGGCAACAATTGCTGATACCGCGAATAACACTGCTAACCATTTCTGACCCAGACACCGCTCAAAATAGTACGCCGGACCACCGCGATACTGACCATCTTCTTCTACTTTATACACCTGACCCAATGTCGACTCGGCATAGGCAGTGCTGGCCCCCAAAAACGCCACTACCCACATCCAGAATACGGCACCCGGGCCACCAAAACCGATTGCTGCCGCGACGCCGGCAATATTACCTACGCCAACCCGGCCCGATAATGAAACCGCCAGTGCCTGAAATGACGAAATGCCTTTATCTGATTCATTGCCACTGAGTAGCAGCTTACACATTTCCTTAAAATGCCGGACCTGGGCAAAACGGGTAATGATGGAGTAAAACAAACCTGCGCCAAGACACAGAAATATCAGTGCCGGGCTCCAGATAATACTATTGACGGTGCTGACCAAGGCTTCCATTAGCTTCCCCTGTAATTATTGTTGTTGTTTTTTCGCGTTAATTTAGCAGTAATTTGCCATAACAAGCAGCCAATAGCTACGTTTGCTACCGCCTGTGCCGGTTGTTTAACGATTTTTTAAGCGAATTAACGCTGGCAACGCAGCATATAGCCAACTTAGTTAAAAAAAACCCCGCAAAGCGGGGTTGTTAGTCAGAATAACCTTTAGTGTTTACCAAACTTTTCCGCCAGATACAGCCAGGTTTCCAGCACGGTATCCGGGTTGAGCGATACACTGTCTATGCCCTGTTGCATCAACCAGCCAGCAAAGTCTTCATGATCTGAGGGACCCTGGCCGCAAATACCAATGTATTTGCCTTTCGCTTTGCAGGTTTTAATCGCCATTTCCAACAGTTTATAAATCGCCGGATTACGTTCATCGAACAAATGCGCTATCAAACCGCTATCCCGATCTAAACCGAGGGTTAACTGAGTTAAATCATTTGAACCGATGGAAAAGCCGTCAAAATACTCCAGAAATTCCTCTGCCAGCAGAGCATTAGATGGCAATTCGCACATCATAATCACCCGTAACCCATTTTCGCCGCGCTTTAAACCATGTTCAGCCAGTAAATCGATTACTGCCGAGGCTTCTTCCAGGGTACGAACGAATGGAATCATCACTTCTACATTGGTAAATCCCATCAGATTTCGCACCCGCTTTAATGCTTCAACTTCCAGCGCAAAACAATCCCTGAAATCTTCAGAGATATAGCGCGATGCACCACGAAAACCAATCATTGGGTTTTCTTCATGTGGCTCATATTGCCGGCCACCGACCAGATTGGCATACTCATTTGATTTAAAATCAGACATCCGGACAATAACTTTTTGTGGCGCAAAGGCGCAGGCCAGAGTGGCAATACCTTCAGTTAACTTAGCAATATAAAACTCAACCGGATCGGCATAACCGGCAATCATCTCGCTGATAGTTGCTTGCAGTTCTGGTGTTTGCTTATCAAAATTAAGCAGAGCTTTAGGGTGAACCCCGATCATTCTGTTAATAATAAACTCCAGCCGGGCCAGGCCTATACCAGCATGCGGCAATTTGGCAAACGAAAACGCCCGCTCAGGGTTTCCGACATTCATCATAATTTTCAGATCAAGCGCCGGCATCTGATCAATCCGGCTGCTGAGCACCTTATATTCCAGTTTACCGTCATAGATAAAGCCGGTATCACCTTCGGCGCAGGATACTGTAACCTGCTGCCCGGTTTTGAGCTTGCTGGTGGCATCACCACAACCGACTACCGCAGGGATCCCTAATTCCCTTGCAATAATCGCCGCATGACAGGTGCGGCCCCCGCGGTTAGTGACAATAGCTGAAGCCCGCTTCATTATCGGCTCCCAGTCAGGATCGGTCATATCGGTTACCAGCACATCTCCTGGCATAATCTGATCCATCTGTTCAATGCCTTTAAGAACTTTAGCCGTACCACTGCCAATCCGCTGGCCAATCGCCCGCCCCTCAACCAGCACAGGTGCTGAACCCTGCAACTGAAAGCGCTCCATGCTATTGCTGTCTTCGCGGCTTTTAACGGTTTCCGGCCTGGCCTGTACTATATAAAGCTTGCCGTCATTACCGTCTTTCGCCCATTCAATGTCCATTGGCCGGCCATAGTGTTCAGCAATAATAACCGCTTGCTTTGCCAGCTCTTCTACTTCAGCGTCAGTTAATGAAAATTGCTGGCTGCGACTGGTGTCGATATCAATAATTTTTACCTGTTTACCATGGCTTTGCTCTGCTGAGTACACCATTTCGACTTTTTTGCTGCCGATATTGCGCTTAACCACCGCTGGCCGGCCTGCTGCCAGGGTAGGCTTATGAACATAGAACTCGTCAGGATTAACGGCGCCCTGCACTACCATTTCACCCAAACCATAAGAAGACGTGATAAAGACCACATCTTCAAAACCGGATTCAGTATCGATGCTGAACATAACACCAGAGGAGGCGATATCCGAGCGCACCATTTTTTGCACGCCGGCGGATAACGCTACGCCGCGATGGTCGTAACCCTGATGGACCCGGTATGAAATAGCCCGATCATTAAACAAAGAGGCAAAAACATGCTTAATCGCGGTAATTACCGCATCATAACCACGGACATTGAGGAAGGTTTCCTGCTGGCCGGCAAAAGAGGCGTCAGGCATGTCTTCAGCCGTAGCTGATGAGCGCACCGCAAACGAAACATCATGCGCAGGGTCGGCATGTAATTGCTGGTAAGCCTGTCGAATGGCCTCTTCCAGTTCAGGCTGAAAGGGCGTTTCAATTACCCATTGCCGGATTTGTGCACCTGCATTACTCAATGCGGTGACATCATCAACATCTAACCCATCAAGCAGCTGGTAAATACGCTCGTTAACACCGCTTTGCTCAAGAAACTGATTAAAGGCATCAGCTGTGGTGGCAAAACCACCAGGTACCTGTACTCCGGCATTGGCCAGGTTACTGATCATTTCACCCAGGGAAGCATTTTTACCCCCTACCCGATCCACATCGTGCATACCCAGTTTTTCATACCAAATCACAAATTCTTGCACAGTTCGTCTCCATTTTTTGTCGTGAGGCGTGTAAGCTTACAGCCAGCATTACATAGCACAATGATTTTACACTCTGGCCGGGCTTATTTAAAACCTTAATTTTCATGTAATTTTATAACTACAAATCGGAGTTTACGGTGCGAACAGCTTTCTATATTTCTGACGGTACAGCCATTACAGCTGAAGTATTTGGCCATGCCTTACTTACTCTTTTCCCTGCACAATTCGAACATATTACTATTCCATTCGTCGAGACCGCAGATATGGCGGAGCAGGTGAAAAACCGAATTAATGATCGATATAAAACTACGGGAGTAAAGCCTCTTATTTTTCAGACGTTTGTCGATGACAACTTACGCCACATTATTAACAGCAGTGATGGTATTTGCTATGACTTCCTCAATAGCTTTGTTGAGCCCATCCAGCGTGAACTGGGTATCGCTCCGGTACCCAAAACCCATCGTACCCACAGCATGCATGAAAAAACCTATGATTTCAGGATTGATGCAGTGAACTTTGCCCTGGCGAATGACGATGGCGCCAACATGAAAAACTTTGATCAGGCTGATATTATTCTGGTAGGAGTCAGCCGTTCAGGAAAAACCCCCACCAGTCTGTATCTGGCCCTGCAATACGGTATTAAAGCAGCTAACTATCCGTTTGTGGAAGAAGATATGGAGCGACTGCGCCTGCCAACCGAGCTGATGCGCAATAAGGATAAACTATTTGGCCTGAGTATCACTGCAGAAAGGTTAAGCCAGATCCGGCAGCAACGCCGGCCGGACAGCCGCTATGCATCTATAAGGCAATGCACAGCCGAGTTAAATGAAGTCGAAGCATTATACCGGCGGGAACAAATTCCTTTTCTGAATTCGACTCATTTATCTATAGAGGAGATTTCAGCGAAAATCATTGCCAAAACCGGGTTGAAACGGCATAAATATTAAAGAAAAGGCCCTTACGGGCCTCATACAATAACCAACCCAACCTGTGGCGTTATTTACGACTGGCACTCAAGGTGTCGGCTATCAGGAAAGCCAATTCCAGTACCTGGTCGGCATTTAATCTCGGATCGCACTGGGTAAAATACCGTTTGCTTAAATCATGCTCACTTAAGCCATAGGCGCCGCCGGTGCATTCGGTGACATGCTCGCCGGTCATTTCCAGGTGAATACCACCAGCATGGGTGCCCTCCGCCTTATGTACCGCGAAGAAATTACGGATTTCTCTTAAAATAGCTTCAAAATCCCGGGTTTTAAAATCGTTACTGGCTTTCACCGTATTACCATGCATCGGATCTGAGCTCCAGACCACCGTCCGGCCTTCGGCCTTAACCTTTCTCACCAATGCCGGCAACTTATCTGCCAGTTTATCGGCGCCCATTCTGGTAATCAGGGTTAGTCTGCCCGGCGTATTGTCCGGGTTCAGCGCATCAATCAGCCTGATTAACTCATCGGGTTGCATGCCTGGACCAACCTTAACCCCAACAGGATTATGAATGCCCCGGAAAAACTCCAGGTGGGCATGATCTAACTGCCGGGTCCGCTCTCCAATCCAGACCATATGTGCTGAGCAGTCATACCAGTCGCCGGTCAGTGAATCGCGACGGGTTAACGCCTCTTCATAATTGAGCAGCAACGCTTCATGAGAGGTATACAGTTGGGTTTCCCGGATTGATGGCGAGTTCTGGGCAGTAATACCGCAAATTTCCATAAAACGAAGCGCTTCCTGGATCCGCTGCGCGACATTATGATAGCGGTCTTTTAAAGGGTTAGACTCAACAAAGCCCATATTCCACTTACTGACCTGATGTAAATCAGCCAAGCCTCCCTGGGCAAATGCTCGGAGCAGGTTCAGGGTCGCAGCAGAATGATGATATGCCGTTACCAGTCGATTTGGATCGGGCTGTCTGGCACTCTCGGTAAACTCAAAACTATTAACAATATCACCTCGATAACTCGGTAGTGTTTGCCCATTTATCGTTTCAAGATCACTTGAGCGCGGTTTGGCATACTGCCCCGCCATTCTGGCAACTTTCACCACCGGTAAGCCACCAGCGTAAGTTAATACAACCGCCATCTGCAATAACACCTTGAAGGTATCACGAATTTTTGGCGCGTTAAAATCGTTAAAACTTTCTGCACAATCACCACCTTGCAACAAAAAGCCTTCACCTTTCGCTACCTGGCCTAACTGCGTATGCAGATCACGGGTTTCCTGAGCAAATACCAGCGGCGGATAACGATGTAACTGTTGTTCAACTTGCTTGAGCAGCTGCGTGTCCTGATAAGACGGTTGTTGTTGGATAGGCAGAGCTCGCCAGCTATCTGGCGTCCAGGTGGTCACAATGAAATTCCTATACTATGTATTTTTAAGACGCCTGCAAAGTTATAGACTTCCGGACGTAAATTCAATCTTGTTTTCAGAGTTTTTCGCACTAATCCAGCTGATAACGGCATAAGCTGGCAATAGCACTAAGCCCCCGTCAGCTCGGGTGCTATTATTAACTTATCACAGGCATGTTCAATTAAATCCAGCACCAGCTCAAATCCTTTACTGCCACTGTAATAGGGATCCGGTACTTCACTTATCGCCGGAAATTCCGGATGAAAAGCCAAAAACAATTTAATTTTGTGCGAATGCTCTGCCGGGCAACGCCGATTCAGCTCAGCCAGGTTGTCATTGTCCATCGCCAGAATAAGATCAAAGTCTGCAAAATCCTGCTCAAATACCGGACGGGAATAGATGTCTGAAAAGTTATAACCTCTGGCGCTTCCGGCTTTAATACTGCGGCTATCAGGCCGCTCTCCTCTATGCGATGCACTGGTGCCGGCAGAGTCAATTTCAATGTTGAGGCTATGCAGTTGCGCTTTATGTCTTAGCACCGCTTGTGCTGTTGGTGAGCGACAAATATTTCCTAAACATACAACCAAAACTTTCTTTGCACGCATGAGCTATCCCTGACGTTAAACTTAACATTTTGTTCTGAATCTCTGTCCTGACGCTATTTTGCAACATTTGCCTCACTTCGCCAGCTTTATTTTTATGTTACAGTCATCAATTGTTGCAATTAATCGCCACGCGGTACAGTATAACCGATGTCGTATTAGTCGAAGGTTCAGACTAAGGTCGTTTGGAGGTGAAAACAATGGAACGGTTTTCCAGGCTGATAATACTTACAGAGCGCCAGCAATCGCATAACATCACGATGTTAGCACAGTCAGTTGGTATAAAAGTCCAGCAGTGCAATAGAAATGTCTTTTTGCAACAAACTGTCAAGTCAGGTGTGCTGGTAGGTTACCAGTTTAATAGCCATGATCTGACAAAAAAAGGCATATCTGGTGAACTTGCTCAGCTGATGCAGCGCTGTCCGGTATTTATCTTTCAGGCTGAACGCGCACTTATCGATCCGGCAATGGCAGTACATAGCGGTTTGCGGGGGCTGATATATCGTGATGAGCAACTAGACCGGGTTCTGACAGCACTGAAAACGCTGATGTCTGGCCAGCTGTATTACTCCAGGACGGTTATGTCTGACGTTGTTGACCTTCTGATTAATAAACCGAAAAAATTAAACCCGGAGGTTTCGGCCGCCGCAAATGCTCAATTAACCAAGCAGGAAAAGCGGATAATCGGACTGGTTGCAGAAGGCGCTCGTAATAAAGAAATTGCCGCTACATTAAATATCAGCGCCCATACTGTAAAAGCACATCTTTCGGCAATATTCCGCAAAACTCAGGCCAGGAACAGAGTTGAATTGCTGCGCTGGTTACAGCAATCCAACCAGATAATTGAAAGTCAGCCAGCGGTTGCCAGGCTTGCCTGATCATCGGCGCGCCAGAAACCCCGTGCCAGACCAATATTTATCAGTTCCACCACCGCGCTTTCCATCGCTTGTTTAACACAGTACTGCACCGGCTCATTGGTAGAATACCCCCCTTCCATTTCTACCAGTCTGTTCAACGACACATAGCGGAACAACCCGGCACGCAGTTCCTGCGAAAATACCTTTTTAGTGGTCGAAACCGACATCAATACCTGGCCGCTGTATACGTCAATTGCCCGCAGATAAACAGTAACCTGATCTTCCCGATATAATTCCGATAGACCCAGGCCAAAATACTCTGCCCCAATACCGCCTGTCGTTAAGTTAGTTTCATAACCAATAATACCGCCTTCAAATACCAGACGTGCTTCTTTTAAGGGCGGTAAATCCGTTAGCTTCTTGTTGGATCCATGGATCTTCCGCTCAGTAAGTAAGTTTTGCAGCCCTTCCCGTTCTAACGGTGCAAACCAGCCGCTGTCCAGTAAAATCTGGGTCAGCATTGACGTTGCTCCCTGGGTAACAGCGGTAGAAAAGCTCGAGACATTGGCCTGCGGTTTATATTGCCCGGTCTGATCGCGAAATGCATATACTGACACCGGAATTTGTTGCTTTGGTTTGTTCTGCTGTTGTAACGCCAGCATTGTGCTGCTTATATTATCAACAGTAGCCGGAGTAATATTCAGTTCAGGTTTTGACACCATCGAACAGCCGGCTAAGGCCGTGATAGCGGCCAACATAATAACGACTTTCATCACTAACCTCCTATCACAGGGATGGTGATAATAGTCACTTCACCGGTATCAAGATTAGTGATGTTAACAATAACACTGCCATCTGTATCGGTAGTAATCTCTACTAAAAAATCACCGGTGTTATACACGCCATCGACCAGATCGCCATCCGCGATGCGTCTGGTCAGGGAGTTGATAATGTTACGCTCCAGTGCTTCCTGAAACTTATCAACAAAAGATAAGGTAGGCCGCTCTTCAGTGTAACCATTCTGGCTTTGTGCTTTTTGCAGTAAAAAGTTGCCATTTAATGGGTTGCCACCGAAACTCGGATTAATTGGGGTGTAAACTAATTCAGTCGCTTTAACAGAGGCGGTAGCCAGCAGGAATAGCAGTACTGCAGATCTCTTCATTATTATTCCCTTTAAAATATTTCTTGTTCCTGTTCACCCAGCAATGTTCTGGCCTGAATTTCAGCCAGTTCATTAATACTTCGTAAGATGGCTTGTTCCGCCATATCTTTTACATTATTGTAACGACGACCAAAGTAAGTTTGATAAACCCGTCGCTGATTCATCTCTACCCATAAAAACGTCCCGGCTTGCGGATAGACTTGCTCATAAATCACCACCGACACGCCTTCAGTCTCTGGCATATCCCGCCAGTAACCTGAATAATAAAACATAAAATCTTTACCGAAACGAGAAATGGTCCGGTCAATAACTAAACCACTTAATTCGATATCATTTGCTGCCACCTTTACAGGTAGCAGCAAAATGAGTAGCAGGAAAGGTATTTTCATACGACTTCGGCGGCCAGAGGCCGCCCTTCAGATTAGTTTTGGGTAACAATAGCAGTATTAAAGTCGCCCTGCTGGGTAATATTCATAATATTACCGTTGCCGTATTGCTCACCTAATACCAGGTTATCATTGCCAGTTTGACTAATAGCTACCGTTCCATTCTCACCAGCAAGTGCAAAGTAGCCATCATTGCCCGCTACCCAGTTGCCGTCACCTTCCTGCAAAATATCTGCAATATTGCCGCTGCCTTCTACCAGAATGTCTACCAGGTTTAAATCACCGCTCTGTTCAACATCAATAGTATTCATCGCCACAGCAACTTCACTGGTAATCAGTGTTTCGTTGAGGTTACCGTCCTGCTCTACGTCAATATCATTATCATCGCCCAGCACATCAATTAACGCGAAGTTTTCGTCTCCCAGCTGACGTAATTCTGCATTGTTATCTGCACCAATCAATAAGATGCCAGCATAGTTTTCGTTACCAAAGCTGTAGATGTCTCCCTGGTTGCTATCACCACCTAAAATCATTTCTGCGGTATTAACATCACCATTTTGGTAAACAGTCAGATTATGACCATCGCCATCAGTTGCAACTAAGGCGTTATTAAGGCTGCCGTCCTGGCGCATATCAATCAGGTTATCATTGCCGACCAGACCAATAGGCGCCTCAACCAAATTGCTATCGCCAGTTTGATCAATAAGCACCATATTGTCATTGCCACTTAGGGGTTCAACTAAAAATACATTATCAAAACCTTCTTGCTTGATATCGATAAAGTTATCGTTACCCGATACTCCGGTTGCAATAAATACGTTTGCAAGTCCATCTTGCTGCACATACACAGCATTGTCGTCGCCGGTTAAACCAATTACACCACCAACATTCTGATCGCCAAACTGCTCAGCTTCAAATTCATTAAAATTTCCAGCCGCATCCAGCATGCCGGCTTCGTTATCGTTACCTTCCTGAACACTGAAAAACACATTTTCATTGCCAGCGAAACTGGCATTAGCCCAGTTTGCATTACCATTCTGTTCTATTTCGGCCACATTCATGTCACCGCTCAGGGTAATAACTGCCTCGTTCAAATCGCCGGCCTGAAATACAACTGCATCATTAACATTACCACTAATTACAGCATCTGCCTGGTTAAAAAAACCATCCTGAGTTACTGTTACAATGTTTTCATCACCGACTATATCACTGTACGCGATATGCCAGTCGGCAAACTGTTCAAGCCTGACGGCATTATTGTTGCCGGTATTGTAGCTGTAACCTTCAAGCCATAAGCCATTTTGCAATACACTGCTGTAGTTCAGCTCACCGTTTTGCTCAACACGGGCGAGGTTGGCTGTACCACCAGTATTAGTTTGCGTGATTTCTGCTGTATTCCCCTCTGCCGATCCGGCAATGGAGTTCTGGATAATAATTGCTTCATTTTCTGCCATAACGTTGCCAGCAAAACATAAAGCGATAGCCATACTTAATAGATGCTTACGTGATTTAATAAGGTTCATTTGATTTTCCCTGAGTCTCTTTTTAGTATTGAATTATCGAGATTTCTGCTCCGTCACCAATTTGTTCAATAGCAAAACTGCGGTTTCCCCATTGTTCTAACTGGATAAGATTACTCTCTCCCTGCTGCAAAATATCAGCACTGTTGTTATTACCAAACTGGCGGATCTGGACTTGATTTCCATTGCCATATTGCTGCAGAAAAATCTGGTTAAGTACACCTTGCTGCAAAAGCATTGCGTAATTGCCGTTGCCATTCTGGGTAACATCAGCAACGTTCAGATCTCCCAATTGAGTGATATCAACCCCGTTAGCCAGAGCGTGACGTTCTAACAATGAAGTTAACTGCACTGAAACATCTGCAAACGAACAGCCGCTTGTTAGAAGCCCTATCAATAAGCCCATAGCTTTAGCATTTACATTACGCACAAATATTCCTTCACTTGTTATTACAATTACCAGACTAAAGACATATCAGAAAGCTACAATAGGATAAAAGTTTTATTTTTAGTTTCATTTGAATAACCATTGGGAAATTTATTTGCACCATAAAAACATAGGTATAACTATTATTTGTTTACATATTGCCGACCTAAGCTACTAACCCATTAGTACTATTTTTATTGCAAATATGAGCAGATTGTTAATAAACGTGCTAATGCTAATGGGTGCTGTAACAAAGCATACTTTACAAATAATTAAAAATAGGAACTGATATGTCCAAGCAAAAAATTCTGGCGTTAGCGATTGCCGCAGCGTTGTCTTCAGGGTCAGTATTCGCCGCAAATACTGCGGCAGTAGCTGATGATTCTATTCTTGTGATGTTTAAACCAGGTGTTTCAAAACAAGAACGTATTTCCGTTATAAAGCGCAGTGGTGCCAGCCTGCGGCAACTCGATAATCAGGGTCGTGATATAAAGATGCGCCATATTGCAGATGGACGCATAGCTAAAATTAACGTACCAAAAGGTGTCAGCCGTGACTTTTTAATTAAACAGTTGGCAACAAATCCGGCGATAGAAGTAGCAGAGCCAAACTATCTGGTAAAAGCACTGAACGTGCCGCTGGCTACCCCTAATGACCCCAGCTTCGGTGAAATGTGGGCGCTCGAAAACACCGGCCAGAATGGCGGCACTGCGGGCGCTGATATTAGTGCAACGGAAGCCTGGGATATTACGACCGGTAGTCATGATATAGTCATTGGTGTGATTGATTCCGGCATGGATTATAACCATCCGGATCTCATTCCTAACCGGTGGGAAAATGATGGTAGTTACCCGGGGCACCCTCATGGCTACTCTACTCTGAATGAAAATAACGACCCAATGGACAGCGACAGCCACGGTACCCATGTTGCCGGTACTATTGGTGCAAGCGGTGACAATGGTATAGGCATAACAGGTGTGAACTGGAATGTGACACTGCTGCCATGCCAGTTTCTTGGCCCGACAGGCGGCAGTACAGCTGGCGCTATCGAATGTATCGACTTTTTTACCGATTTAAAAACAAACTACGGTGTTAATGTAAAAGCAACCAATAACTCCTGGGGTGGCGGCGGCTTCTCAGAAACGCTCAGAGCTGCTATTCAGTCAGGAGGCGATGCTGGGATCCTGTTTATTGCGGCGTCAGGTAATGATGGTGCAGACGCAGATGTCAGCCCGATGTATCCGGCGGCTTATGATTTGGATGTGATAGTGTCAGTGGCGTCGACTGATCGGAATGACAATTTGTCTGTGTTCGCGGTTGGAGCATCAAATTATGGTGCTACGTCGGTTGATTTGGGCGCACCGGGCTCTGCTATACAGTCGACAATTCCGGGCAACAGTTATGCCGCATACTCTGGTACTTCAATGGCTTCGCCGCATGTTGCTGGTGCAGCCGCATTGCTATGGTCAATTAATCCGGAAATCACGCCGCTGGAAATGAAAACTATTCTGATGGATAGCGGCGATGAACTTGACTCTCTAGCAGGTAAAACCGTATCCGGTAAACGTTTGAACCTGGTCAATGCGCTGGCTGATGCCGACCCTACGCCAAGCTTCCGGCTAGCATTATCTCCACGCAGTCAGCAGATTATTGCCGGTGAAACTGCTGAGTTTACCCTTGATGTCGGTAATCTTGCCGACTGGATGGGCACGGTAGAACTCAGTGTCAGCAGCGATCCCAGCCTTGATGGCGTAACGTTGTCAGCAGAAACAGCTGAGCCGGGCGATACTATCACTGTCACCGTACCAACGATGGCCGATACTGCCTGGGGTGATTACTTAGTGACTGTAACCGGTATTGATGCAGCCGATCCTGAAGTGATAAAGAGCGTGTCAGCCACACTTGATGTATTACCGCAAGGTCTGGCTGATTTCAGCTTTGATAACAACACGTCTATTGATATTCCGGATAACAATGCCGATGGTATTGAGAGTGTAATTAATGTACCTAATGAAGGTACTGTGTTTAACGTAGAGGCGGGCGTTGATATCACTCACACCTGGCGGGGTGACTTACTGGTAACCCTGACATCACCTCAGGGTACTGAACATACTTTACACAATCGTGCCGGTGGCAGCGCCGACGATCTGGTTGAGAGCTGGACAGTTGACACCTTTAACGGTGAAGGTATGCAAGGCGACTGGACCTTAAATGTTTCTGATAATGCAGGGGCGGATGTTGGCACCCTGAATAGCTGGAGTCTGACGATTACTGCACTGAGCGGTGATGTTGTCGACCCGGATCCGGAAGCACCAATGGCTGACTTTAGCTTTGTGGCATCAGGTCTTGACGTCGATTTTACTGACAGCTCAACGGATGCAAATGATGATATTACCAGCTGGAGCTGGGACTTTGGTGATGGCAACGTGTCAGATCAGCAAAACCCAAGTCATAGCTATGCTGCTGCGGGTACTTATACTGTCAGCCTGACTGTTACTGATGATACCGGTTTAACTGATACGGCAAGTCAGTCGGTAACTACAGTAGAAAGTGACATCAGCCTGACGCTGCATCGTGCTATCAGGGCGCGCACGGGTTCAACCATCGTTGATCTACGCTGGACCGGTGCGACCGGCAGTCTTGACCTGTATCGTGATGGACAGTACATCGAAACAATCGAAAATGATGGCAGACATCGTGACCGGTTTAACTCCATGGCCGCCTCAGCAACGTATAGCCTGTGTCTGGAAGGCACTACCGTATGTTCAGCTGATTTGGTCGTGAATTTCTAATTCACCGCCAGTCATGTTAATAAGGCAGCTTCGGCTGCCTTATTCTTTTGTTGATCCCCTTATCAGAGCAGCTAGTATAGAGAACTGCTAGTATTAACAGTCGAAGCAAATTTTTTTGCGAAATGAACTTCATCCAATTCTACCCGGTTAAGTGGTTATGGCCGCCTGGAACGATCAGCAGTAAGGAGATGGCGTGTTAGCGCAATTACATCAAGTCGAACAAAGTCTTAACCAGGTTATACTTGGCAAACAACAGCAAATTAGGCTGGCACTGTGCTGCTTGCTGGCCGAAGGCCATTTATTACTGGAAGATCTGCCAGGATTAGGCAAAACCACCCTCGCCCATGCCTTAGCTAACAGCCTTGGTTTAAGTTACCGGCGGGTACAATTTACCAGTGATTTACTGCCCGCTGATTTAACCGGCATTAGCATTTATGATGCCCGGTCACAGCAATTTCATTTTCAAGCCGGCCCGGTGTTTTCTCAGGTGCTTCTGGCCGATGAAATTAACCGGGCCAGCCCGAAAACCCAAAGTGCATTATTAGAAGCAATGGAAGAGCGTCAGGTCACGACAGACGGTGAAACGCGTCCGTTGCCTAGTCCGTTTTTTGTAATAGCCACCCAGAATCCGCTGTTTCATGCCGGTACCTCGGCCCTGCCTGAGTCGCAACTGGATCGCTTTTTAATGCGGCTATCATTAGGTTTTCCGGAGCGTGCCGCCGAGCATCAGTTGCTGGTCGATGACAGCAAAGGGTCAAGGCTGCAATTTTTAACCCAGCAGCTGGACAGTCATACCCTTAAAAATCTGCAACACCAGCTAAGTGCCGTTAAAGTTACCGATGCGGTAATTGACTATCTGCTGAGCCTGGTTGATGCCAGCCGCAATCGCAATGATATGTTGCCGTTGTCGCCACGGGCCTCCAAAGCGTTACTGCGGGCCAGTAAAGCCCACGCCCTGCTGGCGGGCAGAGACTTTACCACTGCAGATGATGTACAGCAGGTGTTTCCATCGGTTGCCGAGCATCGGTTAGACCCGCGCTCAAGTGCTGCCAGCCACAGTCTGAGTCAGATCCTGCTGGAGCAAACTGATTGTCCGCTATGAACAACATCAGACACCAGTTCAGGAAATGGATTAATAATTGGCTGGATAATCGTCAGCCCAAAGCACGACAGGTTACTCTTACTCAGAAAATTATCTATATTCTGCCAAGCCGGTTTGGGCTCTGGTATATTTTTCTGCTGATTTTACTGTACCTGCTTGGCACTAATTATCAGAACAATCTAATTTTGTTAATGAGCTACATGCTGGTATCTGTGTTGCTGTTAGCGCTGGCGTTAGCCTGGCGTAATTTGCACGGGCTGACAGTAAGTTGTGCGCCGGTATTAAGTGCCTATGCTGAAGAAACCTTAATGGTACCCGTTACTGTGCAAAGCCATCAGCCCCGCCAGCAATTGCAATGCTATTTTAACAACAGGCTGTCAGCCGCCGTGTCTGACGATACCAGCGAGCCGCTGATGGTGCCTCTGTTAACTGAGCAGCGTGGTTTTCTGCCATTGCCCCGGCTTACCTTGCATAGTTATTATCCGTTTGGGTTGTTTAATTGCAAAAGTCTGCTGAACCTTGACTATCATTACTGGGTATTCCCCAAACCTCTGGCAACCGATACGGCAGTGGTAAGTGGCGACATCGCTGGCAGCAAACAAAGCAGCAGTGAAGATTACGACACTATCAGAAGCTATCAGGCCGGTGACAGTTTAAAACTGATGCACTGGAAACGGCTGGCCCGCGATCCCACTAACCCGGTTGTTAAGCATGCACCAAGCAGCCCGCAACCAGAACCAGACTGGATCAGCATCCCGCCAATCAGTGGCGCAGCGCTGGAAGTGGCATTGTCTAAAGCCTGTTACCTGATGTTGCATCTTGAGCAGCGCGGCAAGCATTATGGTTTACGGATTAAAGATAAAAGTATCAGCCCGTCCTGTGGCCAGCAACACCTTGAGCGCTGCCTGCGAGAGTTGGCGCTAT
The DNA here is from genome assembly GCF_033721375.1 of Arsukibacterium sp. Lineage (GTDB taxonomy): Bacteria > Pseudomonadota > Gammaproteobacteria > Enterobacterales > Alteromonadaceae > Alishewanella. The sequence goes on along the minus strand of NZ_JAWWAP010000005.1, from coordinate 59,602 downwards.
GCTGATGTTATTAAACCGTCAGGCATTACTGTCGTTTTACGTTATTCTGGTCGCGGTTATCGTGTTGCTACATCAGGCGCTGCCTTTGTGGTACAGCGCCCTGCTACTGCTGTTATTGCTGTATCGATGGCCGTTGCAGCAAAACAGCAAAGTTAACAAACTAAAACGAATTAATATTATTGCCGCGCTTATTTTGCTGTTACTGCTTGTCAGTATCAGGCAAAGCGGTGTATTTCATTTCATGTTACAAATATTGCTGTTATCAGCGGCCAGCCGGCTGGTGCTGATCCGCCAGCGCCATGACAGCCATCAGTTGCTATGGGTATTATATTTTTTATTAGCCTGCTGCTTTATTTTTTATCAGAGCATTTTAACCAGTCTGCTTATTCTGGCGTTGTTACTGTTTACCTTGTACTGCCACTATCGGCTCTATGCCAGCAAGCAACATCAGCTGCAACTGCTGCAACTGACCAAAGCAGTTTTGATTACGTTACCAGTCTGGATTTCTTTATTTGTACTTTTCCCCCGGTTACAGCCGCTGTGGCGGATCCCGACTGCTGAAGCGGCGATAACCGGCCTGGCAGATACGCTTGACCCGGGCAGTATAGAAAATCTGGTCCAGAGCGACAAACTGGCTTTTCGGGCGATATTCAGTGATGCCATGCCGCCCAGGCAGCAATTATACTGGCGGGCCAAAGTATATGAAGATTTTGATGGCCGCAGCTGGACAGTTAATCCGCGGTTTGAGCGTCGGCAACCGGCACATCAGCAGTCAGAAAATAGTGATACCGGGCAGCTGCTAAGCTATCAGGTCATTGCTGAAGTCAGCAACCAGCGCAGTTTGTTTGCGCTGGGCCAACCGCTGGAATATTCCAGCTCAGTGCGTCCGGCTGCTGCGTATTTAGTTGAAGCCCGGCGACCGGTAAATCAACGCCTTAGTTATCAGTTAACCAGCGTATTAGCTGCAGTACCAGCAGATACGGCGCTGGAACAACAACTCAACAGCCGCACCAGCAATGCCAATCCGCAAACCAAAGCCCTGGCAGCAGAACTGGCAGGCCGCACCAGCTCCACTGCTGGATTAATCGAGCAAATCAGTGCGTTGTTTAGCCAGCAGCCTTTTTACTACAGCCTAAATCCGCCGCGACTGGGTGCTAATAGTGTCGATGCCTTCCTGTTTGATAGCCGAACCGGCTTTTGCAGTCATTACGCATCAGCAACTGCCGTGCTGCTGCGCGAGGCAGGCGTAGCCGCCAGAGTGGTGGGTGGTTATCAGGGCGGCGTCTGGCATCAAGAGCAACAATATCTGGAGGTACGGCAACGGGAAGCGCATGCCTGGGTAGAGTATTACGACAATGGCAGCTGGCAGCGTTATGACCCAACAGCGGTTATTGCACCTGAGCGGATCCTGGCCGGGCTGGATGCGGTACTTACTGCTGATGAGCAGGATCAATTGCAGGCAAACTGGCGGCGCTTTTCCGCCTTTAATTATCTGAGTCAGCAGCTGTTACATCTCGATTACTACTGGTCGGTCTGGATCCTGGGTTTTGATGAAAGCCAGCAGCATAATCTTTGGCAACAACTTAAAGCAGCCAGTAAATTGCTGGCCATTCTGGCAACGCTGTTGTTACTGGTACTACTGTTGTGGTGGTTTTTGCGATATCAGCGAAAGCCCGCCCCCTATGCCGCGCCGGTAATGCTAATTCAGCGTTACTTTGGCAAGCTGCTCAGTAATAAAACTGCCGGCCAGCATGTCAGTCAGTTTATTGTCAGTCTGAAAAACCACAATCCGGTGCATACTGGCATGCTTAATACAATAAACGATTTATATCAGCGAGCATTGTTTGCAGAGGACCCGCAAGCATTATTGCAGCTGGAGCAGTATTTAAAACAACATGCCACCAGCTTAAAAAAGCTTACCTGGCCCGATTAATCAGGCCAGGTAATGTTTAACGGCTAGCTCAGTTTAGCGGGGCGTTAAAATGCGCAAGGCAGTTTGGATATGCTCTGCACAATGCACGCCTAAATCGGTCAGATAGCCACCATCGCTTTGGGTCAGTAAGCCCTTCTGATGCAAGCGGGCAATCGCTGCCCGGGTTTCGCTATCAGCATCTTTATGTACTTTTAAGCCTTCCATCTGTGAATCGAGATTATATAAATTCAGAATTTTTATCTCAGCATTAAGCTCAGCTGTTACCGGCATAGCATACATCCTCTGTGTGAATAACCGTTTCAAGATAGCCCTAATCGATAAATATTGGCAGCCCTTTCTGCAAAAAATGCCGTATCCAACGTAAAAACATCAGCCCGATACTAGTTGTTCACTCAGGGCCTGAATACACAGTGCCACATTCTCGCGCCGGGCACCGTACCCCATTAGTCCTAAACGCCAGGCTTTGCCTGCCAGTTCGCCAAGACCAGCGCCAATTTCCAGATTATAGTCATTCAGTAAGGTAGCGCGAAGTGCGGCATCATCGACACCGGGCGGAATATAGACACTGTTTAATTGCGGTAGCCTGTAAGGTGCGGCTACCACAAACTCCAGTCCGAGCTTTGTTAAACCGTCAGCCAGTAGCTGATGCATAGCACGGTGGCGCTGCCACGCCTGCTCTAGCCCTTCAGATGCCAGCAGCCGCAAAGCTTCGTGTAAAGCATATAAACTGTTGACCGGTGCAGTGTGATGATAACTGCGCTTGCCCTGGCCGCTCCAGTAACCCATCACCAGGCTTTGATCTAAAAACCAGCTTTGTACCGGACTTTTGCGCTGCTGAATTTTAGTTACGGCGCGCGGTGAAAACGACACCGGAGATAAGCCCGGCACGCAGGACAAACATTTCTGGCTGCCGGAATAAATCGCATCAATGCCCCACTCATCAACGCGCAGCTCCACGCCGCCCAGTGATGTCACCGCATCGACGATAGACAGGCAATCATACTGCCTGGCCAACGCGCACAGGGTTTTAGCATCACTTAATGCCCCGGTTGAGGTTTCCGCATGCACGAATGCCAGAAAGCGGGCATCAGGGTGCTGCTGCAGCGCTTGCTCAACCAAGTCAGGGCTTACCGGCTCGCCCCAGGCATTGTCGACACATACCGCTATGCCACCACAGCGTTCTACATTTTGGCGCATCCGCTCACCGAACACGCCATTGCGACAAACAATGACTTTTTCGCCGGGTTCAACCAGATTAACAAAGCAGGTTTCCATGCCGGCAGAACCGGGTGCTGATACCGCTATTGTCATGGCATTTTTGGTCTGGAAAGCATACTGCAATAACTGTTTTAGTTCGTCCATCATGCCGACAAATAACGGATCCAGATGGCCTATTGTTGGCTTAGCCTGCGCAGCTAAAACCTGAGGATATACATCAGACGGACCAGGCCCCATTAATATACGTCGTGGTGGTAGAAATGCGGAAATAGCAGGTGGTTTTATCATGACAACTCCCAAGTATTATCAGCCATAAGATAACAGATTACTGGCTTCAGAACGTCAGTTCTGCACTAATAATCGCTATTCAACAGACAAATACCGGTCTGCAAGTATGCTGTCAGCGCCGTAAAACGTTGCGCACTCGCCAGACATTAACTTAATCTGCACCAGCATTACCAAAGAGGTTATAATGCGTTTTATCGCAATGACCTCGCAATACTTTTCCAAAACGTAGGAAGTTTTTATGTCTCTGATACCCGCCTGCCCCAAATGCCAATCGGTTTATACCTATGAAGATGGCGCCTTGCTGATGTGTCCAGAGTGCGGTCATGAATGGTCGGCCAGTGCCAATGAAACCAGTGACGTTAAGCAGATACGCGACAGTGCGGGCAATGTGCTGCAAGATGGTGATAGCGTTACTGTGATTAAAGATTTAAAAGTAAAAGGGTCCTCGTCTGTTGTCAAAATTGGCACCAAGGTAAAAAATATCAGGCTGGTCGAGGGTGATCATGATATTGATTGTAAAATCGAAGGCTTCGGTGCAATGAGTTTGAAGTCTGAATTTGTTAAAAAGGTTCAGGAATAATTTACGCATCAGCAAAGAGACCCCATTATCTGGGGCCTCCAACAACAAAGCGTTACCCGCGTCTATCAGAACTCGCGACGGCTGCGCAGCGCTTCAATCCGCTTTTCAAGGGGCGGATGAGTTAATAACAGCTCTGACTTCGGTTTTTTACCGGCAATACCAAACGCCATTAAACTGCCTTCCAACCGGCTTTCATGATTATGTTTCAGCCTCTCCAGCGCCGCGACCATTTTATCGGGCCCTTCCAGGCGGGCAGCACCGGCATCGGCCCGGTACTCACGCTGGCGCGAGAACCACATAACGATAATGCTGGCCAGAAAACCAAAGACAATTTCCAGCACGATAACGATACCAAAATACGCAAAGGTACCCAGTTGCTGGTTATTGTTGCGAATCGCTCCGGCGATCAGACGGGCAAAGAAAATAACAAAGGTATTCACCACGCCCTGGATCAACGTCAGGGTTACCATATCACCATTAGCGACATGAGAGACCTCATGCGCCAGTACTGCTTCCACTTCTTCCTGCTTCATATTACGCAGTAAACCCGTACTGACGGCCACCAGGGCGTCGTTCCGGTTCATGCCGGTAGCAAAGGCATTCATTTCCGGCGAATCATAAACGGCCACTTCCGGCATACCAATGCCGGCCTGTTTGGCCTGGCGGGCCACAGTAGTCATCAGCCATTGCTCGGTGGCATTACGAGGCTGGGTAATCACCACAGCACCGGTGGAGCGTTTCGCCATCCATTTCGACAACGCTAATGAGATAAAAGATCCACCAAAGCCAAAAATGGCTGCAAATACCAGCAGGCCACCGATACTGCTGTGATCAATCCCCAAAAAGCTGAAGACGATATTCAGCACAATACTCAGTACCAGAATTACCGCCAGGTTAGTTGCCAGAAACAGCAAAACTCTTTTCATATACCCATACCTCAGTGACTTAACTGCCTTTAATATATGGGCAGCAAACGTAATTTCAAATTAAGCAAACCGGAATTTTGTCAGCTAAAGTGTAAGAAAACATGTGTGACTGTGCGCTTTTCGCTACAATAGCTAACCGTTACAGCAGCTTAAAATCAGAGGTTCTTATGCAATTATTGTTACTCAGCAGCTCCCGGGCTCATAACAGCGACTATCTGGCACCTTATATGGCCTGGCTTAAAACACATTTGCACGGTATTGATGAGCTGTTATTTATTCCTTATGCCGGTGTTACCGTCAGCTATGATGATTATCTGCAACAGGTAGTCAGTGCTTTAGCGCCGCTATCGGTTAAAGTTAACAGCTTACATCAGTGCCAAAACCCACAACAAGCAATAGCCGACGCCCAGGCTATCACTGTTGGTGGCGGTAATACTTTTCAGCTACTTCATAAGTTATATCAACAGGATATCGTCCAACTTATCAGGCAACGCGTAACCAGTGGCGTACCCTATATTGGCTGGAGCGCGGGCTCCAATATCGCTGGCGCTACTATTCGTACCACCAATGATATGCCGATTGTAGAACCGGCCTCATTTGACGCCCTTAACCTGTTGCCATTGCAGTTAAACCCGCATTACAGCGACTATAAACCGGAAGGGTTTCACGGGGAAAACCGGGATATGCGTTTAGCTGAATTTATGCAGTTAAACCCGCAAACGCCGATTATTGCCCTGCCAGAAGGTACCGCCCTTAAATGCAATGGCGATGAGCTAACGTTACTGGGTAAAGATGGTGGTTATCTGTTTCAGGGCGGCGCTAAAAATGCGATTGCAGAGAACAGCGATTTATCTCATTTTTTAGATAACAACCCGCCAACATTAAAACGACGCGGAATAAACTACACAGAAAAACCTTAGTTAATCTTAGTTAATAAGGGGAAAGTTAGACTGAAGTCCTCAACAAATTCCTGGCTAAATTCAGACCTAACTGCGTTTGCTCTTCAGGGTTGTATGGTACTACGCCTAAACACGGCGCTGTAATCCGTTGCTGCAAGTCAGCAATATTCTGCTCTGCTAACGCCATATCAGGGTCAACACAATTGGCTACCCAGCCCACCAGCTGACAGCCACTGCGGGCAATTTCCCGCACCGTTAGCATGGCATGATTTAAACATCCCAGCTTCATGCCAACAACCAGTACAACCGGAAGCTGCTGTTGTGCTACCCAGTCGGCCAGATAACGCTGACGGTTAAGCGGCAACAACCAGCCACCGGCGCCTTCAATCAGCACCCATTGCAACGGCAACTGTTGCCAGTGCAGAAGCGCCTGATCAAGCTTCGCCTCACTTATTGGCAGCTGTTCGTTTATCGCGGCCAGATGCGGTGCCACTGCGGCCTGATAACAAATCGGGTTTATCAGCTGATATGGTAACGCGATACCAGAATGACGTTGCAGCAGTAACGCGTCACTGTTCTGGTTTTGCTGGTCAGCGCCCGCCGCTATTGGCTTTACGCCAACCGCCTTCTCAGAGAGCGCAGCCAAACCCTGTAACAGTAAACAACTGACAAAGGTTTTGCCGGCGTCAGTATCGGTGGCAGTAATAAACAACGATTTAACGGCCATGTTTTGCTCCGCGGATAAATAACACTTGATAAGTTGCCGGTATGCCCTGCTGGCAGCGATGTTGCTCATAAGCCGCCGCCAGTTTTTGCCAGTAACCTTTGCCGGTTAAGCCAGACGGGCGACGTCCGGCCACCTGGTTTGCACCCAGGGCTTTGAGCTCACGGGCTAAACTCTGCACATCAGGATAAAATAACCGGTAGCTGCGCTGCTCAAACTGCCAGCTTATATCGGCAAGGTTGCCGGTTGCAGCAATAAGCTGTTGCTCCGTTAAAAATGGCTGGATATGCGGGTGCTGATCAAGGGTGGCAAAGGCACCTTGCAACTCTGTTAACGTGCCTTGCACCAGGGTGCTGACAACCAGCTGGCCGCCAGGCGCCAGCACTCTGGCCATCTCGGATAATACCGCTGCGGGCTTTGGGCACCACTGCAACATTAAGCTGGAGAACAGCTTATCAAATTGCGCTGCAGCTAATGGCAATGCTGCGGCATCAGCCTGAATATAGTCAGTTGCCAGTTGCTGAGTACGCGCTTTGCTAAGCATGCCTTCACTCAGATCAACCGCAGTAAACGCAGCACAGTAACGGCTGAGCTCCGGGTGGATCCAACCCGGGCCGCAGCCAACGTCAAGTAAGCGCCCCGTAGCGTCGGTGGCGAGCAACTCCAGTGCATCTCTTGCTACCTGCTGCTGTAATCTGGCTGCCGCCAGATAGCTGTTACTGGCTTTACCAAAACTGGCAGCCACCTGCTTTAGAAATTGTGCCTCATCCTGCAGCTCAGGCAATACCGGCGTAACCAACGAAGAGGCCATCATACTGCCTGCCTTAAATGTTGCACCAGCAGCCTGATATCATCATCAGTATGCTGACTACTCAGGGTTATTCTTAAACGGGCACTACCCACAGGCACAGTGGGTGGCCGGATGGCGCTAAGCCAGATCCCGGCCTGTTTTAACTTTGTACTGGCGGTCAGCGCCCGCTCATTGCTGCCCAGTACCACACCCTGGATAGCCGTTTCAGACACCAGTAACGGCAAATCTGTCGCCAGCTGGCGAAATAACTCAATATTATGCTGCAGTTTGTCACGCCGCCAGTTGTCGTTGCGGCACAGCTCAATACTTTTCAGTACACCGGCGCACAGTGCCGGCGATAAGGCCGTACTGTAAATATAATGACGGCCAAATTGCTCCAGATAATCAATTACCGTGTTACTGGCCGCAATAAAGGCGCCGCTTGCGCCCAGTGCCTTACCAAAATTCGCCATCAGACAAAACAGCTCGCCAGAGGCAATACCTTGTGAAGCAGCGCTGCCCCGCCCCTCTGGCCCCAGCACGCCCAGGCCATGGGCATCATCCAGTAACAGTGGCGCGTCATATTGCCGGCATAAGCTAAGCAGCGCCGGCAAATCCGGGCTGTCGCCATCCATGCTAAACACGCCCTCGGTAACCACCATAGGTTGCTGCGCGCTTGGGGTTTGCTGCAGCAATAAACCGCTTAGCGCATTTAAATCGTTGTGGGCAAAGCGCTTAACGTCAGCTTTGCTATGGAGAGCGGCATCGATAAGTGAAGCGTGGCTGAGTTTATCCAGTAGCAGCAAGTCCTGTTTATCCGCCAGGGTTAACAGCATCGCCTGATTCGCCGCAAAACCGGATGAAAACAATAATGCCCGCTCAAAGCCCAGCCAGTCACACAGGGTGTCAGTTAATTGCTGATGCACTTTATGCTGACCGGTCACCAATGGTGAACCACTGCTGCCGGCGCCATAAGCTTTTGCCCCATCGGCAACAGCATGCAGCACTTCGGGTGCCTGTGCCAGCCCAAGATAATCATTGCCGGAAAAATTCAGATACTGCTTGTTACCGACCGTAATTAACCGGCCATTATAGCTATCTATGGTAACGGCTTGGCGTGATAACTGCTTTGCAGCACGCTCCTGAAGAGCATGCTGCAGCCGGCGTAATCTGGCTTGCGCCATATCTACTGCGCCGCGTGATAAAGCGGTGGGTTTGCCTGCTCATTAATGGCATCCGTTAATGCCAGCTGATGTGCTTCGTCTGATACATCAGCGCGTTGCTCCGGTTTAATGCCCAGTTTGGCAAACAGCTGCATATCTGCATTAGCTTCAGGATTATCCGTGGTCAGTAATTTGTCACCATAAAAAATCGAGTTTGCGCCGGCAAAGAAACACAGGGCCTGCATTTGCTCATTCATGCGGGAGCGCCCTGCAGACAAACGGACATGGCTTTGCGGCAACATAATGCGCGCCACGGCAATGGTGCGGATAAATTCAAAACCATCTAAATCATCGACATTTTCCAGCGGCGTGCCCTGCACTTTTACCAGCATATTAATCGGCACACTTTGCGGATGCTCCGGCAGGTTGGCCAGTTGCATCAGCAGCGCTGAGCGGTCATTGGCACTTTCGCCCATACCGACAATACCGCCACAACATACTTTCATGCCGGCGTCCCGCACGTGGCTGAGGGTATCCAGCCGGTCCTGATAAGTGCGGGTGGTAATAATTTCACCATAAAATTCCGGTGAGGTATCCAGGTTATGGTTATAGTAATCCAGTCCCGCCTGCGCCAGCGTCTTTGCCTGGCTGTTATCCAGCATCCCCAGCGTCATACAGGTTTCTAGTCCCATATCTTTTACGCCTTTGACCATTTCAATAATGTAAGGCATATCACGCTGTTTCGGGTTACTCCAGGCGGCGCCCATACAAAAGCGACTGGCGCCCTGCGCTTTGGCTGCAGCGGCCTGGGTTAATACCTTTTCAACTTCCAGCAGCCGCTCGCGCTCCAGTCCGGTATTATAATGGCCGCTTTGCGGACAATATTTACAGTCTTCAGCACAGGCGCCGGTTTTAATCGACAATAATGTGCTTATCTGTACCTCATTGGGGGTGAAAAACTGGCGATGGATGGTTTGCGCCTGAAACAGTAAATCGTTAAAAGGTAATGCATAAAGAGCATTTACCTCGGCAAGGGTCCAGTTATGACGAACCTGAGAAGTGGCAGCAGCTTGCATAAGGTGTATCCATTGTTGTTATGCGGTTTTTCGGCTAGTCTAACCGGCGGTTGTAACTTGTCAACGCTGACCACGACCAAAACTTTACCACTGGTTAATTTATGAGCATTAATTATGGCCGTTAATTTAGAATTTGATCGCGAGCATATCTGGCATCCTTATACCTCTATGCAAAATCCGCTGCCGGTATATCCGGTAAGCCGGGCTGAGGGCTGTGAGTTAATTCTGGAAAATGGCCAGCGACTGATTGATGGCACCTCGTCCTGGTGGGCCGCCGCTCACGGCTATAATCATCCGCTGTTAAACGACGCGGTAACAGCGCAGCTGCAGCAGATGGCGCATGTGATGTTTGGCGGTATTACTCATCAGCCAGCGGTCAGTTTATGTCAGCAGTTGATTGAAATAACGCCGGCGGCCTTAACCAAAGTATTCCTGGCTGACAGCGGCTCGGTAGCGGTAGAAGTGGCGATAAAAATGGCGCTGCAGTACTGGCTGGCAAGCACTACGCCTGAAAAAACCAGGTTAATCAGTCTGCGCAAGGGCTACCATGGCGATACCTTTGCCGCGATGGCCGTTTGTGACCCGGTTGATGGTATGCACGATATGTTTGCCGGCATTTTAAATCAGCATTATTTTCTGCCGCCGCCGCAAAGCAGCTTCGATTCAGCGTTTAATCCTTCGGATATGCTGCCTCTGGCGCAATTGCTTGCAAAGGAACATCAGCAGATAGCCGCCCTTATTCTGGAGCCGGTGGTTCAGGGGTATGGCGGTATGCGCTTTTATCATCCGGAATATTTACGCCAGGCTCGTATCTTATGCGATCAATATCAGGTACTGCTGATTGCCGATGAAATTGCCACCGGCTTTGGCCGGACCGGTAAATTATTTGCCTGCGAGCACGCCTCTGTCACGCCTGATATTATGTGCCTGGGCAAAGCATTAAGTGGTGGCTACATTACCCTGGCTGCTACCCTTTGCACCGATGAAGTAGCGCGGGGTATCAGCCAGAGCGCCGCCGGCGGTTTAATGCACGGCCCTACTTTTATGGCTAACCCGCTGGCCTGTGCGGTGGCCAATGCCAGCGTTAAGCTTATTCGTCAGAATAACTGGCCGGCCCAGGTAGCGTCGATTGAGCAGCAGCTAAAGCAGGAGCTTTCGCCTTGTCAGGCTCTGCCTGCAGTGAAAGATGTCAGGGTATTAGGCGCAATTGGCGTGTTGGAAATGCGGCAGAAAGTGGATGTGGCTAAGTTGCAGCAACAGTTTGTTGAGCTGGGTGTCTGGATCCGGCCATTTAATAACCTGATTTATATTATGCCGCCCTTTATTATCAGCAAAGTGCAACTCAGTAGCCTGACTGCGGCTATGTTCAAGGTTGCGTCTGCCAGCTGATAGCAGCTGACAGCAGCGTTAGCGTAGAATATAAAACAGCATGCCACTGGCACTTAACAGCAATAAAATGATATTAAAATGCAGATGATCACCGCGCCGTTTCAGGCGCATCCGGTTTAGCAGCAAACTGACAACACTGACTAAAACACAGCCCCACAGCAGATAAACTAACCAGAACGTTAAGCGGGGTTGCCAGTAGTCGCGAATATCCAGCCCCCAATAGCGCACCAGCCCCGAATCCATTTCCGGCCGGGCATAATGACTGATCACCAGCGCGGCAAAAAACAACAGCCAGGCGGCTATCGCCAGATACTTAAACGCCCGGCATAATAAATCAGGCCCTTCCCGGCGTTCAAATTCAGGCCCTCCCTTGTCTAACCCGGCTTTGTTATATGCTGTCATTTTTGGCTTCCTTCCAACTTTTACTTGTTTTCAGCTTCTGGCAAAGTATGATTACAGCTTTCATAAATATAGCCTAGTTATAACACCATCTGGAGTTTGTTGCATGACGCATGCCGTAGTTAAAGATGTGTTGGCCGGTAAGTACGACACCGGTTCACAGATCACCGTTAAAGGCTGGATCCGCACCCGCCGCGATTCCAAAGCCGGTATTTCTTTTTTAGCTGTGCATGATGGCAGCTGCTTTGATGCGGTGCAGGCCGTGGTACCGTCAGATCTGGCAAATTATGAAAATGAGATAAAGCGTTTAACCACCGCCTGTTCAGTTATCGTAAGTGGCACCGTGGCCCGCTCTGAAGGCCAGGGCCAGGCTTTTGAAATTCAGGCCCAAACCGTCACCGTAGTTGGCTGGGTGGAAAACCCCGATACCTACCCGATGGCACCAAAGCGCCACAGCATGGAATATCTGCGCGAGCATGCTCATCTGCGGCCCCGTACTAATGTTATGGGTGCCGTCACCCGGGTTCGTCACTGTTTAGCCCAGGCCGTGCACCGGTTTTTCCATGAACAGGGCTATTTCTGGATCAGTACTCCTATCATTACCGGCTCAGATACTGAGGGCGCCGGTGAAATGTTCCGGGTCAGTACCCTGGATATGGAAAACCTGCCACGCACTGATAAAGGCCAAGTAGATTACAGCGAAGATTTCTTTGGCAAGGAAACCTATCTGACCGTATCCGGCCAGTTAAACGGTGAAACGTACGCCTGCGCGATGTCCAAAATATATACCTTTGGCCCTACCTTCCGGGCTGAAAACTCCAATACCAGCCGCCACCTGGCGGAGTTCTGGATGATTGAACCGGAAGTCGCCTTTGCCGAGCTGAAAGATATCGCCCAGCTGGCTGAAGATATGCTGAAATATGTCTGTAAAGCCGTGCTGACTGAGCGCGCCGACGATATGGCGTTTTTTGCCGAGCGGATTGACCCGACTGCCGTTAGCCGGTTGCAAAAGCTGGTTGACTCGTCTTTTGTGCGGATGGATTACACTGATGCCATTGAGATTTTAAAAACCTGTGGCAAGAGCTTCCAGTATCCGGTGGAATGGGGTGTCGATTTGCAGTCTGAACACGAGCGGTACCTGGCAGAAGAGCATGTTGGCGCGCCGATTATTATGCAAAACTACCCGAAAGACATTAAAGCGTTTTATATGCGCTTAAATGACGACGGTAAAACGGTGGCCGCAATGGACGTACTGGCACCGGGTATTGGCGAAATTATTGGTGGCAGCCAGCGCGAAGAGCGGCTGGAGCAGTTCGATAAGCGCCTCGATGAAATGGGCCTGAATAAAGAAGACTACAGCTGGTATCGCGATCTGCGCCGTTATGGCACTGTGCCTCATGCCGGCTTTGGCCTGGGTTTTGAGCGCCTGGTTTCCTATGTTACCGGCGTCGGCAATGTGCGCGATGTTATTGCCTTCCCACGTACCCCTGGCAACGCTGAGTTTTAATAAACTGTTGCTGCTGTAAAACAAAACCCGCCAATGGCGGGTTTGTTTTTTATTACGTTGTCGTTTTACTGCTGGCTGCTATTAAAAGTAACTAAAAAACGCCTCCGGATCCGGATCATTACGCGCCGGTGCATTATTTGCTGCAGTTCCTAAATATAAAAAACCAACAATTTCATCGTCTTCACCGACATCAAGAGATTGCTTGACGAAATCCTGCTGTGCATAGCTGCCGGTACGCCAGATCCCGCCAAACCCCTGGGCAAAGGCGGCCTGCTGCATGGCCATCACCGCACAGGCAGCAGATTGCACCTGCTCATGAGCCGGTACTTTTGGATGCTCCGTTACTTTGGCAATACAAACAATCACCATCGGAGCCCGCAGCGGCAACTGCCTGGCACGCTCGTGCATTTCCGGGGAAATACCGGGTGCATCTTCAATGGCGGCCTCGGCAAATACGTCTCCAAGGCGGTTTAATGCCTCTTTCCCGGTAACAATAACAAAACGCCACGGACGTAAACCGCCATGATCCGGCACTTTCAGCGCCGCTTTTTTGATAAGCGCCAGTGCTTCGCCCTCAGGCGCCGGCTCGGTTAAACGCGGCGTGGAGTATCGTGTTGTTAATAATGTCAACGCATCCATAACTTAACCTCAGTAAACAACTCAGTAGACGTTTCAGTAATTATTCTGACCAACAGGCTAGCAAAGATTATCGACAATGCCCACGACAAACTAATAGCACCAGGGCTGTTTGCTCAGCCGCTGGCCATATCGCTTAAAATAGCGCCATCAGTTGGCTTGAACAGCTCCTATCGCCTGTTGATACAACGCCAGATAATGGTCAGTGGCCTCTTCCCAGCCAAAGCTCTGCGCCATAGCATGTTGCTGAACGGCCTGATACTTTTGCTTATCCTGATATAATGCCAGCGCCTGGCGTAATGCCTGCTGCAAGGCATCAACCGTTGGTTCAGCAAAACCAATGCCGGTAGCCTTTGGATCAGGCCAGGGGATCACCGTATCTTTTAAACCGCCGGTTAACCGCACCAGTGGCAAGCTGCCATAACGTAAGCTGTAAAGCTGATTTAAACCACAAGGTTCAAATAAACTTGGCATCAGAAAAAAGTCGCCCGCCGCTTCAACCTGATGGGCCAGTTGCTCATTAAAACCTTCAATAAAACGGAATTTGTCGGGAAAAGCCACCGTTAGCTGATGTAACTGCTGACAATAGTGTGCTTCGCCACTGCCAACTACGATAACCTGCAGCGGGTAATTAGCCAGCAGATGCCTAAGGGCCGGGATCAGTATATCGTAACCTTTCTGGCCGGTTACCCGGCTAACGGCAACCATTAACGGTACGCCGGCTTCGGCTAACTGGTACTGCTGCTGCAGCTGCCGTTTACACGTTGCTTTACCCGTTAAATCAGCAGCATCATAGTTTGCCGGCAAAGCTGTGTCGGTTGCCGGGTTCCACAGCTGGTAATCACAGCCATTTAAAATGCCGCTGAAATCATCCTGACGCTGCTGATACCAAGCTGCCAGGCCATTAGCTGCAGGTTCCGTTAATAACTCGTCCCGGTAACCCTGGCTGACAGTATTAATTTTCGTCGCATACTGCAGCGCTATCTGTAAAAAGTTAACGCTGTTGCCATGCAAGGGTAAATCGAGCTGCGTAGCCCAATCTGGCGAAGATTGCTGCTGATACGCGCCATTATGAATGGTAAATACAAAAGGTGTTGTCGCAAGCTCTGGGTGGTGCCGGTAGTGGTTCGCCAGATAAAACGCGGCCGGTGCAGTTTGCCAGTCGTGACCATGCAGCACATCAAATGCCGGCTGAGTGGTGCACCACTGTAGTACGGCTCTACAGAAAAACGCAAAGCGCAGCGGGTTATCCGGATAGCCCTGCGCGCCATCATCATAAGGCCGGACTCTGGCATAAAAATCATGATGCTCTACCAGATACACGGTTACCCCGGCAATCTCAGTCTGGCGCACTGCGCAGCCAAAGCTATGGCCACCAAGGTCAACAAATACTGACTGTTCGCCGCGGGTTGGCACCTGATAAAGCGAACCGTATCTGGGTATGATCACACTAACCTGATGGCCTGCCGCCAGTAAACTGCTGGCCAGGCCACGGCAGGCATCCGCCAGCCCGCCGGTTTTTATCAGGCCCTCATATTCACTACAAATAAACAGAATACGCAACACAAAATCCTTAGCTATTTACTCAGACGTCATCAAAACCAATCTTGGCCCCTTTCGGGATCACGACCACCCCACCGGGTGAGATATGAAAGCGGGCTTTATCCTGTACCGGATCTTCGCCGATAATGGTGCCCGGGGCAATTTTCACGTCTTTATCAATAATCGCCCGGCGAATCCGACAGCCACGACCAATGTCGTTATTACCCATCAGTACACACTTTTCAATATAGCTGTGGCTGTGCACATGGACGTTGTAACCGAGGATAGACTGATAGACGATAGCCCCACTGACAATACAGCCCGAGGCTACCATAGAGCTTATCGCCTGGCCGGTACGGTTAGTTTCATCATGGACGAACTTAGCCGGTGGCATTGGCGGTGTGTAGCTGCGTAGCGGCCAGTAGCGGTTATAGACATCAAACGGCGGGTTTATCGAGATTAAGTCCATATTGGCTTCATAGTAAGAATCTATGGTGCCGACATCGCGCCAATAGCCGGCACTGCTTTCCGACTCGCCGCGAATACGGTTGCTGGAAAAGTCATAGACAAAGACTTCGCCCTGCGGATACAACCCGGGAATGATATTATGGCCAAAGTCATGTTTTGAGCCATCTTGTTTAGCATCTTCTTCCAGCACATTAACCAGACAACGAGCTTCAAAAATATAATTGCCCATCGACGCCAGTACAAAATCGGGCCGGCCCGGTATAGTTTTCGGATTGCTTTTCGGTTTTTCTTCAAAGCCAATCATTTTGCCGTGTTCATCAACCTCGATAACGCCAAACTCATGGGCCTGACTGACCGGTACCGGTATCGCCGCCACGGTAAGCTTGGCTTTATTATGACGGTGAAAATCGAGCATTTGCCGCACGTCCATCTTATAAATATGGTCGCCACCAAATACACAAACGTGCTCCGGATCCAGGCCTTCAATTAAATGCAGGTTCTGATAAATGGCATCAGCAGTGCCTAAATACCAGTGTTTACCGGTTTGCATCTGCGCCGGTATCGGGTCGATAAAGCGGTTGGTTAAGCCACTTACCCGCCAGGCGCGGCCTAAGTGCTTCATTAGCGAGTGCGATTTAAACTGAGTAATCACAAAAATCTGCAACAAGTCAGAATTTACAAAGTTGTTTAAAACAAAATCGACAATCCGATAATTTCCGCCAAATGGCACGGCCGGTTTAGCGCGAATGCCGGTAAGCGGCGCCAGACGGGTCCCCTCGCCCCCGGCCAGTACCATGGTTAACACACCTGACATAAAGACTCCCTGTATTGACTTTGTATTTTATATATCTAATACCACGATAGCAGCATTAACAAATAAAGCACCAGAAAAGTGACTTGCCAATAGCAAAATCAGACTTAAGTCGATGTTCTTTCGCCATACCGTGGTCAGCAACAGATTTTAACGGCGGGAAACGAAAATTGGGTTACAGCAGGATCACAAAACAAAACCGCACCAAATTATTGGACAGGGATAGTACAACCACGGGCAAAGTATAACCAAGACACTGCGTTATGTTCTCGATTTAATAGTTTAGCCTTTTGTACTTGTTGCCCCGCTATCTGTTCCCGATTCAGCTTCTAAGCTCGGAGCTTCGACTTCACTAGTGATTTTGCTATCCATTTTATTTTTGGCTGCGTCTTCCGTTAACTGAACATTTGTTTCAGAGCTGATGAAAGGGGCTGGCGCAATAGGCATGATAACAGCGACATTGGCATGCGGAATAACTTTTACCTGTTGCTGAAAATATACAAACAGATAACTGCTGGTCCGGGCAATAACCTGTACCTGATCGTACTGCAGCGTTTTCGCTGCATCCTGCACTGGGTATATTAAGCTGACATGAAACTTCGGTTGTTTGTCATTTTTAATACTTTCAGCAAGCTTTGTAGACTCCTCTTTGGCTGCATTGTATAAAAACAACAGCGGAATGAGCACGAAAATCAAATTATACCGTTGAAATTGGACCGGGTTATAGTATTTTTCTGACCATATTGCATACCTGCGTATGCGCCGCCTTAAGTAACGATCTAACGCAAACAGCACCACAAAGAACACCAGCCAGCCAATAACATTAAGTAAAATCCATGGATGGGTTAATGCGGCCAGAATAAAGTCTGTTAATTCCAGGTAAGGCAAAATGCTGAAGTCAAAAAGGGCAAATAATCGGTAGGAAAACAACATACCCAATATACTGCAAAGTAAATAACCAACGGTTAGTATCATACTGGGATGGCGCATCATAAAATCATTAAACCGGCGTAACATTGAATCTAATTGCGCATCGTATAACTCGCCGCGCAAAGTAGCTGATGCAACTGGTGTCGAATCGTCCAGTTCTGTGGCCGTGTTCTTCTGCAATGTTGTCACCTTTTAACCTCCTGTTAAAACTCTGACTATCATCAGACATTATTTTCTGTAAGTAGACAAGTGTTCAGGAAAAAAGCAGCCTAATCGACGTATAAAAAGCGAAGTTACTAAACAACGTTACTAAAGGCAAAAAGCCGCACCAGATGGATGCGGCTGTTAGTGCCGGTTGTTTACGCTTACGTCCGTGCCTGGAAAAAAGGGTTAAATTCTCGCCGCCAGCTGTGCGCCCTGGCGGATAGCGCGTTTGGCGTCGAGCTCAGCTGCGACATCGGCGCCGCCAATCAGATGATTGGTAATGCCACGCTCAGTTAAGCCTTGTTGTAACTCCCGCAGCGGCACCTGACCGGCGCAGATAATAACATTATCGACATCCAGACAACGCTCTTCACCGCCAATTTCCAGCCACAGGCCATTATCGTCTACCCGCAGATAATTAACGCCGCCCATCGACTCGACACCTTTGTTTTTCAACGACGCCCGGTGAGTCCAGCCAGTAGTTTTACCCAGGCCGGCGCCCACTTTGCTGGTTTTACGCTGCATTAAATAAATTTTGCGCTGGGCAGGCACAGGCAGGCTATCAGGCAATAAGGCGCCACGACCGGCGTAAGTTTTATCCACGCCCCACTCTTTTAGCCAGGCGTCGGGCTGCAGAGTTAACGAATGCTCTTCGGTCAGGTACTCTGCCACATCAAAGCCGATACCACCGGCACCAATGATAGCAACATTTTTCCCCACCGCTTTATGATCGCGCAATACATCTAAGTAACTGAGTACTTTCGGGTGATCCTGGCCTGGCAAGGCAATATCACGCGGCAACACGCCGGTTGCCAGGATCACTTCATCAAAGCCAGCCTCTGCCAGGCTCTCTGCGGTTTGGACAGAATTTAAATGCAGCTTTATCGCATGCAGTTCAATCATTTTGCCAAAATAACGCAGCGTTTCATGAAACTCTTCTTTGCCCGGAATTTGTTTGGCGTAGTTAAACTGGCCACCGATTTGATGCGATTTATCAAATAAATGCACCTCGTGGCCACGCTGCGCGGCATACACACTAAAGGCTAATCCAGCAGGGCCGGCACCGACCACCGCCAGTTTTTTCGGCGTTGCGGCAGCGGTAAAATTAAGCTCGGTTTCATAACAGGCTCTGGGGTTAACCAGACAACTGGCCCTTTTGTTCTGAAACACATGATCCAGACACGCCTGATTACAGGCAATACAGGTATTAATTAAGTCGGCGTTATCAGCAGCGGCTTTATTAACAAAATCGGCATCGGCTAAAAACGGCCGTGCCATACACACCATATCGGCCTGACCGTTGGCCAGAATATCTTCAGCCACCTGTGGATCATTAATCCGGTTAGTCGCGATAACCGGAATACTCAGCTCTTTTCTAACCCGCTCAGTAATCCAGCTAAAGGCGGCGCGGGGTACCCGGGTGGTTATGGTCGGCACCCTTGCCTCATGCCAGCCAATGCCGGTGTTGATTAAGGTGGCACCGGCTTCGGCGACGGCCTTGCCCAGTTCAACAACTTCATCAAAGGTATTACCGTCTTCGACTAAGTCAAGCATCGACAAGCGGTAAATAATAATAAAATCTTTGCCACATTGTTCACGCACCGCTTTTACTGTTTCAATGGCAAAGCGGCTGCGATTGGCAAAACTACCGCCCCACTCATCCTGGCGCCGGTTAGTACGCTGACAAATAAACTGATTAATTAAATAACCTTCAGAGCCCATTACCTCAACGCCGTCGTAACCGGCTTTTTTTGCCAGCTTCGCGGCATAGGCGAAGTCTTTAATGGTGCTGGTGACTTGCCGTTTTGACATCTCAGCAGGCTTAAACGGAGTAATGGGCGATTTAATTTTGCTTGGCGCCACGTTAAACGGATGATAACCGTAGCGGCCGGCATGCAGCAGCTGCAAACAGATTTTGGCATCATGCTGATGCACCGCCGCAGTTACCTGACAATGTTTTTTAACCTGCCACCAGTGGCTGAGCTGGCTGCCAAACGGCACCAAATTACCGCGAAAGTTCGGGCTGATACCACCGGTAATAATCAGGCCCACGCCGCCTTTAGCGCGCTCAGCGTAAAAAGCCGCCAGCTTGGCGAAGCCATTCTTCTCCTCTTCCAGGCCGGTATGCATCGAGCCCATAATGACGCGGTTTTTCAGCGTCGTAAAACCTAAATCCAGTGGTTGTAATAATCGTTGGTATGCCACTGCAGCCTCTCTGGTCGTACCTGTTAAATAGGAAGAATGTAGCTGCTTTGGCTGCTGATAGCAAGAGTTAAACATTTACTTACAAATTCAATTTAGTCTTTACGGCTAAATTGGTTAGCATAGCAGTGATAAAACTATTATTTCGCTTCCGTTACAGGAACTCTTACAGGAATTTATTATGTCTGAACCGAGAAAAGGTCCTATTCGTCGCTTTTTTGGCGCAATCTGGCGGGTCTATAAAGGCTTTCGCTCTACCGTACTTAACCTGCTGTTTATTTTAATTGTCGCGTTTGTCTTAGTTGCGATGTTCAGCGGTGAAGACGAAGTTAAAATTGCCGACACTGCGGCATTAGTGCTGAACCTGAACGGCGATCTGGTAGAAGAAAAACGCTGGGTAGACCCATTTTCGGGAATAATTAATGAAGGCCTGGGCGCACCGGAAGAGTCACCGGAAATGCTGGTCTCGGATGTGGTAAAAGTGATTGAAACTGCCACAACAGATAACAGAATTCAGGCCATGGTGCTGGATGTATCCGGCTTGGGCTATGCCTCGATTGATAAAATGAAGCGGGTTGGTGCTGCCATTGAAGAGTTTAAAGCGGCCGGCAAAAAAGTATTCAGCCATGGCGCCTATTACGGCCAGACCCAGTACTACCTGGCCAGCTACGCTGATGAAATCAGCCTAAGCCCGATGGGCGCGGTGATCCTGGAAGGCTATGGCAGCTATCCAATGTATTACAAAGAAGCGCTGGAGAAACTGAAAATTAACACCCACGTATTCCGGGTGGGTACTTATAAGTCGGCAGTAGAGCCATTCCTGCGCAACGACATGTCTGACGCTGCCAAAGAAGCCAATATTGCCTGGTTGTCTGACTTATGGGCAACTTACAAACAGGATGTCAGCGGCCGCCGTGGTTTTGAGATCAGTAATTTTGATGAAACCTATGATGCAATATTCCAGAAACTGCAGGCAGCCGATGGCGACACGGCCCTATATGCTATTAACAACAATTATGCTGATAATATTGCCACCCGTGAGCAGTTCAGGCAGAAACTGATTAGCATCGTCGGTGAAAATGACAAGCATGTCTACAACCATGTTGGCTTTAACGATTACGCCAAGTACGCTATACCAAACAGCAACTTTGTTAACCCGCTAACGTCCAAAGTCGCTGTCGTGGTAGCCCGTGGCATGATAGTCGATGGCAACGCCAAGCCCGGCACTATCGGTGGCGACTCCACGGCGACCTTATTACGCCGGGCCCGCTTTGATGACAAAATTAAAGCCGTAGTACTGCGGATAGACAGTGGCGGCGGCAGTGCCTTTGCCTCAGAGGTCATTGGTCAGGAAATCACTCTGCTGCGTGAAGCAGGTAAACCGGTTATCGCCTCTATGGGTGCTGTTGCAGCCTCTGGTGGTTACTGGATAGCTGCGCCAACCAATGAAATCTGGGCAGCACCGACTACCATTACCGGCTCAATTGGTATTTTCGGTCTGTTACATACCCTGGAAAACTCATTAGATAGCCTGGGCTTAAATGTTGACGGTGTTGGCACTACTGAACTGGCTGGCTTATCTTCCGGTTTGCCGCTGTACAAAGGTTTGAACGACAAAGCCAAAGACGTGTTCCAGCTGCTGATTGAACGTGGCTACACTGAATTTTTAACCATGGTGGCCAGCAACCGTAATATGTCAATCGCTGAAGTTGATGCCGTGGCCCAGGGCCGGGTCTGGACGGGTAGCACGGCGCTGGAACTGGGTCTGGTTGATAAACTGGGTACTTTTGACGATGCGATAGCCGCAGCAGCCGCACTGGCAGGCCTGGATAACTATGATGTGCAGGTTATCACCCAGGAACTGTCACCCACTGAGCAAATGCTGAAAGAGCTGTTTGGCAGTGCAAAAGCAAATGGCTGGTTACCCCAGGTTCAGGCATCGCCTGAGCAGCGGATGCTGCAGCGGGTTAGCAAGCAACTGCGGCAGGACTTTGTGATCCTGAACCAGTTTAATGACCCTAACGGTATCTATTCATACTGTGTAACATGCACCGTTAACTGACAGTCAGCATAATCTCTATTACAATGCCCGCCATGCAGCGGGCATTTTTTATTGTCATCATGGCTTTTTATTAACTGACAAAAACTGAGCAGAACACTATGAACAGAAAACGTATTTATGTTGCTTATACCGGCGGTACTATCGGTATGCAGCAATCCAGCCAGGGTTTTGTGCCGGTGCCGGGCTTTCTGAGTGCCACAGTTAAACAGATGCCGGAGTTTTTTCATCCTGATATGCCGCTGTTCGATATTCATGAATATCATCCGGTTATCGACTCTTCCGATATGACTCCGGCGCACTGGCAACATATAGCTGATGATATTCAGCAACATTATCAGCAATATGATGGCTTTGTGGTGCTGCACGGCACCGATACCATGGCATATACCGCCTCGGCATTGTCTTTTATGCTGGAGAATCTGCAAAAACCGGTGATTATTACCGGTTCACAAATTCCACTGGCGCAGTTGCGCTCAGACGGTCAGGTTAACTTATTAAATTCACTGTATCTGGCCGCTAACTACCCTATTGCTGAAGTGGCGTTATTTTTTAATAACAAACTGTTTCGCGGTAACCGCGCCACCAAAGCTGATGCCGATGGTTTTGATGCGTTTGCTTCACCGAATTTTCTGCCGCTGCTCGAAGCCGGCATAGATATCGATCTGATTGAAGGTAAGGTAAACCCGGCACCGGCATCGGTACCCGATTTACAGGTTGCCACTATTACCCCACAGCCTATCAGTGTGGTTACCTTATATCCCGGGATCAGCACTGATGTGATCAGTAATATGCTCAAAGCCCCGGTCCGGGCACTAATCATTAAATCGTTCGGCGTAGGCAATGCCCCCCAGCGTCCGGAATTGTTAAAAGTACTGCAGGCCGCGAGTGAACGGGAGCAAATTCTGGTGAACTGCACCCAGTGCTTTAAAGGTAAAGTTAATATGGATGGTTATGCGACCGGTAATGCGCTGAAAACCAGCGGAGTGATAAGTGGTTTTGATATGACCCTGGAAGCGACACTGACCAAGCTGCATTACCTGCTGAGCCAGCAGCTGGATGCAAAACAGATCCGCCAGAAAATGCAGCAGAATTTACGGGGTGAGCTGACTAATCAGGGGGCTTAGCCCCCTATTAGTTAGTATGTTGATAGCTAGTATGTTGATCGCTAGTAGGTTGATAGCCGCGTTACTCGTTCAGAAATGCCGCTTTAAGCCGCGGCACTAATTCAAGCTCAGCGTCGCTTAACGGGCCAAATGCCAGCCAGTGCTGCAGCAGACTTTGCTTATCCGTCACTTCACCGGCATTGTGCTTCAGCGTCAGTAACGTCAGCTGCACCTGCTGCCGCTCGTTGCGCTCCAGCTCCGGACCACTGATTTCACTGATAATCTCCAGCGCCTGGGTTAACCCTTTGCGATCTAAGCCCAGCGCCCCCGCCAGTTCAGGCTGGGGCTTAAACTGTGCCGGCCAGTTGTCAGTGCTGTTGCCAGGTAATGCCAGCTGCTCAAACAACGCTCTGATATCCTGCTGCGCTGCCTGAGTGCTTTGCTGGCGAATTAACTCTGCCAGTTGCTGCTGCAAAGAATCACGTTGCTTGCGGGCACTGGCAATGACCCCGACATCCAGTTGCTGCAGCTGTTCATTAACCGCACTAAGCTCAGCGCTTTCGCTGTTCGCCGTTAACGACTGCAGCTTCTGGCCTATTTCATTTAACGCATCAGTTAAGGCTTGCTCTTGTGCCAGCTGCTGTTGCTGCTGCTCGGCAAAAGCCGCCTGACGCTGGCTGAAAAAACCATCACAAATCTGCCGGAATTGCTGCCAGAGTTGCTGATCGTGTTTTTTACCGGCAAAACCCAGTGGTTTCCAGCGCTGCTGCAACTCTTTGAGTATTTTACTGCTCTGGTTGCTGTCACTGAGCGCGACCGCAGACAACGCTTCGTTGATTAACGCTTGTTTTTGCTCTGCAACCTGTTGCTGCAATTCGCTTACCTGCGCCTTAAGCGGGCCGACAGCAGCCTGATAGCGCTGTTGCAGTGCCAGAAAATCCTGCCGCTTAACCGGTCCGGCCTGTTGCCAGGCCTGGGTTAACGATTTTAGCGCGCTGTCGAGCGTCGAGACATCAGCCTGTTCGGCCAGTTGCTCAATCTGCTCAATAATGGCTTCGCGCGCGCTCAGATTTGCGGCTTTAATCGCGTCCTGTTCGGCAAAGTACGCCCGGCAAGGGGCATAGGCCTGTTCACAGGCAAGATCAAAAGCAGCATTTAATTCAGCGTCCTGCTCTGCGGCGGCTTTGCCAAAGCTACCCCACTGCTGCCGGGCCTGTTTTACCTGCTCGGCCCGGGCCGGGATATCAGTCGGTTCGGTGCTGGCAAGTTGCTGCAACTGTGCCAGCAATTCCTGTTTACGCGGGGTGGCAATATATTCCTGCCAGTCGGCCAGCTCAGCAATTCTGTTGCTGGCATGCTCATAGTCAGCGGCCAGCTTCTGCTGCTCAGCGTCATTAAGTGTGGCGTAATCGGCACTTATTCCTTTGAACAAACCAAACAGCACTTTATAGCGGCCTTGCTGATCCAGCCGTTTAAACTCGGCTATTTTGCTGCGACACTGACGTACTGCCCGCTCGCTCTGATCACTGATTGCCGCAATTGCCTGCAGCCATTGCTGTTGTAACTGCTGTTTAGCATCAGCAAGCGAAGCCGGTACCGGCAGCGGCAAATCGGCAGTAAGGGTACGCCAGCTGGTTTTATACTGACTTAACTGCTGCTTTGCCATATCAAGCTGCGCCGGTTCCGCCGGCAATGCCTGCGCAGCCCATTCGCTGACTAAACGTGATGCCTGACTAAGCGTTTCTGCTGTTTGCGGCAAACGGCTTAACTTTGCACTCAGGGCTTGAAGCTGTTTTTGCAGATCGTTGCGCTGAGATGGATTAAGACTATCCGCAGCTAAAATCTGCTCTGACAGCAATGACAGCTGTTCAGCTATCGTCTCTGCTGCACTGATATCTACCTGCGTTAAGGCCTCGCTTAACTTGGCAGTCATTTCTGCTAACGCTGCAGATAACTGCTGATATTTCGCTGTTGCTGCAGCGTGTTGCTCTGCTTCGGCCTTTGCCTTCGCCAGTTGCTGCAACTGTGGTGCTAACCAGCTTTGCAGCTTGCTGAGCAATTGCTGATATTTCTCTTCAAAACCGGCCGCTTCTGCTGTTGGCAGACAAGCTAAATCAGTTTTTAATTGCTGCCACTGGCTTTGCAACTCAGCAAGTTGCGTCGGGATCTCCGCCGGGGCAAAACGATCGCGCAATGCGTTTAATCTGGCCAGTAGCAAGGTGATATCTTTACGCAGTTTCAGTGGCTTTTGTTTTTGCTCGGCCTGTTCAGTCAATCTAAGCTGCAACTGCGCTGCCAGTTCACCGGTTAACACTTTACTGAGTTTTTCCAGTTGTTTCTGATCGTCCAGCTGCGCCAGCAATTGCTGTTTCTGGGCAATGGTCAGCACAGAGCCGCTCAGTGCTTTAATGTTTAATTCCGCTTTGTTTAAACGTGCCAGCACGCTGAACAGGATTTCGGCATCCGTTTCCCGCTCGGCTAATTGCTCCAGTAAGGCCATGCGGTTGCACTGGGCAATAAACTGGCGTTTTTGCGGCGCCGCAATCTGCTGTTGCAATAACATTGCCAGTAACTGCTGCTCGGCGTATTGCCGCAATTTGTCACTGCTATCCTGTTTACTGGCCTGCCACCATAATGAAAAATCATTCAGGTGTTCAAGTGCGCTTTGCCGCACCATCTCGCTGCTGTCGTTAAACGCCAGTTCATGCAGAATTTGTTTATGCTCCCGCTGACCGGCAGACAAGCTGGCTATTGCCTGCTGACGCGTATTGCTGTCAGGATGTTGCCACTTTGGCTTAAACCAGTTTTTAAATATCATCGTGTCTGAACCTTGCTATTGGATCATTGTTGTCAAATTGCTTTTTAAGTTCAGCTTTCGATTTCTGGATCAGCTGACCATCGGCACCCACAGTAAATAATTCATCTGACTTCAGCACCGTGGCCTGATAGGCCATTACCAGCTGCAGCGTTTGCGCTTTTTGCTGCTCGCTAAGCGCAACGCCATCAGCCCAGCGGCCGGTGGCAACGGCATCTGTCAGTTTTTGGTAGGTTTCTGGCGCCATAGCGCTAACTAACGCTTTAAAATCCATAAGGTTACTTTCGCTTCAACATAATAATCCGGGCCCGGGTAACCACGTACCAGCAAAACCCGAAAGCAATAGCCGCATTCGACAGATACTGGTTATAGCTGTGATTAGCCGGCTGCCACCAGTACAAAATGCCAAAGCCACCCAGAAACAATACCATGGCCAGCATTGACTGGTTCATCAACGACTGCATTTTGCGGTTTTTCTTTTCCCGTTCAATGGCGGCCAGCTGCTCCGGGCTACTGCTGCTAAGATCACCACCACATTTGCTGCAGGCAGCCGCTTTATCTGAAATGCGTTGCCCGCAATACGGGCAGGATATAATTGCCATAATACTTACCTTTACATCTTATCTTATACGCGTTACCAAGCTGATAAACTGTCTTAACGCAGTTTATCAACTACCTGCAAAATGGCAGCCAGGCTATCCTGGCCCAGTTTCATTGAGCGGATATCTGACCAGCCAAAGGCCGCATCAGGTAAATCGGCATTGTCTTTAAACGGCATTTCCACGGTATAAGCCAGACATTTAAACTGCTCGGCCACCCAGGCGGTTGCAACCGTTAAATTGGCCTGACCTGGTTCATCTTTATCGTAACCATATTTCACCTGAAACTCAGGGGTAACCGCTAACAAAGCCGTTTTAAAGTCCTGCTCTAACTGCTGCATATGAGCATTGTATGACGGTACGCCTTCTGAGCCGGCAACAAAGTTATAAGGCAGGTTTTCATCACCATGAATATCTAAAAACATATCCAGGCCGGTTTCCAGCATTTTCTGGCGTACCAGATACACTTCCGGACTGCGGTCCATCGTCGGGTTCTGCCATTCGCGGTTCAGGTTGGCACCGGCGGCATTGGTCCGTAAATTACCGCGAACACTGCCATCCGGGTTCATATTAGGCACAATGTAGAACACCGCTTTGGCCAGCAGGCTGCGGGCCACGCCATCGTCTTCGTCCAGCAGCCGGTCGAGCAAGCCTTCAATAAACCATTCGGCCATGGTTTCGCCCGGATGCTGCCGCGCTGTGATCCAGATTTTCTTTTTGCTGTCATCCGGCTCACCAACGACCAGCAAACTCATATCCCGGCCATCCAGCGTTTCACCTAAATCAATCAGCTGACAGTTATAATCGTTTTGCGCCTGATGCAGCAAATCCTGATGCCGCTCGTAGCTGTAAGGTGCAAAATAAGCAAAATACACCGACTCGGCTTCCGGGTAATGATTAATAGTTAACGCCTTACCGTCGAAATCTGTTTCAACCCGGAACCAGGTTTGCCGATCATAAGAAGCAACGGCCTGATAATCCTGCCAGCCATCAGGATAGGCTGAGCCTGCCGCATTGGTAATGGTAATTTTGTGCTGCTGTGGATGCGGGCTGTTCAGCCGGAAATGAAACCACTGATAAAAATCCGACTGGTTGTCTTTGCGGATAGCCAGTTGAATGTCGGCCGGATCATCCGCTTTAATAATTTCAATATTGCCACTGTCAAAGTTACTGGTGATTTTCATAATTCAGTTCCTGTTTTTTTAATGGTCAAAGCCTAACATAGCCGCATTTGGCTGAACATGGGCTTCAGGGTTCGTCCCGCAGAAAAGTAATGTTGCTAAACCCCATGTTGGTAAAGGCTTGCTGCCGGAAATTTTTAATCGCGGCTTTATCTTTAGCCGTTTTAGCCACCTGCTGTTCCATTGCCAGAAAGCTGCTAAGGTCAATACCTTCAGCCGCCGCAACCGCTTCGTATAAATCAACAAAACGATCATAACTAAAGGCAATAATTTTAGTGGTGCCTTTAAATGTATATTGAACCTGTCTTGCCACTTAACCTCCCTGCCCGGCTGGCCTGCGGCACAACCAGATTGAAAACCCGATCATAGCGCAGCCGATGCTCAGGCGCACTAACTCCGTATCACGTTGCCAGATAATCACATTTACCAGCAGCCCGGCCGGGATCAGCGCATTATTCATCACCGCCAGCATGCCACTGGATACCAGCGTCGCCCCTTTATTCCAGCCATAATAACCAAGGCCTGAGGCAACCAGCCCCAACCACAGGATTACCGCCCAGTGCACCGTACTGCTTGGATACTGAGCGGTGCCCAGCACCAGCCAGGCAGGAATGGCAATACAGGCGGCACCGGCATAAAACCAGCCAAACAGCTGATATTGCGTTACGCCCGGGTGGCGCGCTATCAGCCTTTTATAACTTACCTGGCCAATAGCGAAGCACAGATTAGCGCCCTGCACCACGGCAAAACCGGTCCAGTAGTGGGCACTTAACGATTGATACCGCATCAGGGCTGCCGCCAACACGGCAATCAGCGCGGCCAGCAAAAACTGTGGATTAAAGCGTCTGGCCAGTACGTCATACAACAGCGTGATATATAACGGCGTAAAAATAGTAAACACCAGCACTTCTGCCACGCTAAGCAGCAAAAATGACTGATAATAAAACAGATACATCAGGCCCAGTTGCACCGCCCCTATCGCCATTACCGGTAATACCAGATTGGCTCCAAAGCGGTAACGCAGCAACAGTGGACTGAACAGCAACAATGCCAGCAAAATCCGGCTTAAAACGGCAAAGTAAGGGTCGACCTGGCCTGCCAGGTAAACGCCAATCAGGCTGAATGAAAACGCCCACAGCACAGTAACACTGATTAAGTAGATCATTATTGCTGTGTTTTAATAACTGGCGTTGCGTATAAGGTAGCCATCATGTCCTGCGCCCCCGGCGGTACGCTTTGCAACCGTTGCTGCCACTGTTCAATGGCTTTATCGGTAGCCACAGGTTCATTGCTGCCGGCAGCTAAGGCATTAATCGGGTAACAGCGGTACTGCTGCCAGATTTGCTGGTCAATAAATGCCGCTGCCGCATCGGGATCGTTGGGAACGGCCTGCAACGGCTCAGCAAAAGCGACATGCACCCGGCCTTTATAGCCAACAATACCTTTGATGATGGCATCAATATCTTCAAATTCTGTTTTCTGGTAGCTGCCTTGGGTTTTCTTCTGCCACAGCTCGTTAATTTTGTCGCTGTCACAAGGGTCGTACTCATAAGAAATACACACCGGTACAATGTTCAGGCTTTGCAGGTAGTCGTTAAAAGACAGGCCCTGTTTTTTCCCTTCCATATAAAACATTTTCAGAATTGTCGGATCAGTCTGATCATTACCGTCTTTGGCCCGGCCTTCGCGCTGGGCAATCCAGACAGAGTGCTGGCTGTCCAGTGAATGCTTAATATAGGCCGACAATTGCGACAGGTTTTTCAGCATCTCACGAGGGCCTTTGGCGCCGCGCTTTACAATAAAGCTTTTATTTAACTTCATCAGCTCGGTGGCACAGGGTTTACGCAGCAAATTGTCACCAATGGCGATGCGCACCGTGTTAAAACCCTGCTGGTGCAGGCACCAGTTTACCAGCGCCGGATCCATCGCGATGTCACGATGATTGGATAAAAACAAATAGGCTTGTTTCGGATCCAGTCGTTCAAGCCCGGAAAACGTCACTTTATCAGTGGTGTTGGCAATCATCCGATCCATAAAACCGGCCACCTGCAACTGAACAGCCTTAACCGATTTTAATCTGGCCCAGCGCCGTTTTAACCATAACCGCACCAACGGTGACAGTAACCAGCCAAAAGGCCCGGATAAACGCGGAAAACGATAATGCAAAATGGCCTGAATAAACTCGTGATCGGCAATCAGGCGCGCAATGGCTGGTGCAACTTCGTTATCATGATATGGCCGGATATCGGCGAAAGGATCCTGCTCCAATTGCTCCACTTGTACTCAGTTCGGTTAGTTAAAACAGCGGCCTATTTTACTGAGTTAGCAAAAATTCACCAGTCCAGAGTGCATTTAATTCTGGTAACAGGGCAACCACAATCAACAGCAGCGGCCTGTCAGGCCCAGATCACACAAATTGCAGCCACGACAATCAGCGCTAAACCAAGATGATCATTTCGTACTAACTTCTCTTTTAAAATAAAAGTCGAAATAAGTAACATAAACAGTATTTCAACCTGACCCAGTGTTTTAACCAGTGCCACGGATTCCAGACTCATGGCGGTAAACCAGCCCACAGAGCCGACACAACTGCAAACACTGACCAGCAGGGTTAATTTTGGTCGCTGCCAAAGTGCCAGCAAAGTTGACCGGTCTTTTAAACCTAGCCACAACAACAAAAGCACCGTTTGCAGTACGATTACCAGCAGCAACACCCAGGCAGCACCGTGTGGAAAAGGCAAGCCCAATACCAGGCTGGCCTGCCGCACCCATAACGAAGTAAGGGCGAACGCTAAACCACTCCCCAGGCCAAGTAGCATTACCGGCCAGGATAACTGGCGCAGACTGCCGCCACTTAATAACAACACCGCTCCGCCGCCAAGTGCTACGCCAAGCCAGGCCAGCGGGCTCAGTGTTTCACTGAACAATATTACGCCAAGTACTGCCGCCAATACCGCTTCGCTTTTAGCCAGGCCCGCGCCAATAGCATAGTTGCGTAACATAAACAGTTTAACCATCAGTGCAGTCGCTAAAATTTGGGCCAGCGCCGCACCAATAATAAAGCCGGCGAAACTCTCATTGAACTCGGGTAACGGAGCAGGTTGCCATTGATACAACGCCGATAAATACAGCGCTGCCAGTGGCGATGCCCAGATAAACCGCGCAAGCGTTACCCCGGCTACTTTAACTTCTTTACTTAATTGTTTTTGAAACGCATTGCGCCAAGCCTGCATAAATGCAGCCAGCAAGGTAAAAGGGATCCACAACACGGCAAGCACCAGAAGACGTAAAGACGGCCATGCTAACAAGTAAATGGCTATTTTAATAGCAGGTGGCGGCAATAATGGCCATTTTGCGTCGTGATAAAACACAGCCTTTGGCCCTCAGCAAGAATTGTCGCATTGGCTTAACCTGCACTAACTGGCGAAAATTACTGCAGTTAACTCTTCCGGCATTGCTTTCTGGTACGGAATCATTATGATACTCCCCACGTCGGTACGTAGCGCAGCTTGGTAGCGCACTTCGCTGGGGGTGAAGGGGTCGGAGGTTCGAATCCTCTCGTACCGACCATTAAATTCGATAAAAAAGCCGTTAAGTTTTGCTTAGCGGCTTTTTTGTTTTTACGACATAAAGCGCATTGTATTTTTCAATACAACATCAACCTTTAAAGACGTCTTAACTGTTTGGATAATCTGTCTATCTCGCTATCTACTGCCTGGATATCGGTATCGTATTGTGCGGCGATTGCTGCCATCTCTTTTGAGACACTTTCTTCCCACACCGCGCCGGCCAGATTGTTGTTAGCCTGAAGCTTAGATTGCCGCAATTTTGTAATTTCAATATCACGCCGGCTTTGTAACCTGGCCTTATCACCTTTCAGTTTGGTTATTTCTAACTGTAGATCCCGCTTTACTAAAGCATCGCGCACCCTTGCCAGGGTTTCTGCCGGGCTTTCAGTTTGCGCTGCCTGCTGTTGCGGATTGGTCGGGCTGCTAGCTTCATCGACAGCATATTCAGTGAGCTCAGCATCATCACTACAGGGGATCTGGCTGTAAGTCATTACGCCGTTTACCTCACATTTATAAACCGTTGCTGCTGCAGAAAGTGGTAAAATCCAGAGCAGGCTGCTGATAACGATGAGTTTCATTAACAATCCTTTTAAGTTGCTTCATTGAACCAATCATAAACGATAGAACGTAAACATCCAGCGACAGATGTCTGGAAATTGTTAAGAACTGTTTGATGCTAACTTCTAAAAGCTAACGACTCAGACCTAACTGTTGCTTGCGCTTTTAATAGCTATACCGTTGTCTTATGTTTATAGTATCTTTTCTTTTAAATTTAAGCTGTTAACTCAGAACCGCCGTTTCAATACATTATTTTCATTCTTATTTTAATGTTTAACAGGAGTTATCGATGATCGTAAAAACAGCCAAATCGTTGCTGGTTGCTACTCTTATTACACTGGGGGCAGCGGCCACAATCAACGCTGAACCCTTTACGCTGGCACCACTACCCTATGCTGCAGATGCATTGGCGCCAGTGATTGATCAAGAGACCATGCAAATTCATCATGGCCGCCACCATCAGGCCTATGTCAATAATCTGAATGCTCAGGTAGCAACCTTTCCTGAATTAGCCACACTGCCACTTGAAGCCATTATGTCACGCATATCCCGCTACAATGATGCGGTGCGCAATAATGCCGGCGGTCACTATAATCATCAGTTGTTCTGGCAGATAATGGCTCCAGCTGGCCAAAGTGGTGAGCCGTCGGTCGAGCTGTATGCGGCGATAAAGCGCGACTTTGGCTCGGTAGAAGCAATGCAAAGCGCCTTTAACAAGGCAGCAACGACCCGCTTTGGCTCTGGCTGGGCCTGGCTGATTCTGGATGAAAATAACAAGCTGGTGGTCACCTCAACCGCGAATCAGGATAACCCGCTGATGGATGTGGTTGACATACAAGGCACGCCGCTGCTGGCACTGGATATCTGGGAGCATGCCTATTACCTGCAGTATCAGAACAAACGTGGCGATTACGCTACGGCCTGGTGGCAGCTGGTAAACTGGCACAAAGTTAATGAGCTTTACGGCGCTGCCACCCTGTAACCAGAGCAGCAGCCAGTTGTTTTTAATGCGATAGCCGCAGTGCTGAGTTACACTGCGGCTTTTTTATGGCCGGAAAACCTGTATGGCACTTAAAGCGACTGTTTTTAAGGTTCAGCTGCAAATCGCAGATATGGATCGTAATTATTATCAGGACCACAGTTTAACTTTGGCCCAGCATCCGTCTGAAAACGACGAACGGATGATGGTGCGCCTGCTGGCCTTTATTATTAATGCCTCAGAAACGCTGACCTTTACCAAAGGGCTAAGTGCAGAGGAAGATCAGGCTGAGCTGTGGGATTGCGACTTAACCGGTAATATTAACCTGTGGGTTGAGTTTGGCCAGAGCGATGAAAAATGGCCGCGAAAGGCGTGCGGTAGGGCCCGTCAGGTGCAGTTATTTTGTTATGGTGGCCGCAGCGTACCGGTGTGGTGGAAAAATATCGAACCAGCCCTGCAGCGTTATCAGAACCTGCAAGTAACCGAAATACCGGAAACCGCAGTAAAAGAAATGGCCACTCTGGTTAATAGGTCGATGCAGTTACAGTGCAATATCAGCGAAGGTCAGATCTGGTTATCTGATGCTAATCAGAGTGTGCTGATTGAACCGGTTGTGCTTAAACAGGCGCAACAACCGGGGTAAGGTAGTGGTTTAAAAGATAGGGATTTAGACGCAGCGGCTGACGTTAGCTCAGCCGCGGATCAGACTCCGCCACCATCGGCTGCTGCTTATTGGCTGCAACAAATGCCAGTAGTGCCGGATAATCATCAAGCTCCAGCAACTCACGAAACATAATCCAGTCAAGCAGGGTGTATAATGCCATTGCCGGATAGCGCCAGCTGGCAAACTCAACATTAGCGGCTTGTTGTTCTAACACAAACAATGAGGTGGCAATCCGTTCGCGCTGCAGATTGTAAAACAATTTATCTTCATTGGTATCAAGACCACTGCGACTGCACTGAAACAGCATTACCAGCGAATCATTTACTGCATTAATAACCGTTAACTGATTTTCCTGATACCAGCTAAGGGCCTCAATGCCCTGCTTCGCTGCCAGATAGCGGTAGATAACGCCGGAATCAAAAATGGTTTGCTCTGCATCAATCAGCATCGGGATCCGTAAGGTCGGGTTCATCGCAGCCAGCGTTTCCCGATCGGCGCCCTCCAGAATGTTAAGCTTAATAAACTCGCAGGGTGCGTCAGCCAGTAGCAAGCGAATACGCCGGACATAGGGTGAGGTTTGTGAACCATATAGTTTCATTGTTGCTCCTTTAACACGGGTGCTGGTCGCAAAGCTTTAATACTGAAGCCGGTAACCAGCATAGTACCGCCAATAACAATACCGGCTCCTGCCAGGGTATGCCAGCCAATGGTTTCATCCAAAAACAGATGGCCCCAGATCACGCCAAATACCGGGATCAGGAAAGTAACGGTTAGCGTCGGGGTGGCGCCTAAATCCTGCACCAGCCGAAAATACAGTAAATAAGCGATACCGGTACAAACTACGCCCAACGCCAGCACTGCCAGAAAACTCGCCGTTGCCGGCTCTGCCACCGGCATCGGGATAAACCACAGTAGCGGCACCAGCCAGAGGGTGGCGCCCCACATACTACCGTGGGCATTAATAAAGGCCGGTACCGGTCTGGCCTGCCGGGTATACCAGGTCGCGATGCCGTAACAGCAGGCTGCAGCGGCTGCGGCCGCAATAGCCGGTAACGCGGCACTGTCAGCGACAACATCATCAAAGCCGACCAGAATGGCCACGCCGCAAATTCCAAGCATCAGCCCCAGCATTACCTTTAGCGTCATAACCTGGCGGAAAAACAGCCAGCCAATTAACGCGCCCCATAGCGGCGCCGTAGCGTTCAGTACTGCCAGTAACGAGGCTGTCAGGGTTTGTGCCGCATAGGCAAACAATAAAAATGGCAGCGCCGTGTTGAACAGGCTCAGCAGCATAAAATGGCCAGCGTACTGGCGAAGCGGTAAGCTGCGTTTATAAAGTAGTGCGACTAGCGCCAGTAATAACGAAGCCAGCAATACCCGGCCAAACATCAGCCACGCCGGGCCAAAATCGGCCACTGCAACGCGCATAAACAAAAAAGATGCGCCCCAGATAGCGGCCAGACTCAATAAGCGGATAATATTGCCAAGCGCCATGGCTTTGTTTCCTGCTGCAAACTTTTAACGAAAAAAATGATAAATTCAGTAAAAATTTAACGGCCTGATGTTGCCAAGCTATGCAGTTTTATTGCATAATCATCCCGCTTCATTTTTGCTTTATTGCTTTTTGACCCACGCTTGCCGTGGGTTTTTTCATTCTGCTGCGCCTAAAGCAGCTCAGCTTTTATCATCATGGCCAATCCGGCTGGCATCCGCCCCGGTTTGCTGGCGGTATTTGGCATCTGCCCGGGTGTTATAGGGCCGGTCTGCCGACGTGGTCATCAATTCAAAGTTCAGCGCGCCAATTTTCATATGTGGCCGCAGCGCCAACGGTAACTTGCCGCTGTTGTAAAATTCCAGCACGATATTACCTGACCAGCCCGGATCGATACGATGCGCCGTTACATGCACCATCAGCCCTAAACGGGCTAACGACGAACGGCCATCAAGCCAGCCAACAATATCGGCCGGCAGACGCACCGACTCCTGCGTCACCCCAAGAGCCAATTCACTCGGGTGCAAAATAAATACCTGATCATCGGGAATATATATCTCGTCACTCATTACTGAGTTCAGCGCCGCATCCACCTGCGCCCTCGGCCCGCTTAAATCGATATAAGGCGCGGCATGTGCCTGAAAAACCCTGAATTTATTGCCAAGGCGGATATCTACGCTGACGCCGCTTATCATGTCAGCATCGGGTGCCGGGGTTATGCCAATTTTACCTTCCGCCAGGTAACGTTCTATATCGCGGTCACTCAATCTCATGCTTAATCATCCGTTATTACAATTTCTACCTGTTGCGCTGGGGCGCCAGTGATATTCGTTAACATATTCCAGGCGATTGTACGGTAAATTTCAGCAATTGGCTGCAGCTTTAATACGGCGGGTTGTCCCTGATCGGCATGTTCCCGGATTTGCCGCTCCAATGGCAATTGCCCCAGCACCGGCACCTGATAGCGTTCGGCCAGCCTGACGCCGCCAGCGGTACCAAAAATATCATCGCTCTGGCCGCAATGCGGACACAGGTAATAACTCATATTTTCAATCAGCCCCAACACCGGAATTTTTACCTGATTAAACATAGTAATGGCTTTACCGGCGTCACTGAGCGCCACATCTTGTGGGGTAGTAACAATTACTGCACCACTGACCTTCAGCTTTTGCGATAAGGTCAGCTGAATATCGCCGGTACCGGGCGGCATATCGACAATCAGGATATCCAGCGCTGGCCACAGTGTTTCATTGATCAGTTGCAACAATGCCTGACTGGCCATCGGCCCGCGCCAGACCGAGGCTTTATCCGGTTCAATTAAAAAACCTATTGATTGCAGGCTTAAGCCAAATGCCTGCTTGGGGTTCAGTAATTTATTATCGGGCGAATCTGCCCTGGCGCCCTGCAGCCCCAGCATCAAAGGAATGGAAGGGCCATAAATATCAGCATCCAGTAACCCGGTGCGCAGGCCCATTTCTGCCAGGGTTGCCGCCAGATTGACCGCCGTGGTTGACTTGCCTACCCCGCCTTTGCCCGATGCCACCAGCACAATATGCTGAATATTTGCCATTACCGGCTCAGTGCTTTGCAGTAACTCAACAATGGACTCAAGATCTGCTGATAGCGGATTGTCACTGGCAGGTGTTTTATTATCTTTTTCGACTGGCGTAGCCGGTTTTGGCGCCGGCTTTTTTAACCAATTAAACATTGTTGCTCCCAACGTTGCTGCAAACAGGCATTAATTCGCTGTTATCTGCCACATTTTTGCCCCGGCAGGGCTTTGGCGGATGCGATTTTATGCTGGCTATTGTATCATTAAGCAACTTTTTTTCAGGTATTTATGCAAAGAGTCCCCCAGATGTCGCAACGGAAAATATTAATCACCAGCGCTTTACCCTATGCCAACGGCCCAATCCATCTGGGCCATCTGCTTGAATATATTCAGACTGATATCTGGTCCCGCTTTCAGAAGGCCCGCGGCCATGAATGTTATTATGTTTGTGCCGATGATGCGCATGGCACTCCGATCATGCTAAAAGCCCAGCAACAGGGTATTTCACCGGAGCAAATGATTGCTCAGACTAAAATAGAGCATGAAGCCGATTTTGCCGGCTTTGCTATAGGTTTTGATAACTACTATTCCACCCATAGTGATGAAAACCGGGAGTTTGCCAGCCTGATTTACCAGCGTCTGGACGACGCCGGCCATATCAAACGTAAAACCATCAGCCAGTTATATGATCCGCAGAAAAACATGTTTCTGCCGGATCGTTTTGTCAAAGGTGATTGCCCCAAATGTGGCGCGCTGGATCAGAATGGCGACAGCTGTGATGTCTGCGGCGCCACCTATAGCCCGACTGATGTCAAAAACCCGCGCTCTGTGGTCTCAGGTGCCACGCCAGTGTTAAAAGACTCTGAGCATTACTTTTTCGACTTACCGGCGTTCAGCCAGATGCTGCAGGACTGGACCCGCAGCGGCGCGTTGCAGGAGGAAATGGCCAATAAACTGCAGGAGTGGTTTACTGATGGCCTGCAGATGTGGGACATCAGCCGCGATGCACCTTATTTCGGCTTTGAAATACCCGGCGCACCCGGTAAGTTTTTCTATGTCTGGCTGGATGCCCCGATAGGCTATCTGGCCAGCTTTAAAAACTATTGTGATACCAATAATATCGATTTTGACAGCTTCTGGCAGCCAGACTCCAGCGCTGAGGTGTATCACTTTATCGGTAAAGACATTATTTATTTTCACAGCCTGTTCTGGCCCGCTATGCTCGAAGGTGCCGGCTTTAGAAAGCCGAATGCGGTGTATGCTCATGGCTTTGTTACCGTTAATGGCGCCAAAATGTCAAAGTCGCGCGGTACCTTTATTAAAGCCCGCACCTATCTGGATAATCTGAATCCGGAATACCTGCGTTATTACTTTGCCTCAAAACTGACCTCCGGTATTACCGATCTCGATTTAAACCTGGATGATTTCACCCAGAAAGTGAATGCCGATTTGGTTGGCAAGGTTGTCAATATTGCCAGCCGCTGTGCCGGTTTTATCAGTAAACGCTTTGATGGCAAACTTGCTGCTGAAGTGGCTGAACCCGCCCTGCTGCAGGATTTTGTCGCAGCCGGTGACAGCATTGCTGATAGTTTTGAGAAGCGAGAATTTGCCCGGGCCATACGCGATATCATGGCGCTGGCAGACAGAGCTAATCAGTACATTGATAACAAAGCCCCCTGGGTGCTGGTTAAAGATGAAGCCCGTCAGCAGGAAGCGCATGATGTGTGCTCCATGGGTCTGAATTTATTCCGGGTATTGATGCACTATTTAAAACCGGTATTGCCGGTAATGGCCGGCGAGGTTGAAGCTTTTTTAAATACTGAGCTCAGCTGGCAGAATTATCAGCAGCCGCTACTTAATCACGCCATTAACCCGTTTAAAGCATTGATGCAACGGGTCGACCCACTGAAAGTCGCTGCCATGGTTGAAGCCTCAACCGATAACCTGCAGGCAACAGCGCAAAGCCAGATCCCTGCGCCGGCTGAACACGCCAAAGCCAGTGCCAAACCGGCAGCGACTGAACGCGAGCCAATCAGTGACACCATCAGTATTGAAGATTTCGCCAAAATCGATCTACGGGTAGCAAAAATCGTAAGTGCCAGTGCAGTGGAAGGTGCTGATAAGCTGGTGCAACTGCAACTGGATATTGGCAATGGCGAAAGCCGTCAGGTATTTGCCGGTATTAAGGCTGCATATAAACCTGAAGATCTTGTCGGGCGCAGCACCGTTATGGTGGCCAATCTGGCACCGCGTAAAATGCGCTTTGGTCTGTCAGAAGGTATGGTTCTGGCGGCAGGGCCTGGTGGCAGTGAGTTATTTATCTTAAGTCCGGATGACGGTGCTATGCCGGGAATGCGGGTAAAATAAGCTGATGCTGAGTCCTTTTCGCAGTTTCTCATCGTTATTTGCCACCACGCTGATTATGGTATTGGGCGCCGGCCTGTTAACCACCTATCTGGGGTTATCGCTGGCCGCCGATGGCGTTGAGCAACTGTGGATTGGCGGCATGATGTCCGCTTATTATCTTGGCCTGGTGGTTGGCTCTAAACTGGGCCATAAACTGATTGGCCGCGTTGGCCATATCCGTACTTTTGTTGCCAGTGCCGGTATGGTAACAGCATCTGCACTCGGCCACGCCTTAACCGATGATCTGCAGATCTGGATAGCGCTGCGCTTACTGGTGGGCACCGGCATGATGTGCCAGTACATGGTGTTGGAAAGCTGGTTAAACGAGCAGGCTGAAACCAATCAGCGCGGCACCGTATTTGCCAGCTATATGATTGTGTCTTACGTGGGGATGGTCGGCGGTCAGACGGTATTATCGTTTTTCCCGGAGCTGGGCTTACAGCCTTTGCTGCTGGTTGGCATTTGTTATGCGCTTTGCATTGTCCCTATAGCCCTGACCAAACGGATCCACCCTGCACCGCTGCATCCGGCGCCGCTGAAAATTCTGCCGTTCTGGCGTCAGGTACCGCAATCACTGACGACCATTTTAATGGCCGGCGGTATTTCAGGGTCATTCTATGGTCTGGCGCCGGCCTTTGCCGCTGGTTCCGGGTTATCGACCAAAGAAATTGCTGTGTTTATGTCAGCTACCATTCTGGCGGGTTTACTGGCACAGTGGCCAATGGGTAAACTGTCTGACAAAATACCGCGCAGCCGGCTGTTGCGGACGAACAGCGCCCTGTTGGGGCTAATCGTCCTGAGTATGGCATTTTTACCCGTTAGCGGCCCGTTGTTAATAGGATTAACCTTCTGTTTTGGTATTCTGGCTTTTACGCTGTACCCGCTGGCCACCGCATTGGCCAATCAGCATATTGAACCTGATGAAAGAGTCGCGTTATCTGCGACAATTTTACTGACCTTTGGTATTGGCGCCACGATAGGCCCGTTAATTGCCTCGGGCCTGATGCAGTTACTTGGTAACAGCATGTTGTATGGCTATATGGCACTGGTCTGTTTGATTCTGTTTATCCGGCTGCAACGGGTCAATTACACTCAGAAAATGGCGAAAAGAATGTTATCGCAACAGCACTCTTCCGACTATCAGGTGGCGTCAGGTGATTTAGTATCGTCACCGCTGGCCGCAGCGCTTGACCCACGGGTTAATGAAGAGCTGGTGCAACAGCAAATGCGGGATGAGATTAACACTGAACCGGATACAGTAATTGCTGCTGAGACAACGGTTGCCCAGACAGAGCCTGAACAGGCTGATGCTGATAGTTTGTCCATGACGGAGCAGACGGATACGCCAACAAAAGCAGACTAACCGCTAATTCTGGTTTATAACTGCTTTATTCCATAAATTCTGGTTTTTGGAGTACGAAAAATACTCTTCCGGATGCCAGCACTTTGGCAACAAAGCCATACTCTTGCGCTCTTCAAAATTGGACACCAGCTTGCTTAAAATCTCCAGCAGACGCTCTTCACTGATCCGCTCCAGCTTTTTGCGGGCCTGTGGATAATATAAATTATTTTCAACGCTGACCACGCAGCCCTGTGCAGAGACGTTATAGGTCAGATTACGGGTTACCATCCGGCACACCGGCATCCGTGGATTTTCAGGATACAGGCTGGTGACAATCGCATATTCATAACGATCCAGATCCTGTCGATCAGAATCTTTGGGGATATAGGTAACGCCAAAACCCTGCGGAAAAACACCGGTAATTTGAAGTAAGCCGGCCACCGCTACCGCACTGTAAACCCCTTTCTCGACCCCTTTTTCCAGCACCAGGCCCACTTTCGGCAGCATATCATAGCTGTAGTTAGCCTTAGTGGATAACACCACTGAGGTATAAATCTGCGGGATTTTTAATAAGTTGCCTACGCCATGTTCAGGCTTAATCGCATTTTTCAGCAAAAAAACTGTAAAAGCCTGTTTTTCGCGTTCATTTTGCAGATACCAGTCGCGCTCTTGTTTCGAGTTACCCTGATATGTGCCAATGCCAATGGCCTGCACCATAAAGTTCAGACTTTCCCGGTAGCTGATTTTTAACAGCTCTGTCCTTTCATCATTTTCAAGCACCCGGAATTCATCAAGATCACCGTCAGGGCCTTTTAATATGCGCTGCGCGTCCGGATGACAACTACCGATATCCTGCAGCAGCGCTGCCATCAGCAGCGGAATTTGCACATCATCCCGAAAGGGCTGATACGGTTCTTCCGCGGCAGTATCTGCACTTGCCTGATAACGATTCAAAATATAGGGGTGGCTGATATTACCGTCCAGTAACAGCCGGTCCAGTAACCGTAAACTCAGCAACGCTTTGTACAGATGCTTACTTTTCTGATTAGACGGCGCGACATTTTTGCCCGCCGTTGGTGACATCAGTTGAATGGTACCCAGTATTTTGGCGGTCTGCAGGTTGGTCTCTGCAAAAGAGTCACTTTCAGACAGCGCCAGAATGTCTGCACATAACAGCCGCAATGATTCGTATCGGCTTTGTTGCTCCAGTTGCTGCTGCTGATTAAACCGTTCCTGCTCGCTTTGCGCCTGTTGCAGGTTCCGCTCAATCAGAGCCTGATCTCCCTTACTTGCCTGCGCCTGACGATTTTTGAATAAAAAGACCTGTTGTTCCCGTTCTGCCCGTTGTTGTTCACGTTCAGCAGACTGGCTAAACCAGAGTGCAGCCTGCTCAAATAATGAGTCAGCGACCACAGTATCGTCATAAATACGATTGAGCAGAGCTTTAACCGCTTTAGTGAAATTGGATTTACCGACATTTCCAATTGGCATGGTTCGTATTTATCCTTGTTTATCTCAAATGGCAGGAATAGTCATCAGCAACAAGTAGCAGGGGTCAGAATTCAAGTACTAATTTACCAATGTTATTGTTATTTATCATTACATTATGGGCTTGTTGGGCATGTTCCCAGTTAAAACTCTCATTGAGTACCGGCGCGAATCTGTTGTCAGCCATCGGCTGTCCAAATGCCTGGGTAAACCGGCTGGTCAGCTCTGCTTTATACTGGTTAGTTCTGTTGCGTAACGTGCTGCACACCAGCTTG
Organism: Arsukibacterium sp.; assembly: GCF_033721375.1. Classification (GTDB taxonomy): domain Bacteria; phylum Pseudomonadota; class Gammaproteobacteria; order Enterobacterales; family Alteromonadaceae; genus Alishewanella. Next base: position 17,832 of record NZ_JAWWAP010000005.1, on the reverse strand, counting down.
CCACGTTTTTTAAACAGAGGTGCTAAATCAAATTTGTCGACCAGTCGCCCCCCCATCAGCGCATAAATGACAATAATGCCATCTTCCGCCAATATGGCAATATTGTTTTGCAGATAACTCCCTGCAACCGGATCGAGAATAATATCCGCGCCAGACGGCCAATGTGCAGCCAACTCCTCGGCAAATTGACTATTGCGATAATTTATTGCCAGCTGTGCACCCAGTTTGCGACAGGCTTCTGCTTTATCAGCCCGGCCAACAGTCACCGCAACTTTTGCGCCGCTAAGGGTTGCCAGTTGCAGCGCACTGGTGCCAACACCACTGGCCCCGGCATGCAGCAGCACCCGCTGGCCGGCGGTTAAACCGCCCAGAGCGAAAAGTAACTGATACGCGGTTAAAAAGGTTTCAGCAGCCCCGCCGGCTTGCTGCCAGCTCCAGCAATCAGGTTTGTTAATAGCATGGCCGCTGTGCAACAGCGCATATTCCGCATAGCCACCCCCTGCAACGATGCCAAATACCGCTTTACCAAGCCAGTGCTCATCAGCTTTGGCCCCTACCTGCACCACAATACCTGCTACTTCCAGCCCCAGAATATCACTTTCGCCGGGGGGCGGCGGATAATGTCCCTGGCGCTGCATTAAATCTGCCCGGTTTACCCCGGCCGCCTGGACTTTAAGCAGCAACTGGCCGGGCGCTGGCTGCGGCACAGGCCTCCTGTCAATGTGCAGGCTACTGTTTTTACCGGGTTGCAGCACAGTAATAACCCGCATTTGAGACGGAACATTTGCCATATACACCCTAATTATTACTAACTGGCAGGTTTTGCTTTAGCTTTGCTGCCAGCTTCTCTAAAATGCGGCTTTTAGTCTAGCACAGTGTAACCAAGCGTATGAGTAAGCAAACTGCAAGTCCAGCCATTATTCTAGCCCCGGGCCGGGAGAAAGCGCTGAAGCGGCAGCATCCATGGATTTTTTCTAACGCGATAAGTCAGGTTATCAGTACCCCGAATAGCGGCGATCTTGTCGATGTATTAAGCAGCAAAGGAGATTGGCTGGCCACCGCTGCCTATTCGCCCCGCTCGCAGATCAGAGCCCGGGTATGGAGTTTTGACCAGAACCAGCTTATTGATGAAGCATTTTTCTATGCCCGTTTAGCCCAGGCCTGGCAGTTAAGGCAAAGTTTGTTTGACCAGGCCACCACCAATGCGGTACGGCTGATAGCCGGCGAGTCAGACGGCCTGCCGGGGATTACTATCGACAAATATGCTGATGTCTTGGTATGTCAGCTATTGTCTGCCGGCGCAGAGGCCAGCCGTAAACCCTTGCTCAGCGCATTGATTAAACTATTCCCTGAGCACAGCATTTATGAGCGCTCTGATGTCGATGTACGTAAAAAAGAAGGATTAGAACCCACCACCGGCTGGTTACACCTGCCGCGTGACAGTGCTGAAGTGGTCATTCAGGAACACGGTATGGCGTTACTGGTCGACGTGGTAAACGGCCATAAAACCGGCTTCTATCTGGATCAGCGGGCAAGCCGACAGGCCGTTAAGCGCTATGCTGAGGGCAAAACCGTATTAAATTGCTTTAGTTACACCGGCACCTTTGCCGTGGCAGCGTTGCAGGGCGGTGCCAGTCATGTCACCAATGTTGACTTGTCTGAGTTAGCCCTGGCCACAGCAGAGCGCAATGCCGGCTTAAATAAACTGGACTTGAGCGCCCTGACTCAGGAAAAAGCAGATGTCTTTAAACTGTTGCGCCATTACCGCGAGCAAGGCCGGCAATTTGATATGGTGATCCTGGACCCGCCAAAATTTGCTGACAATAAATCGCAACTGGCTGGCGCTTGTCGCGGCTATAAAGATATCAATATGGTTGCGATGCAGTTGGTGAAACCAGGCGGTTTGCTGTTTACCTTTTCCTGTTCAGGTTTAATGGAAGACAGTTTATTTCAGAAAATAGTGGCAGACGCTGCACTTGATGCGAAACGCCAGTGTCTGTTTCTAAAAAGGTTACAGCAGGACAGTGATCATCCGGTATTGAGCACTTTTCCGGAAGGGCATTATCTTAAAGGTCTGATCTGCCAGATAGCCTAGCGGTTATCCAAAATAGCCTAGCGCTTCGGTAAACAGGCGAAGCGCTGCTAATCAGCACGGAATACCTGCTTTAGCAGGCGGGTTAGTTTAATTCCATAAATGCCAGGCCAATCTGATAGCCCTCTTCGCTTTCCTGGGTACAACGCACTACTTTTGCCGTGGCATCGAGTGGCGGAATACTGGCATTATTTGATTCCAGTCGTACTTTTATTAAGGTGCCCATCTCCAGTGGTTCATCAATATCTACCGACATGCCCGACGCACTTAAGTCACGACAAATACCATCTATCATCCGGCCTGCTTCAGGATCATTCAGTAGCAACTGTACATCAGCATTTACCATCATTCTGAAATAATGCCGTCCATCGCCCTTGGTTAACATAACTTTCCCCTGTTATTACTTCTGTGTTAGTTATAGAACTTTCCCGCCAGCGTGTAAAGTACCATACAGCTGGTCAGGACTGCCTAATCAGGCGGTTAACTACGCTGTCTTAACTTCTGCCACCGCATGCAGTACCCGTTTTACTGAAATAGGGTATGGTGTACCAAGCTGCTGGGCATGTAGTGATACCTTCAACTCCTGCAACATCCAGTAAATCGCGCTTACCTGCTGCGGCAAAACGGGGGCACCAGCAAACTTCCCCAATAAATTATCGTATGCATCGGCTGCTTTCTGATATTCATGCATCAATAAACGGTCGCGCTGCGGATCGACCAGCAGTTTTTCCAGTCTTTTTTGCATAGCCTGCAAATAACGCAGTACATCCGCGAGTTTGCCAGCACCATGACGACTGACAAAGCCTTTAAAAATTAACTCAGCTAACTGCTGCTTGATATCGCCCTGAGACTGAATATGGGCCAGGTCAACTTTTCCTTTTAACCTTTTCTGAATATCATGAGCCAGGGTTAAAATCTGTTCAACCTGCAATGCTATCGCTACCACAGTGTCACCCAGTTCGGCTCTGACTCTATCCCGCAACGCAGCGAAATCTGCAGTCGTCTCTGGTATATCATGCTGCGCAATAAGTGCATCCACCCCGGCAGCAATGCAATCATCGATCAGCTCAAGTACCCGGCCAAACGGGTTAAAATAAAGCCCTAATTTCGCTTTATTCGGTAATGACTCCTGCAGATATTTTACCGGTGATGGCACGTTCAGTAATAATAAGCGGCGTAACCCCAGTCTGGTGGTCTGCATGGCCTGCTGCGGATTGTCCAGCAGCTTTATTGCCACCGAATCTTTTTCGTCTACCAGCGCCGGGAACGCTTTAATTTCATAACCTGCCTGAATTTTTACATATTCCCGTGGTAATTTGCCAAAACTCCAGTCTGTCAACGCGGCTTGCTCTATGCCCTGCTCGGCTACCTGACTGAGGCTTTGTTGTACTTCGCCCTGCAAACCTTGTTTTAACAAGGTAAGGGAGCGGCCCTGTTGTAACGTATTACCTTTTTCATCAACCACTTTAAAATTCATGATTAAGTGAGCAGGCAAGCTGGCTAAATCCCAGGCATCGTCGGGTATGCTGACACCAGACATACGCTTTAAGCGCTGGCTTATCACCTCAAGTAACTTACCCTGCTCCGGGGCAATAAGCTGTAGCAATGCATCAGCGTAATTGGGCGCCGGTACAAAGTTGCGCCGGTATTGCTTTGGCAACGACTTAATTAACGCCACGAGCAACTCATGCCGCAGCGCCGGAATTAACCAGTCAAAACCGCTATCATCAATTTGATTCAGCAAGGCCAGCGGAATAATCACACTGACACCGTCATCCGGCTCGCCAGGGGCAAAATGATACTGCAGTGGCAGGGTTAAATTACCCTGATGCCAGCTTTCCGGAAACTTATCTGCCGTGATATCACTGGCATCACGGTTTAGCAGGCTGTCCGGGTCAAAATTTAAAAAGTCGGGCTGACTGGTGCGCTGCTTTTTCCACCACTTGGCAAAATCTATCCGGTTATTGGCCCAGACCGGAACTTTTTCGGCATAAAACGCTGCCAGCGTCTCTTCATCAACCAGGATATCCCGCCGCCGGGACTTTTCTTCGAGCGCCGTCACACCGTCAATCAGCCGCTGGTTATGGCTTAAAAATGCCTCATTGCTGCCCAGCTCCTGATTAACCAGCGCCTCGCGGATAAAAATCTGATGGCTGACCACTTCATCAATTTTGCTATACAGCACGGCGCGTTTGGGCACTATAACCAGACCATACAGCGACACCTGCTCATAAGCCACCACAGCACCACGTTTCTTTTCCCAGTGCGGCTCGCTGTAACTACGAGTGACTAAATGGGCCGCCAGCGGCTCAATCCATTCAGGTTCAATTTTCGCCAAACTGCGCGCATACAACTTGCTGGTTTCAACCCATTCAGCCGCAACCACCCATTTCGGTTTACGTTTAAATAAGTGACTGCCGGGAAAAGCGTAAAACCGGGTCTGGCGCGGACCAAGATAGTCGGCTTCGGTATCTTTAAAGCCAACCTGCCCCAATAAGCCAGTCAGTAAAGCGCTGTGCAGCTGCTGATAATCAGCCGTACCAGTATTAAATGTCATGCCCTGCTCTTTTGCCAGCTGGCTTAACTGACTGACTAAGTCCTGCCATTCTCTAACCCGCAGGTAATTTAAAAATTCCTGACGGCACAAGCGGCGAAACTGATTATTGCTAAGCTCCTGCTGCTGTTGCTGCAGGTAGGCCCAGAGTTTTAACCAACTGCTGAAATCAGAGTCGGTATCCGCAAAGCGGGCATGGCTCTCATCTGCTTTTTGCTGTTTATCCAGCGGCCGCTCACGCGGGTCCTGAATAGACAACGCCGCCACGACCACCAGCACTTCATTTAACGCGCCATTGCTGCCGGCTGCTACAACCATCCGGGCGAGCCGCGGATCTATAGGTAATCTGGCCAGCTGTTTACCCAGCACAGTTAAACTTAATTTTTGCCGGCCCCGCTGTGGTTCTATCGCACCGAGCTCTTCCAGCAACTTAATACCATCGTTGACAAAACGACTGTCCGGCCGCTGTAAAAACGGAAAAGCATCAATATCACCCAGGCCCAGCGCCAGCATTTGCATAATGACCGAGGCTAAATTGGTACGCAGAATTTCCGGATCGGTAAACTCGGGCCGGCCAGTAAAATCCTCTTCACTGTACAACCGGATACAAATACCGGCAGCGACCCGACCACAGCGGCCTTTACGCTGATTGGCACTGGCCTGACTGATTGCTTCTATTGGCAACTGCTGTACTTTTGAGCGGTAGCTGTAACGGGACAGCCTGGCAGTACCGGGATCAATAACATAGCGAATACCCGGCACAGTTAACGAGGTTTCAGCAACGTTTGTTGCCAGCACAATTCGTCTGCCGGCGTGGCTTTGAAATATCCGGTTTTGCTCAGCGGCACTTAACCTGGCATACAGCGGCAGTACTTCGGTATGCGGCAGTTTCAGCTTTTCCAGGGCGTCAGCGGTATCTCTGATCTCCCGCTCACCATTTAAAAAGATCAGAATGTCACCGCGCGGTTCCCGGTACAATTCTTCTACGGCATCAAAAATGCCCTGCAGCTGATCAGTATCTTTATCATCCTGCTCGGTATATGGCCGGTAACGGGTTTCAACCGGAAAGGTGCGACCGGACACTTCAATTACCGGCGCATCGAAAAAGTGGCGGGAAAAACGCTGCGGATCAATCGTTGCTGAGGTAATAATCAGTTTTAAGTCTGGTCGTTTTGGTAACAGCTGCTTTAAATAACCCAACAGGAAATCGATATTCAGACTACGCTCGTGAGCTTCATCAATAATAATGGTGTCGTATTGGTTTAAAAACCGGTCCTGCTGCATTTCTGCCAGCAATACGCCGTCAGTCATCAGCTTTACCAGCGTCTGACTGGTTGTGTGATCGCCAAAGCGAATTTTATAACCGACCTGCTGCCCGGGCTGACAAGCTAACTCCTCAGCTATCCGATCAGCAACGCTACGCGCCGCCAAGCGTCGTGGCTGAGTGTGCCCTATGGTGCCAGCGACACCGCGACCCAGCTCCAGACAGATTTTCGGAATTTGAGTGGTTTTACCAGAGCCGGTTTCGCCGGCAATGATCACCACCTGATTGGCGGCAATAGCGGCTTTAATATCATCCTTTTTTGCGGCGACCGGCAATTCCATCGGATAGTTGATGGTAGGAACAGCAGCCTTACGGATGTCACGCAGCGCGACTGAGCGCGAAATATCTGCGGCAATTTTCTGCAGCTGTTGTAGCTGAGCGGCTGGCGCGGTGATTTTTTTAGACTGACTCAGCCGGCGGCGCAGCCGGAACTGATCCTGCAACAGACAATCAGTTAGTTTAGAATATAAAAGTGCAGCACTTACTACAGGCTCAACAGACAAAATAACACCCTCAGCAATCAGAGGGCGTCATGCTACCAAGCTAGCAGGGGTAAGGTCTAGCGTTAAACAACGCGCCGGTAGTGCGAATGCAGCTCTTTGTCGATTGCGGCTAATACATCTGAGCGAGTAATAATACCCAGCAGATAGCCATCATCATCAACAACCGGGTATAACTTGGGTTTTATTTTCAGCATCGTTTGTGCTAAATCAATCACACCATCGTAAGGTTTTACCGTTAATACCTCGGTATTCATCACATCAGCAACCCGGGCGGCCTGCTGGTCGTGATACGTTGACATTAGCATTCGGGCCAGACAATCCTGCTCTGAGACAAAACCGACAATTTTATTGATCGCATCGACCACCGGCCCACCGGTTTGCCGGCCTTTTATCAGCCGATCAACTGCCATCTCTACCGGCATGTCTACCGTGAAAGTAACCGGATGACGATGCATATAATCAGCAACTTTTAGTAAATCCATCTATCCCTCCAAACACAGAAACTGCAACAGCTTATCCTGCTTAAGTTTAGCTAAGCTTGGTTTACTTGCCTGTTTTTTCACCCGCTTTACTGAAAATTTCCACTACGGTACCCTCATGGTTTCGTTTAGCCCGGTACATACCCGGTGTATTAAATGCCCAGCTAAGTTCGCCTTTATTATCTACCACTATTACGCCACCAGTGCCGCCGGCCTCAAGCAACTCAGCAATCACATTATCCGCTGCCACAGCAGCTGTTTTTCCCTGATATTTAACTCTGGTACAAATATCAGAGGCAACGTTATAACGAATAAAATACTCGCCATGACCGGTTCCTGATACTGCACAGCTACTGTTATCAGCAAAGGTTCCTGCACCAATTACCGGTACGTCGCCCACCCGGCCCCAACGCTTGGCTGTCATACCGCCGGTTGACGTTGCCGCGGCCAGATTACCTTGACTGTCTATAGCAACTGCGCCGACAGTACCCATTTTCCAGTTTGGATCCGGGGTTATCAGCGCCTGATGGGGTACCGGTTGTTGCGCTTGCTTGGCCCGCTTTAACGCCTCAAAGCGAAATTCAGTATTAAAATAACTGTTATCAACCAACTCCAGTTGTTGCGCGGCAGCAAATTGCTCAGCACCCTTGCCGGTTAACATGACGTGGTCTGACTTTTCCATCACGGCACGGGCCAGCAAAATAGGGTTTTTAACATTGGTTACACTGGCAACAGCACCGGCATTGCGATCCTGGCCGGTCATGATGGCAGCATCCAGTTCATGGGTTTCATCCCAGGTATAAACCGCCCCTTTGCCGGCATTAAACAGCGGCGAGTCTTCCAGCACGGTCACTGCCAGCGCAACTGCATCGAGGCTGCTGCCACCGGCGGCCAGTAATTCATAACCCTGATTTACTGCTTTTGTCAGGGTAGCTTCATAATTCTGGCGCTGCTCATCTGTCATCTTGCTGCGGTCAATCGTGCCTGCACCACCATGGATCACAATGCCAACTGGTGCTTGCGCTGCCATCACGCTGGCCGACAAGCAAAGCGGTATAGCCAGGATCAATAATCTTTTCATCGGTTTTCCTCTTAATTATAAATATGTTAGTTGTACTGGATTTATTTTCAGATCACAACCTGCTGTAAAGCTTACTGGCCACAGAAAAACCTTCAGGCTTCTGTCACACTGCTTGTTCAGTAAGCTGGTCTATAATTTAGTCAGGTAATTATCGGTGCATTAAAATGAAAAGCACAGTTTATCCTGCCGTTGTTCTAACCCTGTTGACGCTGGCTTCTTGCCAGCATATGCCATCGCAATGGGTGCTTAGCAAGCCACAGGCGCTTTTAGTTGAGGAGTCATTATTTAACGGCCAATCGTATCCGGTTGAAACCGTCAATGAGATATTTGGTTTACCGCAGCAAACCAAAAAAGAGTTAAAAACGATACTGGCCGCGCACAGCGGAATAACAGAACGCAGCACGGCCATCCTGCATTACATTCTGGCACATACCGGCGATAACTTTAATTACGACCTGCTACAAACCAGAACGGTTAAAGAAACACTGGCACAACGCCAGGCAAACTGCTTAAGCTTATCGATTCTCACCTACAGTATTGCCAGAGAAATCGGAATCGATGCCGCTTTTCAGGATATTAAAATTCCGGAATACTGGAGCAGCCAAAATAATCAAACCTGGTTAAGTGGTCACGTTAACGTAAAACTCCGGCAAAGCAACCGACTGGATTACATAACAGGTGTAGTGCAACTTGGAAACGATATTATTGTTGATTTTGACCCGAACGTGATAAGGCAACGTTTTGCTGCAGAAACCATTACGCCTGCGCGGGTTGCTGCCATGTTTTACAATAACAAGGCTGCTGAAAGCTTTGCACAGAAAAATTACGCCCAAACCTATCGCTATTACCGCGCCGCCATAGCTATTGATCCGAGTTTCGCATTAACCTGGTCAAACTTGGGTGTGCTTTACCGTCAGCAAAATTTATTGCTACTGGCAGAGCAGGTTTATCATCACAGTCTGGCGTTAGATCCTTCTTCAGCAAACACCCTTGCAAATCTGGCCGTGCTGTATCGTTTTCAGGGAAATAATTCTGCCGCTGCTGAGCTCGAACAACGGGTGCATAGAAAACGTCAAACTAATCCCTGGTATTATCTGATGTTAGGCAATGAAGCGGTAAAACGGCACAACCCGGACGCAGCAATTGGATTTTTCCAGCAATCACTTGCTATTAATGCCAGGATGCATGAGGCGCTGTTTGGCCTGGCCAGAAGTTACTTCGATTTAAATAACCACGACAAAGCCATGTATTATCTTGACAAATCCAGGCGTGTTGCGAAAACCACTGAGGATAAACAACGTTACCAGAATAAAATCAGTGCATTGAGCCGCGTTGCTAATGCCGGTTAGCGAATTAGCATTCCAGTTGAAGCGTTATTGCGTTGTAGCAGCCATTATCTATACTTCAAATACGTTTTATCAGCAAAGTTAAGTTTATGACGGGCAAAAACAACAGCTCGCAGAGCAGCAAATCCGGCGCCAAAGCCGCGGCAAAACAGCAACATCAGCCGCTCTCTCACCGTGATGCAGAAGCAGCCAGCCCGGAGGATTACTCGGTTTGCGGCGAAGAGGATCCGGGCTCTGCCCTGGAAAGCTTAGTCAATAACGATGAAAAGTAGCGCGCCTGGCCGATAGCAGTGTTATGATCCAAGCCATTCCTGAACGACCCCAGCTGTTTTAAGCTCAGAATTACATTATGTCGCAACCACATTCTTTCTATTTTCACGACTATGAAACCTGGGGCGCCGATCCAAAACGCGATCGTCCCGCACAGTTTGCCGGTATCAGAACCGATCTTGAGCTGAACGTTATCGGCGAGCCGGATGTCTGGTACTGTCAGCTGGCCAATGACTATCTGCCTCATCCGCAAGCGGCATTAATCACCGGCTTAACCCCGCAACTATGTAACAAAAAAGGACTAACCGAAACCGAGTTTATGCAGCGTATTCTGAGCCGTTTCAGCGAGCCAGGCAGCTGTGTCCTTGGGTACAACAGCTTGCGGTTTGATGATGAAGTTACGCGTTACAGCTTATACCGCAATTTTTTTGAACCTTATGGCCGTGAATGGCAACAGGGCAACAGCCGCTGGGATTTAATTGATATCGTACGGGCTTGCTATGCCCTGCGCCCTGACGGTATCAACTGGCCTATGCGGGAAGACGGCAGCCCCAGCTTCAAGCTCGAACATTTAACTAAAGCCAATGATCTCGCCCATGACCAGGCGCATGATGCGTTATCAGACGTTTATGCCACTATCGCCATTGCCAGACTGATTAAAGACAAACAACCGAAATTATTCAGCTATTTGTTTGAGCTTCGAAAAAAAGCCAAAGCAGCCGAACTGATTGATGTCGCCGGGCTGACTCCGCTGGTGCATGTATCATCTAAATTCCCGGCCAGTTCTGGTTGTGTCAGCTGGATAGTGCCGCTGGCATTTCACCCGACCAACAAAAATGCGGTTATCTGTTATAACCTGCAACAAGATCCTGGCCCGCTGCTGGCAGATGATATTGATACGCTGCAAAGCAAACTGTATACCCGGACTGCCGATCTGGCTGAAGGGGAAGAGCGGCTTGGCTTAAAATTGATTCATTTAAATAAATGCCCGGTACTGGCTAATGCAAAAACGCTTAGTGTTGAGCGCGCTGCTGAACTGGGAATTGACCGGGCACGTTGCCTCAACCATCTGGAATGGTTTAAACAACACCGGCAGTTGCAGCAAAAAGTAGTTACGCTTTATCAGCAAACCACTGACTACCCTAGTGAAACAAATCCGGATTATCAGCTGTACAGTGGCTTTATCGGTGATTCCGATAAACAAAAAATGCAGCAGTTACATCAGTTGTCAGCAGAGCAATTAGCCATTAACCCACCGCTGTTCAGCGATGAGCGGTTGAACAGCTTACTGTTTTTATACCGGGCACGGAATTATCCGCAAAGCTTAACGGACCCAGAGCAGCAAAAATGGCAGCGTTACCGTACTGATAAACTGATGCATGGCCTCGACAATCCAAATCTGACGATGGAAGACTTCAGTCTGGCACTGGAGAACCTGGCTCATGAACATGCCAGCGATGAGCAGAAAATGAAAATTTTAAAAGCGTTGTATTTATATGTGCAAAGCTTGTAACGATGGCTGAGATTAAAGAAAAAACACCGGTAAAGCACCGGTGTTTTGGTTTATTCTTTGTCGGCCAGTTTTTTCAGGTTTTCATGAATTTTAAACAGTACGATTAATAATTCACACCAAATCCGCACACCTATACTGCCAAATATTAAAATACCCAGCCCGGACCAGAAACCACCGTAACCGAATATTGAGCCGATACCACTGACTAAGACCGCTAACAACAATAACCAATAGACGAAAGTAATAATCTTCGGGGTTAGCATTGAATCAAAAAACAATACATCTCTCATTTTATTTCCTTTTTATTATGCTCCAAGTCGTAACACAGGGTTACGCTTTCAACATAAAGCACATCCCCCTGACTAACAACTCCGACTAGTAACAGCTTGCTGGTATTAATATTGGCCTTTCAATTTCAATAACCTATCTTTATACTCTACCACTACTTGTCGGAGTGCCCAGCTGTTTACAGCGGGCTGAGACCGTGAAAACGGGATCCGTTGAACCTGATCAGGCTAATACCTGCGAAGGGAAACAAGGGGAAATACAGTACATAACAAACGGCACCAATCCGCCTGGCGGTTTAGCTGCTGTTATCAGCTGCCCCCACTCCGGACAAGCAACCTCAACTTGTTAACCGGAGTTTGCTATGTCTGTTACTACTTTATCTAAACGTGATTTACGTGCCCATGCCCGCGCTTATATTCAGGCGCTACAGGGCGAAACCTTTCCAGGCTCAACCCGCCGTTACCTGCAATGCAACAACAGCAAGGTGCAGGTGCCGGTAAGAGATATCCATTTAACACCCAGTCGTTTGCCAGATGGCACAACGACGCCCAACGCCCCGTTGCCGGTTTATGACACCTCAGGCCCTTACGGCGATCCGACCCAACCATTAGATGTCTTAAAAGGTCTGCCCAAACTGCGGCTGAACTGGATTATGGACCGGGCCGATACTATGCACTCACCGCTGCCCCCTTTCGCTGACATTGCGCTGGATGAACAAATTACTGAATTTGAGCACCAGCCTCTGCAGGCAAAACCCGGTAAAACCGTCACCCAACTGCATTACGCCCGACAAGGTATTATTACCCCTGAAATGCATTTTATTGCGCTCAGAGAAAACATGGCAGCAGAGGATGGCATTCGCAGCCACGCTGGTGAAAGCTTTGGCGCTGCTATCCCCAAAAAAATTACTGCAGAATTTGTCAGGCAGGAAGTGGCTGCCGGGCGCGCCATTATTCCGGCCAATATTAATCATCCGGAAGCCGAGCCAATGATTATTGGTCGGAATTTTAAAGTAAAAGTTAATGCCAATATCGGTAACTCGTCGGTCAGTTCCAGCATTGAAGAAGAAGTCGAAAAACTGGTATGGGCGACCCGCTGGGGTGCCGATACGGTAATGGACTTATCCACTGGCCGGCGTATTCATCAAACCCGCGACTGGATCTTACGCAACTCTCCGGTGCCTATTGGCACTGTACCGATATATCAGGCGCTGGAAAAAGTAAATGGAGATGTCAGTAAACTCAACTGGCAGGTATTTTACGACACGCTGCTTGAACAGGCCGAACAAGGCGTTGACTACTTTACTATTCATGCCGGTGTATTAAAGGATTTCATCGCCTTAACCGCCAATCGCGTTACCGGTATTGTCTCACGCGGCGGCGCCATTATGGCGCAGTGGACCCGGATTTATAATCAGGAGAGCTTCCTGTATCAGCATTTTGAAGATATCTGTAAATTATGTGCCGCCTATGACATTTCGTTGTCGCTGGGTGATGGTTTACGCCCTGGCAGCATCGCTGATGCCAATGATGACGCGCAATTTGCCGAGCTGCGAACCCTGGGAGAGCTGACCAAAATTGCCTGGTGTTATGATGTCCAGGTAATGATTGAAGGGCCCGGCCATGTGCCGATGCAGCTAATTCAGGAAAATATGACCGAGCAGTTAAAGCACTGTCACGAAGCACCGTTCTATACGCTTGGCCCGCTGACTACCGATATTGCTCCAGGTTATGATCATATTACTTCTGGTATTGGCGCAGCAATGATTGGCTGGTTTGGTTGTGCCATGCTCTGTTATGTTACGCCAAAAGAGCATTTAGGCCTGCCAAATAAAGAGGATGTAAAACAAGGGCTTATTGCTTACAAAATTGCTGCTCATGCCGCTGATCTGGCTAAAGGTCACCCTGCGGCGCAGCAGCGCGATAACGCCTTGTCGAAAGCCCGCTATGAATTCCGCTGGCAGGATCAATATAATCTGGCGCTCGACCCCTTCACTGCCAAAGCTTATCACGATGAAACGCTGAGTCATGAAGGAGCAGACAGCGAACAGTTTTGTTCGATGTGCGGCCCTAAGTTTTGCTCTATGCGGCTAAATCAGCAAGTGCAGCAGCAAAAGGTAGCAAATGAGGCATTAAGTGATGTCTGAACAACCTGTCGCAAGCAAACCCGTGGTCTGGAGCATTGCCAGCTCAGACAGTGGCGGCGGCGCCGGTATTCAGGCAGACTTACTGACCTTTACCGCCCTTGACTGCCATGGCTGCAGTGCTGTCGCTGGGGTTAGCGCCCAAAATAGTATGACATTCAATGTTATAGAAGCTGTCAGTCCGGCGCTGCTGCAATCTCAGCTTGATTGTCTGCTCAGCGATATGCCGCCTGCTGCCATTAAAATGGGTCTGATCCCGGATGAGCAGTTATTGCAGCTGCTACAACAATGGCTGGAACAAAATAAACCCCGCCACTCGTTCAGGGTTATTGCCGATCCGGTACTAAGCACCAGTAGCGGCCATAACTTTGCCAGCGGCCCGCTAATTAATAGCTGGCGCAACTTGCTGCCGCTGCTGGACCTTATTACCCCTAACCTGCCGGAATTAGCCCTACTGTCCGGCATGCCGGATGCCCCCGTTGCACCTCAGGTAACGCAGCTGTTACAGCATGGCGCGACAGCTGTATTGGTAAAAGGTGGCCACAGTATTGACGACGATGTGGTTACCGATCAGTTGTTTGAAAAAGACAATTATTTCGAGCTTAAACACCAGAGAATAATAACACCTCATACCCATGGTACCGGCTGTGTGTTATCCGCAGCTATTGCTGCGGCTTGCGCTCAGGATTACCCCCTGCATGATGCGGTTATTATCGCTACAGCCTACTTGCAACAAGCGCTTAAACGCGGTTATCCGACTGGTAAAGGTGCGGGCTGCCTGCAACATCACGGCTGGCCGGCAGAGTATCGTTATTTTCCGACGCTGTACTGGCCAGAACATAGCGATAAACAGCCACAGCAGCACCGATATACAGGCTTTGCCAGCATGGATACGCCCATCGGTTTGTATCCGGTTGTTGACAGTGTGCAATGGCTAAAACGGTTATTGCCACTAAAACCCGATGTGATTCAGCTGCGCCTTAAACAGGGCACTGGAAATGAAATTGAACAACAGATTGCCGAGGCAGTGCAGCTTAGCCACACTTATAATCTGCGGCTATTTATCAATGATCATTGGCAGCTGGCAATTAAACACGCGGCATATGGGGTACATCTTGGCCAGGAAGATCTCGAACAGGCCGACCTTAATGCCATAGCACAAGCTGGCCTTCGAATTGGCATTTCCAGCCACAGCTATCTTGAACTGTTGCGGGCAAGGCAACTTAACCCTTCCTATATTGCGCTGGGTCATATTTTTGCAACCCAAACCAAACAGATGCCATCAAAGCCACAGGGGCTAAAGCGCCTTAGCCACTATGCAGCACTATGCCGCGATACACCAACGGTAGCCATTGGTGGCATTGATATGCACAGGCTGAAGGCCGTGGTTAATTGTGGCGTTGACGGGGTAGCGGTGATCTCAGCAATAACTAAAGATCCTAATCCTGAGTGCGCATTCAGCGAACTGAGCCGTCAATTTAACCAATCCAGTCTGGAGTCCTGCTATGCATATTCTGCTCAATGATCAGCTGCTGCAACTTAGCACTAACTGCTCCATTAGTGAGCTACTACAGCAGCAACAGCTGACAAGCGAAGGTCTGGCGGTAGCTATTAATAATAATGTGATCAGCAAGCGCTGCTGGCCAGAGCATCAGCTGCAAAGTAATGACAACGTGCAACTTTTCCAGATAGTTACCGGAGGCTGACATGTTACAGATTGCTGAGAAAACGTTTAATAGCCGGCTGCTGCTCGGTAGTGGTAAATTCGCAAGTAGCCAGCTGATGCAACAGGCTGTTAAAGCCAGCAACTGCCAGCTGGTTACCCTGGCAATTAAACGGCTGGAACTGAATAAGCCCCAGGATGACTTACTGACACCGTTGCGCAATATGGATATTCAGCTATTGCCCAATACATCCGGTGCTAAAACGGCCAGAGAAGCAATTTTTGCCGCAGAGCTGGCGCGTGAGGCGCTGCAAACTAACTGGCTTAAACTGGAAATTCATCCCGATCCACGCTATCTGATGCCAGATCCGATAGAAACGCTGCAGGCAGCAGAGCAACTGGTTAAACTGGGTTTTGTCGTCCTGCCTTACTGCAGTGCCGATCCGGTACTGTGTAAACGACTGGAGCAAGCCGGTTGTGCCGCAGTAATGCCGCTCGGTGCTGCTATCGGCTCAAATCAGGGCTTACAAACCCGCGCCATGCTTGAGATCATTATTGAACAGGCTCAGGTTCCGGTCATTATTGACGCAGGTCTTGGTGCACCCTCCCATGCGGCTGCCGCCATGGAGCTGGGTGCCGCGGCAGTGCTGGTCAATACGGCCATTGCCAGTAGCCCAGATCCGGTGGAAATGGCCGCGGCCTTTGCTGATACAGTCAGAGCCGGTCGCCGTGCTTATCTGGCTGGTCTAGTCTCAACTGCGCAACAGGCTGTGGGCTCCAGCCCACTCACCGACTTTCTGGCAGAGCTATGAGGCCCGGGTAATGAAAAAAGCAATGAGTTTCAGCGAGCACTGGCAACCACAACACTGGCAGAGCCTGCAACTGCAAAGCCGTAATTTTTCTGTCAGTCAGGTGCACTCGGCGTTAACTAGAGACCGGCTGACTTTAACAGATTTACAAGCGCTGCTCTCGCCTGCAGCACTGTTATTGCTGCCGCAGATAGCGACTAAGGCGCAGCAACTTACCCGGCAACGCTTTGGGTATACGGTGCAATTTTTTGCACCGCTGTATTTATCAAATTTATGTGCTAACGAATGTAGCTACTGCGGTTTTTCAATGAGCCAGCAAGTAAAACGTCGCACCTTAAATTTAGCGGAAATAGAGCAGGAATGCCTGGCAATAAAGGCACTGGGTATCGATCAGGTGTTGCTGGTAACCGGCGAGCACGAACGAAAAGTAGGTATTGAATACTTTTGTCGGGTGCTACCGGTAATAAGACGCCACTTCAGCAGTATTCAGCTTGAAGTACAACCGCTGACGACGGCTGAATACCAGCAGCTGAAAACCCTGGGTGTCGATGCCGTAATGCTGTATCAGGAAACCTATAATGCTACGGCTTATCAGCAGTATCATTTAAAAGGCAAAAAATCAGATATCAGCTGGCGGCTGGATGCACCCGACAGAGTGGGCCAAGCCGGTATTGATAAAATCGGCCTCGGCATTTTACTGGGCCTGACCGACTGGCGTACCGATGCTATTTTACTGGCGCAGCATCTTATGTATCTGCAAAAACAGTATTGGCAAAGTCGTTTTAGTTTATCAGTACCGAGGATCCGCCCCTGCAGTGGTGGCAGCAATGTCGCTTACCCTATTAGTGATCAGGAACTGATCCAGCTAATCTGTGCTTTTCGGCTATTTGCCCCTGAGCTTGAAATCAGTTTATCGACCCGTGAGTCTGCTTTATTCCGCCAGCATGTTATCCCGTTAGCAATAACCAGCATCAGTGCTGGTTCTAAAACTCAGCCCGGTGGCTACAGTGTCGATCCGGATAATTTAGAACAGTTCAGCATTGACGATACCCGTTCACCAAAACAGGTTGCAACAGCGCTTACGCATCAAGGCTTACAACCTGTATGGAAAGATTGGGATAGTTTTTTGGGAAGATAAAGCAAAAAGCCCACTCGATTGAGTGGGCTTTTTGGCTTTATTGGGAGCATTTATGCCCCTCACAGAGCTCGGGGCGTTCTGCCGGCGACAAGCCAACAGTTTGGCTTATCGAAAGACCGGCATCACTGTACTACTCTCGCATGGCGACAATTTCGTCAGGAACGAATTGGGACTGCCGCAGGCAGGCCCGAAGGGCGAAACACAGGGAAGTGTTTCGCAATGCCACCAGCGACGCGCTGTGGTTGAGACGCGCCCGGAAATAGCGAAGACATGGAGCTATTTCAGCGTCGAAAGCGAGGCCCCGGGACGGCCGAGCCGGCAAGGCGTGCCATGGATGGTACGCGGCGTGGGTATCGGCGGTGTACTACATTGCTCACCCCATCCCTGGGGTTCGCCGCTACGCGGCCAGCTGAAGCTGTCCAAAAACGTTCCGGACGTTTTTGTCGCATGGGGTCGCCCTGCTCGAGCAGTGCACCGCCAAATCTCAACCAATAAAAAAGCCCCTGCTCTTTCGAGAGGGGCTGTTTTATTGAATTGGGAGCCTGGCGGTGTACTACTCTCGCATGGCGAATGCCACACTACCATCGTCGCAGCTGCGTTTCACTTCTGAGTTCGGAATGGGATCAGGT
>NZ_JAWWAP010000004.1:0-364977 GCF_033721375.1 Arsukibacterium sp. | reverse complement strand
CAGCACACTTTGTTCTAATTCGTATGCTATTAATTTTAGTAAAGTGGCAGCTAACCGCCTGGCTTTATCAAGAATGATTGATCATATAAATCTGGTGCTTAGACCAAAAGGTGATCAGCAGTTTTCACACAGCCTGAGCGACAAGCGGACGTTAACGCCGCAATAAAAGGCGAGCATTAGCGAGTCCAGCCCACAGCTTTTGGCGGGCGATTTTTAATTGCTTTGTTATGTGAGAATCTACGCATCTTTAGCTAAGCTGGTTGTATCTTAATTATTCAAATAAATTTAAGCTATTGGGTGGAGGATTATTTGACTTGAGTGCCTGTACTTCACTAAGAGCTTCAGCTAGCCATGCCTCTGAGGTTTTCTGTAACTCAAACGGATGAGCACCATGAGCTAATAGTGCAATGTTACCACTGGCGTTAGATCGGCGATTTACAAACAAAGGAACCCAGTTATTTTCATTGTTTTCTTTAGCGCCAGCCCAAGTACCGCCTTTACCTTCATCAGCTCTGACGACTAGGGCAGAGCTTGCAGTAGTATAAATGTACTTATTACGAGCCATTGCATTCCCAACACTGAAGCCTGCTTCAGGATAAAAACTTGAGATTAAAACCAGTTTTTCACTTTGAAGGTATTTGCGCCATTTACTTGCTGTGGCCGCCTTTAAAAGGCTATCTGCCATGATACCAATAGCTGTGCCACCCGCTCTAAGTGAGGCCAGCATGGCTGTTTCATCTACGCCTTGTGCTGCACCGGATACTATATTGATATTCTCTTTCGCTGCTTGTATTGCGATGTTTTGAGTAAACTCTTCGTCAATCTCATCAATATCTCGCGAGCCGATAACGGCTAAGCCACCATGCTGAAGTAATCCTTTATTACCCACACCAAAGAATACCGGCGGTGAAATATGCCGAAGTTGCTTTTTAAGTAGCTGTGGGTACTCGCTGTCTTGTCTGGTAATGACCCAAACACCTGCACGCTGCCACTTTTCTAGAGCTAATCCCATAGCAGCTTTACGACGTAATATCTCCGATAGGCGATCAGCCGTAATTTTACCTTTAGGATCTTTCCATTTAGACAGCACCTCATCAAATTGATGAAACAACGAACTAGGCGTGTAATTAAATTCATGTAGCCAGCGAGCAAAACGGCCATACTCGATTGCCGTCAATGGCCGAGCCTCATCTTTTCTGGGTTTGCTAAAAAAGGTTGATAGCAGTAGAACCGCTTGTGTATTTTCGTTATATAGGTTGTTTTGAGTATTCAATTTATCACTCTTTAATTCGATTTCGTTGACATAACAGCCATAGGAAATACTGGGCCACATGCTTCACGTCTCAACAATGCCGCAATTACCGCAAATGTCCAACCTGAATCTGACGCATCATCAATTAGTAATACCGCCTCGCCTTCACGTACATTTTGTACTGCAAAAGCTCCATCGAGGTTTTTACAACGGAAATCACTATTTTCCATCCGTTTTTGCGGTGCTGTTTCGTCTACTTTTATTACTGCTTCAACGCATTCTAATCCAAGCTTTTGTGCTATTAACTCAGCAAAGTCCTTGACTAACTTAGGATAGTTTTTTGATGGCACATAAGTCACCCATGTCGGCATAGGAACCGGCTGCCAACGATTGTTTATCATTGCAACACAGGCATCTGCTAATTTAGGATCAAAAGCATGTGCTCGTTTTCCAGCAGCGGCTATTTCTCCCCAGCCAGCTTCTCCCCAATGACATAATGCAGCACCTGGTTCATGGGCTAAGTCACCTAGACGAAATGGAAAATCATATACTGGGAATCTGGCCGCAGCTTGTGCGTAGCCATTACCAAATTGTTTTTTGGGCGGTATATCAATCATGGTATTGCCCAAGAACTCTACTGCTTGCTGGCCTAGTTCTTTTGGGTATGCCACATCAAATGCACTATCAGGATCACAGTTAGCACATTTTCCGCAAGGTGCTGTAAGAGAATCATCAAGTGCGGTGGCTAACACTTGCATAAGACACTGATCACTTCTTAGGTACGATTGAATTTCTTCCCACTCGCCAGTTTTCCTATTAGATAATCGTTGAATCATTTCTGTCGGTAAGGAGTAGTGATTAATCGTGCGCTTGTATAAAGAGCCTTCCTTAACTATCGGTGTTGGGTATTCAGCTAGTAGAAACTTGAGCGCAGCCTCTATTTTCATAGGTGCAAAGTTGAGCTGTGCTTCCAAATCAGTTTTTCTAAGCCCGTCACAACTGTCTTCTTCTAGTAGAGCGAGTAAATCACGAACTAACTCTTCTTTAGGAAACGCCTCCCTAATAAAATAGTTTTGGATTTCTTCGTCTTCATCACCGGAAAGCAGTACACCATAAGCATCATTAATACTTCGGCCCGCACGGCCTACTTGTTGGTAATAACTAACCACTGATCCCGCACTTTGATAGTGAATGACGAAGGTCAAATTACCTTTATCAAATCCCATCCCCAGAGCTGAGGTACTAACTAAAACTTTTATTTCGTCATTTAGTAATTGTTGCTCTAATTGCTCACGTTTTAACGTATTCTCTTCTTTAGTAAGCCCTGGAATTGAGCCTGCATAACCTTCTGCAGCTATACCGCAACTTCGGAGCCAAGCCGCAACAAGGAAGGCGTCATTGATAGTTGTAGCGTAAACGATGCCCGTACCATTAATTTGTGGAATTGTATGGGCAAGCCAAGCCAAACGCTTTGAACGTTTATCTAGATGTATATTTTGAAGATGAATTGATTCTCGTGTTAATTTCCCACGCAACAAATACACCTGTTGACCTTCAATATGTAGTTGCTCAACAACATCTGTAACAACTCGCTTTGTAGCTGTTGCGGTTGTTGCTAATACTGGTGTATCAGCAATGTTCCCAAGTACTCTTGAGATACGTCGATAGTCAGGCCTAAAATCATGCCCCCAGTCTGAAATACAATGCGCTTCATCTATAACAAAGAATCCAGGGTTAGATGGTATTAATACATTATCAATAAACTCTTGGTTAGCCAGTTGTTCGGGCGCAATAATTAATGCATCTAAATTGCCGGCTAAAAATCGACCTTTGTTAACATCATTTTGCTCTCGACTTTGAGAAGAATTAACTGTTCCGAGCGCTACTCCATATTTGGCGGCAGATTCAATTTGGTTGCGCATTAAGGCCAATAAAGGGGAAATAATGATTGTTGGACCATGGCCTTGCTCGCGTAACATCTTAGTTGATATAAAGTAAACCGAGCTTTTACCCCAGCCAGTTCTTTGGACACAAATTAAACGAGCGCGTTGATTTACTATTGCATCAACAGATTCCCACTGATGTTCATGAAAGTCAGTGAGTGGGCTGCCAACACCCTCCCTTAATAATTCCAACGCTCTCTGCTTACTCATGTGCAATCCTTTCTCAATTTTTAATTATTTAATGCCTATGAAAAAACTTAAACTATTTGCAATTGGGCGTTATGTCTGGTCATCCCAATGGTCACCTTCAAGAAGAACCTCAATGGTTTCTTTATTTTTTCCAGGGTAAACCCCATTTTCTTGAAGAAGCACCAATAATGGCTCGACAGATATAGCTGAGGAACAACCGAGTTCTTCTGACTGGTTGTTTACCACCAAGGATTCTGACAGACTGGCCGCTAACGCGGCCAGAAGAGCGGTTTGACCTATTGACTCCGAGAAGGCTCATATGTGTTAGGCTTTGTTTTGAACAAGGCCTGCGGCATACAGTAGCTCTTCAATAACCGCTCTATAGCAAAGCCTAATTGGTCTAATATCATCCCGACGACAATTGTATTTTACTCTGTGTGCCGACAAATTCCCAAGCTCTCTGAACTCATCAATATCTTTTTTTACGTCTGATGATAATTGAATTTCTGGCTTTGACTTCGCTTTATTAATTAATGTCTTTAGGTTTTGATAGCTTCCGTCTTCATCCTTAATTTGCTCTTGAATACGTTTTGCTTCGAAACAATGAATAAGCAATATCTCTAAAAGCCTTCTCATCATTAGCGCACATGCGTCAAACATATTGTTTTCATATGATGCATTTATTTGCTGCGCAACCCTGAGCAAATAAACTCGCTTTGCCTCTTTAAACAAAATCTCTGGAAGTAATGAGTCATCTGAAATTATTTCTTCACTTTCAGATAGATTCGGGTACTCCTTACGCAGAGCTTCGATTTTTTTTACAGATAAGCGAAAAAGATCTTTTCCAGTTCCTTTGACAAAATCTTTAGATTGGATGATTTTTGTTTTGAGCCTAGCCGAGTTCGGCTTGGCAAACCCAAGTCCAACTAGCATTGAACACATATCTGGAACTGAAAACTCAGTCTGTTCTTTATTTTCTAAAAAATAGAATGCAAGTAACCCTACTTTATCTAGTTCTGTTTTTGTCGTTAGGCTAGCTATGTTTGCGAAATGATCGATCTTCATTTCTACCCCGCTTTAATTAGCTAGACTTTTCCATGTCATGCGTTAAATGATTAAATCCTGCAACAGGAACTTTAATATCTTCTAGGTCATCAATATCAACCCAACCTTTCTCTTTAGATGTGTCCCGAAGGCTTTGCTCTAATGCTTTAGGAATTTTATGACCAACATTTTTGTAGCAAGTAAATATATGATCAAGAGTTACCTTTTCCACCTCCAAAATTTCTTTCAAGTAATGTACAAATATTAAGTTTCTCTCATAGTTGGTTTTGTGCTGATAACCAGAAAAAAAATTCTTTAATGAAGGGCTATCTCCAGAGCCTGACAAGTCTAGATTTTTTAGAAACTCTGGAGCTTTCTTTGATTTTTGTTTTGAAGCAGAGGTTCCATTGGATGTAGGTTTACTAGTCTTGGTAGTTTTTGGCTGTGATTTTTCAGGTTCAGGAGTAGCATGCTCCACTTTAGGGGAAGCACTTTTTTCAACTAATCTATTCTTAAAATCTTCGTAGATTATTTTTACAAAGTCCTCACTCCCTTCAACCTCTAGCAACCCCAAAGAAATATCGATTTTAAGTTTAGTGCTCACTGACAATTCCTCTTTCATATTTAAAGTACTGAATCATGGGTAACTCGGTAGCCTAACGCCGCCATCACGCGCTTGTCGCGTGCATGGCTTTGTTAAGAACTTACTTCCAGTAGATAAATGAGCCAATATCTGAAAGCCCCATTAATTTCTTCATTTCCTGCTCAGCCAAATATCTCATTCCTTTATGATCGCCTTTGTCGTCGGTAAATGACGAAAGACGATAGGCATCTCTAAAGTAGAAAAAAGCCTCGATCTCATTGTTTGAGGCAGCTAATTTTTTTCCGATGTTAAAATATGACTGATTTCTATAGTCCTTTAGTTCATTTGATAGCTTTACATATGCATCGTGAAATGGGGCGACTTTTTCTTGGACAAAGTCATATCTATAATTATCGCGATAGTACGTAGCGTAATCATCAAGAATAAAACCAACGTAATTAGCAGCTTTATTAGACTGCTCAGCTATAGCTTTAAGCTCTGCGATTGATTGGTTCTCGATCGGTTTATCAAGTACAGCTTTCGCTGTTAAGGCAATTTCCTTTGGTTTTGGTATGCTGGTATCTCCCCACTTTTTAATCTGCTCTGCGCGTAGTTTCTCAACATCCTCCATGTCTGAAGCTATTGCTACCACGGGTAAAACCAATAGGAAAGTTAGAGTTAGGGCTACTTTTAACATTTTTATGAATATCTCCATTTATTAGTTGCTTAACACTTATTCGGCGGAAAAATCCGTAATTAAATACGGACTTTTCCGCACTTGTAAATTTAATGTATTTAACACTACATCTCTTCTTTAGAAGTTACAATAACTTATAGGTACAACTGATAATAAGATTCAACAAATACGGATTAATCCGTCTAACAAGCGCTGAGTGCATGGAGATGCGAACAGGATATTTTTACAGTATTTAAAGTCTGGCAAAGGTTAGGAATGTCCGCTATTGGCACTAACCGGCCTTTCCGTTAGTGCAATACTTATCGTAAAACATTAGTGTTTTAACTCTTACACCCGGTAAGTTTAGATAATAGGGAAAATAACTGCTTGGCGACTGAAGTTTAGCCTGGCACACTGAGTAAATTAAAAATGCTCAGCTAATCAGGCGACTATGGATGGCACTGGAATACTATTTAAATAAGTTTCGTGATTTAAATACGTTGCGCCTGCAAGGGCACAATAAGCCACATAAAGTTTGCATGCTGCTGGCGGTGATGGATTTAATTGAGCTGGGTGTAATCAGCCAGAACCGGATTGAATTTAATCAGGTATTGAAGCAGCGCTTTTCGGAGTATTTCCAGCGTTTGCGGGCTGGTGATGACAAAGATTCGCCAGATAACCCTTTTTATCACTTAAAGTCTGAAGGTTTCTGGCATCTGCAGCCAAAGCCAGGGGTTGAACTCAGTGCAATTAAGGGGTTTAGCAAAAGTAAGATTGCTTATGCTTATTTAGATGAAGAGCTGTTCACGTTAATGCAAAGCAGCCTTATTCGCCCGGATCTTAAACTGGCTTTAACCCAGAATCTTACCCGACTACCTGAGCTTTACTTGCGCTGGGTAATTGGCTTGGGCCGCGCTGAGCGCACTGCTAAAAGCTATTTAGGGGCGGTACAGGGCGTGTTAACTGATTTGGCTAAAGCAAACCAGATTACCGATGCAGATTTAACAACTATTGGCTCTTTTCACGAATACCAGCGGGTTACAACACGCTTATATTTAGTGGAAGAGTTTCAGGAAAAAGACCTGCGCGGTAACAAAATGTATAGCAGCGCGCTTAAATCTTACGGCGAGTTTCTGGCTGATCTTGGTCAGGTAGATGTTACAACTGACGTTGATGAAATTCTGCAAAGCGATGAGTTAAGCACAACGGAAAAGTCGGTTTTAGTCAGTGCCAGAGTAGGTCAGGGGCAATTCCGGCAACGCTTGTTTGATCAGTGGCAAGGTTGCGCTGTTACCGGCTATGGAATGCCTGCGATGTTGGTTGCATCGCATATTAAACCCTGGCGCTCTGCCACTAACACTGAGCGGCTGGATCCTGATAATGGCTTGTTATTACTGGCTAATCTGGATAAAGCCTTTGACCGGGGGTTTATCTCATTTGCCGACAACGGCGAAATCCTTATCGCTCCGGTGTTAGAACGTCCAGAAGTGTTAGGTATAAAGCCAGACATGCGGTTAAACCTTCGCTCGCAGAATCTAAAGTATCTGCAATATCATCGCGATTTCAATAAACAGCTTTTAGCGCTCTGACAAAGCGCTACATTGCCTGCGTTATAAATTATTGCTACAACACTAACCAACCATACTAATTAATCACCTCAGGGCTTTAGCCAACCGCAATGAGCAAAACCGTTGATATTTACCACCAGGGCGCAGCATTATTTGCTGCCCAGTACGATGCGCTTAGCTTTGAGCAGGTACATGCATGTTGGCAGCAATTTTGGCCACAAACGGGGCCAGAGCAGCAACTGGTGCTGGATATTGGCGCGGGCAGTGGCCGCGATGCCATGTGGCTGGCGGGGCAGGGTTGTCAGGTTATTGCGGTTGAACCGGCGGAAGATTTGCTGCGGCTAGGCCAGTTAAAAACGGATGCGCAGGCAGCGCCAGAGAACCAACAAAAAATACAGTGGCTGCAGGATAGCCTGCCGGAGCTGAAAGCCTGTTATCAGTTAAACCTGCAATTTAATACCATCTTACTCAGCGCCGTCTGGATGCATGTTTTGCCATCTGAGCGCGAGCGGGCGTTTCGTAAAATTACTAACCTATTGGCACCGGGTGGGCGCTTTGTTTTAAGCCTGCGCTTTGGCGATTTCAGCGATGAGCGCGCTGCATACCCGGTAAGTGTCGATGAAGTAGCTGCGCTGGCGCGCCAGTTTGGTCTGGTGCTGCGCTTTGTCAGTGAGACAACCGCCGATGCCGGTGGCAGGGCGGGGGTGTCGTGGCAAACTCTGGTGCTGGAACTGCCGGATGATGGCAGCAGCTAGTAACGTGCTGGTTTGTTTTAAAAGCCCTACCGCTTCGCCGCTATTTCCGCTAAATCCTCAGCCAGCGATTTCGCTGGTTTTTCTATTATTCTCCCTAGCTCCCGGCCGTTATCCAGCACAATAATGGTGGAGGTATAACGCAGCTGGTGCTGGCTGTGTAGTTGCTCTGGGTGATGTTTTTGCTGGTTTACTGCCTCTAACTGCAGGCTGCTGAGCGTGACGCCGGATTGCTGCAGGAGTTTAAGCAGGCGGGGTACTTCGCGTTCACTGTCGTGACACCAACTGCCGAACAATACCAGCAGCTGTAAGCCCTGCAGCTGTTGCATTTGTTCAAGTGCAGCGCCGGATGGTTGATAGCGGGCATATTCGCTGGCAAATGCCGGGTAGTGCGCCAGTAGTGTGTCAGGGCTGATATTGCCGTAGGCGTCTTGTTGCACCGTGCTGGCCGGCATTGCCGCTGCGGGTTGCGTCAGGGCAAAGCCTGGCGGCGCAGTAGCGATAGTCAGGGTTATAACTGTGGCGGTAACAGCGAAAAAAGCAGAACGGTTCATATTGATACTCAGGGCTGGGCTGATGTGTGGCTTATAGTAGGTATTGGCGGCGTAACATACAAATAATTTAACCGGCTGCAAAAATAACTGTTAACAGATGTTCCTGATTGCTAAAACTACTGGTATGATGTGCTTGTTTAGTAACCACTTAATATAAGTATAATGTTTGAGGGATCAAGATGTCATTCACACCAGTTCGCACTTTATTAGCGGCCGCTGCCTTACTGGGCGCCAGCTTCAGTAGCCATGCCACATTAATCGTTAACGGCGATTTTGAAGAAAACTTTGTTGCCAGTAATGACTGGGCTGCTTTTAGCAGTGACGCTGTTGCCGGTTGGCAGGGTAGCAATATCGAAATATGGAATGCGTTGAATGGCGTTCTTGCTGTCAGCGGTAACAACTTTATTGAGCTGAATGCCCATGGCAGTAATACGGGTGCCTGGTCTATTTTCCAGACCATTGCCACCGAAGTTGGCCGTAAATACGAGCTGAGCTTTTACTACCGTGCCCGCCAGAATAGCAACGAAGTGTTTGACGTGAGTTTTGCCCGGTTAAGCCACACTATAGATAACCATACCAAAGCGGGTTGGAGCTTTTTCAGCAGTATTTTTACCGCAACGTCTGACAGTTCAGTTCTTGGCTTTACGTCAAGAAATACCGGAACTATGGGCAACTTAATTGATAAAGTGCAATTAACAGCAGTGCCTGAGCCAGCTTCTCTGGCCGTATTTGGTGCCGGCTTGCTAGCCTTAGTAGGTGGCCGTCGTTTACGCGGCAACAAAGCTAAAGCCAACTAACAGTTACCCATGAGCTATTAACACGCCAACCTTCGGGTTGGCGTTTTGCATTGTACTGCCAGACAAACCGCTGCGTTGTTGCAACATCTTCCGGCTTAATTGTAATTTCTATCAAAGCAGTCGGCTCTCTGAGTGAAATAGTTATATAAATCAACGTTATATTTTTTGGCGTGTTTTTTGCTGTATCTAAGACAGCTAAGGCAGCTTTAGCCTTTACTGCAGAGGTTTTTCAGCTGCTGTAATTTTTAGCTTTAATAATCAGCAAGGAGAACACCATGGAAAATAGAACCCCCCGTTGGTTAACGTTGGTAATGGTCGCGTTATTCAGTACTGCAGTGGCGTCATGCGCCACTATTGAAGGTGCCGGTGAAGATATTGAAAGCGCCGGTGAAGAAATTCAGGAAGAAGCTGAAGAAAATAACTAACCTTCGCTTGTCGATAATTACTGCTGTATGTAAACGCCAGCCTGCGGGCTGGCGTTTTGTTTATGGGTAAAGGCCAGGGCTTGTCATACGGCTGCAACATTATCGACTTATTCTGGCCAGCTGCAGGGATGGTATAACCGTTATGGCCAGGGTTGGCTAAAGTAGTAGGCTAACTGAAAGAGTAATCAGCTTGGGTTTAAGTGACTATCATCGTGACGAGCTGCGCCATATTCTGGCCAACAAACGCCTGACCCCGTTGTTTCAACCCATTGTAAGGCTGAGCGATGGTAAAAA
Source organism: Arsukibacterium sp. (assembly GCF_033721375.1). GTDB lineage: Bacteria > Pseudomonadota > Gammaproteobacteria > Enterobacterales > Alteromonadaceae > Alishewanella. The sequence continues at coordinate 354,900 of NZ_JAWWAP010000004.1, read as the reverse complement.
TCTGGGGTTTGAGGCACTGATCCGCGGGCCGTCGAACAGTGCCCTGCACTCGCCGGGCAATTTATTTAAAACCGCCATTAATTATAACCTGCTGGAGCCACTGGAGCTGCTGTGTCGCGAGCTTAGCATTAATGCTTTTGCCAGAGCCAGCGCCGATGGTCTGCTGTTTTTAAATGTAAACCCGCTGCTGCTGCTAACTTCTGATCACCCCTCTGGCCTGACCAAAAAAATGATAGAAGCGGCTGGTCTGGCGCCCGAGCAGATAGTGATTGAGTTATCTGAACAGTTTCAGGTGGAAGACACCCAGCTGTTTATTAATGCCGTTAAGCATTACCGTGAGTTCGGTTTTAAAATAGCGATTGATGATTTAGGCAGTGGTTTTTCCGGCCTGCGGCTCTGGTCAGAATTACGGCCGGATATTGTTAAAATTGACCGTTATTTTATCGACCAGCTGCACCAGGACCCAATTAAAAAGGCCTTTGTTAAAAACATTATTGAAATAGCCAAAGATACCGGCTCCAGCATTATTGCCGAGGGCATTGAAACCAGTGAAGAGCTGCAGATGTGCCGCGAACTGGGCGCCGAATATGGTCAGGGTTATTTGCTGGGCCGGCCACAGGCTGATTTTCAGGACAGCCCAACCGCGCTGGCACCGCTGCTGGCGCAAAGCCCGGTAAAGCTGAATCAGGCGTTGGACCCGGTGATTACCGCCACGCCGGCAGTACCCCATACTACGCCGGCGGCAGAAGTGGCTGAGTTATTTGCCAACGATAAAAGCCTGGCCTGTATTGCTGTGGTTGACGAGCAGCAGCGGCCGGTCGGCGTGGTCAGTCGCAGCGTGCTGAACGAAAAATTCTCCCATACCTTTGGCCGGGCGCTGTATCAACGCAAGTCGGTAAGCTATTGCATGGAAAAAGCGCCGCTGCTGGTGGAAAAAAACATGTCGATTGACGATGTCAGCAGTTTAATCAGCGATGATGCAGATGACGCCGGCCTGCATTTTCTGGTGACTGACAATGGCCGCTACTACGGCCTGGGTTCGGTACGCAAAGTACTGAAGCAAATTAGTGAAAACAAAGTGTTTTTTGCCCGCTATACCAACCCGCTGACCTTATTGCCCGGCAATGTGCCGCTGAATCTGCATATCGACAGCCTGCTGCAGCAGGGCCGCAGTTTTTCAGTGGCCTATATCGATATTGACCACTTTAAACCGTATAACGATATTTATGGTTACAGCAAAGGCGATTTGGTGATTGAACTGCTGGCCAAAATTATTCAGGCAGAAGTGGCCCCGGCTGAGGGCTTTATTTACCATATTGGCGGCGATGATTTTCTGGTGGTGTTTCCGGGCAACGACAATACAGCAATGCTGGCCCAGATCCAGGCGCGCTTTAATGAACGGATCCAATACTATTACAGCGAAGAGCATCTGGCGGCCGGCGGCTGCAGCGCGGTCGACCGGCTGGGCCAGCCGCTGTTCTTTCCGCTTATTTCATTGTCGATTGGGGTAGTGGAGCCCGATCCGCTGCTGTGTGTCAGCCAGCACGACGTGGCCGAGCTGGCCAGCAGTGCCAAGCGCGAAGCCAAAAAAACCAGCGGCCCCAGTATTTTTCACAGTCGCCGCCGCGGCCCGGCGCAGCATATTACCGGCACTGTAAAATCTGCAGGCTGACAGTCAGCTATGCCATTTTTCCAGCAACGCCTGCCGGAGCGTGGCCGATTGCCAGATGGCGACTATATACGCCAGATAATCCTGATCCTGCGCCATAGCCGGATACTCAATACTAAAATTCTGCTTGGCCGGGGCGATAGTAAACCGCCTGGCGTTACTGGCCTTGTTATCTTGCAGGTTTAGCTGCACCCCTGCTGGAAAGGGCCAGATCTGCTTATCAATCTGTAGTATCAGCCGGTGATCTTCGGCGTACAGCGCAATATTATGGCCGGCTACCCTATCGAAAATGCCGCTGTCCAGGCCATCGTCGATATTCGCCGTGATCTGGCCGGTTACCGGGTCGAAATTAACCTGTTTATCGTTATTAAAAGGCATGGTCAGGATCATATTTCAGCTCCTTATTTGTTGCTGCTAGTCAGAGCTTAGCTGCTCCAGCATCGGTAGCAATACTTTTTCGACCCGCTCATCTGTTATCTGAAACTCTTGTGGCCAGGAGGTTAAAATGTGTGAAGGCCGGGATTTATTAATAATTTTAAAACCCGCTTTGCCGAAGGTGCCGGCATTCATGCTTCTACCAATAATAATTTCTTCGCTGTCGAAGGTTGCTATACACTGATGCTGATCTTTAGGTAAACCACCTTCTGACGGCAGTTTCCAAAATCCGTTTAAAATTAGGTCTTTAAGCCAGGCGGTCGCTGCCAGTGGTAATTCAGTTTGATATTCAGTATTTCTGATTTTACCACGCGTTATTTCGTAAATGACGATTAGATCTGTGTTGCTGTAATAACGGACTTCTTTAGTACCTGCTTCATCGAGTAATTCACTTCCCAGCATATTAAACGATGCGATTGCTGATGCATTATTGAGGAGGGGTATTTTTTTCATTGAGTTCATCATTTTCCTGCAAGCCTGATAGCTTTAACTGCTTTTCGAGATTCCAGCACTCGAAGATTTTCTGGTCGGTGTTGTATTTCAAGAACCTCTAGCGCCCCAGGTGTTCCTTTCTTGCTGTATCTTTCAGTTAGGCCGTCTCCGGTGAAAATTTCCCAAGCACCAATTTCAGACAGAATTTTTTGTCGCGCTATGAATTTGTCTTGCTCAACAGGATTTGCAAAATATTCGCTGGCAAATCTTTGCGCTTCTTTGGTTTCAAAAGTATCCCGCCAGTCCTGGCCATTAGCAACCACGTCGCTGTTAAATGCATCCCAGTGCTTGCGGAATTCCGCTGCATATTCAGGTGTCATTACCTGATCAACGAGCCCGGGATCGATATCGCCGGCGAACTCGTCTTTTAATTTTGCTCTCATGTTGGCAAAGGTTGGCACAAAAGTGTCTGAACCGTCGATCTGGTAATCTTCGCCTCGGTCTATGATGTATAAGGTGTATTCTTTGTTCGGATCGTATTTCGTTCCAAAGACATCAGCAATAAGCGCAGGGTCTGAATCGGCTCGTTCCAGCATATCAAAAGTGGACATCCATAACGGGTGACGCCCTGAATCCCGCATATGACCAATAGGTTGATCCACTGACACAGCTGACGGACTGAACCTGACAAGAAAGCGATCATTGGGCAGCGTGCCGGCTGCTGCCATGGCCCGCAGCTCTGCATCTGAGTATTTAGGTACATAGCCGTTGCTTGCTAAGTCATCAGCCGCTTTTTGCAGTAATGCTTCACAATCTGCCAGGCATTTTGGCGGGCTTGCAGGTTTTGAAGCTGAATTGCTGGCCACCTCATGGCCCGCTGTTTTGGCGGCTACCGGCGACGTTGTAGTGGTACCACCCCCTCTGGCTTTGCTGGCCGTGCTGCGGGTAGCTGAGCTGGTGCTGCTGGCTTTGGCTGCAGCGCTACTGCCGGCCGCGGTGTAGGTATTGCCGCCGATGGGCTCGGGTGGGGAGACCCAGCCATCGGTAAGCTGCCATGCCCGCAGTTCGTCCTGCTGAAATAACTGCAACAGCTCGGTAATTAACTGTTGGTTGTCGATAGCCGATAAATCGTTGGCCCAGGGTTTGGCGTAGCGGTATAAGTCGCGCAGAATGCTGTCGCGCTGCCAGGCGGGCTCGATGTCCTGCAGAAAATAGCGGCCATACACTGTATCGTTAATGGCGCTGACGGCCGGGGTGCTGGCCATATCGGTATAACTGAGCCGGTTTTTACTGACAAAATAGATCTCGCCCCATTTGCCGTTAAACAGCTGGCCATCGAACAACAGTGGTTTTAAATCCGCGGGGATTTCCGTTTCCGTGATCATTGCCGCATCCGTTACCGTAAGTATTAACGTTTAATTAATTATTGGTAGCATTTTGTTTTCTTAACGGCAGCTTGTCAATGCCAGAGAGGCGGTTTAACCAGGATAAAAAAAGGCCGGCAAGTTGCCGGCCTTCAGATTGCAGGCCATTGTCAGCCGTTGTAACTGATATGCTGATGAAAACGGATGGTTAAATCCTGCTTTTCCGGATTAACCGCCAGCTTGTCGGCAAAGCTGCGCAGCGCCGCTTCTACCTGGTTCATAAACCGGCCATAGCCGGTTTCGGTCATATCGTCATTGCCGGCGACAATTAAAATATGCACCGCTTCCACCAGATTATCACCCTGCCAGTCACTGATAAACTGGGCGGCGTTATTGGCCGGGTCAAAGCCGAGTAACTGCAGCTCGCTGGTGGTTTGGGGTTGATCAAACTTACTGTTGCGGACCAGCGGGGTTAAGCCATTGCCAATAATGGCTACCCGGTTTAACTCTTTAGCCTGAATGGCACTTTTCAGCTGCTGCTCCAGTTGCAAATACAGCGGGCTGTAATCCTGACTGTCGTTGCCGACATACTGTTGTTTCAGGGTGCGGCTCAGTGGCAGGGTCAGGTGGGCATAGGTTAAAGCACTGTGCTCGGGCAGGTTAAGCTTACGGGTAGCATAACGGCCGGCAATAGCCCGCAGTTTATAGCCGTAACTTTCGCGATCACCTTTATTTTTTGCCAGTAAGTCGTAAGACAAATGCTGGTGGTCGCGGATTTTAATTTTCAGGTTCTGCTCTGGCAATTGGGGCTGCAGTTGTTGCAGCAGCTGCAATACCCGCTGATGAAAATCTGCAGCATTAGCCCGGATATCGCTGCCGGTGGCCAGAAATAGCAGCTGAATTTTCCGCGCCTGATAGCCCGGCTTGCTGAACAGGTTCTGCGCTTCGTGGTATTGCGGGTTATAGAAAAAGATAATTTGTTCAGCAGTCTGAAATACATGAGCTTCAGTGTGAAAACGCACAACCGGCAGTTTATCGGTGGCAATTAAATGCACGTTATGTAAATTCAGGCTGTCGGCCAGGCTGAACAGCTGCTGGCTTAGTTGCTGGTAGCATAGCTGCTCGCTGCCATAATGCTGGTAAAGCTCTGGTGTGGCCTTAATTTCAGCCATAATATACTGGTTCGATTTGGCGCTGGCCGGAAGATAAACTTTATGTTGCGTGCTGATTGGCATGAGAACTCCTGTGTTGTCTGCTGCGCATCCATTGTACTCTGTTGTGCGCTTTTTCGCCGCAGCTGAGCGGGTAATTAGCCGGTTATTCTGCTGATTTTTTGCCGCAGATCAATCCCCGTCGCCACGTCAGCCAGCCGGCACTATAACATGCCGGGATTAAGCTGCCAGATGCTGTAATTCAGCACCGCGGCAAAACTGACCCACAGAATATAAGGTACCAGCAGCAAGCCGGCCAGCTTTTGCTGGCGCCAGAAACTCAGGGCGGTGACAATAATCAGCGGCAACAGCAGCATAATATTGGCAAACGCCAGGGCTCCCTGGTACCAGGCAAAAAACAGCCAGCTCCATAAAGCGTTCACTGCCAGCTGGCTGAAGTACAGCCAAAGCGCGGTCTGGTAGCGCTTACCGTTACGCCAGACCAGCCAGGCGGCCACCGCCATCAGCGTGTAAAGCAGCGTCCATACCGGGCCAAACAGCCAGGCCGGCGGTGCAAAAGCCGGTAATTGTAATTCACGGTAGAAGTCTGGTGCATTCATCGAGCCAAAGGCGCCGATAGCGGCGGCCAGATAAGTCAGGGCCAGTATGGTCAGCAGCATCAACCCCTGGCGTAACACTATTGTCAGATGCATAGTGGTTAAACTCCTTAAATCCATGTTGCCAGATGTACGGCATACAGCCAGTTTAGATCATGCCAGATCCGCCGCCATGCCGAGTTAGTTTTTGCTGGCGGCGTGCTGACAGAGCTGGCGTAGTATCTGTAAGGCGTGGCTGTCCTGGTTGCGGCCGTGGGCCAGTACTAAGCTGCGTTCCAGCTGCAGGCCCTGAATAGGGCGCAGGGCAACATCGCTGCGCTGGCGCAGGCTGTCCAGATCGGGTACCAGGGCGCAGCCGACACCGGCGGAGACCAGACCGAGCGCATACTCGATAGTCTGAATATCGGCGCGGATGTCGGGCCGGATTTCGCGGCGCAGCAGCTCGGGGTAAAAGGCGGCCCAGGCATCACAGGGCAGGCGTTTGATTAACGGTAAGTCGGCGAAGTCTTCCAGGCTGATATGCGGCTGCAGGCTCAGCGGCCAGGCCGGCGGCAGGGCCAGTAAGTAGCGGTCATGCCAGATGGGGTGCAGCACTTCGCCGGTTTTCAGCTGCTGCGGGGTAATGATCCGGGCATCACAGGGCTGGTCCGGCTCGACCAGGTGCAGTTCCAGGCCGGCAACCTGCTGGCTGAATTCGCGCAGCAGCGCACTCATCCGTTCCACCCCCAGCGCTTTAATCAGGCCGAGCCGGAACTGGACCCGGTTAACCGGCGCCCGAAAAGATGCTTTAAGCGATTGCAGCTGGCTGAGTAGTTTGCCGGCTTGCTCGTACAGCCTGTCGCCATCCTCAGTGGCGCTGACGCCCTTGGCTAAGCGGATAAATAATCTGACGCCGAGCTCCAGTTCCAGCTGGCGCAAGGCCGCTGACAGCGAAGGCTGCGCCACACAACACTGGCGGGCGGCGGCGCTGATGCTGCCCTGTTCGTACACGGCGACAAAGTAACTAAGCTGGCGAATATCCATAGGTAAAAACTATACCAGATACAGAATTAATATATTTTAACTTTATATCAGGCCGCAGTAGAGTGAGCAACAGACATACAATAATGTTAGTTATTGACACAGCATGAGGTAGCGATATGGCCCGCCCGGTATTTGATTGGCAAGACCCGTTTCAATTATCCGCAATGTTAAGCGAAGAAGAGCGGATGATCCGCGATACTGCTCATCAGTATTGTCAGCAGAAATTGCAGCCGCGGGTATTGCTGGCGAACCGCAATGAACATTTTCACCGTGAAATTATGACTGAGCTGGGCGAACTGGGCCTGCTGGGCGCCACCTTGCCGGAAAAATATGGCTGTTCGGCAGTGAACTATGTTTGCTATGGCCTGGTGGCACGGGAAGTGGAGCGGGTAGACAGCGGCTATCGCAGTGCGATGAGTGTGCAGTCATCATTGGTGATGCATCCTATTCATGAATATGGCACCGAAGCGCAGCGCCAGAAATATCTGCCGAAACTGGCCACCGGCGAATGGGTAGGTTGTTTTGGTTTAACCGAACCTGATGCCGGCTCTGATCCGGCCGGGATGCGCACCGTGGCGAAGAAAACGGCCAATGGTTATCTGCTGAATGGCAGCAAGATGTGGATCACCAATTCGCCGATTGCTGACGTGTTTGTGGTATGGGCCAAGCTGGACGGTGAAATTCGCGGCTTTGTGCTGGAAAAAGGCATGAAAGGCTTAAGCGCGCCGAAAATTGACGGTAAGTTCTCGCTGCGGGCGTCGATTACCGGCGAAATTGTAATGGATAATGTGGAAGTGCCGGAGGATGCGATTTTTCCGGAAATCCGTGGTTTAAAAGGGCCCTTTGGCTGTCTGAATAAAGCGCGCTATGGCATTGCCTGGGGTGCATTAGGGGCCGCCGAGTTTTGCTGGCATGCAGCGCGCCAGTATACGCTCGACCGCAGCCAGTTTGGCCGGCCGCTGGCACAAACCCAGCTTATTCAGAAAAAGCTGGCTGATATGCAAACCGAAATCAGTATTGGCCTGCTGGGCTGTCTGCAGGCCGGGCGGTTAATGGATGCCGGCCAGCTTGCGCCGGAGACTATCTCACTGATTAAACGTAATTCCTGCGGTAAGGCACTGGATATTGCCCGCCAGTCCCGCGATATGCACGGTGGTAATGGTATTGCTGATGAATACCATGTTATCCGCCATCTGATGAATTTAGAGGCCGTTAATACCTACGAAGGCACCCATGATGTGCATGCGTTGATATTAGGCCGGGCCCAGACCGGTTTGCAGGCATTCAGCTGAGATGGCCGACGCCTTTCATCCGTGGCTGCAGCAGTTTCTGCAGCAGATAGATAGCAGCGCAGTTAGCAACAGCGGTCTGGCACCGGCCAGCAGTTTGCAGCAGGGCCTGAGTGACAGCGAGCTGTATCAGTTATGGCATAGCCAGCTTAGCAGCCGCTTGCTGGATTTGCAGTCGCGGCTGTTGCAGGCCAAAGGCCAGAGCTTTTACACCATTGGCAGCGCGGGCCATGAAGGCAATGCAGCGGTAGCGGCGGCGCTGCGCTTAACCGATCCGGCCTTTTTACATTATCGCAGTGGTGCCTTTTTTATTGAGCGCAGCAAGCAACTACCGGGCAGCACCCCGCTGTACGATATGCTGTTGTCGTTCTGTGCCTCCAGTGACGATCCGATTTCCGGTGGCCGCCATAAGGTGCTGGGCAGCCTGGCGCTGAATATCCCCCCGCAAACCAGTACCATCGCTTCGCAGATACCGAAAGCTGTCGGTACCGCTTTTGCTATCGATTTATCAAAACGGCTGGGCCAGAGCGGCAGCTGGCCGGCAGATGCGATTGTGATGTGCAGTTTTGGCGATGCCTCGGCCAATCATTCCACCGCCCAGGGCGCCATTAACGCCGCCTGCTGGGCGGCTTATCAGCAGGTGCCGCTGCCGATGTTGTTTGTCTGCGAAGATAATGGCCTGGGTATTTCGACCCCTACGCCATATGGCTGGATAGAGCAAAGCCTGGCCGACCGGCCTGAGCTGCGTTATTTTGCCGCCGATGGCCGCGATTTGGCGCAAACTTTCGCCGTAGCCCGCAAAGCCGCTCATTATGTGCGCAGCAAACGGCGGCCAGCACTGCTGCATTTATCTACCGTAAGGTTATTTGGCCATGCCGGTGCCGATACCGAAACCGCCTATCGCAGTAAAAACCTGATTAACGCTGAGCTGGAGCTGGACCCGATACTCGCCAGTACCGCTACCCTGCTGGCACGCGGTATTTTAAGCCGGCCGCAGTTAGTTGAGGCAGTAACTGAACTTGCCAGTCAGATAAGCCGGGTGGCGGCTATCGCCAGCAGCCGGCCCAAATTACAAACCGCTGCACAAGTAATGGCAGCGATAGCGCCACAGCGACCGGCATTGCCGGCACCGCCGGTACCCCCTGCCGCCATTCGCAGTGCCTTATTTGACTTTGATAAACATAACCTGGGTAAACCGCAGCATTTGGCCAAACTGCTGAACTGGACCTTGCATGATTTATTTGCCCAGTACAGTAATGCCGTGCTTTTTGGCGAAGATGTCGCCAAAAAAGGCGGTGTTTACGGCGTATCTCAGCATTTAATTCAGGCCTTTGGTGGTAACCGGGTGATTAACACCTTACTGGATGAGCAAAGTATTCTGGGTATGGCCATTGGCCTGGCCCAGCAGGGCTTGCTGCCGATTGCTGAAATTCAGTTTCTGGCTTATGTCCATAACGCCGAAGATCAAATTCGCGGTGAAGCGGCCACCTTGTCGTTTTTTTCTAATGGTCAGTTTCATAATGGCATGGTGGTACGGATTGCCGGCCTGGCCTATCAGCGCGGCTTTGGTGGCCATTTTCATAATGATAATTCGTTTGCGGTATTTCGCGATATTCCGGGTATTGTGGTGTTGTGCCCGTCTAATGGCGCTGATGCAGCGCTGTTACTGCGCCAGGCGGTGCAGCTGGCGTATGAGCAAAAACGGCTGGTGATTTTTTTAGAGCCAATCGCGCTGTATATGACCCGCGACTTACTGACCCCCGGCGATGGCGGCTGGCTGTGCGATTATCCGCTGCCCGATACGCCACTGCCGGCACTGGGTGAGCCAGCGGTGTTTATTCAGGGCCCTGAGCAGAGCCCTGAGCAGAGCCCTGAGCAGAGCCCGGCAACACCGCCGCAACTGACGATAATCAGTTATGGCAATGGCTATTACTTAAGCCGGCAGGCGGCAGCTGAGCTGGCGCCGGCCGGTTATAGCCTGCGGTTGCTCGATTTACGTACCCTGGTGCCACTTAATATCGAGGCCATTGTTGCGGCACTGGCCGATTGCCAGCAGGTACTGATTGTTGATGAATGCCGCAAACGCGGCTCGCTCAGTGAAGAGTTATTTACCGGCTTACATGAAGCGCGGCCAGGCTTTTATCAGCTAAGCCGGATCACCGCCCATGACAGCTTTATTCCGCTGGGCGCAGCGGCTTATGCGGTATTGCCGTCGAAGCAGCAGATAATCGATAAAGTGCAGCAGTTGCTAAGCGGAGAGCATCCAGCATGAGCCAGAAAAAAACCGCTGTGGTGGTGTGTCCGGGCCGCGGCAGCTATAACCGGCCGGAGCTTGGCTATATAACGCAGCAGCTGGCTAACGACGGGCCGTTTCGCCAGCAGCTAAACGAATTTGATGCGCTGCGCGGTGAGCTGGGTTTGCCAACGGTCACTGAGCTGGATACGGCGGCCAGTTTCAGCAGTGGCCTGCATCTTAAGGCTGAGAACGCTGCCGCGTTAATTTTTGCGGCCGGCCTGGCCGATTTCAGCCAGATCAACCGTGATAAGTACGACATAGTGGCTATTACCGGTAATTCTATGGGCTGGTATACCGCGCTTGGCTGTGCCGGGGTCTGGCAGGGCGGGCAGAGCATGCAACTGGTGACCAGTATGGCGCAGCTAACCGCCGGCGCGGCAGGGGCCCAGTTTATCTACCCGATACTAAACAGCGACTGGCAGCCTGATATTGATAAACAGGCCCGGCTGGCCGAACAGTTATATCTGCATCAGGGCGCGTTGTTTATGTCGATTGCCTATGGCGGTTATGCGGTGCTGGCCGGTACCCAGAGCGCAGTGCAGCAGGCAATGCAGGCACTGCCGCCCTGTGATGAGCGCTTTCCGTTATTACTGCCGGGCCATGCTGCTTTTCACAGCCCGCTAATGCAGCCAGCGGCTGATCAGGCACTGGCAAGCTTTGCCGAAGCCTTATTTGCCACGCCGCAGTTGCCGCTGGTTGATGGTCGCGGCGTGATCTGGCCCCGCCAGTTGTCCCAGGCCGCGGCGTTAAAAGCCTATACCCTGGGCCAGCAGGTATGCGATACCTTTTACTTCAGCCGTGCCGTTCAGGTGGCAGTAAAAGAGTTTGCTCCCGAGCATCTGATCTTGCTGGGGCCGGGAAGTGGTCTGGGCGGTGCCGTGGCGCAAAGTCTGATTGCTATTAACTGGCAGGGGCTGAACAGTAAGCAGGATTTCAGCGCCGCCCAGCAAGCTGATATGCCTTTTGTGCTTAGTATGGGTTTACCAGAGCAGCGCCAGCTCGTTATCTGAAGCGGGCGCTTTTGCCTAATCATTCAGCCACTTAATTTATCAGTTGTTTCACCGACAAAAGCCGGCCATTGAGCGCAATATGGCTTTTTGTGCTTGCTAACATACAAGCGTGTATGTATATTGCCGGGCTAAGCTGGTCTGAGTTTACGGCTGAAATAAACAGGCGTTGGTTTATGAAGCCGGCGCAGCTTTTCCCCAGCAGTTTTCGACAAACTTGGTCAATACAGGACACTTTATGCACTTTTTTAAGCCGTGGGCTAACCCACTGACTTCGCCTGCTGGCATTGCGCTACTGGCTGCTATGTTGTTGCTGGCGGGCTGCAGCGAGCCCGCCGCACCAACGGGACAAGGCGCCGCAGTGCCTGAAGTGGCCGTAGTAACCTTAGCGCCCCGTGCGGTAGAACTGACTACCGATCTGCCCGGGCGCACTACCGATTTTCGCCAGGCTGAGATCCGGCCGCAGGTCAGCGGTATTTTACAGCAACGGCTGTTTACTGAAGGCCAGCAGGTGGCTGCCGGCCAGTTGCTGTATAAAATTGACCCGGCCCCCTATCAGGCAGCGCTGAGCAGTGCCGAAGCTGCGCTGAGCAGTGCCAAAGCGATGCAGCACAATGCCCGCTTAAAAGCAGATCGGATTGACGGTTTGCTTGGTAGTAAGGTGATTAGTCAGCAGGATGCGGATGATGCCAAAGCTGCCCTGCTGCAAGCTGAGGCGGCAGTGGCCAGTGCTGAAGCGGCGCTATTAACTGCACAAATTAATTTAAATTATACCGATATTACTGCGCCTATCGCCGGCCGGATTGGCCGCTCTCTGGTCACTGAAGGCGCGTTACTTACCGCTAATCAGGCACAGGGGCTGGCAACTATCCGCCAGCTTGAGCCGATTTATGTTGATTTAACCCAGTCGGGTATCGAGTTATTAAAGCTGAAGCGGCAACTGCGGGTGGATATGCCGGCAAATGAGAGCGCTGCGCTGAAGGTTGAGTTGCTGCTGGATGACGGTAGCCGCTACGCTGAGCCGGGCCGGTTGCAGTTCTCGGAAGTGAATGTTGACCCAGGTACCGGCATGGTGACCTTGCGCGCGGTATTTCCCAACAGCAACGCTGACTTACTGCCGGGTATGTTTGTCCGCGCCCGGCTTTATCATGGCAGTATTGAGCAGGCGATATTAGTGCCGCAAAAGGCCGTTAGCCGCACCCCGAAAGGCGATGCCACGGTGCTGCTGGTAAACAGTGCTAATCAGGTCGAGCTGCGGCCGGTTACCCTGGGTAAAAGTTATGGTCAGCACTGGCTGGTAACCGAGGGGCTGCAAAGTGGCGAGCGGGTTATTGTCGCTGGTTTACAGAAAGTGCGGCCCGGTGCCACGGTCACCGTCGTCAGCGCGACAGACGGGGAATAAGCCATGGCCAACTTTTTTATCAGCAGGCCGATTTTTGCCTGGGTTATTGCCATTGTCATTATGCTGGCCGGATTACTGGCCATTAAGCAGCTGCCTATAGAGCAATATCCACGAATAGCCCCGCCGGCTATCAGTATCAGTGCCTCGTATCGCGGCGCATCAGCCCAGACCGCAGAATATGCCGTAACTCAGGTGATTGAGCAGGCAATGAATGGCCTGGATAACCTGATGTATATGTCGGCCAACACTGACTCGTCCGGCAATGTCAGCCTGACTCTGACCTTTGAAACCGGCACCGATGCCGATATTGCCCAGGTGCAGGTGCAGAATAAACTGCAGCAGGCCTTGCCGTTACTGCCGCAGGAAGTGCAGCAAAATGGCGTGCGGGTCGCCAAGTCTAATGGCGGCTTTCTGATGGTTATTGGCTTTATCTCAGAAGATGGCAGCCTGGCGCGCGATGATATTGCCGATTTTGTCGTGGCCAATATTAAAGATCCGCTAAGCCGCACCAACGGCGTCGGTAATGTGCAGGTATTTGGCAGCCAGTATGCGATGCGGGTATGGCTCGATGCCGATAAGCTGAATCAGTTTCAGTTAACCCCGGCCGATGTGACGGCAGCAATCCGGGTGCAGAATAATCAGGTAACGGCGGGCCAGTTAGGCGGCGCACCGGCATTGCCCGGCCAGCAGTACAATGCGGCAATTCTGGCGCAGACCCGGCTGACTACTGCCGAAGAGTTCGGCCAGATATTGCTGAAAGTAACCAGCGACGGCGCCACGGTTAAACTGCGTGATGTGGCGCGGGTTGAACTGGGCGGTGAGGATTACTCGATTATTGCCCGCTATAACGGCAAAATGGCCACCGGTTTGGCGATAGAGCTGGCCACCGGCGCCAATGCGCTGGATACCGCAGCCGCCGTAAAAGCCAAACTGGCTGAGCTGGAGCCGTATTTCCCGCGCGGCTTAAGCGCCGTTATTCCTTACGACACCACGCCCTTTGTTGAAGTATCAATAAGCTCAGTGGTACAAACCCTGATTGAAGCCATTATTCTGGTATTTCTGGTGATGTATCTGTTTTTACAGAACTTCCGCGCAACATTAATTCCGACCTTAGCGGTGCCGGTGGTGTTGCTGGGCACCTTTGGCGTGATGGCCGCTTTTGGTTTTACCATTAATACCCTGACCATGTTTGGCATGGTGCTGGCCATCGGTTTGCTGGTCGATGATGCCATTGTCGTGGTTGAGAACGTCGAGCGGGTAATGAGCGAAGAGGGGCTGAGCCCGGTTGAAGCTACCCGCAAATCGATGGGTCAGATCACCGGCGCGCTGGTCGGGATTGGCTTGGTGTTATCGGCAGTGTTTGTGCCAATGGCCTTTTTTGGTGGCGCCACCGGTGCTATTTATCAGCAGTTCTCGATTACCATCGTTACCGCAATGGCGCTGTCGGTGCTGGTCGCGGTTATTTTTACCCCGGCGCTGTGCGCTACTATGCTGAAACCGATTAATGGCAATCATCAGGCGAAGCGCGGTTTTTTCGGCTGGTTTAACCGCGGCTTTGAGCGCAGTAACCAAAGCTATCAGCGCGGTGTCGCAGGCATGCTGGCGCGGCCAAAGCGCTCTATGCTGGTGTATGGCGTTATTGTGCTGGTAATGGCTCTGATGTTTATCCGCCTGCCGACCTCGTTTTTGCCGGAAGAAGATCAGGGCGTATTTTTAAGCATGATCCAGCTGCCAACCGGGGCCAGCCAAGAGCGGACCGAGGCGGTGATGGATAAGGTCGCTGCCCATTATGCCACTGAACAGGCAGTAGAATCGGTTTTTACCGTGTCGGGCTTCAGCTTCGCCGGTCGCGGTCAGAATATGGGGCTGGCGTTTGTCCGGTTAAAAGACTGGGATCAGCGTGGCCCGGCTGACAGTGTCCAGGCGGTAATAGGCCGGGCCTGGGGCTTTTTCGGCACAGTAAAAGAGGCCCAGATTTTTGCTTTTAACCTGCCACCGATTGCCGAGCTTGGCCGGGCAACCGGCTTCTCGTTGTTTTTACAGGATCGCGGTGGTCTGGGCCACGACGCGCTGTTAAATGCCCGTAACCAGTTGCTGGGGATGGCGGCGCAGCAACCCAACCTGCTTGGCGTGCGGCCCAATGGCATGGAAGATGCGGCCCAGCTACAGATTGAAATTGACCAGTTACAGGCCCGGGCGCTTGGGGTATCCCTTAATGATATTAACCAGACCTTAGCGATTGGCTGGGGCTCTACCTATGTTAATGACTTTACTGACCGCGGCCGGGTGAAAAAGGTATTTGTCCAGGCTGAGCCCGAATTCCGGATGACACCGGAAGATATCAGCCGCTGGTATGTGCGTAACAGCAGTGGCGAGATGGTTAGTTTCAGCGCATTTGCCAGCAGTGAATGGGTATACGGGCCGCAGCGGCTGGAGCGTTATAACGGCGTGTCGGCGATGGAAATTCAGGGCGAGCCGGCGCCCGGCACCAGCTCAGGCGATGCGATGGCGACGATGGAGCAGTTAATCAGCCAGTTACCGCCGGGTATCGGTTTTGAGTGGACCGCCACCTCTTATCAGGAAAAACTGTCTGGCTCACAAGCGCCGGCATTATATGCACTGTCAATTCTGGTGGTGTTTTTATGTCTGGCGGCGCTGTACGAAAGCTGGAGCGTACCCTTTGCTGTGATTTTAGTGGTGCCGTTGGGGATTATCGGCGCGTTAACCGCGGCCTATCTGCGCGGTATGGGCAACGATG
This sequence comes from Arsukibacterium sp., assembly GCF_033721375.1. Classification (GTDB taxonomy): domain Bacteria; phylum Pseudomonadota; class Gammaproteobacteria; order Enterobacterales; family Alteromonadaceae; genus Alishewanella. The sequence continues at coordinate 339,457 of NZ_JAWWAP010000004.1, read as the reverse complement.
TCTATTTTCAGGTCGGGCTGTTAACGACGATGGGCCTGGCCTCGAAAAATGCGATTTTAATTGTCGAATTTGCCCGCGAACTGCAAAACCAGGGCAGGGAACTGAGCGCCGCCATTCTGGAAGCGGTGCGATTGCGGCTGCGGCCGATTATCATGACCTCAATGGCGTTTTCGCTTGGGGTACTGCCGCTGGTGATCAGCTCCGGTGCCGGCTCGGCCAGCCGCAATGCCATTGGTACCGGCGTGCTCGGTGGCATGATCTCGGCCACGGTGCTGGCCGTGTTTTTAGTGCCGGTATTTTATCTGGTGGTGATGAAAGTGTTTGCGAAAAAAGTGGCAGCAGCCAGCTAAGTTATGTCTTAAAAGTTAGTACCTTTGCCAGCTGAACCGTTTTGCAATTGCGGCCAGCTGGCTTTTTTATGCCTTTTTCAGGCCCTGCAACATCGTATCAATCAGCGCCGGAGCATGTTGCATCAAGTCACACTGCTGCGGTTTTAACAAGAAATGACTTATTATGCCGCCGACATACATATGCATGGCATTAGCCGCCAGCCTGGGGGTAATACCGGGGCGCAAGGTGCCTGCGGCCTCAGCACGCTCAAACGCCCGCTGCATCACGGCGACGGTCTGGGTATCTAATTCATCTTGTTTGGTTACTGCGGGGTTTAACTCATCAATATATTCGCAGCGATGAAAAATAATAGTCAGGACCCGGCGTTTCTGCTCGCTACTGGCAATCAGTTGCAGGCCATTGGTAAACAGCTGCTGTAACTGACTGAACGGATCAGCGGCCAGGTTATTATCTATTTCCGTTAACATGGTTTGAAACGGCAGCCGGACCCGCTCCATCATCGCATTAAATAAATCGGCTTTATTCTGAAAGTGCCAGTAAATTGCACCCCGGGTGACATTGGCTGCTATCGCAATTTTCTCAAGGGTAGTGCGGGACACTCCCTGCTTAAAAAACAGCAGTTCGGCAGCATCGAGAATGGCAGCACGGGTGCTTTCTGCTTCGGCTTTAGTACGTCTGGCCATAGTTAAGTTGGGCTAAAAAGTTAAATACATTATGGCCTAATACTAACAGAACAATGCCAATAGCTCTAATGGCAATAGCGCCAGGTGCAATGGCAAATGCGACAGGCCAGTATCAGAGGCAGGGCAAGATTATTGTTAAAGGCAGCTGCCCGGCAGCAGGGAGAACCACCAGGCAACTGAAGTTGGTGCTTAACGCAGGCATTGTGAAGATGCCAGCTGAGCAGGTCTAGTTAGCGGGGCTTAGAAAGTATAATTCAGGCCCACTGTCATCAACGACACATCAGACTCAATCAGGCCGTCATCTTCGTCTTCCAGATCGGGCAATACATTGTACTCAGCCACCAGACTTAAATTATTGGTCAGGTGAAAGTTTGCGCCTGCGCCATAAATAAAGCCACTTTCGGTGGTAGACTCTGAGCCAGTCAGACCGGGAATATCGTAGGCAAAATTGTATTTGGTTTCGCCATAACCAGCTGTGGCAAACAGGGCAAAGCGATCACCCAGTGGCAACGAGCCTTTAGCCATCAGTGCCATATGGCGGTCTATTTCATAACGGGCTGAATCGTCGTCATCAAAAATTTCTTCATCTTCTACGCCAATGGCATAGCGGGCTTCCAGCGCCAGAAAACTGGTTAGTTGCAAACCGGCATTGACCCCGGCTACCCCAAATTTAACATCGGTGTCGGCAAAATCGGATTCCAGTTCTACTTTATGCTGGCCGTAGTGGCCGCCCAGATAAAAGCCCTTGTCGTAGGTTTGGGCAGCAGCGGCTGCAGAAAAAAAGGTCCCTGCGAGTAGGGTGGTCGCGAGTAGTTTATGCATAGTGACTCCTTAATTGCGATTAAGACGAGTAAAGTCACTAACAGGTATAGCAAGGCACCGCTGAATCAATTATTAATTCAATGTAACTTTTTGTAATTTTTTGCCGCTTATTTAATGACAAAATCAAAATATTGGTCGGTATAGACCGGCGGCTGATGGGTAAAATGCCACCATTCCATGCTGTACACCTTAAAACCGGCTTGCAGCATAATATTTTCCAGCAACTGACGATTGGCCTGCTGTGTTTTGCTGATGGTAGGGTTGCCGACATTGGATACCGGGTCAAACATATCAAACGGCGAGCCCATATCCAGCGGCTGCCAGTTGCCCGCTTCATCTTTGGCGGCCAGCGTTAAATCGAGGGTACTGCCGCGGCTATGGCCGGACTTTTCCGCAATATATTCGCCTACCAGCTGATCTTTGCCAAGGTTGGGATAATACTCGGCTTTAGTGCTGGTATCGGTTAAATCGCTGGCCCAGCGCATAAAATGATTAACCGCCCGCTGCGGCCGGTAGCAATCATAAATCCACAGGGTTAAGCCTCTGGCCGCTGCCGCTTGTTGTGCCTGCACCAGCGCATTGGCGGCGTTTTGCTGCAAATAACATTTATTGGCCTTATAACCATCAACCTGACTGCCGACAAAGTTATTGCTGCCAAGGTACGCCATATGAATTTGGGCTTCGGGCAGCAGGCTGGCGACATCGGTAAAGTCGGCTGGTACTGATGGCTCAGCAGCAACCGGTAACGGGTTGGTCAGAGCCAGCAGGGTCGTAAACAGAGCCATTTTCATCATCGTTATCTCCGTTAGATCATCAGTACGCCGGCAATCACAAAGCTGATTAAGGCGATAGCGCCACATACCAGCGCATAGGGCAGCTGGGTTTTAACATGCTCCAGTAAATCACAGCCGGCGGCAACCGAGCTTACTGCGGTACTGTCGGAAATAGGCGAGCAGTGATCGCCAAATACCCCGCCGCTTAAAATCGCCGCCAAAATCAGCTGCGGTGGCAGCCCCAGCAGACTGACCATTGGCATGCCGATTGGAATAAGAATAGCAAAGGTGCCCCAGCTGGTGCCGGTGGTAAAAGAGATTAACGCGCCGGCTAAAAACAGCAGCGCTGGGATCAGCACCTGCGGCAGGTTCTGATCAACGATACTGGCAATAAAGGTACCGGTGCCCAGCAGTTTTAAGCTGGACCCGAGCGACAACGACAGCAGCACGATGGTCACCAGTGGCAGGAGTTCACTGATGCCTTTAAAGCCGATATCAACCAGTTGCTGATGTTTAAAACGGCGGCTGAATAACATCATTGCGTACACCACCACGCAGGCCAGTGCCGTGGCATAGAGCACCGACTTAGAACCTGAACCCTGCACCAGCTGGCCATTGCCGGTTAGCAGCATAAAGCCCAGCATGGCACCGACCAGGGTTACCAGTGGCACTAACATATAAGATGGATGGCTGGGTTCAGTCTCAATTTCACTATGGTGCGATAACGTATGCAGCTGCTGCTCTGAGGTACGCATCGGGCCGTATACTTTGCCACTGATGATGGTATACAGCACCACCACTAAGGTGATCAGGGCATAGAAATTAAGCGGGATGGTGCCAATTAAAATGGCCACCGGGCTCTCTGGTAAATCATAGGTGCTAAGCAGCCCCAGAATATAAGCGCCCCAGCCATTGAGTAAAATAATAATGCAAATCGGCGCACTGGTGCTGTCGATAATATAGGCCAGCCGGGCCCGGCTCATTTTAAATTTATCAAACAGGCCACGCGAGCTGATGCCGGCAGTCAGCGAGCTTAAGTTTGATTCAATAAAGGTGACACTACTGATAAAAAAGGTCAGTAAACCGGCCTGGCGGCCATTGCGGGCAATACCTTTATTAACCAGCATCGCTACCGTGGCCGACACGCCGCCGGAGTAGCGCATATAGGCCAGTAAGCCGCCGACTAAAAGCGAGAACATTAAAATACGGGCGTTATCGGCATCGCCGGTAACGGCAATAATCCGCTCCAAAGTCTGAATACTGCCATCCAGCAATAAACCAGCGCCAAAGCTCTGGCCGTTTTGCAGAAAAATCAGCAGCTCTGAGGTACATAGCGATAACAGCAAGGCCAGAATCACTTCTTTGCGCCACAGTACCACGGCAATGGCGACAAGCGCCGGAAGCAGGGTTAACCAGTCAGCCACCTTAGGCTCCTTTTTATTGTTTTTATACAACTAATTTATACAGTTACTTTTATACAGATAAGCATGCCGGCGAGCAAGTCGGCCACTGGCGTTTTGGCCGTTTTCTGCTTTACTTAGTGGGTTCTGTACCAGGTAATTCTGATATAAATTTTTTAACCTGAAGCTTGCCTTCGTAATCTGGTATGCAGTTAGCCGGTGATATGCAGCATCAATATCTTCAATAACAGGGAGTGTCGGTTATGCGTTTTTTTAAAGTTGCAGTGGTGCTGTTGTTATTTTGTAGTTTTCTGGCTGAAGCTAAATTAATAAGAGGCGGTGGTCGTGGCTCAGAAACTTCAACCCGGCCACAAAGCTATGGCTTATTTGATAACAGCTTTATCAGAGACGGTTATTTACAGTACAGTGCGCCGGCTATTAACCGGGTAAGTTTTACCATAGGTGATCTTGAGTTATTAGCCGTACCAGGAGATTGCTGGCTGATTACAGATATGCTACCACCGCCTGAGTACTGGCAGGAAGACCCTTGTTACTATGAGTTTATCCAAGGAGAGCAGCTGGATTTTGAGGGCGCGCTATTATGGGACTTCCCCTCTGCCTTTGCTGCTGAATTTAGCTGGACCTTGCGCCAGGGGGAGCAAAGCTGGACGTTTTCCGCTTTACGGGAGAATGGCTTTAACCCGGCGGCACTGAGGCCGGATGACTTAGTGCCCGGCGAATACTGGCTGACCTTTAACAGTGCCTTTTACTCAGGCCCCGATCGGGATTTTTATTATCGCAATGATCGCGATGACTGTTTTCCGGTGTTTCTGGATGAGGGCGATGAAAATTGCTACTACCAAGGCAGACGCTCTGATGTGTTGGGCTTTAGCTCGCCGTCAGAGCGGGTATTTATTCTGGAGCCGCTCGCGGTGCAGGTGCCATTACCGTCTACCTTAAGTTTATTTGCTGGCTTAGGGTTACTATTGTTTAGGCGGCGTAAGGTCCAACTGGGCTCGCGTAAGCGCTAACTGCCGTTGCTCATTAATTGCATTTTCCAGTTGCTGGCGCAATGGCGCCAGCTGCTGTGCCGGAATACTTTGTAAAATTGGATCATGAAAAGTCCACCACTCGCGCCAGCCATAGGCCATGGCCTGCTGCAATTGTTGTATTGCAGTTTTATTATCACCTTGCAAAGCAGCCAGTCTCGCTGCCAGATGATTTAGATAGCTATCCCGCAGTTCACTTTGCAGCGCGTCTTGTAATTGCTGCTGACATTGATTTAATAGCTTGTCAGCTGGCTGAGTTTGAGCATGTTGTTTTAACGCCCAGGATATTTCAAGGGCCGGACTACACATCGGCATGTTATAAAGCTCTTTAGCATCAAATACAGGGTAGCTTTGCAACAACAGTTTAATCGCAATATCTTTTTCGCCAACTAGCATGTGGTACCAGGATGCTTCAAATTTTAACCAGGGGTCGTCGGGTTCTGCTGCCAGTCGAAACTCCATTTCACGAAATAATGTTTGAAATTCACCTCGACGCATTAAATAACTTGGTCTGTAGTCTGGTTCTTCAATAAGTTCAGGCTGCATTATCACTAAATCAAGGGTTAGCAATAATGCTCGATACTGCTCAAGAAAATAATAGTTCTCTGGCGACAATTGCCATGCTTGTTGCCAATGCTGCAGACTATCGGCCAACTGCCCCTGATGAAAGTCGGTTAAAGCCAGACCAGCATGACCCAAAGGTGATTCAGGGAAGTCCTGTAATAACTGGCTAAAGCTTTCGGTCGCCTTAGTAAACTGGCCGCGGATCGCCTGTTCATAGCCGCGGTTATACAGCACCGCCACCGATACCGGATCCAGCTGATAAGCCTGCTCCAGCGCTTGTAAGGATTCATCATAACGACCCTGTTGCTTTAACAGCAGATACTGCCACATATGCGCCACTGCCAGGTTAGGGTTAAGAGCCAAGGCCTGCTGATAAGCGGCCAGCGCCGGCTCAAACTGCTGTTGCAGCTCGAGCATTTTGCCCTGAATGGCATAGGCTTCGGCCAGCTGTGGCGCGCGGGTAAGTGCTTTGTCCAGATATTCTGCCGCCAGTTTGGTGGCGATATCCACCTCAATAATGCCAAACTCTTTGCTGCCATCGCTTAGCAGCAGCAGGGTATCGGCCAGGCCAACATAGGCCAGCGCATATTCCGGATCCTGACCGATGGCTTGCTCAAATAACTGGCGGGCCTGCTGCATCGCTTCGCTGGTTTGCAGCCGGTATTGCTCGCGGGCTTTTAAATAGCTGATATAAGCATCGGCACTTCGGGTGCTGGCATTGGCCGATAAATCTTTTATCGTGCTGCCGGGTGCTAAGCTGGCCTGCAAGGCATTGGCGACCGAGCGGGCGACTTCGGTTTCCAGCGCAAATACATCTTGCAGCTCGCGGCTAAGCTGCTGACTCCATAAGGTCTGGCCGTTTTGGCCGTCGAGCAGCTGTAAGCGGATGTGCAGTTGCTGGCCGGTGGTACTGATACTGCCGGTCAGCAACGTAGCGACCTGCAGCCGGCTGGCGATTTCAGCAGGGCTTAGTTGCTGGCGACTGAGTACCTGGCCGGAGCTGGCTGCGGCTACCGTTAAGCCGGGGCTGCGCGCAAGCTGGCTGCTGATCTCCTCAGCCAGGCTGTTAGTTAATAAAGTCAGCTCAGGGCTCTTTACCAGCGGCGCCAGCTCAGGGCTGTTTTTCAGCGGCGATCGCTCAGGGCTGTTTTCAGTTGGATTTATAGCGGTAAAAGGCAGTACGGCAATCGAGTTGGCCGTCAGGCTCAGTGGCTCTGATGTCGCGGCAGATCGGCTTTGTAAATAATACTGATACCCGAGCAGAGCGCTGCAGAGAGTGATTAGCAGTAAGCTGCTAAGCTGCTTAGCGCCAAAAGCCGGCGGCTCGCCATCAGCACCGGCGATTAACTGCAGCCGGCCTTGCTGAACCTGATAGTACCAGGCCAGATAGCAGACGAGTGGCACCGCCGCGACCAGACTAATGGCGATAATACGACCGGGCAGCGGCGGCAGCTGCAGCAGCTGAGAAACCACAGAAACCACCTGCAGCGCCAGCCAGACAATAACCAGGTAAGCCAGTACTGTGGTTAACACCTTACGCTGGCGCAATTGCTGATAAAACTGCCGGGGACTAAACAATTAAAATTATCCTGGTTAATTTAGCATTGGCTAAGCTTAGCCTGAATTTAGCCAGTATGCTGAGCGCAGCTGCTTATGTTATGGTTAACATAGTCGGCAAAACCGCTCTTACTTCAAGTTGGCCGGGATATACCCAAAATCATTGAAGTTGCAGGTAGGCGGCAAGTGAGTGAAACTCCATGAGCATAGCTCTCTATGTGATTGGGGTGAGAGAGCGCAGCCAACACCGCTGCAGCTTTAAGGATAACGGGTATAGAGGATGCTATGTTAAAGCACGTATCATTATGGTTAGCATTAAGCGCGGTGTTATCAGGCTTGGCCAGCGCAGCTGATTACAGCAAATTTACCACGCCGGGCCTGGCCAAAGCACAGATAACTCATAGCGATATTGCGCCGCTGATAAGCTACTATCAGCAACAAAACTGGCTGGAGGTGACCGAGCTTGGCCGCTCGGTGGAGCAGCGGCCGGTTTATCTGCTGAAAATTGGTCACGGTGAGCGCAAAGTACTGGCCTGGTCACAAATGCATGGTGATGAGCCAACCGCCACTGCCGCCATTTTTGATTTGCTGGCCATTATTGATGCCCAGCAGCAACAACAGGCGGCAACCGGTAAAGGCGGCCCGGCCTGGCTGGATGAGATTAGTTTGTATCTGATCCCGATGCTGAACCCGGATGGCGCTGAGCGTAACAGCCGCTATAACGCGCTGGGCATTGACGTTAACCGTGATGCGCTGGCGCTGCAGACCCCGGAAGGCCAGTTACTGATGCAGGCAGCCAAAAACATCAAACCACATTATGGCTTTAACCTGCATGATCAGAATCGCTACCACGGCGCCGGGGATAATAAAAAACCCGCCACCATCTCTTTACTGGCACCGGCTTATAACGAGGCCCGGCAGATTAACCCCAGCCGCCATGCGGCAATGCAGCTGATAAGCGCGGTAAAGCCACTGCTTGATAAGGTGATACCTGAGCAGCTGGGCCGCTATGATGATGAGTATTCAATGCGCTCGTTCGGTGATACGTTTTCCGGCATGGGGATCAGTACCGTGCTGGTGGAAGCAGGTGGTAATTACAATGATCCGTTTCGCCAGCTGGCCCGCCAGCTAAATGTGCAGCTGTATTTACGCTGGCTGGAATTGATTAGCAGTGGCAGCTACCGGGATTACGATTTAAGCGGCTATAACAGCATACCGATGAACAACAGTGGCGGTATGAAAGATTTAATTATCAGCAATATCAATTTGCCCAAGGTTGATGGCAACGGTGTGCTGGCGCGGGTCGATTTAGCCTTTACTGCCGGTGGCAATGGCCGCGGTAGTGTCGGCCTGGATGAAATAGGTGACGCCGGTATTTATGGCGCTTATCACAGCCTGGATGCCAGTGGTATGGCATACCACGCCGGTAAGGCGTATCCGCTGGCTAAACCGCTGCAGTTAACTACCGATAAATACCTTAAGCTGCTGGCTGACGGCTACAGCCATTTTAGCGGCGATGCCGGCCTGCTCAGCAATAACTCCGGCCTGCCGGTGGCAATAAACCCGCGCGGTGTAAACGGACCCTGGCCGCAGCGGCATGCCAGCACGACCTTTTTACTCAGTAAAGACAATAAGGTGCAGCTTGCGGTGATTAATGGCCGGCTGATCAGGCTGGCGGATGGCAGCCTGATCGATCCGTTTGGCGGCAATTAAATCTGCACGACTGTTTCAGCTTTACTGGTTCAGCTTTTTCGGTTCAGCTTTTCTGGCCATTTAAGCGCTGCTGCCAGGCCAGCAGCGCGGCCAGCAATTTGCGGACATTAGCCTGAATTTTCTCGTCAGTTAAATCGCCGTCGGTATCAAAGGCGCCGCTGAAGGCATTAGCAAAAACCTCGGGCTGATTCAGCGGATGCAGGTTCAGATAAACACAGACCTGACGTAAGTGGTACTGGGCGCGGCTGGAGCCCATACCGGCGGCTGAACCCATAATGGCGACCGGTTTGCCGCTTAATAAATGATTGTCAGGCTCGCGTGAGGCCCAGTCCAGCGCATTTTTCAGTGCCGGTGCCAGCGAATAGTTATATTCGGGGCAGGCCAGTAATAACGCATCAGCTTCGGCCATTTGCTGCTGCAGGGTTTGCACTGCCGGCGGTTTTGCACCAAGATCGGCATTATAAAATGGCACCTCCATTAAATCGGCCAGGTGAATTTTCATGCCGTCCGGGCAGTTGGCCATCGCGTAGCGCACCAGCCCCCGGTTAGTTGATTTCGCCCGCAGGCTGCCGCAAATTGCTAACACATTTATACTCATCTTCACTCCTTTTTATGCAGACCGGTTTTTATACAGGCCGGCTTTCAGTGTAGTTCATCCGGGCCGGATGTCTGGTTTAAGTTCAGGCTGGGTAAAGTTGGCGGCGCGACAATGGCCGCTATACTGTAGCTTTCTGATACTACGTCTATTGCTACTATTTTTCGCCACGGAGCTTGTTATGCGTTACTCAGTTAGTCTGCCTGGCAACAGCTGCCATTTTAAAAAAGTGTTTTACCTGTTTTGTGCCGCGACAGGCATATTTATGCTGACCGCTTGCCAGCCAGAATCAACCCGCCCGGCCAGTGAGCCGGCTCAGCAACAGTCGCCAACCCCGGCCGATACCAGTCAGAATGCGCTGGACTGGCCTGGTAGCTATCAGGGGGTGATCCCCTGTGCCGATTGCCCCGGAATTAAACTGACGTTGCAACTGCAGGCGGATCAGCGTTATCAGTTGTCGCGTTATTATCAGGAGCGGGCCGATGAGCCGGAGCAGACAGAGGGCGAGTTTAGCTGGAGCAGCGATGGCCGGCAGATCACGCTGGACGATGCCGCCGGTACGCAATTTCTGGTCGGTGAAAACCGGCTACTGCTGCTGGACCCGCAAGGGCAAAGAATAGACGGCGAGCTGGCGGCACAGTACTGGCTGGATAAGCAGGATGACACCACGCCGGCAGATGCTGACAGCGTAAATATTGCCGGCAAATGGCAACTGACTGAACTGCAGCAACAGCCGGTAGATACCGATAACAAGGTGTTTTTACAGTTCGATCCGGCTGGCCGGGTAACCGGCTATACCGGTTGTAACAGCCTGACCGGCACCTATCAGTTGCAGGGCAGCCGGCTGCGTTTCGGCCCGCTGGCGACAACGCGCAGAGCCTGTCTGGAGGAGACCGTTGAACCGCAATTACTGGATGTATTAAACAAGGTAGATAACATCAGCATTGCCGCTGATGAGCTGAGTCTGAACCGGGCCAGAATGGCGCCGCTGGCCCGCTTTAGCCGGATGCCGGCAGCTGAGCAATAGCGGCTCAGCCTGCCGCAGCCAGTTTATCAGGGGTAGAGCAAATACGGCTGGCGTTTGGCAGCGAACTCGTTAAGTGCGCTTTGCCAGCTGGCCCGGATTTGCTGCCCGGTTAAGCCCTGTTCAATTTGCTTACGCAGGGTATCGCTACCGGCCAGTTTATCCATAAAGCCCGGCGAGTTAAAAAAAGTGGCGTTGTTTTCCGCAAATAAGCTGTACCAGTTAATTAAATAACTTAAATCTAAACCGCCGGCCTGAACCTGGCGCAGGTCCTGGCCTGTGCTGGGTGTGTCTTTTAATGGCGGGTTCATTGCCGCGCCAGGGGTGGCCACCGGGGTAAAGCTGAAATCGCCGAGGCTGAACTTATCATAGCCCAGCAGCTGAAACGGCATAGAAGTGCCACGGCCGACACTTAACGGGGTGGCTTCAAAAAAGCCAAGTGACGGATACAGGGCAATGGCCTGATCATTGGGTAAATTCGGGCTGGGCGGCACCGGCAGACTATAGGCCATATCGCGCTGATAATTCGCCACCGGGATCACCGTCAGCTGCAGCTGTTCAGCCTGCTTTATCCAGCGCTCGCCTTTAATCATCCTGGCCAGTTCGCCAACAGTCATACCGTGCAGTAGCGGTATCGGGTGCATACCGACAAAAGACTGAAAGGCTAAATCCAGCACCGGGCCGTCCAGATAGCGGCCGTTCGGGTTGGGGCGGTCGAGTACCAGCATGGCGACATTATGCTCAGCCGCGGCCTGCATCAGGTAATGCATTGAGCTGATATAGGTGTAATAACGCACGCCAACATCCTGAATATCGAAAATAACGATATCCAGAGCCTGCATTTGCCCGGCACTGGGCGCTTTGTTGGCGCCATACAGCGATAGCAGCGGAATACCGGTTTTACTGTCGATGCCGGAGCTGACGCTGGCGCCGGCATCATGATCGCCCCTGAAACCATGCTCGGGCGCGAAAATACTGACAATATTAACGTTATTGGCCAGCAGCACATCAACCAGATGCTGCTCGCCCACCAGCGAGGTCTGGTTAATCAGCAGACCCACTCGTTTGCCCTGCAACAACGGCAGATAGGCGGCCAGTTGCTCTGCGCCGGGGGTGATCCTGGAAGTAGTTTCGGGGGCAGCAGACGGCACAGTCGGATTCGGCTGACACCCGGCCAGCCACAGCATTGCCAGTACAGTTAGCAGGCGCCTCATTTTGCTGTCTCCAGCGCCTTGCTGACAAAACCGTTGTTATCAGCCAGGGCCTGCTGGCAGCTGGCTAAATCCTGGCCGGTCAGGATCAGTAAAATAGCCAGCTTGGCACTCATACCGGCCTGCAGCAAGGCAGCATTGGCCGTAACACTGTCGCAATCGGTAGCCTGCATCACGATGCGCACCGCTCGTGCCTCCAGTTTCTGATTGCTGGCATGTAAATCAACCATCAGGTTCTGATACACCTTGCCGCTGCGCACCATGGCGGCGGTGCTTAGCATATTCAGCAGCATTTTCTGGGCGGTGCCGGCTTTCATCCGGGTAGAGCCGGTCAGCACTTCCGGGCCTACTTCGGCACAAATGGCAATATCTGCTGCGGCCAGAATGGGACCGCTGGCATTACAGCTGATGGCAACGGTAGTGGCACCCAGCTTGCGGCCATAAGCCAGTGCACCCAGCACATAGGGTGTGCGACCACTGGCGGCAATGCCCACCAGCACATCATCCGGACCAAAGTTAATGGCAGTCAGTTCTTCCACTGCCAGTTCAGGGCTGTCTTCTGCGCCTTCTACTGCCTGCTGAATAGCTTTGCTGCCACCGGCAATCAGGCCAATAACCTGGTTAGCCGGCACACTGAATGTCGGCGGGCACTCAGCTGCGTCTAAAATGCCCAGTCGGCCACTGGTGCCGGCACCAACATAGATTAAGCGGCCGCCACAGCCAAAAGCCTGCACTATGGCATCAACCGCCCGGGCCACCTGCGGTAAACAGGGGGTAATTGCAGTGGCAACGCTTTGATCGGCCTGATTAATCAGGCTGACAATGGCCAGGCTGTTCAGCTTATCCAGCTCGGCGGAAGCGGGATTGCGTGCCTCGGTACTCATATTCGCCAGCTGTTGCAGTAATTCAGTTTGACTCATCAGACACTCACTTTGTAAATTCAGGAATATAAATCAGACTGGACTGATCCGGGCCAGTTGCCTGGCTGCCAGAATAAGGCCGCCGTCCAGCGCATCACCGCGAGGGGCTTGTAACAGTTTGCCGATATCGGCGCTGAGCAGCGACTGACTGCTGGCGGCCAGGCCACCGAGTAAGACCACCGGCAACGCACGCCGGCCACGACAGCATTGAATAAGTTCGGTAATGGCAGCCGCTTGCTGGTGCAGGATCTGTTGGGCCAGCGGGCAGCTTTGGTGGCTGAACACCAGCGGCGCCAGCGCGGCAAAATCTGTAGCACCGGCCTGTTTTAACCAGGGCAGCACCGTACTGACATTGTCGCCACAATGCTGGCTGAGAGCCTGAGTCAGCGGGCTGGTCAGTCCCTCGTCACTGTCCAGTTGCCAGAGCAGCTGGCGCACGGCCAGTTTACCCAGCCAGGCCCCGCCGCCTTCGTCACCGATATTAAAACCCCAGCCTCCGGTCTGCTGCTCGCTGCCATCCTGGTCCAGCCGCATCGCTACCGAACCGGTACCCAGCGCAACCATTACCACAGGCTGGCCGTTGTTGGCGCCATACAAGGAGGTGCGGGCGTCGGTTGTCAGCTGCCAGGCGGCAAAATTCAGCTGCAATTGCTGACAAAAGGCACTGTGCAATTGCGGGTTGCCGGCACCGGCCAGGCCAATACAGGCCATGACCTGATGCAGGCCAATACCCGCCTGCTGGCACAATTGTAAACTCAGCTGGCGTACCGTTCTGATAGCCAGATCCAGATTATTGGACAACTGGGCCGGGCCGCCGGCAGCCTGCCACTGCTGGCCGCTGAGCGAATGCTGCAGTCTGGCCAGGGTTTTACTGCCGCCACCATCTACCGCCAGTAAATACATTTAATGCTCCAGGTTAGTGGCCACTGCATCGGACCTAGCCGACCGCGGTGCACCCATCAGACAAACCAGCCAGGCAACCAGGGTGCCCAGACAGAGTTGCCAGGTAAAGCCCAGATCCCAGGCTGCCAGCGTCGGGCTGATCAACCGTAAAAGGTACGGCTGCATTAACAGGGTAACAGTGAACCCGGCCAGCAGCGCCGCGGTAACACTTTTGCTATTGCCTCTGCTGCTGAACAGCGCGGTAAAAAATACGCCCAGCAAGCCGCTGTATGAAAATACCATTACACTCAGGGCAAACGCCAGTAACGGCATAGCAGAATACTGCTGCCAGTAAAAACACAGAATGGCCATCGCCGACAAGGTTACTGCGGTTAATAACATGGCCCACTGGCCTGCCCGCACATAGTGCCGCTCTGTCGTTACAGCCTGGCGCTGCTGGCGCCAGGGCTTATAAATATCCGCCACTAGCACTGATGCCATCGAGTTTAAGCCGGAGGTTATCGTTGATAACGCTGCGGCAATCACGCCCACTACTACCAGGCCGCGCAATCCGGATGGCATTTCATTTAATACATAATACATAAAGACAGTAATTTGTTCACCGCCAAAGCTGCTGCTGTAGCTGGCGTCGTTACTGAATACGTCGGGCCGCTGATAATAGATATATAACAGCAGACCAATAACGATAAATACCAGCATCACCGGAATCACCATAAGTGCCGACGACAACAGCGCTTTGGCGCCACCGGCAGCGGTTTTACAGGTTAGCACCCGCTGGGTCATATCCTGATCCAGACCAAAGGCTGCAATATTTAACAGCACAAAACCGGTTAGCGCAGACCAGATGGTAAACACGCCGCTGCTGCTGAAATCAGGCCGGAAATCAAACAACAGTAATTTAGAGGTGCCGTCGGCCAGCGGCTCACTGAGTACGGCGTATAAGCTGGCCAGATCCAGCTGCAGGCTGCTGTACAGATAGCCAAGTACCACCAGGGCCGCCGTTACATACACGGCACATTGCATCGCGTCGGTATAAATAACCGAGCGGATACCGCCAGCCATGGTGCAGGCCAGGCCAACAGCAGCCAGCAGGGCAATCGCACTGATAACACTGCCGGGTTCAATATTATTAAACAGCAACATGGCAACAGCCAGCGCTGCCATATAAAGCCGGGCGCCACTGGCGAAAACCCGGCCAAACAAATACATTTTACCGGCATGGTTTTTAGCGGTGGCGTTAAACCGGCTTTCCAGCAGCTCGTATACGGTAGTGACTTTCAGCTGATAATAACGCGGGATCAGCCATTTTATTACCAGTAAACTGGCAATAATGGCGCCGATGTTGGTGGCCAGATAGGTTAAATTACCCCGGAAACCCATGTCGGGGCCGCCCAGAAAAGTGGCCGCAGATTGCGAGGTCGCCAGCACCGAAATTGCTACCAGAAAAGGCGGCATATTGTTACCGCCAAGAAAATAGTCACTGCTGGTATCGGCCCGGCGCCGGTTTACCCAGACTGCCAGGGTCGCCAGCAGCAGAAAATAGCCAAAAAATACTGTCCAGTCTAACAACGTTAATTGCATGGCGAGGTTCCCGACACATCGTATTAGGGTTAATTTTTGTTAAGCAGCACCCCGCTACTGGCGGGCGCACGTTTTTTTTGTTCTACTGCTGGCAGTTACCTGAAAAAGGTTACGTTAACAACGATTACGTTAACAAAGGTTACCTTACCACAAGCGGAGAAAACAGTGTGGCAGATAAGCAGAAAGGTCGGCAACGAAAATGGCTGGAGTGGTTTATCACAGGTTGCACCCTATCCGGTGCGCTGGTTATGAGTAGTCAGGCGCAGCCAACTGCTGCTACTGCAACCGCAGCCACGGTCCGCCAGATGCTGGGCCAGAAGCTGATGCTGGACTTACGCTATTACTGCCCTGAGCCGACAGCAGCTGGCAAATGTCGTACGCCGTTAACCAGCCTGCCGCCTGAGCTGGCAAAGCTGATTAGCCAGTATGATATTGGCGGGGTAATTTTATTTGCTGAAAACCTGCAGCACACGCAGCAGATTATTGGCCTTAACCGGCAATTACAGCAAGCCGCTGCGCAATCTGCGTTAAAGCAGCCGCTATTTATCAGTATTGATCAGGAGGGCGGCCGGGTCGCCCGCTTGCCGCGGCAACTGGCCACGTCGTTCAGTGGCAATATGGCTATTGGCGCCACCTATCCGCAGCATGGTACTCATTTTGCTGAACTGGCCGGGGCCATTACGGCTGCGGAATTGCTGGCGCTCGGTATTAACGTAAATTTTGCGCCAACCGTCGATGTTAATGTGAATCCGGATAACCCGGTGATTAATGTCAGGGCTTTTGCTGAAGATCCGGCTGTTGTGGCAGAACTGGGCGGCGCCATGACTGCAGCGATGCAGCAACGTGGGGTTATTGCGGCGCTGAAACATTTTCCGGGCCATGGTGATACCCATGTCGACAGTCATTTAGGCCTGCCAAGGGTAGAGCATAGCCGCGAGCAGATTGATCAGGTGGATTTATTGCCGTTTACTGACATCATTAACAAGCAGCAGCCGGGCATGATTATGACCGCGCATATTCAGTATCCGGCGCTCGACAGCAGTACCTTTATTGCCAAAGATGGCCAGCAGATGCTGAAGCCGGCCACCTTATCACGGGCAATCCTGCATGATTTACTACGAGAGCAGCTCGGGTATCAGGGCCTTATCGTCACTGATGCACTGGATATGGCCGGCATCAGCCATTTTTTCAGCCCGCACGATGCCGTTATTGCTACCTTTGCCGCCGGCGCTGATATCGCGTTGATGCCGGTGAAACTGCAAAGCCCGGCAGAGCTGGCTGATTTAGCTGCGCTGCTAAGTGCGCTGGAGCAGGCAGTGGCCAACGAACAGCTGAGTAAAACCGAGTTGCTGGCCTCGTATCAGCGGATCATCAGTCTGAAACAACAGTATCCCTTATTGCCGGAGGGAACAGCGGCAGAGCAACTGGCCAGAGCGGATCGTCTGCTTGGTAGTCAGGCGCATCGTCAGGCTGAGCTGGCGCTGGCCGAGGCAGCGATTACCCGCATTCCGATGCCAGACAACAACGATAAAGCCGCGCTGCCTGAGCTGAGCGGTAAGCAAATCCTGCTTATTATGCCGGACAGTAATAAGGCCGCTGCGCTCAGCGTGGCGTTGCAGCAGCAAAGCCCGCAGCCGCTGACAATTACCAGCCTGAGTTTATTGCAGGACGATCTGACCGGGGCCGCGACCCTGTTGGCACAGGCCGAGGTGGTGATCAGTGGCTTTATCACGCCAATGCCCTCGCTGGCAGAGATTGGCGGCATGGACGATATCAGCGCGCTCGGGCCTTTAGCCGCCCGCTATCAGCGCCAGCAGTTGGATTTTCTGGCGTTGCTGCGCCAGCTTGCGCAGTTACAAACCCCGCATGTGTTTATCAGTCTGCGCGCGCCTTATGATGCTGCTGTTTATGGCCAGTATGCTGATGTCAGCCTGGCCAGCTATGCCTATAACAGTGAAGATAACGCCATTGCCGCTGGTGATCCGGGCGCGACCTATACGGCACTGGCCCGGGTATTGCTGGGGCAGGTCAGGCCCGCCGGTCAGTTGCCGGTGACGATAAATACCGGTTCAGCGCAGCAGCCTGTGCCGGCAGCGGCCGATAAGCCGGCTCAGGCGCGCTGATATATGCTGAACTGGCTAAAAGCCCACTGTGATGCCATTCTGGCAACCTTGCCACCCCAGCGGCTGCTGGCGCTGGATGCGTTGCGGGGCTTAACCATTACGGCGATGATTCTGGTTAATAACCCGGGCAGCTGGAATTATGTGTACGGGCCGCTGCGCCATGCGACGTGGCATGGCTGGACGGTGGCTGATCTGATTTTCCCCTTTTTTATCGTGATTGTTGGTATGTCGCTGCAATTCAGCCTGCAGCGGCAACACAGTCAGGGTAAAAACAGCCTGCCCAAATCGCAGCTGATCCAGCATGCTGCCGTGCGCAGCCTTAAGCTGTTTGGCCTGGGGCTGTTTCTAGCTTTGTTTTATTTTAATTTTGCTGATCCGGCTTACAGTTATATTGAACAGAAACTGCTGAACCTGCGCTGGCTTGGCGTGCTGCAGCGGATTGGCCTGGTGTACTTCGCTACGGTGCTGATTGTACTTTACTGTGGCACCCGGGGCCGGCTGGCCTGGCTGGGCGGGCTTTGTCTGGTGTACCTGCTGGCCATGTGGTACCTGCCTTATCAGGACAGCCAGGGTAATACTTTCAGCGGCCTGCTGTTATCCGGCAATAGTTTTGCCGCCTGGCTTGACCATACTGTGCTGGGGGTTAACCATCTGTATTACCGCTCGGCGACGCCGTTTGCTTTTGACCCTGAAGGTATCTGGTCAACGCTGCCTGCTACAGCCAGTTGTTTAAGCGGGGTGCTGCTGGCGCAATGGCTTCAGACTGACCGCAGCCTGGCGCATAAAGTCCGTGGTTTGCTGCTGGCAGGTGTTATAGCAGTCTGGCTGGCTGAGTTATGGCATTTCAGTTTGCCAATAAATAAAAGCCTATGGACCCCCAGCTTTGTGCTGTTAAGCAGTGGCTATTGTGCGATTGCGTTGGCAGCGTGTATCTGGCTGTGTGATATTAAGCGCTGGCGGCGCTGGAGTGCGCCTTTTGTGGTGTTTGGCGCTAACGCCATTTTGTTTTATATGCTAGCTGGCATGATGGCACGGCTACTGGTGATGATCCCGGTTGGAGATGGCTTGCTCAAGGGCTGGATATTCAGCAACCTGTTCCAACCCCTGTTTGGTAACCTGAATGGCTCATTGGCCTTTGCCCTGACATTTCTGGCGTTATCCTATTTGCTGATGCACTGGTGTTACCGGCGGGGCCATATTTTTAAAGTGTAACAACCGCAAGCGGGTACAGTGGGCGTAACAATGCCCTTTGCAATTTATGCTGGCTGCAGTAAGCTCAATAACAGAATAACTACTTTGTGACGTGTCTATGCTTCGTATCGCCCTGTTTCTGGCATGCATACTGTTTACTGCCAATGGGTTGCTTATTACATTTGCTGTTGCCAATGAACCAGCTGCGCCGGTAAGCCGGACCCTGGTGGTAGGCATTTACCAGAATCCGCCCAAGGTTTCGGTTAGTGCGGATGGCATGCCGACCGGGATTTTTGGTGACTTGCTAAAACACGTTGCGCTGCAGCAAAACTGGCAGTTAAAACCGGTAAGTTGCGACTGGGCATATTGTCTGGAGCTGCTGGCAAGCGGCGATATTGATATTCTGCCAGACGTGGCATTCAGCCCACAGCGGGCGCAGGATATGAGTTTTCATCAAACCCCGGTACTGTACAGCTGGTCAAGGTTATACAGCCTGCCTGAATATAACATCAGTGAGCTAGCCGAATTGGCCGGGCTGCGAATTGCAGTACTACTGAACAGTTCCCAGTACCACTTTTTACATAACTACAGCCAGCAGCAGCAACTGGATATTGAATTGCTGGAGGTTAAGTCGCTGCAGGCGGCTTTTAATCTGGTGGCAGCCGGTGGTGCAGATATTGCCGTGGCAAACCATTTATTTGGTGATAACCGGGCGGCAGAATTTCAGCTGCAGGCTAATCCGTTGCGCTTTAATCCGGTTGAGCTGTTTTATGCCACCGCGAAGGATCGTAATCTGCAGGTTTTAAGCCGTATTGATGACGCGCTGCAACAATGGCAGGCTGATCCGCAATCCTATTATTTTCAAACCATTAACCGCTGGAGTCAGCCGGGTTTTAGCAACCAGAATGATATTTCAGCGCTGCTGATCTGGGCCATACTCAGCAGCGTGTTACTGCTGCTAAGTGCAGCAGCATTGCTCTGGTATCAGCGGCGCAGTAACCGGCAGCTTGGCGAGTTGCAGTTGAGTCAGGACAGGCTGACAACCATTCTGAACAGTGTTGATGCCCATATTTACATTAAAGACACCCGCAGCCGCTATCAGTACGTTAATCACAAGGTTGCTCAGTTGTTTGGCCGCTCGCCGGAGCAGATTATCGGCCATACCGACAGTCTGTTTTTTGATGCAAAAACAGTGAGTCAGCTTCAGGTTAATGATCAACGGGTGCTGAAGTGCGGCGAGCGGATTGTTGAAGAAGAAATTAATGCCATGGCGGATGGCAGCGGCGAGCATGTTTATTTGTCGGTAAAACTACCACTGCGCCATGCCAACGGCGAAATTTATGCGTTGTGTGGTATTTCAACCGATGTTACTGCCCATAAACAAAATCAGGAGGCTATTCATCAGCTGGCGTTTTATGATGCCTTAACATCGTTGCCTAACCGCCGGCTGTTGCTGGAGCGGCTGGAGCAGGCATTTAGTCTGGCTGGCCGGATGCCCTGTCAGGGGGCTGTATTGTTTATTGATCTGGACCATTTTAAAGATTTAAATGACACCCTGGGCCATGCTGTCGGCGATGAGCTGCTAAGTCAGGTTGCCAGACGGCTTGGCGATCAGCTGCGTAAAAGTGACACCCTGGCCCGCTTTGGTGGCGACGAATTTGTGGTGCTGTTAGCAGAATTACAGCCCCGCCCTGATTTAGCCGGGCAGCGCGTTGAATTACTGGCGATGAAACTGATGGATATCCTGAGCCAGCCGTTTCAGCTGGCAGAGCGCAGCTATAGCATCAGTGCCAGTATTGGTATTGCGATGTTCAGTGACGCCAACAACGTCGATGAGCTGCTGCAGCGGGCCGATTTGGCCATGTATGATGCAAAGGACCGCGGCCGCAACCGTTATAGTTTTTATAACAGTAACCTGCAGGCCAAAGCGCTGGCGCGCTCAGCACTGCAAACTGGTTTGCGCCAGGCGTTAAGCCAGAAGCAATTCAGTTTGCATTTTCAGCCACAGTATCACAGCGACGGTCAGGTGCTGGGCGCCGAGGTGTTATTGCGCTGGTTCGACGAAGAGCTTGGCCCGGTATCACCAGCCGAGTTTATTCCGCTGGCAGAAGACAGTGGCTTAATTTTGCCGATTGGGGCCTGGGTGTTGCAGCAAAGCTGCCGGCAACTGGCTGACTGGCAGCATGACCCGATAAAAGCAGACTGGCATCTGGCAGTTAACTTAAGTGTCCGCCAGCTGCATGATCCGCAATTTGTGCAACTGGTGCGGGATACGCTGCAGCAAACTGGCGCCAGGCCGGAAAAGCTGGTGCTGGAGCTGACCGAAACCCAGCTGCTGGAGGATATTGAAGCGGTTATTGTCAAAATGCAGCAGCTAGGCGAGCTTGGCGTCCGGTTTTCGCTGGACGATTTTGGTACCGGCTATTCGTCGCTCAGTTACTTAAAACGCTTACCCCTGAACCAGTTAAAAATAGACGGTAGCTTTGTCCGGGATTTGCTGGACGACCCCAGTGATGCCGCCATTATCAGAACTATTCTGGCGCTGGGTAACAGTCTGGAGCTGGCGGTTATTGCCGAGGGCGTTGAAACCAAACAGCAGTATCAGGCGCTGCGTAAACTGGGCTGTCAGCAGTTTCAGGGCTATCTGCTGGGGCGGCCGGCACCGGTTGAGCAGTTAAGCACCGCATTGCAAACGCCAGGGCAGTAGCTGCGGCTTGCCGCGCTACCAACATTAACATCGCGACTAAGACCAGAGCGCCAGCCGGCCCAGAAACAACTGGCCATGTTGCGACAATAACCAGATAAGTAAAATACCATTACCAATAATGACTAGCAGAAATTCTCTTTGAAACAGGAATTTACGTTTTTTGTGTGACAGCTTTTTCTGAGCCAGCAAGGCGCCTGGCCAGCCACCAATTAAACTGAATAACTGCAAACTCTGCTCCGGCAGGCGTTGGCGCTGGCGGGCCTTCGCTGCAGCTTTGTCGGCCCGGTACAGCCAGTAGGTGAACAAGCTGGCTTCGATATATAAGATGGGCAGTACATAGGGCAGGGTGCCAAACAGCAGGGCGATGACAACCAGCACCAGGAAGGCACAGCGGAAATACAGGGCGACATCCTGAGTGTAGTCAAGGTCAATCAGTTCCTGCTCTGGCACGGGGGCTGCTTTTGCCGGCGTCGAAATCACCTGTAAGGCGGTGGCGATTGGCCGCTGTCGTCTATCTTTACCCAGACTGAATTGCAGGCGGCAGCCTTCCGACGGACGGATTTTACTGTCAGTGAAATCGCGGATATGAAAAAACAGTTGCGGGTTTTCGGTATCCGGCACGGCCTGATCCGGTACTACAAAACCGAAACCTTTGTCGTCGCGCCAGTGCACCACTTTTCCTGTCAACTGTTCTGATTCTGTCAGCTGCATTGACTATTACCAGACTACAGGTGTTGCAATGGCCTGAGTGTATCAGAAGATTACTGAACAGTGGTTTAACTAGTTAATGCAACTTTGGGGAATATTTGCAGCTGTTCAGTTGGCAATCTGTAGCCGCATTGATAAATCAATCGCCTGCAGATGTTTGGTCAGGGCACCACTGGAAATAAAATCGACACCGGTAGCGGCCAGCTCAGTTAAGCGTGCAGCGGTAATGTTGCCCGAGACCTCCAGTTTTGCCTGGCCATTATTCAGCGTAACCGCCTGGCGAATGTCGGCCAGGCTGAAATTGTCCAGCATAATAATATCGGCGCCGGCAGTTAATGCCTGGCGCAGTTCATCCAGATTTTCGGTTTCGACCTCTACCGGTTTACCGGGGAAATTTTGCCGGGCCTGGGCCACGGCGGCCTGAATAGAGCCTGCGGCCGCAATATGATTCTCTTTAATCAGGAAGGCATCAAACAAACCAAACCGATGGTTTAAGCCACCGCCACAGTGCACAGCGTATTTCTGGGCAAAGCGCAAACCGGGCAGGGTTTTGCGGGTGTCCAGCAAACGGGTGCGGGTATTGGCCAGCAGGCTGACATACTGAGCGGTAACCGTTGCGGTGCCGCTTAGCAGCTGTAAAAAATTCAGGGCACTGCGCTCACCGGTCAGTAGCAGACGGGCCGGGCCGGTCAGCCGGCATAACAGGCTGTCGGCGACAACGTTGTCACCGTCATTTACCTGCCAGCTGATGCTGACCTGGCCATCAACGCTTAACTGATTAAGCTGGGCAAACACTTCATCCACCCAGGCGGTACCGCATATCACACAAGCCTCACGGCTGATAATAGTGGCACTGGCCTGCTGGCTCGCCGGGATCAGGCTGGCAGTAATGTCGCCATCGGCCAGCGGCAGAAAGCCTAAATCTTCTGCCAGGGCAGCCCGCACGCTGCGGGTCATTTCCGGCGCCAGATAAGGATGATGGGATCTTGCAGTGGTTTGCTCTGTCATATTAATTTCGCTGGATCAGGGTCAGTTGGTTTCCTTGCTGGCGGAATTCTAACTGGTTTAGCGCGCTCATGCCTAATAAAATCTCGGCGCCACCTAAATTGGGCACGACACTGGCTGTGACCTGTTGCAGCACGATATCGCCCAGTTGCAAGGAGGCTATCTCGCTCAGATAGGCCGTGGTAATACCATTGGCGGTTGCAACCTGAATTTGCCGGCCACGGGGCAGTCCCAGCTTTTCCGCGGTACTCTGAGCAATAGCAACGGTAGTGGCGCCAGTATCAAGCATAAAATCGACCGGTTGGCCGTTTAGCAGGGCGGTACCAATATAATGGCCGGCGCGGTTGCGGATTAATACGGTACTGATTTCGCCCGCTGCACCCTGAATACTTTGCAGCTGCTGATTCGGATTGCGCTTGTCTGTCAGGTAATCCTGAAAAAACAGAAACAACATACTTAGTAGCAACAACCAGGCTAACCAGCTGAAGGCTTTGGCAAAAGGTGTTCGTTGCTCAGGTGCTTGCATTCATGGGCCTCAACCTAGACAATAGTGCCCTAGCTTAATCACAGTGCGGGCTAAAGGCAAAAATTCCGATGAAAACTGCTGCGCAGCCAGAGTGTCCACCGCTTTTGCAACGTCCTTCCACTCATTTTGATGAGCGCCCGGCGGACGGGTCTATTAGTTTGCTGGTTATTCATAATATCAGTTTGCCCGCCGGCAGCTTTGCTGCTGCCCCGCAGCAGGGCAGCCATGTTGATAACCTGTTCTGCGGTACCCTTGATTGTACTGCCCACCCCGACTTTGCCTCGTTACAGGGGCTGCGGGTCGCGGCTCATTGCGTGATCTGGCGTGATGGCACAATTTTTCAGTATGTACCCTTTGCCAAAAGGGCCTGGCATGCCGGCAAAAGTGAGTTTGCTGGTCGGGCCAACTGCAACGATTATTCGATTGGGATAGAGTTAGAAGGCTGCGATAATATACCGTATACTGAGAAGCAGTATCAGAGCCTGATAGCGTTAAGCCATTTTTTGCTGGCGAGCTATAAGGAGATAAGCCCGCAGCGGATTGTCGGCCATTGCGATATCGCGCCCGGGCGTAAAACCGATCCGGGGCCGACGTTTGACTGGGCGTATTACCGGGCCGCAATTGAAGCCGCAATAAAGGAGAGCAGGGAATGACGTTAATCAGTATGTTGCTGGCATTAATTATTGAGCGGCTGGCTGTGCGCAGCAATGCCTGGCAGGCCCAGCGCTATGTCAGAGCTTATTTGAAATTCAGCCTTAACACGCCGCTGGCCGCGCTGGCCCGCCATCAGCTGGGGCAGTATGTGTGGATAGTGCTGCCAGGTGCAGTTGTTACGCTGGTGCTGTGTCTGTTCGACAGCCGGTTGCTTACCCTGATAGTTAATACCCTGGTGTTGCTGGTCGGTATTGGTTGCTGGCACTATCGCCAGCTGTACAAACAATATCTGAATGCCCAGGAGCGCGGTGATGCTGAATCGGCACATCTGACCATGCAGCAAATTCGTAATGACAGCGGCAGCAGTATGGAGCAGAACAGTTATGGCCAGACCCTGATCTGGCTTAATTTCCGGTATTATGCGGCGACCGCGTTCTGGTTTTTAGTATTCGGTGCTTTTGGGGTTATCACCTATGCGTTGCTACGCCAGTTGCAGGAACCGGTAACGCTTAGTACTGCAGAGGAGACAGCCGGCAGTAATGAAGAAGTATCGGCTTATGCAGAATTACAACCAGACACCGCCGGCCCTGATGCCGTCCAGTATATGACATTCTGGGCGCAGTGGCTGCCCACCCGGCTGTTCGGTCTGGGGTTTGCGTTGGTAGGGTATTTTTCGCGGGCATCGAACACTCTGTTGGCGTACTTTATGGATTTCAGCACTGACAACGAGCAGGTACTGACAGAAGTGGCGGTGGCTGCTGAGCCGCTGGAGCAGGAGCAGCTTAATACCGCAGATGAAACCAGCGCCATGGTGCAGTTAGCCAAACGCAACATGCTGTTTTTTCTGGCACTGGTTGCCGTGCTGACCTTAAGCGGAGTGTTGCGCTGATATGGCTCAGTCTGCAGCGCAGTTACTGCCCTATATTGCCGCAACCTTTGATCAAATGCCGTTTAACCGTCTGCTTGGGTTGCAGGTGAGCCGGTTTGGCGCTGATGAGGTGGAAGTGCGTTTCCCCTGGGCTGAACAATTGGTGGGCAATCCTATTCAGCAAATTTTACATGGTGGCGTTATTGCCACCGTGCTGGATGTTGCCGGCGGCATGATGGCGGTGGCCAGTGCGCTGGAGCGCTTCAGCGACATCGATGAAACTGAACTGGTACAGCGCTTTGGTAAAATGAGTACCATTGATATCCGCACTGATTATCTGCGTCCCGGTCGGGGCCAGGAGTTTATTGCTACCGCCAGAGTGATCCGTTCCGGCAATAAAGTGGCCGTCTGCCGGATGGAACTGCATAACGAACAAGGTGTGCATATTGCACTGGGTACCGGTACTTATCTGGTTGGTTAAGTAGCCGTTTTTGGGATAAAACAATGTCGTTAAGCAGGGAACAGAAGCTTGGTGGGGTATTCGCCGCCAGTGCTTATACCCTTTGGGGCATTGCCCCATTGTATTTCAAGCAAATTAATTTTATTGCTGCCCCGGAGATCCTGGTACACCGGATTGTCTGGTCGTGCCTGCTGCTGTTGCTAGTATTACTGGCATTGAAGCAGGGGCCTAAGCTTGTCCGGTTATTGTGCCAGCCAAAACTGATGTTATGGCTGTTATTTACCGCGGTGATCCTCGGTGCCAACTGGGGGTTGTTTATCTGGGCGGTGAACAGTAACCATATGCTGGACGCGAGCCTTGGCTATTATATTAACCCGCTGCTGAATGTGTTACTGGGCATGTTATTCCTCGGCGAGCGCTTAAGAAAACTGCAATGGCTGGCGTTGGGTCTGGCAGCAACCGGGGTGATGATCCAGGTGGTGATATTTGGTTCTATTCCCTGGGTTGCCATGGCGCTGGCCGGCTCTTTTGCCATTTATGGTTTGTTGCGTAAAAAACTGGCAGTAGAAGCGCTGACCGGGCTGTTTGTCGAGTCATTACTGTTATTGCCGCTGGCCGTGGGGTACTGGTTGCTGTTTGCCAACAGCAGTGCGGTTAATATGTTGCATAATACTCTGGGCCTGAATTTACTGCTGGTGGCAGCGGCGTTTGTGACAACGGTGCCGCTACTGTGTTTTATTGCCGGCGCCAGACGGCTGCAGTTATCGACGATGGGCTTTTTTCAATATATCGGGCCGAGCCTGATGTTTGTATTCGGCGTCTGGTTGTATCATGAGCCGCTGCGGCCGGCCAGTTTACTGACCTTTGGTTTTATCTGGCTGGCTTTGCTGATTTATAGCTGGGATGCGTGGCGCCATCTGCGCTACCAGCGTAATTTATTGCGCAGCGCGGTATGTTAAAGCCGGCTGCCACCTACCGTTTTTGAGTTGCAGGAGTATCTTATGCCAGGCCCGTTAGACTTAATTGCCGTTATCTGGTTTTTCGTACTCTGGATTGGCTACACCCTGTTTGCCAAACGCAAGGCAAAGGTGGTCAGTTGTCTGTCATTTGAGCTGCGGCGTAAACGCACTGACTGGATGCAGAAAATGCTGACCCGCGACAACAAAATGGCTGATGTTGGCTTAATTTCTACTCTGGAGCGCAATGTTACTTTCTTTGCCTCCAGTTCGCTGCTGATTTTAGCCGGTTTGCTGACCGCCATGTCATCGGCTGAGAAACTCAGTCTGATGCTGTCGAATCTGGTGCCCTGGGCAGACTATACAGAAGGCTCGGTGCAACTGAAATTGCTGCTGCTGACCTTTATTTTTGTGTTCGCTTTTTTTCAGTTTACCTGGTCGTTGCGCCAATACGGTTTTTGCGGGGTGCTAATTGGCGCAGCGCCGGATGGCCGGAATCTAAACGAAGATGATCAGGCATTGTACGCCAACCGGGCTGCCAAGGTCATTGACCAGGCCGGCCACTCGTTTAACTATGGGCTGCGCGCCATTTATTTTTCATTGTCGGCATTGTCGTGGTTTATCGACCCTTTGCTGTTTATGGTCAGCTCGGTAGTGGTGATGTTCGTTATGAAGCAGCGCGAATTTCATTCAAAAGTGCTAAAAGCACTGCAGGAATGTTAAAAAAGGGGTCGGAGTGAATAAATTATTCACTCCGACCCCTTTTTAGGCTTAGCGCCGTTCAAAGGCTTTGACTACCCGGGCTACGCCGTCAACGTTGCGGGCAATATCTACCGCTTTGTCTGCTTCCGGGCCCTGTACCAGGCCCATTAAAAATACTTCAGCGTTTTCAGTAACTACCTTGATATTCAGGCCTGCAACGTCGTCGTCGGCCAGTAACTGGGTTTTTACCTTGGTGGTTATCCAGCTGTCGCGGGTGCGGGTGGTTAAAGAGGTACTGTTGCCCAGCCGGATCTGATTATGAATATCGCGCACGCCCGGCGTGTCTTTAATCAGCAGCTCTGCCTGCTGCTTTATCACATCGCTGCTAACCTGTCCGGTCAGTAAAATGACGCCGTTATAACTGCTAACGTTAATATTGCTGCTGTCAGGGATGCTGTCGGCAGTGCCTATTGCCCGTCTGGCCCGGATAACAATACTGTTGTCGTCCAGCTGGGAGCCAAGGGTGCGGCGATCATTGGCCGCGGTTGCCGCCGTAGCGCCACCGGCGACCACTGCTGCTGCGCAGCCCTGTAACAGTGCAATAGCGGCGGTCAGTGCAATAAGTTTGCTGATATTCATAGTTCTCCCTGCTGTGGAAACAGCGTAGTGTCAATTAGTTCGCAAATGCAATGCAGTAAAAAGGTGTAGCATTCAAATACCCGCGCTGGCCGGTGCGCCGGCACTTTTAACTCGACATCCTGCTGGTTCAGCAGGCCGGCAAGTTCGCTGTCGTTGTCAATTGTCAGCGCGACCACTTTCATATCGCTGGTTACCGCCGCTTCGACTGCTTTAATCAGGCTTTGTTCGGAGCCGGTCAGCGAAATAACCAGTAATACATCAGTAGCACTACCGAGTGCCCGCACCTGCCGGGCCAGATAATCCTGATTAATATGATTGTTCGGGTGCAGGCTGGACATATCGTTCTGTAAGGCCAGTGCCGGCAGGCAGGGCCGTTCGGTTTCAAACTGATCGAGCAGCAGCTGGGCAAAATGACCGGCCAGGCCATGACTGGCGCCAGCACCACAGCACAGTACTTTGCCGCCGCTGATCAGGCTGTTAACGATAACCAGCGCACTGTTTTCAATCGGTTCGGCCAGCGCTTCGCTGGTGGCGATCATGGTTTGAATATTTTCGCTGAAAAGCTGGCGGATATGTTCCTGCATTTACCCTGTCCTTCTAACTGAATGCATTTTGCAGCCAGTTGTAGTGAAAGGGCTCGCGCCCTTCAATTGCTAATACATCAATCCGGCATGGCTGGTTCTGGCCGCCATGTTGTTGTAAGTACCAGCGTACGGCCCGTAACAGCTTCTGCTGTTTGGCGGCAGTCACCGCCGCCAGGGCACCGCCAAAAGCGGCGCTGGCACGGTATTTTACCTCAATAAACACCAGTTGCTGGCCCTGACGCATCACTAAATCAATTTCGCCGGCTTTGCACTGAAAATTCCGGCATACCAGACTAAGACCTTGTTGCTGCAAATAGTCCAGTGCCAGTTGCTCGTAGTATTCGCCTTTGCTATTCATATTCAGCTATTGATGCTCAGGGTTCCTGTACCGCAATTAAGCGGTTATTCCGATAACTGGCCCAGCTTAGCCGGCGTACCACACTGCCATTTTTATCCAGGCTGAGCTGACCGGTCAGACCGGAAAAAACCAGCGCGGGTAAATGCTGTTGTTGTTTCAGGCGGGCGATAAGCTGATACGCATCGTGGCCCATGGCGTAAAGCCGTTGCAATACTTCATCCTGATCGGTAAACAGTTGCTGGTATTGCTCGCGCAGTTGCACACTGCTTTGCTCGCCCAGCATCCACGGCATCTCGGTAAAGGTCAGGCCGTTTAAATCACGCTGTTCATTGCGGTCCAGGCTGGCGCTGAAACTGCGCGAACTGGCATAAACCGGTAGCCTGGGGGCGGTCTGGTTTACCGATACATCAACATAGGGCTTAAATAAGCGGGTCTGTACCGGATCGGCCAGCAGGTATATGGCATCAATATCAAGCCGGCTGTGCGGTTCCGCTTCTAATTTGGTATTGGCGCTGACCAGGCTACTAATGCTGCGAATACGGTTCTGGCTGATATCGGTTTCCAGCAGACTGCTGACAATGGCTTCCAGCTCGGCTTTGGCACTAAACTGATAAAGCTCTGGCGCCGGGTGGCCCATTGCCTGCCACTGGCTGGCGAAATGCTGCTGCATTCGCTGGCTGATATTATTGCGGGCACTGATTACCACCGGGCGCTGGTAATTTTTGTGCTGAAACAGCTCTGCCATCTGGCTGGCTTCATCTTCCAGGCTCAGCGCGTAAAAAAAGTGATTAGCTCTTTTCGGCGTGTCCGGCAGGCGGCTGTTTAAAAACAGGGTCGGCCAGGGCCAGTCCTGCTGCTGGCTAATAAGGTCTACCTGATCCCGCAACAGCGGGCCGATAACAAAATCCACCAGTTGTTGTTTCAATGCGGCGGTGATTTGCTCAGGGCTTTGCTGACTGTCGATAAAAATAAGCTGAGCGGCCTCTTGCTGGCTGCTGGCGGCGCTGACCAGACCATATTGCAGGGCTTTGGCATGAGCCCGGAAGTTGCCGCTAAACGGCAGCAGTACGCCAATTCGCTGTGGCTGATACGGCGTTAAATTAAGCAGTTGCTGCAATGCCTGGGGCAGCGCATCAGGGCCCGGCATAAACGGGTAACGCTGGTGCCAGTCGGCCAGCGCCTGTTGCAGCGCCTGTTGCTGACCAATATTGTCCCGGCTTAATTCAGTCAGATTGAGCCAGGCCAGATTGCGCGCAGTAGCATTGGTCCGAAGGGTGGCCAGGTTGCTCTGGCTTAACGAAGTAAGTTGCTGCCACAGCAAGTCCCACAGCTCAGGATAGTCATCATTAGTTTGTTCGCGCTGGTCCAGTTGCAACAGCCAGCGACTGGCAGCCAGGCTACGCTGCTGGCGGACATAAAACCGGGCGCCCTGCCACAGATACTCGCTGACATCTGTCTCAGGCAGTGCATCAAGCGTGGTTTGTTCCAGTAAGGCGCTGGCGCGCTCTGTTTCATTGTTGGCCAGATAGGCCTGCAGCAGTAACAGGATATTGCGCTGGCGGATCAGCGAATATTCACTGTTTGCCAGGGTATGGGTGATTGCCAGCGCCAGCGGATACTGTTGTTGCTCCAGCGCTGCCCGGGCCGCACGCAGCAAATGAATTTGCCGGGCCTCGCCCTGGTAATCGCTGGCTTGCTGATACAGCTGCGTAGCATCAGCCATAACAGTGGCTGGCACGTCCTGCTCTTTGACCGGTACCGGGCGATCGACAGTGGTTGTCGGTTGCTGGGCACAGCTGGCTAACAGGCCGCACAGGCTTAAAAATAGCAGTGGCTTTAATTTGCTGGAATTCACGTTGCACAGTACCATTAGGCTTTTAATAGGGCTATCTTACTTAGACTGCCCGCCAAGCTCAATTAAATAGCGAAATATGACCAAACAAACCGGATCTTTGTATGTTGTTGCCACACCTATCGGCAATTTAACTGATATTAGCGAGCGCGCGATTGCTACGTTAAAGCAGGTTAGCTGTATCGCCGCTGAAGACACCCGCCATACCGGCAAACTGCTGGCGCATTTAGCCGTGCAAACCCGCACCCTGGCGTTGCATGATCACAATGAAAAACAACGGGCAGCCAGTATTATTGAGCGCTGTCTGGCCGGTGAGGATATGGCGCTGGTATCGGATGCCGGTACACCGCTTATTAGCGACCCGGGCTATAATCTGGTGCGCCAGTGCCGCGAAGCCGGGGTCAGGGTAATACCGATACCCGGGCCAAGCGCTGTTATTACGGCGTTGTGCGCGGCCGGGCTGCCAACCGATAAGTTTTTGTTTATTGGTTTTCTGGCCGCAAAAAGCAGCCAACGGCAAAGTCAGCTCTCGGCATTGCCGGCAGATGTCGGCACTATTGTTTGTTATGAAACCGCCCGGCGTATTCAGGCCTGTCTGGACGATGTGGCCCTGGTGCTGGGGGCGGAGCGTGAGCTGGTGCTGGCCAAAGAGCTGACCAAAACCTTTGAGGCGTTTTGTCATGGCACGCCGGCGCAAATTCAGGCCTGGCTGAATGAAGACCCGCAGCGCTGTCAGGGCGAAATGGTGCTGATGATAGCGTCTGAACCGGCCCGGGCTGCCAGTGACATTAGCGAGCAGGCCCAAACCACCTTAAAAATTCTGCTGGCGGAACTACCGGTAAAACAGGCAGCAGCGCTGACAGCGCAAATACATAATGAAAAGAAAAACGCCCTGTATAAGCTGGCGTTGGAATGGGCTGGTGAAAGCTGACAATTCGGGTATAATCCGCGCTGAGTTGGCCAAGACAATCGCTGCTTGCGCAAGCAAGGGGAGGAAAGTCCGGGCTCCACAGGGCAGGGTGCCAGGTAACGCCTGGGGGGCGCGAGCCTACGACCAGTGCAACAGAGAGCAAACCGCCGATGGCCCGTGCGCAAGTTCGGGATCAGGTAAGGGTGAAAGGGTGCGGTAAGAGCGCACCGCGCGACTGGCAACAGTTCGTGGCACGGTAAACTCCACCCGGAGCAAGATCAAATAGGCCCTCTATGGCGCGGCCCGCGTTGAGGGCGGGTAGATTGCTTGAGGCTCAGGGTGACCTGAGTCCTAGAGGAATGATTGTCACTCTGGCAACAGAGCACAGAACCCGGCTTAATGGCTAACTCACCTATTTAACAGATAACCGCGCAAAGGCTGCTGCCTGGCGCGGTTTTTTTATGTCTGTTTACTGCCCTGAGCTTTTGCTCAGAAAAAAGCCCGCGCAAGGCGGGCAAAAGGTACCAGGAACAACATGGGATTAGAAATCAATACCGACTGATAACTGGATTCGACGTGGGTTGTAGAAGTCACGGGCCTGACCGTAATCTGCCTGATAGTCGTAGGGGTTTACGTTGTAGCCAGTCTGACGGTCGAACAGATTAAAGATATCAATCTGGAATTTCATAGCCAGCTTGTCAGTTACTGCAAAGTTCTGGGTGTAATTTAAATCTACCTGCCAGTGACTGGATGTTCTGCGACTTCCGGCTTTTTCGGCATAAGCGTTAGCAGCATAGTAAGAACTGGTTGGGGCATGGCCATAATATTCAGCTGACCAGGTTTCCCAGGCCTGACCGGATTGATACAGGAAGTACGCACCAACATTGGCATCCCAGTCCAGGGTGTAATAACCGAACACTTTCAGCAAATGCGGTTTATCTGCACTTAAGGTACCGTCTTTGTTATCCCAGGAGAACTTACCTGGTTCATCGTTATAGAAAGATGAACCGATGAAGGTATTGGCATCATTGTTAGTGGTGGTATTGTCCTGGTCAAAGTTACCGGTGTAGCGACTCCAGACATAAGAGGCATTAATATAGGTACGTTCACCTATCCATTCTGCTTCAATGCTGGCT
Source organism: Arsukibacterium sp. (assembly GCF_033721375.1). Taxonomy (GTDB): domain Bacteria; phylum Pseudomonadota; class Gammaproteobacteria; order Enterobacterales; family Alteromonadaceae; genus Alishewanella. Next base: position 306,932 of record NZ_JAWWAP010000004.1, on the reverse strand, counting down.
TCCCAGTATTTGGTATAACCGCCATCCACTTCTGCAATAACATAGCTGGAACCACCAATTTCACTGCGGTAATCGGCCAGCTCTGGAATATACAGACCCCGGGCAGCAATATCTGCTGGTACCTGACCATTACCATAGGTACCAGACAGCCGGGCGGCGTTAGGTACGTCTTCCCAGAAGTTGGAACCTTTACGATGGCGGATATGGCCGCGTAAATATAACTGGCTGCTCACAGCCTTAGTGGTACCAATAGTAAACTCATCTATCTTGCGGGGTTTTAAGCCATCAGCAAAAAACTTACCTGATGAAGAGCCACGATATCTTTCTTCAACGAAGTCACCGTTTTCATCAAAATAAACGTCGGTGATCCGGTTCAGAGTCGATCTGTCCCACGACGCGGCGCGGGCCAGAGAGTTGGCTTCCGGATGATAGACAGCGAAATTACCAAATACGGTATTTTCACCGTCATAACGCCAGGTTACGCCCAACCGGGGCTGGATCATATCATCCCAGTCCATGGTGTACATTTTGTACTTATTCCCGGGAGCCAGCTCAAAGCCCGACAGATTATTGGAGTTTTCCCGTAAACCCTGGCCATACAGCACGTCTTTACTGATCAGCACGCCAATGTTGTATTCAAAGTCGCCGGCAGTAATGGTGTCATTAATTTCCAGGTTATAGGTTTTAACTGACGATTCCAGCACGTTCAGGTCGCTACCGACACTGGGGTCGGCGCCAACTATCGTCGCCTGATAAAATGCACCCGGCACCGTGGTGCTTAAACCACCCAGGTAGCCAATAGTGCCCCAGCCATTCGATACCCGGCTTAGCTCTTCTTTCAGCTCGGAAAATTTAAAGCCAATATGGAAGTTATGCCAGGCATTGCCAAGTTCCATTTCCCGATCCAGCGCAATTTCAAAACTCTGGCGGGAGAATTCGGTAATATCAAACTGATTATAAGCACCCACCCGGCCGCCACCCGTCCGCTCACCGTCTTCGCCAATATAACCATAACGGTCAATAAGAGTTTGTGCTGCGGCATTAAAAGCAGCATTTTCCGGGGTATCTGGTCTTAACGTTGGCACACTGAACCGACCCATCTGGTTCAGGTTATTTAAATCGAGGCTCGAGCCAATCGTTGGGTTAACGCTGAGAATGGTATCGGGCGTACCAGAAGATTTCAGCGAGAAATTATTAATATTAAAAGTCAGAGCAGTGTCACCATCAATCAGCCATGAGCCATCGAAGGTGAAAATATCCTGTTCGGCTTTTTCGCCAAGCGAGCCTTCATCGCTGTCCAGAGAACCAATCGAGGCACCTACCACTTCACGTTCAGAACTGCGCTGGCTTATATTAAACAGCAAATCATCGCTTGCCGCCCAGGTTAACTTGCCAAAAAACTCATCCCGGGTGCTGTTATAGCTTTTCACTTCACCATAAGCGGTTTCTTTATTTACCCGGTCTACTTCCGGCCGGTAATACGAGCCATAGAAATACAGCACATCTTTAATTACCGGCCCGCCAATGCCGGCAGTAATCCAGCTTTGATCCAGCTCGTACGGGGTATCGCCGGTAATGTCAGATACCATGCTTTTATCCTGCAGCTTGTATTCCAGACTGCCTTTATATTCATCAGTACCTGATTTGGAAACTGTGTCAATGGCAAAACCGCCTGAACGGTTAAAGCCAACCGCTTTGGCTCCGCCGCGATCCATTGACACGTGCAGCACGTCGTGGGTTGACGGCTCTGATGCTAAGTTGCCAAACAGCGGCAACGATACATCAACCCCATCAAAGCCATACTTGTTATCAACACCCGAACCACCGGCTGCCGGGCCGAGCGTGGCATTTTCAGAATATTGTACACCCGGTATCAGTTTCAGTAAGTCCCGGTAGTCCTGACCAATCGGCAGGCTTTCAATAGCGGTTGCGCCAAGTGAGTTGGTTAAGCTGGAATTACCTTCCCGCACGATAGTGCTACCAACAATTTCAATCACTTCAATGTCGCTGGTGCTGCCATCTAGCTGAACATCAACATTTGACGTTTGTTCAAGCCGTACTTCTACTTCTGTCCGTCGCACTGAACCATCTGCCGCGGTAAAAGTCAGCTGGTAACGGCCGGGGATGAGTAACGGCAACGAGTAGCTGCCATCTGCTTTAGTTACCGCGGTTCGGGCTCCCGGCAATACATTACTGGTTGCGGTGACGGTAACACCGGCCAGTGAGTCACCAGTTTGCTCGGTGGTCACCTTACCGCGAATACCACCTACCTGTTGTGCTGCTGCCGGTGCACAGGTCAGAATTCCTGCCAGTACCATCGCAGTGACCGTAGCCGGGGAGCGAAAAGCGAATTGGGTTGCTTGCGCCAACCGACTTTTTATAAATTTAAGCTCGTTATACTTCATCAGTATCTCTCCTGGAGTTGCGTTTTGTAGCTGTCCGTAACAGGGTTCTGCTTGCCCTTTTTAATACCCGTTTATAGTTATAGTGCGAGGTGTTTATTTTCTGCACAAAATTAACATAGCAATAATTTTTTGGTTTTGAAAATAATTTATGCTAAAAATTACTATTAATTGGAATATTTGATTCTATTTGCAGCTATTATAAAAGTCAGCCGGTATTTTCCTGCTGCTGATAAGAGGGTGAAATGAGACCAGGTTATTGGTTAATAATACTTTTTTGCGTAGGCAGCAGCATTGTTCAGGAAAATGTTTATGCGAAGTCAGATATTCCTATGTTAAAGCCCGATCACCTCAGTGCCGACTTCTGGCTGGCGAAGGTCGCTGATCCCGACCGGCTGTTGTTAACCGGGGCGCAAATCAGCACCAGAAACAGCGAAACCTTTGCCAGACAGCCTGAAATGACCCGGCTGGCAGATTTACCAGCCAGCTTTACGGCAGCACAGCTGGCTGACATTATCGATAATGCCAGTGCATCGGCTAAGCAGCAGCGTTTTTACGCCAATGGCCAGCCAGTAACCGCTACCCAGTGGCAGCACTACCGGCAAAACCTGAATACTGATGCCGTGCAACCTGCTAATCCGGTCCGTTTTGCTTTAGTAGTTAAGCGCACCGATTTACGCAGCATGCCAACCGAAGACAGAGTGCACAATGAACAGATGGCGCTGGACTTAGACCGCTTTCAGGAAACCGCGCTGTTTCCGGGCGAGCCAGTCGCGGTGCTGCACCAAAGCCACGATGCTAATTGGCTGCTGGTACAGAATTATCATTATACCGGTTGGGTGCAGGCAGCCGATGTTGCTACTGGCAGCAGGCAACAGGTACTTGAGTACAGTGAGCAAACGCCGTTTCTGCTGGTAACCGGTGCCCGGGCCTATACCAGCTATACGCCTGCGGTACCGGCAATTTCAGAACTGCTGCTGGATATGGGCACCCGGCTGCCGCTGTTAACTACTGATGACACCGGCCATAACGTCAATGGCCAGAACCCGCATGCCAGTTATATTGTAAAACTGCCGCTACGCAGTGCTGATGGCAGCCTGGCGTTTACCCCGGCACTGATTGCCCGCCAGCAGGATGTCAGGGTCGGTTATCTGCCCTATACGCCGGCAAACGTGCTGCAGCAGGCATTTAAGTTTCTGGGCGATCGCTACGGCTGGGGCCATGATTACGACAGCCGGGATTGCACCGGCTTTATTATTGAAATTTACCGTAGCTTTGGCCTGCTGATGCCGCGTAACTCCGGTCAGCAGGGCGAGGGCAGCTATGGTCAGAATATCCGCTTTAGCGCCCAAAGCAGCCAGCATGAAAAACTGGCCGCAATCAGCAAAGCCAGCGCCGGTGATTTAATTTACCGGCCGGGCCATGTGATGCTGTATCTGGGTGAGGATAATGGCGAGCCCTTTGTTATCCACTCAGTACATGAGCTGGCCTACTTTTCTTATAAAGAGTCTTACAAAGCGTCTGACAAAGCATCTGGCGACGCGTCTGACAAAGTGTCCGGGCAAAATGCTGACGCTACACCTGAGCTGTATCAGGGGATTTTAAATGGGGTAGCGGTAACGCCGTTAACCCCGCTGCGGCTTTCGGCCGACAGCAGTTATCTGGATAAAATATACGCGCTTAAATCGTTGCGTTAACCGAGGCACCTATGAAAATTACCGACATCCGGCTGGGCATGCTTACCATACCACTGAAAACCCCGTTTAAAACGGCGCTGCGCACCGTGCAGCAAATTGAAGATGTAGTGGTCATGATTGAAACCGACACCGGCCATATTGGCTATGGTGAGGCCCCTGCCACGGCAGTAATTACCGGTGATATTCATGGCTCGATTATTGATGCGATAAAAAGCGTGTTAAAGCCCAAGCTGGTTGGCCAGCAAATTGCCGATTTAAATCATATTATCCGGCTGATCCAGGGCGCTATTATGAAAAACTACAGTGCCAAAGCAGCGGTGGAAATGGCGGTGTATGATTTATTCGCCCAGCTTTATCAGGCACCACTATATAAAATTCTCGGTGGCGGTGTGCCAAAAATAACCACTGATATCACTATCAGCGTCGACTATATCGATAAAATGGTCGCCGATTCACTCAGCGCTATCGACCGCGGTTTTGAAACCCTGAAGGTAAAAGTGGGCAAAGATATCGGCGTCGATATTGAGCGGGTGAAAGCCATTTATGCCGCAGTAGCCGGCAAAGCGTTAATCCGGCTCGATGCCAATCAGGGCTGGACGGCCAAAGAGGCGGTGTATGCCCTGCGTAAACTGGAAGATGCCGGAGTGCGGCTGGAGTTGGTGGAACAGCCGGTAAAAGCGTATGACTTAGAGGGCTTAAAATATATTACCGAGCGGGTGCATACCCCGGTAATGGCCGATGAAAGCAGCTTTGGCCCGCGCGAAGTGATAGAGCTGATCAAAATGCGTGCGGCCGATATTATCAATATTAAACTGATGAAAACCGGCGGCATTGCCAACGCGATTAAAATTGCTGATATCTGCTCGTTTTATGATATGCAGTGCATGATTGGCTGTATGCTGGAGGGTAGTATCAGCGTGGCTGCGGCGGTGCATGTCGCGGTAGCCAAGTCTGATGTTATTACCAAAATTGATTTAGACGGGCCATCGCTCTGTGCTTTTGACCCGGTGCGCAGCAGCGTGAATTTTAATGATGCTGATATTACTATCGGCAATGCGCCGGGACTGGGTATTACCGCTATTGATGGCCTGGTGATGCTGGACTGATAGCCTGGGGATATTGCACTGATAGCTTAGTGCTTTGCCAGCAGACCCGGTTAACCAGGCGCGGTCAGGGTTTTTCCAGCAGGCCCAGTAATTCGGTGCTTTCAGTTAAGGCTAAATCGTTATTCTGCCACTGGCAAAGTTGCAGATACAGCATATGACATAAATGCTGCTGGGCCAGCTGGGTGAGTATCGGATTTAAACGGATATCTTCTTCGGCGCTTAAGGTAAACAACGTAATGTCAGCCGCCAGGCTCTGGGCATTGGTTTTATAGCTGGTCAGTGAAATAATTTTCAGCTGGCGGCTTTTGGCATAATGTTCCAGTTTCAGCAAATCATTGTTCTGGCCGGAATCCGAGACCAGCAGCAAAACACTGGTGTCGGTTAAACTGCGGGCCAGCTGCAATGCTAATGCCGGATCGGCATGATGCAACGCCAGTTTACCCAGTTGCAGCAGCCGGAACTGCATATCTGCCACTACAATCGCCGACTTGGCGAAGCCGGCCAGTAATATTTTATCGGCACCCTGTAATAAGCGGGCGGCCTTTAGCAGGGTTTTTTCATCATTAATGGTCAGTAAGGTGCGTAAATGCTGCTGCAGACTGAACTGTAACTGCTCGCCAATGCCGATCAAGCTGCCGTCATCACTGTTTTTATCGGCCTGATCCCGGCTCAGGGTGCTGGCCGTGACCACCGCTTCATTAATCGCCAGCTTCAGATCAGGATAACCCTTATAGCCCAGCTTCTGACAAAACTTGACCACACTGGATTGACTGATCCCGACAGCATCAGCTAGCTGTTGCGACGAGTAATCGCGCAGCATATGCGCATTGTCCAGAATAAACTCGGCCAGCTTGCGCTCTATAACCGACATTTGGTCCAGCATGCCACGTATCTTTAGTAAACTCAGCATAGGCGGTGGTCTTAGGCTCAACCGGCCTGTCAGCCGGTTATAAAAAATTAGTTATGCGATATGTAAATTTATATTGAATAATTTATTCGGCAATAGCAAGTTTTCTGCTGAAAAAGCCGGCAAAGTAAAATTAATTGCCAGCAGCCTGCGCCTGCTGATTTTCAGTGACACCACTTTTCCCCACCAAAATCATCAACTTTAAGCCAGCGCCCGATTTTACTGGATCTTTATCGATCAGCAGACTTGGTTTTTACCTTGACATTGGTTAAAGCAGAGCCCTAAACTGTATCGTTGTGGGGATTTGTGGGTAATTGTGGATCATTTTGGAATAATCCAGACGATTCAGGCGGGCGCTGCGCTGAAAAATGCAGCCCGATTAACCAGGCAGATAAGTTATGTTTCGTGGCTCGTTTACACTGACAATGGATGATAAGGGACGGTTGGCGCTGCCTGCGCGCTACCGGGAAGTCCTGTTGTCTGAAAATCAGGGCCACCTGATCTGCACCATCGACCTGCACGATCCCTGCTTATTATTGTATCCGCTGGCAGAGTGGGAAGAAATAGAAGAAAAACTGAAATCGCTGTCCAGCCTGAACCCGCAGGAACGCCGTCTGCAACGCTTGTTGCTGGGCAATGCCACTGACTGCGATATGGATAAAAACGGCCGTATTTTAGTGCCGGCGCCACTGCGTCAGCACGCGGGTCTGAGTAAAAATATCCGGCTGGTAGGCCAGCTGAATAAATTCGAAATCTGGGACGAAGCCGCCTGGCATGATCGCTTAACCGCTGATATTGAGCTGGAACAGGCACAGGCCGGCAATGTTGAATTATCTGAACGATTACAGGACTTTGTACTGTAAATGACAAGCCATGCTCATATCTCTGTCTTGCTGAAAGAAGCAATTGACGGACTCGCAATTAAAGCCGACGGGATTTACCTGGACGGTACCTTTGGGCGTGGCGGCCATAGCAGGGAAATTCTGAAACAGCTTGGCCCGAATGGCCGCTTATTTGCAATAGATCGCGACCCCGCCGCTATCGCTGCTGCAGCCCCACTGCAAGCTGATGCGCGTTTTCATATCACCCATACCCCCTTTGCCGCCCTGGCAACCGTGGCTGAGCAGCATCAGCTCAGTGGCAAATTAGACGGCATTCTGCTGGATTTAGGCGTGTCTTCCCCGCAACTGGATGACGCCGACCGTGGTTTCAGCTTTATGCGGGACGGCCCGCTAGATATGCGGATGGACCCAAGCAGTGGTATGTCGGCCGCCCAGTGGCTGGCGACTGCCGATGTAGAAGATATCAGCTTTGTGCTGCGTGAATATGGCGAAGAGCGGTTTGCCTGGCGGATTGCTCAGGCCATTGTGGCCGCCAGGGCTGAGACCCCCTTTACCCGTACTGCACAGCTGGCGAAGTTGATTAGCGACAGCGTGCCTAAAAGCCACAAAGAGAAAAAGCATCCTGCTACCCGTAGTTTTCAGGCTATCCGGATCTACGTCAACAGTGAGCTGGAACAGGTCAATCTGGCGCTGCACGCTGCGATGGCAGTGCTGAAACCCGGTGGCCGGCTGGTGGTAATAAGCTTTCATTCGCTGGAAGACCGGCTTGTGAAGCAGTTTATGCGTCGTTATTCCAAAGGTGAACCGGTACCCAGGGGGATGCCATTAACCGACGCCCAGCTAAACAAAGCCATTCCGCTGAAACTGATTGGCAAAGCACTGATGCCCTCTGACGCCGAACTGGCCGCCAACCCGCGTGCCCGCAGTGCGGTGCTGCGCATCGCAGAAAAGCAGGGTATTGCTCCGAAACAGGCCGGCGGGGAGCAACAGACATGAGTCAGATCCAGCTGGAACGATTAATCAGTCAGGACTGGCGTCAGCATAAGCTGGCCGGTGTGCTGTTGCTGGCATGTATCGTTTCTGCGCTGGCGGTGGTGTATCTGGCCCATTTAAACCGCCAGCTGACCATCGCTCAGGATACTTACTATCAACAGCGGGACCAGCTTGATACCCAATGGCGCAATTTGTTGCTTGAACAACGTTCGCTGGCAGAGCACAGCCGGGTGGAGGATATCGCCAGGCGACGCTTAAATATGCAGCGGCCCAGCGGTGAACGCGACATTATGGTGAGGCAGCAATGACAGCTAAACCAGCAAAAAGCCAGGCAAAAGCCCGTCAGTATCCGTCAGTTATCAGCTGGCGTTTTGCGTTTGTAATGGTAATGCTGACCTCAGTATTTGTGGCATTGCTGGCCCGGGCTGCCTGGTTGCAGGTAGTCGAGCCGGAAATGCTGGTGACCCAGGGTGATCGCCGCAGCTTGCGGGTTGAGGCTGATACGGTAATGCGCGGCATGGTATTTGACCGCCACGGTGAAGCGCTGGCAGTCAGTGTGCCGGTAGAAGCCATCTGGGCTGACCCTAAAATTGTTATCGAACGCAACGCCCCTGCTGACGAGCGGCGCTGGCACGCGCTGGCTGACATTATGCAAATGAGCCCACAGCAACTGCTGAGCCGGATAGGCGATGACCCGAAACGACGCTTTGTCTACCTGCAGCGTCAGGTCAATCCGGCAGTGGTCGACTATGTAAAAAAACTGAAAGTGCCGGGTATTTACTTCCGTCAGGAATCAAAACGCTATTACCCGGCCGGCGAAGTGACTGCGCAGTTAATCGGCTTTACCAATGTCGATGATGTTGGGGTGGAAGGCATTGAAAAGCGTTTTAACGACTTACTGACCGGCACGGCGGGTCGCAAAGTATTTCGCAAAGATGCCAAAGGCCGGGAAATTGAAGTACTGGAACGACAGGACGCCACAGCGCCGGCAAATTTACAGCTGAGCATTGACCAGCGTATTCAGACAGTAGCCTATCGTGAACTGAAAAAAGCAGTATTGTCGCATGGTGCTACCTCCGGTTCAGCGGTGGTGGTCGATGTGGCCAGCGGCGAAGTTCTGGCCATGGTTAACAGTCCGTCCTTCAACCCGAATAACCGGCGCAATACGCCGGTTCACCGCTTTCGTAACCGGGCCATTACCGACACCTTTGAACCGGGTTCGACGATGAAACCACTGGCCGTGCTAAGCGCGCTGGAGTTTGGCAGCGCCACCCTGGATACCGTGGTTGACACCCATCCGGGCACGATGCGAATTGGCGGCAGCTGGGTGCGCGACCCGAGAAATTATAAAGAGCTGGATTTAACCGGCATTATTCAGAAATCCAGCAACATGGGCGTGGCAAAGCTGGTGCTGGATATGCCGCATCAGCATGTGGTCGCGTTATATAACAATATGGGCCTGGGTGAAGATACCGGTCTGGGTTTAAATGGTGAAAGCAGCGGTCTTTTCAGTTACCGCCAGCGTTGGTCTGATTTTGAGCGCGCAACTTTCTCTTATGGCTATGGCTTATCTGTTACTGCCGTGCAGTTAGCCCGGGCTTACGCCACTATGGCAAATGGCGGTATCAACCGGCCGCTGAGCATTCTGAAGAATAATGAACCGGATCCGGGACAACGGGTGCTGGCAGAGAGACATGCGCTGGCCATGCTGGAAATGATGGAAGCCAATATTGGCCCCGGTGGCACCGCCAACCGGGCGCAGGTGCACGGCTACCGGGTTGGCGGTAAAACAGGTACGGCACGTAAAGCCGTCGCTGGCGGCTATGGTGATGATTATATTGCTTCTTTTGCCGGTGTAGGGCCAGTGTCTAATCCGCGGATTGTCACGGTGGTGGTTATCAATGAACCCGCTGGTGATTTTTATCATGGTGGCGAAATTGCCGCGCCGGTTTTTGCCAGCATTATGGGTGCCAGCCTGCAACTATTAAATGTGACGCCTGATGCCGATACCGGTCCGGCGCTGATCAGCCGGGCGGGAGGTAATAATGGCAACTAACCAGCTCCATTTATGGTTGCCTGAACTAGCAAAACGGCTAGCTGACCGGCCACTGCGCCATTTGCAACTGGACAGTCGCCGGGTTACCGAGGGTGATGTGTTTGTCGCCCTGCCGGGCACCCGCGAGCATGGTAACAACTACATTGAGCAGGCGCTGGCCCAGGGAGCGGCGCTGGTGCTGACCAATAGCACTGCAAAGCTAAGCGGTCAGGACGATCGGATAGTGGTGCTGGACGATTTGCCGGCGCAAATGCCGCTACTGGCGGCCCGGTTTTATCAGCAGCCACAACAGCATCTGCAGCTGATAGGCATTACCGGCACTAATGGTAAATCCAGTACCAGTTGTTTTGTCAACCAGCTGGCAGAGCATTGTGATACGCGCTCAGCGGTTATTGGTACCCTGGGCTACGGCCACTGGCAGCAGCTGACACCGTTGCTGAATACCACGCCTCATTACATTGAAATACAACGCATTCTGGCAGAATTCGCTGCCAATAAGCGTCAGCTGGTAGCAATGGAAGTGTCGTCGCATGCGCTGGCGCAGCAGCGGGTCGCCGGTATCCAGTTTCAGGTGGCGGTATTTACCAATTTAAGCCGGGATCACCTCGATTATCATGGCAGCATGGCCGAGTATGGCCAGGCGAAAAGTCTGCTGTTTCAACCTGAAACGAGTCGTTGTGCGGTACTGAATGTGTCTGATGCGCTGGGTAAGGCGCTAGCCAGTCGCAACGATATTCCGGTATGGGCCTATGGCAAAGCAGAAGATTGTCAGGGACATAGCCGCTTTCTGGGCTATCACCAGCTAACCGCTACTGCCCGGGGTTTTCAGTGCTTACTAACCAGCCAGGCCGGCGAGCATAAACTGCAGTTACCACTGCTGGGCGAATTTAATATACAGAACGCCTTGGCGGCCATCAGCAGCTTGCTGGCGCTGGGCTACGACTTAACTGAATTACTGCATGCTGCCAGCAGCCTGCAACCGCTGGCCGGGCGGATGGAACAATTTCCTTTCAGCCATGGTGTCACTGTGGTGGTTGACTACGCTCATACCCCGGATGCCTTACAACAGGCGCTGCAGGCACTACGTCAGCATTGTAAAGGCCGGCTATGGTGTGTATTTGGTTGTGGTGGCGATCGCGATAAAGGCAAGCGGCCACTAATGGGCCAGCTGGCGCAGCAATACGCTGATCACTGCATAGTTACCTCAGATAACCCGCGCAGCGAAGCGCCACTACAGATTTGTCAGGATATTGCGGCCGGTATGCAGGATGCCGACAATTACCGGATCGAGGAAAACCGCCAGCTGGCAATTAAGCTGGCGCTGGCCAGTGCCCAGCCCGGCGATGTCATTTTGCTGGCCGGCAAAGGCCATGAAACCACCCAGATTATCGGGCACGAACAGCAACACTATGATGAACGTGCTTACGTGCGGCAACTTATGTCGGAGATGGCATTATGATAACGCTAAGCTGTGCAGAAATAGCTACCTTATTACAGGGGCAGTTAATAGGCGCCAACCAGCCAATCAGCGAGGTCAGCACAGATAGCCGAACGATAAGCGCCGGCGCGCTGTTTATTGCCTTAAAAGGCCCTAACTTTGATGGCAGTCGCTTTGTTGCCGATGTCATTGCCAAAGGCGCAGCTGCTATTGTCGCCGAGCGGCCACTGGATGCGGATATCAGCCAGATAGTGGTCTCTGATACGCGGTTGGCACTGGGCCAGTTGGGGGCAGCGGTTAAAGCCCGGGTTCAGCCAAAAACTATCGCGGTTACCGGCAGTGCCGGTAAAACCACAGTCAAAGAAATGCTGGCTGCTATTTTAAGCCGCTGTGGCCAGGTGCTGGCGACCCAGGGCAATTTTAACAACGATATTGGGGTGCCTTTAACCCTGCTGCGCTTAACGGCGCAGGATCAATTTGCCGTGATGGAGCTGGGCGCCAATCATGCCGGTGAAATTGCCTATACCACCTCCCTGGTAAAGCCGGATGTCGCCATTATTACTAACGCTGCAGCGTCACATCTGGAAGGCTTTGGCGATACTTACGGCGTGGCCAGAGCAAAAGGCGAGATTTTCTCCGGCGTAGCCGATGGTGGTATTGCCATCATGCAACACGACAGTGAGTTTACCGAATACTGGCGTAACCGTTGTAAGCATTTAAACATTATCAGCTTCGCCAGTGATTATAAAACTGACAGTAATGCTGATAACAGCACTGCTGATATCAGGGCAGAGCAAATCAGCCTGAACAGTCAGGGCTGTGCCCAGTTTAACCTGGTGTACCGTAACGAGCAGGTGCTGGTGCAGCTTAGCCTGCCGGGCAAGCACAACGTTGCTAATGCGCTGGCGGCTGCGGCTGCAGCAATGGCGGTTGGCGCTAAGCTTAGCGATGTCCAGCTGGGGCTGGCGCAGATGGCCGGGGTAAAAGGCCGGACCAATATTATTGAACTTAGCAAAAGCATTAAGCTGATAGACGACAGTTACAATGCCAATGTTGAATCGGTAAAAGCCGCAATTGATTTGCTGGCCAGTTATCAGGGCTACCGGGTATTGCTGTTAGGTGACATGGCAGAGCTGGGCGCAAATGCCCGTTTATACCACGAAGAAATCGGCTTATATGCCAAAGATGCCGGTATTAATCTGTTATTCACCCTGGGTGTGTTATCACAGAGCGCCAGTGACCTGTTCAACGGACAAGGCTCACATTTCAGCTCGCGGCAGTCGATGTTAGACCGGCTGATACCGCTTATTACAACCCAGCAGAATGTCACGATACTCGTTAAGGGCTCTCGTAGTGCGAAAATGGAGTTAGTAGTGCAGGACTTGCTAGAACGATGTCAGCAGGAGCGTAGCCCATGCTAGTGTGGTTAGCCGAATATTTAACCCAGTACATTAGCTTTTTTAATGTGTTCAGCTATCTGACCTTCCGGTCAATTCTGGGCGTGTTAACGTCATTATTTTTAAGCTTATATTTCGGGCCGATCCTGATTGCCCGGCTGCAGAAAATGCAGATTGGCCAGGTAGTGCGGGGCGATGGCCCGGAAAGCCATTTTTCGAAAAAAGGCACCCCTACCATGGGGGGCTTACTGATTTTAGGCTCTATTCTGGTCAGTACCCTGTTATGGGCGAATTTAACTAACAAATATGTCTGGGTGGTGCTGTTTGTGCTGGTCAGTTTTGGCACCATCGGCTTTATCGATGACTACCGCAAGGTGATCCGCAAAGACCCGAAAGGCCTGATCGCACGCTGGAAATATTTCTGGCAGTCGGTATTCGCCATTATCACTGCTTTATTTTTATATATGACCGCAGAGCGGCCGGCTGAAACCGCGCTGCTGGTGCCGTTTTTAAAAGATGTGATGCCACAGCTGGGGCTGCTATTTCTGGCGTTAAGTTACTTTGTTATCGTCGGTACCAGCAATGCCGTTAACCTGACCGATGGCCTGGACGGCCTGGCGATAGTACCCACCATTATGGTCGCCGGCGCTTTTGCCATTATTGCTTATGCCAGTGGTAACGTGAATTTTGCCGGTTATCTGAATATCCCTTATCTGCCCTATGCCAGTGAGCTGGTGGTGCTGTGCGCAGCGATGATCGGCGCCGGTCTGGGCTTTCTGTGGTTTAACACCTATCCGGCCCAGGTTTTTATGGGCGATGTCGGATCCCTGGCACTGGGTGCTGTGCTGGGCGTGATTGCTATTTTAGTCCGCCAGGAAATTGTGCTGTTTATTATGGGCGGCATTTTTGTCATTGAAACGGTGTCAGTCATTCTGCAGGTGGGATCATACAAATTACGGGGCCAGCGGATTTTCCGGATGGCACCCATTCATCATCACTACGAATTAAAAGGCTGGCCGGAGCCGCGGGTTATTGTCCGCTTCTGGATATTATCGATCATTTTTGTGCTGGTGGGTCTGGCGACCCTGAAACTGAGATAACTGATGCAAACGAACCTTAACGCCAAACGCATAGCGGTAGTGGGGCTGGGCCTGTCGGGTCTGGCCACAGTACGCTTTTTGCTGGCGCATGGGGTAAAACCGGTACTGATGGACAGCCGCAGCAAACCTGCCGGGCTGGAGCAAATTGCGGCCGACAAGGTAGACGGGATTTACCTGGGCGAGTTTGACGCCAACCGGCTGGCACAAATGGACATGATTATTGTCAGCCCCGGGCTGGCTCTCAGCCACCCGGCCATTCGCTTTGCCAAAGCGCAGGGCGTGGAAGTGCTGGGCGATGTTGAACTGTTTGGTCGTTTTAATCAAAAACCGGTTATTGCTATCACCGGCTCTAATGGCAAGTCGACTGTCACCACGCTGGTGGCGGAAATGCTGCAGCAAAGCGGTATTAACGCTGTCGCCGCCGGCAATATTGGTTTACCGGTACTGGATGCCATCCGCCAGCAGGATGCAGCCGTATTTGTGCTGGAACTATCCAGTTTTCAGTTAGATACCACAATCAGCCTGCAAAGCCGGGCCAGCTGTTTGCTGAACGTCAGTGCCGACCACCTGGACCGTTATGTTGATATGGCCGCCTATACGGCGTCAAAACAGCGGGTTTATCAGCATAGCGAGCTGACCGTTTATAACCAGGCGGACCCGTTAACCTATCCGGGTGCTGCAGCAGGTGAGGCTGAGCGGCTGGCGATTAGCCTGCAAGACGCTGACTACGGCATTACAACGGTAAAAGGTGAGCCATGGCTTAACGTTGCCGGTGAACCTTTATTGCCGGTCAGTCAGCTGGCTATTACCGGTAGCCATAACCAGTTTAATGCGCTGGCGGCTGCGGCATTAGCGCTTAGCGCAGGCGCAAACAGAAAGGCCATTGTCCGCACCTTGCAGCAGTTCGGTGGCCTGGCTCATCGCTGCCAGCTGGTTCGCTCAGACAAAGGGGTTCGCTGGATCAATGATTCTAAGGCCACCAATATTGGCGCAACGCTGGCGGCAATTGCCGGCCTGCGGCCTGAGATCAGTGGCAAGCTAATCCTGATTGCCGGTGGCGATGGCAAAGGGGCTGATCTTACTGAACTACAACCGGTGTTGCAGCGTGATGTCAGCCATGTCATCACCCTGGGGCAGGATGGCCCGGCCATTGCCTCATTGCACCCGCACGCTATTCAGGTAAAAGATTTAACTGCGGCAGTTCAGCAGGCCGCCAAACTGGCTCAGAGTGGCGATATGGTGTTGTTATCACCGGCCTGTGCCAGCCTGGATATGTTTAAAAGTTATGCCCAGCGCGGCGAATTGTTTGCCAAAGCGGTTAAGGAGCTGAAGCTATGAAGCAGCTTAACTTAACTGTCTGGCAAAGTGCATGGCAAAGCGTCTGGCAGAATCCGTGGCAGAGTATCAGTGCCGCCTGGCAGCGCGATGACAACGCGGCCTACGACAAACTGTTTTTAACCCTGCTGATGCTGATTTTGGCTATCGGCGTGGTCATGGTAACCAGTGCTTCGATGCCGGTGGCCGAGCGGTTATTTAATAATCCGCTGCATTTTACTATCCGCCATATGGTGTATCTGGGTATTGGCCTGACGCTGGCTGTGCTGGTATTACGGGTCCCGGTAAGCTGGTGGCATCGTGGCAATATGTGGCTACTGCTGCTGGGTATTCTGTTGCTGGTGGCAGTGTTGCTGTTTGGTCGCAATGTTAATGGCAGTACCCGCTGGTTATCATTGGGCCCCATTGGTTTACAGGCCGCAGAGCCGGCCAAGTTATTCTTTTTTGTTTACCTGGCCAGTTATCTGGTGCGCCGGCATGAGGAAGTGCGGGATAACCTGAAAGGCTTTTTAAAACCATTAGCGGTGCTGTTTTTGTTTGCAGTACTGCTACTGATGCAGCCGGATTTAGGCACCGTTATTGTCATGTTCGCCACAGCCGTTGCGCTGTTGTTTTTAGCCGGCGCTAAAATCTGGCAGTTCCTCTGTTTAATGGCCACCGGTCTGATGGCGATTGGCGTGTTAATTGTTTACAGCGAATACCGCTGGAAGCGGGTTACTGCGTTTCTTGACCCGTGGGCCGATCCCTTTGGCAGTGGTTACCAGCTGACTCAGTCATTAATGGCGTTTGGCCGCGGTGGCTGGTTTGGTCAGGGCCTGGGTAACAGTATTCAGAAACTGGAGTACCTGCCCGAAGCCCATACCGACTTTATTCTGGCGGTCATTGCTGAAGAAACCGGCTTTATCGGCGTGGCAGTACTGATGACGCTGCTGTTTGTCCTGGTCTACCGGGCGCTGTGGATTGGTCAGCGCGCCTTGGCCAAACAATTAAGTTTTCATGGCTTTATGGCATACGCGCTAGCTATCTGGATTGGCTTTCAGGCCGCGGTGAATGTCGGTGTGGCAACCGGCGCCCTGCCAACCAAAGGCTTAACGCTGCCGTTTGTCAGCTCAGGCGGCAGTAGTCTGGTCATTATGCTGCTTGCCGCCGGCCTGCTGCTACGGATTGATTTTGAAGTGCGCTTAAAAGGTAAACAGGCGCTAAGCGGAGGCAAACATGGCTAAACCGCTGGCACTGATTATGGCAGGTGGCACCGGTGGCCATATATTCCCGGCGCAGGCGGCGGCAAAGGCGCTGCAGGCCGAAGGCTGGGATATCGCCTGGCTGGGCAGCAGTGATCGGATGGAAGCACAGCTGGTGCCGGGTTTTGGCTGGCCGTTTTACGGTATCAGCGTGGCGGGCCTGCGCGGCAAAGGGCTTGGCAGCAAACTGACCGCGCCCTGGATGCTGGTAAAAGCACTGTGGCAGGCGGCCAGGGTATGCCGGCAGTTAAAACCGACCATAGCGCTGGGTTTTGGTGGTTATGCCAGTGGCCCCGGTGGCCTGGCAAGCTGGCTTAGCGGCACGCCGCTGCTGATTCATGAGCAGAATGCGGTTGCCGGCAGCACCAATAAATTACTGGCCAGGCTGGCCAACCAGGTGCTGGTGGCTTTTGACAGCGCCTTTAAAGGCCACAGTAAACGGCAACTGGTGGGCAACCCTATCCGGGCTGAACTGCTGCATTGCCGGGCAAACCGGCCACAATCCGACAGTCTGAATATTCTGATTATCGGCGGCAGCCTCGGTGCCCGGGCGCTGAATTTGGCGCTGCCGGCGCAACTGACTGAGCTGGCCAAAGCTGGCCGCATTGCTGTACGCCATCAAACCGGCACCGCCATGTATGACGAAGTACTACAGGCGTATCAGGAGCTAAAAGCGGGCGGTGGCGAGGTTGAGGTCAGTGCCTTTATTGATGATATGGCCGGCGCGTATCGCTGGGCCGATGTGCTGATTTGCCGCGCTGGTGCGCTGACCGTCAGCGAAGTAGCCGCTGTCGGGGTGGCCGCCATTTTTGTGCCGCTGCCAACGGCGATTGATGATCATCAGAGTGCCAATGCCCGGGTGCTGGCCGACCGGGATGCTGCCGTGTTATTACCGCAGCAACAATTACAACAACAGGGTGTGAAGCAGGTTATGCGCCCCTGGTTAACCGATAAAGCACCGCTGCAGCAAATGGCGCAGCGTGCCAGCAGTCTGGCAACAACGGATGCGGCGGCTCATATTGCCGCGCTGTGCCGGCAAGTAACAGGACAAGTAGTATGATTACCACGCTGCAACATAAAAAACAGGCGATGCGCCGGGTAGAGCGGATCCACTTTGTCGGTATCGGCGGCGCCGGTATGGGCGGCATTGCCGAAGTACTGCTGAACGAAGGCTACAAAGTAACCGGCTCTGATCTGGCGGTTAATTCCGTGGTGGAACGGCTGGTGTCGCTGGGAGCAGAAGTAAAATTTGGCCATCATGCCAGCCAGGTGGATGGTGCCAGTGTGGTCGTAGTATCCAGTGCTATTAAGCCGGCGAACCCCGAAGTGGCTGCCGCACTGGCTCAGCGGATCCCGGTGGTGCGCCGCGCCGAAATGCTTGGTGAGCTGATGCGTTTTCGCCACGGTATCGCCATCGCCGGTACCCACGGTAAAACTACCACCACCAGCCTGCTGGCGTCTATTTTCGCCGAAGCCGGTACCGACCCGACTTTTGTTATTGGTGGCTTACTGAATTCAGCCGGCTCTAACGCCCGGCTGGGAGCGGGGCGCTACCTGATTGCCGAAGCGGACGAAAGCGATGCGTCTTTCCTGCATTTACAACCGATGGCGACGGTAATTACCAATATCGAAGCCGATCATATGGACACTTACGAAGGTGATTTTGAAAAGCTGAAAGACACCTATCTGGAGTTTTGTCATAACCTGCCGTTTTATGGCATGGCGGTGGTGTGTATCGATGACAAAGTGCTGCGCGGGCTGATCCCGGCCATTGGCCGCACCGTGCTGACTTATGGCTTTAGTGACGATGCCGATTACCAGATTTCTGACTTTACGCAGCAGGGTACCCGCAGCTTTTTCCTGATCACCGATCCTGCCGGTAACCAGCGTGAAGTGCAGCTTAATTTACCGGGTAAACATAATGCGTTAAATGCCACTGCGGCCTTTGCCCTGGCGGCAGATGAAGGGATCAGCGAGCAGGCCATTCTGGCAGCGCTGGGGAAATTTGAAGGCATAGGCCGGCGTTTTCAGCAATATGGCGAGTTTGACACTGGCCGCGGCAAGGTATTGTTAATTGACGATTACGGTCATCACCCGACGGAAGTGGCCGCGACGATAGCGGCGGTGCGCAGTGCCTGGCCAGAGCGTCGGCTGGTGATGGCTTATCAGCCGCACCGGTTCAGCCGTACCCGCGATTTATATGAAGATTTCACCCAGGTGCTTTCCAGCGTCGACAAATTATTGTTGCTGGAAGTTTACGCTGCCGGTGAAGCCCCGATTGCCGGCGCTGACAGCCGCAACCTGTGCCGGTCAATCCGCGCCCGGGGCCAGATAGAGCCGGTATATGTTGCCGAACCCAAAGCGCTGGCCGGTGCGCTGGCTGAAGTGCTGGCAGACGGTGATATCGTGCTAACCCAGGGCGCCGGCAATATTGGCACTCTGGTGAAAGAGCTGGCCGCAACCGGGTTGGATATCAGCCGGTTAAAGCAATTGTCGGAGAGTGCAGCATGAGTAACTTTGGCAAAGTGGCAGTGATGTTGGGTGGTCATTCTGCTGAGCGCGACGTGTCGCTGCGCTCGGGCAAAGCGGTACTGAGTGCGTTACAGCAAGCCGGCATTGATGCGGTAGCCTTTGATCCGGCCGAACAGGCGCTGCCGGCACTGCTAAGCGACGTAAAAGCGGACCGGGTATTTATTGTATTACATGGCCGCGGCGGCGAAGACGGCACTATGCAGGGCGCACTGCAGTTACTGGGGCTGCCATACACCGGCAGCGGTGTACTCGGCTCGGCACTGGCGATGGATAAAATTCGCTGTAAGCGTTTGTTTATCGCTCAGCAGCTACCGACAGCGCCTTTTGCGGTAGTGCATAGCGATACCATAGATTATGCAGGGTTGCTGCAAGAGCTGGGTGGCAAGGTAATGGTTAAACCGGCCAATGAAGGCTCCAGTATTGGTATGAGTGCCGCCAGCACGGCAGCAGAGCTGGAGCAGGCCATCGCCGCCGCGCTTAAATACGACAGTGAAATTCTGGTCGAGCGCTGGATCAGTGGCCGTGAATTTACCATTGCCATTCTGGGCGATACGGTGCTGCCGGTTGTTGAAATGCGCACCCCAAGGGCCTTTTATGATTACGAAGCCAAATATCAGGCCAACAGCACCGAATATCTGTGTCCGGCGCCGTTAACGGCGGAGCAAACGACAGCTATGCAGCGTGATGCGCTGGCCGCATTTAAAGCAGTCGGCGCCTCGGGCTGGGGTCGGGTTGATTTAATGCTGAACGAACAGGGCGAACACTTTTTACTGGAAGTGAATACCGTGCCGGGCATGACGGAAAAGTCGCTGGTGCCAATGGCCGCCAAAGCAGCCGGCTTAAGTTTCAGCGAGTTGGTACTGAGCATTTTAACGCAAACGCTGCCGATCAGCGAAATGAAGCAGGGCCAATAATATGAGCTTGCGTCAGTCATTGCAGCAGTTAAACCACAGGCCCGGCTTTATCGCCGGTCTGCTGTTTTTTGTGCTGGCGCTGGCGCTGCTGAGCTGGGGTGGTGTTCAGGTTCATGGCTGGCTGCAAAGCCAGCAGGGCGCACCGATAAAACAGGTGCGGTTATACGGTGATTTTCAGCATATTCAGCAACAGGCATTACAGCAGCAGTTGCATCAGGAGTATGTTGGTAATTTTTTTCGGGTGGACGTTGATCAGGTGCAGCAGTTCCTGCAGCAACAACCCTGGGTTTATCAGGCAGCCGTGCGCAAACAATGGCCCGATACCCTGGTGGTGGTTGTGACAGAGCAGCAGCCGGTCGCAGTCTGGAATCAGCAGCACTTGCTAAATAATAAAGGGGAGCTGTTTATTGCCCCGTTAAGCGAGCTGATCCCGGCGCTGCCCCGGCTCCACGGCCCCGAGGGCAGTGAGCAGGATGCCCTGACAATGTTTCATCATATGCAGTCGTTACTGCAGTTACATCAGTTCAACGCCGAGCAACTTTGGTTAACCGAGCGTTTTTCCTGGCGGCTGCAACTGCAGGGTGGGCTGGCGCTGCAACTGGGGCGGCAGGACACCATGAAACGCTTACAACGTTTTATTGAATTGTACCCGACCATGCAAAACCATCGGGAACAGGAATTAGCTGAAGTCGATTTGCGCTATGACACCGGCATTGCCGTGCGTTATGCCAATACGGAGCCAAAGAGAAAAGCATGACAAAGTCGATAGAACGAGATCTGATCGTAGGGCTGGACATAGGTACCGCGCAGATTAAAGCCGTAGTAGGCGAAATTACCCCGGATAACCGGCTCAGTATCGTCGGCGTGGGTACTCATGCCTCGCGAGGCATGGACAAAGGCGGCGTTAATGATCTGAATCTGGTGGTGCAGGCGGTACAGCGGGCAATTAATGAAGCCGAGCTGATGGCCGATTGCCAGATTTCGTCAGTGTATTTAGGCATTACCGGTAAACATATCCGCTGCCAGAACGAAAGCGGTATGGTGCCGATCAATGATACTGAAGTCACCGCCGATGACGTCGCCAGTGTTATTCATGCGGCTAAATCGGTGCCTATTTCGGCTGAGCGGCGGATGTTGCATGTATTGCCACAGGAATTCTCAGTTGATATGCAGGAGGGTATTAAAAGCCCGATCGGCATGTCAGGGGTAAGAATGGAGGCGAAAGCCCATATTATTACCTGTGCCAACGATATGGCTAAAAATATTGAAAAGTGCGTTGAGCGCTGCGGTCTGGCAGTCGATCAGCTGATTTTCTCGTCGCTGGCATCCAGTTATGCCGTGCTGACTGACGATGAAAAAGAGCTGGGTGTCTGTGTGGTGGATATGGGTGGCGGTACCATCGACTTATCCATTTACACCAACGGCGCGCTGCGCCATACCGCGGTTATTCCGGTGGCCGGTAATCAGGTTACCAGCGATATTGCCAAGATTTTCCGCACGCCAATCAGCCACGCCGAAGATATCAAAGTGCAGTATGCCTGTGCCCTGCGCAGCATGGTAGGTAAGGAAGAAAGCATTGAAGTCCCCAGTGTCGGTGGCCGGCCGGCGCGTTCGATGTCACGTCATACCCTGGCCGAAGTAATAGAGCCGCGCTACCACGAGTTGTTCGAACTGGTGCTGGAAGAAATTCGCAGCTCTGGCCTGGAAGAGCAAATCGCTGCCGGTTTAGTGCTAACCGGCGGCACCTCGAAAATGGAAGGTGCAGTGGAGTTTGCCGAAGACGTGTTTCAGATGCCGGTGCGGGTTGGCCAGCCGATGCATGTCAGCGGTTTAAAAGAATATGTACAAGACCCGGCCTACGCCAGCGTAGTCGGGTTGTTGCTGTATGGCAAGGATGTCCGGGCCCAGCAAAAAAATGCGGCACAAAGCCGCGATCCAGTTAGCAGCTTGCTGAAAAAAATCAGCAGCTGGTTCAAAGGTGAGTTTTAAAGAGCGTAAAAACGGAGAGAGAGCTATGTTTGAGTTAATGGAAAACCACAGCCAAGAAGCTGTAATTAAAGTAATAGGTGTTGGCGGCGGTGGCGGTAATGCTGTCGAATATATGGTAGCCAGCAATATCGAAGGCGTAGAGTTTGTGGCGGCCAATACCGACGCCCAGGCGCTGCGTAATTCTTCTGCCAATGTCACCCTGCAATTAGGTGCCGGTGTAACCAAAGGCTTAGGTGCCGGTGCTAATCCGGAAATTGGCCGCCGTTCTGCCGAAGAAGACCGCGAAACCATCAAGAAAACCCTGCAGGGCGCAGATATGATTTTTATCGCGGCTGGCATGGGTGGTGGTACCGGTACCGGTGCTGCGCCTATCGTTGCTGAAGTGGCGCGTGAGCTGGGTATTTTAACAGTGGCTGTAGTCACCAAGCCGTTCCCGTTTGAAGGTAAAAAGCGTACTGCCTATGCCGACGAAGGTATTCTGGAACTGAGCAAGTATGTCGATTCGCTTATCACCATCCCGAATGATAAGTTGTTGAAAGTACTTGGAAAAGGCACCAGCCTGCTGGATGCATTTAAAGCAGCGAATAACGTATTACTGGGTGCAGTACAGGGTATTGCTGAATTAATTACCCGACCTGGTCTGATCAACGTCGACTTTGCTGACGTACGTACTGTGATGTCTGAAATGGGCACTGCGATGATGGGCACCGGCCGCGCCTCAGGCCCGGATCGTGCTGAAGAAGCGGCTGAACAGGCTATTTCCAGCCCGCTGCTGGAAGATATCGACTTATCAGGTGCCAAAGGCATTCTGGTTAATATCACTGCCGGCCTGGATATCAGCATTGAAGAGTTTGAAACCGTCGGTAATGCGGTAAAAGCTTTTGCTTCTGAAAATGCCACTGTAGTGGTAGGTGCGGTTATTGACCCGGAAATGCACGACGAATTACGGGTTACCGTAGTTGCAACCGGTATTGGCGCTGATCGCCGGCCGGACATCAGCCTGGTGCCAAGCCACCGTGCTGAACCAGTACAGGCTTATGTGCAGCAGGGTAATACCATGCGCCATGCAGCGCCGGCGGCTAATCCGCAAAAAGAAGAAGCAGTACAGACTAAAACCCAGCCGGAAAGCAAAGGCGGTATCGATATTTTTGATATCCCGGCGTTTTTACGTAAGCAGGCTGATTAAGCTGCCTGCCATGGCTGGCTGTTAAATGTCTGGCGCATGCCAGGTGGCTGAAGTAATATTAGCAACAGTTGAAGTTAAGCTACTGTTCAGCTGGGGTTAGTCAGGATAGCTGCTTGCAGTCGATGCAGCTAAATTGGCAAAGTTGCTGAAGTTGTGCTAAGCTTCGCCGCCATTTTGAGATTGCTTAAATTTTGAGCAGGAAGAAATTATGATTAAACAACGTACCGTCGCTAAAACAGTCAGTACTATTGGTGTTGGGTTACACAAGGGTGAAAAGGTTACGCTCACTCTCCGGCCTGCACCTGACAACACGGGCATTATGTTCCGTCGTGTTGACCTTGAGCCGATAGTCGACTTTAAAGTTACCCCCGAAATGGTGGGTGACACGGTAATGTGTACGTGTTTGATCAATGAGCAGGGTGTGCGCCTGTCTACTACCGAGCATTTAATGGCGGCTATTGCTGGCCTGGGTATTGATAATCTGATTATTGAAGTTGATTCAGCTGAAATTCCGATTATGGATGGCAGTGCCAACCCGTTTGTTTATCTGTTGCTGGAAGCTGGTGTTAGCGAGCAAAAACTGGCAAAGAAATTTATCCGGATCAAGCGCACCGTGCGAGTAGAAGACGGCGATAAATGGGCCGAAATCCGCCCGCATAACGGCTTTAAAATCGACTTCGCTATCGATTTTGACCACCCGGTGATTGCTGAAACTACCCAGCGGATGCAAATGGACTTCTCTGCAGCCGGCTTTATCAAAGACATCAGCCGCGCCCGTACCTTTGGCTTTTTGCACGATATCGAATATCTGCGGGCCAATAACCTGGCACTGGGCGGCAGTTTCGATAACGCTGTGGTACTGGATGAGTTCCGGGTATTAAACCAGGATGGTCTGCGCTATGAAGACGAATTTATCAAACACAAAATTCTCGATGCCATCGGTGACTTATATATGGCGGGTTACAGCGTACTGGGCGAGTTTATCTCGTACAAAACCGGCCATGCGTTAAATAACCAGCTGTTATGTGCCGTGTTAGCCGAGCAGGAAAACTGGGAGTTTGTCAGTTTTGAAGATAAAGCCCAGATGCCTATCTCCTATCTGGCACCACAACTGGCCTGATCCTGCACTGAATTTAAAAAAGAATGAAAAAAAACCGGCTAAATGCCGGTTTTTTTACACCTGCATTAAAATGGGTCGGAGTGAATAAATTATTCACTCCGACCCATTTTAATTATTTGGCCAGTAGTCGGGCTAATGCCTGTTTTACTTTATCGTCGCTGTGCTCCAGTGCCTGTTGCAGCGCGGCGCGGGCGCTGTCAGATAAATCATGTTGTTTGATATTGGCAGGTGCTTTAGACGGGGTTGTTACTGCTGGCCGGGCAATCTGGCCATGCGGCGACACTTCAATATCAATTCCGGCTAAATCAGGCAAGATTTTTTGCCTGAAATTGTCTAGAATGGCATCGCGCTGCATCTTTAACCGGTTAGCCCAGCCTGGCGATTGACATAAAATAACCGCCCGCCCGGCATTAATGCTCGACACCTGACAGAAACTCAGTTGTTCCAGCTGTAAAATATGGCATAACTCGGTATTTAATTTGCGAATAAGTTCATACTGTTGCTGCATCGTAGCCAGCGAGCTCTGGCCAAACAGCTTGGTTAAATCTTTGGGTTTATGGCTATAGCGTTTCATCAACAGCTTACTTAACAGGCTTAACAGCAGGCCGGTTAAGTGTAACAGGTTTTATCGGTGCTGCCACAGTTCGCCGGGCTTGAAACTGACCCCGGTTGGCACCATATTCTGCCAAGAGCCGCTTTGCCGGCAGGCAGTAACATACAACGACAATAAATAACTGGCCTGGCCAGGGCTGCAAAGCAGTTTTAACTTAAATGGTATCTGGATAATGTTTGGAAAATTTTTCGCCAAATTAGTTGGCAGCCGTAACGACCGCTTCCTGAAGAAACAGCAGAAATATGTGAAGCAGATTAATGCCCTGGAAGCCGAATACCAGGCGTTATCCGATGAAGCCTTAAAACAGAAAACGGCTGAATTTAAACAGCGAGTGCAAGACGGCGCCACGCTGGAAGATATTTTGCCGGAAGCTTTTGCCACAGTGCGCGAAGCCAGTACCCGGGTGTTTAAAATGCGCCATTTTGATGTGCAGTTGCTGGGCGGTATCGTACTGCATCAGGGCCGCATTTCCGAAATGCGTACCGGTGAAGGTAAAACCCTTACGGCCACGCTGCCTGCTTATCTGAATGCTCTTAGCGGCAAAAGCGTGCATGTTATTACCGTCAATGATTATCTGGCCCGGCGCGATGCTGAAACCAACGAGCCGTTGTTCAGTTTCTTAGGCTTAACTGTTGGCGTTAACGTACCGGGTTTAGCCCATCAGGCAAAACAGCAGGCGTATCAGGCCGACGTAACTTACGGCACTAATAACGAATTTGGTTTCGATTATTTACGCGATAATATGGCGTTCTCACCGCAGGACCGGGTGCAGCGCGATTTAGCCTTTGCCATTATCGATGAAGTGGACTCGATTTTAATTGATGAAGCCCGTACCCCGCTGATTATCTCCGGCCCGGCTGAAGACAGCTCTGAGCTGTACAAGCAAATCAATACTCTGGTACCGCAGCTGGAAAAGCAGGAAAAAGAGGACGAAGAGGGCAACCACGGCGATGGTCACTTTACCGTTGACGAAAAAGCCCGTCAGGTTTACCTGACCGAACAGGGCCAGATTAAAGTCGAAGATATGCTGCGCGAAGCCGGCATGATTGGTGAAGAAGACACCTTGTTCTCTGCGGCCAATATTACCCTGCTGCACCATGTTTATGCTGCACTGCGGGCCCATCAGCTGTTTAAGCGCGATGTCGACTACGTGGTGAAAGACGGCGAAATCGTTATTGTTGACGAACATACCGGTCGTACCATGGAAGGCCGGCGCTGGTCGGAAGGTTTACACCAGGCGGTAGAAGCGAAAGAAGGGGTGCGGATCCAGAACGAAAACCAGACCCTGGCGTCCATTACTTTCCAGAATTACTTCCGTTTGTACGACAAACTGGCCGGGATGACCGGTACTGCCGATACAGAAGCATTCGAATTTCAGCAAATTTATGGCCTGGAAACCATTGTGGTGCCAACCAACCGGCCAATGGTCCGGAACGATATGGCCGATCTGGTGTACTTAACTGCAGAAGACAAGTACAACGCCATTATTGAAGATGTTGTTAAAGCCCGCGACGCCAAACGGCCAGTGCTGGTCGGTACCGCCTCGATTGAAAGCTCAGAATACTTATCAGGCTTACTGAATAAAGCCAAAATTAAGCATCAGGTGCTTAATGCCAAGTTCCACGCCAATGAAGCACAGATTATTGCTGACGCCGGCCGGCCGGGTGCCGTTACCATCGCCACTAACATGGCAGGACGGGGTACTGACATTGTGCTGGGCGGCAGCTTACAAGCTGAATTAGCTGGGTTAACCGAGAAAACCGATGATAAGGTGGCTAAAATCACTGCGGACTGGCAACAGCGGCATGATGAGGTGATAGCGGCCGGTGGTTTGCATATTATTGGTACCGAGCGGCATGAATCGCGGCGGATAGATAATCAGCTGCGTGGTCGTTCAGGCCGGCAGGGCGATCCGGGCTCATCGCGCTTTTATCTGTCACTGGACGATGCGTTAATGCGGATTTTCGCCTCAGACCGGATGGCCGGCATGATGCGCCGGTTAGGAATGGAAAAAGGCGAAGCGATTGAACACCCCTGGGTAAGCCGGGCTATTGAAAACGCCCAACGCAAAGTAGAGGCACGTAACTTCGATATCCGTAAGCAATTACTGGAGTTTGATGATGTTGCTAACGACCAGCGTAAAGTGGTCTACGAGCAACGCAACGAACTGCTGGATGCCACTGATATCAGCGAAACGGTCAGCGCTATTCGAGAGGATGTCGTCGACTCGGTGATCAGCCAGTATATTCCGCCGCAATCGTTAGACGAAATGTGGGATATTCCGGGGCTGGAGCAGCGTTTAAAAGCTGACTTTGCTCTGGAGTTACCGGTAAGCCAATGGCTGGCTGATGATAAAAAGCTGTTTGAAGAAAAACTGCGCGATAAAATTCAGCTGGAATTTAGCGAAGGCTATAAGCATAAAGAGCAAATGGTTGGGGTGGAAGTACTGCGCCAGTTTGAAAAAGCGATTATGTTGCAAAGCCTGGACACCCACTGGAAAGAGCATCTGGCGGCAATGGATCACCTGCGCCAGGGTATTAACCTGCGCGGTTATGCCCAGAAGAACCCGAAGCAGGAATATAAGCGCGAAGCCTTTGAATTATTTTCAAATATGCTGGACGAGCTGAAAACCGACGTTATTGGCATTTTAAGCCGGGTACAGGTTAAAGCCGCGGAAGATGTTGAAGCGGTGGAAGAGCAGCGCCGTAAAGCTGATGCGGTACCGCATAACTATCAGCATGCTGAAGCCGGCCAGATGGCGGGTGCAGCACCGGCTGCAGCTGCCGCAGCTGGCGCCATGCCGGAGCCTGTGGTGCGCGACGGTGAAAAAGTCGGCCGCAACGACCCATGCCCGTGCGGTTCAGGTAAAAAGTATAAACAGTGTCATGGCAAGCTCAGCTAATCCTGTGTCCGACAACGTGATTAACGCTAGTCAGCTAACCGATACCCTGCCACAGCTACATGTGGCAGTAGGTGTCATTATCAGGCAGCAAGCTCAGCATAAACAAGTGTTGCTGGCCCTGCGCAGCAGTAAACAGCATCAGGGTGGCAAATGGGAGTTTCCGGGCGGTAAAGTTGAGCCCGGCGAAACGGTCGAAGCTGCCCTGGCTCGTGAGCTGCAGGAAGAGCTGGCCATTACCGTGCTGCAAGCCAGGCCGTTTATGCAGCTGAATTATACCTACCCGGAGCGTCAGGTTAAGCTGGATATCTGGCTGGTTACCGATTTTAGCGGCACACCCGCAGGGCTGGAGGGCCAACCGCTGCAGTGGGCGAATGTCAGCGATCTGGCTGCTATCAGCTTCCCCGATGCCAACCAGCCGATTGTTGAGCGGCTGCAACAGGATTTTTTATAACCACCGCAGCAGCTTTCTTTTGCCCGTACCTTTTTGTATCCCTTGTAGATAAGTATCAGGTCTCAGTTGCTACCAGCCGTTAAACTGGCCAGCGCTTCACTAAAGCCGCGCAGTGAAAACTTCAGCTGGCGTGGGCTTTGTTCGTTAACAAACAGTTGTACCGTATAAGCGGCGTTATCCCGCAGTTGTTGCACAATTGCCGGGGTTAACTGCAACAGTACTTTGCAACCTTCCGGCAGGCATACTGTTACCGGCGCCCGGTGTTTATTGGTACCGATATCAATCGCCACCCCCGGTGGCAGATATATTCCTAAAGGCAAATTAAGCTGTAATACCGGGTCGTTGTTACCGCTGACGTATGAAATCTGGCTGGAGTAAATAATGGACGGTTGTTCCGGGTTTTGCAGGCCCTGGGCAATAACACAGTTGGTTTTACAAACTGCCCGCCAATCACCAAATTCTGTTACTGCAGGTTTTGTTTCATCAGCAAAAGCGGGGGCACTCAGCACTGCAATCAGCAGTGTGCTCACTATTACGGTGCCAGCCAGTACTTTTGCAACAAACAATAAAGGGTGAAATGTATAGGTTGCCATAATTTTCATTCCGTTAAAAAGGCGATTACGCTAACAAATAGTTAAGGGCAAAAAATAAAGCCCTGCGCTAAGGCAAGGCTTTATACAGGCTTACTGCGTTAATTGGTTATAGCTTAGCATAGCGTTTGCGACGGGCAAACAAGGCGACTAAACCACCGGCAAATAACAGCATACTAGCAGGCGCCGGTACCGCTACCGGGTCGTCCGGATCAATAATTACCGTACCACCAACACCAGAGAAACCAAAAATATAGGTAGGAGTAATTTCGCCTTCGTCATCACCAAAACCATCCTGATCAACATCTAAAGCAGACCAGCCGAACGAATATACTTCTGCCTCTACACTGGCTAAGGCTGACAGGGCTGCATTGCGGTTAGCGGCGCCACCATAAAAAATATCGAAGCTGAAGGTTTCGCCGGTAAGTAAGGCACCGAAGTTAAAATCAAAGTTCGCACCATGATCTTCCGGGCCACTGGCAGTGAAATCGCCTGATGCCAGCAACTGGCTGCATGAGTCTAAAGGGTCGGAACTGCAGAAGCCATTATCGTTGGCTGCAAATACTGAACTGGCAGCCGCAGTGCCACCAATAGTTACGAACTCTTCAAATGGCGTTGGC
This sequence comes from Arsukibacterium sp., assembly GCF_033721375.1. Taxonomy (GTDB): domain Bacteria; phylum Pseudomonadota; class Gammaproteobacteria; order Enterobacterales; family Alteromonadaceae; genus Alishewanella. The sequence continues at coordinate 277,501 of NZ_JAWWAP010000004.1, read as the reverse complement.
GAGGTATCCCAGTCAAAGGTACGACGATACAACAGCTCTGCTATATCGGCACCGCTGATGTTTTCAATGGTTACTGAAACGCGGAATAAGTCGTCGGTTTCTGCTGCCAGGGCAAAGTCATGAGTAATTTGTAGCAAACCGCCCATGGTAGTTACCGAGGTAGCGGTAGAGGCAGTACTGTCAAAGCTTACCAGGCTAAGGTTTGACGGGGCGCCAAAGTTATTGTTAGCGAAGCCGGAAATATTAGTAGCAGCTACACCCCAACCTTCACATAAACAACCGTGATAGGTTGACTCATATTCCAAACCATCACTAAGGTAGCGTAAACCGACGCCGGTTAAGCCGGTAACATCTGCATTGCCACCTGGAACATTAAGCTGGCCGTAATCATCGACACCCAGGCTGACATTACCATTAGTAATAATCATTGAGGCCTGGCAAACCCCTGCCATACCAAACAAGGCCGCCGCAGCAGCCAGTTTTAAAAGTTTCATAGTTTTCATCCTGAAAGTTATTTACTGTACATTTATTACAACACCAGATTTTTTGCACAAAATATGCCAGAAAATAAGTTGTTGAATAAATAAGAATTATCCTTGTACCTATTATAAAAATGTAAAATATTGTGACGAAATAGGATAATTTTCTAATGTTTAATTTTTAAAAAACTGATTATCCTGAGCAATAAATTCCTGTTCCAATTCAGCCAGATACTGTTCAGATAAGTCGGCATCTATTGGGGCTTTATCGGGAATGCGGTGGTTTTCAGCCGCCCAGTCGCCTAAATCGATTAACTTACAACGCTCAGAGCAAAAAGGACGGAAAGCGGAACTGGCATCCCAGACCACGGCATTACTGCAGGTAGGGCATTTAACGGTTGTTGGCATAACATAACTCTGATTAAAACTTTAAATCCGGCGTTTAGTATAGCAGTTTCGCTTTGGTAGCACAGGTAGGAGTTAAGCAGAACTTATTGAAGCAGACATCGGTTTACCCTAAGCCGACCGTTGAAGCCCTGGACGGGCGGAACCGAGACCCCATGGATGGGTTTACGGCGTGTCGGCGTGGGTGAATCGGTGTCAGCTTTTTACGCCAAACTCGACTAAACTTTTAGATGCAGTTCTAGCAACAAGCCAGTTGAAATTGCTGCGTTTTAGCGGCGGCACTGCGGGCGCTGTCGGCATCCAGCTGCATAAAGCGAATAGCGTAACGGTATTTATTACCGCTGACAGTCGGGTAAGTGCCTTCGCCGGCCGGGTACTTAATCCGCAATAACTCATATTGCTCAGCGTTTTGCTGATAAAAGCCATTGTCGGCCAGCACATCCTGATAATGGCCACGCTCGCGAATAAAGCTTAATACATAGCGGATAGCCTGTTCAGCCAGCGATACCTGGTTCAGCCAATCTTCTGCCTGCGCCTGGCGCTCAGCCAACGGCAAGCTAAACCAGTATTGCAACTGTGGCATATCAAAGTAACAGCAGCCGCCGGGAATGCTGAAGCGCTGACGCAGCGGCGCTAAAAAGTTATCGTCTTTCAGAGCGCCCAGTAACTTACCACTGCGCAATAATTCGGACTGCATTCTTACCGCGGCCTGCAGCATGGTTTGTAATTTAGTATCCGACACCGACGGATGCTGCGACCAAATAACCAGCTGGCTTTCACAGCGCTCGATATCTTTTATTAAATCCGGGCGCACATCGTTGCGGTCCATTACCTCAATTAACGCAAACAAATTGGTAAAAAAACTTTGTTGCTGATTTTCATCGGCCAGCGCCAACTGACAATGCACCTGTTGGAACAGAAACTCCAGGCGCAGATAAGTGCGGATTTTTTCGTTCAGCGGATGCTCGTAAACAATGGCGGTGGTGTCCGTCATAGTGTCTGTCATGTTGTCCGTCATAATGAATTCTGGCCTGTATTAAACTTAACCGGACCAGCGGGCCCGATTATTTCAGCATGAGTAAATTCAGCATCTGTAATCTCAGCATTTAGGTAAAATCCTGTGCCAGCGCTAAATAACGCTGGTGTAGTTGCTGTACCTGCTGATCCAGCATCGCTGTTTCGCCGCCGCTGTCAATATCGGTTCTTTCAATAACAATCTTCTCAATATCCGTTCTTTCAATAACAGCATTGTTATCAATAATATCATCAGCCAAAGCTAAGCGCTCAGAGCGGCTGATCTGGCTGGCAATAATTGCCTGCACCTGCTCAGGCGTGGCACCAGATGCAACAGCATCCCGGCTTAGAGTACGCGTAAGCTGGTTTTGTTCAGTTATATCGACGACCAGTACCCGGTTTACCAGATTATGCAGCTTATTTTCCAGCAGCAGGGGCGCAATTAATAACACATAGGGCGCGGGCGGCAACTGGGCTAACTGCTGTAGCATAGCAGTGCGGATAGCCGGGTGCATAACGCTGTTCAGCCACTGTTTGGCAGCCGGATCGTTAAAAATCAGCTGGCGCAGCAGCGGCCGGTTTAATGTCTGTTCTGCTGTCAGTAGCTCTGGCCCGAAATGCTCAACAATTTTTGCCAGTAACGGGCTGCCTTTTGCGACTACTTCGCGAGCGACCACATCGGCATCGACCGCCGGTATACCCAGCCCGTTAAACAGGCTTGCTACTGTCGACTTACCCGAGCCAATACCCCCGGTTAAACCAACAATAAAGCGCCTGTTGCTGAGCAGGGTATTACTATCACTGTTAGCAGGGGCAGCGCTGTCGCTTGTCACTGTGTCAGCCACCGTTTCAGTCACTGGGTTTGTCGCTGGGTTAGTCACTGAATTAGTCACTAAATTAATAGTGCCCAAGGTAATTTAAATAGGCGTTAGTCAGTTGCTCACCCCATAGCAGGGCAATAAAGCCAGCGGCAGCAATGTACGGGCCGAATGGAATAGGCGTTGCCTTGTCGCGACCCTGAATGGCCAGCATGCTGGCACCAATCACTGCGCCCACTACCGACGATAGTAAAATAATCAGTGGCAGCTGTTGCCAGCCAAGCAGGGCGCCAAAAATGGCCAGCAATTTAAAATCGCCATAACCCATGCCTTCCTTACCGGTCAGCAGTTTAAAGCCCCAGTACACCAGCCATAAGCTGAGGTAGCCGGCAGCGGCGCCAACGATAGCCTGAGAAGGATTAACTAAGGCTGAATCAGTCAGGCTGAATAACAGCGCCAGCCACAGCAGTGGCAGGGTCAGGCTGTCGGGTAACAGCATGGTATCGATATCAATAAAACTCAGGGCTATTAAGCCCCAGGTGACAAATATCAGCACAAGCGCCGGCATGCCAAAGCCATATTGCCAGGCCACCAGCGCTGATAATATGGCAGTTAATGCTTCCACCGCCGGATAACGGCTGCTTATCGGTGCCTGACAGTGGCGGCAGCGGCCTTTTAACAGCAACCAGCTTACTACCGGAATATTATCGCGGGCGGCAATAGGGGTATGGCAGTTCGGGCAGCGCGATCGCGGTACTGCCAGGTTAAAGGGTTCTGTTGCAGCGGGTTTAGCTGCAGTTCTGGGATCAGTGGTTAAACTGGCATCTGCCTGAAAATAGGCCTGATACTCCTGCTGCCACTCGCGCTCCATCATTTTTGGCAGGCGGTATACCAGCACATTTAAAAAGCTGCCAATCAGTAAACTGATCACGGTAACAAGGGTAATAAAAAGCCAGCTATGCTGGCTTAAATAGCTGGCAAGTTCAGTCATTAAATAATCGCACCCATTTGGAAAATAGGCAGATACATGGCAATAATTAAACCACCGATAACCACGCCCAATACCGCCATTATCATTGGCTCCAGCAGCGCGGTTAAGCCATCTACGGCATCATCCACTTCCTGCTCATAAATATTGGCGACTTTTTCCAGCATGCCATCCAGCGCGCCGGACTCTTCACCAATCGATACCATCTGAATGACCATTTCCGGAAACTGATCAGTTTGTTTCATCGCTAAATACATCTGGGTACCGGACGAGACTTCTTCCCGGATATGCATAATTGCATTACGGTAGACTTCGTTACCCGAGGCGCCGGCCGCTGACTCCAGCGCTTCAATTAATGGCACGCCGGCAGCAAAGGTAGTCGATAAGGTGCGGGCAAAGCGGGCGACTGCCGCTTTATTTAAAATACTACCGATAACAGGTGCTTTTATAATCCAGCCATCGGCCATAGTGCGGAATTTTAAATTATTGGCATAAGCTTTTTTAACCACATAGCCAAAAGCAAATAGACCCGCTAAAACGATCCACCAGTACTCTTGCATCATTTCCGAGATACCCAAGACAAACTGGGTAAAAGCCGGGAGTTCAGCACCAAAACTAGCAAAAATTTCAGCAAATTGCGGAACCACAAAAATCAACAAAATTGAGGTAACAATAGCGGCAACCACTAATACTGCTATCGGGTAAAACATCGCTTTTTTAATTTTAGATTTAAGGGCTTCAGCCTTCTCTTTATAAATCGCGATGCGGTCAAATATCCGATCCAGCGCACCGGACTGCTCGCCCGATTTAACTAAATCGCAGTAAAGCTCATCAAAATATTTTGGGTGCTCGCGCAGCACTTCGGATAGCGGCAAACCCGACTGGATTTTTACTGAAATTTTCTGCATTAAGGTGCGCAGACCTTTATTATCAGCACCATTGGCAATGAGATCGACACTTTGCACCAGTGGTACACCGGCACCCAGCATAGTAGCAATCTGGCGGGTTACCACGGCAATATCCATCGCGGTGATTTTTCTCTCGCCGCCAAACAATGATTTCGGTTTACGTTTTACCTTAGACGGGGTAATACCCTGCTGGCGAAGCAGAGCCTTTACTTCGGCTATGCTATTACCTTTTAACTCGCCATCGGCTTTTTTGCCGCGACGGTTTACCCCTTTATATTGATAAATTTCCAGCTCTTTAATTTTAAATTTTTGTGCCTGAGCCATACTGATTGTCCTGTTGTGGCGCTATCACGCCCTATGTAAAATTCAGCTTGTTAGGTATTCGGTCGCCGTAGCAAAATGTCACTTGTCACTTGTCACTTGTCACTTGTCACTTGTCACTTGTCACTTGTCACTTGTCACTAAGCACTCAAAACCCGCAGTTAACCTTTAGTTACGCGGTTAACTTCGGCCAGGCTGGTTACCCCGGCGGCGGCTTTAATTAAGCCCGACTGGCGTAAGCTATTGATGCCTTCTTTCTGGGCCTGGGTAGCAATATCTAAAGAGTTACCATCGGCCATAATAATATCGGCCATTTTACCGCTGATGGGCATTACTTCATAAATACCGACCCGGCCTTTATAGCCATTGGTGCAATGATCGCAACCGACCGGTTTAAAAATGGTGATGCTGTCAAGCTGCTCTTCGGTAAAGCCCTGGCGCAGTAACTCCTGATCGGGCAGTTTCTCTGGTGCTTTACACTGCGGGCAGAGCCGGCGGGCCAGGCGCTGGGCAATAATCAAGCTGACAGAACTGGCCACATTATAGGCCGGTACGCCCATATTAAGCAGTCGAGTCAGGGTTTCCGGGGCCGAGTTAGTGTGCAACGTTGATAACACTAAGTGACCGGTCTGGGCCGCTTTAATGGCTATTTCGGCCGTTTCTAAATCCCGGATTTCACCGACCATGACCACATCCGGGTCCTGGCGTAAAAATGATTTTAATGCGGTAGCAAAGGTTAAGCCAGCGCGCGGGTTTACCTGCACTTGATTAATACCGGTGAGGTTAATTTCAACCGGATCTTCGGCGGTAGATATATTAGTCTCGCTGGTATTTAAAATCGCCAGGCCAGTATAAAGCGACACCGTTTTACCGCTACCGGTCGGGCCGGTCACTAAAATCATGCCCTGCGGCTGAGCCAGCGCTGCTAAATAGCGCTGCTTCTGAATATCTTCATAACCTAATACGTCAATCCCCAGCATGGCGCTGTCAGAATCGAGGATCCGCATTACAATTTTCTCGCCCCAGAGGGTAGGCAGACTGCTGACCCGAAAATCGATCGATTTTTTAGCCGATAATTTAAGTTTTATCCGGCCATCCTGCGGTACTCGCTTCTCGGCAATGTCGAGCCGCGACATAACTTTTAAGCGGGCCGATAGCCGGCTGGCCAGCGCCACCGGCGGGTTAGCGACTTCATTTAAAATACCGTCTATCCTAAAGCGAATCCGATACAGTTTTTCATAGGGCTCAAAGTGTAAGTCCGAGGCGCCCTTGCGTATCGCATCGAGTAGCATTTTATTAATAAAGGCGATAATCGGCTGGTCTTCTTTATCGGCGGTAACGGCTCCTTCGTCTTCCTGCTCTTCAACTATACCTAAGGATCCTAAATCCCAGTCGGCGGCATCACCGGCCAGGTTAAAACTGCTGTCAAACAACTTTTCAATTAGTTTTTGCAGCTTATCAAATTCAACTACTACCACTTCAGCATTGAGGCCGGTATTAAACTCAAAATCTTCTATCGCGGCAATATTGGTTGGGTCTATTACGGCCAGGTACATAGTACGGCCACGTTTGGCCAGCGGCAGCATATCGTTTTTACGGATCAGCTTTTCATTACGTAAATCTTCCGGTACCGAGACTAAATCGTAATAATCCAGGTCGATACTCAGGGCATGGCTAACCTGGGTGGCCATTTCCGCCAGCCGGGCGGAGCCTATTAACTTTTCATTAATTAACAGTTCCGGCAGGGTACGGTAATTGCCGCTTCTTTCGCTAATCGCTTTTGTGGCTTTATCGCTATCGATAATGCCCTGTTGCAATAAGCGCTTTAATAAGGTGGAATTTGCATTAACCGCCATACAGCGTAAATATCCTAAGATGCTATAAATTTCCCGTGAATGCTTTGATTATGCCAGCATTTAGCGGTTATTCAAGTTTAATACCTTTCGCGTATTCGCTTTCTCAAATGACTACTGATTTGGTTGATAAAGCCTAACCAATAGGCTTTACGCCCTTCTGTCCACGGAGCGATTAAAAGAACACTCACAAGAGTTATTACACCAACTAAAACATTTTGACTGAACATACATGTATATAACTGAAGCAGCTTGTAATGGAATAGATAAAGTGTAAAAGACATACCAGCGAGATAGTGAACGAACTGACTGGTTTGATGGTGAGCCGGCATAATACATTTCGTTCATCGTTCGGAAAAAGCTGACTTTCGGTGTCACTTAATAAAGCGGGAGCGGCAAAAGGTTAAAAAAGTGGTTGGGTTCGAAATGCTTCCAGTTTACATAGCAGCTCATTGCTTGCCACTTAGTAAAGCAGCTGTTGTCTTGCCATTCTCTATAGTGAAGATGTCTGCATTTGCTGGAATATCGAAACTGAGCCAGTTCACTTTGTTGTCGATAAAGTATTTTTCCATCTCTATTTTATTTGTAATAACTGGCGCATGGTCTGAAACAATCAATACTTTTGCGCCAGCCAATTTGTTATCAGCAATTTGCTCGGCCAATACATGGAAAAATTGTGCTTGTAGTTTCAAATTACGGCAGGTCTGTGTGCTCGATTCAACAGCAAACTGCAGGCAGTCGAATTGATCTGTCACAATATCCCTTTCGTCGTAAATGGCATGTGAATTAAGTGTCAGCCAATAGGTAAATCGCTTACCTGGTTGTGCCACATCAGCCACTACTGCGTTAATTAGTTCGACATCACAGCCTCCAGGATAAGAGTAACAGCGGCGAGTCCAGCTTAGATTTTCAAAAAACCTGGCACTATCAAAGCCGGCTTTTGCGTACCAATAAATTCTGTCATACATTACACCTGATGCTGCATGAAATGCTGAGGTGGAGTAACCTTGCTGCTTAAGTTTATGAGGAATGCAGTTTTCCAGGCCACTAGCTGCGTTTCTTAAATTAAAATGGTTTGGAGAAAGATGGCAAAGCTCGCGAAGTTCGCCCGCGACTGTCGCGCCTAAGAAATTAATTTGACCGCTGTGAACGTTTTTCACCATATCATTTAATTGTGTAATCGGGCGCATTAACTCCGCGTTTATCCGCTCGTCTTTAGTTACCCCCCAAGACTCATTAACAATGAGTAATAATTTCTCATTTCCACTCTCGTAAAATAGTGCATTATTAAATTGCGTGGCACTTGGCGGAACAAACTTACTAAAAGTTTCGCCATCAGCATAGAAATATTGATAAAACAACGTGCTGCGATGTTTCAACGTATGTAATGTCGGGCTGCCAACCAGCGGAGCATTGTGAACGCGCCATACCTTGTCTGTGTTATTAGCGTCTACTGTGTAAACGTGTACTCCAAATATTCCAAGCGCAAGATTAAACAATACTAATGCTTGAGTTAGGTTGGTATTTTTATTCAGTTTTACGGCATTAACCATAAACACAGCTAACCACAGCAGGGCTGCCAACGTCGCGATTTGATATGCTTTAGGCGCATCAGGCAAAAAACTTGATAAATAGACTAAGTGCTCCAGGCGGGCAAACGTAAATACTTGTACCAGCAGTGCTAAAATATCTAATATGAAAAAAACTATGAATACCAAATAGCCAATAATGGGAACCCGAGAGTATACAAATAACGCTGCAAATAAATAATCAAGGTTGACGGGCGAGCGGCCGATGCCAAGGTAATCCGCAACAAAAAATAGAAAAAAATTAGGTACAATAAGCAGGTAAAAAACGGGATGGAAGTATTTTAAGCTAAAATTTTGCACGTTTTAAACTACACCTTGAGGTAAAAAAAGAAGCACTTCGCTCACCGAAGTGCTTCTTTAGTCAAGTAGATATTAGCTATCTAAACCTGCACCTTTTTCGCATTGTGCAGTAGTAGTTGTGCCTACACCTGTAGCGGTATAAGTTAATACGCCAGGGGCAGTTAAGTTTGCTGTTAAAATACAGCCGTCATTTGTCCAAGTTAACTCAGCTGCTAATGCTTCTTCGATAGTGCCACCTGAAGCAAGCTTAGGCTCAGCTGTAACTTCATCATTTAATGATTGGCAACCAATACCTGTTTGAACACATGCTTGCATTTTACTTACATAAGATGAAACAGCTTTCATCGCCTGGCCGCCGTATGAGGTGGCTACATATTCACGATAAGCTGGCAGTGCTACTGCAGCTAAAATACCGATGATCGCTACCACGATCATTAATTCAATTAAGGTAAAACCTTGTTGTGTACGTTTCATTTTTACTTCTCCTGAGGATTTAATTAGCCGTGGGGGCTGATGTCTATTTTGGTGATTTTTCAGGGTAGCGCAAGCTAAATGTTAATTAATAATCGAAAAATAGCTAAGTTATTATCTTAAATAGAAAAATAGTTTTTTAAAGGGGCTGCGGCCACGCTTTTTTATAGTACAAAGGTATTAGTTAAAAAATTTATTTTTTGGCCTTTTTGCTGACTGTTCCGGTTTTTGATCGCAGGATCCTGTTGATTGATCGTACCAGTGGCTAAAAATCCAGCAAAAAAATCGGGGTCAGAATACAATTAACCGGCCTGAGATCAAAGCAAATCCCCCTGTGGTCGCCCTTTGCTAAAGTGGGACGGGTTAGTGCTCACTCTTTGGCAAAGAGGGGGGATTCGGTGGCGAGTTAGAGATCTGCTTACTCATCATACTTATGGGCGCTAAATAGCTGTTGCGCCGCCAGCCAGACATCGCCAACTTCGCCTGTGCCTACCGTATGCTCGTTTACTTTGAGTACCGGCGCTATTTCCTTGCTGGAGCTGGTAAGCCAGATTTCGTCGGCGGCGAATACTTCCTGCTCGGAAATATCGCGCTCTTCTACTTTGATGCTGCTGTGTTTGCGCAGAATATTTAATAGCAATAAGCGGGTAATACCTGGCAGTAATTTAGTGGTAAGCGGCGGCGTGGCGATAACGCCGTCTTTTATAACAAACACATTTACTGCAGCGCCCTCGGTTAAGTTGCCGTCTTTATCAAACAGCAGTATTTCCTGGGCGCCACTGGCGTACCCCTGCTGATAATGCAACACGTTGCCCAGCAATGATGTTGATTTAATATGGCAGCGCTGCCAGCGCAAATCCTGGCCGGTGACAACATTAAAAGTGGTAGCTTTACTTTTATCGGCCACCGGTTCGGCGGCGATTGGGAAGGCATAGGCAAAGACGGTGGCTTTGATATTAGCCGGAAATGCATGGTTACGCTTGGTATCGGTACCGCGGCTAACCTGAATATACACTGCCTGATTATCGCCATTGGTAGCACGGTTATCAGTAAGCAGGCGCTGGCAAATGCTTTGCCAGTCGGCAAGCGCCAAACCAGGTTCAATTGACAGTTGGGCCAGGCCATCCTGCATGCGGGCGATATGCGGCTTAAAGCCGACAAAGCGACCATTGTAGCTGGGGATAACTTCGTAAATGCCGTCGCCAAATAAAAAACCGCGATCCATCGGTGAAATTCTGGCCTCTGCGGCCGGGATAAAATCACCATTTAAATACACTATGCTCATGCTGTTCTCACTTTAAAATCGGTTGTGCGGAACCTGATACGAACTTTTTAAAACGAATCGATTTGCCCTAAGCCGACCGTTGAAGCCCTGGACGGGCGGAAACGAGCCTACAGGGATGTATTTACGGCGTGTTGGCGTGGGCAACTCGATTTGGTTCTTCAACCAGAGCTTTTAATTCATTAATCAGTTGCTCGCCTTCAGTATGGGCCAGGCCATCTTCAGTTAACGTATTTAACCGGGTGACGCCATCAACACTGCCGTGGGCTGATAAAAACTGCAAAATGGCCAGCGGGTTTGCGCCGCTCAATAAATCGCGGCCCTGTAGTACTGATACCATGGCAATAATACCCCAGGCTGCCCAGTTAGACACGTCGGCAACTACAAGCTCGTCGCATTCGGTTACGGCCGGGGTAATATTCAGCTGGCCTAAAAACTCTGCCATATTGCCCATGCCAATTTCATTGCCGCCATCGCCAATACCAATAGTGGGGCAGCCAGCCAGGCTTAAAAAATGGTCGAAACTGGCGCAGCGCTCGGTAATATCTTCGCCACGCATATTGGCGTAACGATTATTGGCGGTAAAACCGGGCCGTTCAATGGAGATAATTAACTGTGGCTGCAGTTCTGCCAATGCCGCGCTGGCAATTGCCGGCAGGTTGTGCTGCTGATTAACGCTAATCTGATAAGTAAGATAGCGGCTGGCCAGTACGCTGCACAGCGGATTACCGCTTATCAGCACCGGTTTGGCTCCCAGTTGCTCCAGTAGCTGATACAGCGCAATGGCGCCAACCGGGCCATCGGTTTCAAAGGTATCGAGTACCGGAAAACCGGTGCCAATTAATACCGTACCCTGGCACTGATTTATTAGCCGGGCTGTGCGCAGGATATAGCCGGGGCGCAGCTGTTGCTGCAGCAGCTGCATGCCACGTAAATTACGGGCGACCAGTAACTGTTCTATTTGCTGGCTAAGCTGTAGCAAATCAGCAGTTGGCATTTGTCACTCCGTCAAGTTGTTGCAGCATTCGCTGATAACGGGCCTGCGCCAGCAACAGCGCATTATGGGCTTGCTGCGGGTCGGTTTTAACAAACTGTAATACGGTGCCGGCAGGGGCCTGGGCCAGTTGCCAGCAGTCGAGTGACAGCACGCTGCCTATTTTCGGATAGCCGCCCAGGGTCTGTCGATCATTAAGTAGTACAATTGGCTGGCCATCAGGGGGTATTTGCACCGCGCCATAACAGATTCCTTCAGATAACAGGCTGGTGCTACTGCAGCTGATAGCCGGGCCGCTAAGTGTAACGCCCATCCGGTCGGCTTTTGGAGTAACAGTATAGCTATTAAGATAAAAGCGCTGGCGCTCAACTGTACTGAATAATGGGCTCTGATAACCCTCAATCAGACGCAGGGTAAGGCCTTTGCTGAAATTAAAATCGGGTTGCAGCGCTTTAGCTAAACTCCGGCCTGGCAGGGCAGTGCTGGTGGTTAATGGCAGCTTATCGCCAGGCTGCAGTTTGGCGCCGTTTTGATCCAGGCCGCCGATACCCTCACGCATAACCGTGGCGCTACTGCCAAACTGCGGAGTAATGGTAAAGCCGCCGGCCACTGCTAAATAAGCGCGCAGGCCCTGGCTTGCCATACCCAGCTCGATAATATCGCCGCTTTGCACAGAATGACTTTGCCACAGCGCTTTTGGCTGGCCATTTACAGTCAGCGCTACCCTGGCGCCGGTAACGGCAAAAGTAGTGGCGCAGTGGGCCTGCAGTTGCAGGCCACCGATGCTGCATTCTATTAAGCTGGCATTGGCGGTAGTTGTATTAGTATTACCTACCAGGGCACCGTTACCAACAAGAGCATTGGCACCGTTTCCTACCAGGGCATTCGCCAGGCGCGCCGAGCCGACATCGAGCGGGCCGCCGTTGGTTAAGCCAAGCTGGCTCTGGCCAAAGCGGCCGTTGTCCTGAATAAGGCTGAGGACGCCGGGGTTAAGTACCTGAAAATGGCTCATAGCTCGCCACCAATCTCGCCACCGAGGGCTAAAAACTCGGTTTTGCTGATAGCAACAAACTGCACTTCGTCACCGACCGCAACCGGCATTGCCGGCTGCTTATGCGGTTGAAACATCGGCGTAGGGCACAGGCCGATTAAATTCCAGCCGCCGGGCGATACTGCCGGATATACCGCAGTCTGGCGATCAGCAATGGCGACGGCACCGCGGGGTACTTTGGCGCGTGGTGTTTTTAAGCGCGGCATCGCCAGTTGTTCGGCTACTTCGCCAAGATAGGCAAAACCCGGCGCAAAACCGATGGCATATACCCGGTAAATCTGCTGCTGGTGCAGTTTTATAACTTCATCAATTGTCAGCTGTTTGGTTCTGGCAATCAGCGCCAGATCGGGGCCGCTTTGCTCGCTGTAATAAACCGGCAACTCAATACGCCGGCCGGACTGCTGCTTGTTGGCGCTAAGGTTGCTAAGGGCCTGACGCAGCAAGTGTTTAACGGTAAAATGATCGCAGCTAAAGGGGTTAAACACCACCATAACCGAGGCATAAGAGGGCAGCAGCTCCAGCAGATGCGGCCCCAGGGCCTCCCGGATAAGCGTGGCGGCCTGCTGTACTAATCCGGCAATATCCGGCGCCATTTTCTGTTCGAAATAGACCATAACCGCATTTTCGCCGGCAAGGGTTAACTGGTACAGCGGCTGGCTGCTGGTCATGTTGCTGCCTGAGCGCGGTTTAACAGCGCCCGGATTTGCGCTACCTGCTCAACGGCGCCCGGATTATCGCCATGCACGCACAGGGTATCGGCATGCAGCGCCAGGCGCTGGCCGCTGGCGGTGGTAACACTGCCATCGTTAATTAACTCATTTACCTGGGCGAGGACATCGTTGCCATGCAGCACCGCGCCTTTTTCGCTGCGCGCCGTTAGTTTGCCATCATCGGTGTAGCGGCGATCGGCAAAGGCTTCAAACAACAGTTCAACTTTAAGCTCTGCTGCCTGTTGCTGATAAGTTGGCCGGTTATTATCGGCCAGCAGCATCAGTTTCAGCGGTTTATGGTAGCTGGCAATGGCCTGCAGTACTGCCTGCCAGATTGCCGGTTTGCTCATCATATCGTTATACAGGGCACCGTGCGGTTTTACGTAACACAAGCTTAAGCCGTAACACTGCGCCATGCCTTCCAGTGCGGCAATCTGATAATGCAGCAGGTTAATAATTTCATTGTGCGAGCACTGGATACTGCGCCGGCCAAAGCCGTTAAGATCAGGATAGGCCGGATGAGCGCCAATTTGCACGCCATGCTGTTTTGCCAGTTGCAACGTACGCTGCATTACATCAGGGTCGCCGGCATGAAAACCACAGGCAATATTCGCCTGGTCGATATAAGGCATAACCTGGCTGTCGAGGCCCATGGTCCAGCTGCCGAAGCTTTCACCTAAATCGCAATTAAGTAGCATGCTGCCTCCTGTGGCGATACCGGGATCAGTTAATAGATCACCGTTGTGTTCTATAACCCGGAAAATATCTGCTCAGGAATAAATTATTCATGTTGTCAGGCGAATAAGCAATAGCCAGGGGGGAGGTATTACTGCCAGCGTAAAAAAATAAGGATTAAACCAATAACCACCAAACGCCAGCACGCCCTGAGGTTATTGGTTATTTACTCTGCTTTATCAGCGATAAAAAGCTTCTACTTTGCCTTTTAATGTCATTAATAACGGTTGGCCGCGACGGTCCAGCGCTTTGGCTGCCGCTGCTTTAACCCAGCCTTCGCTGATACAGTATTCTTCAACGTCAAAGCGCTCTTTGCCGTTTAGCTTAATACCGACATCGTACTGAAAAATCTGTTCCACGTAATGCGGGCTGCGCGGGTTTACCGACAAGCGGTCTGGTAATTCCGGGCGGGCCTGTTCGTTGTTTACCGTATCGGCGGTTGTATCGTTCATGGCATTGGCCTTAATAAAGAAAATGTGCGCCATTGTAGGCAAAGCCGGCAAACTGCTCAATAGCGATAATCGTAAACAGCAAAAATGCTGAACATTTGAAATTGGTCACTAACTACAAGAGGGGAGGCAGACTGCTGTAGTTTGCAATTTGCTGAGTTTGCGTTATTACTTAACTGCTAACGGACAGGCCAGCAACATGAGCAACAACACTGCGTCGACGCAACGCCCGCCAAAAACCGGCCCGAAACGGATTGCTGGTCTGATATTGCTGATGGCGGCGTTACTGGGATTAATGGTATTTGGTTATTACCGTTATGCCCAGGCCCGCAGTAGTGTGATAAACCAGGATTACTTCAGGGTGCTGGCCGAAGCAGGTAGTACTTTCACTGAAAACCTGATTAAGCTGCAAAGCTTATATGACTATCAGGAAAGCGAAACGGCGATCCGCGCCTTATTTCCCAGTTATAAAGTTACCACCCGGCAAAAGCTTAGCGCTAAATGCCCGCAGCAGGCTGCTGATGTCAATACTGATTGCCCAACCTACACTAACCGGTACTGGCTGACCCAGGACAAGGTGCAACTGCGCTGGTACCAGTGGCTGGATAAAGACACAGTCAGTTATACTGAGGCTGAAATTCAGCATGCTGATTTTTTACCGGAGCCAGAGCGCGGCTTCAGTCAGCTGCTGTTTGTTACCGAAGACAGTCAGGTACTTGCCAGCACCGGCGGCGAAACCACCATTTCTTTTGTTAATCTTACCAGTGTGACTGAAGCGCTGAGTAAGCATCAGTTCAGTGATTTTTTCAGTGAAGTTACCGACAGCGGCCAACGACCAGAGCCAAGGTTACCCAGTTACAGTGTGCAGCTGGATATGAAACTGTCTTATGGCGATTACCGGTTGTTTATTTATCCGATGCGGCTGGCGGCCGGGCTGGTGGCAGTAAACAGCATGGCTGAGGATCAGTCGGTGCAGCAGTTATATCTGGTTGGCTTGCTGCCCCGGCAACAATTAGCCGAGCAGGGCAGTGGTTACTGGAATATTCCGTTGCTGTTTGCCACCCTGGTCAGTCTGATTTTTGTCTGGTCGGTACTGCGGATGTATCTGCAACCGAAAAACCAGTCGGTTAACCGCTTATACGCCAGTTTCTGTTATCTGATTGCCTATGGTTTTTTCGCCGTGTTGCTGGCGCTGATTTTCAGCTATCTAACGGTGTCGGTATGGCAACAAAGCCGGCAGCAACAGGCTGAACAATATATAACGCAGCTGCGGGCCGGGTTGACGGCAGACATTAAAGCGGTATTTTCTGAATTGCAACAGTATGGCGCATATTATCAGCGGCACTGGCAGGGCGCTGCGCCTTATGCCGAGTTGTTGCAGCCGGTGCGCCAGTTGCAGAAAGTCAATTACCGGCAGTTACTGACTGACTGTACATCGACGGAGTTAATTTTTGATTTTTATCCGCAGTCGATGCAGGTAGCCGCTGATCCGCCCTGCTCACTGCGAAGCTATTACCGGCGGGATGCGACGTTGACTCCCGGCCGTTTGCTGTCGGTAACACTGCTTGATGCTGCCGGCCGTTCCAGCCTGCCCTCGGTGTATTATCTGGAAAATAATGCCGCGCTAAAAATTTATGATTTATCGCATCGTGATTATTTTAAACGGGTGCGCCAGGGCAATGGCTGGCAACTGGATTTGGCTGGTCAGCAATTTAACAATGTGTATATTCAGCGCTTGCTGAACATAAATAACGGCACCCGCGGCACGACCATAGCTATGCCACTGATGGCTGAACCTGATGCTGACAGCTACGCTGATGCCGGCTTTGTGCTGGTTGCCGATGTGGTGCTGCCGTCGGTCAGTCTGGCCCCGCCGCCTGCCCATGGTCTGCAGTTTATGGTGGTAGAGCGCCGCAGCGGTAAAGTGCTTTATCACAACGATAACAGCCGCACTTTTGTCGAGAATATTTACTATATAGGCAGCGAGAATAACCTGCTTAGCCAGACGATTAAATCAGGCGAGCCGACCGGCGATGGCATCAAAGCTGGACTGGCCGGTTTTTATCATGGTCAACCGGGCAATTTTATTCTGAGTGGCACGCCGGTTGATGAATGGGCGCTGGTACTGTTTTACCCGCAAGACCATGTCGATGCCATTATGAGCAACCAGTTCCTGATTTTCAGTGTCAGTATGATAGTGTTTTTTTTATTACTGATCACAGGCTTACAACTGGCAAGACGCTTCTTTAACAGCAAACAGCTGAAAAACCGGCTGACTATTCCGCTTGGTTTTGACAGCCGGCGTTTGTTGTTGCTGGTTTCATTAATCTGGGGGCTGGTATATGGCTTTTTTGCATTACGTACGGCACTGCAACTGACCATACCGTCGGCGCAGCTGAACCCGTTATTGCCCTGGTTAAGTGCGGCCTTGCTACTGGTGATTACTGGCTGTGCCGGCCTGTTTTTACGCCAGCGCAAGCCGCAGGCGCCGGTTATTAAACCTGTTGCCAAACTGATTATTGCCGGCAGCGTGGCGCTGATTACCCTGGCGCCGTTCAGCTATCTGTCCTATATCAGCAAGGTGCCGCAGCAGGCGTTGCAGGCGCATTATGCCAAAATGCAATGTATTGAATTTAACCGCGAGCGGGCCGAAATTCATGAGTTTGCTTTAAACCGTTTTCCCAATTCGATGACTGAGCAGCGCTGGCAACCCTGGCAACTGTTACCGGTAAACTGGTCTTATACCGAGGTGCAGCAGCGCTGCGCCGACGTAAACAGCAGCGGTATGCCAGATGACTATCCAAAGCTGAGTACGATTATTGGCAATACTTATTTATGGCAATGGGTAAAAACGTTTCTGGTACGGGTTGAGCCGCTTGATGTGCCTGACCAGGCTTTGCAGCAGTTACGCGATAGTGCCAGCAGTGTGCAATCAGCGGGCCAGCTGGCTGCGGTGTGCTTACGCTTTTTACTGCCACTGGGATTATTGCTGCTGCTCTGGCAGCTGTACGTGCGTCGGGTGTTATGGCAACGCTTAGGCTATAACAGTGATTTTTTGCGGCATATTTATCAATTGTGTCAGCAGGCGCAACAGAGCCCCAGCAGGCGGTTAACTGCGGGGCTGCACTTACAGTTAACTGCCTGCCCGCCTGCCGGGGTTAATTTAATGCTGCTGATAAAACAGCAGCAGCTGGCAGATAGTGATGGTGATAACCGTTCGCCGTCGCTGCCGGGCTTTGCCCAGCTGTACCGGCAAAGTGCCCTGTTAAGGCAACTTAACGATGATTCACAGTTGCAGAATGTGTCAATAACGCTGCAGCAAACCCGGGCCGATGAGCCTGTCCGGGTTACCCTTAGTCAGATAGAGACCTGCCTGGATGGGCCGCGGCGGCGGCAGCAATTACTGGCGCTTATCAACGAGTTAAAAAACCTGACGTTACTGGGCACGTTAACTGAGTTTAACCTGGTGATGGGGTTTAACAGCCTGCAGCGATTAACAATAAAAGACGACCTGGCCGCAGCCGGTGGCAGCATGCTGGAGCAGACCGAGTATCTTGCGTGGTCAGAATGTCTGCTGAATTTTAACGTCCAGCTACCCCCGGCATTGGCTCAGCCGCTGGATACCGAGATGTTGCAGCAGGAAATAACGGCTTACCCGTTGCTTGGCCCCCTGCCGGTAACGACAGAGCAGCTGAGCCAACAGACAGAGGATAAGCAAAGTATCTGGCGTGGCAGCGATGGCCTGAGTACCCGGCAATGGGCCACGTTAAATTTTATTCTGCATCATGCCGATGCGCTGTATCGCTACAAGTGGGAGAGCTGCAGCAACGAAGAAAAACTGGCCTTGTTTAATCTTTCCAATGGTCATCAGCTTAACCCACTGAATTACCTGATGATTGAGCATTTAGCAATGAATGGCCTGCTGCGGGTAAGCCGGGGTCGTTTAGAGCTGGTGAACCGCAGCTTCCGCCAGTTTGTGCAAAATGCTGAGCCTTCTGAAACGCTGCGCCAGCTGGTAAAAGTGGGCGAAGCCGGTGTCTGGAAAAACTACCGGCTCAGTTTTGCGGTAGTGGTGGTGGTGATCGTCGGTGGCATTGCGCTGACCTCGGGACAGTCACTGCATATCGTCGCCGCTTCGATTGCCGGCGTACTGGGCAGCATGATCAGCGTATTCAGCAGTGGCAGTACCTTACGCAGCTACTTTAAAAGCTGAGCAAGCGGCCCGGTCATTATTTTCAAAGTATTGATAGTTTGCTGTTTGGGACATCCAGTACCAGCATATGGCCGGGGCTGTGAGTAATGCAAAAGTCTACTTTGGCATTGGCTATAGCGACCTGAGGCGTAACACCGCAGGCCCAGAATACCGGTACTTCGCCCGGTTTTATTGTGACTGCATCACCAAAATCGGGTTTATCGATATTGCTGATACCAATAGCGGCCGGATCGCCAAAGTGCACCGGCGCGCCGTGTACCTGAGGAAAACGCGAGCAAATCTGAATAGCCCGGATGGCATCGGCCGGGGTCATTGGCCGCATACTGGCCACCATACCGCCGTGAAATGCCCCTGCCGGGGTGCACTCAAGGTTGGTGCGATACATTGGCACATTGACCTGTTCGGTGATATTACGGATCTCCAGGCCATCGGCCAGTAAAGATTCTTCAAACGAAAACGAGCAGCCAATCAGGAAAGTCACTAAATCATCCCGCCAGTACGTTGTGACATCAGTGACTTCATTGCTCAGCTTGCCATCCTGGAAAATCCGGTATCTGGGTAAGTCGCGGCGAATATCCAGCTGCTGCGCCAGCGCCGGCATATCAATGGCGCCGGGCATTGCCGCCATGCCCAGCAGCGGACAGGGCTTAGGGTTAAAATGACAGAACTGCAAAAAATCGGCGGCATACTGCTTTGGTAAAATGACCATATTGGCCTGAACAAAGCCTGGCGCCAAACCCGAGGTGGTAGCGCTGAACTGACCACTGCGGCACTGTTGGCGAATTTGCAGCGGGCTTAGTGGTTGCAAAAGAGGTTGCATAAGTGGTTGCAGATTTTTCATTGCTGTTGTCCCTCAGGCGTTGCCGTAAATATCTTTATTCGCCAGCCAGCGGCGGATCAGTTGCAGGCAGGCGCTCTGGTCCTGCTGCCACAGCGTTGCAGCCAGTTGGCGGGCATGTGGAATAAGCTCGGCATCGCGGCTGATGTCGGCAATTTTAAACTGCAGCAGGCCGGTCTGGCGGGTGCCCAGCAGCTCACCGGGGCCGCGGATTTCCAGGTCGCGCTGGGCAATCACAAAGCCATCGTTAGAGTCGCGCAATACGCTTAGCCTGGCCTGTGCTGTTTTTGATAATGGCGCATGATACAACAACACGCAATGGGATACCGCGCTGCCGCGACCAACCCGGCCGCGTAACTGATGCAATTGGGCCAGACCCAGCCGCTCCGGATTTTCAATAATCATTAAACTGGCGTTGGGTACGTCGACCCCGACTTCTATTACCGTGGTGGCAACCAGTAAGTCTAGCTCGCCACTGCTGAAACGCGCCATAATATCTTGTTTTTCAGCACTTTTTAATCGGCCATGTACCAGGGCAATTTTCAGCTCTGGTAAGGCAGCGGCCAGGCTGGCTGCGGTGTCTTCGGCCGCCTGACATTGTAATACTTCAGATTCTTCAATTAAGGTACACACCCAGTATACCTGGCGTTTATCCTGCAATACGCCATTGCGCACCCGCTCGATAATCTCCTGGCGCCGGCTGTCAGGAATCGCAACGGTGGTAACCGGAGTGCGACCTGGCGGTAACTCATCGATAACTGAGGTATCCAGATCAGCATAGGCGGTCATCGCCAGCGTGCGTGGAATAGGGGTAGCCGTCATCACCAGCTGGTGCGGATAGACGCCGGCAATACCGCCTTTTTCCCGCAGGGCTAACCGTTGATGCACGCCAAAGCGGTGTTGCTCGTCGATAATAATCAGCGCCAGTTTGCAAAAGCTGACACTTTGCTGGAATAACGCATGGGTGCCCAGCACCATCTGGGCCCGGCCATCGGCCAGCTGGCTCAGCACCTCATCGCGGGCCTTGCCTTTGGTTTTGCCACCCAACCAGGCCACGGTAATGCCAAGTGGGCTGAACCAGTTGCTGAAGTTTGTGGCATGCTGTTCGGCCAGCAGTTCAGTCGGTGCCATCAGCGCCACCTGATAACCCTGACTGATTGCCGTCAGCGCAGCTAAGGCCGCCACCAGGGTTTTGCCCGAGCCAACATCACCCTGAACCAGACGCAGCATTGGCAGCGGCTTGGCGAGATCCTGCCGCAGCTCAGCCACCACCCGCTGCTGTGCAGCAGTCAGCTGAAACGGCAAGCTGGCTAAAAAAGTTTGCTCAATATCGCGGTTGTGGTTCAGGGCAATCGCCCGCTGGCGCTGGCTCTGACTGCGCAGCTGATGCATGCTCAGTTGCTGGGCCACCAGTTCTTCCAGAATAAGCCGCTGCTGCGCCGGGTGACGCCCTTCTTCCAGCAGACTGAGCTGGGCATCCGGTGGCGGCCGGTGAATATACGCCAGCGCCTCGGCCAGTGACCAGGGCGAACTTAGCAAGGTTGCCGGTAAGTACTCTGCCGGGGCATAGCGGCTCAGGTATTCCAGTGCGGTATCGGTGAGTTTGCGCCAGCTGGCCTGTTTAATACCTTCGGTGGTCGGGTACACCGGGGTAAGGGTTTCCGCGACCTGTTGCAGTTGCTCGTCCTGTTGTACCCGGTATTCCGGATGCAGCATCTCAACGCCCCGCGGGCCGCGTTTAACCTCGCCAAACAACCGCAGTTTCACCCCGGGTGTTACCGCATTTTTCTGCGCTGCGCTAAAGTGAAAAAACCGGCAGGTTAAAAAACCGCTGCCGTCAGTGACCTTTACCAGCCAGCTACGTCTTTTGCCAAACTGAATTTCACTGCTGATCACCTCTGCCAGCACAGTAGCGTGGATTGCTGGCATTAAGTCGGCGATAGCATAAATGCGGGTGCGGTCTTCGTAACGTAGCGGCAGATGAAACAGTAAGTCCTGGACACTGGCGATGCCAAGCTTTTCCAGGCGCTCTGCCACTTTGGCACCTACGCCCTTGATCAGGCTGATGCTGAGGCTATCCAGTCGGGTATGCGGCAAAGGGGTCTCTTACAATCACAGGAGCATGCTTTCAGTGTAAACCGGGAATGGGCAGAGGCAAAGCATTTAAGGTTGTTGCAGTTTCAGCTCGTTAACGTCAGGCCGGTTTTCCGGGTTGCGGATAAGCCGCTCTACCGTGCCATCGTCAATCATGGTTTGCAAATGATGTTGCAACAACGGCTGTAAAGCAGCATGTGGGCTGTTTCTGGCAATAGCGAGATGAATGTTGTTCGGTGTGTTACCGCTAAAATCAAGTGGGGCAATTTTAAAGCGCTGCTGATAACTGCTTACCGCATTAATGGCTTCGGTGGTGCTGATTGTCGGCGCAACCAGGCCGTCAATTCGTTTGCGCAATAACATTTCCAGCGCCACTTCTATGCTGTCAACCTGGGCGATATGGCGTGACTCTTCTGCGATAAGTGCCATAGTGGCCGGGTTATACAAATAGTGGCGTAAGGTGGCCAGGGTAAGGCTGCGTAACTGGGCTTTACTGTCGATAAGCCGGTTATCGGCTATTCGCAGAAATAAGCTTTCCGCGACATTATTGCTA
The DNA here is from genome assembly GCF_033721375.1 of Arsukibacterium sp. Classification (GTDB taxonomy): domain Bacteria; phylum Pseudomonadota; class Gammaproteobacteria; order Enterobacterales; family Alteromonadaceae; genus Alishewanella. The sequence goes on along the minus strand of NZ_JAWWAP010000004.1, from coordinate 255,436 downwards.
TACGGCAGCAGATACATGAACTGGTTGCGCTCATCGCTGTATCTGAGGTTGGTCATCAGGTCGACTTCTCCCTGCTCCATCAGCTTCAGACAACGGGCCAGATTGGTGCGTGGGGTAAAGCTCAGCTGAAAACCCGCCCGTCTGGCCAGTTCCTGAATTAATTCTACCGATGGGCCAGTAGGGGTGTCGCCGCTGTCATACTCATGAAAGTGCGGGAAATGATCCAGGCACCAGACCAGGGTAGGGGGCGCAATAACCGGTGGCTGAATTTCGGCCACAGCCGGTTGTGGCAGTAAATAAAGCCAGGCAGCCAGCGGCCAGAGGTGACGTAACACGGCTGATTTTATCATTAATGAGTAGACGGCACTTCCATTACACCGTCAATTTCAATTTGTGATCCACGGGGCAGCGCACTGACCTGGACTGCGGCTCTGGCCGGATACGGTTCGGCAAAGTATTCGCTCATAATCTGATTTACCGTGGCAAACTGGCCAAGATCGGTCAGAAAAATATTAACTTTCACCATATTATTCAGGTTGCCGCCGGCGGCTTCACAGACTGCGGTCAGGTTTTTAAACACCTGATGAGTCTGCTCGGCAAAATCTTCTGAGACCATTTGCATGGTAGACGGCACTAATGGGATCTGACCTGATAAATAAACCGTGGTACCAATTTTTACCGCCTGGCTGTAAGTGCCAATAGCAGCAGGGGCTGCTTCAGTGCGGATAATGACTTTTGACATAGAATTATTTCCTTCTGTAAACTTTTTGCACGTCTGGCACAACGCGGATCTTACGCATAACATTGGCCAGATGCACCCTGTCCTGCACGGAGAGAGTAATTTTAATTACGTATTCGCCGGTATCGCGATCATCGGTAACCAGATCCTGAATATTGGAGTTCTGGCTGGCAATCAGGGTCGTCAGTTTGGCGAGAACCCCCTGGCGGTTAATAATAAATACCCGGATATCGCACAGGAACTGCTTATCGCTGGTGTTATCCCAGCGGATCGGGAAGAACTTGGCCGGATCCCGTTCCCAGCCTTTAATATTACGGCAGTCGCTGCGATGCACGTTCAGACCTTTACCCGGGGTGGCATTGGCAACAATTTCATCGCCCGGTATTGGCCGGCAGCATTTGGCAAAGGTTACCAGCATGCCTTCAGAGCCAACAATAAAGGCATTACTTTTCGGTAATGGCGAACTGTTTTTACCGCTGGTGTCATCGGCTTCAAATTCACCCAGTAACCGCCTGGCGATAGCGACCGGCAGCTGATTACCCAAACCAATTTCACTGCACAGGGCATCAAAGGATTGCTGATGAACGTTTTTTAATACCTGCTCAATCCGCTCCGGTGCAATGTCTTCCAGTTTTACTTCGCCAAGGGCCGACGTCAGTAACCGCTTGCCGAGACTGATGGCTTCATTTTGCTGCTGTCGTTTTAAATAGTTGCGAATACCCAGAATGGCGCGGCTGGTAACCACATAATTAAGCCAGTTGGCATTAGGTTTACCGCCGGGGCTGGTAACAATTTCAACGGTCTGGCCGGTTTCCAGCGGTTTACTGAGTGAATACGGGCGGCGGTCTACCTTGGCACCAACACAGCGGTTACCAACGTCAGTATGCACCGCATAGGCAAAATCGACTGCGGTGGCGCCAATCGGCAACTCAACAATTTTACCTTTTGGGGTAAAGACGTATAACTCTTCCGGGTAAAGCTCAGATTTAACGTTTTCGACAAATTCATAGCTGGTGCCGGCACTTTGCTGTAATTCCAGCAGGCTTTGCATCCAGCGATGGGCACGGATTTGGGCTGTGGTATCTTTGTGCTCGCCGTTTGACTTATACATCCAGTGGGCGGCAATGCCTTTATCGGCCATTTCATCCATTTCCCGGGTGCGCATCTGAATTTCAACCGGAATACCATGCGGGCCAATCAGCGAGGTGTGTAATGACTGATAACCATTTTGTTTCGGGATGGCAATATAATCTTTAAAGCGGATTTCAATCGGCTTATACAGGTTGTGCACCAGGCCGAGAATGCGGTAACAGTTATCAATGGAATTAACCACTACCCGAAAAGCATAGATGTCCATAACGTCGTTGAACATCAGCTCTTTATTTTTCATTTTGCGGTAGATGCTGTACAGGTGCTTTTCGCGGCCACTGACGTCGGCTTCAATGCCGGCATCACTGATCCTGCCGCGTATTTCATTCTGTACTTTTTCCAGCAATTCGCGTCTGTTACCCCGGGCCAGTTTAACGGCACTTCCCAGTGCGCGGTAACGCATAGGGTACAAGGCCTGAAAGCCTAAATCTTCCAGCTCGTTTTTAATATTGTGAATACCCAGCCGGTTGGCTATCGGCGCATACAATTCAAGCGTTTCTTTGGCGATGCGGCGGCGTTTTTCCGGGCGCAGGGCGCCGAGGGTGCGCATATTATGGGTGCGATCGGCCAGCTTGATTAAAATAACCCGGATGTCCTGGGTCATCGCCATAAACATTTTCTGCAGATTGGTGGCTTCGAATTCCTGATAATCTTTAAACTTAACCTTGTCGAGCTTACTGACCCCCTGCACCAGCTCGGCGACTGTGTCGCCAAACAGCCGGGCTAAATCTTCTTTGCTGTATTCGGTATCTTCAATAACATCGTGCAGCAGCGCGGCCATCAGGGTTTCGTGGTCCATCCGCATTTCTGCCAGAATACTGGTAACGGCAACCGGATGGGTAATGTAAGGTTCACCGCTGGATCGGGTTTGCGGCGCATGGGCATCGCGCGCGACTACATAGGCCTGCTGCACCAGACTCACCTGTTCGGCAGGCAGATAGGCGGAAATTTGATTTTTCAGGCCTTCAAATAAATACACAAACGCTCCCAAACTTCGACAGCTAAAAATTCATGATGCCGGTAATTTAAGAATATACGTCTAAAACACGCAGATGCCAACGGCTAAAGCGCCGCTGGCAGGGTTTGACAGGGGGTTTTTACTGATCAGAACCAATAATTGCAGCTACCGCAGCCATTTCAGTTGCTTCCTGCTGCATTTGATCGCGTTTTTCCTGCTCGTCAAGAATGCTGTTGGTAATAAAACCCTGCTCAATTTCACGCAGCGCCACTACGGTAGGTTTATCGTTTTCACGATCAACCATCGGTTCTTTGCCTTCAACTGACAGTTGGCGGGCACGACGGGCCGCAACCAGAATTAAATCAAAACGGTTACCAATTTTATCTACTGCATCTTCAACTGTTACGCGAGCCATTCGCCACTCCGGAGTGTTCAGGTATATTACAAGACCGCCTAGTTTACGCTATTTTGCTGGTTTCGCCAACAGTTGCTTAAGCAGGGCCTGCTGCTTGTACAGCTGGCTTTGGTAGCTGTTGCGCTGTGCCAGGACAATGCGTTCAAATTCAGCCAGGGCAGTATTAAAGTTGTCGTTAATAATCAGATACTCATACTCATCAGCATGGCTCATCTCGCTCTGCGCCTGAGCCATCCGTTTGGCAATAATGCTTTCGCTGTCCTGTCCACGATTCTCAAGACGCTGCTGTAACTCATTCAGGCTGGGTGGCAGAATGAAAATACCCAGAGTGCCGGGCGCCTGCTGGCGGATTTGGCGCGCACCCTGCCAGTCAATGTCCAGAAACACATCAATGCCCTGGCGCAGGTTAGCAACAATAGCGCTACGTGAGGTACCGTAATAATTACCAAATACCTCGGCCCACTCCAGAAATTCGTTATCGGCGATCAGCTGTTTAAATTGACTGACACTGGTAAAGTTGTAGTGCACGCCATCAATTTCACCGGGTCTTGGCTGACGGGTTGTGTGCGATACGCTGACCAGCATATCGCTATGGTTTTTTAGTAACGCACTGATAAGGGATGATTTGCCAGCGCCACTGGGGGCCGAGACAATAAAAAGGTTACCACTGAGTTCTTGCATTGTTTCGCTCTGCCAGGCCACGGGCCGGTTAAATTAAACGGCAATTTTAGACTGTCAGCCGCGCGGGTGCAAACCCAACGCTAGCGTTTGGCTTTTGCTTTGACTGACAGGGTAAGAGTGAAGGTTGCCATTGGCTCTGAACCATGCAGGCTGGGGCAGGTGACCACCACGGATACCGGCTTGTTAATCCGTTCACCACTGGCCAGCGACTGATCCAGCATCTGATCGATAATATCGCCATCGTTGCTGGTGAAATGCACGGTGGCTTCCGGCCGCTTTAAAAACTGGCCCTGGACATCTTTAAAAGCAAAATTTGCATTAATACCGCGGGCTTTGGCTTTAGAGAACACCAGAAATGCTCCGGCTAAGTCGGCACCAATCGCCAGCGCGCCAAAGTAGACGCTGCCCAGATGGTTTTTAGTGCGCCAGCTATGTGGCATAGTGACTTCCAGGGTGCTGCTGCTCATCCGGACAATTCGCGGTGAACAGAAGCCAATTAACGGAATATAGCGCCAGGCAAAAAGCCTGAGCCCCCAGTTAGCTTTAAACAAAGACATGATCAGCCAGTTGTCAGAGTAAATATCTGCCGAGCTTATCACTGGTAAGACCAATAGCGCAATACTACCGCTCAGCGGTTAAAAACCACCATTCGTCAGCTTTTGGTAAAAACTAACCGCGGCATTTTAGTAAAGTAACAACTATTATCAGAGTGTAAACAAGGCAAGGAGCTGGTTTGGTGTTCAGATATGTTGTGGCAGCAATACAGTGGTTGATGCTGTGCTCAGTCAGTGCCGGTGCTATGGCGATGCCGGGCGCTTTGGATAAAGCGTCGTTGTTATTTCGCGACTGGTCAGTTGAAGCCGGATTACCACAAGTCTCTGTTACAGCAATAGCCCAGGATGAACAAGGTTATATCTGGTTGGGTACCCAGAGCGGACTGGCCCGGTTTGATGGTCACAAGTTTACTGTTTTTAACACCGCTAACACGCCGCAACTGCAATCTAATTTAATTACCGCCTTGTATTTCGACAGTGAAAAACGGCTGTGGATAGGCACGGTAAACGGCTTAAGCTATTACACCAGTAACGAATTTACTGCTGTTGCTACCAGCGAAATCAGGCCCGGCTCGATAACCAGCTTTGCTGAGCTGGCAGATGGCCGGTTTTTTATTGGTGCCAATCAGTTGTATCAATGGCAACAGCAGCAACTCGTACCGGTTGCTGAGCACAACGGACCGGTTTTTCAGCTTTATCCGCAGCAGGATACGCTATGGATAGGAGGCCAGCATGGCTTCGCTTCTTATCAGCAGCAACTGTATCGCTGGTATCCTGCGCCTGACGCTACCGAGGAACTGCAGGTGACAGAGTTAGCGGTCAGAGGAAGCACAAAACTGCTTGGCACAAGCAAAGGCCTGTATCGCTGGCAGCAAGGTCGCTGGCAGGCTCTTGAGCTGCCCGGTACGGCGCCCTACAGCAGAATTGAACTGATGTATCAGGACAAACAACAGCAATTGTGGGTGTCTACGCTTAACGGTCTGTATCAGGTCATCTCGGGTCAGGCTATCCAGATACAGCAGCCCGGCAATGCAGAAAAACCGTTCCGCTGGATTGAAAGTATGCTGCAGGATCAGCATAACAATATCTGGCTCGGCAGCCGCACTCATGGTGTTATCCGTTTACGCAATGCTCTGACGGAACGATACAGCACCGCTGCCGGTTTACCGGATCCCTACAGTTGGGCGGTGCTGCCCTGGGACCAGCATTTAATGGTGGGAACCAGCCAGGGTATGGCATTGTTACGATATGGCGAGTTTCAGCCGTTACTGGCCAATCAGCAGTTAGCCAGTCCTTATGTTTACAGCCTGCTGCATCAGCAGGATGACCTGTGGGTGGGTACCCGGGCAGGCCTGAGTTTGCTGGATGCTGAGACTCTGGCCTGGCAGAAGAACTTTCCGCAAACCGCTCATTTGCTGATCACCACAATGACTGCAGAGCAGCAGCGGGTATGGGTAGGCAGCAATGGCGGGCTCTATTTTATCGAACAGGGTGAACTGTCACAGCAGGACATCACCCCACCGTTAACGACATTAAGTATCAGAGCATTGTTGGCTGACAGCCTTGGCCGGTTGTGGGTAGGTACGGAGTCGGGTTTATATCTGCGCGATGCTGACCAGTTTGAACCGGTGCTGGATATACCACTTTCAAATAAATTTATCAGTGCGATAGTTGAGTTTCCTGATGGCAATATGCTGATAGGCAGTTTTGACCAGGGCTTTATTTTAGGTAAGCCGGGCAACTGGCAGCATTTCAGTCAGCAAAACGGTCTGCCCGGTAATGGCGTAATGCATGCCGCACTGGTAAACGATAAACTGGTTATCAGCAACTTTGAGGGGTTCTACCGGCTCGATTACCCTGCGTTGCAACAAGGCGAGGTATCTGAACTGTATATGCTGGTGGATGATCGCCAGCCAGAAGCTGCTACCGACTCGCACCGCTGCTGTAACGGCGCCGGCAGCAATAAAGGCGTTGTTCATCAGGGCCGGATCTGGTTTCCTACCCTTGACGGCATTATTGCGTTGCGGCTGGATCGGCTGAACAGCACTGCTCCAGTTCCGGTACCGGTCATTGAAAGTTTAACGGTTGCTAATCAGCAGCATAGTAAGAATTCAGTCAGGCTGGCACCGACGCAGCGGGACTGGCATTTCCGGTTCAGTGCACCTTATTACTATCAGGCATCATCAATTGATACCCGCTATCAGCTGGAAGGCTACGAGCAAAGCTGGGTTGATGCAGGCAGCCGGCGCGAGGCGTTTTATACCAATTTACCGCCGGGCAATTATCGTTTTCATGTGCAGGTGAAAGTGGCCGGCGATTATCGCTGGAGCGATGCGGCGACCATGGACGTTCATTTACAACCTTACTGGCATGAAACCTTAACTGCGCGGCTACTGCTGGCAGGGTTATTACTGGCGATATTCTGGCTGGTGTACCGGTTACGGCTAACGTCGCTGGCCCATGCCCGCAAAGAGCTGAGCCGCCAGGTAACGGAACGGACCCAGGAGTTGTATCAGGCGAACCAGAAACTGCAGCAGATGAGTATGCAGGACGCCTTAACTGAACTGCATAACCGCCATTATCTGGATGTGAATATCGACGCTATGCTGGCCCGGGCCCAGCGCAATGAGCAGCCACTTACCTGGATTTTACTGGATCTGGATTACTTTAAACGGATTAATGATCAATTCGGTCATCAGCTTGGTGACAATGTGCTTAAACATTTTGCCGCCATTTTACAGCAGCATAGCCGCAGTAATGATCACCTTATCCGTTGGGGCGGTGAGGAGTTTCTGTTGATCCTGGAGCAAAGCGGTGAGGTACAACATTATATCGAGCGCTTACAGCAGCTGGTACATAGTTATCCCTGGCAACAACAGCTGGGGGTACCGGTTAGCATAACCTGTTCAATCGGCGCAACCGTTCAGCCGCCGGGCTGGGACTGGCAATACAGTTTGTATCTGGCCGATGCGGCCTTGTATAAAATTAAAAACAGCGGCCGGGCTGATTATATGCTGTTGCAACCGGGGCCCGATGCGCCTGCCAATTTAGCGGCCAGTGATAATCGGGCTGAGCTTGACGAACTGCTTGCCAGGAAGTGGCTGATTGCCAGCCGCGGTCAACAGCTGGCTGAGGTGTAAGCTGGCCAGAGTTATTCTACGTTTTGGATTTGTTCTCTCATCTGCTCTATCAGCACTTTAAGCTCCACCGCGGCATTGGTGATCTCGGTGCTGATGGCTTTGGATGAGAGGGTATTCGCTTCGCGATTAAATTCCTGCATCATAAAATCGAGCCGCCGGCCGCAGGCGCCGCCTTTTTTCAGGGTGTGGCGGGTTTCTTTGATATGGGCGTCGAGCCGGTCGAGCTCTTCAGCAACATCAGATTTTGAGGCTAAAAACGCCATTTCCTGCTCTAAACGGCCTTGTTCAATATCGGCTTTAATGTCGTTTAAGCGGTTTACAATCCGATCGCGCTGCCATTGCATGGCCTGGGGCAGATGAGTTCGGACAAAAGCCACTTGCTCGCCAATGGCGGTTAAACGCTGCTGGATCATTTGTTCTATTGCTTCACCTTCACGGCCACGGCCGGCCAGAAAATCCTGCAGTGCGGCATCAAACCCGGCCAGCAGTTCACCCTGCCGCGCGTCTAAATCTTCAGTGGGGGTTTCCATCACACCGGGCCAGCGCAGAATGTCAGCAATATTCAGTTGTGCCTGCGGCGTTTTTTGCAGCAGTTGCTGGGCTTTTTGCAGCAATTGCTCGGCGAATACTTCGTTCAGGGTCAGTTCGCCAGCGGCCTGATTGGCATGATAACGCAGATTCACTTCAATTTTGCCACGTTGCAGACTGTTGCGCAGTTTGTCACGCAGCAAACTTTCCAGACCACGGAATTGCTCGGGCAGCCGGAAATAGCTTTCCAGATAGCGCTGATTAACTGAGCGGATTTCCCACTGGGCGGTGCCCCAGCTGGCTTTAGTTTCGTGACGGGCGAAGGCGGTCATGCTGTGGATCATAAAAAACTCTCTGGCGGCAAATAAAACCAGAGTATACCGCAGGCCAACGGAATTTGGCGAATCGCTCGCCCTCAGTTGTTTAAACACCTATAATAGCCGCCATTGTTAATTTCAGGAGTGCAGCTATGCGTCCAAGTGGCAGAACCGCCAGTCAGATCCGTCCCCTTACTTTTACCCGTCAATTTACTGCTCATGCTGAAGGCTCGGTGTTGGTTGAGTTTGGCAATACCAAGGTAATTTGTACTGCCAGTGTGGTTGAAGGGGTGCCGCGCTTTATGAAAGGCCAGGGCAAAGGCTGGGTAACCGCCGAGTATGGCATGCTGCCACGGGCAACCCATACCCGCAATGACCGCGAAGCGGCGCGCGGTAAACAAGGTGGCCGCACCATGGAAATTCAGCGCTTAATTGGCCGGGCACTGCGCACCGCAGTCGATTTAAAGCTGCTGGGTGAAAATACCATTACCATTGACTGTGATGTGATCCAGGCTGATGGCGGCACGCGCACGGCGTCGATTACCGGTGCCTGTGTGGCGCTGGTTGATGCGCTGAATTTTATGCGCGCCAAAGGCACCATTAAAACCAATCCGTTAAAATACATGGTTGCTGCGGTTTCAGTCGGTGTTTACAAAGGCACGCCGGTAGCCGATTTAGATTACGCGGAAGACTCTAATGCCGAAACTGATATGAATATCGTCATGACTGAAACCGGCAAAATTATTGAAGTACAGGGCACGGCCGAAACTGAACCCTTCAGCTTTGATGAAATGCAGCAAATGATGGATTTGGGTCGCCATGCCATCCGGGAAATTATTGAAGAGCAAAAACGGGTGCTGGCGTAGGCAGGGGGCAACAAGAGCATGAAGCAGTTTCAACGAGATTTTATTGAATTTGCCCTGAACCGTCAGGTACTAAAGTTTGGCCAGTTTACGCTGAAATCGGGCCGCACCAGCCCGTATTTCTTTAATGCCGGCTTGTTTAATACCGGTAGTGATCTGGCGAAACTGGGCCGGTTTTATGCCGCGGCGTTACAGGATGCGGCAATTGAATTCGATGTGTTGTTTGGTCCGGCTTATAAAGGCATACCTATTGCCACTACTACAGCAGTGGCATTAGCAGATCATTATGATCTCGATGTGCCTTACTGCTTTAATCGCAAAGAGGCGAAGACCCATGGCGAGGGTGGCAATGTAGTCGGCTCGCCGCTTAAGGGCCGGATTATGCTGGTGGATGATGTGATTACCGCCGGTACCGCCATTCGTGAGTCGATGCAGCTTATTCAGGCACAGGGTGCTGAGCTTAGTGGCGTGCTGGTGGCGCTGGACCGGCAGGAACGTGGTCAGGGTGAGCTGTCGGCTATTCAGGAAGTGGAGCGCGATTTTAACACTAAGGTTGTGGCTATTATCAGCCTGCCGGATTTAATCAGCTATTTAGCGGATAAGCCAGAAATGGCTGAGCATCTGCAGGCGGTGAAAGCTTATCGGGCGCAATATGGTGTGAAGATATAAGTCACTGTAAATAGGAACGCAAGGCATCAGGTAACGCTTACTCCACCGGCTTCAAGGATCACATCCCTGTGCCCCTTCAGCCTGCGCGGCATCCATGCCGCTGTTCCATAAGCATTACCTGACACCTTGCTCTACAGTAGCACTTCACCACTTTTTCTGACCTGACGCTTTATGTCAGGTATACATCCCAAAGTAACTTTCTCAGTTAAATAATGCTTGTTGTAATAGTGCCCACTGGTTTTGCCAGGCAGCGGTAGGCAGGCGTTTAAAACCCGAGCGGACAAACTGGCTTATTTTGCCCTCAACTGTTGCCAGTAACAGGTTAGCCAGCTCGCCTTCATCAATACTAAAGCCTTTACCTTCGCGCAATTTGCGCTCGCGCAGGGTTTGTTTAAACTGGGTTTCCAGCTTTTCAAACAGCGCAGCAACCCGCTCCAGTAAGCGTTCCTGCTCTCCCTGCAGCGCATCACCGGTAAGAATGCGGCAAAAGCCGGGGTTACGCTCGGCAAATACCAGAATAAGCTGCATCATCAGTTCTATCCGGCTTTGAGTATCTTTATGCTCATCTGAAATGCTGTTTATCCGGGAGAGCAGGGTATCTTCAATAAACTCAATTAAGCCTTCAAACATCCTGGCTTTGCTGGGAAAGTGGCGATATAGCGCAGCCTCGGACACCCCGACTTTTTCGGCGAGGGCAGCAGTGGTAATACGCTGGCCATTATTGCTTTGCAACATGGCGGCTAACGCCTGCAAAATATCTTCTTTTCTGTTGCCGCGACGCGGTGTTGACATAGCTGTTCCTGAAAATAAACTTATTGAGTATCTACTGCTTGGCCTGCTGCAACTTAAAGAAAACCGTAAGGCAACATACTTGTGGAACAGCCGCATGTTGCGGTGTAAGGCTCGTCCAGCCAGTATGCGCCTTTCGCCGCCTTTAAGGACGGCTACCCCTAAACTTGAAGAAACCGTAAGGCAACATACTTGCGGAACAGCGGCATGGATGCCGCGGAGCCTGAAAGGGCACATGGATGTGATCCTTGAAGGCGGTGAACAAGTGTGTTGCCTGGAGGTTTTATACTCAAACTAAGAGTTCCGTTTCCATCATGTAATCTAAGACTAACTAGCTTTTACCCGAGTGACCAAAACCACCTTCACCACGCTCTGAGGCGTCAAAGCTATCAACTAGCTTAAACTCTGCCTGTACCACCGGCATAAACACCAGCTGGGCAATCCTGTCGCCTGGTTCAATGCTGAATGCCTGCTGGCCCCGGTTCCACATAGACACCATTAATGGCCCCTGATAATCAGAGTCAATTAAGCCCACCAGATTACCAAGCACGATACCGTGTTTATGGCCCAGGCCAGAGCGCGGTAAAATAGTGGCGCATAAATTAGCATCACCGATAAAAATCGAAATACCGGTTGGAATTAATACCGTATGGCCTGGTTCCAGGGTCAGTGTCTGATCAAGACAGGCGCGTAAATCAAGGCCGGCTGAACCCGGGGTGGCGTAGGCCGGCAGCGGGAATTCGTTACCAATACGGGGGTCAAGGATCTTCAGCTCAATTGCTTTATTCATTTGTTGGCTTCGCTCGTTGTGCTTTTATTAGAAAATTGCTTAGAAATCAGGGTTATCAGGCTTTCGGCCAGCGCGCTCTTGCTTTGCAGGGCCAGTGTCTGCTCGCCACTTTGCCACAGCAGTGTTACCGCATTCTGATCGCTGTTAAAGCCGGCATCAGGTTGCGAAACATCATTGGCGCAAATCATATCGAGTTTTTTCTTCAGCAGCTTTTGCCGGGCATAATTCAGGACATCCTGCGTCTCAGCAGCAAAGCCGACGGTAAAAGGGCGTTGTTCATGCAGGCCCGCTACCGCAGCAATAATATCCGGGTTTTTAATCAGGGTTAGCTGCAGCTCGTCGCCGGCACCTTTTTTAAGCTTATTGCTTGCCACATCAGCTGCCCGGTAATCGGCCACAGCCGCGCAGCCGATAAAAATATCGCTTTTTACCGCTGCTTTTAATGCCACATCATGCATCTGCTGTGCGCTGATAACATCTGTCCGCTTAACCCCGGCCGGGGTAGCCAGTTGTACCGGCCCACTAATCAGGGTGACATCAGCACCCATCGCAGCAGCAGCGGCGGCTAAAGAAAAACCCATTTTGCCAGAGCTGTGGTTTGATAAGTACCGCACCGGGTCCAGTGCTTCGCGGGTAGGGCCGGCAGTAATAGTAAAACGCAGGCCGGCTAATGGGCTTGCTGGTAACTGGCTTTGCTCATTGGTCTGTTGAGTGCCCTGGCCAATAGTTTGTTCAACTAATGCCACCAGCTCTAACGGTTCCAGCATCCGGCCATAGCCGACATCGCCACAGGCCTGCTCACCGGCACCCGGGCCATAAATGTGAAATTTATGTTTTTTTAGTGTTGCTAAGTTTTGCTGGGTAGCTATATTGTTATACATCTGCTGGTTCATGGCGGGCGCTACCGCCACAGGCGCGGCAGAGGCCAGCACGCAGGTGGTCAGTAAATCGTTGGCCATACCATGCGCCAGCCGGGCGATAACATCGGCAGAGGCCGGAGCAACCACAATCAGGTCGGCCCATTTGGCCAGTTCAATATGACCCATTGCTGCTTCTGCTGCCGGGTCGAGCATACTGGTACTAACCGGGTTGCCGGATACCGCCTGCAAGGTAAGCGGGGTAATAAATTGCTGGGCTGCGTCGGTCAGGATCACTCTTACCTCGGCGCCCCGCTCTTTTAAGCGGCGGACTAAATCGGCACTTTTGTATGCGGCGATACCGCCACTAATGCCCAGTAATATACGTTTGGCTGCCAGTGTCTGCTGCATAAATACCTAAAGCTGGTCCGGAAATCATCGGCATAAGATAACACGGAACGTAAAAATCAGCATCAATTCAGGGAGGATTCAGATGGCAATTTCTGACTGGCCAGTAACCGAACGACCGCGGGAAAAACTGCTGCAACTGGGGCCTAAGGCATTATCGGATGCCGAGCTGTTAGCGATATTTCTGCGCACCGGGGTCAGTGGCTGTGACGCGGTAACGCTGGCCCGCCAGTTGCTGAACCACTTTGGCTCTTTACGGCGCTTAATGGGGGCCAGCCAGCATGAGTTTTGTCAGGCTAAGGGCCTGGGCGAGGCAAAGTTTGTCCAGTTGCAGGCGGTGCTGGAGCTTAGCAAGCGCTATATGCAGCAGCAATTGCAGCGGGAAACCGTGTTTACTGAACCGGCGCTGGTGAAAAAATTTTTATCGCATACCATTGGCCATGAACAGCGTGAAGTGTTCTTACTACTTTATCTTGATAATCAGCATCGTTTAATTGCCAGCGAGCCGCTATTTATGGGCACTATCGACGCATCGCCGGTATATCCGCGTATTGTAGTTCAGCGCGCTTTAGCGCATAATGCCGCCGCCGTTATATTGGCTCATAATCATCCTTCCGGGGTGGCAGAGCCAAGCCGCGCCGACAGGGCAATAACGGAGCGCCTGACCCAGGCCATGGCTTTGGTAGATATTAAAATACTGGACCATTTTGTGGTGGGCGATGCAGAAGTTGTGTCTTTTGCAGAACGCGGCTGGCTTTAACAATTTTTGAACGAGATGGGCGGATCGCCAATGGATCTGCCTGAAGTGCCATTTAAATTCTCTTGAGTTTAATGGGGCTTTCGTGTATAAAGTGCGCCCTCATCCATTTTCGGGGCAACCTTCAAGGCCAGAAGGGTGAATGATAGCTCGAGCTGACGTAATTTTGGAGAAATATAGACATGTCTAGAGTATGCCAAGTAACTGGCAAAGGTCCGATGGTAGGTAACCGTCGTTCGCACGCCAACAACGCGACAAAGCGCCGTTTCCTGCCTAACCTGCAAACTCACCGTTTCTGGGTTGAAAGCGAAAACCGTTTTGTTACTTTACGTACTACCACCCGTGGTATGCGTATTATTGACAAGAAAGGTATCGACGCTGTGTTAGTAGACGTTCGTGCCAACGGTCACAAGGTATAAGGAATTAACTCATGCGCGATAAAATCCGTTTAGTTTCTTCTGCCGGTACTGGCTTCTTCTACACTACAACGAAGAACAAGCGTACCATGCCAGAAAAAATGGAAATTAAAAAGTTCGATCCTAAAGTGCGCAAGCACGTGATTTTCAAAGAAGCGAAAATCAAGTAATCGTCCTGAAAACCCGGCCAACGCCGGGTTTTTGCTTTTTACACCCCGCCTAAGTTACTATGCCGCTGCCCCTTTGCAGACTGGTGCTGCCTTGCGCAGCTACGATAGCTATGTTGAAACTTTCTCGTCGAAACTGGAATAACGTGCTGATTTTTGCCGTGCTTATTCTGATGTTTGTGTTGTATGGCATTCCACAACGCTTGCAACAGAAAATGGCTACCGAGCACCGGCTTATTCCGGCAGACGCCCAGCTGTTGATGATAGGTTTTGCTGGCAGGCGCCTGGTGAAGGCCGGGCCGCAGTGGCAAATACAACCGTCAGCTGACAATGTTGACCCGGCACAACTGGCGCTGGCCTGGCAGCATAGCCAGTTGATACCGGTGGAGGCCGTGCCGATGCATAGCCGGGTGCCGGTGGCACAAGCCAGCGTGCAGCTGGTTGGTGAGTCGAGCCCGGTGATCTGGCTGCTGTATCCGGCCAATGTTGCTGATAATAACGACGGTAATAACCAGTACCTGTTGCAACAGGCCGGAGATAACCAGTTTTATCAGCTCAGTCGCCAGCAAGCCGGACAATTATTTATGCTGGACTAAGTTTTGTTGGCGTAAGTTTTTTGGAGTAACAGTAGTGCCGGAATTACCCGAAGTAGAAGTATCCCGTTTGGGCATTAGTCCTCATCTGGAAAATCAGCAACTTGTCGGTGTTATCGCCCGTCAGCGTCAGCTGCGCTGGTGGATACCGGATGAAGTGGTGCAATTAACTCAGCAACCTATTCTGGCGGTCAGGCGCCGTGCCAAGTATTTACTGATCAGCCTGCCAGCAGGTGACATTATTCTTCATCTTGGCATGTCCGGGCATTTAAAGGTGGTGGCCGCCGATACGCCGCCAGGCAAACATGATCATCTGGATTTGCTGCTAACCAATAATAAAATATTGCGGTTAAACGATACCCGCCGCTTTGGTGCCGTGTTATGGCAGCCAGCCGGTGAGGTGCACCCATTGTTGGCTGCATTAGGGCCGGAGCCGCTGAGTGATGCGTTCAGTGACGATACCCTGGTCATTGCATGTGCCAAACGCTCCGCAGCGATTAAACTGGTGTTGATGGACAATAAAGTTGTAGTAGGGGTAGGGAATATTTACGCCAACGAGGCGTTGTTTAAAGCCGGTATTTTACCTACAGCACCGGCAAATACTGTCGCTGTTACTAAACTGGCGTTACTTAGTACGGTGGTTAAAGAAACGCTGGCGGCAGCAATAGTGCAGGGCGGTACCACCTTAAAAGATTTCAGCCAGGCCGATGGCAAGCCGGGCTATTTTAAACAACAGTTGCTGGTTTATGGCCGGGGGGGCCAGCCCTGTGTTCAGTGTCAGCAGCCGCTTACTGAAATAAAACTGGGCCAGCGTACTACGGTATTCTGCGCTCTTTGCCAGCAATAATTGCTGGCAGCGTTGCTAACAAGTCAGAAGCGCCGCCTGGCGGTAATCCGCCATTGCCAGTTACCAAGCTCAGGGTTATCAGAAACCGGGCGGGTTAAATCAATATGCACCATGGTGCCGCGGCTGGAATGTGTAGACAATAAACGCACACCCACTCCGGCGCCGTACAGAATGCCGTCATCTATTTCACTTTCACCCCGTTGTTCAGCCCCCCAGCTGCGGCCGGCATCGGCAAAGCCGGCAAAGCCGACATCAAAAATTTGCAGAATATTCCAGTCGGTATAATAACGATACTCTGCTGTTGCGACCATCCGGTTATCACCACGCTGATAAAATAACGGGAAGGCTCGTAAACCGGTGTCACCGCCCAGATATAGCGCTTCATCTGCGAATAAATCTTTGCCACGTTGTATATCCAGAATACCAACAACACTGCTTTGCCGGTTAAGCTGATATACCAGTTGCCAGTGGGTACTGATCAGTTGCTGGCGTAAGTCGGCTATTTTCAAACCATGATATTTAAGGTTAGCCAGTAACCAGACATCATCATGCAATGCCCAGGCTTTTTCGATTGCCGCATCCAGTTGCCAGCCGCTGGCATCAGCCCCCAGACTTTGCTCGAGATGACCGAGCCTGATATACGCCTGCCAGCCTAAATTAATGTCTTCTACCCGGTTAAACTGGTTAATGTTAAACAGTTTGCGATACTGGTCTTCCAGTAATTGATACTCAACCCAGACCCTGGAGAGATTGCGCTCTGCCGGCAGGTCAAACCGGGTATCAATATTTTCTGTAAAACTGACATCTTCCAGCGTTATGCCGCTGTTCAGGCGATGAATACGTTTACTGTTGCCCGCTAAGCGCCAGCCCAGAAAACTGGTAAAACCCTGCTGGGTGCGGTCATACTGGTTTACGTTTTCACCCAGCACGTAATCGGTTATTTGCTGTTTATCTTTGCTGATATCAAAGCTGACGGCCCAGGGTGAAGTTAGCCGGTAAAATGGCCGTTGCACATTAAACTGATAGCTTTCACCATCAGAATTGTCCGCATAGCGGACGAGGGTCTGCCAATGACTGCCCAGAATGTTCGGGCTGGCAAAACTAAATAAATAACCGGTACGTTCTGCATCTTTGGCATAATCCAGCTGCAACTGGTTACCGGTTCCCAGCAGATTATCTTCGGCGATGCCAATTGAGTATTCGGTTGAACCGCCTTCACTGGAAAAGTCTATTTTGGGCAGCAAAGACCAGTTGTCCCAGGTTTTTACCAGTACCTCAACGGTATTGGTTTCAGGACAGTACCGGTTTACCGTAACATCAGCATCACGAATATAGCTGCGGCTTCGCAGGATCCGCTCGGTTTCTGCCAGCTCCGCTAAATCTAACGGACTTTGCGGGGTAAATAATAAATCGTTAGCGATAGTCAGTTCTTTTGAAATAATATGGCTGTAGTTGGCAAAACGGTGCAGCCAGAAGGTTCCGGGATCAGCCAGGTCAAACACATTCTGCTGTTCAAAGTGGACAGAGCTGATCGTCAGGCCGGATTGTGGCAAATCAGCCAGATCAAACAGGCTGGTGCAGTCGTTGTCGGCAGCGGCGCCAGCCCGGCTAAGCAGGGCGCTGGCAAGCAACATTGGAATAACAGCCCCCCGGCGAATGCTCATACGGTTTAATCCTTCTGCGCAGCTGAAGCATTAACTTCAGTCTGAGTGTTGATGGTTACCGGCGCCGAACCCTGACCAAATACAACAGTGCGCTGTGGGAACGGAATTTCAATACCTGCCTGATCGAATGCGATTTTAACCTCTTCCTGAATACTGTTTCTTAAATCGCGGAAGTTTTCCCGTTTAGTCCAGACGCTGAATTGAATACTCAGAGAGGAGTCAGCAAAACCATTAAAAATAAACAGTGGCGTGGGTTCATCCAGACAGAGTGGGTTAGCATCTGCCACTTGCTGCAATATCTGACGCACCTTGCTGATATTCTCTTTGTAGGCCACGCCAACCATTAAATCAAAACGCCGGATGGGAAAGCGGGTCATGTTGATCATTTCAGTTTTGATCAGGCTTTCATTGGGAATACGGACATACAGGTTATCAAAGGTGCGCAGCTTCACCGAAAGTAAATCTATCGACAACACTTCGCCGGTGGTATTACCCACTTTAATTACGTCTCCCAGTTGAAACGGTCTTTCACCAATCAGAAATAAACCGCTTATAAGATTTGAAGCCGAGGTTTGTGAGGCAAAACCAATAGCAACAGACAGCACCCCGGCCGCCCCAAGCAGTACACCCAATGAAAACCCCAGCTGGCGTAAGGCAGAGGCAAAAAATAACGCCAGCACCAGCCAGTAAACCAGCCGCTTGAACAGCACGGCATGGTGCTGGGAAAAATTACGGCTAACCAGCTTTTGCACGCCGCGGCTGGCCAGACTGGCTAACAATAAACCGGCAGCCAGCATTATCGCGGCCTGCAGTATATTAATCAGCTGCTCAGATTGCAGATAAGCGGTAAATTGCTCCATTATGGCCTGCTCCAGTTAATCATTAAACATACCGGTAAAGGCGCGGATAAGCCCCTGTTTTTCAATAATTTGGCGTGGCCCGGCAATCCGGTCTGCCTCTTTTATTCCAGCAGGCAGATGCTTACTTATCTTAAAACGGGTAAGCGCAAGATTGCCATCATGCACCAGGGTGATCGGATCGGTCCACAGCGTTCCGTCAGGCAATCCATAAAGGGCGAGGTAGGGCACCGGAATGCTTAACTTTTCCAGCACCAGCATAGTAGTGGCATTATTTTCTATGGTAACGGCTGTCACGGCACGATGCGGCCGGGCTGGAAGATCGGCGCGGTTATGGCGGGCCTGGGTTTTGTCTGCGTAACACAATTCACCATGCAGTGTTGACGGCCCAAACCAGGTGTCGGACAAACGCTGGCTGGCAATATCAAGCAGATTACATTCAGGCTGCTGCAGGCTGACTTCTACTACAATCGGCGAGCTGATATAAAATACGGCTTGCTGCGCCGGCGGAATGCTGAGCGGGGTGCGGGTTTTCACCACCACTGGCCGGTCGAGTAATTTGGGCTTCACACTAAACTGTGCCGGTGACTCGCGGAACACAAAACGCTGCAGATTATCAAGCGCCGGTAGCTGGTCAATCTGCTTGCTGCACAGCTGGTTGCGATCATCCGTTTCAGCAGCTCTGGTAAAACCCAGCAACCATTCTGTTTGTTGTTTCTGCAGGTACAGTGTCAGAGGGCCGAGCGTATATTGCCAGTTCTGGCCGCTGTCCATAGCAATGGGCAGCCCCCAGGGGGCACATGCCGCGGTATTGATACTGTGTTGTGGTTGCATATTTTGTCCGGTAAATAAACTTCGGCTTTGGCATAGTAGCAGAGCATGAGTGTGTTCAAGCTTAGTTTTTTCAGTGTCCTGATTGTTATCCCTACTGCCAGTTTATAAAATGATGGTTAAATTCTGCTTAATAAGCAATATGTTATTTTAGTTAAACTATCATTGGTGAGCATTGTCTGCCCACGGTACTATGGTGACAGTACTATGGTGCCAGTTCATGGCTCATGTTACTAACCAGTATGCCAGCTGCTTTATGAAATTAGCCTTAATAAGCTACCCCTGTATTTAACGGGTAATCAACAGAACTGAGTTTGCCAGACCACAATAAGAGGTTGCTATGGAATTACCTGACCTGATTAACCGGCTGCGCTCAGCGCTGGAAAACAATACAGTGCAGCTGCTGCAGGATCAGCTGGAAGATGTGCATCCGGCAGATTATGCCACGGCTATCAGCGAATTTTCACTGGAACATTTGTGGATGCTGCTTGCTGCCCTGCGCCGGGCAGAGCAGGCGGAGGTTTTTGGTTACCTGCCGGCAGAGCTGCAGGTCGCGCTGGCCATTCAGGTAAGCCGGCGTAAACTGGCACCGATTATCCGCCAGATGTCATCTGATGAGCGGGCCGATTTATTTAACCGCTTAACGGCAGAGCAGCGCGAAATGCTGCTGCCGGCGCTGGCTCAGGCCGAGCGGGAAGATTTACTGCAATTGTCCAGCCATCAGGAGGGCACAGCCGGCGCTATTATGACCTCGGATTACGCTATTCTGGCACCCGATATTAACGTACGGGATGCGCTGGATGTGCTGCGCCGCGAAGCACCCGACAAAGAAACCATCTATTCCGCCTATGTGGTTAACAGTGATCGTAAATTAATCGGCGTAGTGTCGCTGCGCGAGCTTATTCTGGCGCCGGTAACCATGCTGGTAGATGAGCTGATGAACCATGATCCTATCTATGCCACGGTGGACATGGCGCAGGAGCAGGTCGCGGCAATGGTCGCCAAATACGACTTACTGGCTTTGCCTATTTTAAATGGGCAGCAGCAGATGGTCGGTATTGTTACTTATGATGATGCGATGGATGTCGCCGCAGAAGAAGCGACAGAGGATTTTCATAAAACCGCCACCATCGGCAAACTGGACGGCAATGTTAAAGATGCCAGTATCGGCTTGCTGTATCGAAAACGGGTATTCTGGCTGGTAGTACTGGTATTTGGCAATATTTTCTCCGGTGCCGGTATCGCCTATTTTGAAGAAACGATCGCCAGCTACCTGGCGTTGTTGTTCTTTCTGCCGTTGCTGATTGCCAGTAGCGGCAACGCCGGTGCCCAGTCAGGTACCCTGATGGTGCGGGCGCTGGCAACCGGTGATGTTAAATTGCGCGACTGGGGCTCGTTACTGGCCAAAGAATGCCTGGTAGCCGGTTTACTCGGCGCCACCATGGCGTTTGCCGTGGTGTGGCTCGGCTGGTGGCGCGGTGGTTATGACATCGCCATCGTCGTAGCCACCACCATGATGCTGGTGGTCATGGTCGGCAGCCTGGTCGGTTTATCGTTACCCTTTTTACTCAGCCGCTTAAAACTCGACCCGGCGACGGCCAGCGGGCCCTTAATCACCTCAATTGCCGACGTTTCCGGAGTGGTATTGTATTTCTCGATTGCCACCTGGTATCTGGGATTGTAGCAGACGAGCCCATGGGGATGCTTAGTCTGTCAGTGACTGCAGAAACCCACTATGGCTATAGCCATCAGCCAGACCATCACCCTGTAAATCAATCTGACTCCAGTTACCGCTTTGGCCCAGTATATAAACTTGCTGGCCGCTGGCTAAGGTTGTTTTAATATCAAAGCTGGTGCCGGGCCCGGCGCGAAGGCGCAAACCATCGCGGGCAGTTACCCGGGCTTTTACTGCAGGGGTTGCCAGTGTGCTGCTGATAGCATCATTGGTGCTGGCGTCCTCTGGTAACGGCGGCCTGACGGGAGCCTCTGCGGGCACCGGCGGCGCTGGCGGGGTACCTTGCCAGTTGCTGATAGCCTGTTGCAGGTTTTCGGCCCAGTCGCTGTCGCCGCCTGGCGGATAATCACCAGCCTGTAGTTGTGCCAGGCTAAGGTTTTGCAGTTGCAGATGCGGCAGCTCCCAGCTTAGCGGTTGTAAACCGTGTTTGGCCGCCAGTTGATGCAATTGCTGCCACCATTTTTTCCGCTCGCCACTATCGTCCCAGCTCCACTTGCCATCGATATACAGCACAAAATCAGCGGCAACCCCGTACTGATGATATGACCTCCAGGCAGTGGCATTGGTGACTCTACGCCCGGGTTTGCTGCGTCCCTGGCTGTAAAGCTCGTGCTGGCGCTCTGGTGAGCGAAAAGCTTCAAATACCTTAAACGGTAAATTGGCGCGCGCCAGATCCTGCAATAACAACTCCACTTTTTGCCGGAACACCGGGTGCAGGTATGCCATATTAGTGTTTCTGCTCATTGTCTTGCTCCTTGCTAAGCGCTACTGGAAGCGCTGAGGCCCGCAATCAGTATAGTCAGGGTTTGGAAAATGCGGTGACCAGCGAATGAGCCAGCTTGCTCCGTTTGTGGAAAAGCTATACACTTGCGCGGCAACCAAGGGGTGCAGCTGTACTTATATGAATGAGTATATAAGTGAGTGCAGATGCTGAGATGCTTTCGGGCAAACCCTTAGAACCTGATCCGGATTATACCGGCGGAGGGATGGTGCTAACTCCTCAAGCTGGTGTGATCTCTGTTTTATTTAATGGAGCGTCATACAAAAATGCGTTTTTCTCCGTCTTTAGTTACTTCAGCTGTGTTTGCCGCTTTAGCTGTTACCCCCGTTGTTTACGCCGATGCTGCAACTGACAGCTCCAGGGCCGTTACTGCGATAGAACGAATTACCGTGCAGGGCGATTTACGCCAGCAACACGTCGGCCAGCTGGCGGGTAGTATCACCGTTGTGACTGAGCAGGATTTGCAGCGTCAGTCGGTGCAACATCTTGATCAGCTGCTTAATCAGTTTGCCAATGTTAATTTCAGCGCCGGGGCATCACGCGGCAGGTTTCTGCAGATCCGGGGTATTGGCGAACGCAGTGAGTTTGTCGACACCATTAACCCTTCGGTCGGTATTCTGATTGATGGTATCGATTATTCCGGCCTGGGTATCAGTGGTATCAGCGATATCGCTCAGTTTGAAGTGTTCCGTGGCCCGGAAGCCACCCGCTTTGGTGCTAATGCGCTGGCCGGTATGCTGAACCTGACAACGATAGGCCCAACCGCCAGCGCTGAGGGTAAAGCCAGCCTGACCGTAGCCAATTACGACAGCTATCAGCTGGCCGGTCAGTTCAGTAATGCGCTGAATTCGAAGTGGGGGTATAGCCTGTCACTGGAGCAGCAGCAGTCAGATGGCTTTATTGAAAACCGCTTTCTTAACCGCGATGATACCAACGATATTAACGAGTTTACCGGTCGTTTTAAGCTGGCTTTTCAGGCGACTGCCGATCTTAAATTACAACTGGTCAGCCATGTTGTTGATCAGGATAACGGTTACGATGCGTTTTCATTGGACCGCGACCGGACAACCCTGTCTGACGAGCCCGGCCAGGACAAGCTGCGCAGCACGGCGCTGGCGCTGCAGGCTGATTACAGTGGCTTAACCTTTGCCAGATTACATGGCCAGCTTAGCTGGTTAGACGCTGATATGGACTATGGCTTTGATGAAGACTGGAGCTATGTTGGGCTGCACCCGGATGAATATTCAACCACCGATCGTTATTTACGGGATCGCGAACAATTAACCCTGGATTACCGGCTGGTTTCTACCGATGCCGGCCGGCTTGGCGAAAGCGACTGGGTACTCGGTGTGTATGCGGCCAGTAAAGAGTTTGATTTAATCCGGCAGTTCTGGAACTGGGATTTATGGCAGGCCGACACCTTTGCCAGTGAGCTTAGTCGCAGTAATCTGGCGCTATACTCTGAACTTACTACACCGCTAAGCGAGCGGCTGAGCCTGGTATCGGGTCTGCGGCTTGAACGCTATGAAGATGAATATGCAGACAGCAGTGCAAACTACATCACAAACAGTGACACGATGTGGGGCGCGAAGCTGAGCCTGAACTATCAGGCAAGCCCGCAGGCCCTAATTTATCTGCTGGCATCACGTGGTTATAAAGCGGGCGGGGTAAATGGTGATGCCCTGGCCAAAGCCGCCGATGACAATCTGAGCGAGTTACTGACTAAAGCCAGCTTTGCGCCGGAAACCCTGTATAACGCCGAATTCGGGGTAAAAGGCACGGCGCTGGTTCAAAGCCTGGTAACCCGGGTTGCTGCGTTTTATATGTGGCGCGAAGATATGCAGGTTAAAGGCTGGCTGAACCCGGACAGCGGCCCGCAGTTTGCCGGTTTTATTGATAACGCCGGCAGTGGCCGCAATTACGGCATTGAAATTGAAAACAGGCTGCAACTGCATCCGCAACTGGCACTGATGATTAACGCCAGCTGGCTGAAAACCAAACTGGGTAATTACGTGACTATTGATGGCGACGATTTCAGTGGCCGGGAGCAGGCGCAGGCACCACGTTTTAGTTACAGTGTGGCTGCTGACTGGTATCTGAGTGATACCGTTACTTTTAATGTCGGGCTGCAGGGTAAAGACAGTTTTTACTATTCTGATGGTCACAATGCCCGTTCCAGCCGCTATGAATTATTAAACCTGCGGTTAAGTTACCAGCTACAGCAGTGGCAACTTGCAGTGTGGAGCCGCAATGCGCTGGATCAGGATGTCGGCATTCGGGGTTTTTATTTTGGCAACGACCCACGTGATGGCTATGAGCCCCATGTGTATGAGCAGTTTGCTGAACCACGCCGGGTAGGGCTTAGTGCCAGCTACCAATTTTAACGTTACGACGGAATAAGCGGAGTTGAGATGAAATTATCTGTAGAAATCAGTAAATACCCTCTGGCAGAGGATTATATCGGGCCTATTAAAGGCTTTATCGAGCAGCTGAATCAATACCCGGATATCCGGGTAATCACCAATACCATGAGCACCCAGCTGTTTGGCGATTATGATCAGGTGATGCAGGCCCTGCAAGACTGTATTAAGGCGTCTTTCGCCCAGTACGGCAAGGTGGTATTTGTCTGTAAGTTTATTCATGGTGATTTACAACCATGATGTTATGGCTTAGTAATGCGCTGGACCAATGGCAGTTGATGCATAGCCTGGAGTTGCTGGCAACCTTGCTGGCGCTGGCCTACGTGATACTGGCCATGCGCCAGAGCCTCTGGTGCTGGCCGGCGGCATTACTGAGCACGATATTGTTTACCCATATCATGTGGGACTCTGCTTTGCTGTCTGATGCGCTGCTGCAGTTATATTATGCGGCGATGGCGCTGTATGGCTGGTGGCGCTGGCAACAAGTAAAGCAGCATCAGGGGCGGAACAGAGTATCGGAATGGCCGTTGCGCCGGCATTTGCAATTAATTGCGGTTACCGGCGTTATCGGCTTGCTGTTGGGCTACCTGATGGCGAACTATACCCATGCTGATTTTGCCTATATTGATGCCCAAACCACCGCCTTCAGTGTGATGGCTACCTGGCTGGTTGCCCGTAAGCTGGTATCGAACTGGTTGTACTGGGTGGTGATTGATGCGGTATCAATTTATGTTTATGCGCAGAAACATCTGTATTTTCTGACTCTGTTGTTTATGCTGTATACCATTATTGCGTTGGCAGGGTATTTCATATGGCGGGCAAATTATCAGCAGCAGCCGCAACTGGTAGCGCCGGGCAGATAACCGCGCTGTGCCGGCATCTGGAATTTTTTGCCGGCCATCCGCCGCTTGCCATTTCACCGTTGTCCAATGGTGAGCTCAATCTTAATTACCGGGTGCAAACCCGCCGCGGGCTCTATGCCGTGCGGCGTTATCCGGCCGGCAGTATCGTTTGCCGGCAGCAGGAATTACGTTGCCAGCATGCTGCTGCTGTAGCAGGGATTGCGCCGGCGCCATTGTGTTTAAATAATCATTTACAGGTGTTGATAAGCGAGTTTATTGACGGTGGCAGTGACTTTGTGTTGACTGAACAATCGTTGCCCTTATTGGCCACCACCCTGGCGACCTTACACCAGTTGCCGGTGCAAACCGCCGTATTACAACCAGTAAACTATCTGTCCCAGTCAGCTAAGCCTGTCCGGCAGGCTTTCAGTGCTGCTGATAAAGCACTATTTAAACAATTGCTGGCAGCAGCAAAGCAATATCAGGCGTTGCCGGCTGATTGGGTGCTGTGTCATCTCGACCTGCACGCCGGCAATATGCTATGGGCCGATGAGGCATTGTGGTTGCTGGACTTTGAATATGCCCAGATTGCAGACAGTTACCTTGATTTAGCAGGGATTATTCTGAATTTTGAACTTGCTGCCGGGGCGGAGCAGCAGTTGCTGGCCGCTTACCGGCAACAACGACATGACGCTACCGGGTCGCCAGAGCTGCAACATGAAAAACTGTTACTGGCGAAAACCGTCTTTAGCGGATTTTGCTGGTTATGGTATCTGGATCTGCAGCTCAGTCATCCTGAACTGCAGCGGTTAAGCCAGCACTGGCAACAGCAACTCACTAAGCAGTTAGCGTTACAAGCCGCCTAACCGCTCCGCCAGAACCTTATAGCGCTTTACATCATCTTCATTAAACAACGGCTTGCCACTGTCGTCTTTATCTGTGGCAACCAGTAAATTCTCTCTGGCGAGCCTTTCAACCCGGATATCCGGGATCCCCAGGAACTCAGCAACCTGTTGTACCGACATGAGTGACATAGCATTATCCTGATAAAAGTTAAGACCCTAGTAATAACCTATTCGGGCATTTATTTAAATTAAAAAAAGGCCTTTTTCGAAAAAATGTTGCTGGTATTTTGCAGGCGGCAGCACCGACTTTAATAGACATTACGGCTACTTACCGGTATAAATATTGCTAAAAAATTCAATTAAGTTTTGATTCACTGCCGGTGACAACACGGTTTTATCTTTTTATGTTGTTGATACCCAGCCCTGGTTAGAGACTGGCAACATGCTTAACCTGCAGGCCATACTTTTTTAGTTTATGCTTATTTTTGGCCTTTTTGTGAAGGAAGCAACGACGCTATGACATTGTTATGGATACTATTACTTCCCTTATTGGGTACCCTGGTACCCGTATTTACGGCCAACTGGCGGCGTAGCGCCTGCGCGCTGGCAACCGCTGTTCCTCCTGCCTTAGCTCTGATGATTTTGCTGTATCATGGCAGTGCGGTGTTTGCTGGTGAAAGCTTGCGCTATAGCCTGGGATGGATACCCTTGCTGGGCTTAGATATCAGTATCCGACTGGACGGGCTGGCTTTTCTGTTCAGTTTGTTGATCCTGGGGATCGGCTTACTGATTATTCTGTATGCCCGCTATTATTTATCTGAGCAGGATTCAATGCCGCGCTTTTATGCTTATCTGATGCTGTTTATGACGGCAATGATGGGCATTGTCTTATCAAATAATGTGTTGCAACTCTGGCTGTTCTGGGAGTTAACCAGTATCAGTTCATTTTTACTGATCAGTTACTGGTGGCATAAATCTGAAGCCAGACGCGGCGCCAGAATGGCGCTGGCTGTCACCGGAGCCGGTGGTCTATGTCTGCTGGCGGCCTTACTGTTGCTGGGCCAAATCACCGGCAGTTACGATTTGGATGTTATTCTGGCCAGTGGTGCGGTTATTCAGCAGCATGGCTGGTACCCGCTGGTGTTAGTTCTGTTTCTGCTTGGCTGCTTTACTAAGTCTGCTCAGTTTCCGTTTCATTTCTGGTTACCTAATGCCATGGCTGCGCCTACGCCGGTAAGTGCTTACCTGCACTCGGCGACGATGGTAAAAGCCGGTATCTTTTTGCTGGCGCGGTTTTATCCGGCGATGGCCGGCACTGATTTATGGTTTTTGCTGGTGAGTATTACCGGCTTAACAACCCTGTTAGTCGGGGCCTATCTGGCGCTGTTTAAGCATGATCTGAAAGGCCTGCTGGCCTATTCCACTATCAGTCATCTGGGGTTGATCACGCTGTTATTCGGCATGGGGACTGATTTAGCGGCGGTAGCCGGGGTATTTCATATTATTAACCATGCGACCTTTAAAGCGTCGCTGTTTATGGCTGCGGGCATTATTGACCATGAGTCAGGTTCCCGTGACATGCGCAAATTAAATGGCTTATGGCACTTTATGCCTATTACTGCCACGTTGGCCATGGTCGCCGCTGCAGCGATGGCAGGGGTGCCACTGTTAAACGGCTTTTTATCAAAAGAAATGTTTTTTGTAGAAACCCTGCAACAGCATCTGTTGGGATCGTTATCCTGGATAATTCCGGTGCTGGCAACAGTAGCCGGGATTTTCTCAGTAGCCTATTCAACGCGTTTTATTCACGATGTGTTTTTCAACGGCAAACCAAAAGGTTTAACCAAAACGCCGCATGAGCCACCGCGTTATATGCGGATGCCGGTTGAGGTGTTAGTGGTACTGTGTATTCTGGTAGGTGTGGCACCGGGTTATATTGTTGGTGATCTTCTGCACGCTGCGTCATTTGCCGTGTTAGGTACTGAGGTGCCTGAATACAGCCTGGCTATCTGGCATGGTTTTAACGTGGCGTTGCTGATGAGTATTGTCGCGCTGGCCGGAGGCGCGTTAATTTACATTAACCGCAAACACTTGTTTGATTTTCAGAATACCCTGCCCGGGGTTGATGCGATAAGTACCTTTGAAGCGGCAATGAAAGTGCTGGCCAAGCGCTGTCAGCAAATTTACAGCTGGCTGGATAATGGCTCGTTGCAACGTTATCTGGTGTTTTTATTAATGGCTGTCGTCGTGCTGGCCGGGCTACCGCTGCTGCAACTGGACACCCTGTTTGGTGGACGACCGGAATTACCGGTGGATGCTGTTAATGCGGCCGGCGCTGCGATGTTACTGATCAGTGCGTTTGCCACTGTGGTCTTTCACCGGCAACGGGTGGTGGCGCTACTGATGATTTCAGTGGTTGGGTTAATGGTGTCCATTGCCTTTACCCGGTTCTCGGCTCCGGACTTAGCCCTTACCCAGTTGTCGGTAGAGGTGGTAACCATTATTCTGCTGATGCTGGCGTTATTTTTCTTACCGCATAAAACACCGAAGCAATCGAGCCCAACCCGGGTGATCAGAGACATTGGCCTGGCCAGCATGGTTGGCGTGGTGATAGGCAGTATCAGCTACGCTATTATGACCCGGCCTTTTAATACAATTTCAGACTATTTCCTGGCTAATGCCAAAACCGGCGGTGGTGGCACCAACGTGGTTAACGTAATTCTGGTCGATTTCCGGGGCTTTGATACGTTTGGCGAGATAGCCGTACTGGGAATTGCCTCGCTCGGTATTTTTAAATTGCTGACCCGCATTCCGGTGTTTAAACCCAGCAGTGATGGCGAAGGGCGGCCCTGGGCACTGGAGCGCCATCCGGTATTGCTGGCCACCGTTTCGCAGAGTTTATTGCCACTGGCGTTAATGGTATCAGTGTTTATTTTCTTCCGGGGGCATAACCTGCCGGGTGGTGGCTTTATTGCCGGGCTGGTAACCGCGGTTGCCCTTATTCTGCAATACATTGCCCATGGGGTAGAGTGGGTGAAAAGCCGGATGAATATTGAATATCAGCGGGTTGTCGCCGTTGGCTTAATGGTTGCACTTATTACCGGTGTCGCCAGCTGGTTGTTTAATAAACCCTTTTTAACCTCCTGGTTTGATTATTTTGATATTCCGCTGCTGGGTAAAATTGAATTGGCTAGTGCTATTGCATTTGACGCCGGGGTTTATATAACAGTAGTAGGGTCAACCCTGCTGATTCTGGCCAGTCTGGGCAAGATGACCACCAGTCATCGGCCAGTGCATACGGAGGGAGTGTAATGGAGAGCTTACTTGCAGGTTGTATTGGCTTTCTCACCGCCTGTGGGGTGTTTTTGCTGCTGCGGGGCCGGACCTTTCCGGTGGTGGTTGGACTGACCATGCTGGCTTACGCCGTTAATTTGTTCCTTTTTTCGTCCGGCCGGCTGACTTTACAGGGTGCCGCAGTGCTTGGCACCACCGACAACTACGCTGATCCTTTGCCGCAGGCTTTAGTGCTGACGGCAATAGTAATAGGCTTTGCAATGACAGCATATCTGGTGATTCTGGCAATCCGGGCCCGTGCTGACTTAGGCAATGACCATGTTGATGGCAAACTGCCCGGCAATGAAAGTAGTCGTAAGGAGAGCCGGTAATGTCGCATCTGATTATTGCGCCAATTCTACTACCGATTTTTACCGCGTTATTAATTATGCTGCCGCCTATTCATTATTCGCCGATGCGCCGGCGTTGGGTCAGCATGATTTCGACCGTAATTTTACTGATCCTGACAGGCTGCCTGTTATGGCAGACTCAGGCGGATGGCATTTCTTTTTATGCGCTCGGTGCCTGGCAGCCTCCTTATGGCATTATTCTGGTCGCTGACATATTCAGTGTCAGTATGGTGTGTTTAACCTCAGTACTGGCGCTGGGAGCAATTTGCTATGGCAGTGCCGGCGAAGATGAGAAAGGCTCATTTTTCCATCCGTTATTCCAGTTTCAGTTGATGGGGATTAACGGTGCCTTTTTAACCGGTGATTTATTTAACCTGTTTGTGTTTTTCGAAGTGTTGTTAATCGCTTCCTACGGTTTGTTGGTGCATGCCGGTGGAAAAAATAAAACCAAAGCTGCCGTGCATTATGTGGTGCTGAATCTGGCCGGCTCGGCAGTGTTTCTATTTTCGCTGGGCATTTTATATGGCACCTTAGGCACGCTGAATATCGCCGATATGGCGGTACAAGTAGCGCAGTTACCGCCCGAAAACCTGATGCTGGTGAAGTCGGGCGGCTTACTGTTGTTAATTGTATTTGCGCTAAAAGCAGCTATTTTGCCGTTGCAGTTCTGGTTGCCAGCCACCTACTCGGCGGCATCGCCGCCGGTTGCTGCGTTGTTTGCGGTTATGACGAAAATTGGTATTTACGCATTGCTACGGGTTTATACCACCATTTTTGGCGAGCAGGCCGGGCCTTTAGCGGGCATGGCTTCGAATTGGTTGTGGCCATTGGGGCTTGCCACTATCATGCTCGGGGCAATCGGCGTACTGGCCAGTCAGGATTTCAGAAAGCTGGTGGCAAATCTGGTGATTATTTCGGTCGGCACGCTGGTTACGCTGGTTGCCCTGGAAAGCACCGCGGCGACCTCGGCGGTATTATTTTACACCGTACACTCTACTCTGGTCTGTGGCGCCTTGTTTCTACTGGCCGATGTGATAGCTGCCCAGCGTGGTAAAGCCGGCGACAGATTAGTGCCAGGCCGGCGCATGGCCCAACCGGCTTTGCTCGGCACTATGTTTGTGGTGGCGGCAGTGGCGGTAGCCGGTTTACCGCCACTGTCTGGCTTTGTCGGTAAATTGATGATTTTGCAGGCCGCAAGTTCGCCCTTGCAACAGGTATTGCTCTGGTCTGTAATATTGCTAAGTAGTTTAATGGTGCTGATTGGTTTATCCCGTGCCGGCAGTATTCTGTTCTGGCGGGTAAGTGGTAATGAAGCAGGACCGGAACGGGTGTTGCCATTGCAGGCATTTGCGTTAGGCTGGTTGTTGCTGGCGGCACCTTTGATGGTGGTTTTTGCCGGGCCGCTAACTGAACTGTCATTTGCTGCAGCTGAACAAATGCGGGATATTCAAACGAGTATTAGTATTATTCTGGGTGATGCGGCAACTGTTGGAGAGCAACTATGAGAGTCACACCACGTTTTAGCTGGCTACCGACACCCTATCGCAGCTTACTTTTATTAGTGGTCTGGCTGTTACTGAATCAGAGTGTTGAAGCTATTCATTTATTCTTTGGTACTATTCTGGCGCTGGTTATCCCGTGGGTTAGCGCCAAGTTTCGCGATCCGCAGCCATTAATTGAACGACCATTACTGGCGCTGCGCTACATATTACGGGTATTTGGTGACATTATCACTGCTAATGCTCAGGTGGCCATCCTGATATTAGGACCACAGCGCAGACTTAATCCAGCCTTTGTCCGGATGCCACTGGACTTACAGCATGATTTACCAATTACTATTTTGGCCAGCACGGTATCAATGACGCCGGGTACGGTTAGTGCTGATGTCTATCCTTGTCTTGATACAGAGCCAGATGCCGGTGAGATAACCCAGCGCTGGTTGTTAATTCATGTGCTTAATTTAGAAGACGAAGCAGAGTTAATCGCCACGATCAAGAGTCGCTATGAAACACCGTTAAAGGAGATATTTCAATGTTAGATCAGGTAATATTTCTGGTGTTTGGCATGATTAGCCTGGCATTGCTGCTGAATTTATGGCGTTTGCTGATAGGCCCCAGCCTGCCCGACAGGATCCTGGCGCTGGATACGATGTTTATTAACAGTATTGCGCTGATTATTTTGTATGGTCTGTTAATGGGCTCGCCGCTGTATTTTGAAGCCGCGTTGCTTATCGCAATGCTCGGATTTGTCAGCACTGTTGCGGTATGCAAGTTTTTGCTTCGCGGCGATATCATCGAATAGGAATAGCGATATGCATAATTGGATGGAATGGGCTGTTGCGTTTTTTTTATTGCTCGGTGGCAGCTTTGTATTAATTGGCTCAATCGGCTTAACCCGGATGCCAGATTTTTTTATGCGGCTGCATGGCCCGACTAAAGCGACTACGCTTGGCATGGGGGGTATTTTACTGGGGTCAATTTTTTACTTCAGCTTACAGCAGACTGTCAGTGTTAATGAGCTCCTGATCACTATTTTTCTGCTGATAACCGCGCCGATCAGCGCTCATATGCTGATTAAAACGGCACTCCATCACCAGTTAAAAGCAATAGACCGGACCCGGGGTGAGCGTGAACTTAAGCAAGGGCAACAGGAAAGTAGCCCGGCTTCGCAAAAAGCGATGCCGGATAAAAATGAGCCTTGATCTGCAAGTTATAAACCGATTGCTACTCGCCAAAGCCTTGTTCAATAAGGGAAACTACCGCAGTTAACGCAGCTTCGGCATCGCTGCCCTGTGCGGTAACCTGCAACGTTTTACCTTTGCTGCTGGCCAACATCAGCAAAGCCAGCACACTACAGGCATCGGCTTTTTTATCTTCATGTACTAACTCGATATGTGACTGAAACTGCTGACACAGCTGCGCCAGCTTGGTTGCTGCTCTGGCATGTAAGCCAAGCTGATTAACAATAGTAACGTTGCGGCTGAGTTTAGTGGCCATGATGGCGAACCAATTCCCGATGGCGGATTTGTACGTCCTCCCGCTGGCTGCGATAGCTTTCAGCCAGACTTTCTGCAATGTATACCGAGCGGTGCTGGCCGCCAGTGCAACCAATAGCAATAGTCAGGTAACTGCGGTTATTCCGCTCCAGATGAGGTAACCAGCTGCTGATAAAGCTGTTAATCTGCCAGGTATATTTTGCCACTACGGCTTGGGATGCCAGATAATCCTTTACCGGCTGATCCAGGCCCGTCAATGGTTTCAGGTCGGGCTCCCAATGCGGATTCGGCAAAAAACGGGCATCGAACACAAAATCAGCGTCTTTCGGAATACCATATTTAAAACCGAACGACTCAAACAACATCACCAGCCGGCCGGTTTTCTGACCCAGGATCCGCTCCCGTAATTGTTCCGCCAGCTGATGAACATTCAACTCTGTAGTGTCAATATACAAATCGGCTCGACTGGATATCGGATCCAGTAGCTGTTGCTCACGCGAAATGGCCTCATCCAGTGACATTGCCTGATGTGATAACGGATGCAGGCGTCTGGTTTCACTGAAGCGCTTAATTAAACTGGCGTGATCAGCATCAAGATACAGAATGGTTAGGTCCAGTTTGCGGGGCAGGTAAGACAGGATTTCTGCCAGTTCGTCAGGGTCTTGTGGCAAATTACGCACATCAATACTAACGGCAACCCGCTCGTACTGACCCATTACCGTGGTAGCCAGGGTGGGTAACAGATTTACCGGAATATTATCGACGCAATAGTAGCCAAGATCTTCTAACACCCTTAGTGCCACCGACTTGCCGGACCCGGAACGACCACTGACAACTAAGAGTTTCATGATGCGCTCATTACCTCACTGGCATCGATAATCAGTTCATACAGGTGTTCATCAGATTCAGCATGTCTGATTTTACGGGTCAGTTCTTTCTGGCTGAGCAGGCGGGCAATGCCGGCCAGTGTTGTCAGGTGAGCCTGACACTGCTCTTCTGGGATCAGGATGGCACAAAATATGTCTACTGCCTGATTATCAATAGCGTCAAAGGCAATGGCATCTTTGGTTACTACAAATACCAGAATGGGTTGGGTAACCGTTTTAAGCTTGCCATGCGGAATGGCAATACCGCCGCCAATTCCGGTAGAACCGAGTTTTTCGCGGGTCATTAACGCTTCAAGGATGGTGTATTCACTTATTTCGGGTAAGCGCTGGTGCGCCAGCTCGGCAATATACTCGAGAATTCGTTTTTTGCTGTTAAAAAGAACTGCACTCTTGGTGCAGTTCTCGGCTAGCATAGCGCTTAAGTTAATCATAATTAATTTAGTGTCGGGCTACTTTTTCTTTATGTTTAATAACTTGCCTATCGAGTTTGTCTATTAACTGGTCGATGGCCGCGTACATATTTTCATCTTCAGATGCAGCAAAAACCTCACCGCCATTCAAATGCAGCTTAGCTTCAGCAATCTGTTTCAATTTTTCCACGTTTAAGATCACATGTACATTGTTAATATGATCAAAATGACGTTCCAGCTTGGCGAATTTATTGTCTACGTACTCTTTTAGTGCAGTAGTAATTTCTACATGACGACCGGTTAAGTTGATTTGCATAGACGTTTTCCTTCTGTTTTGCCGACCTAAACTAAGGTCTTACGTTGATTCGATGGCGGAATAAACAACGCTTCACGATACTTGGCGATGGTTCGCCGCGCTACGTTAATACCCTGTTCTGACAATATATCCGCCATCTTGCTGTCACTTAATGGCTTCGCCGGGTTTTCAGCGGCCACCAGTTTTTTAATAAAAGCGCGGATCGCGGTGGAAGAACACTCGCCGCCACTTTCAGTGCTGACATGACTGGAAAAAAAGAATTTAAGTTCAAAGATCCCTCTGGGCGTGTGCATGAATTTCTGAGTCGTTACCCTGGATATCGTCGACTCATGCATGCCGACCATCTCAGCTACATCATTTAACACCATGGGTTTCATTGCCTCTTCGCCATGCTCAAAAAAAGCCTGCTGCTGTTGCACTATGCAATTGGCCACTTTAAGTAACGTTTCGTTTCGGCTTTCCAGGCTTTTCAGAAACCACTTAGCCTCTTGCAGATGAGACCTGATAAACTGGGTATCGGCAGTATTTTTTGCGGTGCGCGACATTGCCGCATATTGCTGATTTATTCTTACTTTGGGCATGGCATCCGGGTTAAGTTCAACCTGCCAGCGACCTTTAACTTTGCTTACCGACACATCCGGAATAACGTATTGCTGTTCCTGACGGATCACATCGGCACCCGGTCTGGGATTTAAGCTCAGGATAAGCCGCATAACCTCTTTCAGCTCATCTTCTTTCAGTTTAGTCACCCGCATTAAAGAACGAAAGTCCCGGTTAGCTAAAAAGTCGGTATGTTCTTTTATGACATGCTGGGCTTGCTGTAAAAAAGGGGTGTTTGGGTCAAACTGGCGCAATTGCACCAACAGACATTCAGCAATGGTGCGGGCGCCAACACCTACCGGGTCAAACAGCTGAATGCGTTTGATAACGGCTTCAACTTCATCTTCCTCAACGTCAGGCAGGCCAAGTGACTCCAGAATCTCTGCCACGTCTATGGTAAGTAAACCGCTGTCATCAATAGCTTCGATAATAATTTCGGCAATAGCTAAATCAGTTTCAGAGAAAGGGGTTAGCTGCATTTGCCAGCGCAGATAGCCTTGCAGGGTTTCACTGGTTTCTCCCTGAAACACCATATCTTCATCAGGGGGGGAACCGGCGCTGACCGGTGCAGCGCTAACCAGGTCATCCCAGTTATTATCGAGCGGCAGGTCATCCTGCAGGCCCTGCTCGGCCATCGACTCACTGCTGTCGCGCTCAGCTATTTCGGTTAGATTGTCCTGTGCTGTGTCGTTGCTTTCATCAGAGGCGGAGCGAACATCATTATCATTAACATCGCTGCTATCCGGATCGGCAGAGAAGCTTTCAAATTCATCTTCGCTTTCCAGCAACGGATTAGCGTCCAGTGCTTCCTGTATTTCCTGCTGCAGCTCAATGGTCGACAATTGCAGCAAGCGAATAGCTTGCTGTAACTGGGGTGTCATTGTAAGTTGCTGACCTAGCCGAAGTTGCAAAGAGGGTTTCATTTACGTCTATTTCTCTCCTGAAGCAGGCGTTTGTTATTTTTCTTAACTATAGCCTGAATTGCTCGCCGAGGTATACATCACGTACCTGCTGATTGACTAATACTTCCTGTGGTGGTCCTGCAGCAATCAGCTCACCGTGGCTGACAATATAAGCTGTTTCGCAGACATCAAGGGTTTCTCTGACATTATGATCGGTGATCAGCACGCCAATACCACGTTGGCCAAGGTGCTGAATTATTTTTTTTATGTCCAGTACTGAAATCGGGTCGACGCCGGCAAAGGGTTCATCCAACAGAATAAATGCGGGGTTGGCGGCCAGCGCTCTGGCTATTTCGACCCGGCGCCGCTCACCACCAGATAAGCTCATGCCCAGGCTGTTTTTAATATGGCCAATATGAAACTCTTCCAGTAAATCGTCGGCCAGCTCTTCTCGTTTGGCATTACTGAGCTCTTTGCGGGTTTGTAGTATGGCGAGCAGGTTGTCGTACACCGTTAATTTACGGAAAATAGAGCTTTCCTGCGGCAAATAGCCAATACCAGCGCGGGCTCTGGCATGAATGGGGTCAAAGGTAATATCCTGACCGTTTAAGGTAATTTTGCCTTTATCTGATGGTACCAGACCGACGATCATGTAAAAGGTAGTGGTTTTTCCCGCGCCATTGGGCCCAAGCAAACCGACAATCTGGCCGGCGCTGACTTCCAGGCTGACATCCTTAACCACCTGCCGGCCTTTGTAACTCTTGGCCAGATGCGCTGCCACTAACTTCATGGGTTTTCCTTGTTCTCCGGGGTGAAAATGGTGGTTACCCGTTTTTTCTGCTCGCCACTTTCTGCGCTGATTTGCTGGGTTTCAATATTGTAGCGAATGACTGCTGCCTGCACCTGGCTGCCGCTCTGGCTTAGCTCAGCATTGCCACTTAAGGTCAGGGTGCGACTGGCACGATCATAGCGGATCTCTGTAGCTGTTGCGGTTACAGGTATTTCTCCATCCAGTAGCTGGCTGTAACGGACCGGCGAGCCAGTGGTCAGAAACACTTCATTGCCCTTGCCGGCACTGGCATTTATTTCAAGCCGGTCGGCTTTAATATTTAAACTGCCTTGCCGGATTTCCACATTATTAGTGTAAACCGACACATTTTCTCTGATAGAGGTGGCGTTGTCGTCTGAAGTAATGGCAATAGGCTGGCTGTAATCGGCTTCTACGGCGTAGCAGTTAGCCGATAACAGGGCACAGAGAAATAAAGAGTTAATCCTGTTCATTGGTGTATACCGTCTCCAGATGCTTAATAATTCGCAAATTCTGCTCAGTTAAATCTGCCTGTAATCCTATGCCATTAATATAAAAACCTTTACCTATTATTTTCACCGCTGCAGCTGTCTGTATTGTTTTTGACGGTAGCAACAGTTCAAGATTAGCCGTATCTATTCGCTCAAGCAGTTCGCTACCATTGACGTTGCTTATCCTGACATCCTGTTCAAGGATAATTTTATCGTCTGGTAACCAGGTGCCAAACTGGCTGGTTACTGCCCACGCAGCCTGGTGTTCGGCATCAAACAGTGTGTATCTCGGTTGTTCGAACTGGGTAAACCCTAATCTCTCAAAAAATTCCAGTCTACCGGCCTGAATAAGATCTGCAACATACCCCTGTTCATCGTAAAGTGTCCGGGTAACTTGTTCGGCAATATAATCGGGTAACAGTTCGCGGTCGGCGTAATTTGCATCGGATTGCTCAGCCGGATCAAACCAAAGATAGGTGGCGGTCAGTACCAATGCCACTACCAGTAAAGACAGCACTTTTTTCATGAACTGCTGCCATCAAACTGCTGAAATTTTTGCTGACTGATCAGTAGTAAATCAGTCAGCTCACGCACTGCGCCAAAACCACCGGGTAGTGACGTGACATAATGCGCCTGCTGGCGCAGATAAGGGTGGGCATCTTTGACAGCGACCGCTAATCCGCACTGTTGCATCACCTGCCAGTCGGATAAATCATCACCAATATAGGCAATTTGCGCTGTGGCTAGCCCCAGTTGCTGCTGCAGCGTTGCAAAAGCGGCTTGTTTATTTTCCTGACCCTGAAAAACGTGAGATACCGTTAACGACCGCATCCGCTGCTCGACAATGGCTGAGCTGCGGCCAGTGATGACCGCAACTTCCACTCCGGCGTGGCGTAAGGCTTTAATGCCATAACCGTCGCGGGTGTGAAAAGCTTTAAGCTCTTCGCCATTATTGCCAAGATAAATCCGACCGTCAGAAAACACCCCATCCACATCGCAAATCAGCAGCTTAATATTGCTGGCCCGATTCAGAAGTTCATCACTGACAGCCTGGTAAAGCTCTGCAAAAAATGACATTTACATTACTCCTGCCCGCAGTAGATCGTGCATGTTCATGGCGCCGATTGGGATTTGATTATCGTCCACTATCAGTAAACCATTTATTTTTTTCTGCTGCATAATTTTCAGGGCTTCACCTGCCAGCATGTCAGCAGTGGCGGTGGTGCAGGGCGTTGTCATTACCTGTTCGATTGGGGTGCTGTGGATATCGAGCCTCAGGTCAAGAATACGTCGCAAATCGCCGTCGGTGAAAATGCCGGCCAGGCTATGGTCATTATTAACCACCGCTGTCATGCCAAGCCCTTTTTCTGATATTTCCAGCAATGCCTCTTTGATCGTCGCCTGGCGGGATACGGCCGGGATTTGGCTATCTTTATGCATCACATCACTGAGGCGCAGCAACAATTTGCGGCCCAGACTGCCGCCCGGGTGGGACAGGGCAAAGTCGTCAGCAGAAAAGCCGCGGGCATCAAGTAGGGCTACGGCCAACGCATCACCCATTGCTAAGGTTGCAGTGGTGCTTGCCGTCGGCGCCAGGCCTAGCGGACAGGCTTCCTGTTCCACCCTGACACATAAATGGACGTCAGATAATGTTGCAAGGGTCGAGGCCGGATTACCCGACATACTAATCAAAGTAATGCCTAAGCGTTTAATAACAGGCAAAATAGTTAATATTTCAGCAGTTTCGCCTGAGTTGGAAATGGCCAGCACAATATCGCCTGTAGCAAGCATGCCCAGATCGCCATGACTGGCCTCAGCGGGATGTACGAAAAATGCCGGGGTGCCGGTAGACGCCAGCGTGGCTGAAATCTTGTTGGCAATGTGGCCAGATTTACCCATCCCCATGACAATAACTTTGCCTTTGCTTTGAAACAGCAACTGACAGGCCCGTTCAAAATCAGCATTGATATACTGCGCCAGCTGACGCACAGCCTCAGCTTCTATCTGCAGCACCTGCAATGCCCGGTTGCAAAAAGTGTTAGTCATAATACTTGCCATTAAAATAATAAAATTACGCCAGCTGTGAAAACAACAAATATTGATAGCCGATAAAACCTGCCAGCAGTATAGCACCCTCTACCCGGTTAATGCGTTGCATGCGGGTCAGTCGCACTGACATCAGCAACATTAAAACAGTTGCACCGATCATCACATAACTGTCACGGCCACCGGCATTGGCATCTATCATGTCAGGACCGATTACAGCGCCTAAGCCCAGTACCGCCAGAATATTAAAAATGTTAGAGCCGATAATATTACCGAGCGCCAGGTCATCTTCACCTTTTAAAATGCCGATAATGCTGGCCGCCAGTTCTGGCAGGCTGGTGCCTATGGCAATGATGGTCAGCCCAATCACCAGATCACTTAAGCCTGCATAGCGGGCAATGGTCACTGCGCCATGAACCAGTAGCTGTGAACTGGCCAGTAACAATGCCAGGCCAATGGCTGACCAGATCACGGCTTTGAGGGTGGAGATCGTCACCGTTGGTACTTCAGCATTTATTTCAGCTATCAAAGGATCATCGGCAGTAGCATGCTTGCCCCAGTACACCAACAGCGCCAGAAAGCTGAAAAAGGCCACCAGTAAGATAATGCCTTCCAGCCGGGTTAACAAATCGTCTGATAATAAAAAGTAACCAAACAGCGTACACACTAACAGTAGCGGAAATTCCCGGCGTAACGTTAAAGATGATACGGCGATAGGCTTTAACAGGGCGGCGGCGCCAATGACCAGCAAAATATTAGTGATGTTTGAGCCAATGGCATTGCCCACTGAGGTATCGAGTTTACCTTGCCAGGCTGCAGTTGCAGAGACCAGCATTTCCGGCGCTGAGGACCCCATTGCAACAATAGTAAGGCCAATAACCATAGGGGAGATGCCGCTGTTCCGGGCTATTGACGAGGCGCCAAACACAAAGCGGTCAGCACTCCAGATTAATAACACCAGACCGACAACTACAAAAAAAATAGCGAGTAAAAGAGGTGACACGTATCTGTCCTGTAATTAACGGGTAAACTTAGCCTTATTTTCCGTGTTATTGCCGGCAATTGCAAAAAAACCTGCTGACTCAGCTCTCTTCGACTTTTTCGCACACTTTGTTACGATTTTTTGTAACGACTTTACCCGGCAATACCTTTACAATATGTCAACGTCAGACGGCATCGGTATTCGATTGCAAACATACACTCTTGTATGTATATTGACAAGCTAAGTGCCAGGTTCGGTAAAGCTGCGTTAGCAGTTGTTTTAAGATGGAGTCTAATTTGTCCGATATTATGGTTGATATCCAGCACTTAAGCTTTTCCCGTGGTGATAATCTGATTTACGACGGCATGAGCATGCAGGTGCGTCGCGGTAAAGTGACGGCTATTATGGGCCCCAGCGGTATTGGTAAAACCACCCTACTTAAGTTGATTGGTGGCCAGCTGAAACCGGACAACGGCCATATTCTGTTTGATGGCCAGGATATTCCTGCCTTGTCGCGGGCTGAGTTGTATCAGGCCCGCAAAAAAATGAGCATGTTGTTTCAAAGTGGTGCCTTGTTTACCGAAATGTCGGTTTTTGACAATGTTGCCTTTCCGATACGTGAGCATACCCGGTTGCCGGAATCGATAATCCGGCTGATTGTGTTAATGAAGCTGGAATCTGTTGGCTTGCGGGGCGCCCGTGATCTGATGCCAGCAGAGCTGTCGGGGGGTATGGCCCGGCGGGCCGCGCTGGCAAGAGCTATTGCGCTTGACCCTGAGCTGATTATGTATGATGAACCTTTTGCCGGGCAGGACCCGATTTCAATGGGGGTTATTGTCAGGTTAATTAAAGAGTTGAACAACGCGCTTGGTTTAACGTCAATAGTGGTCTCACATGATGTTACGGAAGTCATGAGCATCGCCGATTATGTGTATGTTGTCGCCGAAAAAAAGGTAATAGGGCATGGCACTCCGGAGCAGTTGCGTCAGGATAAATCTGAGTTGGTTCAACAATTTTTGCAAGGTGAAGCTGATGGTGCAGTACCATTTCATTACCGGGCTGATGCCTTTGAAGATGAGTTAATGGAGTCTGCCAGGTGATTACAGACAAACTGCAACATCTCGGGCGCAACACGATCGATAATATCGCAGGGTTTGGTCGCTCAGGGTTAATGTTGTTCGGCGCGCTGGTGGGAAAACCGGATTTTCGCAAAGGTTTTCCGCTGCTGATCAAACAATTATATGTAATTGGTGTGCTGTCGCTACTGATAATAGTGGTCTCAGGCTTGTTCATCGGCATGGTGCTGGCGCTGCAGGGGTATACGGTTTTAGTCAAATTTGGTGCCGAGGGTATGCTGGGGCCGCTGGTGGCATTGAGTCTGCTGCGGGAACTGGGGCCGGTAGTCACTGCATTGTTGTTTGCTGGCCGGGCTGGCAGCGCGCTGACCGCAGAAATCGGTCTGATGAAAGCGACTGAGCAATTATCAGGTATGGAGATGATGGCGGTAGATCCGCTGCGTCGCATTATCGCACCACGCTTCTGGGCGGGGGTGATCAGTATGCCGCTGCTGGCGCTGGTATTTAACGCAGTAGGGATCCTCGGCGGCCATTTAATTGGCGTGGACTGGCTGGGTGTTGATGGCGGAAGTTACTGGTCAACAATGCAAGCTAATGTTGATTTATATCAGGATGTACTCAATGGTGTAATCAAAAGTGTCGTTTTCGCCGTAATAGTAATCTGGATAGCATTACACAAAGGCTATGATGCTATACCCACCTCAGAAGGGATTAGCCGGGCAACAACCCAGACCGTGGTTACCGCGTCACTCACTGTCCTGGGCTTTGACTTTATATTAACTGCATTAATGTTTGGTGGATAAAATGACCACAAGGAAAATTGAAATTTTAGTAGGCACTTTTATTGTACTGGCAGCGGTGGCATTTCTGATGCTGGCGTTAAAAGTAGCTAATGCCGGTGTCAGTGGTTCAGGCGAGAGTTATGTTCTGTACGCTAAGTTTGAGAATATTGGTGGCTTAAAGGTTCGTTCGCCGATTAAAGTCGGCGGTGTGGTCGTTGGCCGGGTAGCCTCTATTGAACTGGATACCGTGTATTACACACCGGTAGTTAAAATGGAAATTAACGAACAATACAGTAATTTTCCTGAGACCAGTTCGGTTGCAATTTTAACCTCAGGCTTGCTAGGTGAGCAGTATCTGGGTTTGCAGCCAGGCTTTATTGATGAAACAGTCGAAATTCTTGCTGATGGTGATTCAATTCAGGACACACGCTCTGCGATTGTACTGGAAGAACTTATTGGCCAGTTCTTATTTAACCGGGGGAATTAACGGTGAAAACTATATCGGGCAGTGCCTTACTGCTGGTTGCACTGGCGGCAGCACCCGTTGCTGCACTAAGCAATGAGCCAGAGCAAAACAAAGCGGCACAACAGGTTGAGCAGTACAGTGACCCGTTTAAAATGATGGAAGTTGTGGCTGATAAAACCTTTCAGCGCATTGCCAGAGACCAGAAGCTGATTGCTGAAGATAAAGAGCATTTGCGGGTTATAGTCAATGAAGAGCTGGTACCTTATGTTGACAGCCGCTACGCCGCCCTAACGGTTATTGGTCGTTCGGTAAATTTACGCGAGCTGCCACGGGAAGAATTTGATAATTTTGTGGCCGCTTTCGAGGATTATATGGTGGCCTCTTATGCTGGCGCACTAACCTATTACCGTGATCAGAAAGTCATTATTCAGCCGGCTCGCCCACCAGAGAATCAAAGCATTATGACTATCAAGACCCGGGTAATTGA
Source organism: Arsukibacterium sp. (assembly GCF_033721375.1). Lineage (GTDB taxonomy): Bacteria > Pseudomonadota > Gammaproteobacteria > Enterobacterales > Alteromonadaceae > Alishewanella. Next base: position 212,893 of record NZ_JAWWAP010000004.1, on the reverse strand, counting down.
CCCCGGCAAACCTGATATTACTATCGACTTTAAACTACGCCGCAACCGCGGTTCTGAACACTGGCTGGTATACGATATGGTGGCAGAAGGTATCTCATTGTTAGACAGTAAACGCGCCGAGCTCAGTAACCTTATCCGGCAACAAGGCGTGGCGCGGGTCACTGAGTTACTGCTGGAAAAAGCAAAAGAACCGATTAAAGTGCCGGAGTAGCCCTGTGGCACTGAATATTGATCAGCAGCAGAATACATTAACGTTTAGCGGTGAGCTTAACCGCGATACATTAATGCTATATTCACCTTTTAAACTGTTAAATACCCTTAGTGGCAAGGTAATCTTTGATTTTTCTGCCCTAAGCAATGTAGACTCAGCTGGATTAGCCTGGTTAATCCAGCAGCTTGGTGCGGCTCGCAGGCAAAACCTGCAGCTGGAGTTCAGTCAGGTGCCGGCGCAACTTCGGGCTTTAGCCAAAGTCAATGGTGTGACGAGCCTGCTACCGATAACAGATTAAGGTGTAGTGTGGAGATTAAACAAATTGAGCAGCTGTTAACAGAGCAGTTGCAGCTGACGGAAGTATATGTTCGGGCCGAAGGCTCACATTATACGGTTACGGCTGTTGGCAGTTGTTTTGCTGATGTCAGCCGGGTCAAACAACAACAAATGATTTACGCACCGCTGATGAGTGCAATTGCCGACGGTAGTATTCATGCTGTTAGCATTAAGGCCTTTACGCCGGAACAATGGCGCAGAGAAAAACTTTTAAACCCACCTGTGTAAGAATAATATGCAACAATTCCGCGTTACTGCCAGTGGTCCTTTGCAAGGTGAGGTGATAATCTCCGGTGCAAAAAACGCCGCGTTACCCATTCTGTTCGCCAGTATTTTATCTGAAAAGCCCAGTACCATAACCAATGTGCCAAAGCTGAAAGATATTGAAACCACCTATCAGCTGCTACAGTTGTTTGGCGCTAAACTGTCGGTTGACACCAACAGCGTGACCGTTGATGCCGGTCATATCAGCAATCAATACGCGCCATACGAACTGGTGAAAACCATGCGGGCGTCTATTCTGGCGCTGGGGCCTCTGCTCAGCCGTTTTGGCCAGGCTGAAGTCTCTTTACCTGGTGGTTGTGCTATCGGAGCGCGGCCGGTAAATCTGCATATCGATGGCTTGCGCAAAATGGGCGCCGAAATTCAGGTTGAGAACGGTTATATCAAAGCCCGGGCCAGTCGTTTAAAAGGTGCCCATATTATTATGGAAATGGTTAGTGTAACCGGCACTGAGAATTTGCTGATGGCCGCGGTACTGGCTGACGGTATTACCACCATTGAAAATGCCGCCCGCGAACCTGAAGTAGTGGATTTAGCCAGTTACCTGAATACGATGGGCGCAAAAATTTCCGGTGCCGGCAGCGACACCATCCGGATTGAAGGTGTCACCGCGCTGCATGGCGGCACTCACCGGGTACTGCCTGATCGGATTGAAACCGGCACATTTCTGGTAGCGGCTGCCGTTACCGGTGGCGATGTTACCTGTACCAGTGCTGATCCGTCAGAATTAGAAGTGGTGTTGGAGAAACTGCGCGAAGCAGGGGCCGATATCACGACCGGCCCGGACTGGATCCGGCTGAATATGACCGGCAGAAAGCTGAGCTCTGTTGATGTAAAAACAGTACCTCATCCTGGTTTCCCAACCGATATGCAAGCGCAGTTTACCGTACTGAATGTGGTTGCTGAAGGGGTAGGTGTGGTTACAGAAACCATTTTTGAAAACCGCTTTATGCATGTGCCCGAGTTGCAACGAATGGGCGCGAAAATCCGGCTGGAAGGCAATACCGCTGTCTGTCAGCACAGTCCGCAACTGATGGCTGCGCAGGTTATGGCGACCGATTTACGGGCTTCAGCCAGTTTAGTGATTGCCGGTTTAGTTGCTGAGGGACAAACCCTGGTAGAGCGAATTTATCATATCGACCGGGGTTATGAGCGGATTGAGCATAAGCTGCAAAAGCTGGGTGCAAAAATTGAGCGGATTGACGCTGCCTGAGGTTTTTCAACCTTGCGCAGTTGTTATCCCCGGCGTAACTCCCGTACTACAGTTGGCACTTCGATAATCTGACCATTGCGATCAATGGTCAGCACTAATTCCGTATTAGGCGCTGTTTCAGCAATCAGGTTTAACGCCTGCCGGGTATCGGAGAATTGCTCACCGGCAATTTTCAGAATCACATCACCAATTTGCAAATCGGCCTCATCTGCCGGTCCGCCTGGATTAATCGCTGTTAACGCCAGGCCGTACATCTTCTGACCGGTGGATACCAGTCTGTCGCCGGCTGCATTGACTACTGCATCACCGGATACGCCCAAATGACTGCGGGTAACCCGGCCATGTTTAATCAGTTTATGCATAATGTTCTGCGCCAGCTGATAGGGCACAGCGAAGAAAATTCCCTGAATTTCCTGATTCTGCAACTGAAAAGCCGCCGCATTAATCCCAACCAGAGTGCCGTTCGTATTAACCAGGGCACCGCCGGAGTTGCCTTTATTTATCGCAGCGTCCATCCGCATAAAATCGATATAGCCACGTGAACTCAGGCCATTATTGCCATTGGCACTGATAATGCCCTGGGTAATGGTCTGGCCCAGATTAAGTGGGTTGCCAATGGCCAGCACGACATCACCGACCTGTGGATCAAGTTCTGTATCCTGTGGAATAACGGGAAGATTGTCGGCCTCGACATAAAGCACCGCTAAATCTGATATCACATCCTGACCTATTAACACTGCTTCCAGCCAGCGGCCGTCCTGCAATGCAACTTCAATATGATCAGCACCCGATACAACGTGGTGATTGGTTAAAATGTAGCCTTTGGCACTCATTATAACGCCAGAGCCCAGTTCCTGCCGCTCAATAGAGCGTGGCTGAAAACCCCGCGGGTCAATAACCCGGCTGCGGGTGTAAACATTGACTACGGCGGGCGCGGCCTTTCTTACTGCTCGGGCATAAGAAAGCGGTGCCGGCTCAGCTTGTTCGGCGTTGTTTTGCCAGCTTGGCAGACTGATGCCGGTAACATTAGGCAAAAATAGCAAAATGACCAGCGCCAGGGCCAGGCCATAAACAACACTCTTAAGGAGAAACAACAGAATATTTCGCAAAGCAGTAGTCTGGTAGCAGGACAATAAGTACAGCTAGCATAGCACTTATTATGCTTAAGCAGTAGCCACTTAGCTACTGCTTAAGCGAGTTTCATTTAGCGGAGTAAAATGTACAGATCGTCATTACCACGGCGAATATACAGCGCCGCAACCCCTTGCCGGCCTTCCAGAATGCGTCGCAGTTCTGCCAGATTAGTTACCCGTTGCCGGTTAACGCCGGTGATAATATCGCCCTGGCGTAAGCCAACCTGCTCGGCGATTGAACCACTTGCCAGTTCAGTAATTTCAACGCCTTTGTCGCTATTATTCAGCGTAGCGCCGCGTAACATAGGGTGCAGCTCATTAGCCTCAACCCGGGCAGTTTCTGCCCGCCCCAGAGTCACGCTGACTTTACGCTCTTTGCCATCACGTATAATACCTAATTCGGCTTTTCGGCCGGCCCCCAGAGTACCGATTTTGGCTCTGAGTTCATTAAAGCTGTGAATGCGGTTTTCATTCATACTAATGATGACATCACCTGCTTTCAAGCCTGCCTCTGCTGCCGCTGTATCAGGCAGCACTTCGTTTACAAAAGCGCCACGACTGACGGTCAGATTCATCGCTTCGGTTAGTTCTGAATTAACGTCACCGCCTCGCACGCCCAAGCTGCCGCGACGGATCTCACCAAATTCGAGGATCTGATCAACCAGGTTTTTCATCATATTTGAAGGAATAGAAAAACCAATACCGACATTGCCGCCGCTAGGGCCGAGGATTGCGGTATTTATGCCAATCAATTCACCGCGTAAATTAAGCAGGGCGCCACCGGAGTTACCGCTGTTAATCGCAGCATCTGTCTGAATAAAATCTTCAAAGCCATCCATATTCAGGCCACTTCGGCCCAGTGAGCTGACGATACCTGAAGTTACGGTTTGCTCCAGACCAAACGGATTACCAACGGCAATGGCATAATCGCCGACCCGTAGTTTGTCTGAGTCGGCCAGCGGAATTTGTATCAGGTTTTTCGCTTCAATTTGCAAAAGAGCAATATCACTTTGCGGATCAGCGCCGAGTTTTTTAGCACTGAAGCTACGGCCATCTTTCAGTTTTATCTGAATTTTGTCGGCATCTTGCACCACGTGATTATTGGTAACAATATAGCCTTTGGCTGCGTCGATAATAACGCCGGAGCCCAGGCCGCTGAACGGCCGCTCCTGGCGCAGCTCACCCTGACCTCGCTGGCCAAAAAAATGGCGCAGTGCGTCAGGGATCCGCTGCCGGACCTCGCGGCTGCCTTCCACCGAGATATGAACAACCGCAGGTGTTGCCTTATCCAGCATTGGCGCCAGGGTAGGCATTTCTTGTTTGTCGGAATTTAAAAAAGGCAGGCCGGCTTGAACGGAGCTGGCCGGCAGAGCCAAGGTTGCTGCCAGCACGGCAGCATGCAACACAGACAATTTCATTTTCATGGCGTATTAGTCTCCTTTACAAACTTGCGACTAAGAACGGTATGGCATCGAAAAAGTTCAGCGTTAACGTAAAGCAGTATGTAACGAAGTATTACTCAGGCTTGCTGACTTTCCGCTCTTTAATCAGTCCACTGGCTTCACCTGAGTAGTCACGCGGTTGCTCATCAACAGCGGAATATACCCGGCGTTTTTCATCAATCTGATGTAATGATTGTTTAATATGGGCAGCGGTGTCAGTTGACAAGTAATTTAAATCAGAATTTTTTGGAATAGCAGGCTGTTCAACTAATTGCATTTTGGATTGCTGCACATGGCGGGCAATACGAGAGTAGTTGTCCTGCAGCTGAGTCATTAATTGATTGGTCACATCCAGATGCTGCGATACATCCTGCCGGTACTGACTCAGTTGCTGGCGACTGGCGTCAAGCTCTTGCTGCAGTTTATGGCTGTTAAACTGCTTTAAACTGTATAATCTTGCCAGAATTGCCCCCACAATTAAACCAACTGCCAGGCCCGCCAGCGCAAACGTGAGATCCATATCAACTCCTAAATAGTAAATTCTGCAACCAGTGTACCTTAACTTCTTAGCGTGAGTGGTAAGGCATGTTATTATTATCGCCTGTTTTGCCCGCTAAACCAACAAAGTTTCCAACTACATACCATGACACCAACAGAAAAATATCAACAAGACTTAACCCGAGCGGACTTTCATCACGATACAGCACAGGAACATGCTGTTAAACAGCTGCAACGGCTTTACGATGATTTTGTGCATAAGCTACCGCAGCGCCAGTCCTGGTGGCAAAAACTGATGTCAGGTACACCGCAGCTTAAACCTTTGACTGGTTTGTATTTCTGGGGTGGGGTTGGCCGGGGCAAAACTTATCTGGTTGATACATTTTATGAGTGTTTGCCTACCCAGCGTAAAATGCGAATTCATTTTCACCGTTTTATGCACCGGGTGCATGAAGATTTGAAGCAGCTCAAAGGGGTGAAAAATCCACTGGAGCAGGTTGCTGATAATTTCAAACAGCAAACCGATATTATTTGTTTTGATGAGTTTTTTGTCTCGGATATCACTGATGCGATGATTTTAGGTACCCTGATGCAGGCCTTGTTCGCCCGCGGCATTACCCTGGTTGCCACATCGAATATTGAACCGGATGGCCTGTATCGTAACGGCTTGCAACGGGCCCGATTTTTACCGGCCATAACCCTGATTAAGCAGCATTGTCAGATATTTAATGTGGACAGCGGTATCGATTACCGGCTCAGAACCCTTGAACAGGCCGAAATTTATCATCATCCGCTGGATAAGCAGGCAGAACAGAACCTGCAGCAATATTTTATGGCGTTATCGGTAGAACCGCGCCAGGCAGGGTGTCAGATAGAGGTTGCTAATCGAAAATTAAATGCAGTGGCAGAAGCAGACGGTATTGTCTGGTTTACCTTTAGCACCCTGTGTGAAAGTGCCCGCAGCCAATACGATTATATGGAGCTTAGCCGTTGTTACCATACTGTGCTGCTGGCGGGGGTGAAGCCAATGGGCCGGCATAACGACGATGTCAGCCGCCGCTTTATTGCGCTGGTGGATGAGTTTTACGAGCGTCAGGTTAAACTGATTATTTCGGCCGAGGTCGCACTTGAACAGCTTTACACTCAGGGGATCCTCGAGTTTGAGTTTAAACGTTGTATCAGCCGGCTCCAGGAAATGCAGTCCCGTGATTACCTGGTGCTACCGCATTTATCGTAGCAGCAATCAACTATCGGCAACATTTCTGATATTTTTTCAGTAACAGGGCTGATCTTTGTAATTGTTTAATATATAATCCGCGCCCGGCCTACGTTACAGCCTCATACTGCCGTTAGCCCGGTAGTTTTTGTACTCGAAGGGGTGCGATTACGACATTGTTAGCAACAGCCCTGCGCAATGTTAGGTGTAACTTAAGTTTATTTGGAATAGGTTTAGATGAAAACTTTTACTGCAAAGCCAGAAAGCGTAGAACGCGACTGGTACGTTGTTGATGCAAACGGTAAAACACTGGGTCGTATCGCAACTGAAATCGCTGCTCGTTTACGTGGCAAGCATAAGCCAGAGTATACACCTCACGTAGATACCGGTGATTACATCATCGTTATCAATGCTGAGAAAGTGACTGTTACTGGTAACAAAGCGAAAGACAAAATGTACTACTCGCACACTGGTTTCCCAGGTGGTATCAAGGAAATCAGCTTTGAGAAGTTGATCGCGAAAAAACCTGAAATGGTTCTGGAAACTGCTATTAAAGGTATGTTGCCAAAAGGCCCATTAGGCCGCGCTATGTTCCGTAAGTTAAAAGTTTACGCTGGCGCAGAGCATCAACACACTGCTCAGCAACCGCAAATTTTAGATATTTAATCGGAGCATAACATGGCACAGAATCAATACTACGGAACTGGTCGTCGTAAAAGCTCAACGGCCCGCGTCTTCTTAAAAGCTGGTTCAGGTAACATTGTTATCAATCAGCGCGTTCTGACCGAGTACTTCGGCCGTGAAACTGCCTGTATGGTAGTAAAACAGCCGTTAGAACTGGTTGATATGGTTGAGAAATTTGACCTTTATATCACTGTTAAAGGTGGTGGTATCAGCGGTCAGGCCGGTGCTATCCGTCACGGTATTACCCGTGCACTGATGGAGTTTGACGAGTCACTGCGTCCGGCACTGCGTAAAGCAGGCTTCGTAACGCGTGATGCTCGTAAAGTTGAACGGAAGAAAGTGGGTCTGCGTAAAGCACGTAAACGTCCACAGTACTCAAAGCGTTAATTCGCTGCAGGTACCAGAAACCCGGCTTTTATGCCGGGTTTTTTTATGTTTACTGTTTTTAAAATTCAGTATGGCTGTAAGCCATGAGCTGTAACGCTTTGTTGCTGTTTAAGCCAGTGCCATGCCGATATATTAGTTATTGATCCAACCTTAAACCTTGTGTAAAGCAGGGCTTTTCATTATGATCGGCGTTATTTTTTAAACTTATAATAATTGCTGGAATTCAGCCGCTTAAAATTAGTTTAAGTTAAGCGTAAATGTGGAGATGAGTGGATGAGCAATGCGCCTGTAGATCATGGTCGCCGCCGCTTCCTTACCATTGCTACCTCAGTAGTGGGAGGCGTGGGTGCTGTTGGAGTGGCTGTGCCCTTTATTGCATCCTGGAATCCGAGTGAGCGGGCTAAACAAGCCGGTGCTGCAGTTACTGCAGACATAAGCAAACTCGAACCAGGGCAGTTAATCCGGGTAGAGTGGCGGGGTAAGCCTGTGTGGATAGTAAAACGCACCGCAGAAACCCTGCAGCAGCTGGAAGAAACTGAAAAAAATCTGCGCGATCCTGGCTCAGACGTTGCACAGCAACCTGCTTATGCTCAGAATCAGCATCGTTCAATTAAGCCGGAAATTTTTATTGCCGTAGGTATATGTACTCACCTCGGCTGCTCTCCTACCTATCTGCCAAATGACTTTTCAGCTCAGGTTGAAGGTATTCAAGCTGGTTTCTTCTGTCCGTGTCATGGCTCTAAATTTGATATGGCGGGCCGGGTATTTCAGGGCGTACCGGCACCAACCAATTTAGTGGTGCCACCACATATGTTCATCGACGATAACACCATCGTGATAGGCGAAGATGAGGGGGCTGTCTGATGTTTAAAAATCTGATGAGCTGGATTGAGTACCGCTTACCCTTTATGGATAAGATGAACCTGCATGTAATGCAGTATCCGGCACCGAAAAACTTTAACTTCTGGTACTTTTTTGGCTCACTGGCCATGCTGGTGCTGGTTAACCAGATTGTTACCGGTATCTGGTTAACCATGAATTACGAACCGTCGGCAGAAGGCGCATTTGCTTCTGTTGAATACATTATGCGGGACGTTGATTACGGCTGGCTGCTACGTTATATGCACTCGACCGGTGCTTCGGCTTTCTTCGTCGTAGTATACCTGCATATGCTACGGGGCATGATGTACGGCTCGTACCAGAAACCAAGGGAGCTACTGTGGATTTTCGGTATGCTAATCTTTTTGGTACTGATGGCTGAAGCCTTTATGGGATATTTATTACCGTGGGGCCAGATGTCATTCTGGGGTGCCCAGGTAATTATTGGTATCTTCGGTACTATCCCCTTTATCGGTGAAGATTTAACCCTGTGGATCCGTGGTGACTACGTTATTTCCGGCGCTACTTTAAACCGCTTCTTTGCGCTGCATGTTATTGCCCTGCCGTTAGTACTGGTTATTCTGGTGTTCCTGCATATTATGGCGTTGCATGAAGTGGGTTCGAATAACCCGGACGGTATCGACATTAAGAAAGATAATGACGGTACTGTTGAACAAACTGAAGCCGATAAGAAGTTTACTTTCCATCAGTACTTCACCCGTGGTGGTAAAAAAGTCATTGTTGACGCTATCCCATTCCATCCTTATTACACGGTAAAAGATTTAGTCGGTGTGGCAGGCTTCCTGTTGGTTTTTGCCTGGGTAATATTTTTCCTGCCAGAAGGCGGCGGCTATTTCCTGGAGCCACCAAACTTTGAACCAGCAAACCCGCTGAAAACGCCTGCCCATATTGCACCGGTTTGGTATTTCACCCCGTTCTACGCCATTTTACGGGCTATTCCGCATCCGTTTATGGGCGCTGTAGCTATGTTTGCTGCCATCATTGCGTTGGCATTGTTACCGTGGCTGGACCGTGGCAAGGTACGTTCAATCCGCTACCGTAGTGGCTTGCATAAAATTAACCTGATTAATTTCTGTATCAGCTTTGTCGCCCTTGGGGTGCTAGGGGTGCTGCCTGCTGAAGGTGTCTATACCCTACTGGCTCAGATCTTCTCATTTACTTATTTTGGATTCTTTGTCTTGCTGTTTTTCTACAGTAAAAATGAAAATACCAAGCCATTACCAGTGAGGGTTACCTAATGATGAAAACGTTATTGTCTGCTGTTGCATTATTAGCTTCTTCACTGGCCATCGCAGCGGGCCCGGCAGTACCACTGGATAAAGCGCCGATCGATTTAACCGATAAGGCATCACTGCAAAATGGTGCTAAATTGTTCCAGAACTATTGTCTGGGCTGCCACCAGATGCAGTATCAGCGCTATTCGCGTACCTTTGCCGACTTAGATATTCCGGAAGAGCTGGGTATGGAGTATCTGATGTTTACCGGTGAAAAAGTCGGCGACCATATTACTAATAATATGGCGGCGAAAGACGGCGAAAAATGGTTTGGTGCCACACCGCCAGACTTAACCAACGTCGCCCGGGTGCGTGGCCCGGATTGGTTGTATACTTATCTGCGCTCTTTTTATGCTGACGACAGCCGGCCATTTGGTGTTAATAACACGGTTTTCCCGATGGTGGGTATGCCGCACGTGCTGCAGGAATTACAGGGCGTGCCAAGCAAAACTTACGAAACCCGTCTGGTCGATGGTGAGCCTAAACAGGTTTATGTTGGCATTAAAACCGATGGCAGCGGTGAGTTGAGCGAAGAAGAATATGATAGAGCTATCGCAGATCTGGTAAACTACCTTGAATATGTTGGCGAGCCAACCAAACTTGAAGCGCATGCCCTTGGTTACAAAGTTATGATCTTCTTGTTGATTTTCTTTGTGCTGGCTTATCTGCTGAAGAAAGAATACTGGAAAGATGTTCACTAATTAGTTGATTTAACTAGTATTGAAATACCAGGGGCCTTAGCGCCCCTTTGCCGTTTTTAATTTTACCGGAGGAATAAATGGCGATCATTGCCAATAAACGCCCTGTGATGACACTTTTCACAGCTATTGATGATATGTACAGTCACCAGGTGCGTATTGTACTGGCTGAAAAGGGCGTAACTGTTGATATCCTTCAGGTAGCTCAGGATAACCTGCCAGAAGACTTGTACGAAGTAAATCCGTACGGCAGTTTACCGACATTACTTGACCGTGAACTGGCCTTATACCAGGCCGATATTATTATGGAATACCTGGACGAGCGTTTTCCGCATCCGCCACTGATGCCGGTATATCCGGTAGCCCGCGGCCAGGCCCGCTTAATGATGTACCGGATTAAAAACGACTGGTACAGCCTGGCAGAAAAAGTGCTGAGCAATGCGGACGATGCCGACAATGCCCGCCAGGAATTAAAAGAAGGCTTGCTGTCGCTGGCGCCGCTGTTTAATGAAACCCCGTTTTTCATGAGTGAAGAATTTGGTTTGGTTGACTGCTATATGGCGGCACTGATGTGGCGTTTGCCGTCACTGGGCATTGAGTTTCAGGGCCCTGGCAGCAAAGAGCTGAAAAACTATATGGCGCGGATTTTCGAACGCGACGCGTTTCAGGCTTCACTGACTGAAGCTGAGCGGGAAATACGGCGGGGGATGCGGTTGTAATGGCGGCAATGTCACCAAATCGTCCGTATTTAGTGCGGGCGTTCTACGAATGGATAGTTGATAACGACTGTACGCCGTATTTGGTGGTAGATGCCAGTTATCCGCAGGTTAAAGTACCCCAGCAGTTTGTGCAAAATGGTCAGATAGTACTGAATGTGCTCCCTTCAGCGGTCGGCAATATGCAATTGGGTAATGATGCCATCACCTTCAATGCAAGGTTTGGCGGTCAGCCATTTGCGTTATATATCCCGGTAAAGGCTGTATTGGCCATTTATGCCAAAGAAAATGGTGCGGGCACGGTATTTACGCTGGAAGAAGAAGACGACGAAGCGGAGTTATTCGCAGAGCCGTTTGACGACGATGATACGCCAGAGCCGCCCAAGCCAAAAAAGGGCAGCCATCTGAAAGTGATTAAGTAAATTTAGTTCTGCAAATAAAGCTGCCGCTGGCAGCTTTATTTTTTTGCCGCCGCCAGTTGCCAGAAAGCCTGTAACAGCGGTTGCTCCAGTTTTTTAGCCAGCATACAGACACCGAGCTCAAACGGCTGAAACTGATAGCTGATATCCAGAATCCGCACCCGCTCGCGCACCGGGCTATGGTTTATAACCGGCTCGGGCACCACTGCCACGCCACTGCCCAACGCTACCATTGATACCATTGCTTCATGGCCATCTACTTTTACCGCAACCTCGGGTTTTATATTGCTGTCAGCCAGCCATTGGTCTGAGCGGGCGCGGGCCGGGCCATGATCAGACTGGACCAGCGGTATATCATTCCAGTTTATTCGCTGTGCAGCGAGTAAATCGTTTACTTTGCAGGGAATGACCGGCGCTATCAGCCAGACCGGCAGCTGGGCAATGCGCTGAAAAATCATATTAGCGGGTAAGTGTGCCGGATATGCCGCTAAGGCAATATCGACATCTCCTGCTTTAATTTTTTCAAACGCCATGGCCGCATCGCCGGTAGTTAATTTAATTTCAGCCTTCGGACATTGCAGCCGGAATTTATCCATAATAGCTGGCAGGTGACTGTAGCTGGCCGTTACCGTACAAAATAGCCGTATTTCACCACTGAGTTCTGCACTGGCCAGCTGTAAATCCAGCTGTAACTGGTGCCATTCGTCCAGCCACAGCCGGACGAACCGCTGCACCCGTGCTCCGGCGGTCGTTAACTGCACTGAACGCTTATCGCGGTTAAACAACAGGGTTCCCAGCTCGTCCTCCAGCCGCTGGATCACCCGGGTCAGGGTGGATGGGCTGACAAACATCTGCTCGCTGGTCTTTGTAAAGTTCAGGCTTGAAGCTAAATGCAGGAATAACTGGGCACTGCGAATATCCATGGCTTACCTTGATTGCATAAAATGAAATACTGAGTTGTAAATATATCACTTCACGCAATTAATAGCAGTGTCTATCATTAGCTCATTAACGCAATCTGCCGGCCCATTGACGTAACTTAATTGTCATGGCGCTCCGCTAACATGTGGTGGCAGAGCTGTGTAAGGTAAGCCTGGCTTATCCGCTAAACTGAATTCTGAGAAATAGTATGAGCAATTATTTTAATACCTTAAGTTTACGCCAACAGCTACAGCAGCTGGGCCAGTGTCGCTTTATGGATAAAAGCGAATTCAGCGAAGGCTGCAATTTTATTAAAGACTGGAACATTGTTATCGTCGGTTGCGGCGCTCAGGGCTTAAATCAGGGCCTGAATATGCGTGACTCAGGCTTAAACATCAGCTATGCGTTGCGTGCAGAAGCGATCAGCGAAAAGCGGGCTTCCTACCAGCAAGCCAGCAGCAATGGCTTTACTGTAGGTAGCTATCAGCAGCTAATTCCGCAGGCTGATTTAGTACTGAATCTGACGCCCGATAAGCAACATAGCAGTGTGGTGGATGCGGTAATGCCGCTGATGAAACAAGGTGCGACTTTAGCTTACTCGCATGGCTTTAATATTGTTGAAGAAGGCAAACAAATCCGGCCGGATATCACGGTAGTGATGGTGGCACCGAAGTGCCCCGGTACTGAAGTACGGGAAGAATATAAGCGCGGCTTTGGAGTTCCAACCCTGATTGCGGTGCATCCGGAAAATGATCCCAAAGGCCAGGGCTTAGCGGTAGCGAAAGCTTATGCATCGGCAACCGGTGGCGACCGGGCAGGGGTATTGCAATCCTCTTTTATTGCTGAAGTAAAATCAGATTTAATGGGTGAGCAAACCATCTTGTGCGGCATGTTACAAACCGGCGCAATTCTGGCGTTCGATAAGCTGGTAGCAGAAGGTACTGAAGCGGGTTATGCCGCCAAGTTAATTCAGTATGGCTGGGAAACAGTAACCGAAGCCCTGAAACACGGTGGCATTACCAATATGATGGACCGGCTGAGTAACCCGGCCAAGATTAAAGCCTATGATTTAGCAGAAGAGTTAAAACATACCCTGCGGCCATTATTTGAAAAGCATATGGACGATATCATCAGCGGAGAGTTCTCGCGCACCATGATGGCTGACTGGGCCAATGATGATAAAAACCTGCTGAGCTGGCGCGAACAAACCCGGGACAGCGGTTTTGAGCAGGCGCCGGTTTCAGATGAAAAAATTACCGAGCAGGAGTATTTTGACCGCGGCATCCTGTTAGTTGCTATGGTAAAAGCCGGGGTCGAGCTGGCGTTCGAAACCATGGTGGACGCCGGTATTGTTGCCGAGTCGGCTTACTACGAGTCGTTGCATGAAACACCATTAATTGCTAATACCATTGCCCGTAAGCGGTTGTATGAGATGAATGTGGTTATTTCCGACACAGCAGAATACGGCAACTACCTTTTTGCCCATGCGGCGGTGCCATTGCTTCGTGACAAGGTAAATAATTTAACAACGGAATATATTGGTAAAGGTTTAAATCAGGGCCAGACCGGCGTCGATAACCTGAAGCTGATTGCAGTAAATGAGGCTATCCGCCAGCACCCGGTTGAGCTGGTGGGTAAAAAATTACGCGGTTATATGACCGCGATGAAACGGATTGTGGAGGCAGGTTAAGCCTTTAAAGAATGATGTGGTTAATGGCCGCTAAACAGAGGGTTAAGCCGGTTTAGCGCCAGACCAATAACGATGTTATACGTGGACCTTGGTTGTTTTGCCCCGCTTGTCGGGGCTTTTTTTTGGGTGTAAGGTCAACAGCACATAATTTACGAGAACTGATATGAAAAACATTGCGCTGGTAGCCCACGATGGCAAAAAAGCGACCTTATTAGAGTGGATTGGCAAACATAAGCCGTTTTTTGCTGACAAACACTTATTTGCTACCGGTACCACCGGTAAATTAATCAGTGATGCGCTGCAGCAGCCGGTGCAGTGCATGGCCAGCGGCCCGATTGGTGGCGATCAGCAAATCGGCGCATTAATCGCGGAGCAAAAAATAGACTGGCTGATTTTTTTCTGGGACCCGTTATCTTCACAACCCCATGATCCCGACGTAAAAGCCCTTATCCGTTTGGCAGTGGTCTGGAATATTCCGGTGGCCTGTAACCGCGCTACCGCCGATTTTATTATTCACTCCAGTTTATATAGTCAGGATTACCAGCGTGAAGTGCCGGACTTTTCTGCGCACAACCAACGGTTGAACAAAGACTAAGTGATAATAATATGACCGCTATTGCTATTGGCCCGCTTGCGATCCCCTTACCCCCTTTATTATTGCTCATCAGCGTGTTACTGGGCTTACTGGTGGCGGCATTGGTAGGACGAAGATATAAAGTGTCGGTTACCGATCCGCTGCTCACCCTGTTGCTCGGCAGCCTGTTTTTTGGCAGGCTGGTGTTTATAGCCCGCTTTGCTGACAGTTACGACACTATCTGGCAAATGCTGGATATTCGGGACAGGGGCTTTGATCAGGGCGCGACCTTATTGGCTGCTGTGCTTATTCTGATCTGGTTAATATGGCGTCGCCGGCAGCAGCGTCAGGCCTTGTTGGCTGGGGTATTAACAGCAGGCATGTTGTTTGGCGTTTTCAGTTCAGTCATTTATGTTGGCCGACAACAGGCGGTATTGCCTGCCATCAGTTTCCAGCAACTTAATGGTGACATGGTCAATCTGGCTAAACTGGGACAGGGCAAGATAACAGTGGTTAATTTGTGGGCAACCTGGTGTCCACCGTGCCAGCGGGAAATGCCGGTGCTGCAGCAGGCAGAGCAGCGCTATCCTGATGTGCTGTTTGTGCTGCTTAATCAGCATGAACACCCGGAAATTGTGCAGCAATATTTGCAGCAGACCGGGCTGCAGTTTAACCACTTATTGCTGGACCAACAGGGCAGGGTAGCCACCGAGCTCGGGGCGCATGGTTTGCCTGTCACCTTGTTTTTTGCCGCAGATGGCCAGCTAATCAGCAGTCATATGGGCGAGCTGTCTGCGGCCACGCTAGCGCATAGCTTGCGTCAGCTGGTGGTAACAGAGCAGTAAAATTCTGAAAATTTAGATCGTAAACTTATTGAGAATAATTCGCGTTTGTGGTTATATAGCAACCCTGCCTATTCCACAAACCGGAGTAAACTCGATGCGAATGAAATCAAAGTTATTAGTTCTTGCCGCCCTTAGCAGTGCTTTGTTTAGTACTGCGGCGGTTTTTGCCAATGAAGTCAATATTTACTCCGCAAGGCAGGAAGAGCTGATAAAGCCACTGCTGGATAAATTCAGTGCGCAATCCGGCATTAAGGTCAATTTAATTACCGGCAAACCGGACGAGCTAATCAGCCGGCTGGCCAGTGAAGGCCGTAACAGCCCCGCTGATTTGCTGATCAGTACCGATGTTGGCCGCCTTTACCGGGCGAAACAGCAAGGTGTGCTACAAAGCATTGATTCTGAAAAGTTAACGTCGGCAATCCCCGAGCAACTTCGCGACCCTGCCGGCCAGTGGTATGGCTTAACGATGCGGGCCAGACCCATCATGTATGTGCCGGGGAAGGTTAAACCAGAAGAGTTATCAACTTATGCCGATTTAGCCAGCCCGAAATGGCGCGGCCGCATTTGCATTCGCTCATCAGATAATATTTATAATCAGTCAATGGTTGCCGGCTTAATTGCCCATGAAGGCGCCGCTGCGGCTGAGCAGTGGGCAAAAGGCCTGGTGGCTAATTTTGCCAGGCCACCCCGTGGTGGTGACAGAGATCAAATCAGTGCTGCGGCAAGCGGGGTATGTGATATCGCCATTGCCAATACCTATTATTTAGGCGGCATGCTGGCAGATGAACAGCAGCGTTCAGTTGCTGAAAAAGTAAAAGTATTCTGGCCAGATCAAGAGGGTAATGGTGTCCATGTCAACATTTCAGGTGCCGGCGTGGCAGCTTATGCGCCGAATAAAGACAACGCCGTGCGGTTACTGGAATATATGGTTACGGAGCAGGCCCAGCAATGGTACGCCGAGACTAACCATGAATACCCGGTGGTTGCCGGGGTGCAAGCCAGTGACTTATTGCAGAAGATGGGCGATTTTAAAGCCGATAAGTTAAATCTGGATAAACTGGGTGAGTTAAATGCCGAAGCTATCCGGGTAATGGACCGGGCCGGCTGGCGTTAAGCAGTCGCCAACTGCGGCACAACGGTTCAGCAAAGAGGTAGTATGCTGCCAATAAAAACGGATATCTGGCGTTGGTCAGTGTTGATACCGGCATTGCTGTTAGCAATGCCGGTATTGGTCGTTTTTGGCAGCGTGCTCAGCCCTGATATTGAGGTCTGGCGCCATTTGCGCCAGACTGTGCTGGCCGACTACATTATTAATTCGTTGTTGCTGGCATTTGGCACCGGTGCCGGCGCATTGCTTATCGGCACCAGCACCGCCTGGCTGGTCAGTCAGTATCAGTTTGTTGGCCGGCGCGTGTTGCAATGGCTATTACTGCTACCCTTGGCAATGCCCGCCTATATTATTGCCTACACCTATACCGGCATGCTTGATTTCGCCGGGCCGGTGCAAAGCGCCATCCGCGACTATTTTAGCCTGTCCTATGGCGATTACTGGTTTCCGGAAATCCGCTCGCTGTCAGGCGCCATTCTGATGTTATCGCTGGTATTGTATCCTTATGTTTATATGCTGGCCCGCAGTGCGTTTCGCGAACAGTCAGCCAGTATGCTTGAAGCCAGCCGCACGTTAGGCTTCACGCCGCGCCAGCACTTCTGGCAAGTAGCATTACCGCTCGCCCGGCCGGCCTTGTTAACCGGAGTGGCGCTGGCGATGATGGAAGCTTTCGCCGACTATGGCACAGTGCAATATTTTGGTATTGCCACTTTTACCACCGGCATTTTTCGTACCTGGTTTGGCATGGGCAGCCAGGCTGGTGCCGCACAATTGGCGGCGCTGTTAAGTAGCTTTGTGTTGGTTTTGCTGGTACTGGAGCAGTGGTCCAGACGGAAAATCCGCTATTTTTATCAGGGCCAGCGTCAGCAAATCAGTCCGCTGCGCACCTTACCGCTGGCTCGTCAGCTGCTGGTCGCTGGTATTTGTTTGTTACCGGTGCTGTTGGGTTTTATTATCCCCGCCAGCCAGTTGGCCAGCTGGGCCATACCCAATTGGCCAACCTTACTGACAGCAGATTTTGGCCGGTTAGTCTGGAATAGCTTTAGTCTGGCGGCACTGGCAGCGGTGTTGTCAGTTATGCTGGCGTTGTTATTTGGTTATGCCAGCCGGCTGCGCCGTGATCCGCTGGTCAGGTTGCCGGTGCGTCTGGCCGCGCTGGGCTATGCGATACCGGGTACTGTTATTGCCATTGGGGTGATGATCCCGCTGGCCTGGGCAGATCGGAATATTGATTTACTGGCCGAGCAATGGTTTGGGCTGCGGACTGGCCTGTTGTTCTCTGGCACCTTATTTGCTTTACTGCTGGCTTATAGTGTGCGCTTTCTGGCAGTGTCACTGCATAGTGTTGAGGCGGGCCTGGAGCGGATTAAACCCAGTATGGACAACGCAGCGCGCTCTCTGGGCGCCAGTCCGCTGCAGGTGTTACGCCGGGTGCATGTGCCGCTGCTGCGGGGCAGTGTGTTAACCGCACTCATGCTGGTATTTGTCGATGTATTAAAAGAACTGCCAGCTACCCTGATTTTACGACCCTTTAATTTTAATACCCTGGCCGTGCGTACTTACGAGCTGGCGTCAGACGAGCGATTGGCCGACGCGGCTTTACCGGCGCTGGCCATTGTTTGCGTTAGTATTATTCCGGTTATATTGTTGTCGCGGACGCTTGATAGCAGCAGAGGATCTTAAGCATGTTAGTTCTGGATAAGCTGGCAGTTGCCTATGGCCCGCACGTGGTGGTCAAAGATGTCAGCCTGTCGCTGGCCGAGGGCCAGATTGGCTGTTTAGTTGGGCCGTCGGGCTGTGGTAAAACCACCTTGCTGCGGGCCATCGCCGGCTTCGAGCCTGCCGCCAGTGGCAGTATCAGTTTGCAGCAGCGGGTTGTCAGCAATCAGCAAACCCAGCTGGCCACCGAGCAGCGCCGGGTAGGCATGGTATTTCAGGACTTTGCCCTGTTTCCGCATTTATCAGTTGCCGACAATATCAGCTTTGGCCTGCAGGGGCAGGGCAGTAAATTTAAGCAAGATAAAGTCAAAAAGCTATTACAACTGGTGGGATTGCCTGATTTGGCCAACCGCTATCCGCATCAGTTATCCGGTGGTCAGCAACAGCGGGTGGCGTTAGCGCGGGCGCTGGCACCTGAGCCCAAAGTACTGCTACTGGACGAGCCATTTTCGAGCCTGGATGCAGAGCTGCGCGAAGCACTGGCCCGTGATATCCGCCATATTTTGCAGCAATTAAAAATTACCGCGGTAATGGTAACTCACGATCAGTTTGAAGCCTTTACGATGGCAGATATGGTTGGGGTTATGCAGCATGGTAAGCTGCAGCAATGGGCCACACCTTACGAGCTTTATCACAAACCGGCCAGCCGTTTTGTCGCCGACTTTGTCGGTCGCGGTGTCATGCTACCCGGTGAAATGCTCGACCCGAGCCGGGTACAAACCTGTCTGGGTATTTTTAACCAGCGTTATCTGCAAAATGCCAATGCTGGCGATAAAGTCGATGTGCTGATAAGGCCGGACGATATCGTGCACGATGATGCCAGTGGTATTACCGCCAAGGTGCTGGAAAAGTCATTCCGCGGCTCGCACATTCTGTATACCCTGGCGCTAAGCGGTGGCGAGCAGGTGTATTGTCTGGCACTAAGCCATCATAACCACGCCATTGATGAGCAAATCGGTATCCGGCTTGATTTAGACCATCTGGTTCTGTTCCCACGGATATTATAACTACACTATCTGAATTAATACTGCGGCAGTAAGCTATCAATAATCTGCTGATACTGGCGGGAAAGTGCTTTTGCTCCCTGTTTAATGGCTTGATGCAACAGCTTGATATTGCCGCAATAGGCTACGACAAATAAAGCATGGGTTGCAGAACGCAGCGTAAACCGGACGACGACCAAAGCCAATTGTAGAGGCGGGATAGAATGTCGGCACCGTTTCGCGAGTATCAATGACAATGATCCTATTGATTCTATTTCAGATTGTGGCATATGAGCGTTGCAATGCTTTGGCATCAGCGGTTAAAAAGGGAAAGGGAACATGCTAACAAAGATAATTGGTCTTTTAAGTTTAATAGCTTCTATGACTGTTTGGGGGGGCGGTTTTACGGTTTTTCACGATGGTGAAAAATTTTATATAAATCTAATTAACTTGACCAGTGAAGCTATTGATGTCGATAGAAATTTCATTTTTGATGATTGTAGGAATCGTGCAAATATTTGCGTTGAGCTTTATGCGATGGGAGGAGCAGGCTTGGAAATTAAGCAAATGCCTATGACTTATGACCATGAGTTTTCTGACCGGTTTGTACTGCAACCAAATAACTTGTACGGTTACATATTGACTTATTCTGATATAAAAAAGCGTTTTGATGTGGAAGATGGTGAATATCTTATCGTTGTTAAGTATAGAGATTGGAAACGTCAAAAATTTCATCAATCAGATTTGATGGCAGTGAAATTCTAAGTTCTCTGATTGGAATCAATTTTGCTATCTTGCGCTATCCTATCTCCCATATCCCTTGCAGGGTCAGGTCTTGCCTTTTGCCTTATTAATTTGGTGCGCTAAAGTTTAGTAGCGATACAAAGCACCAAATGGAGCAACTACTATGGCCAGACCTTTAAGGCTGGAATTTGCTGGCGCACTTTATCATATCACCTGCCGGGGAAATGAACGCAAAGCTATCTATTTTGATGATACCGATTTCGAGCTGTTTTTAACGCTACTGGATAAGGTGTGTGAGCAGTACAACTGGGTGGTGCATGCCTATTGCCTGATGACCAACCATTACCATTTACTGCTAGAAACACCAGACGCCAACCTAAGTAAAGGCATGCGCCAGTTAAACGGTACTTTCACTCAGGCAATTAACCGAAAGCACCAACGGGTAGGGCATTTATTCCAAGGCAGATATAAAGCCATACTGGTAGACAAGGATGCCTATTTACTTGAGCTAAGCCGTTATATTGTGCTCAATCCTATCCGGGCAAATATGGTACAAACGCTTGAGGACTGGCGGTGGAGCAGTTGGCATGCGGTAGTGGGGAGACTTGCTTCCCCTTCCTGGCTGGCGACAGACGCTTTACTGGCTATGTTTGCCAAACAGCGTAAAATTGCACGAGAAAAATACGCAGAATTTGTGCAGCAAGGCGAGGGAGTATCGCTTTGGGGCAAGCTAACCAACCAGGTTTTTTTTGGTAATGATGATTTTGTTCAAGCTCATTTAGCGCTGCTAAACGATTATGAGGATTTATCCGACATTCCCAAAAAGCAGTGGCGCGGAGCAGCTCAATCACTTGCAGAGTATGAGCAGGCAGCCGATACGCGCAATCAGGCAATTGTTGCTGCATATCGCTCTGGCAGTTATACCCTTAAAGAGATTGGCAGTCATTTTGGCTTGCATTACTCGCGCGTGAGTAAGATAGTGGCAAAAGACAAGACCTGACCCCTAGGGTTCGAGGTACATCACTAAACTGTTCAAACATTACATATCCAGGTCGAGGATGCTATTGATTATGAGATTAATATTATTGTTTCTATTAGTTACGCCATTCTACACTTTAGGGAATGGATGTGGTGGCCTTGATGAACAGAGATGTATGGTATCCGTAATAAATCTGGTTGCAACGCCTGAGCGCTATCATGAGAAAGAAGTAGTAGTTACAGGATATGTGGATACCAAAAGTAGGGGATATTATGGACAATATTGGCTGTCCTTTTCAAAAGATTACTTTGAGCCAGCTAATATGGTGAAAATAGATATTCCCGAAAATTTTGCCGAGCAACTGAATATTACACATCATAAGGTTTACAGTATTGTGGGGGTATTTGAGTCTTGTAACAGTAAGCCACCTAGTGATCGAGACTGTTTTAATTCGATTACGCCAATAATTGATATTAATGGTTTTCCTAGTATGCGATTAGTAATTAGTGATTAAAATGCTCGGGCCGGGTTTTGATTTTTGGAAGGCATGGATCTACTTATTAGCCTTTCAGTGTGATTAGCGTAATCAAACCTGCTTGCCGCGTCTTTATCTGCACGCACAGCATGTTATTCAGCGCTGAAGTCACTAATACTGCGGCAATAAGCTATCAATAATCTGCTGATACTGGCCAGACGCTTTTAACTGTTGTAAGCCCAGATTAAAACGCTCTATCCGCTGCTCGTTTGCCGGGTCTTTTTTTGATAACACCAGATACATTGGCCGTTGCTCCAGGGCAGGGGTAAGCCACTCAAGTTGCTGTTGATGTTGCGGCATTTTATGTTCAAGTAAATACAGGCCGTTAAGTAAGTCAGCAGGCACCAGATCGACCCGCTGCAGCGCCAGCATGGCCAGTGCCTGTTCGTCAGTGGCAACCTGAATGGTTTTAATGCCGCTTTCAATTAAGCCCATCGGCTGCATATAACCCTGCACCACACCCAGCCGCTGCTGTTGTCTGGCCAGATCCTGAAAATTCTGATAGCGGATAGTGTCTGTTTTACGTTTAAATAAGACAATCTGGTTGGCGTATAACGGCTGCGAGTAATAAAAATGGGCAGTGCGTTGCTCGCTGTACCAGGCGGCAACCAGGCCACTGTAGTTACCCTGCTGACTTTCGTACAGCGCCCGGGCAAACGGCAGAAAGTCTATTTCCAGTTGCACACCCTGCAGCGCAAAGGCCTGGCGGATAATTTCGATAGCCGCGCCCTGCTCGGCCAGTTGTTCACCATAGTGTGGATAATAGTTACTGCTGGCCAGGCGGATCACTTCGGCCTGGGGGGCATTGTTAATGAGTAATAGCAGCAGCGGTAGTAATTTAAATAACCTGACAACCATATGATGCAACCTTTCTGACTAATGCAATAACAAAGCTGTTGAAAAAAAAAGCTGTTATTAGTTTCGGTATTTGAAAGTGTTACATAATTAGCGGGCAATACGAGAGGTTGGCTGTAGAAATCAGGTAAATATCAGTTTTCTATCAACTTGGTAAAGAGTAGCAAAGAAAAAGGGACACCCTGTGCAAGCGGCATCCCATCCAGGAACTGACAAAAATATCGTTATTCGGATTCTATAAAGCTGCGAATTTTATCTGCTACGGCATTTATCCCTACCACACCATCCAGGTGGCCCCAGATGCCCGGTATTTCGGCATAATCAACGGTTTTACCGGCCGCTCGCATGGCCTCAGCACTGGCTTTTGCCATTTCTGGTAGCAGCAGCTGGTCGCCGGCGGCTGGCAGAAACAGGGTTTTAGCCTGCACCCGGCTGAGTGCCTGCTGCCAGTTATCGCCCATGCCGGCCCGGTACAACTGGGAGGCACGGATTAAGTACAGAATATGATTGGCGTCCTGCAGTTGCGAGCGCAGTCTGGCGTGACCCATCAGTTGATCCCAGGCAGAAAAGCTGGCCAGAATATCATGATGCGGCGCTTTATCGGTTTCCGGTGCCGGATAGCGCATATTAAAGCCGGTGGGGTAAACCGCATCCTGAATAATATACGCCAGGGCAGTGGTTAAACCCTGCTCTGGCTGACCATGCTGATAGTAATCGCCGCCGCGCCAGGCCGGGTCTTGTTTAATCGGATAGGCCCAGCGCTCTAAACGCACTGCAGCCCAGGCATCGATATAAGCCGTGCCAATCACCGGGATTAGCCGTTCAACCCGCTCAGGGTAACGGGTGGCCCATTCAATCGCCTGAAAAGAACCCATTGAACCGCCGATAACCGCATGCAGTTTGTTGATGCCTAAACTGTCGAGCAGCGCTTTTTGTACTTCAACAAAATCGCCAATGGTCACCACCGGAAAGCTTAAACCATAGGGCTTGCCGGTTGCCGGATTAATTGTTGCAGGGCCGGTGGTGATAACATTGGGGTCGAACACATTGGCATTAACCAGCGTATCGACACTGAGCACATAATATTTGTTGGTATCAATGGCTTTGCCGGGGCCGATAATGGCATCCCAGTAGCCCGGCGCGGCGTCAGCTTCAGTATATTTGCCGGCCGCATGGGAACTGCCGGAGAAAAAGTGGGTAATAAGTATGGCATTAGATTTATCGGCATTAAGCTTGCCATAAGCTTCCCAGCCGACTTTTACCGGGCTTATTACGGCACCATTTTCTGTTTTAAAGCTTTCTATTGCAAAGGCTTGTTTATTGACCAGCATGGCCTGGCTGTGCCAGCCAAGCAGCAAGAATGTCAGTAATAAAAACGATCGGCATAGTTTCATTATTTAATCCTTAAAACCATTGAAACAATATGATAGCCAGTACCACACCAAGTAATGGCATCAGCACGCTGACTACGGCCATAGGCCAGTAAGCGTTCTGATGTGTCTCGCCACAGATAGCACGGATAGTAGTAACCACATAACCATTATGCGGCAGTGAGTCCAGTGCGCCTGATGAAATGGCCACTACCCGATGCAGTTGCTCGGCATCAACCCCGCGGTCTAAATAAGTCGGCGCAATTTCCGGCAGGGCAATCGCCTGACCACCGGAAGCAGAACCGGTTAAACCGGCAATGGCACTGACAGCAACGGCTGCGCCAACCAGCTCCGGACCGGGCAAATGAGTCATATAATCCACTACACTGCTAAAGGCCGGAGTGAGCTTGGCAACACTGCCAAAACCCACCACCGCAGCCGTATTGCCAATGGCCAGCAAGGCACCCAGCACCCCCTCGTTAGTGGCAGCTGCCGGGTTAGCCAGAAAACGGAAATTCAGCAGATATAAACTGACCACACCGCCAGCTAAAGCAATGATTAACGCGGCCTGCTGCAGACTGTCGTGGAGCAGGAAGGAAGTGACCAGCACGACTAACAAAGGAATTAAACCGGTTAACCAGTGAGGTAGGGGTTTATCGGTTAACGTCGGGTCACTGCTGCGCTGGATAAACTGCTCGCCGTTTTTCACGGCTTTTTTAATCATCCACATCAGGCTTAAATAGCCACCGACTGCCATAAACAGCGCTACCACGATACTGACCTGCCAGCCAGCGTAGGGTGTGGTTCCCAGATAGGGAATGGGGATCCAGTTCTGAATTTCCGGCGAACCGGCAGAGGTCATGGTAAAGGTAACTGAACCCAGCGCTAATGCCGCCGGAATAAAGCGCCGTGGTAAATTGGCGCCTTTAAACAAGCTGACGGCCATCGGATAAGCAGAAAATGCGACGACAAACAGGCTTACCCCACCGTAGGTTAATACGGCACAGGCAAGCACAATGGCCAGCACGGCCCGGGTGTGGCCCAGCCGTTTAACAATCGCCAGCGCCACCGCATCGGCAGCACCGGTGTGTTCCATCAGTTTACCGAACAGCGACCCCAGCAAAAACATCAGAAACCAGGCGGCAACAAAACCGGCAAAGCCATTCATATAGCCATGAACAAAATCAATTTTATCAGCCACTTGCCAAAATGGTATACCATTGGTTGCTGCAACAAGTAAGGCACACAAAGGTGCAGTGATAAATAAATTAAAACCGCGCATGGTGAACACGATCAGCAAGCCTAAACCCAGTAGTAAGCCAAAGATACTTAACATCGGCAAATCCTTGTTATCATTTTCAGCTAGTCTGATACAGCTTGGCTGTTGTCACCATAGTACTAAGGTACAGGTTAAAAATTCCGCGTTTAGGCCTACAGTATCACCACTGGTTAGTACCACATTTTGCAATCAATCAGCAGGAGAGCCAACGATGGCCAATAACTATAACAAAGATGCACAGCACAAGTTTACCCGCCCGGCCCTTACTCCCAGCCTGTTAGCGCTGGCGATCAGTACTTGTCTGGCAGCGCCGGTGATGGCTCAGGAACAAGCCGCCGCTGAAGCTGAATTAAAACTGGAACGAATTGAAGTTACGGCCCGGCGCACCGTTGAAAGTCTGCAGGAAGTGCCAGTGGCGGTAACCTCGATAGGGGCGACTGATATTGCTGAGCGTGGCTTGTCTTCGGTTGTTGAAGTACAACAGTTCTCACCTAATACCACCTTGCAGGCCAGCCGGGGTACTAACTCAACGTTAACGGCTTTTATCCGTGGTGTGGGTCAGGAAGATCCATTGTGGGGTTATGAGCCTGGCGTTGGTATTTACATTGATGATGTTTATGTTGCAAGGCCACAGGGTGCGGTGCTGGATATTCTGAACGTCGAGCGGATTGAAGTACTGCGCGGCCCACAGGGTACCCTGTATGGTAAAAATACCATCGGCGGCGCGCTGAAATATGTAACCCGCGAGATGACAGGTGACACTGAGTTTTCAATCAGCGGCACTGTCGGCAGTTATAACCAGCGTGATGTTAAAGTAACCGGCCAGATCCCACTGATTGCTAACACCCTGTATCTGGGCGTGGGCTACGCTAATTTACAACGCGATGGCTACGGACAGTTTCTGACATCGGCACTGCCGGGGCAGGATCGGGAAAACTATAATAAAGATTTACAGGCATTGCGTCTGACTCTGGAATACCGGCCGCAGGACAACCTGTTTTTCCGGCTGAACTACGATAAAACCGAAGATGACTCTAATGCCAAAGGCGGTTTCAGATTACTACCCAGCCTGCTAACCGATGCGCCGGTGCCTGATAGTGTGTACGACTCTTACACCAGTATGCCGACCTCGAATAAGGTGGAAACTGATGGAATCAGTTTAACGGCAGAGTGGGATATTAACGATAACTTTACCTTAAAATCGATTACCTCAGAGCGCACCAGCTATTCACCGACTAACATCGACTTTGATAATACCTCTATCCGGATTTTCGATGTGCCGGCGATTTATGACGATGAAAATTTCACCCAGGAACTGCAGTTAAATTATCAGACTGATGGTTTTAAAATGGTGTCAGGTTTGTATTACTACACCGCCGACTCCTGTGGCGTGTTCGACGCCGTGCTTGAAGTATTAGGTCAGTCGCTGGGTGCTCCGGGCTTAACCCGTGAAGTAGGTGGCTGCAGCAACACCGACAGCACTGCTGCCTATGCCCAGGGCAGTTATGATTTATCTGATAAGTGGTCAATTACTGCCGGTTTGCGTTACACCAAAGATGAAAAAAGAGCTACGGTTCGCAACGGCCTGATATTTGATACCGTATACCCGGAGTCTGGCTGGATCCCGGGGTATGTGCGGCCGGATGGTTTAACCACCCCTATCGTGCTGGATGATAAAGAAAGCTGGAACAAACTGACCCCGAAAATTGGTGTGGAATACCAGCACAGCAACGATATGATGCTGTTCGCAAGCTTTAGTCAGGGTTTCAAATCGGGTACTTTTAACCCGCGGGCAACTGTTGCTGAACCGGCTGCTGATCCTGAAACAGTTAATTCCTACGAAATCGGCATTAAAAGCGACTGGAACGATAACCTGCGTTTAAATGCCACCCTGTTTATGCTGGAGCATAAAGACCGGCAGTATATTTCGGTTATTCCGGATCCGGATGATGCCTCGGCATTAAACCAGCGGCTGGGTAACGTTGGCCGTTCGGAAGCAACCGGTGCAGAACTGGAAATGACCTGGTTAGCCAGCCGTAACCTGAATATTTATGCCAATATTGGTTTAATCGACGCTTCGTTTGAAGAGGCGCTGACCTTTGACCCGGTGGAAGGTGCGGTGGATATTTCCGACCGCTTCACCATTACCAACACCCCTGAAACCACTGCTACAGTGGGCTTTAGCTACGACATGATTACTGATTTTGGCGATATTATCTTTAATGGTAACTATGCCTATCGCAGTGATTATGATTTGGTTGAACTGGATAACCTGCTGTCACAGGATGCTTATGGCTTGCTGAATCTGGGCGTGACCTGGTTAAGCAAAAATGGCCAGTGGCGGGTGGGTTTACATGGTAAAAACCTGACCGACGAGCAGTATCTGATCGGTAACTACGCTTTTATCGCGCCAGATCCGGCTAATCCGGGTGAGTTTATTCCTGGCTTAGGCGGCGATAATACCTTAATCGGTTATTATGGCGCGCCACGTGAAGTCAGCTTAACAGTTGCTTACCGCTTCTGATGTGTTAAAAACCTTGCCGGGGCGAAAGCCCCGGTTCATTATAGTGAGCCCAAGTGCTCAGAAGTAAACGTTATGATAGCCATCATCGCTGATGATCATCCTTTGTTCCGGGTTGCCTTAGCCCAGGCCTCGTCGGCCATTTTAGGTAACGATGCGTTGCTGTTGCAGGCGCAAACGATGGAACAAGTCTGGCCGTTACTGCGCCAGCATCCCGATACCCACTTTATTTTTCTTGATTTAAAAATGCCCGGCTCTGACGGTTTTACCGGCCTTAGCGCCTTGCGCACCGAATACCCGGATGTGCCGGTTATTATGGTGTCAGCTGAGGAAGACCCGGTAATTATTAAACAGGCGCTGGCATTAGGTGCGGCGGCTTATATTCCTAAATCGGTACCGCTGGAGCTGTTATCTGACGCCATCAGTGCCGTGTTAAACGGCGACAGCTGGTTACCACCCGGCCTGGCAGAAGATGTTAAAAACGCCAAGCCGCTTATCGATAATGACTTTGCCGAGCGCTTAGAGCAACTGACCCCGCAGCAGTTCCGGGTGTTGAAAATGATTGCCGACGGTTTGCTGAATAAGCAGATTGCCTATGAAATGAATGTGCAGGAAACCACGATTAAGCAGCATGTCTCGGCTATTTTACGTAAGCTTAATGTCAATAACCGCACCCTGGCCGGCATTATGTTTGAAAAGCTGCGCCTGCCGGAAACTTACTCTGGCTGATTGCATTCAGCCAGACTTATTATACGTATCCTCAGATTTGGTTTGTCAATCACCACAGGCGCTTAATCCCGCAACAGGCACTTAATCCCGCAGCAGGCGCTGAAACAAGCGCTTTAATGCAGCCGGCTTTAAGGGCTTTAATAAAAAGTAAAAGCCACTGTTCAGTGCCTGCTCGCGGATATTCTGATCATGATCTGCTGAGTGAATAATAACCGGTACATTTATCGCAAAATGACTGACCAGCTGCTCAGCAACGGCCACCCCGGTGGCGGCGTTATCCAGATGATAATCAAAAAGGCATAAGTCGGGTTTCAGTCCCTGACTAATCGCAGCTAAGGCTTCACCGGGCTGACTTACCGCCGTAACCTGGCACTGCCAGCTGCTTAGCAACGCACTGACCGCACTGAGTAAGTGCGCTTCGTTATCGAGTAGTAAGATTTTTTTGCCGGCGAAGCTGGCGCTGATTTCACTGCTGGCCGCGGCAGAAACAGCCGGGGTTGCCGCTGCGGCCGCTAATGGCAGTGATAAGCAAAAGCAACTGCCTTTACCCGGTGTCGACTGTACCGTCAGAGAATGCCCTAAAATGGCGCTTATTCTGTGGGCGATTGCCAGGCCCAGGCCCAGGCCTTTCTGATCCGGCTGACTGCCTTGCTGAAATTCTTCAAATATCCGTTGCTGATCGGCCCGGGCAATACCAACCCCCGTATCCATAACCCTGATTTGTAATTGTTGGCCCGCCCGTTTTACACCCAGTATCACTTTACCCTGACTGGTATAGCGCACCGCATTAGCCAGCAGATTCTGAATAACCCGCTTTACCAGTTTGCGGTCGGTACTGACACTCAGTTTGCTGCTATGTACCCGGAACTGCAGGCCTTTTTCAGCTGCCAGTACGGCAGCGTCGCGGCCAATGTCATCCAGCAACTGGCTGACAGTAACCGTTTGCGGGTAGGCTTTAATTACCCCGGAATCCAGCTTGGTTAAATCCAGAATGGCGGTAAGCAGCTCTTCGGCCGAATTAAGCGAGTTGGTCAGGTTGACACTTAACTGCCGCAGCTCGGGGGTGGTGCTTTGCTGGCGCAATAAGCCGGCAAACAGGGCGGCGGCATTAAACGGCTGCATTAAGTCATGACTGGCTGCGGCAAAAAAACGGGTTTTGGCAGCGGTATTGGTTTCCAGTTGCTTTTGAGTGTGTTGCAGTTGCTGATTCAGTTGCTGTAATTCATGCGTACGCTCAGTTACCCGTTGCTCCAGTAAAGTGTTACTTTGTTCCAGCTGCGTCTGCACTTCAATAAACGAGCTGACATCAGTATAGGTCGTAACGAAGCCACCGCCGGGTAAGGGGCTGCCCTGCATTTCCAGCACTCTGCCATCCTGCTGCTGGCGCTGAAACTTATAGCTGCTACCCTGACGCAGAAAACTGAGCCGTTTGCTGACTTCGGCATCAATATTTTCGCTGTCGATCAGGCCGCGTTGCAGGTTAAAGCGGATAACGTCGGCGACCGGTTTGCCCACTTCGACCATGCCCGGTGGGTAACTGAACATATCAATATAGCGCTGGTTCCAGGCTATCAGCCGTAAATCGGCATCGACCACGCTGATGCCCTGACTGATATTATCAATCGTAGAGAGCAGTAACGCCTGGTTAAATTGAAAGACCTGGCTGGCTTCATCAACAAAACGTTCCACCGTTTCCATCGGCAACTGGGCGTGTCTGCCTGCGGCATCCATAATCAGCCGCATTGATGCGCCACCCACAACAGCTGCCAGACTGCGCTCGGCTGCCTGCACCAGATTAAGCGGGGCCAGCTGATTCTGTGCCGGGTTCGGATCTTTTAAATTGCGCAGTAACAGCCGTCGTGCTTCTTTTTCGCCGGCAAAGCGTTTGACCAGTAAGTAGCAGTCCTGCACGCTCAGCGCCACGCTGCGCCGGTTATGATCAGTACTGAGCTGGGCCCGCAAAAAGCGGCCGCTTTCCAGCCATTCGCTGACCCGGGTATTACTAAACCGACTGATCAGCAACACCATCAGACAATTCACTGTCAGGCTCAGTAATACCCCTAAACTTAACGGGTCGGCCTGCCAGCCGAACAATTGCTGCGGTGCCAGCCATACCAGGCCAAAGGGGCCCTGACTCAGCCAGGCCGACCCCATCAGGCCTGCTCTGCTGATTTCCGGAAACAATAATATATAGGCCCAGACAATGGCACCACTCAGCACCCCGGCCATCGCCCCCTGGCGGTTTACTTTGCGGGACAGCAGCCCCAGAATTAACGCCGGCGCCAGCTGCGCTACCAACGCAAAGGCCATTAGCCCCAGTTGGGCTAAGCCGGTTTCAGTACCAATGAAGCGGTAGTAAATAAAGCCCAGCGCCATCACCGTTAGCATTGCTGAGCGACGCAGTGTGGCCACTTTCACTCTGTTCTGCTGGGCCGCTTGCAGCTGACTGCTGCGATAGACCACTGGCGCCAGCAACTCATTGGTTATCATAATACCCAGCACAACGGTGGCAACCACTACCATACTGGTTGCTGCAGAAAAACCACCCAGATAGGCCAGCAGAGCGATGTCAGTGCGGTTTGCCGCCAGTGGCAGCTGCAATACTACGACATCAATATTGACATCGTTACCCAGCAGCATAACGCCGGCTAAAGCCAACGGCAGGGTAAAGATACTCATCAGCAGTAAATACAGTGGGAAAATCCAGCGGGCACTACGCAGGTGGCTTAATTTCTGGTTTTCGACAAAGCTGACATGGAATTGTCTGGGTAAACACAGGGTAGCGAAAAACCCCAGCAAGGCATGCAGCCAGTAAGCGTGTGTAGGCAGCGCTTGTTGCCGCAGCTTGCTGATAGCGGGGTCGGCAGCGGCACTGTCAAAAATGCTGGCAAAACCGTCGAACATACCAAATACCACAAAGCAGCCAATAGCCAGCAAAGCTAACAGTTTGATCAGCGATTCAAAGGCAATGGCGGTCATCAGCCCGGGGTTTGGCTGATGAGCCCGGGCGCTTTTACTGACAAACAGCAAGGCGAATACTGCCATCCACAAGCTGACATAAAAGCCGGTATCGGTATACCAGTGCCGGCCCACTTCTGCCTGCACCAGCGTATTAATACTGGTAGAGACGGCATGTAGCTGCAGGGCGATATACGGGATAACCGCCATAATCAGAATTAAGGTGATGAGTACTGCCAGGGAGCGGGAATGGCCAAAACGGGTGGCAATAAAATCGGCCACCGAGGTAATGCGGTAGCGCCGGCAGGCGATGGCGATGCGGGCGATTAATTTAAAACCAAACCAGAACAGAATAAAAGAGCCAATATAGGTAGGCGGGATCCACCAGCCGTTTACCGCGGCCTGCGCCGTTACACCATAAAAAGCCCAGGAGGTACAATAAATAGATAGCGCGAAACTGAATATCCAGGGCGCCAGCGGATGCCGGGCAGTAATACGCCGGCCAAAGCGGCCAACACTGAATAAAATCAGCAGATATACCAGCGAGATGGCGGCAATGGTGGCTAAACCAATGCCGCTGCCATTTTCGATCATTTGTTCGGGTGAGGTCATCAGTTACTCATTGGCCGATTGTGCCTCAGATACCGGCTCAGTGCTAGCGGGCTGTCCAGCCACCATCCAGAATAAGCGTTTGTGCTGTCATATGCCTGGCTGCATCCTGGCATAGAAACGTCGCCATTGCCGCTATTTCACTGACATCAATAAAGGCTTTCTGCGGCATCGGTGCCAGCATAATCTGCTCGATGACCTGTTGCTCGGTCAGGTTATGCTCTTTGGCCTGAGCGGCAATTTGTTGTTCAACCAGCGGCGTTTTTACATAAGCCGGGCAAATGGTATTGATAGTAAAGTTTTTATCGGCATTCTCCAGCGCCACCACCTTACTGAAACCCAGCAGGCCATGCTTGGCGGCAACATAGGCAGACTTAAATGGTGATGCTATAACTGCATGAATAGAACCAATATTAATAACCCGGCCAAAATTATTGTTGCGCATATGCGGTAACATTGCCCGGGTCAGCATCGCCGGACCGGTTAACATTACGCTAAGCAGCAGCGCCCATTTCTCCGGCGGAAAATCTTCCAGCCGGGCGACATGCTGAATACCGGCATTGTTAACCAGTATGTCAGCCGGAAAACGGTCGGCACAGTCGGTAATCGCCTGTTGATCAGTCACATCCAGCACGCAGTAGTCAGCGTCAATCCCCTGATTGCTGAGTTCAGCTGCTTTTTGTTGCAACAGCGTCTGGTTTAAATCGGCCAATACCACCTGATAGCCGGCTTTGCCTAAATGACTGGCGATAGCAAAACCGATACCGCCGGTACCGCCGGTAATCACTGCACGCATATGGTTACTCCCGTAATCGTTAATAGCTTATGCTAGGCAGCCACGGCAGCAGTTACAACGGTACTTTAGTGCTATGTAGCGCTGACGCAAGCATCCAACGGGTGCAAAGCCCTGTTGGTACAACAGAAAATTAGTCGCGTATTTTGTTGTTTTCAGCTCTGGTTTGGCCGGATAGCCCGCTGTAACAAAGGTTCAGGCTTTGCCGTCAGGCTTTCCTGTGATAGATTTGGACAATAAATAATATAAAAAGTCAGCTTAAGTGCGCATTCTTGCCTTATTAAGCTGGGATATATCAGGCTCTTGCGCTATTTTCCTGCTGTGAGCCTTAAAATGGCTAAAAAGCCGTTAACTAATTCCGGATAATTGAACAGATTATCTGTGCTTTGACCAAGAGGAATTCATTTATGACAAACGCTGGCAGAACCCCTGTTCCGGCAGGACCCAAGCGTGGCTGGTTTACCCGTTTTCTTGATACGGTAGAATGGCTGGGAAATTTGTTACCCCATCCGGTTACCCTGTTTGCCTTATTCGCGGTGCTGGTGGTTGTCGGCAGCGGCGTTGCCGCCTACTTTGATTTCAGCGCTGTTGATCCGCGGCCGGAAGGCGCAGCCGGGCGCTCAGCCGATGGTATTATCCGGGTGGTCAGTCTGTTTAGTGTTGATGGCCTGCAACGGATTATTGCTAATCTGGTTACTAATTTCACCAGCTTCCCGCCTCTTGGTGTGGTGCTGGTGGCATTACTTGGCGTCAGTATTGCCGAGCATTCCGGCTTAATTTCTGCCGCGATGCGTGGTCTGGTAATGAATGCTTCGCCGCGGATGGTTACAGTAACGGTGGTTTTTGCCGGTATTATTTCAAACACCGCGTCAGAGCTGGGTTATGTGGTACTTATCCCGATGGCGGCAGTGATATTTCACTCACTGGGTCGCCACCCGCTGGCAGGCTTAGCCGCGGCATTTGCCGGCGTGTCAGGGGGGTACAGTGCCAATTTATTTATCGGCACGGTCGACCCGTTGCTGGCCGGCTTTACTACCACTGCGGCCAACCTGATTGACCCTACCTATAATGTTGGCCCGGAAGCAAACTGGTACTTTATGATTGCCAGTACCTTTGTTATTGCTACTTTAGGTGCCATTGTTACCGAGAAAATTGTTGAGCCTAAATTAGGGAAGTATAACGCTGGTGAGGCGTCGATTGATTTAGGGGCACAACAACTTGATGCACTGACCGCCCGTGAAAAAACAGGTTTAAAAGGCGCCGGCCTGGCATTTTTGCTGCTAGCGGTGTTATTGGCGTTAAGCATAGTGCCGGAGTGGGGCATTTTACGTAACCCCGAGACCGGCGGCGTTCCTGATTCGCCGTTTTTAAAAGGGATAGTAGTCTTTATTTTTATCACCTTTGCGATACCGGGCTTTGTCTACGGCAAAATTGTCGGCACTATGCAAACCGATCGTGATGTAATTAATGCAATGTCGAAAAGCATTGGTTCGATGGGGCTGTATATCGTACTGGTGTTTTTTGCCGCGCAGTTTGTGGCCTTTTTTGGCTGGTCAAACATGGGCGCTATTTTTGCTGTTAAAGGCGCAACGGCGTTGCAGGAGATGGGACTCACCGGGCCGCTGTTGTTTGTGTTCTTTATTGCCATGTGTGGCTTTGTTAACCTGATGCTGGGCTCAGCATCGGCGCAGTGGGCGATTACCGCACCGATATTTGTGCCTATGCTGATGATTGTGGGTTACTCGCCGGAAGTTATTCAGGCGGCATACCGGATAGGGGATTCGGTAACTAACGTGATTACTCCGATGATGAGTTATTTCGGACTTATTCTTGCGGTTGCCGCACGCTATAAAAAAGATATGGGGCTGGGTACGCTGATTGCCACTATGCTGCCTTATTCCATGGTGTTTTTTGTCGGCTGGACCATTTTATTTATTCTGTGGGTATTTGTCGGCGGTTTCCCAGTGGGTCCCAATGCGCCAACCTACTATCAGTTTAGTGCCGGGTAATACCTCTACAAACAAAAAAAAACCGCTGTGATCAGCGGTTTTTTTATAGCGTTTCAGACTAAGCTGGCCGTTTAACCGGCGGCTGAAGTCGACTCGCGTACCAGCAGTTCCGGAATAAATACCATTTGCTGTTTAACATCCGCTTTATTGTGGGTTTTCTTGCTGCACTTAAATAAAAGTTCAGCGGCATACTGGGCTATGGTGGTATTCGGTTGGTGGGCCGTGGTTAATGGCGGCCAGGTTTGGCGCGAGAACGGACTGTTTTCAAAACCGGCTATCGCCAGCTGATCCGGGATCGAGATATTCATTAGGCGGGCGCTGAACAAAGCGCCGGCAGCAATTTCATCGTTACAGGCAAATATTGCGCTGGGCTTATGTTTGGCGCTAAGTAACGCCTTGGCGCGGGCTACGCCTGATTCAAAAGAGTAGCGGCCGGAGACGACCCATTCAGGTTTCGATTTCAGGCCGCGCTTGACTAATGCTGCTTCAAAACCTGCCTGGCGTTCGCCGCTGGAGCTGTGTTCTTCGTCCCCGCCCAGAAAGGCGATATCGGTGTGGCCCAGTTCCAGCAAGTGGTTGGTAATTTTAAAGGCCGCAGTAAAATCGTCTACCAGTACACAGTTACTGAGCTTCGGCGATGGGGTGGAGCCGGAAATGATCCTGACAAAGGCGATCTCTTTTTCCGCCAGTGCTTCAGCCAGATGGGGCATTTCCGAAAATGGCGGGGTGAGTACCAGCCCAGCCAGGCGGGAACGCTCAACCAGTTCAAGCACTTCCTGCACGATATCCGGCGACTTCGCATTAGTAGGGTGAATAATTAATTCATAATTATGTTTGCGACAGGCATCCAGCATACCCCGCTGCATTTCAATCACATAATAGGCATTAGGGTTGTCATACACATAACCGATGCTGTATGAGCGGCTACTGGCCAGGTTACGGGCGGCTGAATTAGGTTGATATTGCAATTGCTTCATCGCAGCAGTCACTTTATCAAAAGTATCCTTGCGCACCGAAGGTTCGTTGTTCATTACCCTCGATACCGTTTTTATCGATACCCCTGCCAGTTTTGCTACATCGTTTATGGTTATTTTCATTGTGCTTCTCAGGTCGGCATAGCCGGTTTTGCGGCTCAGTTTAACATACTGAGCGGCTTTAATAACATCACCACATGCTGCATATGACAGCGCTAGCCAATTTTTAAGATCAATTTAATCTATTGAATAACCGCTTTTCCATAAAACAGCAATTAGATATTTCAGACAGCGCGTATAAAAACGGACGTATTGCTAAATGCGTATATTATAAGTGTATATATAACATAGTCTTACTTAATCCGTGTGCAGCGTTAGTAGCTGGCAGGCTTTTATTACTAAAAGCAATCGCTGGCAACCAGGCTGAAATCAGCTGGTGAAAAAAACAGCTGAAACTCTTTGCAAAGCAAAAATAATTTGTGTATGTTTAATTTCAATGACAACGCTGTCATCAATAAAAAGATAAAAAAAGTACCAAGCCAAAGAGCACAGGAACGGGAGATTCACATGCTGCACAACAACTTTAAAAAGAGCGTTATAGCGGTAAAAATGGCCTTGATCGCCGGAGCAGCAGTGACTGCATTACCGGTTCTGGCCCAGGAAGACGCGGTTAAGGAACAACAGGTTGAAGTTATTCAGGTTCGGGGCATCCGGGCTTCCCAGGAGGCTAATCTGAATGCCAAACGTTATTCCAATGCGGTTGTCGATGTAGTGACAGCGGAAGACATTGGTAAGTTTCCTGATAAAAACGTTGCCGAGTCTTTGTCGCGTATTACCGGTGTCGGTGTCAGCCGGGAGTTTGGTGAAGGTGAAAAAATCACTATTCGCGGTGCTAGCTCCTCGACAAACCGGACGTTATTAAACGGTCAGACAGTGGCAACCGCTGATTGGTTTATTCTGGACAACCCTGGTCGTAGTTTTAATTACACCATGCTGCCCTCAGCCCTTGTTTCAGATTTAGAAGTTTATAAATCGCCGATGGCCAGTATTGATGAAGGCTCAATCGGCGGCACCGTTATTCTGCGGACACGGACACCGTTGTCATTGGATGCCAACTCCGTCAACATTTCTCTGGAAGGCCAGTATTCAGAATCATCGGAAAAATGGGATCCGCAACTTTCCGGCATGTATTCGTGGAAAAACGACGCAGAGAGTTTTGGTGTGCTGGTATCTGCAATCAAGCAAGATCGTAAAGTTGTCCGGCAGGGATTTGAAGTGCTTGGCTGGCCAACCAATACCGATTTAGATGCTAAATTACCAAGTCATATTGGTGTGCCACGCTTTGAGCAGGACCGAGAGCGCGAAACGCTGTTTTTATCGTTGCAATCCCGTCCCAATGACAATCTGGATATGGTACTGAATATTCTTGATTCAAAAGTTGATGCGAATAACCATAACCAGAACTGGTTAATTTTTGTTAATAATAACGCAGATTCACTGACTAACACCGTAGTGGAAAACGGCAGCATTGTGGCCGGTGAAGTCGCAGCTGCCGGTACAGCGGCGTATAACTTTATTAACCGGGTATCCTCTACTGAGACCCGCTCTATTGATTTTGAGCTGAATTATAGTGCCGACACTTATGAGTTGCACACCCAGCTTGGCCACACGGAAGCGAAAGGGGGCACTTACCGGGAAACATCATGGGAGTACGGCCCTGTAGGTGGCACTGGTTATGACTTTGATTTGCGTGGCGGTACACCAACAGCAAATACTGATGTTGATGCAGCAGATCCGACCCAGTTCCGGCCGGGCTGGATTTGGGGTGGTGAAAAGCCGACGACTGATGAAGAAACCTATGCTCAGTTTGATTCTACTATTCCAATTCAGAAAGGTGCTTTCACTGCGATAAAGACCGGTGCCAAATATCGGATGGCAGAGCGGACGCAGGACCGGATTGCTTACAGCTGGCACGGACCGCAAACGATGACGGGCAATGAAAGTGTCGCTGGCAGTTACCTGGATCATATTTTTGCTACTTGTTATGACTGGGCGCAGTGCGGCCTGTTTAGCGGAACAGTCGATATTGATGCTGTTGTTAATGGCAATATGACACAGCAAATGGCGCACAACCGGGCTGCGATGGAACAGATTGCTTTTGACGGCTTAAATGGCGTGCCGGCAGATTTTGCCCGTTCGAAAAACCTGGCCGAAATTTGGGCAGTAGAAGAAGACATCCTCGCCTTGTATGTACAAGGTGATTTTGAAGGCGAGGGTTTTCGCGGTAATGTCGGTGTTCGGTTTGTCGATACCCAACAAACCTCAGGTGGTTATGAGTTCTCTGGCGATTCATGGGGGCTGTGGACCATTGACCGTGAGTGGCTGACTCCTGAAGTGCTGGAATGGGTGGAAGTTAGCAACGATTACAGTGAAGTGCTGCCAAGCCTGAATATTGCTTTTGATTTATCTGAAGATCAGATACTGCGTTTTGGTGCGGCAAGGGTGATGGCGCGTCAGGATTGGAATAATATTTCTTCTTCTATTACATATGGTTCTTTAAATGTGGCTCAGCCAACCGGGAGTGCCAGCAACCCGAGTTTGATGCCGCAGATTGCTGACCAGTTTGATCTGTCCTGGGAATGGTATTTTGATGCATCAGCATTGCTGGCAGTTACCTACTTCCATAAGGATATTAAAAGCTATCGCAGTTTCTCAACCTTCGTTGACCAGCGTTATTGGGAAGAAGGCGATGAATGGGTTGATGTGACCTTTACCCGGCCGGAAAATGGACCTGGGGGCACGACTGATGGTTTCGAGCTGACATATCAGCAGGCGTTCGGTGACTATGGCGTTAGTGCTAACTATACCTACACCAATGCGCAACGGGATGAAGAGCGGCAACTGTCGCGTCCGGGCTCTGGCTTGGTGGAAGGTACGTCGCGGCATATGATGAACACCAGCGCCTATTATGAAACCGATAAATTCAGCGCCCGTCTGATGTATAACTACCGTACCGAGTGGTATAAAGGATTACATTTTAATGGTGATGAGTTGTGGAACGACAGCTATGGCCAGGTAGATGCCAGCATTGGCTACAATCTGACTGACACCATCACATTGTCGCTGGAAGCTGTTAACCTGACGGATGAAGAAGTAGTGGAGTACAACACTGATACGGCGCGTTTATTCTCCATTTATCAGAATGGCCGGCGTTTTACGGCCGGGATCAGAATGGCATTCTAAGTGCGGTAATGCAGGCTCTGCCAAGGGGTTAACAGTAACTGTTAACCCCTTTATTGTTTGGATTTGAACATGCTGAATCAAATAAAATGCTGGCACAAGGTGTCTGTGGCACAGTGGCACAACGAGATTAAGCCGTCTTTTCAGCCAGCCGTGTTAAAAGGGCTTTTAAACCACTGGCCAATGGTACAGGCGGCCACAACTTCCGACATGGCTTTGTCGCAATACATTGCCGGGCAGGATACTGGCTGGCAGGTTGATACATTACTGCTGGCGCCTGACAGCGATGGACGAATTGGCTATAAGGAGGACCTGGCTGGGTTTAACTATGAAAAACGCCAATATCCACTCACTGCTATTTTGTCCCAGCTGCTAAAAACGAAATCAGATCCGCAGGCTGTTCGGATAGCGGCTCAAAGTGCGTTAGTTAGTAATTGTATGCCGGAGTTTACTACCGATAATCCAAACCCACTGTTAGCGGATACTGTTATTCCGAGAGTTTGGCTCGGTAACAAGGTGATGGTGCCGGCGCACTTCGATGATGCTGACAACCTGGCCTGCGTGGTCGCCGGTAAGCGGACTTTTATATTATTTCCGCCCGAGCAGGTAGCTAACCTGTATATCGGACCGCTGGACTATACTCCAACGGGGGCACCCATTAGCCTGGTTGACTTTAGCCAACCTGATTTTGAGCGATTTCCAAAAGCGCGTGAGGCGCTGCAACATGCTTTAGTCGCTGAGCTTGAGCCCGGTGATGCGCTGTATATTCCGGCATTGTGGTGGCATCAGGTAAAGTCGACCGCTGATGTAAATTTGCTGGTTAATTACTGGTGGGGAGGCTCGATCGGCTCTGCCGACAGCAGAATGGCACCGTTTAATGGCTTGTTGCACAGTCTACTCAGTTTTCGGGAGTTACCGCCGCAGCAACGGCAGGCATGGAGTGCCATATTCAGCCACTTTTTACTAAATTGTGACGACGAAATGCTTGCTCATATTCCACCGCAAAAGCGGGGTATTCAGGGGCAAGGTGCGTTTGTGACAAAACAGGCGATAACCCAGTGGCTTGTTAAATCACTTGCCGGACATAAATAGGTTTAATAACTGCTGCCAGGCCGAACTGGGGTCAAAGTATACGATACTTTATCAGCTTCAGCAGTTGATTCGCAGCCAAACTTACCGCAAGATAACGCCGGTACGCCAGTAAAGCAGACGGTGACAGCAGGTTAAGCCGCTGACATTATCAACACCGCAAACAGCTGGTATCTTAAAAATCCCATAACAATGAGTTATCTATGGAACAGAAAAAAGTAGTCGCGCTAAATAAAGAACAACACGCCAAAACCAGGATCAGCAATGAAAATGCGTTCAGCCACATTGCTGATCAGCATATGTTGCCAATAGTAGTACAGGAATTCGTGGTTGCCGGGGCAGAGTTTCCGGTGGTGTTTGTTAAAGATGGTCAGAATGACAGCTATCAGCCAGTGGTATTACTGGGTTTAGCGGCAAATCAGAACCTGGTGCTTGAAGACGGTAAATGGAATGCGCTTTATGTACCGCGGGTCGCACGTAATTATCCGTTGGTGCTGGTGCAGCCAGAAGCCAACAGTGACAGGTTAGTGGTAGCAGTAGATGAATCGTCAGCACGGGTTAACGAAACTGACGGTTTGCCATTATTTAAGGAAGATGGCAGTGAAACAGATTATCTGACCGATCGGAAAAAACAAATGGGTGAATACGTTGAATTCAGCCGGGTTACCCGTGGTTTCAGTGAGAAATTAAAAAGCCTGGATCTGATTAAAGAGCAGGTATTAACCATTACTATTGACGGTGAACCACGCAATATTAATGGTATTCATATGATTGACGAGAAAAAGCTTAATGAGCTGGACAATGAAGTGTTTCTTGAGCTTAGAAAGCTGGGCTTCCTGACCGCTATCTACGCTCATCTGATGTCACTGCAACATACCCAGAAACTGGTGCAAAAGCTGGCTAAACCAGCCTGATAGCCGCCTGTTGATAAAAAACGGCACCTACACAGGTGCCGTTTTTGTTTGTTCTGAAGCGTGGCCGGGCGATACCCGGTCTTTCGCCGGTTCAGAGCTTAATTATTCTGCTGCTGACTTTGCCAAGCCTGCTGCGCAACCATATTTGCTGTGCCGTGACTGGCAGTGGTTGTTGATAATGCTGCCAGCTTTGGCCCTGATTGACACTGTACTCGATGGTTAAACCTGGCCAGGCTGCGTTAGCCATTATTTTGCCTTGGTTGCGGATGGCTCCGGGAGGCGGCAAATAATGACCGCTATTGCTTCGTTGTAACCTGGGTAGTTCATAACTGACTAAACGTTGACTGAAATGTTGCCAGTCAGCGCGAGCTGCAGTGCTGGCTTTATCCGGCTCCCAGCCGGCTTTATGCCAGGCCCGCTCTGCCAGGGCAATCAGCCGCGGATAAAGCATCTGCTCCAGTTGCGCCGGGGTACGAATGGTTTCACTCCATAATTGCCCCTGAATACCCAGCATATTTTCCGGTTTTTCCAGCTGCGGTAATTCGCGGCCAAGCAGCGCTGCTAAGTCAGTAATAGCGGTGCCATCGCGGGTAAAGTCAGCATTGTGATACAAATGATCCGGCCGGTAGAAAAATACTTTCTCGGTGTCGGTGGAACGCGCTGCCCAGTAGTAGCCACGCTCGGCCGGGTGTGCTTCCTGTGGGTGATCAAAATACAGATTAGTGCCAGGCGATTGCACTACGTCATAACCGGCATTAGCAAACAGATAAGCTCTGTCACCATAGCCCCATTCCCAGATATTATCCCAGGCATTGACCACTATCTGAGGATTCTGAAATTGCTTGCGGGCAAAAGGCTGGGCTGCGGTTGCCATTAAGCCATCTTCCCAGGCGGCCAGTGCCAGGCCACGCTTAGCAGTCAGCTGTGCGACCCGGTTAATAAAATAGGGCTTTAAATTATCAATGCTGTTAATGTCGTTGTCTGGCATGGCAATCAGCTGCTGGCAAGCCGGTGACCCCTGCCATGAACCTTTCGCCACTTCATCACCGCCCATATGAAACAGCGTTAACTCAGTGCCGGCATCAAGATACATTTGCTGCAGTTCGCTGATTACTTTGTCAATAAACTGATAGCTTGATTCCAGACAAACATTTACTGAGTTGTCGTTATAATTCTGCACGGTCAGATATTCGGACAGATCGTGATCTTCTGTCAGCCGGTAGTGTGCCGCCTGCTCTGGCTGTTCGGCCAGATTCAGCCGCTGATACCGTGCTTCCATTGCTTTAATGGCAGCACGGGCATGGCCGGGCAGGTCAATCTCCGGGATCACGTCAATATGATGAGCCTTCGCATAGCGTAGTAGCTGGATAAACTGCTGACGGCTGTAATAGCCGTTACCTGAACCTGACGTATGCGGGCCGGTGCCAAGCTGGGTCAGCAGACAGCGCTGCTCGGTTAAATCAAAGCAGCGATATGCGCCCAGCTCTGTCAATTCCGGTAAGCCCGGAATTTCCAGGCGCCAGCCTTCATCCTCTGTCAGGTGAAGATGCAGCTTATTCAGCTTATAGCGGGCCATTTGTTCAATCAGCCGCAGGGTAACTTCAATACCATGAAAATTACGCCCCATATCGTAGTGCATACCACGCCAGCGATAGCGGGGCTGGTCGCTGATTAACAGCTGTGGCAACTGGACGCCGCTAGTTGCCTCTTCTTTGACGGGAAGCAGCGCCAGCAAACTCTGAATGCCGTAAAACACGCCCGCTTTGTCAGTACCGGTAATCTCGATGACATCCTGGCTAATCTGTAGCTGATAGCTTTCAGCCCCGTGGGATGCCTGGCTATCCGTTAATTTCAGCCGGATTTGTTGGCTGCCCGTTGCCGTGGCAAGCGCGATATCAGTTCCAAAATATTGCTGTAGTTGTTGCTGCAGATATTGTCCTTCCTGCTGCAGTTCAGCACTGATATTCAGTTGCCATTTGTCGCTTAATGCCGCGCTGCCTTTACCTGGCTGCAGCTTGGCTGGCGATGGTACAATACGTTGTTGCAGCAGAGAACTGGTTAGCGGCGGGCCGTTAGCTGCCTGATTATCCCGGTAGCGCTGCTCATTGGTCATAGTGGTAAATTTATCGCCAGCGCCAATATTGCGCAGCAATTGCCGGGGTTCGGTCATTGGCCGGACAAAGTGGCTGAATTCTTCAGTATCGGTATTGGCGAATATTTCGGGCATTAAACCGGCTGCAACAATAAATGCCCGTGGCATAAAATCACTGTAGCTGATGATCCAGGGTGCAGACTGAAAATTCAGTTGTAACGTCTGACCTGCTGCCAACCCTTTAAAGTCGGTGGTAGGTGCAATGCGATGCAAATCGCCCTGAATATGCTGTAATGTCAGGCCAGCCTGCTCAGTGCTGTTAAGCCGCCGTACCATATGCAGATATATCTGCCAGTCAGCCTTACCGGCCGGCAATGCCTGTGCTGACTTGTTGATAAGCTCGATGCTACCGCTAAAGCTAGAGGGTTCGGCCAGTAAGTTTGATTCAACGGCAAACCAGAGCTCAGCGCCCTGGGCAAAGTCAGCCAGTTCACTTTGGCTGCTAATGGCTGCTTTGCCATACCAGCTGACAAACCCCAAAAAAAACAATATGTAAATGTAACGCATGCAGCTGCCTCCGGCGGCGCCGGAAAAATTCCGGCTGAAATATAAACAAGCCTCTTGTTATTTGTCAGATTTATTATATGCTGAAAAACAAAATGACAACGCTGTCAATTTGGCAAAGACTTATGCTAAAGTCAAGTTTTAGCCAATTACACCGCTTACTTTACAGCACAGCTTGCTGAGTGAACCACGCCGACTCAGAAAAGAGGATGTAGGATGACGACTGAGGTACTAACACAACAACCCCTGTATTTGGGCGTCGATGGCGGCGGTAGCAAATGCCGGGTTGTGCTGATGACGGCTGATAATAAGCTGCTGGGTGAGGGATTATCTGGCCCGGGCAATCCGCTGCGCGGTATGCAACTGGCTACGGCCTCAATTCTGGATGCTACCGCTCAGGCGTTAACCAGTGCCGGCTTACCGCAGAGCACCATGTCGCAGCTTATAGTAGGTGCAGGTCTGGCAGGGGTGAACTTGCCAGAGTATTATCAGTTATTCTCAGCCTGGCAGCACCCGTTTGCCAGCTTACATCTGACCAGCGATTTACACATTGCCTGTATTGGGGCGCATAACGGCCAGGACGGCGCCGTGCTTATCTGTGGCACCGGTTCCTGTGGGCTGGCAGCGGTGAAAGGCCAGCTGCTGGAAGTGGGGGGCCATGGTTTTCCCTATGGTGACAATGGCAGTGGGGCCTGGTTCGGCTTGCAGGTATTGCAGCAGGTACTGCGCAGCCTCGATAAACTGATTGAGCCAACGATACTGACAGAGTTATTGCAGACAGAAGTGCCGTTCAGCAATACCCTGCAACTGGTATCGCATTTTATGAATGCCAGCCCTACCGACTATGCCGGGCTGGCACCATTGGTGTTTTTAGCAGCGGAGCAGGGCGATTCGGTTGCCCGGCAAATTGTTGAGCAGGGGGCAGGTCACATTAATGCCATTGCTGAGCGGCTAATGACTATTCAGCCTGCAGCCTTGTGTTTAATCGGTGGTCTGGCATATAAAGTAGAACCTTATCTGACATCGGCAGTGCGCCAGTTAGTAGTACCGGCGTCTCAACCGCCTGAATATGGCGCGGTGTGGTTTGCCAGGCAAGCTGCTGCAAACCGTATTGCAACCG
The DNA here is from genome assembly GCF_033721375.1 of Arsukibacterium sp. Taxonomy (GTDB): domain Bacteria; phylum Pseudomonadota; class Gammaproteobacteria; order Enterobacterales; family Alteromonadaceae; genus Alishewanella. Next base: position 168,270 of record NZ_JAWWAP010000004.1, on the reverse strand, counting down.
GAACAATATGATGAATACCGATACAAAACATGACAGCAACTCCGGCAGCATTGCGGTTGCCTCGCTGTTTGATGGCAGCCACTGGCACAGCAATGTGGAACTAAGCTGGCAGCACGGAAGGATTTCCGCTATCAGGCCGGCAACCGGCGCGGTTCAGGCCGGTACGCTGGTACCGGGTTTTATTGATTTACAGGTTAATGGCGGCGGTGGAGTGTTATTTAATACTGCTCCATCGTTAGCAACGTTACGCCAGATGATGCAAGCCCACGCCCGTTTTGGCACCAGTGCTATGTTACCCACTGTTATTACTGATTCTGTTGCGACAATGCAACAAACAGCCGATGTCGTAGCGCAGGCTATTGCTGCAAAGCAACCGGGAATAATTGGCTTGCACTTTGAAGGGCCGCATTTATCGGTACCGAAAAAAGGGGTACATCCGGCGGAGCATATCCGGCCGCTGTCAGCAGCAGAGCTGGCACTTTATCAGCGCACTGATATCGGCATCAAGTTGATTACCGTGGCACCGGAAAACGTCACACCGGATCAAATAAAGCAATTAATCACGGCGGGCATGCAGGTCTGGCTGGGGCACTCAAATGCCGATGCTGCAACCGTGCAACAGGCACTGGCCGCCGGGGCTAAAGGATTTACGCACTTATATAATGCCATGTCGCCACTGACCTCGCGCGAACCGGGAATGGTCGGGGTGGCGCTGACCGATGCTGACAGCTGGTGCGGGATTATTCTGGATGGTCTGCATTTGCATCCCACTGCTGCCAGGCTGGCATTAGCTGCCAAACCCAGAGGTAAACTGCTACTGGTAACCGACGCCATGTCGCCGGTTGGCACGGATGACACTGAATTTGCTTTTTTCAGCGGTAAAGTGGTGCGTGACGGCAATAAACTGACTAATGAAGCCGGTGCACTGGCGGGCTCGGTGCTGGATATGGCCAGCGCGGTACGATATGCCATACAAACCCTTGCTGTTGAGCCGGGCGAAGCATTACGGATGGCATCACTTTATCCGGCCGAGGCATTGGGCTGCGCTGATAACCGTGGCCGGCTGGGCCAGGGATATCTGGCCGATATGCTATTGCTGGATGCGCAGTATCAGGTGCAGCAAAACTGGGTTGCTGGCAGCAGTATTTATCAGATAAAACAGCACAAATAACTCATATGATGATAATAACAGAGGAATAAAAAAACATGGATACATCCCTTGCCCGGCCGGCAGGTCACAGCAGTGTGCTGCCAATGATCATTATCGGTATTTTATTTTTTATTTTTGGTTTCGTAACCTGGTTAAATGGATCTTTGATCCCGTTTTTAAAAATTGTTTGTGAGCTGAATGAGTTTCAGGCGCTGCTGGTTACTTTTGCGTTCTATATTGCCTATGTGGTGATGGCGCTGCCGATGTCGTTTGTGTTGAACAAAGTAGGCTATAAAAATGGCATGGTACTGGGGTTATTAATTATGGCCATTGGCGCCATCCTGTTTATTCCCGCGGCGCAGACTTCTCACTATGCAATGTTTCTGGCGGCCTTGTTTATTCTCGGCACCGGCCTGACCATTTTGCAAACGGCGTCAAATCCTTACATTGTCTGCATTGGTCCGCGCGAAAGTGCGGCGATGCGGATCAGTATCATGGGGCTGGTGAATAAGGGCGCTGGCTTTGTAGTGCCTATTATTTTCACTGCCTGGGTATTAACCGGTATGGAACAGTTTTCAGCAGAGGCCCTGGCTGTGCTGACAGCAGCTGAGCGGACGGTACAACTTGCCGAGTTATCTAACCGGCTGGTTACGCCTTATATTTATATGACGGTTGCACTGTTGCTGTTGGCGGCATTTGTTAAATTTTCACCTTTGCCCGAATTGAATTTAAACGACAGCGACGAAACCCATACTGCCAACACGTCCTGGACAGCCGTTTTCAGCCACCCGCAACTGATTTTGGGGGTGTTAGCGCTGTTTGTGTATGTCGGGGTTGAGGTTATTGCCGGTGACACCATTGGTTTATATGGCCAGGGGCTGGGTGTAGCCCACTTCGGTGCCTTAACCTCTTATACGATGGCGTTTATGGTATTGGGTTATCTGGTGGGGGTATTCTGTATTCCTAAGTATTTATCGCAGGATCGTGCCTTGCAGGGATCGGCGGTGTTTGGTTTATTATTTACCCTGGGCGTGATGTTTGGCAGCACTGACAGTAGTCTTATAGCGGATATACTGTTCGGCTGGAGTGGTATTCCGGTCGTGCCGGATACGGTAATGTTTCTGGCATTGCTGGGTTTTGCTAATGCCTTGGTATGGCCGGCGGTATGGCCCCTGGCATTGCAAGGGCTGGGTAAGCTCACCAGCACCGGCTCGGCTTTGTTGATTATGGGCATTGCCGGAGGCGCTATTTTACCTATGGTTTATGGTTACCTGGCTCATGACTCAGGCAATAGCCAGTTTGCTTACTGGATAATGTTGCCTTGCTACGGCTATATCCTGTTCTATGCGTTTAAAGGCCATAAACTCCGGCAATGGCGCTGATTGATTTCAGGTTTTACTGAACTTAGCTTGTAACGCCTGCTCAACATGAGCGGGCACAAAGCTACTAATATCACCGCCATGCCGGCACACTTCTTTGACTAAAGTTGACGAAATAAAGGTGTTTTTCTCTGACGGTGTCATAAACAGGCTGTCCAGCTCCGGATTTAACTGCCGGTTCATGCTGGCCAGCTGGAACTCATATTCGTAGTCGGCAACAGCGCGCACCCCCCGCAGCAGTACCTGGGCATGCTGCTCTTTGGCAAACTGCGCCAGCAGGCCGGAAAAACCGATGACCTGCACATTGGCGCAACCGACGAATGCCTGCTCAGCCAATTGTACCCGTTCCTCCAGGCTGAATAGCGGCTGCTTACTGGGATTTGATGCTACCCCCACGACTACCGAGTCAAACAACCGGGCGGCCCGCAAAACTAAATCGCTGTGACCATTGGTTAACGGGTCAAAGGTGCCGGGATAAATGGCTTTTATTTTCATATGGCTGTTCTTTTAATTAGTATGTTTATGTTATCGCCATCTGCCACCATGCCGGCGCAAGCGACTAGAGTTTTTAGTCAGTTTGGCGTTACTATAGCAAACTACTATACCAACAAAGAAGCTTAGCTGCCGCCATGGAAAAAAAGCTCAGAACCAAAGATAAAATTTTGCAGGCCAGTATCGCCTTGTTTAATGAAGTAGGCGAGCGTCAGGTTACTACCAACCATATTGCCGCCCATCTGGGGATCAGCCCGGGCAATTTGTACTATCATTTTCGTAATAAAGAAGACATTGTCCGCCAGATATTTAAAGAATATGCCAAGTTACTGGAAACCAGAATTAAACCGCCTTCAGCTCAAACTGAGGCGCTGGATGCGCTGGCCGAATATCTGGATGTGGTGTTTGAGCTGATGTGGCGGTTTCACTTTTTCTACGCTAACCTGCCGGATATTCTGGCTCGCGACAGTGCATTACAGCAGGATTATGCCCGGGTACAGCAGGGCGTGCTGGATCGGGTGATCTCAGTGTTAAAGGCGCTGAAAGCGAAAGCCGTGATTGAAATTGCTGACGAAGATATCAGCGGTTTTGCTCACAATATTAAGCTGTTAGTGACATTCTGGATTAGTTATCTGAAAACGCAGGCGCCAGAGAAAGCGATAAATCAGGCCAGTGTGTATCAGGGCGTATTAAAAGTATTATTGCTGTTTAAACCGTATGCTACCGCTCAGGCGTTACCGCGGATCAGCAAGTTGCAACAGCACTATGCCTCTTTGGCCGGTGCAGATCAGACCAGCTACTAAAAATCAGCCAGCTTGTATCTGATTATTTACAGCTACCAGACTGCCAGCCACGATACTTAGTGACGAAACGCTGCATGGCAGCGCCTTAACCTTTACAATGTACATCTTTAAAATTCGCTCAGACCATCGCCAACCAGGAGGCCGCATGCGCAACAGCGCTTTTCTGCAACATCTACAGCATCAAATCGAAGACGTAACCGCCGAGGGGTTATTTAAAGCAGAGCGGATTATCTCCTCTCAGCAACAAGCTGATGTGACTGTGGGCGGTACTCAGGTACTGAATTTCTGTGCTAACAATTATCTTGGTTTAGCCAATCACCCGGATTTGATTGCAGCGGCAAAACAGGGCCTGGATAGTCATGGCTTCGGCGTGGCATCGGTACGTTTTATTTGTGGTACCCAGGATATTCATAAAACCCTTGAAGCGAAAATCAGCGAGTTTTTGGGCACCGAAGATACTATTCTGTATTCCTCCTGTTTCGATGCTAACGGTGGTTTGTTCGAAACCATTTTAAGCGCTGAAGACGCGGTTATTTCTGATGCGTTAAATCATGCTTCAATTATTGATGGTGTCAGGTTATGTAAGGCGAAGCGCTATCGTTACGCCAACAACGATATGGCTGATTTAGAGGCCCAGTTAAAGCAAGCCGATGCTGACGGCGCCCGGTTTAAACTGATTGCCACCGACGGTGTGTTTTCAATGGACGGCGTCATTGCGGATTTAAAAGCGGTTTGCGATCTGGCAGATAAATACAATGCACTGGTGATGGTGGATGACAGTCACGCGGTCGGTTTTGTTGGTGAAAACGGCCGTGGTACGCATGAATATTGTGATGTGCTGGAGCGGGTAGACATTATCACCGGCACGCTGGGCAAAGCTTTAGGTGGGGCGTCAGGTGGTTATACCTCGGGCAAAAAAGAAGTGATTGCCTGGCTGCGCCAGCGCTCGCGGCCCTACTTGTTTTCCAATTCATTGGCGCCGTCCATAGTTACCGCATCGATTAAAGTACTGGAGATGCTGGCTTCAGGCGCTGAACTGCGGGCGCGGTTATGGGAAAATGCCAATTATTTTCGCGAAAAAATGTCTGCGGCCGGCTTTACCCTGGCAGGAAAAGACCATGCCATTATTCCGGTGATGCTGGGCGACGCTAAAGTTGCCGCCGAGATGGCGAAACGGATGCTGGCCGAGGGCATTTATGTAGTGGGCTTCTCCTTTCCGGTAGTGCCCAAAGGTCAGGCCCGGATCCGCACCCAGATTTCGGCAGCACACAACAAAGCACAGCTGGATAAAGCGATCGATGCGTTTATCCGGATAGGTAAAGACATGGGCGTGATCGCATAAGGGCGGGACGTAGAATGAAAGCATTAGCAAAGTTAAAAGCAGAACCGGGCATTTGGCAGACCGAGGTGGATAAGCCGGAAGTTGGTCCGAATGACGTGTTGATTAAGATTAAAAAAACCGCGATTTGTGGCACCGACGTCCATATCTACAAATGGGATGAATGGGCGCAGAATACCATTCCGCACGGTATGGTGGTAGGCCATGAGTATGTTGGTGTTATTGAAGGGATGGGCTCTGAAGTCCGCGGCTTTAAAATAGGCGACAGGGTGTCCGGGGAAGGTCATATTACCTGCGGTCACTGCCGTAACTGCCGGGCGGGCCGGGTGCATTTATGCCGTAATACGACTGGCGTTGGGGTGAACCGGCCGGGCTCTTTTGCTGAGTACCTGGTTATTCCGGCGTTTAATGCTTTTAAATTACCGGACAATATTCCGGATAATATTGCTGCTATTTTTGATCCCTTTGGTAATGCGGTACACACCGCGCTGTCGTTTGACCTGGTTGGTGAAGACGTGTTAATTACCGGTGCCGGCCCTATCGGTATTATGGCGGCGGCAGTGGCACGCCACGTCGGTGCCCGCCATGTGGTGATTACTGATGTTAATCAGTACCGGCTCGACTTAGCGCTGAAAATGGGCGCCACTAAAGCAGTTGATGTCAGCAAGCAAAATTTAAAAGACGTAATGCAAGAGCTTGGCATGACAGAAGGCTTTGATGTCGGGCTGGAAATGTCCGGCGTGCCATCTGCGTTTCGGAGCATGCTTGATACGATGAACCATGGCGGTAAAATTGCCATGTTAGGCATTCCGCCGTCTGATATGGCGGTAGACTGGAACAAAGTTATCTTTAAAGGCCTGGTAATCAAGGGTATTTATGGCCGCGAAATGTTTGAAACCTGGTATAAAATGGCCAGTTTAATTCAGTCTGGTTTGGATCTGACCCCGATGGTAACCCATGAAATGCCGATGGCGCGTTTTCAGGAAGGGTTTGACATTATGTGTTCCGGTCAGTCAGGTAAAGTGGTGCTTAACTGGTAAGGCTGATTTACATCAAGCTATTCGGAGCAGGTATGACAGCTTATGCCTGCTTCGACAAAATATCTGATTTGGCGAGTTCCGCTAGTAGTAATGCCAGAATATCGCTGCTGGTTCGCAGCAACCGCAGTTGCTGAAATAAGTATGCGGCTTGCGGGTACTGCAGTTTTAAGTAACTGAACCACTGTTTAACCCGGTTCGCATAGTATTTGCCCTTATCACCGGCCATTTCAAACTCTGAATAGCGCATCAGCAGCTCAAGCACCTGCTGCCATGGCATTATTGGGTATTGTCGCTTAATTGTCTGCGCCAGGTTTGGCATGGCCAGCGCGCCGCGGCCAAGCATAATGTCCTGGCAACCGCTTTGCTGCTGGCAGAGCAGAGCATCGCTGGCCGTCCAAATTTCGCCATTGGCAATCAGCGGAATAGTGACATGTTGTTTAATCCGGGCAATCCAAGGCCAGTAGGCAGGTGGCCGGTAACCATCGCTTTTAGTCCGGGCATGCACTGCCAGGCTGCTGGCGCCGGCAGCACAAATGGCTTCGGCATTCGCCAGGGTCAGGCTGGTGTCATCATAGCCAAGCCGGATTTTGGCACTGACTGGAAAGGCCGGAGGCACAGCGTCCCGCACCGCTTTAACGATCCGGTACAGCTGCTCTGTTTCTTTTAGCAGTACTGCACCACCACGGCTTTTGTTCACAGCTTTCGCCGGGCAGCCGAAATTTAAGTCGACCCCTGGCGAGCCAAGCTCAACCGCCCGCACCGCGTTCTCTGCCAGCCAATGGGGTTCCTGCCCCAGCAACTGGACCCGCACCGGGGTTCCTGCCGCCGTTTTACCGCCTTGAAGCAGCTCTGGACAAAGCCGGTAAAATACCCGGGCAGGTAAACGCTGATCGACCACCCGGATAAACTCGGTGATACATAAATCATAGCCACCAATTTGGGTTAACATCTCCCGCATCAGATGGTCTACCACACCTTCCATCGGTGCCAGTACAATTTGCATATCCCGGTCCTACTTTAAGCTGCAGCTGAGTTGCCATGATTTCAGGGCGCTATTGTAGCCGGAACGGAGGGTATTGGATATTACTGGCCGGATAAACGTTTCAGTAACGCCTGATTTTCCCGCTCAATATGCCGGTAAAACTCAATATCAGCCAGCTCTGCCGCTGCCGCATCATCCAGTACCACAACAGCCTGCTGATGCAATTGCAAAGCAGAGGCCGGACAGGCGGCAGTAAGCGGACCTTCAATCATCGCCTTTACGGCACTGGCCTTACTGGTTCCGGTTGCCAGTAACAATACTTTACCGGCATCCAGAATAGTGCCTATGCCCATGGTGATTGATAAATGAGGTTGATATTCACCGGGTTGAAAAAACCGGGCATTGTCAGCGATAGTAGCCGGAGTCAGAGTTTTAATTCTGGTACGGGAACGCAGTCCGGACGAGGGTTCATTAAAACCGATATGGCCGTTGCGGCCAAGCCCCAGCAATTGTAAATCAATACCACCGGCATCGGCTATTTGCCGTTCATACTGCTGACATGCTGCAACGGGATCAGTGGCGGTCCCGTCAGGAACCGCGGTATTCTCTGGCAAAATATCGATAGCATTAAACAAATGCTGCTGCATAAAATAGCGATAGCTTTGCGGATGATCGCCAGCTAAACCGAGATATTCATCAAGATTAAACGTTTTGGCTCTGGCAAAAGAAACCTGTTGCTGCCGACAGGCGTTTACCAGCAGCTGATACAAGGCAAGAGGGGTGGAACCCGTGGCCAGACCCAGCACAGATCCCGGCTTATCGGTAAGCTGCCGGATGAAAAGGTTTGCGCCATACTCTGCGACAGCGTCTGCTGAGGGTAAGATAACAATTTGCATTGGGGCAGCCCTGATTTAATTAATGCGATACATTATTTTGCTTTATTGCTAATGCAGTAAAGGTAGCAGATAAAAGCGTTAATGACAACGCTGTCATTTGCTGTGGTAAAGTGCATGTCGTTGCTTCAGATCCCGGTTACAGTATTTGTTGAACCCGCTTTAGTGCGGCGGCAGCGTTCAGAGCAATAGACAACCTCGGGCCAGTTCAGTTGCCATTTTTTGCGCCAGCTGAAAGGTCGCTGGCAACGAGGACATATTTTTTGTGGTAAAAGCGGTTTACGATGAACCACTGCTCAGCCTCAGCTACGGTTAGTTAAGGCTGTATACGGTATGAATATTCTGACGGTGCAATAGTTCGGCAAAATCCGGCAGACTCAGACTGTCCAGCTCCAGTACATCCAGGATTGCGCCGCTGTAATTCTGCCATTCGGGGTCGACGTTGACGTTATATAACAAGCGGCTTTCACCACTGAAAAACTCAGCCAGTTTAAGCAAGGCAAATAACTGTTGCTCGTAGTCGTTATCGGATTGCAGAATAAGCGCCGGGCTGTGATGGTAGGCGATAACATTACAGAGCTCTGCTGTCAGTCCCCAGGACTGGGCAATTAAATAGCCCAATACTTCATGGCAGGTCTGAAAATGCTGCTCTTCAATTTCGCTGTAGCCCCGGCCAAGTTGCAGGCCTTGTTGCATAATGGCAGCATATTGGGGTGCCTGCTCGCTAATCAGTGCTATGCCAGCATTATGGAATAAGCCAAGGCTATAGCAGTCGTCCTGCGCCGCCTGGTTAAGATTAAACTGTTTTGCCAGTGCCATCGCGATAGTGGCAGTATGCAGGGCGCTGCTCCATAAACGCTGGCTAAAAGGATCCTGCCTCCCCTCGGCCAGGGTAAAACGCAGCAAGATGCTGCGAACCAGCGCAATGACCCGGTTCAGGCCAAGATATTTGCAGGCATGTTCTATTGAAGTGATTTTCTGGCGCAGACCAAAAAAAGCGGAATTGACGACCTTTAAGGTAAAACCGGCGATGCCAACATCCAGATTAATCAATGCCGCTATCCGGCTGATGTTAGGTTCGCCATTAGCCAGTTGTTGCTGAATATGTTGCAGGATCTCTGGTCGCGGCGGAATAGTAAAACCGCTTAAAGCCCGCTCAATCATCGCCATATCTAAGGCAGTTGTCATCACGGTTTCTCCACCTGCTGGGCCATATATTTACCGATATTCGCTATAGTAAAAGATCAGCAATAAATTGCAATCAGCGATATTGGCCCGATCAGTTCAATAATTTTATGAATCCAGATAGGGCCGGCCGGCCATCAGCTGCTGAGCCAGCATTAATTCACTCTGCTTATCTTTAAGCTGCAAATCATTAAACTGGACATCAAACTGAATAAGATCCTCATCAGGCAGGTTTAATGCCACCAACTTGTCTGGCACCTGGCCTACCTGGCGAAAGGCATTTACCGCAACCTGAGCGGCTTGCTCCATCAGGGTTAGAAACTGACCCAGCGGATATTGCTGGAACACGTCTGCGTCTAAATGCGCCCAACCCAGCAGATCGCCACTGATGCTGCCATCGGCATGGTCGGTAAATAGCATCGATACTGCAGGGCAAGCTGGGTTCTCACCGGCAGTAAACTGACCCACATCGGCTTCATTAAACAACAACACGAAGCCAAAGCCCGGGCAGCCCTCCGCATCCATATCGTCGAACGAGGAATCGTACAATAAAAATAAGCGATTATCTGACGGATTATCGGACACAGAGCCTCCGGTATTAAATATGAACCGGCTATTTTACCTGAGCTGACGCCCGGGCTAAAGCCCTAAAAGCAAATTTTAACGCGGTGCGGCAACGACCAGCGGTTTAACTACTGGCCAGGTCAGGCTGCCAGGGCATTTCCAGCAACAGCGCCAGGGCGGATAGCAGTGCCAGCTCAGTGTCTGTCTCAAGTTTATCTGCTGCCACAGCAGCCAGAATTGCCTGCCAGATATGCTGTTTCAATAGTGGTGCAGCGCCCAGCAGCTGGTCCAGGTGCTGAGCTAAGCCGGTTAAATCACTGGCAGGCATCGGGGTATGGTCTGCCAGTCCCAGCGTTTTTATGCCGGCCTGCCATGCCTGCTGACAGGCTTCGTGATCACCCGCTGCATATGCGACGGTAGCGAGTAGTTGTAAAACCGGGGTTTGTACAGCGGTAAAATCCGTTTGCCTGCTGCCGCGAATGTGTGGTTTTGGTTGAAAGTGGCTGGCAACAGTATGCTCAATAAAGTTGATTATGATCCACTCCGGCAATGACAATTGTTTATCAGCAGCGGACAGTGCCAGAATTAACTGTTCAAAGCTGCGAAACTGAGCCTGACTCAGCGCTTTTAACGCCGGCACGGTACGCTGCAATAATTGCACTTGTGACGGCAGACTCAGAGCCTGCACCGCATCAATTAGTTGATCTACCTGCTGCAATAACTCCAGCGAGCCTTGTTCTTTTATCAGTTTTATTTGTTGCGCTTCATAATCAGGATGCTGTAATAACAAGGCACAAACAATTGCCTGAGCCTGCAGTGGCTGGCGACTATTTTGCACCAGCAGTGCTGGCAAAACGGCCACAGTCTGAATAACCGCCAGCTTATCTGGCATGGCGGAACCGGCAGCTGTTTTCTCTGTGTCGGGCGGTGCGGCTTCTGCCTGGCTTACCGGGCTGGGGAATTTACCATTCCAGTGGGGTTCCAGGCGCTTAATTCGTTTGGAAAGCGGTGGGTGGGTGGCAAAAATACTGGCCCAGCGGGAAATCGCCTCGCCAAAAAACAAGTGACTGTTCTCATCGGCATTCTGGTTTTTAACGCGGCTACCGGCACTGTGAGCGCCGATCCGTTTTAACGCGCCGGCAATACCTCTGGGGTTGCGGCTGAACTGCACCGCAGAAGCATCGGCCAGATATTCGCGTTGCCGGCTGACGGCCGCCTTAATCAGATTACCAAAGAAAGACCCTACATAGCCAATTACCACCAGACCAAGGGCAATTGCCAGGATACCGCCGGCATTTTTATTTTTACCACTGCTGCTGCGGCCGACAGTGCCTCTGGCAGTGCTGCCGGATCGCAGCATGTAGTAGCCGATATGCCCTAAAAACAGAATGCCGTTTAAGACAGCAATCATCCGGATATTCATCCGCATATCACCGTTCAGAATATGGCTGAATTCATGGGCGACTACCCCTTGCAGTTCGTCCCGGTTTAATTGCTCAATGCAGCCCCGGGTGACGCCGATTACGGCATCACCCGGACTGTAACCAGCAGCAAAAGCATTAATGCCCTGTTCGGGTAACAGATAAACCGGAGGTACCGGAACATTTGCTGCTATCGCCATCTCCTCGACTACATTCAGCAAGCGCCGCTCGTGCGGATCGTCGCTGGCAGCATCAATGCGGCTACCGCCCAGACTGGTTGCCACGACTTTGCCGCCGCCTTTCAGCTGCTGCCATTTTACCAGTACAGCAATGCCAACGGCGGCAATTACGGCTAGACTAATAAATGAAACGGTTTGCCAGGGCAGCCCCCGTTCAGCCACGGTCTGTAACTGGACGCTTTGCATATCGACAAATCCCAGCCCGACCAGCACCAGCGCGTTGGTCATTACCAGCAGCAGGATAACGGCCAGGCTGAACAGCGAGATCAGAATGCGGGTATTTCGGCGGGCCAAATCCTGTTGGCTGAAAAAGTTAGTTGCCATGGTTTATCAGAAGCTGACTTTAGGTGCAGCCTGAATTAACTGACTGTCTTCAAATTCCAGCAGGGCGGCATCGTTGGCATGGCCAAAGGTGGCCGCTACCAGTACCGGCGGGAAGCTTTGTTTATAAGTGTTGTATTCAGTAACGGCATCATTGAATGCCTGTCGGGCAAAGGCAACCCGGTTTTCAGTGCTGGTCAGTTCTTCAGACAATTGCATCATGTTCTGATTGGCTTTCAGATCAGGGTATGCTTCCATCACCATATTCAGCCGACCCATTGCACTTTGCAATGCGCCTTCAGCGCCGGCAAGCTGGCTGATAGCACCGGCATCGCCAGGGTTGTTCGCAGCCACTTTCAATCCGGCCATCGCGGCGTTACGGGCACTAATGACTGCTTCCAGGGTTTCCCGTTCATGCGACATATAAGCTTTGGCAGTTTCAACCAGATTAGGGATCAGGTCGTAGCGACGCTTTAACTGCACTTCAATTTGCGCAAAAGCATTCTGAAATCGATTTTTTAATTTTACCAGCTGATTAAAAATGCTGATGACATAAAAAATGATGACTGCAAATATGACTAGAACAATAAGTAGATTCATGGCAAATTCCCGGCGCGCTGTTTGGATGGCGATATTGTTAACAATAGTTTAATTGAATGTCCAGCCTTTATTGTTCAGTCACCGCTGAAACACGCTAAATACCGACAGCTGCTATTTGCGCAGTGCTGCGGTATCATACCGCAATAGTTCAGCAGTAAGATGACAGAGGGTGAACATGACCGATTTTCAACATATTTCAGTTGCGGATACCGCGGCAATGCTAAGCAAGCAACAAGTAATTATTGCCGACATCCGGGATGAGCAAAGTTTTGCTAATGGCCATATTGTCGGCGCTTATCATCTGAATAATGGCAGTTTAAGCCAGTTTATGCAGCAGGTTGAATTTGATCAGCCGGTAATCGTGGTTTGTTATCATGGCAATTCCAGTCAGGGCGCAGCGCAATATCTGGCGCAGCAAGGGTTTGAAATGGTTTACAGCATGGATGGTGGCTTTAGCGAGTGGCAACAATCACAGCCATTTGAGCGCGATAGCGATGCGTAAGCTGGCTGAAGTTAATAACTCTGCTGCTGCGTTGCTGTTTGCAGACTACTGTCAAAGTCAGGGATTGCAGGTAAGTGTAGAGCTGGCAACAAATGGGCCGGCAATACTGTATTGCGATGAGCGTTGTTATCAGCAGGCCACAGCCTTACTGACAGAGTTTATTGAGCAGCCGCAACATCCTCGTTATCAGGCTGCCGCCTGGCAGCGCAGTAAACCTGTTACGGATAGCGGACAGCAAAGCACAGTCACTATTCCGTGGGCGAAAATTGGCAATTGTCCGGTTACCTCGCTTGTGCTGCTGCTATGCCTGCTGGTTTATGGTTGGCAGCAGGTTGACTTTCAAAGTGCAGTAACCGGCTTGCAGTTAACCGAGCCTCATCAGCTTTGGCGATGGTTTACGCCTGCTTTGTTACATTTTTCTGTTACTCATCTGGTGTTCAATTTATTGTGGTGGTTGCTGCTGGGCGCTGCAGTCGAGCGGCGGTTCGGCAGTATTTCGTTATTAAACTTTACCGTATTAACAGCGGTGCTTTCTAATGCCGCACAGTACTTTATGGTTGGCACCAATTTTGGTGGTTTATCTGGTGTGGTCTATGCGTTATTTGGCTTTTGCTGGCTGAATCATAAGCGTTATCCAGAGTCACGGCCGCTGATCAGCGATCCGCTGGCCATGTTTATGCTGGTGTGGCTGATATTAGGCTTTGCCGATGTACTTTGGGTAAGCATGGCAAACTGGGCCCATTTAGCCGGCTTACTGGCAGGGCTGATGATGGCTCTGCTGATTAAGCCGCCTCGCAATGCCAGCAGTCATTGATATAAATATTTGGTAAATAATAGATCTTTAATAATAGCGTTACCGGTTTCTCTTTTCAGTACTTCCTGGAGCTTTGTTAAAATTGCGGTCCGGATTTGTTCTCTGCCGGTCAGCGATTTGACATTATCTTCAGTTTGTTTGCTCAGAATACCAATGATGGTATCGAGGATTAATGGCTCATGATGCTCAATCGCCGGCAGGAAACTTTTGTCGGTAACCATCAATTCAACGGTGACTCTGACATAGCCAAGGCTACGACGGTTGCCGGATACATAGTTGGTAACGATATCAGGATCGAAACCATAATAAACAAACTCCGCTTCCTGCTGCCTGGCACTGGCAGGTGCCATTGTCAGCACTAATGTACAAAGAATAAAAACGAAAAGTTTCATGTTACCAAGCCTTTTGGGTATATCGGGAATACTCTGTTAACCTTAGTGTTTTCCCCGGTTTATTACCAGTTTAATTCTGCGGTAGCCAGTAGTATTTTCAGCTGAAAAGGCCCGCTGTTCTTGTTATCATTCAGCCACATTTTCATTATCTGAGCGTTTTAGTGGCCAAACCTGCTATTTCTTTAGCTGCGACCTGGCAATCTGCCAGCGCTGTAACCCTGCCTCCTCTGCTAAGGGCATGGCTGCTGGAACCCGGCTCATTGACAGCGCGCCTGAAGCAGCGCGCCGATGATTTTCAGTTGCAGGTGTTGCAGCAACAGCAGTTAGATTTACCGGCCTTTTTGCAGCCTCAGCTGCCCGGTATCTCTATCGCCCAGTGTCGTGAAGTGCTGATGTCCTGTAATGCACTACCCTGCGTTTATGCGCAGAGTTGGCTGCCTTTGCCAACATTAGCGGCCTTACAACCGCTTGCCGAACTGGGCGAGCAGCCGCTGGGCGAAATCATATTTCAGCAACCAAATGTTAAGCGCAGTGCGGTTGAGGTCGCCAGAGTGCAATTGCAGCAACCGCTGGCGGCTACCGTAGCAGCAGGTGAATACTGGGCCCGTCGTTCGGTATTCACTCTGGCAGGGCAACCATTACTGGTAGCCGAAGTGTTTTTAGATGGCGTTCTTGCGCTGTGAGCTGGCAACTGAGCTGGCAACACTGGCCTGAGTACCGGCTGTTAATGCGGCTGGATAAACCTATCGGCATTTATTTATTACTCTGGCCAACCTGGTGGGCATTATGGCTGGCTGCAGAGGGTGTACCTGATCTTACTATGCTGCTGGTGTTCAGCCTGGGCGTGATCCTGATGCGTTCAGCGGGCTGCGTAATTAATGATTATGCTGACCGCAACTTTGATGGACTGGTAGAGCGGACCGCTCAGCGGCCGTTGGCACAGGGCAGGGTATCGGCAACTGAGGCACTGCAGTTATTTACCCTTCTGGTCGCGCTGAGCGCCAGCCTGTTGTTTTGGCTGAACTGGCAGACGGTGTTGTTATCCGTTGTTGCGCTGCTACTGGCCGCCGTTTATCCTTTTATGAAACGGTATACCCATCTCCCTCAGCTGGTGCTGGGGGCCGCATTCAGCTGGGGCATGCCGATGGCATTTATGGCTATCCAACTGCAGTTGCCGCCACTGGTCTGGTACTTATATCTGGCTAACTTATGCTGGACCGTCGCTTACGATACCTATTATGCAATGGTAGATAAGACTGATGATCTGGCCGCGGGCATTAAATCTACCGCCATTTTGTTTGGGCGGCATGCCCTGTTAATCATTATCCTGTTGCAGCTGAATACCCTGCTATTGCTGGGCTATGTTGGCGTGCTGGCGCAGTTAACCGCAGTGTATTATATTGCGTTGGCATGCTGTGCAGTGGCGTTTATTTACCAATACCGACTGGCAGTCAGCAGCAGGGCAGGGTGTTTTCAGGCTTTTTTACATAATCATTATGTCGGGCTGTTGATATTCTCTGGTATCGCGCTCCATTATTTCTTTTTCAGTGTCTAGCCGGAAAACCGTGCTGTGACGCATTGCAGGTAGTTATTATGAAAAACCGGATATTTGCGTTGTTTTTGTCACTGGTTGTGGTCAGTGCCTGTGCTGCGCCAGAGCAGGAGCAATTGGTAACCTTCCCGCAGGCAACAATTCAGTTAGCGGACGTGAAAAGAGCGGTACAGCTGGCTGATACCCCGCAATTGCGCGAGCGCGGCCTGATGTTTCAGCAAAGTGCAGATGCTGGCATGTTATTGCTTTACCCTGAGCCCCGGCTGATTAGCTTATGGATGCGCAATACTGACTTAGCGCTGGATGTGGCGTTTATTGATCCGCAATGGCGGGTGATGGTGATAAAGCAGCTGCATCCGCTGGATGAAACGCCGGTATCAGCGCCCTCTGCCGCTCTGGCAGCACTGGAAATGCCAAGAGGCTGGTTTGCTGAGCATAATATTCAGGCTGGTGACAAACTGACCTTACTGCGCTAAGGCTGCAATAAACTGCTGCTTACCCCGGCAACTCAGCGGCTGGGGTCGATGGCACCATTGATACTGTTATTGTGCCGGAACCAGCCGGCGATGCTGTACCTGTCGTCCACCGCCATCAGCACTTCATGGGCAAAGCGTTCGCTTTCAAACAGTACCAGGCTGCCAGCCTGAGGCGTTATCCGGCTTAAAATGCTGTCATCAGCGTCATATAGTACCAGCTCACCGCCCGCGTTGACCTTATTCAGATAACTGACGGTAGTCAGTACCCGGTTGGAGCGGCCACTGAAAGCGTCAAAGTGTTTCTGGTAAAAATCTCCTTGCTGATAGCAGGCATAATGGCACTCGAAATCGAACAACCCCAGAAAAAACTGCCGGTTCAGCTGTTGCTGTAACTGTTGCATCAGCCTAAGGTAGTGTTGCTGGGCATCTGTTTTACCATCAAACCACTGAGTTTTGTCCCGGCGCACTTGCCGGTTCAGAGTATGGTCACGGGCCCGGCCAACACCGGCAGGGGTTAAATTAGCGTCAAAACGGGCTTCATCAAGCAGTTGCCGGTTTAAACTTTCAGGCAGAAAATCGGGTATGACAGTCCAGCCCTGCTGGTAAAATTGGGTCAGCATGACGACATCGCTGATAACAGCGCGGCTATCGTCCAAAGCGATAATATCCGGCATCAAATGCGCCATATATGGTTCCTAACATTAAAGTGGTGCTTTTACGGGGTTAAGGGCAGCTTGTCTAACAAGAAAAACTTGTCTTCAGGATAAGTGATGCTGCAGCCACAGCTTATCCTGACTGAGCTAAAACCTTGCTGACTACGTAGCATCTGCCAAGGTTGAATTAAAAGGAGATTGTTATGCGAAAGTCATTATGGCAGATAGCTGCTATTACAACCAGTCTTGTCCTGATTGCTGGCTGCAGTCAGTCAATATCGGACTACACTGAGCTGAAACCTGAATTGAAACTCGATCGTTTTTTTCTGGGATCCGGTCGGGCCTACGGAGTAATGCACAACTGGCGTGGTCAGCAGGGCGATCGCTTTGTCGCCGATCTATGTGGTGAGTGGCAGCAGGGCCAGGGCGATTTATACGAAGTGTTTTACTTCAGTGATGGCCGGGTAGAGCAGCGCCACTGGCAACTGACACAGACTGCAGAAGGTAAAGTCAGTGGCACGGCCGGGGATGTTGTCGGTGAAGCAAGCGGTCAGCTGGCAGGCAACAGCCTTTATTGGCAGTATGTATTGCGGATCCCTTATGACGGCGATACCCTGGATGTTACCGTTAAGGACTGGCTGCATCTGGTTGATGAAAAAAATGTGATCAACCGAACGACGCTTCACAAATTCGGATTCAAAGTTGCAGAGCTGACGTTATCCATCCAGCAACTTGATGCTAATGCTGACTGCTCAGCGTTAAAGCAACAAGTTGCCGAAATCGCCGCAGATTAACTGCCAGAAACCGGGAACTGTTCAAAAATAAGACCAACTGTGCGTGCGGCGGCCTCGCGCGGTTGCTCCAGATCTTTTTGCTTCAACGTGCCTTCGGCAATACCTTCCCAGACCAACTGACGCTTTTCTGCATCTATAATATCAATATTTACGGTGCCTACCTTGTAGTGAACGGTCGTTACTTCATTGCTGTAAACCGGAAAGCCTGCATAAACAATACCCCGGCGATAGTGATAGTAGCCATAATGATAGCTGGTTGTCGGAACGCTGCGGGTATCGGAACGGGTAGCAACGTTTGAATTGAAGTTAACCAGCAACTGCGGGTCAGACTCAACGAAGCGATACCCTCTTGCAGTAAGCTCTGCCGTGATGGCATTTTTAAAATGCTGGGTCACCAGGGTGGTATACCCGGCACGATCTGTCGCCAAATCTGAAACGAAAGAAAAGGTCTGATAGTTACCTAAGTTAACATCAGGGGCTTGATCAGAGCGAACATTGGGTCCACTGCTGCAAGCAGTCAAAACAAGTGCTAACACTGCGGTGATTATAATTTTACTGTTGTGGATTAATTTCGGTAGCGTCATCATATCTGTCCTCCGGTTACTGCCTGCGTTATCAGACAGGCTGTTTGTCATTAAGTTGCGATAAGTAAAAAGCAGGCCTGCTGGCAATTCGTTTCGGATGTAACTTTTATTTGCCAACTCTGATATTTATTATGGCATGCTAAGTGTGATAAAACAGGTGCTGACAAAATACACAATAGCGTTAGCTATCAGTCTCAAGTCATATTACACTTAATGATAAAGTGCGACAGGGATCTCGGCACAACGATGATAGTATGCAGCCAGGGCGGCTGTTCAATTCGAGACCAGAACATGAATGCAGTGAAAAAAAATAATAATAACAACGAGCAACAACTTGCTGCTGAGCTGGAAAACCAAGCTCAGCAGCAACTTGCTTCCAGTCTGGCTGACTTTGGTAAGCAGCTGATGAATGAACAGCAGCAATTGTTGCAAGGTTACAGCGCCCAAATCCTGGCTAAATCGCAAAGCCAGTGGCAACAAAGACTGATCGAACAGGAACAGGCTTACCAGAAACTGTTTAAAGACTGGCAACAGACCAAACAGCAACTTGATTTAGCGGTACCTGTTGCCAGCGCCGATACTCAGGAGCTGGCTGTTCTGAAACAAAAAACCGGTGAATCCACTAAACAATTGGCGGCACTCGCCGCCGAGTTAAAAAAGGCTCAGCAACATAATTCCGTGCTGAGCGAGCGAGAAATTAATCTGGAACAGCAGCTTGCTGAAGTAGTTAAACAACTGGAGCTTGAACAGCATAAAGCCAGGCATTTTGAACAGGCCCTGCATGAAGCACAGCAGAGCGCCGCAGATCCTGAGCAGCTTAATCAGCTTCGTGCTGAGCTGGAGCAGGCCAGGGCGCAGACCCATGAGAGCAAGTTGGCTTTACAGCAACTGAAGGCTAATGCGCAACAGCAGCAAAACGAGCAACAGCAGACTGAGCAACAACTTGCCGAGCTGAAGGAACGGTATCAGACGTTACAGCAAGATACCGCACAACAAATGCAGGCCCAGCAGGACAAACTGCAGGCACTGGCGAAAAGTCAGCAACAAGTCAGAGATTTAGAGCAACAGCTTGCTGAACGCGACCAGCAGTTAAGTGAGCAGCAACAGGAGCATAGTCAGCTTAAAGAGCAACTGGCTGAGTTGGATGCACATAGTGAGGCATTACAAGCCCAAATTACTGAATTTGAGCAACACCGCAATGAACTGGCCGACAGCAGCGCCGAGCTGGGTTCAGAGCTAACCCGGCTGCAGGCTGAATTCGTTAATATAAATGAAGTATTAGGCCAGAGCCAAAGCCGCGGTAAGAAGCTGGAGTCCCAATTAGAGCATGCGGTGAACCGCCAACATGCTGCAGAGCAGAAACAGCAATCTGAAGCTGATCAGAGTCGTGAAATGATTCGGCAACTCAGGTCGCAACTTGCAGAGCAGGAAGAGGTCAATCAGCAGCATATCAGCGAGCTGGAACAAAAAATTATGGAGTATAAACTTAAGTTTGAATATGCTCAGAAACAACTGGCCGTATCGGGTTAACAGCGGACGTTAATTCGTTCAGGAGTGCTATGAAAGAAAAGGCAAATAACTTCCAGCTAATGCGTGAGCTGGGGTTTTATCAACAGGCTGCAATTGCAGCCTGTTTGCTTGAGCGCATGTTACCTAATTATCAGTTGTTCAGCGAAGTCAGTGAATTTGGTGATGCTGCCGCGTTGCGGCATATGCTGGATTTAAGCTGGGAGTGGCTGACTGTCAAAAAAGCAAAAATTAACTTCCCGCGGCTGGCAGAAGAATTAGAACCGCTGATCCCGGAAGTGAACCACTTCGAAATGTTCGGGGTTTATCCGGCGGTAGATTGTGCTACGGCACTGGATGCCATGTTTAATGGCATCAGTCAGCAGGACAGTAGTGAATTTATTAATGTCGCCAAGATATCTCAGGCTACCGTTGCCCGTTTGATCGAGCATCAAGCTGCAGATGAAGATATAACTTCAGAAAATCAGTTGAAAAAGCACGTCAGAGAACATCCGCTGATGGCTTACGAAATGGAATGTCTGGCCGAACTTATTGAGCTCATCAGCCCGATGAAACAGATAGAGCGTGAGCAAATGCTGCTGTTAAAAGCCTGGGTTCGGGACCAGGGGCTGACCAATCTGGGTATGGAGTATTAATCAGGCAAGGTGAGAATGGCGATTTAAAAACAAAGTACAAGGCCTGCATTAGTTGCAGGCCTTTTGCTATCCGCGGTTAAATTAACGGTTTTGTCTGCGACGCACGGCCATGATCAACATCAAGCCTAAACCAAATATGGCAAATGCATGAGCTTCAGGCACGCTGGTAGGAGGGACAACTATGGTACCACTGCGTGCATTAAAAATATAACGTCCATCAAAATCGCTGTTTAAGCGATTACTGACTAACGAATTACTGCCGCCATCTAACAGCGCACCGTTCACAGCTGAACCTGCCAACTCAAAAAAGCTGCCGCTATCACCGGTACCATTAGAGTAACCTACGCGGGCAGAATTTCCACCAAGGCCGTTAGCATCACCACCGCTTGCTGTACCGGTTTCCCACTGGATTTGATCATAGTTGAAGATAATATCAAAATCGCCGGTGGCGACGTCTGAACGGTCTACCAGTATTAGCTGAAAACTATTGCGGTTAGTATGTTCTGTGTTGCTGGAAAAGTAATCAACGTTCAACCAGTTTACCCCAAAAGCCATCATCCCGGCAAAAGAACCCATACCATAAGTGACCGTGTCGCCAGCATTTCTGGTATCAACATCAGCAAAAAAAGGTGCGATAATTTGTCTACCTGTTGACGTCAAGTCAAACGGAGTAAATGAACTGAGAGTACTATCGAACGTGACATTGCCGTTGTTATTTACGAATAACTGGCTAAATGTAAGACCAAAGAAGTTAACATCAAATCCTATATTAACAGCACCCGTTGAACCATCATCATTCGGTGCCAGAGTTGAGCCATTGAAGCCTGGTTCAATAATACTTGCGTGGCTGGCAAAAGCGGTTGTCAACGTGAACACTGCAGCTAACGCAACATTTTTAATTCTCATTATAAGTAAGTCCTTTTTTACAAATTGGTACAATATTGGAGACTTGCCGCAGCAAATATCAGGCCATATTATAACCATTTGAAAAATATGGATAATTACAGTTTACCGGTAGTTTGGTGTAAGAAAAGTTGACAGTTAGGTCGATTTTAACCATAACCGGTATGCCAGCTGGCCTGCTACTTTTTCTTTCAGTAGCTTCCAGTTGGCAGGCACGCCGGATAGTGGTAATTCTTTTTCAGTTTCAAGATAAATTAACGCATTGTCGCTAAGCCAGCCGTGTTGCTCCAGCAGTTGACAGCAGGGCAGTGCCAGATTTTGCCGGAAGGGAGGGTCTATCAGCACGATTTGATACTGCCGGTTTGCCGGCTGTGCCAGATAACGCAAACAGTCATTGGCAATGACTTCAGCCTGACTTGCCTGAAAAGTGGCCAGTAACGCATGCAGGCGTCTGGCTTGTGCCGGGTCTTTTTCTATAAGGGTGACAAAACCGGCATAACGCGACAGCGCTTCAAAGCCAAGTGAGCCGGAACCGCTGAAACAGTCCAGTACCGCGCTGTCACTGATGTCATGCATTAACCAGTTAAATAAGGTTTCTTTAACCCGATCCGTTGTTGGCCGCAGACCGGCTACGTCGGCAACAGGCAGGCGACGGCCCCGCCACTGACCGCTGATAATCCGGACAAAGCCGGGTTGGCCGGTTTTGCTGCTGGCGGTTTTAGCTTGTTTCATCGTTTCCGTTTTGCCTGTGAGTTAAAGGTGATAGTATTAGCAGCAATTTTATCCTGAATATTGCCTTCGACACAAAAGCTTATGACAAAACAGAAAAATCTTTTCTCCTGGCTTGGCCTGGGTAAAAAAACAGCAGAATCCCAACCTGAGCAGACTAAACCGGCTGAAACGCCAGAGAAAGACGCTGAGATAAAGCCGGATGATCCGCTAGCGCAACAATCAGCAGAGCCAGAAACGGCGGCTGAAGCGCCGGTACTGTCAGAAAAACAGCAGGCTGAACAGGCCGGCACGCCGGTTGCTGCGCCGAATTCGGCAGATGCTGGTGGTTCTGCAGGCAGCACTGAAGTGGTCAGTCAAACGCCCGCCGATGTCGTTAGCCATCAGCCGCCGGCAGCGACGCCCGCTAAAAAAGCCGGTTTTTTTACCCGGTTGAAACAAGGTTTGTCGAAAACAAGCCAGAATCTGGGCGATGGCCTGGCTGGGTTGTTCAGTGGCAAGAAAATTGATGACGAACTGTATGAAGAACTTGAAACCCAGCTACTGATGGCAGATGTGGGTATGGATACCACTCAGAAGCTAATTACTGATCTGACCCAGCATGCCAATCGCAAAGCCTTAAAAGATGCCGGTTTATTGTTTAACCAGTTGCAACAGGATATGGCAGCCTTATTAGCTAAAGTTGAGCAACCACTGGTAGCCAGTAATCCGGCTGGTCCCTTTGTTATTTTAATGGTCGGGGTCAACGGTGTTGGTAAAACTACCACTATCGGCAAAATGGCCCAACAGTTCCGCCAGCAGGGTAAATCAGTGATGCTGGCCGCAGGAGACACCTTCCGGGCTGCTGCTGTAGAGCAACTGCAGGTTTGGGGCGAGCGCAATATGATACCGGTTATCGCCCAGCATACCGGTGCAGACAGCGCTTCAGTTATTTTTGATGCCTATCAGGCAGCGAAGGCCCGTAAAGTAGATATTTTAATTGCCGATACGGCTGGTCGTTTGCAAAATAAAGCTCATTTAATGGAAGAACTGAAAAAAATTGTCCGGGTGCTGCAGAAAATTGACAGTGCGGCACCGCATGAGGTGATGCTGACCCTTGATGCCGGCACCGGTCAGAATGCCCTGAGCCAGGCAAAGTTGTTTAATGAGGCCGTGCCGCTGACCGGTATCACCCTGACTAAACTGGATGGCACTGCCAAAGGTGGGGTTATTTTCGCAATAGCCAATCAGTTCGCGGTACCTATCCGTTATATTGCTGTCGGAGAGGCAATAGATGATTTACGCCAATTCAACAGTCAGGACTTTATTAAAGCCTTGTTTAGTAAGGATCACTAATCATGCTGCAGTTTGATCAGGTCAGTAAGAGCTATCCCGGTGGTTTTGTGGCGCTGGACCGCATCAGTTTCCGGCTGGAGAAAGGCGAAATGGCCTTTCTGACCGGCCACTCTGGCGCGGGCAAAAGTACGTTGTTAAAACTGATCAGCCTGATTGAACGTCCCAGTGCTGGCCGGGTGTTAATTAATGATATTGAGTTAAGCCGGATTAAACGCAGCCAGATCCCCTATGTGCGACGTGATGTCGGGATTATTTTTCAGAACCACCGGCTGCTGATGAACCATACAGTATTTGATAATGTTGCCTTGCCTTTAGTGATAGAGGGCTTTACTGGCAAAGAGATGGTAAAACGGGTACATGCTGCGCTGGACAAAGTGGGTTTGCTGGATAAAGTTCGTTGTTTACCGGCCACCTTATCGGGCGGGGAGCAACAGCGGGTGGGTATTGCCCGGGCGGTGGTTAATAAGCCGCCGCTGTTATTAGCGGATGAGCCTACCGGTAACCTGGATCCGGATTTATCAAAAGACACGATGCGGGTTTTTGAAGCTTTTAATCAGGTAGGGGTATCGGTATTGGTTGCTACCCATGATCTGGGACTGGTCGCAAGAATGAAATACCGCACACTGACGTTGAAGCATGGCCGGATGATTAACGACGGTTTGTTACAATATCAGGAGCCGGTATGAGTATTTTGTTTACCGGCAGAGCAACCGGGGCTGCGGCCAAAAAAATTGGCTTACTGCGTCGCTTTATCATGTTCTGGCTTAATCATGCCCGGCAGGCGGTGGCCAGTCTGGGTGAGTTATGGCGAACCCCTTCTGCTTCGATCTTAACCATTGCCGTGCTGGGCGTCAGTTTAACCTTACCGGCAACGCTGCATTTGCTGGTAAAAAATATGCAGCAAATCAGCAGTAGCTTTACCCAGGCAGCAGAAATCAGTTTGTATATTCGTGAGCAAACTCCGGCTAATCAGGTGCAAAGCCTGGTCGCTATTTTGCAGGCCGATCGCGACATTGCTCAGGTTATTTTTATCAGCAAACAACAGGCTATGACAGAGTTTCAGGAAATATCGGGGTTTGGTGCAGCGCTGAATTATCTGGATACTAATCCGCTGCCTGATGTCATCCGGGTGTTACCCAAAAACACAGCGCCTGATGCAGCTCAGACCCTGTTGCAGCGGCTAAGCAATGAGCGGATAGTAGACTTTGCCAAGCTGGATATTGACTGGTTAACCCGGCTGAACGCTATTGTCAGTATGTTGCAGCAGGCGGTGGCCATTATCGCCCTGCTGCTGTTAAGTGCGGTGCTGCTGATTGTTGGCAACACTATCCGGTTGTCGATTATGAATAAAAAAGATGAGATTGAGGTAATGAAGCTGGTTGGGGCTACTGATGCCTTTATTCAGCGGCCTTTCTTATATACCGGTGTCTGGTTCGGTGTTTTTGGCGGATTGCTGGCATTTCTGGTTGTCGAGTTAATGTTGTGGTGGCTGCAAAGTGCAATCAGCAACGTAACCGCGCTATATCAAAGTGATTTCAGATTAATGGCAATGAGTTTCAATGAGTTTATTGGTTTACTACTGATCGCTATATTCCTCGGCCTGGCAGGGTCCTATTTGTCAGTGCGCCGTCATATCAGCGCGATAGAGCCTACCGGGCCTTAAATAACAATTACATATTAGAGAGTCGTTTTTAGAATAACCCGGTCTGAAAAACTTTTAGTCCACAATTAGCACTCTAGCGTAAAGAGTGCTAATATGGTGGCATTCGATTGAAACAGGATTGGCAAAACATGACAATGAAAGCAGATAAAACAGAATTTATGCCGCTTACCGTCGCTGCCAGCGGCAGTCTTGAGGCTTATACTCATGCTGTTAGCACCATTCCGATGTTAACTGCTGAGCAGGAACGCAGCCTGGCGGAGCGCTTGCAGCAGGATGGTGATTTATCAGCTGCCCGCCAGCTTATTATGTCTCACCTGCGTTTTGTGGTGCACATTGCCCGCAGTTATTCAGGTTATGGTCTGCCTATCAGTGATTTAGTGCAGGAAGGCAATATTGGTCTGATGAAAGCTGTGAAACGCTTTGACCCGACAGTCGGAGTGAGACTGGTGTCTTTTGCGGTACACTGGATTAAAGCTGAAATCCATGAGTATGTGCTGAAAAACTGGCGAATTGTTAAAATTGCCACCACTAAAGCACAGCGAAAGTTATTCTTTAATCTGCGCAAAGCGAAAAAGCATTTAGGCTGGTTTAATCAGGACGAAGTCAGACATGTTGCCGAGTCACTTGGCGTGGCAGAGCATGAAGTGCGGGAAATGGAATCCCGGATGAGTAATTATGACATGCCTTATGATGCGCCGGACGAAGATGACGACGCTGCGTTTACCGCACCTGTTTATTATCTGCAGGACAAAGCATCCGATCTGGCCGTCCAGGTTGAAGATGAGCAGTGGGATAGTGCCGCCGCAGATCGTCTGCAGGCAGCCATGCGAACGCTGGATGACCGCAGTCAGGATATCGTTCGGGCCCGCTGGCTGGACAATAACAAGTTAACCTTGCAGGAGCTGGCCGAGCGTTATCAGGTGTCTGCAGAGCGGGTGCGTCAGCTTGAAAAAAACGCGATGAAGAAATTGCATTCAGCTTTAAGCTGATTAATGCAAAAACCAGATAAAAAAACCTGCCGTGGCAGGTTTTTTTATAGAAATATAACAGGAAATTATTGTGGTGCAGAGATAGCCGGTGCAGTAAAGCCGGCAGCAACAACATCATGCTCCCGTGGCAACAATGCTGAGATCCTGACTAATTCAATACCATGCTTGTTCAGTAACGGTAGATTTTTCTTTAGAAATTCATAAGTTTGCGGATAAGGATGGCCAATGGCAATAGCCACCTGATGGCGCTTAGCTATCTGCAGCAACTGCTGGAACTGACGTTGCAGAGCCGCTTCAGACAGCTCATTATCCAGAAATACATGGCGGCTTAAACTGGCCACCCCATATTGACGGGCATATAATCTGGCTTTGCTTTGCGGGGTCGTCAGACTGTCAACAAAGAATAGCTGACGTTGCCGCAGATATTCCATGGTCCAGGCCATAGGCTGGTCCAGTTCGGTGTACAGGC
Organism: Arsukibacterium sp.; assembly: GCF_033721375.1. Lineage (GTDB taxonomy): Bacteria > Pseudomonadota > Gammaproteobacteria > Enterobacterales > Alteromonadaceae > Alishewanella. The sequence goes on along the minus strand of NZ_JAWWAP010000004.1, from coordinate 141,845 downwards.
TGCCCATATGGTTGTTAACGCCGATGGCATAAGGAATATCAGCCAATGCCTGTTGCAGCGCGTCTCGCACTTGCTGGCGGCTCATATCACGGGTAAGGGCGCCAGGTCCCAGACTTTTGTGATTATTGGCTTCCATTGGCATGTGCAGCATAACGTCTTTTTGTTGTGAAAACGCCAGTTGCGCAGATTTTGGACCATAGGGGGTATGGGGTAATACGGATAAAGTGAGCGGATAGGGTAACGATACCATTTTTAAGTCAGCTTTCTGGTAGCCGATATCGTCGATAATAATGGCAATACGGGGTTTCTCTGCCTGGGCTTTTACGCTAAGCAATCCCGCCAATACCAACCAAAATAAAGTTTTACGCACGCTGTTATTATTCCTGTTTACCCGTCCAGTCTGACAGCGGGTAGGGGCAGATCGTCCTGTTATTTGCTGTTATATTGGCGTATGCCATCCCTGGTCGCAAGTCATTTTTACCCTTTGTTTTTACTCAACCAGGACAACGGGTTAACGGCATCGCCTTTTTCTCTGATCTCGAAATACAGGCCGGCATTGGCCTGGCCGCCACTCATGCCAACCAGAGCTATCGTTTCACCTGCAATAATTTGCTCACCCGGCTGCTTTAAAATATTCTGATTGTGGCCATATAAGCTCATAAAACCTTCGCCGTGATCCAACACAATGACCCAGCCATAACCTTTTAACCAGTCAGCATAAATTACCCGGCCATCCGCAATAGCCTGTACCGGATTACCTTCCCGGCCGCCTATTAAAATTCCCCTGGAGCGCATACCGCCCTGCCGGTTTTCGCCAAAACCCTGCAGCAAAGCGCCGTTCAGCGGCCAACGTAGTTTGCCTTTATTGGCAGTTAAGCCCAGCAACTCCAGGCTACGCTCTGCCAGCGCCCGCAACTGGTCAATGGTATTTTGTAAGCTCGCTTCATTCTGGCGCAAATAACTTAACTGATTACCCTGCTCCTTAAGTAACTGTTGCAACTGACTGACTGCAGTTTGTTGCTCAGCTTTTACCGCCAGCAGTTGTTGCTGCTGCTGCTGCTGTTCGTTCAGGGTCATTGTCAACTGCTGCTGCTGTTCGGCCAGTTGCTGTTTAATCTGCTCCAGTTGTAAAACGGTTTTATTTATTTCTGCCAGCTGTTTAACCCTTGCCCGGTTAAAGTACTGATAATAAGTCAGCGCCCGCTCCAGCTTGCTGGCATCCTGCTGATTTAACAGCATCCGGGTATAGTCATGCTGGCCCAGGCTGTAAGCGCTTTTCAATTGTGCGGCCAGCTGACTTTGCTGTTGCTGCAAATCCTGCTGCAATTGCTGTTGCTGTTGAGTCAGCTGCTGGCCACGTTGTTCAATGCCGGCAAGTTGTTGCTCGGTTCGCTGCAGTTCAGCAGATGCTCTGGCCAGTGCCTTGTCCGATTGCTGAAGTTGCTGTTCTGCTTTATTCAGTTGCTGTTGTTGTTGCTTTAACTGGCGCTCTGTCGTTTTAATCTGTTGTTGTACCTGCTCAAGCTCCTGCTGCTGTTCAGCTTGCTGACGGCCGCTGACGGGCATGCTGCTAAGCGTACAACAGAGTACCAGCAGCCATAAAGGCTGGCGGTGAGCTGAAAAGTAAAAGCGGTTTTTCATCAGGTGCCGGGCTAGCGTTGCTTAAGTTGCATCAGCACTTTGCCGGTCATTTCTGGCGGTTTAGGTAACCCCAACAGTTGCAACATGGTCGGAGCAATATCACTTAAAATGCCCCCTTCAACTGCAATGGCCGGCCGGCCGACATAAATCAGTGGCACCGGACCACTGGTATGAGCGGTGTGAGCCTGGCCTGATCCTGGGTCCTGCATCATCTCTGCGTTACCATGATCAGCAGTGATTAAACATTCGCCCCCCACCTGCTGCAAGACTTCGACCACCCGGCCAACGCAATGGTCTACTGCCTCTACTGCTTTGATAGCGGCTGCCATAATGCCGGTATGACCTACCATATCGCCATTGGGGTAATTACAGATGATTACGTCAAAGTCACCGCTATGGATGGCCGCAACCAGTTTGTCAGTCAGCTCAGTTGAACTCATTTCTGGTTGCAGATCATAAGTGGCAACAGCAGGTGATGGCACTAAAATACGACTTTCACCGGTAAACTCCGTTTCCCGGCCTCCACTGAAAAAGAAGGTAACGTGGGCATATTTCTCTGTTTCGGAGATCCGCAGCTGGGTTTTATTATGCTTGGCCAGCCACTCACCCAGGACATTATTCAGTGCTTCAGGCGGGTAAGCGCAGGGAGCATCTATATCGGCTGCATATTCTGTCAGCATAACAAAACTGCTGAGTTTTGGCTGGTACTGCCGGGTAAACCCGGCAAAATCGGCCTCGGTAAAAGCCCGGCTGAACTGACGGGCGCGATCAGCGCGAAAATTCATAAATATTAATGCATCGCCATCGGCCATTTGCACCGGTTTACCATCAGCGGTCAATATGGCGGTGGCTTTTACAAACTCATCGTTCTCGTTCCGCTGATAGGCAGCATGCAGTGCTGCAACGGCATCAGTGGCTGTAAATTCCGCCTTGCCCAGAGTGAGTAAATCGTAAGCATGTTGCACTCTGTCCCAGCGTTTATCGCGGTCCATCGCGTAGTAACGACCAATAACAGAGGCTATCTGGCCACTACCACTAGCGGCAAAATGTTGGGCAACTCTGGCAAGGGACGCTTCGGCACTACGCGGTGGGGTATCTCTGCCGTCTAAAAAGGCATGTAGATAAATCGGGCCGGCACCTTGTTGTTCGGCCAGCTTAATCATTGCCAGAATATGATCTTCATGACTATGAACGCCACCTTCAGACAGCAAGCCCATAATATGTACCGCTTTGCTGTTATTTTTAGCAGCGGTTATTGCATTAACCAATACAGGGTTGTGAAAAAAATCACCGTCCTTAATCGCTTTGGTAATCCGGGTAAAATCCTGATATACCACCCGACCTGAACCCAGGTTAACGTGACCAACCTCTGAGTTTCCCATCTGACCTTCTGGCAGACCGACATCCAGCCCGGAGCCGGAAATAAGACTATGCGGATAGTCCTGCCACAATTTATCCATTACTGGTGTATTGGCCTGCGCAATGGCGTTACTGGCAGTTTGTTCGCGGTATCCCCAGCCATCAAGAATTAATAATACCAGGGGCTTTTTGGGATGACTCATGCTGACTCCGTTTCTGATTTTGCTGAACATTCAAGCGAGGCTAGTATCTTACCGCTTTTTCTAACTTTCTCCAGTCCGGATTGGCCGTTTTAGGGCTGCTTTCTTGCAACAATATCGTTATACTCACGCCACTTTAATTGGTTCTGAGTAAGAATGTAGCACTATGGCGCAGTTTACCGAGTTTGTAACTAATCACCCTTTACTGAGTTTGGCCTGGGTTGTAATTTTTTTATTGATAGTCGGCGGCTGGATAAAATCCCGTTTCTCCGCTATCCGGCAGGTGTCACCGACCGAGCTGACGATGCTGGTAAATCGGCAGGATGGGGTAGTAGTTGATACCCGCAGTGAAGATGATTTTAAAAAAGGCCATATAACCGGTGCCCGGCAGCTGTCTGCCAGCCAGATCACTGAGCAACAGCTTGCCGGACTTGAAAAACAAAAAGATGCTCCCATTATTGTGGTATGTCAGGCCGGGATGACAGCCCAGAAAACGGCTGCTGCTCTGACAAAACAAGGCTTTACTAACGTGGCTGTATTGCAGGGCGGAATGGGTGCCTGGACGGGTGCCAGTCTGCCGGTCGTTAAATCTAAGAGGTAAGCATGGCTGAAGTGATAATTTACACCAAGGCATATTGTTCTTATTGTGTTCGCGCCAAGGCGTTACTTGATCAGAAACAGGTGGCTTATCTGGAAGTGAAAATTGATGAGCAGCCAGAGCGTCGTGCCGAAATGATTGATAAAGCGAATGGTCGCTCAACGGTGCCACAAATTTTTATTGGTACAACCCACATTGGTGGATGTGATGATATGTTTGCGCTGCATGCAGCAAACAAGCTCGATCCACTGTTAAACGCATAACTTAAACTAGGAATTATTCATGGCCGAACAACAGGCAAATGGTGTTGCAAACGAGCAACAGGCACAGGGTTTACAATTTGCTATTCAGCGCATTTTTGTTAAAGATATTTCGTTCGAAGCGCCAAATGCGCCGGCAATCTTCCGCAAAGAATGGAAGCCAGAAGTTAAACTGGATTTAGACACCCGTAGCGAAAAAGTAGAAGACGGTGTATATCAGGTGACGCTGTCATTAACCGTGACCACGATGGTTGGTGAAGAAACTGCATTTCTGTGCGAAGTACAGCAAGCCGGTATTTTCTCAATCGGTGAGCTGGAAGAAGCACAATTGGCGCATATGTTAGCGGCCTTCTGCCCGAACATTCTGTTCCCTTATGCCCGTGAAGCAGTATCAAGTCTGGTTAATCGTGGTACTTTCCCGCAACTGAATCTGGCACCGGTCAATTTTGACGCGCTATTTGCACAGTATCTGCAAAAGCGTCAGGCCGAAGGCCAGGACGTAAGAGCTGACGCTTAAGCTGATGAATACTGCAGCCATAGCAGTGCTGGGGGCAGGGTCTTATGGCACTGCCCTTGCCATTTGTCTGGCCCGCAATGGTAATCCTATTACTCTATGGGGGCGGAATAGTCAGGATATTGAGCAAATACAGCGGCAACGTTGTAATCAAAAATATCTGCCTGATATCCGGCTACCTGACAGTCTGACTGTCAGTGATGATCTGCAGCAGGTAGTGCAAAGTAGTCGCGATATACTGGTCGTGGTGCCCAGCCATGCTTTTGCGGATACCCTGAAGCAAATTAAACCTTTTTTATCTGCTAATGCCAGAGTGGCCTGGGCCACCAAAGGGCTGGAGCCGGAAAGTGGTCGGCTGTTGCAGGATGTTGCCCGGGAAATTCTTGGTGAGCAGGTCGCCCTTGCAGTGCTGTCAGGCCCTACTTTTGCCAAAGAAATGGCCGCAGGTATGCCTACCGCCATCACGTTATCGTCAGTAGATCAGCAATTTATCAGTCGTTTGTCAGATTTGTTGCACTGCGCGAAAAGCTTTCGGGTTTACACAAACCCTGACTTTATCGGAGTCCAGTTGGGCGGCGCCGTTAAAAATGTTATCGCTATTGGCGCTGGCATGGCAGACGGTATTGGTTTTGGTGCCAATGCCAGAACTGCCCTGATTACCCGGGGACTGGCTGAAATGAGCCGGCTGGGCTGTGCCCTGGGTGCTCAGAAAGATACGTTCATGGGCATGGCAGGCTTGGGTGATTTAGTGCTGACCTGCACTGATAACCAATCCCGCAATCGCCGTTTTGGCTTACTGCTGGGTCAGGGTAAAACGGTTGACGATGCGATGGCAACCATCGGTCAGGTTGTCGAAGGCTATCGTAACGCGAAAGAGGTATTTAACCTTGCCCGGCGGGTCGGTATTGAAATGCCGATTTCAGAGCAGATTTATCAGGTGTTGTATCAGAATAAAGACGTCAAACTGGCTGCGGTTGACCTGCTTGGCCGCGAGAAGCGTGACGAAGTTAACTAGCTGCTTTTTTGATCAATTTATTTTCTTTTGCCAGTAGTGCCGGTATCTCACTGGCTGGCACTGCTTTGCTGAACAAATTGCCCTGCAATTTATCACAACCCATCACATGTAACAGATAAGCCTGCATTTCATTATCTATGCCACTGGCCGTAACTTCCAGCTGCAGATAGCCTGCCAACCGGATTAAGCTGGCAGTAATATTGCGCTGCTGCTCTTTCTGTTCCATCTGGTTTATCAGACTGCGAGCAATTTTGACACCATGCAACGGCAACTGGCGTAACGAAGTAAGCGAAGAAACACCATCACCAAAGTTGTCCATCAGCAAATGAAAACCTGCATCGCTAAGCGCATTCAACCTGCTTTGCAGGCCGGCAACAGGTTGCTGGAAAATCCTTTCGTCCAGCTCCAGGGTAAAATGATCGGCCGCTACTTTGTATTCACTCAGACAGTTACTGAGATAATCAACAAAATTGGTTTGCTGAAAATGTTGTACAGAAATATTCAAGCCAATCCGACCCCGAAGTTGATTGGTTTGCAACCAGTGGTTTATTTGCTGACAACTTTGCCGGAATACTAACCTGTCCAGCGTAACAATCATACCGTTCTGCTCTGCCAGTGCCAGAAAACTCTGCGGCTGCATAATGCCCCGTTTTGGGTTATGCCAGCGAAGCAAAGCTTCATAGCCAACAACACGGTTGCTGCTGATACTCAACTGGGGCTGATAATATACAATAAAATCTTCATGATTCAGGCTTTTACTGAGCTCAGCTTGCAGCGTCAGATACTCAGTTGCATGCTGTTGTAGTTTGCTGTCAGCAAAACAGAACTGGCTGGTGCCACTACGAGCTGCTTGCTGTGCTGCCCGCTCGGCACTGTGCATGATAGCTGTGGCATCTGCGCCATCTTCCGGGAAGCGGCTGATGCCTATACTGGCATAGACCTGACTAGTGCTGCTTATAATGTTAAATTGACTTATCTGCAATAATATCTGGTGTGCCAGTTGGTTTAACGGTAGCTCAACCGGCGCAGTACATAAATGGGGGGGCACTAGTATTGCAAAACTGTCACTGCTGTAACGGCCAACAGTAAATTGGGGGGCAATAGCATGGCGTAATCCTTCTGCAGCCTCTGCGATCTGTCTGGCACTGCTTTGGCCGGCAGCTGTCGGTTCAGCGCTCAGTAACTGGTTGAATTTCACCAGTAACAAAGCGGTAGCCGGGTAAAGGGTTGTACAGCAGGCGATATATGCGGCGAGTTGTTCCTCGAGCATAATCCGGTTAGGCAGGCTGGTAAGCGGGTCCCGGGTAAGGTTATTTAACTGTTGCTGGTCAGCTCTTTTGCGTTCTGTGATGTCCTGAGCAACTAATAAATAGCGGGCTGCAGGCCATGCCGAATTATTGCTTTGGGTGATGGTCAGATTGACAGCGAGCAAGTCGTTTTTCAGCTGCCACCATACCTCTCCCTGCCAGCTTCGTTGTTGGTCTAGTACCGGCTGAATATCCTGCCAGGCCTTTTGTTTTGCAACAGGGTCAAAATACATACAGTGACAGAGATTCTGACGCTGGGCAATTTTCTCCAGTACATTACTCGCTACTAAAAGTTGGCAATCCTGATCGAGTACCGCAACCAGCGCACTGGTATCAGTAAGTAATTGTCGCAGAAATTTTTGCTGGGACTTTTGTCTGGCCCGTTGTTGTTGCAAACGCCACCAGCCTGCCGTGCCTGCAACAGCAAAACCCGCCATAAAAGTAAGCAGTAAGGTAACCGGGGGAGCTGGAAGCCCATCGGCAATAGCAGCCCGGACCGAAAAGGCCGGCAACAGGGCAACAAAACACAGCCAACCTGACAGTGGCATAACAAAAACGTCCTTGTAGTGTATACAATACTGCGTAAATATAGCCGTCATACCTGCCTTTAAGCAAATTAAATGATGATATTTTCGCCAGCTCTGTCGTGTTAACTGCTTTAATTTCGTCAGTACAGCGTGTAAATTAACCCCCTTTGTTTCTGTCGCAGCGGCTGTTATGTTTCATATTGCATTGTTTGAACCCAGGATCGCACCTAATACCGGAAATATAATCCGTTTGGCAGCTAATACCGGTTGTCGTTTACATATTATTGAACCGATGGGTTTTGATTTTGAAGAAAAAAAGTTGCGCCGGGCCGGGCTGGATTATCATGATCTGGCCAACGTTAGCCGTTATGCTGATTATCACAGTTTTGCCACTGCGATGGCCGGTAAAAGGATCCTGGCACTAACCACTAAAGGTAGTCAGCCTTATCAGCAACAACAATTTCTGGCGGATGATGTATTACTTTTTGGCTCTGAGACCGCAGGCTTGTCAGATGCCGTGCGTGATAGCATTCCTGTCGGCCAGCGGATCCGGCTGCCGATGCAACCGGGCGCCCGCAGCCTGAATCTGGCCAATACTGTGGCGATCGTCTGTTATGAAGCCTGGCGGCAGCACAATTTTGCCGGCGGTGTATAACGCTTACTCTGTTCGGTTAATGCGGCCAGTTAGCCCCGCCAGAAACTGATTAACAGCAGCAAAGGCTTGCTGACGGATGTTGTCCTGTTCCATCCAGATTTCATGATGCGCCCCCGCCAGAATAGTCCGTTGCTTGTAAAGTGTCGCCGGTAAACGCTGATACCAGCTGTTCTGCGCCCGGTTGCTGACAATCTTATCTGTACCGGCTTGCAACAGTAGCACCGGGACATTGAATTCTGCGGCTTTTCGCTGAATATCAGCCATGGCCGTGATTGCCTGAGAGAGCCAGGCCCAGCTGACACCGCCCAGCTGGCTGTCAGGATACAGCTGATACAGTTGCTGCATCCAGTGATACCGTTCGGGGCAGTGGGTCAGCGGATTACCGGCAAAAGGTTTTTGCTGATAGCGGCTTTGTCCGGGGAAATATTGCCGGTTATCTTGTTTTAGTTTCGTTCTGAACCAGCCATACCCTGTGACCAGCATGCTGGCCAGCACAGAGGGCACTCTGCCGGCATGCAGGCCAAACATCGGAGAGCCGAAAATGGCAGCGCGAAACGGATGTGTATACTGTTGCAGATAGCGACAGGCTATTGCGGCTCCCATTGAGTGAGCGAGCAGCAAATGCTGCTGATGACCAGAGGGCAAAACGATTTCAGTAACAAACTGGTTAAAGTCACAGACATAGTCTGCAAAGTCAGCAACATATCCAAGATGAGGGTCGGGCTGTAACCTGGCAGACCCGCCCTGACCACGATGGTCAAGAATAAACACACTGTAGCCGGCAGTGATAAATTCTTCCATCAGCTCAATGTATTTTACTGCCATTTCAACCCGGCCCGTGCTGAACACTACAGCATGGGCCTTATCGGCAGCCAGATAATAACTGTAGCTCAAACGGGTCTGATCGCGGCTGTACAAATCCGCATGGACAAACTGCTGCCATAGCGGCTGCAACTGCTGTTGCCATCGCTCTGTAAGCGGCTGTACAGCCATGTTTGCCCTAACCGGTAGCATCATATGGGTTGCCTCCCTGCTGCATCTGCTCTGGGTAATGTTACCCGGACAGATAAACCGGGATGGCGGTTTAGTGCCTGTACCGTACCAGCATGCTGACGGACAATTTTAGCAACAATAGCCAGGCCAAGGCCAGTGCCACCGGTTTGCTGGTTACGGCTGTCGCTTACCCGGTAAAAGGGCTGGAACACTGCCGCAAGCTCAGCATCGGGCAAACCGGGTCCCTGATCGGTGATCTCTACAGTCAGATACCCGGCTTGTTGCTCTGCACTGAGATGAATAGTGCTGCCAGCCGGACTGTATTTAATGGCATTTCGCAGAATATTTTCCAGCGCCCGGCATAACAGCCTCCCATCGGCATCAAGCCATAATGGCCCGGGGGCATCGAGTTGCAGCTGTTGCTGCTTGCTGTCCGCTTCTACCCGATTCAGTGTAATCAATTCCGATAGTATTGCCGTCAGATCACAAGGGCTGATGTCCAGCTGATATTGGCCGGCATCAAGTCTGCTGAAGGTCAGCAGTTCGTCCAGCATAGCATCGATACGTTCCAGTTCCTGTTTAAGTCTGGGTAACTGTTGCAGGTTTTGTTGCTGGTCTGCCAGGCCAAGCGCAAGCTGAGCCCGGGTCAGCGGAGAGCGTAATTCATGCGAAATATCACGTAATAATCGTTGTTGGTTTTGCAGTAAATCACTGATCTGTTCGGCCATGGTATTAAAGCTGCGACCAAGCTGGCCCAGCTCATCGCGTCTTTTCGCCAGCTTGCTGACCCGGCTGCTGAGTTTGCCAGAGGCGAAAGCCAGGTTCTGCTGTAACAGCTCGCGAAGAGGTCTTGAGATAGATACAGCCAGAATAAAACTGGCCGAAGCAGATATCGCCAGCAGCAACAATATTAATACTGGCTCGGACAGCGCCCGCATGCTCCACCAGGGCCGCTGTGGTCTTTGACGTTGCTGATAGAGTGCCAGTTCCTCGCCGGCCACTTCAATAAGAAAGGGCCCGGCCAGATAAACATTGCGATGGCGCAGCAAACGGGGCCGGTTAAGCTGAGCAAGTTCTGTTAACCAGTGCGGGTCAAACCCGTCGGGCAACGCCTCCGGGTTCAATAGTTGCTGGTCCACGTTATTAACTACCAGCCAGCTGCTGCGCTTATCAGCAGCCAGTAGTTGTAACAGACGGTTACGGTCAGCACTTTGTGCCAAGGGCGCCAGCTGGCTTTGTAACTGGCGGCTTAGCGGTGACGGTAGTCGGCGAATATCAGTTGGCTCACTCAGACTGCGTGAAATCACTAAGGTTAAAACCACAGTTAACACCAATACCAGCCAGAACCAGACAAAGATCCGCCCAGCCAGTGAATTAATCGGGTTTAACCAGCGCAGCATCTTCAGACCGGCCCTGTTAAGAATAAGTAACCGCTGCCGCGTAGCGTCTGAATTTTTTCATCATTGGCGAACTGACTGAGTTTTTTCCGGATATTACTGATATGCATATCCAGACTACGATCATACAGTTGCAAGCGTCGGCCTAACACCTGCTGGCTCAGCTGTTCTTTGCTTACCAGCTGACCGGCATGGCGCATCAGCATTTCCAGTAACTGAAATTCGGTTGCCGTCAGGCTGACATCCCGCTGCCGGCACTGCACCTGACGATTGCGCGGGTTCAGTGTTACCTGATTTACTTCAAGTAACGGCGTCGTTTGATTAATATCGTGATGGGCCAGCTCTACCCGCCTTAAAATAGCTTTTACCCGGGCTTGCAGCTCCCGTGGGTTAAATGGTTTGGCAAGATAGTCGTCTGCACCCAGTTCAAGACCGATGATCCGGTCAATGTCGTCACCGCGGGCAGTCAGCATCAGGACCGGGCAATAATTATCATGGCGCAGGGCTTTTAACAGGCTAAGTCCATCGAGGCCGGGCAACATCACATCCAGTAATACCAGCTGATAGTGGCCGGTCTGAGCTTGGCTAAGCCCGCTTACCCCATCATGCACCATGTCAATCTGATAACCATCCATCGCCAGGTAATCGGCAACTAACTGACATAATTCAACATCATCATCGATCATTAAAATTGCAGTCATAGCCATTCCTTACCCACTCGTTCTTGTTCAGTGTATTCAATGCAGACCTGGCCACCAGTGTCTTTACCGAATCTTTACCCGGACTTTGCATTACTTTGCAGTTAAGCCGCTATGCTGTCAGGGTCATAACCACGGAGTATAAATGATGAAAGCAATAACGTTACTGTCAGCCGTTGCCGGCTTGCTGTTTGCAACAGCTCATGCCAATGCCGGGCATCATAGCAAGCCTGAGCAGGCAGACAAGTCTTATAAGATGCAACGGGGTAGTTTTTCATACCAGAAAATGCTGGCCGGACTTGAACTTACTGCATCCCAACAACAACAGCTGCAACTGCTGATGAAAGAGCATAAGGCCAGTAAACCTGAGCGCGCCGGCAGTGCGGAAATACGTACTTCCCTGCGCCAGCTGGTCCGGGCTGACTACTTTGATGAAACAGCCGCTACCGAGTTGTTGCAACAACAACAGCAGCAACGCCTGCAGCAGCGATTGGCGCAGCTGCAATTACGCCATCAGGTATACCAGTTACTGACACCAGAGCAGCGCCAGCAATTGGTCAGCGAGCAGCAACAACGTAAACTTAACTGGCGCCAGAAACATAAAATGGCAGCCGACCAATAAGGTTATTCGATTTCCAGTTCCTTAAGTTTACGCGTTAAGGTATTGCGGCCCCAGCCCAGGCAACGGGCCGCCTCCTGTTTGTGGCCGCGGGTAAAGTGCAGCGCCTGCTGCAGTACAATCCGCTCAAATGCAGGGCTGGCTTCGGCCAGGATGTTCTGTTCACCAGCACTGAGTTTATCTTCCACCCAGCTGGCCAGCTGAGTTTGCCAGTCGCCACTATCTGCTGTCGCCGGCTTCTGATTTGTTCTGGCCGGCTGGGTAAGTTCAGGCGGCAGGTCGGCAACCACAATGTGCTTACCGCTTGCCATCACCGTCAGCCAACGGCAGCTGTTTTCTAATTGACGAACATTACCCGGCCACTCCAGCTGACTTAAAAATTGTTCAGCTTCTTTGGTCAGGGTTTTCGCTTCTACATTCAGCTCTCTGGCGGCTTGTTGCAGGAAATGCTGCGCCAGCCTGGCGATATCCTGTTTCCGGTCTTTCAGCGGCGGTAAATGGACCCGGATCACGTTTAACCGGTGGAATAAATCTTCCCGAAACTTACCTTCCTGTGCCAGATGCTCCAGGTTCTGATGGGTTGCGGCAATAATCCTGACATCAACCCCAACGGCCTGATGCCCCCCGACCCGGTAAAACTGGCCATCGGCCAGCACCCGCAATAAGCGGGTTTGCACATCCAGCGGCATGTCGCCAATTTCATCCAGAAATAAGGTACCGCCATCTGCCTGTTCGAAGCGGCCTTTGCGTAAATTATTGGCGCCGGTAAAAGCGCCTTTTTCATGACCAAACAGTTCTGATTCAATTAAATCTTTTGGAATAGCGGCCATATTCAGAGCAATAAATGGCTGCTCACAGCGGGGGCTGTGTTTGTGCAGAGCCCGCGCCACAAGTTCTTTACCGGTGCCTGACTGACCATTAATCAGTACGCTGATACTGGAACGGGCCAGTCGGCCAATAGCCCTGAATACCTCTTGCATCGCCGGGGCTTCGCCGATAATTTCCGGAGTTATACTGCTAACCTGCGGTTTTTGTCTGGCCCGCTGGCTGTTGCTGTGTTGTAACGCCCGGCTGATAAGGGCAACAGCATCATTGACATCAAAAGGTTTTGGCAAATATTCAAACGCGCCCCGTTTAAAGGCATTAACAGCACTGTCCAAATCAGAATGCGCCGTCATAATGATAACCGGTAGCTCCGGGGCGAGCGTTTGCAGTTTGGCCAGTAATGCCATGCCATCAGTGCCGGGCATCCTGATATCGGACACCACAACAGCTGGTTGTTCATATTCCAGCCGCTGCAGCATTAAATCGGCAGATGCAAAGCTTTCGCACTGAATATCAGCGCGGCTTAATGCCTTTTCTAACACCCAACGAATTGAGTTATCGTCGTCAATAATCCAGACGGTATCACTCATTGCGTTATTCCTCCGTGTCTGAGATAGGCAAATATAAGGTAAATTCAGTCTGGCCAGGCCAGCTGTCGCAGTCTATCCAGCCGCCATGCTGGTGGATAAGTGTCTGGGCAATGGACAAGCCAAGACCGGTGCCACCGGCTTTGCCGCTGACCATTGGATAAAACAAGGTATCTTTAATTTCGGCTGGGATCCCGGGGCCGTTATCAATAACCTTGATAAAAGCGACCAGTTTGTAGCGTTTACCGTTCAGGGTGTGCTGATGCAAAATCCGGCTCTGCAGACATATTGCACCGTTATCAGGCAGAACCTGCTGTGCGTTACGGACAATATTAAGTAACGCCTGTTCGATTAATTCGGGATCAAAGCTGAAATCCGGAATGCTGGGATCATAATCCCGGCTGAAGCGGGCTTTCGCCGGGTTATCCATCTGGGCCAGTTGCAAAACCTGTTCAATAACCTGATGCAGGTTAGTAGTAACTTTCTGGGGCGGTCGGTAAGGGCCCAGTAAGCGGTCAACCAGGTTACGCAAGCGATCAGCCTGGGCAATAATTAACTGGGTATATTCTTTCTGCTCCTCATCCAGTGACTCTTCCAACAGCTGGGCCGCACCACGTAAACCCCCTAATGGGTTTTTAATTTCATGGGCCAGACCACGGATCAGCTCCCGCGCTGCCAGATGCTGATGTTGCTGCAGACTCTCCATACTGATTTTTCGCTGTTGGTCTACCTGGCGTAATTCGAGTAGCAAATGGTTGGCCGGATCTTCACTGACCGTCAGCGAAATATCAAACAACAGGTGGCGGCCATCCAGTAATACGGCTTGTACATCACTGACACTAAAGCCTTGTTTACTGCTAAGTGCTGCAGTCAGATGGCTGGCCTTGATATCCAGATGCTGAAATAAGCCGGGAAAGTACTGACCGGTCAAGCGCTTTTCGCCCAGACCCATGACAGCACAACAGGCAGTGTTAAAATAACGCAGCATTAAATCACTGTCGAGCAGCAACACCGCGGTGGTGAGCTGTTCGGCAAGAGCCATAAAGTCAGGTTGTTTGCTTTGGATTGTCACACTGCCACCTCTGTTGCACCAAATTAGTGCAGGTGACTGGCAGTGTAATCGGTTTTGAGCCGAAATACAGCCTGGGCTGCCCTAATTGGGGTTAATTACCGACGCTCTGTGAAGATAGAAGGTTGTGACAGGACTGGTTGCAATAAGCTTGCCGCTTTGATCAAACAATTCCATTTGCAAGGTATGCTCACCGCGGTTTACATCCCGCAGGATAAAAGTGGCTTTATTCTGCGGCTCACTAAGGGGGGTACCATCTACAACCAACCGCACTTGCAAGCCACGTTTAAACATCGGGGTGATACGGCCAGATACATATACAGAGCCGGTGTTATCACGCACAGTGCCGTGGTTTTCCGGCTGGACAATCTCAATTTTAAAGGGTTCGGGTTCTACTGGTTTTCTGTCGGGCAGATTAGTACCGGTCGACTCCATAATATTTGGACGACTGGTCAGGTTGACTTCTTCTGCACCTGGTTGCGGGCTATCAGAAAATACTAAAACACCATTTGCGTCTTTCGTGACAAAAATGCGCTTTTCCTGCGCCTGCAATGGCAGCATGATTATCAGCAAAGTTAATAACAACAGTAACTTATTCATGTGCTTGTCAAATCCATTGATGTTGCATTTTATTAATTGTCATCACACTTTAGCGCGCTTTAATAAAGAATTCTACAAAAAAAAGGCCCACACAAGTGGGCCTGATTTCAGTAAGCGTTGATTAGACGCTGTAATACAGTTCAAACTCCAGTGGATGCACTGCTACCGACACGCGACGAGATTCTGCACGCTTAATCGCAATATAGGCATCGATCATCGCATCAGACATCACGCCGCCTTTGGTAAAGATAGCGCGGTTTTTGTCCAGCTCGTCCATCGCCTCATCTAACGAAGTACAAACCTGTGGAATATTTGCTGCTTCTTCAGCCGGTAAGTCATACAAATCTTTATCCATCGCATCGCCAGGATGGATCTTGTTTTGGATACCATCCAAGCCTGCCATTAACTGAGCGGTAAAGGCCAGATAAGGGTTAGCAGCCGGATCCGGGAAGCGGCATTCAATCCGGCGGGCCTTGGCGCTTGGCACCAACGGAATACGGATAGACGCAGACCGGTTACGGGCTGAGTACGCCAGCATTACCGGTGCTTCGAAATGTGGCACCAGACGCTTGTAAGAGTTAGTTGATGGGTTAGTAAAGGCATTGATCGCTTTAGCGTGTTTAATAATACCGCCAATATAGTAAAGCGCGATTTCTGATAAACCTGCATACTTATCACCGGCAAACAGGTTTACACCGTCTTTGGCCAGTGACTGGTGGCAGTGCATACCTGAACCGTTATCGCCAACCAGTGGCTTCGGCATAAAAGTAGCTGTTTTGCCGTATAAATGGGCTACGTTGTGGATAACGTATTTTAACTGCTGCACTTCATCGGCTTTTTTGGTCAGGGTATTGAAGCGGGTTGCAATTTCATTCTGGCCCGCGGTAGCCACCTCGTGGTGGTGAGCCTCAACCACCTGGCCCATTTCTTCGAGCACCATACACATAGCACTACGGATATCATGACCTGAATCTACCGGTGGTAGCGGGAAGTAGCCACCTTTAACGCTTGGACGGTGGCCTTTGTTGCCGTCTTCATAAACAGTGCCTGAGTTCCAGGCCGCTTCGGTTGAGTTGATCTTAAAGAACGAGCTGGCCATGGTAGTTTCGAAACGAATATCATCGAACATAAAAAACTCTGGCTCAGGGCCAAACAACACAGTATCAGCGATACCGGTCGATTTTAAATATTCTTCAGCACGTTTGGCGATAGAACGCGGGTCGCGGTCGTAGCCCTGCATGGTGCTGGGTTCGATAACATCACAAGTTACATTTAAGGTGGTTTCTTCAAAGAAGGGATCCAGCACTGCTGTACTGGCGTCTGGTAACAGAATCATATCGGAGTCGTTGATCCCCTTCCAGCCGGTAATGGAAGAGCCATCAAACATTTTGCCGTCTTCAAACATCTCCTCAGTGACCTGACTTACCGGAATACTGACATGCTGCTCTTTACCTTTGGTGTCGGTAAAACGTAAATCTACGAATTTAACGTCGTTTTCTTTGATTAGTTTTAATACTTCCGATGCAGACATGCATTCCTCCAATTGACCCGATTTGAACACTGAATTAGTGATTGCCCTGTTAAATGCCAGATGTATGCCAATATATAAGTGTATTGATTTTACTTGTTTTATTGTTGGCTCTTTACCAAGGAATTACTGTTATGCACCAAATTGGTGCCAGGCTGCCCGTTTGTGGTGCGCCGTAATAACTGCCAAGTGTAGCTGAATTTCCGGCCCTGATTAAAAAAAAAACGGCAATGATGATAAGGTCTTTTTCTTTCTGCGAAAAAAAAGAGTAGAATATGCGCCCTTTACTTTTGAAAAGCGTTTGCCTGGTGGTCATTATGGTCATCTAGTGCCACAGAGGATACTGATTCATGAGCGTTACCGCGTCAACTTTAGATAAACTGCGTAATATTGCCATCATCGCGCACGTCGACCACGGCAAAACCACCCTGGTAGACAAATTGTTGCAACAATCAGGCACCTTTGATGCCCGGGCCAAGTTGCAGGAGCGGATGATGGATTCCAATGCTCAGGAGTCTGAGCGCGGTATTACTATCCTGGCAAAAAATACCTCGGTACGCTGGAACGGTTATCACATTAATATTCTGGATACCCCTGGTCACGCTGATTTCGGTGGTGAAGTAGAGCGGGTATTATCAATGGCCGACTCGGTGTTGCTGTTGGTCGATGCTGTCGACGGCCCGATGCCGCAAACCCGTTTCGTTACCCAGAAAGCGTTCTCCCATGGTTTAAAGCCGATAGTGGTCGTAAATAAGATTGACCGTCCGGGTGCCCGTCCGGATTGGGTTATCGATCAGGTATTCGATCTGTTCGACAACTTAGGTGCCACCGATGAGCAGCTTGATTTCCCGATTGTTTACGCTTCAGCATTAAATGGCTGGGCCACGCTGGATTACAATGAGCCGAAGCCGGATATTACCGATTTATTCGAAGCCATTGTTAAGCATGTGGCACCGCCTGCAGTTGAACTGAATGGTGAAACCCAGTTGCAGGTGTCGCAACTCGATTACTCCAGCTACCTGGGTATTATTGGTATTGGCCGGATTAAACGCGGTAGCCTGAAGCCTAACCAGCAAGTCACAATTGTTGGTGCCGACGGCAGCAAGCGTAACGGCAAAGTAGGCCAGGTATTTGGCTACTTAGGGCTGGAACGGATAGAAACCAACGAAGCACAAGCTGGGGATATCGTAGCCTTTACCGGTCTTGGTGAGCTGAAAATCTCTGACACCATTTGCAGCACCACTAAAGTGGAAGCCTTACCGGCACTGCAGGTAGACGAGCCAACAGTGACTATGACCTTTCAGGTAAATACTTCACCGTTCGCCGGTAAAGAAGGTAAATTTGTTACCTCCCGCCAGATTTTAGAGCGCTTAACGCATGAACTGAAGCATAACGTAGCACTGCGGTTTGAAGAGACGGAAGACGGTGACAAGTTTAAAGTATCCGGCCGCGGTGAATTACACTTAGGTGTATTAATCGAAAATATGCGGCGCGAAGGTTTCGAATTAGCTGTTTCACGTCCTGAAGTTATCATGAAAATAGTTGATGGCGCGAAAATGGAACCGATGGAAAACGTCACCATCGACTGTGAAGAGCAAAATCAGGGTGCCATTATGGAGCGGATGGGAGATCGTAAAGCCGATCTGACCAATATGCAGCCAGACGGCAAAGGCCGGATCCGGATGGATTTCAACATGCCAAGCCGTGGTTTAATTGGTTTCCGTACTGAGTTTATGACGATCACTTCAGGCACCGGCCTGATGTACCACACATTTGACCACTACGGTCCGCACAAAGGTGGCAACATCGGCCAGCGAATGAACGGCGTAATGATCTCTAATGCCGTCGGAAAAGCAGCCGGTTACGCTATTTTCTCATTGCAGGAACGCGGTAAAATGTTTATTGGTCATGCCGAGGAAGTGTACGAAGGTCAGGTTATCGGTATTCACAGCCGCAGCAACGACTTAACGGTTAACTGCTTAAAAGGCAAACAATTAACCAACGTGCGCGCTTCAGGTACTGATGAAGCAATTAACCTGGTGCCGCCAATCCGCTATACACTGGAGCAGGCACTGGAGTTTATTGACGACGACGAACTGGTAGAAGTTACTCCTAAATCTATCCGGATCCGGAAACGTCATTTAACCGAAAACGACCGTAAACGTGCCAGCCGAGGCCCGGCTGCGTAAACGTTTTCTGTTATAAAACAAAGCCAGCTTAACGCTGGCTTTGTTGTTTCTGGCTGAAATATTACCAATAGCTGAATGCTGGTCTGTCTTTGATTTTTCAAGTATTCTTGCGCTTATCAGGATTTTAAGGAGCTGCTATGGACAAGCCACAGCTGGGGCGGTATCTGCGCCAGAGTAAAAATTTCATTGCTGCTTATTTTCAGCGCTGTCAGCAGGATCAGATCACGATAGTGGCGGGTTATCTGGCTTATATTTCGCTGTTATCTCTGGTACCACTAATTGCGGTCATGTTTTCGATGCTCGGTATGTTCCCAATGTTTGAAGAGCTGAAATCAGAATTAGAGCAGCTTATTTTTGCTAATGTTATTCCAACCCGTGGCGCAGAAATTCAAAGCTATATTAATACTTTTATCGGCAATACCAGCGGTATGACAACGGTAGGTATTACGGTGCTAATCGTGGTCGCACTGCTGCTAATATATAATATCGATAAAACCTTAAACAAAATCTGGCGGGTTAAGCAGCGGCCGCGGCCGATTATTTCCTTTTCAATCTACTGGATGATTTTAACGCTGGGCCCGGTACTGATTGGCACCTCTATTGCCGTGACATCTTATCTGGCTACTTTTAGCCGCTATGCTGATGATTACACGCCGGGTATTTCCAGCTTTGTTTTATGGTTAACGCCTTATGTCATGTCACTGCTGGCATTTTTTATTCTTTACCAGGTGGTACCCAATCTGAAAGTGCGGGTGCGCCACGCGTTATGGGGCGCACTGTTGGCGACCATACTATTCGAGTTTTTTAAACGCGGCTTTACTTTATATGTCAGCGAGTTTCCGTCTTATCAGGCGTTATATGGCGCGCTGGCGCTGGTGCCTATCCTGTTTATCTGGGTATATTTATCCTGGCTGGTGGTATTACTGGGCGCGGAGCTTACTGCGTTACTGCAACAACGAGCTGAGTTGGATGAAGCTGAAAAATCGGGAGAGTCGCAGGCATGAAGGCGCTTATTCAAAGAGTTAGCCAGGCGTCGGTATCTGTAGCCGGCGAACAAATAAGTGCGATTGGACAGGGCTTGTTGGTGTTATTAGCCGTTGAAGAGACCGACAATGACGCGTCGCTTACCAAGCTGGTGCATAAAGTGGCACATTACCGGCTGTTCAGTGACAATAATGGCAAAATGAATTTAAATGTACAGCAGGCCAGAGGGGCGGTATTAGTGGTCTCGCAGTTTACCCTGGCAGCTGATACTAACAGTGGTCTGCGACCCAGTTTTACCCCTGCTGCCGCTCCGGCCAAAGCTGAGCAGTATTACCTGCAGTTTATTCAGCAATTAGCCCATCATAATATTCCGGTGCAAACTGGTCGCTTTGCTGCTGATATGCAGGTAAGTCTGATCAATGATGGCCCGGTGACGTTTATGCTGAGTAGCTAACCTTTCACTATTGTTTTAATGATGAGCACCCTATGGCAATACCTTCTGACTGGCAGTTAACCCGGCCGCAAACCCCGGAACAATGGCAGGCTTATTACACATTGCGTTGGCAGGTTTTGCGCGCGCCATGGCAACAACCCCGGGGATCAGAGCAGGATGAGCTTGAACACCAGGCGCATCATATGATGTTAACTGATGGCCACGGCGCGCTGCAGGCCGTCGGCAGGTTACATCTGCTTGATAACACCACTGGTCAGATCCGTTATATGGCGGTTGCCGATAGTGCCCGTGGCAAAGGCGCGGGTAGCATGATTTTGCAGGCACTGGAACAGCAGGCGGTTTATCTTGGCTTGCAGCAACTGCAACTGAACGCCAGAGAACAAGCGGTTGGTTTTTACCAGCAGCACGGCTACCAGCAGGCAGGGCAGGCTGCACCTTTATTTGGCATCGCCCATCTGAAAATGAGTAAAATAATCCGGCTATCTGGCAGCGATGATGACTTTAGCCTTTGGCAGCAGCAGCTGACAGAAACCTGGCAGCACACTATCCCGCTTAGCCAGTATATGCAACTTAAGATAACCGGCTTTGATGGCTACCGCTTAAGCTGCAGCGCGCCGCTGGCGCCGAATATAAATTTACATAAGACTATGTTTGCCGGCAGCATTTACACACTGGCGACGCTAACGGGCTGGGGTATGCTGTATATGCAATTAAAGGCGTTTGGATTGCAAGGTGCCCAGGTACTGGCTCATGCCGATATCAGATATCTGCGCCCCGTCAGCACTGAGCCGGAAGCACGCTGTGAATTGCTTAACTGCAGCGGCAATTTGTTGCCCCTGGCTGAGGGTAAAAAGGTTCGGCAACGTATTAAAGTCGGCATCTATTGTCAGCAGCGGTGTTGTGCTGAGTTTATTGGTCAATATGTCGTATTGCCTGAGCCGTCGCCTTAAAAATAAGCATATTCCTGGCGCGGCCAGTATTTATAAAGCATTTATCAAAACTTGGTAAAGCAGCCAGGGCGCCAGCAGCTGATAATACCTCCCAGACAACACAGGTTTGAGGTATTTATGAAAAGCAAATGGCTTTGGGTTTCGTCCATCAGCACATTGATTGGCATTCTGGCTGGTGGCATTTATCTGTTTTTTGCTGAGCACTCACTGCTACTGAACGACAAAGACCTGACATTGTCTGCGTTCTGGTCAACGTTTATGCTCTGGGCGTTTGTGCTGATGTTTGTGGCCGCTTTATTTTGTAATGTGCTGGCATTTATGGAGCTTGATGATGAACACCGTCTGGCGGGTGTTCATCAGCGGTTGCGGGCCTTGCTCAATGGTGGTGATCGTCAGCAACAGTTCTTACTGCAGGCGCAGCGCCTGTTGAGCCGCAACGGGTTGTTATCTGCCAGCGCTAAAGTTGCCGCCGACTATCAGTTATTAAGGGCGCAGCGCGAAACCCTGGTGTTTGTGCAACAGAGCTGTTTGCCAGTCGACATTACTCAGGTGAGGGCAATGTTCCAGCAAATGCTGGCAGTTGATATTACCGATGGCATAGTAGTAAGCAGTGGCGGCTTTTCTAATCAGGCCTGGATATTTGCCCAGGAAGCCAATATTAGTTTGCTTGACAGTAAAAGTTTAAGAAAACAGCAAAAACGGGCAAAAATCCAGCAAGTACCAATAATTCAGAGCTGATATCAAAGTTTCATCAGGATTTTTAGCAGGAAAAAGGCGATATTAAGTCGCGAAAGGAATCAAAATAATAAACATGGACTGCTTCACTTCCTGCATAGCTGGCTTCGGCCAGCTTTTTTATTGCCAGTGTTCTGGCCACCGGTAACGGACTTACTAGTTAATTTTAAAACGGGTAGCGGCTGACTGCAGTTGGGCGGCTAAGCGGGCGACATCATCACTGTGGACCAGGGTGCGCTCTGCTTTACTGGTACTGCTGTTTGCCAGTTGCACCATTTGTTGCATATTGTCATTGATGGCAGCACCTAATTCCAGCTGACTGGCACTGGCCTCACTAACCGCATTACTTATTTGCCGGGTTTGTGCCATTGCCTGATTAACAGCCTCAAGCGCCGTGGCCAGTTGCTGAGTAGTGGCAACGCATTGCTCAGCATCCGTTTTACCGGTGAGCACCGAGTTAACCGCTTGCTGGCTTTGCTGCTGCAAGCTGGCAATCATCTGCCTGATTTCATTCGTCGCTTGCTGAGTGCGGCCAGCCAAAGAGCGGACTTCATCTGCCACTACGGCAAAACCACGGCCTTGTTCACCTGCTCTGGCCGCTTCAATCGCCGCATTTAATGCCAGCAGGTTGGTCTGCTCAGCAATAGCGCTGATGGTGGTAAGTATGCCACCAATATTAGTTGACTGATCATTAACCTTATTCATTACGTCACTGGTGCCGGATAGCTGACTCGCCAGGCCGGTTATCAGTTGTTGGTTCTTGTGGGCAATTTGTTGGATCTGTTGACTTTGCTCCAGTGCCTGACGCATTGCCTCGCCTGCCTGCTGGGCCTGATCTGCCACGGTTTGAGTATTATCAGCCAGCTCACCGGTAATACCATTAACCCGGCTGATTTGTTGCTGTTGTTGTTGCAGAGAAGTACTGATTTCCTGTACTTCACTGCTGGATTGGCTGGCATTAGTGTTCAGATCAGTGGCGTTTTGCTGGATATTGGTGATTAAACTACGCAGCGAGGCTATCAGGCTGTTTACTTTAGCCGACAAGGCACCGAATTCGTCTTGCTGACTTATAGTTAACTCACGGGTTAAATCACCTTTGGCAATGTCGCCAAGCATATGGTTGATACTAGCCAGCGGTTTGAGCATAGCGCTGATGGTAAAATATGCGGCGACCACCGCCAGCACGACTAAAACCAGCATCATTACCAGGGTGCGGTTGCTGCCTGAATTCAACGCGTCTGATACCTGCTGCTGTAACAGATTAAAACGCTGATCTGCCAGTTCAACAACCTGATCCAGCGCCAACACAGCTTGCGCTACCTGCTGCTCTGAGCTGTTTAATTGCCGCCGGGCGGCTTGCTGTTGCTGCAACTGTTGCTGCTTCAGGCCAACCAGACCGGCATCGGCCTGCAGTTGTTCAGTCAGTGCGGCAAATTGTTGTTTAAATTGCGGCCAGAGCCCATCTGTATCAATACCCGTTATCTGACGGTCAAGATAATCAATATTTACCTGAATATCACTAAGGGTAAAGCCAATATTCTGCTGATTTCTCTCCAGCACGGCTAAATCAACATAAGCGGCCACTTCCCGCACGGTGTTCAGTAAACCCAAAATCTGGCCGTCAATCCGGTTGGCATTGCCACTTATCTGCTCCATTAAATCATCATCCAGCGCCAAGTCGGCGTCGGCTAGATCGAGCAAAACGGCACCGGTTTCGTCAATTAATGTTTCAAGCTCGCTAAGTTCGCCAGCAACTGCATTTGCTGCCGCGTTACTCTGGATGCGGGCATTGAACATGTTGTCTACGGCGTCACTGTATTGCTGAAAATGGTTCAGGGCTGCCTGTAGCGGTTGCTGCAAGGCATCATCTTTAGCAGTTAACTGATTAAAATCGGCGATAAGAGACGTGAACTGGTTTCTGTTTGTAGCAAACTGCTGCTGGTAATCGGTTAATTCAGACTGCTGCTCAGCGGTAAAACCCAGGGCAGATAATTTGGCCAGTTTTAACAACTGGATCTGAGCCAGGTTACTTTGTTGCTGGGCAGGTACGGCCAGCTCGTTGACATCGTTACTGTAGCCGGTAACGGTATTAAAGCTGAACAGCGCTAAAATACTGGCTAACAGCAATAATGCTGCAATAAAACCAAAACCCAGAATGACTTTATGCGCAACTTTTAACGTCATAACCTTCGCCAGTAAATGTCTGCTTGTCTTAGTAGAATGACCAAGTCAGGAGTTGGAGTTAAAACAACAAGGTAGCAAACAAAAACAGACTGGTCTAGCCACAAATTGCGGCGGATATGACAAATAAGTGCAAACCTGACGGCAGGCGCACCAAAGTAGTGCGCCTGCATTGTTAAGCTGTATAGCTGTTTAAAAACTACACAGGATAGCGGGCGGAATAAACTGGTTCAGGCTGGCACTGCGAACCAGACTGGCACTTTTTTCAATATCCGGTCCAAAGTAGCGATCCTGATTGTAAAAGCTTACTTCGGAGCGGAGCAGGGCTTTGGCATTTTCCAGTAACGGCGTGGTTTGCAGTGGCGATCTGAAATCCAGCCCCTGCGCGGCCGCCAAGTATTCGACCGCAAGTACCCCGGTGGTATTTTCACTCATATCTGCTAATCGTCGGGCAGCAAAGGTTGCCATCGAAACATGGTCTTCCTGATTCGCTGAGGTAGGCAGGCTGTCAACCGAAGCCGGATGAGCCAGACTTTTATTTTCGGAGGCCAGTGCTGCGGCAGTAACCTGGGCAATCATAAAACCGCTGTTGACCCCGCCATTGGGCACCAGAAAGGCTGGTAACTTACTTAAACTGGCATCAATCAGTAGCGCCATCCGTCGCTCTGACAAGGCGCCGATTTCGGCAATGGCCAGCGCCAGATTATCGGCTGCCATGGCTACCGGCTCAGCGTGAAAATTGCCGCCTGACAAAATATCGCCTTCATCAGCAAATACCAGCGGGTTATCGGTTACGCCATTGGCCTCAACCTGCAGCACCTCTGCGGCCTGGCGGATTTGGGTCAGACAGGCACCCATCACCTGAGGTTGACACCTTAAGCTGTAAGGGTCCTGTACTTTTTCACAATCTTTATGCGACGAACCGACCTCTGAGCCGTCTGTCAGCAAGTGACGATATACGGTCGCGGCATCGATCTGACCCTGCTGGCCGCGGGCCTGATGAATTCGGGAATCGAAAGGGGCGCGGCTGCCAAGCGCTGCCTCAACACTCATGGCACCAATTACCGTGCCGGCAGCAAACAAGTTTTCTGCCCGGAATAAGCCCTCAAGCGCCAGCGCTGTTGAGGCCTGGGTGCCATTTAATAATGCCAGCCCTTCTTTGGCTGCCAGGGTAAGCGGAGCCATGCCCGCCAGCGCTAAGCCTTCAGCTGCATCATAGATCTGCCCGCGGAAACTGACTTCACCCTCACCAATTAATGGTAACACCATATGGGCCAACGGTGCTAAATCACCCGAGGCGCCAACCGAGCCTTTAACCGGAATGCATGGGTACAGCCCGGCATTAACAAGGCCGATCAACGCTTCGATCACGCTCAGCCGAATGCCTGAAAAGCCCCGAGCCAGCGCATTAATCTTCAGCACCAGCATTAAGCGTACCGTACTGTCATCCATAAAGTCACCAAAACCGGCCGCGTGCGACAATACGATAGAACGCTGCAGCAGTTCCAGTTCCTCATTTTTAATCCGGGTATTGGCCAGCAGACCAAAGCCGGTATTGATGCCATATACCACTTTATTCTGTTTAATGACTGCAGCAACACAGGCCGCTGATTTTTCAATAGCCGGTATTGCCGCACTGTCCAGTGTCAACTGCACCGGCCCCTGCTGTACCTGCCGTAACTGGGCCAGCGTTAACTTACCCGGTATTAAATTCAGTGTATAACTCATGTTGTTACTCCGTTACCATTGGTAAGTCTAGGGCTTGTTCTTTAGCGCAGTTAACCGCGATTTCATAACCGGCATCCGCATGGCGCATTACGCCCGTGCCAGGGTCATTCCACAGAACCCGGCTCAGCCGCGCTGCTGCTGCGTCGGTACCGTCAGCAACAATGACCACGCCACTGTGCTGACTGTAACCCATACCCACACCACCGCCATGATGCAAAGACACCCAGGTTGCGCCGCCAGCAGTATTTAGTAATGCATTTAACAATGGCCAGTCTGAAACGGCATCAGAGCCATCAAGCATCGCTTCGGTTTCACGGTTAGGGCTGGCCACTGAGCCTGAATCCAGATGATCGCGGCCGATCACCACCGGTGCGCTCAGCTCGCCGTTTTTCACCATCTCATTAAACGCCAGAGCAATGCGGGCCCGGTCTTTTAAGCCTATCCAGCAAATACGGGCCGGCAACCCCTGAAACTGAATGCGCTCACGTGCCATATCCAGCCAGTTGTGCAGATGAGGGTCATCCGGGATCAGCTCTTTTACTTTGGCATCCGTTTTGTAGATATCTTCGGCATCGCCGGATAGCGCCACCCAGCGAAATGGTCCTATACCCTGACAAAACAGCGGCCGGATATAAGCCGGTACAAAGCCCGGAAAATCAAAGGCATTGGTTACGCCTTCATCTTTGGCCATCTGTCGGATATTATTGCCGTAGTCTGTTGCCACTGCACCGCGTTGTTGCAAGGTAAGAATAGCCTGCACCTGCACTGCCATAGATTGCTTGGCGGCTTTAACCACCCCGGCTTCGTCTACTTTACGTTGCTCGGCCGCGTGCTGCATGCTCCAGCCCTGGGGCAGGTAACCGTTTAGCGGGTCGTGTGCTGAGGTCTGGTCGGTTACCACATCCGGCGTTATGCCGCGTTTAACCAAGTCGCTGAATACATCTGCGGCATTTGCCAGCAGACCAATTGACGTTGGCTTGCCTTCAGCTTTTGCCTGCTCCAGCATGGTTAAGGCTTCATCCAGCGAGTAGGCCTTCTTATCCAGGTAGCGGGTTTTCAGCCGGAAATCAATGCGGCTTTCATCCACCTCACAGGCAAGCATATGAAAGCCTGCCATAGTGGCAGCCAGCGGCTGCGCCCCGCCCATACCCCCTAAACCACCGGTCAGGATCCATTTATTAGTTGCATCACCATTAAAGTGTTGCTTCGCCATCGCGACAAAGGTTTCATAAGTTCCCTGGACAATGCCCTGGGTACCAATATAAATCCAGGAGCCAGCGGTCATCTGGCCGTACATCATCAGGCCCTTGCGGTCCAGCTCATTAAAATGCTGCCAGTTGGCCCAGGCCGGCACCAGATTAGAATTAGCAATTAGGACCCGCGGCGCGTCGGGGTGGGTCGGGAATACGCCCACCGGCTTGCCACTTTGCACCAGCAAAGTCTGGTTATCTTCCAGCCGGTCTAATACCTCAACAATTTTATCAAAGCACTGCCAGTTGCGGGCAGCCCGGCCGATACCCCCGTAAACCACCAGGGCTTGCGGGTGCTCGGCAACCTCCGGGTCGAGGTTGTTCATTAGCATCCGCTTGGCGGCTTCGGTTTGCCAGCTTTTGGCGCTGATGGTGGCACCGCGTGCTGCGCGCACGACCCGGCTGTTATCAATACGTGAGTCTGTCATCAGTTAGTCTCTATGCTATCGGTAATGAAAAATTCAGATGGCCGCCTAAGCGATAGCGGCTACCCGGTGATGTTAAATAAGCCAGGCTGACTGCGCCTTCCCGGCTGAATGTGCGGCGGGTCAGACGCAGACAGGGTTCGGCTTTTTTCAGCATTAAATGCCTGCAGGTAAAATCATCCGGCCAGATGGCCTCTACGGTGTGCTCGGCTTCCGTCAACGGTGCTATCAGGCTCAGGTACTGATGCGGTGTCTGGTAACTGAAATCCTGAGCGGTATAGTCGGGCACCTGTAACGGGCTGACGTAGCGCGCTTCCAGTTGCAGCGGCAGATTGTTTTCCAGATGAACAATTAATGAGAAAAAAACCGGATCGTTGCGTCTGAGGCCGAGTGCACTGGCAATAATGGTCGGGCAGGGCAATTCAGTCAGTTGCAACAAGCGGGCGCTGTAAGCATGCCCCCGGGCTTGTACTTCATCGGCAATATTACGGATTTCCAGCAGTGATGATTGCGATTTCAGCGCGGCAACAAAGCTGCCCACACCCTGGGTACGGTACAATATGCCCTGCTCAGTCAGTTCCTGTAATGCCCGGCGCGCGGTCATCCGGCTGACACTGAATTGCTCGGCCAGCTCATTTTCTGACGGTACCCGGCTATGCTCGGGCCAGGCGCCAATTTCAATCTGGCTTAGCATAAACTCTTTTATTTCGGCAAATTTGGCAACCGCCATAACCACTCCCATTCCCACTGCTGCTTAATAAAAAATACTGCAATTTGGTTGTATATACAAGTTGTTGGTGTAAAATTATTAAATAGTCGCCAACAGGAGAGCCCTATGCAGCAGTTTGATGCCATCTGGATTAATGCCAATATTGCCACCATGGCCGACAACGGTGAGCCTTATGGCGCCATTAAAAATGGCGTGTTGGCCATAAAAGATGGCCTGATAGCCTTTATTGGCAAGCGCGACGAGTTGCCCGGGTTTGACGCAATGGCCACCCCGTTACATGATATGCAGGGCCAGTGGATCCTGCCTGGTTTTATTGATTGTCATACTCATCTTATCTATGCCGGCAACCGGGCCAACGAGTTCGAAATGCGCTTAAACGGTGCCAGTTATCAGCAGATTGCTGCCAGTGGCGGCGGGATTAAAGCAACTGTAGCGGCAACCCGGGCAGCCAGTCATCAGCAACTGTTTGAACTGGCAAAAGACCGGCTCAATACCTTACTGGCCCAGGGGGTCAGTACCGTTGAAATTAAGTCTGGCTATGGTCTTGATTTAGCTACTGAGCAAAAAATACTGGAAGTTGCCGCCGAGCTTGATAAATATCATCCGGCAACAATAGTTAAAACGTTTCTGGGCGCTCATGCCCTGCCGGCTGAATATGCTGAGAATGCTGATGGTTACATTGATGCGGTCTGTCAGATGTTGCCCGGTTTGCATGCTGACAAACTGGTTGATGCGGTGGATGCATTCTGCGAGGGGCTGGGCTTCAGTGTCAGCCAGTGCCGTAAAGTTTTTGCCACTGCCCGGGCGTTAGGACTGCCGGTTAAGGCCCATGCTGAGCAGTTGTCGAATCTTGGCGGCAGCACTCTGGTTGCTGAATTTGCCGGCTTGTCGGCAGATCATATCGAGTTTCTGGATGAACCGGGCGTGGCGGCGATGGCCAAAGCCGGCACCGTTGCTGTGCTGTTGCCGGGCGCATACTATTTTCTGCGGGAAACCCAGTTGCCTCCTGTGGACCTGTTACGTCAGTACCGGGTACCTATGGCAGTGGCGACCGATTTAAATCCCGGTACTTCACCGCTGTGTTCATTGCCGCTAATGCTGAATATGGCCTGCACTCTGTTTCGGCTAACGCCGGAAGAAGCACTGCTGGGTGTAACCCGGCACGGTGCGGCGGCGCTGGGGCTGGCCGACCGTGGGGTGCTCAGGGAGGGAATGCGGGCAGATTTTGCCAGTTATGCCATCAGCCAGCCTGCTGAACTGTGCTATCAGTTTGGTGTTAATCAGCTTAAGCAGCTGATTATTAAAGGTAAACTTGTAAGGCTATAAAGTGTGCGACTTTACAACTGCTGAATTTGGGGTAAGCTGTCAGCAGAAAACATCATGGCAGTAACAAGGTGTGGTAGCGGTATGATTACTGGATTCAATCGTTTGCTGGCATTGGGGCTGCTCGCGGGTAGTGCGCCGGTCATGGCTGAACAGAGCGGCCCGGCGTTGCCGGCAACTTTGCTGTTGCTGCTGCTATTACTGCTGGCATTTATTTATATTGTTGCCTTAAAGCTACGGCTCAGAAAGGCGTTGCAACCTAAACCCGATATGCAGGGTTTTTATTCCTTACACGATGATATCAGCGGCTTTCCAAATAAATTTGCGTTGCAGCGTAAACTTGATGAGCTGCTGAAAAGTGCGCCTGATCAGCAATTTGCACTTATTCTGCTAAAAGTAGAGCAGTTCGACCAGATAAATCAGTTGCTGGGACACAGTAACAGTAATCTGATCCTGGCGCAGATTGCGCAGCGGATTAACGACAAACTTGCCGATGAAACTAAAATTCTGACATACGAATACCGTCAGCAACAGCCTGTGCGGGTATGTCATCTGGGCAGCGTTGATTTTGCAATCTGGCTGGATATTGGTAATCAGCCGGCACGGGCAGAATTTTTAGCCCGGCAATTACAGCAATCGGTACCACAGCCCATGCTGGTGCATGGTTGCGCTATTGATTATCGGTTAGGGGTGGGCATCTCACTTTATCCTGAGCACAGTTCTCAGTTTAACGAACTGCTGGAGCGGGCTTATCTGGCATTGCAGCATTTTCAGTGGCAACGTGGTGCCAGTCTGCTGTTTAGCCCGGAGATGATTAACTACACCACAGAAAAGCTGGCCCTGATGGCGGAATTACGCCAGGCGATTGATGACAATCAGCTGGTGTTGTTTGTGCAGCCGCAAATGGCGATGCGAAACCGTCAGGTGCTGGCGGGCGAAGTGCTTATCCGGTGGCGGCACCCCAAAAAAGGTTTACTGGCACCAGAGCAATTTCTGGCGCTGGCTGAAGAAATGGGTGTTATATATCCGCTTACATTGTGGGTGTTAGAGCAGGCAATCAAAACCATCGCCAGTTTAACAGAGCAGCAGTTAGTCAGCCGGATCGCCGTTAATATTTCCAGTAAGGATTTACTGCAGGATGAGCTGATCGAGGCACTGGAGCAGTTGTTTGCAAAATATCAGGTTAAACCAGAGTTACTAATGCTGGAAGTCAGTGAGAATGCGCTGATAGCTGAGCCGGAACGCACTATGGCAATGATGCAACGGTTGCACCGGCTTGGGGTTGAACTGGCGCTGGATGATTTTGGCACCGGCTTTTCCTCGCTGGCGTACTTGCGCCAGCTACCGGTGCAGCATGTCAAAGTAGACTGCAGTTTTATCAGCGAATTGCACAAAACTGAGGCACATATGGCGATTACCGGCGCTATAATTGATATGGCAAGAAACCTGGGACTCGGGGTTATTGCCGAAGGTGTGGAAGGCGCTGAAGTTGAAGATAAGCTGCTACGAATGGGTTGTTCCCGTGGCCAGGGTTTCTGGTACTCGCAGCCGTTTGAGCTCAGTGGCTTTCCTTCCTGGCTGCGGCAGTGGCAACAGCGCCATCCGGGCTAAATTTCCGGTGGTTGTTGTGTTTTACCGTCAATAAAAGCCAGCACCAGTGCTGCCAGCACCTGACCGCATTGACTGATACCGGCAGTCAGACCGGCCGGGTGACACGCCGGAGCGGCTTCAGCCAGATGCAGATAGCGGGCGCGGGGCAGCCGGGCCAGTTGAAACACAAACTGAGCCGCCTGTCCGGTACTGAATCCGCTGTAATTAATGGCACTGGCAGGCATCGCCTGAATACTGTCAGTATCAAGCTCTATCGCAATATCAGCCAAGCCATGACAACTTTGCTCAATGACCTGATCCAACGCCTGCTGATAGCTTAGTTGCTGGCGCACAACAATTTGCTGATAGCTGATGTAATCGGCTGCCGCTTGTTGCAGCATGGTTAAACTGGCCGCGGAATTTTTCTGCAGATCAAGCCCGAGCACCGTGTAATGGCCAAGACAACCTGCTGCACTGGCATAACTGAAACCATTGCCACTATGCCGTCCTTCCAACGGCCGGAAGTCAGCATGCGGGTCGAGGTTAGCGCAATTTACCGGCTGCCCGCTGACCTCAGCCAAAGCCTGCAGCAACGGATACGCATTATTATGGCCCCCACCGATGACGATCGGATATAAGCCTGCTGCAAAAATCGGAATTAACTGCTGCTTAACCCGCAGATCGAGCTCAGCACACAGCTGGCGTAACTGAGTAAGCTGCTCCGGGTTCTGATTGTCTAATGTTGATGCTTGCTGCTGGAGTTCAGCACAGTCAATTTGTCCGAGCAACAAAATGCGGCTTGTTGCCAGGTTATCGTTGTGTTGCAGATTCAAAAAACGCTGCAAAAACGCCTGCCAACCGAGTTCGGCGCCACCATGGCCCATATTTGCCCGTGGACCAATAGATTCTGCTATTCCAAGCAAAACAAATTGGCCACCGGCAGCTTTATGAGCAGCCAGCAGCTCAGGATAAGGCATGTTTGGATCCGGCAACCGCAACTGCTGGCCAATGCGGGTTTCGCCGCTCCGCCGGATACAATAATCTGTTAGTTCACTACTGCTAAAACGCTGTAACATAAAATAAGCTCAGTACGGCTATTCAATATCAAGCGGATCCGGTGACAGAATAATGCCGGTACTGTCAGCGTACAAATGGTCACCCGGTAAAAACGTTACTCCGCCAAAATTAACCGGTACTTCAGTCTCACCGAAGCCGTTGTCATCCGCTCCGATAGGAATTGCATTGACAGCCTGAATGCCAATTTCAAAATCTTCCAGTGCATCCAGATCGCGTACACTGCCATAGCAAACAATGCCTTCCCAGCCGTTGCTGGCTGCCAGACTGGCCAGTTCAGCATCAATCAGCGCCCGTCGGGCAGAACCGCCACCATCTACTAATAATACCTTGCCGACGCCGCTGTCAGCCAGAACCTGGCGCAGCAGGCCATTGTCCTCAAAGCATTTAACAGTATGAATTTGGCCGCCGAATGAACGTCTGCCACCGTAATTTGCAAAGATCGGTTCAACCACATCAACCTGATCCGCATAAAGATCGCACAGTTCTGAAGTATTGTATTCCATATAAGGCTCCGTAGGCAGCAACAGCTTTTGCACAGTATAGCGCTATGCCTTACAAGCTCAAGGGAATAATGTTGGCTGCCACTGCTTTTACGTTAAACAAAGTATTGCTGCAAAAGCATTTTGTTTGCTAAGGTGTAGTGGCCAAGCATAAAGAGAGAGCAATGTGCCAGCAGACTTATTCGCCAGAAATGCCCTTTATGTAACCCAAACCGGGTTGGCGTTGCTTATGGCGTTTTTACTGTGGTATTACCTGCGGGTTTACCGGCAAACCTATCTGAAAGTCTGGTTACTGGCTTTTCTGGCCTTTGCCGTTTATCAGCTTACTATTTTGTTGCTTTATGCCACCGATGCTGGCCAAAGCTGGGCGAATTTACCGCTGGCTGTTATTGTTCATTTTACCTGCTACAGCTTTGCTTTACTGATTTTAATGGGAAATCGGTTACAATTCCCCCATATTGCCAGCCAGACGTTAAGCTGGCCAGCCAGCCGCTACTTTGTCATTGTTTTAATATTGTCCTGCACTGGTGTTTTGCTGCCGTTAGTGTCGCCTGCGTTGCTAGCCTGGCAGTCATTACTGGAGACACATATTCGCCTTATACTCGCTGGCGTCTTGTTACTGATGGCGGGTACCGGATTATGGCAAAGCAATAGCAAGGGTCTCGGTCCAAAGCTGGCATCTGTTGTCCTTATTTTCTGGGGCATTCTGTATCTGGGAAATACCCTTAGCGCTATGCTGCAGTTAAGCAGTATGGCCAACTATAATCATATGTTTCTCTACAAAAGTATTGAACTGGCTTTACTGGTAACGCTGGGGTTTTCACTGGTAATCTGGCTGCAGGAAAATGAGCGTAGCACTAACCTGAAATTAACTGAAAAAACCCGCTATCTGGATCAGCATGATCAACTGACCGGTGCCCTGAACCGCGATGCTTTATTAGTTAAGCTGGACCAGTTAATCGCGAGCGCCGTTGTAAATAATTTACACCTGGTGATGCTGGGACTGGATAAATTTAAAAACGTTAATGAATCAGTGGGCCTGAAGCAGGGCGATCGGATTTTGCGCGAAGTTATCCGACGGTTTGAACAAAGTATTGTTAAACCAGTATTGATTGCCCGTACCGGTGGCGATATTTTTGCGTTGGTGCTGGCCGATGTCGTTAATGACAAGCAACTGCAGTATAGCCTGCAGCATGTGCAACAGCTGATAGAGAAACCGTTTTTACTCGATAGCGGGCCGGTAAAACTGACCACCAGTATAGGCCTTTCACACTATCCGGTGCATGCCCAAAGTGCTGAACAGTTATTACAGCAGGCAAATATTGCCTTTCATCAGGCCAAACGCCTGCAGGCCAGCTGGCTCAGTTATCAAACCGGTATGGAAGAAGAAACTGCCCGTTTGCTGGCCTGGGAAAGTGAATTACTACAAGCGATCAGTGAAAATCAATTTGTATTGTATTACCAGCCACAGCTTAGTTTGCGCAGTAACCAGCTTGAGGGTTTTGAAGTGTTGGTGCGCTGGCAGCATCCGCAACGTGGCCTGTTAATGCCGGGAGAATTTCTACCACTCTGCGAACAGCTTGGCCTGAGTCAGGTGCTGGATTTAGTGATATTGCGCAGTGCCATTGCCAGTATTCAGCGTTGGCAGCAACGGGGGGTGCATATTCCGCTGGCGATTAATATGTCACCGGTCCATTTCGAACAGGAAGGCTTAAAGCAGGAACTGAAGGGATTGTTGCAGCAATATGCGGTTTCACCGGAAATGGTTGAATTGGAAGTCACTGAAAATACTGCAATGCAGGACATGGAAAAGGGCTCAAATTTTGCGCTGGAGTTGCAGCAAATGGGCATTAAAGTATCAATTGACGATTTTGGTACCGGTTATTCCTCATTGGCTTATTTGCGTAAAATGCCGATTGAAAAAATTAAAATAGATCGCAGTTTTGTGATGGATATGACGTCAAATGACTCCGATATGATGATCGTCAAAACGATGATAAAGCTGGCGCATGGCCTGGGTAAACGTATTCTGGCCGAGGGCGTGGAAACGGTTGAGCAGCTTGACCTGCTTCGCACTTTATCCTGTGATGCCGTGCAGGGTTACTATATTGCCAAACCTTTACCAGAAACCGAAGCGCTGGCATTTTTTAAAAGCTATCCCCGCTAAATACTCTGTTGTTACTGTTAACATTTACTAAAGTAAACTAATCTTAAATTCAGTCTGAAATTGTGAGTATTATTTATGACGCTGTTACGTCGTTTAACCATTAAACAACGGCTGTTAGCC
This sequence comes from Arsukibacterium sp., assembly GCF_033721375.1. GTDB lineage: Bacteria > Pseudomonadota > Gammaproteobacteria > Enterobacterales > Alteromonadaceae > Alishewanella. The sequence continues at coordinate 107,050 of NZ_JAWWAP010000004.1, read as the reverse complement.
AATGCTCTGGCGCTTATTGTTGCCATGTTGCTGATGCTGGCCATTCTGTTTTTCCAAAGCAACCAATTAACCAGTTTAGCCAGTACCCAGCAGTTAGTGGAACAGCTTAACACCACGGTACTGATGCTGCGTCGACATGAAAAAGACTTCATGATGCGTAGCGATTTAAAATATCAGCAACGGTTAAACGATCGAATCGAGCAGTTAACTGACAAAGTCGTGACACTGCGACAGTACGCCCAAAGCCATGACATACCCACCGCGCCGCTGGACAGGTTCAGCCAGCTTACTGCTGAGTATCAGCAAGTATTTAATAAACTGGTCGCGCAGCAGCAGCAGTTAGGCTTAACACCAGCCGAAGGTTTGCAGGGGCGGCTGCGGGATAGTGCTCAAACCCTGGAGCAGCAACTCAACCAGACTGATGAAACCCAGTTACTTATGATGTTATTGCAGTTACGACGGCATGAAAAAGATTTCTTATTACGACTTGAACCACGGTATGCCGAAACCTTTAACAGTGAGTTTGCGACCTTTATCAGTTCATTGCAGCGTAGTTTTCCTGCTGGTACTGCGGCCGCAAACGCTTACCGTGATGGCTTTAACGGCTTGGTTGACGGCATGAAACAACTGGGGTTAGATGAAACGCAGGGCCTGACAGGGCAGATGCGCTCCGCTATTCAACAAACCGAGACCAGTCTGGAAACTTTATCGGCAGAAACCAGCGACGCTATTGCGGCTGCAGTGACCAGTACCAAGCAGCTGGCCGTTATTATTTTTGTGGTGGTTCTGCTGCTGATGCTGGCGCTGGTAGGCCTGACCAGCCGCAGTATTATCGGCCCGGTACTGGCAGTATGCCAAACCATTGGCCTTATCCGTAATGAGCACGATTTTCGCAAACGGGTAGATGAAAGTGGTCAGGACGAAATGAGCCAGTTAGCGCAGGACTTTAATGCCATGCTGGCCGATATTCAGCATTTAATCCGTACCGTCAATGAAGCCCTTGGCATGCTGGACCAGGCTACAGCTGAACTTGCGCAGTCAACGTCGGACACCAGTGAAGGGATGCAACGCCAGCAAGCAGAAACAGATATGGTTGCAACCGCTGTAACCGAGATGGGGGCAACTATCAATGAAATTGCCAGTAATACCGAAATGACCGCTGCCAAAGCCGACAGTACTAACCAAAATGCGGCCAGCGGCCGGCATGAAGTGGAGCAAACGGTTTCGCAGATCCAGCAGCTGTCAGGACGCTTACAGCAGGCTACCAGCATTGTTACCGAGCTGGAGCAGGATAGCCAGACTATCGGTTCAGTATTGGATGTGATTCGTGGTATTGCCGAACAGACCAACTTGCTGGCGCTGAATGCGGCTATTGAGGCGGCCAGGGCGGGTGATCAGGGTCGTGGTTTTGCGGTGGTTGCCGATGAAGTGCGGCATCTGGCACAACGTACCGCCCAGTCGACCGGACAAATTGAAGAAATTATTGCCGCTTTGCAAGGCCGTACCCGCCATATCGTTGAGGCAATGCAGCAATGCCGGCAGCAAGGTACCGACAGCGCAGAGCAGGCCAGCATTGCGATGACGTTGCTGGGGGAGATCACTGAAGATGTGACCAATATCATGGATATGACCACCCAGATAGCAGCTGCAATTGAACAGCAAAGCCACGTCGCGGCAGAAGTTAACAAAAACGTGGTGAAAATTCGTGATTTGTCGGATGATACCTTTGGCTATGCCCGGCAAAATGCCGCGATTAGTGAGGAAGTGGCGCAACAGGCTGCCAGTTTACGGCAAAGCGTTGAAATATTTAAAGCCTGAGCTGAAGTTAACTGACCGGCTAAATGGCTAGCTGAGCTGACGGGTACTGATCAGGCTTTCGCGACTGGCATTAGCGGCTTTAAGCTGTGCCAGGTAGCGCTGCCATAGTGTGTGCTGATCGTCGGCCAACTGACACAAATAGCGAAAGTGATACAAGCCGGTATCATGGCCATCATCAAAGGTCAGTTTAACCCCGTAGTGGCCTACGGGGCTAATCGTCTTTATTGCGACATCACGTTTATGGGCTACAAGCCTGGGTTTGCCATGACCACGCACCTCGGCTGATGGTGAATGGACGCGCAAAAATTCTGCTGACAGCACCTGTACCGTGCCGTCAGCAAATATCAGATCCAGCAGGCGCCGTTGCCGGTGATAGTGCAGGGTGCGTAATGTCATTGCTTGCAGACCCCCTTTGTTAAAGAATAAACCGACTTAAATCTTCATCCTGTACTAATGCGCCCAGATGCTGTTCGACATAATCGGCAGTAATCTCGATATGCTCACCAGCATGGTCGGCCGCATCATAAGATATTTCTTCCAGTAAGCGCTCCATCACCGTATAGAGGCGCCGGGCACCGATGTTCTCAGTGGTTTCATTTACCTGAAAGGCTGCTGCAGCAATTCGTTTAATACCCTCGTCGCTGAAACTGATTTTTACCCCTTCGGTGGCCAGCATCGCAATAGACTGTTCGGTCAGCGACGCTTTGGGTTCAGTTAAAATACGCTCAAAATCGGCAGCGGTCAGCGCTTCCAGCTCTACCCGGATAGGCAGACGTCCCTGCAGCTCGGGGACTAAGTCAGACGGCTTACTCATCTGAAAAGCACCAGAGGCAATAAACAGGATATGATCAGTTTTTACCATCCCATGCTTGGTATTAACGGTACAGCCTTCAATCAGTGGCAGTAAATCGCGTTGCACACCTTCGCGTGATACATCAGGACCACTGGTTTCGCCACGCTTACAAATTTTGTCAATTTCATCCAGAAAGACAATGCCATTTTGCTCGACCGCTTCCAGTGCCTCAGCTTTTAATTCTTCCGGATTAACCAGCCGGGCGGCTTCTTCGTCAATCAGTTGTTTAAAAGCGTCTTTAATTTTCAGTTTACGCTTTTTCTTTTTATCACTGCCCAGGCTCTGGAACATGCTTTGTAACTGCGAGGTCATTTCTTCCATGCCAGGCGGTGCCATAATTTCCACACCTACCGGGGTTTGCGCCAGTTCCAGTTCAATTTCCTTATCATCGAGCTGGCCTTCGCGTAACTTTTTGCGGAAAATCTGCCGGGTATTGTTATCGGTTGCTGGTTGATTATCAGCGTCGGCCCAGTTGTCGCGGGCTTTGGGTAATAAGGCATCTAAAATCCGCTCTTCAGCGGCTTCTTCAGCCCGAAAGCGATTTTTGGCAATCGCCTGTTCCCGCAGCATTTTCACGGCACTGTCGGTCAGGTCACGGATAATGCTCTCAACTTCTTTGCCCACATAACCTACCTCGGTAAATTTTGTGGCTTCAACCTTGATAAAAGGCGCATTGGCGAGTTTTGCCAAGCGCCGGGCAATTTCGGTTTTACCAACTCCGGTCGGGCCAATCATCAGAATGTTTTTCGGGGTAACTTCAGCGCGCAGGCCTGTTTCCAGCTGCATCCGGCGCCAGCGGTTGCGAAGGGCGATGGCCACAGCACGTTTGGCTTTACTCTGGCCAATAATATGCCGGTCCAGTTCGTGGACAATTTCTCTGGGTGTCATATCAGACATAATTAACCTGCTTAAAGTTGTTCAATAGTGTGTTGCTGATTGGTGTAAACACAAATATCACCAGCAATCGTTAAGCTTTTTTCAACAATATCCTGGGCACTCAGCTCGGTATTCTGCAACAAAGCGGTGGCAGCTGCCTGAGCGAAAGGGCCGCCACTACCGATAGCAATTAAATCATTCTCGGGCTGAATAACATCACCATTACCGGTAATAATCAGCGAGCAGTTTGCATCAGCAACCGCCAGCAGTGCTTCAAGCTTGCGTAGCATCCGATCGGTGCGCCAGTCTTTGGCAAGCTCTACCGCTGCGCGCATTAAATGGCCCTGATGCAGCTCCAGTTTAGCTTCAAAACGTTCAAATAAAGTAAAAGCATCGGCGGTACCGCCGGCAAAACCGGCCAGCACTTTGTTGTTATAAAGCCGGCGTACCTTGCGGGCATTACCTTTCATTACGGTATTACCCAGTGACACCTGGCCATCGCCGCCAATAGCAACGTGGCCATTACGGCGAACAGAAACGATAGTTGTCATGAATTTTTGCCCTATGGCGAATAAACCTAGGGCTTAAGTGTGGCTGGCAGCGCTGCTTTTCAAGTCCAGTTCCAGATCTGGCAGCCATTGATGTTCTGTTGTTGCAGCCGGTTGCGATCCGCTGTCGCCTGACGCTTGGAATCATAAGGACCCAGCACCACCCGGTACCAGATGCCGTTACTACCTTCAGTACGGCGCACGGCGGAGGCAAAGCCGGCAAAGGCGATCTGCGCCCGCATGGCTTCGGCTTGCTCAGCTTGCCGGAACGAGCCACATTGCATCTGAAACGGGCCCTTTGATTCCCTTTCGCTGGTGTCGACTTCTACCTGAACTTCTTTATTTTCCAGCTCTTTTATATATTGATAAGGCTCTGCAACCGGCTTGGCAGGGAGCTCATCAACCACTGGCTTGTTCTGACGTACTTCCGGCGGGTTGGCTGCAGAGTCGGATGGCTGCTGCTTTAAATACCACAGAAAAGCGGCAAAACCACTTAGCAGCAGGGTGGTGACTACCATCAGTAACCACGGCTTGCTGGACTTGCTGGCAGCCCGGCTGTTACCCCGCCGCGGATTGCTGGTTCTGGCTTTGGCCTTAGGCTTGGGGCGGGCGGTTTTCACGTAATCTTTTTGCGGCATATTGACAGCTTAACAACCTGACTTAAGAATTCACTGGCGCTATTCTACCTGCTTAGTCTGAAAAAGAAATAAGCAGGGCTAAGCCATTAACTCAGATCAATAGGATCAACATCCAGTTGCCACTTTAACTGCCTGCTGAGCGGCCAGCTTTGCAGTGCCGCCAGCAGCGTATTCAAGGCCTGATGCAGCAGCGGCCGCTGGCTGCTGTAAATCTGTAGTTGCCAGCGGTATTTACCGGCTCGTTTTTCCATCGGACAGCTAAGGGGACCGAGAAGCTCCAGCCCGGGCAGGGTTTTGGCCAGCGACGCCAGCTCGGTAAGCCACTGCTGACAAAGCGCACTTTGCAGCGCTTCTGCCCGGAACATCGCCAGATGCTGATAAGGCGGCAGTCTGGTGTGTTGCCGTTCCAGCAACGCACTGCGGGCAAACGAGGCATAGCCATTGTGAATAATATCCTGCAACAGCACATGCTCTGGATAATGCGTTTGCAATAATACGGTGCCGGGATTACTGCCCCGGCCGGCCCGGCCGGCTACCTGCGTCAGTAACTGGCCCAGTTGTTCTGGTGCTCTGAAGTCGCTGCTGTACAGGGCGCCGTCGACATCAACAATGACAACCAGAGTAACAAAAGGAAAGTGATGGCCTTTGGCCAGCATCTGTGTGCCCAGGATCAGCCGTGGACCGCTTTGATTGATACTGTCCAGCGCACTGGCCAGCGCGCCTTTACGCCGGGTGGTGTCACGATCCAGCCGGGTAATCGCAATATCAGGAAATAACTGCTGTAAATTTTCTTCCAGCTGTTCAGTCCCCTGGCCAACGGGCGCTAACCTTGCACTGCCACACTGCTTGCATTGGCGCGGCACTGCTTTAATTGCACCGCAATGGTGACATACCAGCTGCCTGCTTTGTTTATGGTAGGTGGTAAAAGTACTGCAGCGGTGGCATTCGGTCAGCCAGCCGCACTCCTGGCAACTAAGCGCCGGGGCAAAGCCGCGGCGGTTTAAAAACAACATGACCTGCATACCCTGCTGTAACTGCTGCTGCATAAACTGCAGAGTCTGACTGGCCAGGCCGAACTGCAGCACCTGCTGCTTTAAATCCACCAGTTGATAGCGGGGCATGGCCTGGCCCGCTGCCCGGGTATGCAGACTAAGATGAACAAAACGCTGTTGCTGACAGTTGTACAGGCTTTCCAGCGACGGGGTAGCCGAGCCAAGCACCACAGGGCAATGCTCCAGGGCTGCCCGCTTAATCGCCAGATCGCGGGCATGATACCGAAAACCATCCTGCTGCTTCAGTGACTGATCATGTTCTTCATCAATAATAATTAAGCCGAGGCGGGCAAAAGGTAAAAACAGCGCTGAGCGGGTACCAATGACAATAGCAGCACTACCTGCCTGTGTTTGCTGCCAGCAGCTCAGCCGCTCGGTATCGCTAAGATTAGAATGCCAGCACAGCACCGGTGCCTGAAAACGGCTTTGAAAACGGGAGAGTGTCTGTGGAGTAAGACCTATTTCCGGCACTATTACCAGCACCTGGCTGCCAGCATCAAGCAAGGGAGCAATCGCTTGCAGGTAAACCTCTGTTTTGCCTGAGCCGGTGACACCTTCGAGCAACAGGCTCTGAAAACGGCCGGCAGCCTGATTGATAGCAGTAACAGCCAGCGCCTGATCGGGCGTTAGTTGCAATGCCGGTTGTTTCAAACCGCGCTGGCTGAAAGGCCGCAACGGTAAAATATTTTTTTCTATCAGCCCTTTTTCTGCCAGTTGATTTAAAGTGGTGCGTGAATGGCTGGTTAGCAATTCTATGGCGGGTACGGCGCCATCCTGCAATGCCTGCCATAATGCCAGCTGCCGGGTCGACAGTTTAAAGTCGGCAGCACTGGCTGCAGCGCCGGCGGTAGTCAGCTGCCAGGCATATTGCTGGTAGTCTGCCAGATCTTTACCTTCGCGCAGCAGGGCAGGCAATGCAGCGGTCAGTACTTCGCCCAGCGGATGGTGATAGTATTCGGCGGCAAAGGTCAGCAACTGGCGCAGAGTATCGTTTAACACCGGCAGGTTATCGATAACGCTTAGCACGGGCTTTAACTGTGCTAACGGGTAATGATCGGCCGGATTAAGTTGCCAGGCAACACCAATTAATTCGCGTTTACCAAAAGGAACCCGCAGCCGGCAGCCAATTTGCACCTGCTGATCACTGCTAAGCAGATAATCAAAGTGTTGGCGTAATGGCAATGGCAGAGCAACGCGGATAACTGACAAAGTGAATATCCTTCAGATTAGACAGCAGATAGTGTAAGGTGCCCTCAGGCCGCTGCCAAGTAAAACAAAGTTGCAAATAAGCGGGCAGGACAGTTGCAACTTTGTTGGCTATCTATTAAGCTACGCGCCCTTAATTAACTGTAATTACGTATGGTGTCTGGCACATGATGACCAGATAGCGATACGGCCTAACGAGGTAACCCATGAAACCAGGTATCCACCCAGAATACAAAGAAATTACTGCAACCTGTACTTGCGGTAACAGCTTCAAAACCCATTCAGCCCTGTGTAAAGATATTCACTTGGACGTTTGTTCAAGCTGTCACCCTTTTTACACTGGTAAGCAAAAAGTATTAGACGTTGGCGGCCGGGTTGACCGCTTCAAAAAGCGTTTCGCGGTACTGGGCAATCGTTAATTTGCCAAAGTATGCTGCAAATAAAAAAAGCACCTTCGGGTGCTTTTTTTATAACTGCCAGTTGCAAAGTTAAGCCAGCCTGTTATTTACCACCGCTTAATACTTCGCTCAGTGAGCTGGCGCCTTTGCCCGGCTTAACCGAGGCACAAGCCGAGCCTGAGTTCTCACAGCTTACTCCGCTGATCCGGCTGCCAATTGAACGGCGATCATATTTACCGCTGGCATTCAGCCGCCTTACCAGGCCATCCAGCATAATATTGGCTTCCATTTTCTGGCCGCGTACTTCAATCACTTCGATATCGTCAACACTTTTAAATTCAGCTATCAGCTCTGTTTGCTGCTCGTCTGCGGCTAACTCATCAATCACCTGTTGCAGATAATCACGCGCTTGCGGATGCCGGGCCAACGTTAATGCTTTGTATAGTTCGCCTGCACCAGCTAAATCCTGCTCGGTAGCGGTGCCGGTCTGCTTTAAACGCGCCAGCAGGAACATGGCGTTCATCAGTTTATTTTCAGCAGCCTTTTCCAGCAAGCTGACCGCTTCGGTAACCTTGGCTTCCTCGTCGGTTTGTAAATGCAACAGAGCTTGTTGGTACATGGCCGGTGAATACTCACTCTTTACTGCCTGGGCCAGCAGTTTATCTGCCTGGCCAATATCCTGCTCCAGAACAAAACCATTACGATACCAGTCAGACATCAGATAAGTTGCCATTGGATTGCGGTGTCTTACCCCAAGCTTGATAAAACGCGCAGCTTCTTTGTGGTCTTGCTCCAGACCATCTCCGGACGCGTATGCCATGGCAACAAATGCAGCAGCATCACCACTGCCACTGCGGGCCAGCTTGATAAGCCGGCGCATCTCATTTTCGCACTGGCCAGCTGGACACACCTTTGTGTCAGCTGACGCCATGACGGGCAGGGTACTAACTCCTGCCAGAGTCAGGGTTAAACTCAGTGTCATCATACTTACAATCCGTGTTGCCCGCATCACGTTCCTCCAGGTTGTTTACAAAAAATTTATATTGTAATGATCGAACACTCACTCGTTCTGGTCAAGATAACAGGTACTGTAAACTGTAAACAAATGTATAAAGACCGTGAATTGGTAGAAGGAGACAAACGGGACTTACTGTTGGTTTTTTAAGCAAATAGTCAGTATTTATTAAAAAAATGGTTTAATTTCCATTGTTTAGCTGATTATGCAGTCGATTAAAAATTTTTAGATGGCTATACGCCTGAAATGCCGGCGTTTTAGCCGGAAACACCTGGCAACATTTTCCGATAGTTAGTCACTTTAATCGAAATATTAAGCGTCAGCTTCAACGTTGAACAGCCGGATCTGGCTCGAAAATACCTTATACAGGTAATTTCGGGTGTGCAGCTGGCTTGGCGAAAGCGACTGAAGTTGCTATAACAGGCTGTAATAAGACTAAAGTGGTATGGTCAGTATGGCGCAGTTGCGCTGGTAAGATCAGGCCATAGCGGTTGCACAATCATAAAAATCAGAAGTTACCCTCACTCATTAAAAGCAGGAAAACAAGATGTCAGATTTCAGAGAGCAGGCACTGCGGTACCATGCAGAGCCGACCCCGGGAAAAATCAGTATTGAAATCAGTAAGCCGGCAGAAACCGTAAAAGATTTAGCGCTGGCATACAGTCCGGGTGTGGCTGAACCGGTGCGGGAAATTGCCGCTGACGTCGACAATGTTTACAAATACACGGCCAAAGGCAACCTGGTGGCGGTGATCAGCAATGGCACAGCCATTCTGGGCTTAGGTAACTTAGGGCCGATGGCATCCAAACCTGTTATGGAAGGCAAAGCGCTGCTGTTTAAGCGCTTTGCTAATCTTGACTCTATTGATATCGAAGTCAGCCATCGTACCACCGAGGAGTTTATTAATACGGTGGCTAATATTGCTGATACCTTTGGTGGTATTAATCTGGAAGATATCAAAGCGCCAGAGTGTTTTGAGATTGAAAAAGAATTGATTAAGCGCTGTAAAATCCCGGTATTTCATGATGATCAGCACGGTACCGCTATTGTTACCGCTGCCGGTATGCTTAATGCGCTGGAAATTCAGGGCAAGGAAATCAGCAAGGCGATCATCGTCTGCATGGGCGCTGGTGCTGCAGCCATTGCCTGTATGGAGCTCCTGATTAAATGCGGCGCCCACCGTGAGCATATCTATATGCTGGATACCAAAGGCGTTATTCACACCAGGCGGGATGATTTAAATCAGTATAAGCTGTTATTTGCCAATAATACTGACAAGCGCACGCTGGAAGATGCCTTAAATGGGGCTGATGTGTTTGTTGGCGTATCGGGGCCCAATGTATTGCCAGCAGAAGCCTTAGAGCTGATGGCGCCCAATCCGATTATTTTTGCCTGCTCAAACCCCGACCCGGAAATTAAGCCCGAGCTGGCTCATGCTGCCCGTAAAGATTTAATTATGGCCACCGGCCGCTCTGATTATCCCAATCAGGTAAATAACGTGCTGTGCTTTCCGTTTATTTTTCGGGGCGCGCTCGATGTGCGGGCCAGTGTCATTAACGATGAAATGAAAATTGCCGCGGTAAATGCGATACGTGCCATCGCCAAAGAGCCGGTGCCGGAAACGGTGCTAAAAGCAGCGCAGGTTGATAAGCTGGAATTTGGCAAGGGCTATATTATTCCCAAACCTATGGACCCACGCTTGTTACCACTGGTCGCGCGTGCGGTTGCCGAAGCTGCTGTCGCCTCGGGTGTTGCCCGCATTGACCTGCCTGATAACTACTATCAGTAAAGCGCGTTTTCCGCGGTACGAGCAGTTAATCCCCGGTTGAAAGCGATATCAGCCGGGGAAACATCGTTGTTTTGTCAGGAAAATACCGCAACCCAGGTAATGGCATTGCCCAAACCGTGAACTACACCGGGCACAATTACGTTGCCGGTTCGTTCGCGAAGCCACTGGAAAAAGCTGCTGGCGGCGAAGTACACCGCAATCAGCAATAACACCGTTGTAATATGCCCGTTGCTGGACAATTCAACCAACCTGACTGAGTGTAACGGTGCCACGATAAAAAGCACTGTGGTGCTAAGCGCAGCGAGCTTGACAGGCATTAATCTGGCTAGTGACGTAAAGAGTAAGCCCCGATAGAGCAGTTCCTGACCAACACCGATACAAAAGCCGGTTAAAAACCACAGTAGCCATCGTGGTGCAGCAACATTGAAGCTTGCCTTAAGTTGGTCAAATTCTAAAAATCCGAACAGAACAATACTGCCGGCACTGCCCAGAACCAATAAAGCTAAATGCTTTCTCTCTAAAACTAACAGCTGCGGCAACGCCTGGCGGATCACCAGCAGCAGAACAGCAATCAGGCCTAGTTCCAGCAGAAATCGCAGTGGCTGAGTAAAGTACCAATGGTCCGGATTTAACAGCCAGGGGTCGGGCTGAACCAGCAGCCGCACCGGTATTTCCATAAGCAGGAAGATAACCAGACAGCACCAGAGCGTCGTTCTATGGCTCTTTTCTGCATTCATCATCACTTATCCCTTTTTCAACTGTCTTACGATGCGATGAAGCTCTCTGTCGTTGCTGGCCAGCGCTTTCTGTATGTGTTTTTCCATCAAAGCCGGGTTATTCAGCAGCTTGGCCAGTTGGGCCAGGCGCAGGTGTGCCCATTCTAACGGAGGCAAGTCAGCTGATGTTTTGCCTGTCCCGATAAACTGCTCTAATGCCGCTATGCCCTGTTCGATATTCATTTCACTGAAAACCGCATTTCGTCCTATCTGATACAGAGCATTCAGCGCAAAAATAAGCTCATTTTCTGTAATAAGGGTGGCCGCTTTTTCAAAGCTATGATGTGCTTCGGTGTACTGCTTCTGTTGTTGAAACTGTAAACCGAGTCGATAATGAAACTCTGCATTGTCCGGAAAATCAGTGACAGCTCGCTTTAACAGCAGTGTCAGCTCTCGGGCTTGTGCTAACTCTGCTAAATACAGTATTTCAGCTTTTATTCCTGCCAGTTCAGAGAGCTTATAGACTTCATCTACCTGTTCTTTTGCTAATTTTTTATCTCCGCCAGCAATACCCGGCGCCCCAAGGTAGAACCGGATTAACCCCATTTTATATTCAGGATTAGACGGCGAGAGTTCTACCGATTTTTTTAAACAATTGACGGATTTCCTGGCATAGCTTAATGCCGAAATAAACGAGTTTTCAGCTTGCTGGCCCATAATCCGGCCACATAAAAAATACAGCTTAGCGTTATCAGGTTCTGAATTTAACGCCCTGACTACCATCTCTTCTGCTTGATCGAGGTCGTGTTGTATTGCGTCAGTAATAGCGTCAATAGACGCCTGGTTAGCTTCATTGGCGGATAGGGTAAAAGCCAGCTGTAACAATGCGGCTGTTATCAGGGCGGATAATTTCATCTGAACTCTCTGGCAAATAAGTGATGTGCTTATTTTACGGAGTGTTCAAACTTATCTTTAGTGCCAAAAGTCACTATTCACAGAAACCTCAGGAGTTTCTACTTATTATCTGACCTGGCTTTTGCGGATTATTTTGTATAAAAGTTCTGGCGAAAGGCGTGATACCCAGGCGCCAAGCCGTTCTTTAATACCGCCAATAACAATGTAATTTTTGCCTTTAAGCAATGCCTTCAGCGCTTTTTCAGCAAATAGTGTCGCGCTCATCGCCTTAGCCTGAGCGGTATCCATTTCGCCCAGGGTTTTGCCATCACCGGTAAGGGCGTTTAATGACACTTCCGTTTTAACAAATCCCGGGAATATAGTGGCAACCGTCAGGCCCTGTTCAAACAGTTCAGCACGCAAACTATTGGCCCATAAATGCAATGCCGCTTTGGCCGCAGAATAGCTGCCGCGATACTGGGTACCGACTAAACCGGCGACGGAAGAGACAAACACCACTTTGCCGCCACCGTCGGCCAGCAGCAATGGCAGAGCCTGCCGGGTCAGGTTAATCTGGGAAAAATAATCCACCTCAAACAGTTTGCGTTCAGTCTCCAGGCTGGTGTCGATGATTAGCGCACGTTGGCTGATGCCGGCATTGTTAATCAACCAGTCGAGACCGCCAATTTTTTCAGCAATAGTCGCAACTGTGGCACTAATAGCCTGACTGTCGGTAATATCCAGCGGTAGGATCAGATGTGAGGTTGAATTGGCCAGGCTGGCACGCACCCGCTCCAGTTCTGCCTGGCGGCGGGCACTTAAAATCAGCCGGGCGCCAGCCGCAGCCAGTTCGCGGGCCAGTGCTTCACCAATGCCGCCCGAGGCACCGGTGATCCAGATAACTTTATTGGTAAGTGGGGTAAGTGTAACAGGCATAAATTCGGTGGTCCTGTGCGATTGCTGCACAGGACATTAAGCTAAGGCGCTGGCTATTGTAAAGCGCTGTTAGGCTTTACTTTGTATTTTCGTTTGTAGTAGCCGGTTAGTGTGGCAAGGATTATTAATCCAATTACCGGTGCGGCCAGCCAGCTGACCAGCTGCCATTCGCCCGGTAACCATTGCGAGAGCACCCGTCTGCCGCCGGCAGCAAAAAACGCAGTGTAAACAGCAATACCGGCTCCGACGATTGAACCGAAGTGCTCGATAATCCAGGCCCGGGGCGCAACCGTGGCACGATAGACATACAGTGAAATGGTGGTGGCAGTGAAAAAACTGACTGCAGCGAAAATGATCAGCAAAGGCATACCAATACTGACGCCCTGAAAGCCAACAAATACTGCAGAGGGAAACATCAGCAATACCGGACCCTGATAGCGCCAGCTGCGCAGCATACTGCGGTTGGCTTTAGCGCGCAGCACCCCGATGGCATGGCGAACTGTTACCCAGGTCAGCAAACTTAGCAGCAGCAGAAAATAAGTAAACGGAATGCGCCAGCGCATCATGCTGTCAATCTGTTCGCTGCTCAGTGGTTTGCTGTTTACGTAAATCCCGACCGGATCAGCTAAACCGATCAGGCTCATTATTATGCCTGAACCCGAAACAACCAGCATAATCAGGTAAAATGCTTTGCCGGCACTAATATGCAGCTTACCGCCTTTGCGGGCAATGATCGGCAACCAGAACAGCAACAGTGCGATTGCGCCAAGCGCAATGTGCAGGTACAACAACGTGGTGTGAATAACTAACATGGTCAGCCTCCTGGGTTAATGCTGCCAGTTTACGCCAGAGCCTGTGCCGGCACAGGTGCCAAAAGTCAGGATTTCAGGCTATGACTTCTGGCCTATTGCAGTAATGTTGACAGCACGCATAATGACGGTATGAAAACAAAAATTGATTTTGCCACTCTGGCAGGCTTATTAACCTGGCTGCTGGTCTATGGCATCAGCATCTATATTCTGGACAAATCCGCGCCGGCCCATCCTACTTTGGCTCTGCATGGGCTGTTTATTGTTTATGGCGGTCTGTTCTGGTTGCTGACCAGCAAGCAGGGGCCGTTTACCTTACAAGGCCGGTTTGGTCGTTATCTGTTGTTATTGCAGTTGCTGGTGGCTTTTGGTTTGCTTTGGCTGATACCAGCGCGTAATTTCGAATTTCTGGCTATCCTGACTATTATCTGGGCAGCAATGCTGCCCTTTGTGATGCGAACGGGCCCGGCCTTGCTGCTTACCGTCGCAGTCGTTGCGGCCTGGTTTGCCGTTATGGCCTGGCAAAGTGGCAAAGAATTCTGGATAACAGCGCTGCTGTATGGCTGTTTTCATTTGTTTGCGGTACTGGTGCAAACTGCCAGCCGGGACGCTGAAGCTGCTAAGGAAGAATTAGAGCAAAAGCATCAGCAGCTGCTGGCAACCCAGCAATTATTGCAGGCCGCTTCGCGCCAGAGCGAACGCACCCGGATTGCCCGTAATCTGCACGATCTGGTCGGCCACCATTTAACCGCCCTGACCATTCAGTTGCAGGTAGCAAGCCATTTAACCGACGGTGAGGCAAAACAGCAGGTTGATCAGTGTTATCAGCTGGCGAAGCTGTTGCTATCTGATGTGCGTGAGGCCGTTAGCACCATGCGCCAGTACGCTGATGTCAGCTTGCAAGATGCCGTTACTGCACTAAGCCGGATGTTGCCAGCCCAGCTTGCAGTAAAGCTGCAGATCCCGGCGGATATTATGCTCAACGATCTGAGCCAGGCCCAGCACCTGCTGTGTATTATTCAGGAAGCCTTGAGTAACAGTTTAAAACACAGCGGCGCGACAGAAGTTCATATTAAAGCCAGTGTCGCCGGGCAACAACTGCAGCTACAGATTTATGATAATGGCACCCTGACACCATACTGGCAGCCGGGCAACGGTATTACTGGTATGCAGGAGCGGTTGGCAGAATGCAATGGTAGTTTGCAGATAGCCAGTAGCAACCAGGCGATGCAACTGACGATTACTTTACCCTACGTAAGGGGGGATGATGCATAAAGTCCTGCTGGTTGATGATCAGAAGCTGATCCGTGATGGTATTAAAAGCCTGCTGGGTATTTCAGGTAAGGTTGCCGTCGTGGCAGAGTGTGCCGATGGCTCAGCTGTGGTGGACACCTGTCAGCAGCTGCAACCCGACGTGGTCTTGCTGGATTTATCGATGCCGGTGATGAATGGTGTGCAAACTCTGGCGGCATTAAAACAGGCTGGGATCAGCATTCCGGTACTTATTCTGACCACTTTTGATGAGCATGAACTGGTATTGAAGAGCATTTCACTTGGTGCCCGCGGCTTCTTATTAAAAGATGTATCACTGGACACGCTGGTGCAGGCCATCGCAACCCTGGCAGAGGGCGGCAGCTGGTTTGCTCCCAATATCACCGAGCGATTACTGGGAAGTGTCCGTGATAATACCACTGCTAATGCTGACTACAGTATGCCAGCAGTGCCGGAACCGCTCAGTGACAAAGAGCTGGAAATTCTGCAACTGATGGCCGCGGGCTACAGCAACAAAGAAATTGCGGCCGCTTTGTATAAATCTGAGGGAACAGTTAAAAACCAGTGCTCTGCCATCCTGGCCAAGCTGGGTGTGCGCGACCGCACCCGTGCTGTGTTGCTGGCGCTGGAGCTGGGTCTTATCAGCTGATAAAAAAACCGCCTGCAGGCGGTTTTTCAGCGAAAAGCTGTTACAAAAGGTATTACTCTTCGGTGGTATCGGCTTCAATAATTACCGGGATAGGCTTACCCATGCTGGTCAGGATCTGCCGTACTTCGGCCGGGATCTGGTGCGGATTATCTTTGCGTAAGTCTTCATCAGCCGGTAATGGCTGGCCGGTAAAGGCATGTAAAAAAGCTTCGCATAGCAATTCACTGTTAGTGGCATGGCGCAGGTTATTGACCTGGCGGCGGGTACGCTCGTCGGTTAATACTTTTAAAACATTCAGCGGAATAGAAACAGTAATTTTTTTAACTTGTTCTGATTTTTTACCATGTTCCGCGTAAGGATGGATGTATTCACCATTCCATTTAGCCATAAGGGTACCTTAGTTATTTTAATGGTTATTCGTATTTGCTCGCGCAGTTGCCAAATTCTAACTTTTTATCCTGCCATGTCCAATAGTGAGCAACAAATAATCATTATAGACGGCTAAATGGTTTGACATCCAATTTTTGATCGATATACTTTTAGACGTCTAAACATCCAAAAGTGAAAGTCAAAAGGTGTCGTTATGTCTCATTCAGCTGCTGCAACCATTACTGCCCGGGCCGGAATTGCTCAGGATACGGCGTTTGGCGCAGTTACCCCACCTTTATATTTAACGTCAACTTATGAACTACCGGCTTTTAAGCAACCGGGCCAGTACGATTATTCGCGCTCGAACAACCCAACCCGCGACACCCTGGCTGACGCCTTGTGTCAGTTAGAGCAGGGCGCGCGGGCGATTGTTACCGGCAGCGGTATGTCAGCCTGTTTGCTGGCGCTGCAGTTACTGGGGCCGGACGATACATTGCTGATCCCGCATGATTGCTATGGCGGCAGCTATCGTTTATTTACCAATCTGGCCACGCGCAAGCAGGCCTTTAAACTGCAAATTATTAATTTTCAGCAACGTGACTGGGCAGCAAAAGTTACTGCAGCAAAGCCAGCGATGATTTGGCTGGAAACGCCCAGTAATCCATTGCTGCAAATTACCGATGTGAAAGCAGTATGCCAGCTGGCCAAAAACTTAAACGCAAAGGTTGTGGTGGATAACACTTTCTTATCACCGGTACTGCAACAACCGTTGCTGTTAGGTGCCGATATCGTGGTGCACTCTACCACCAAGTACATTAATGGCCACAGCGACATTGTTGGCGGCGTGTTGGTGGCTAAAGATCCGGCTATTGGGGATGAGCTGAAATGGTGGGCCAATTGTTTAGGGGTTACCGGGCCGGCATTTGACAGCTATATGACCCTGCGCGGCTTACGCACCCTGGTGCCCCGGCTGCAGTTGCAGCAACAGAATACCGCCGAGCTGGTTAGTTTTTTACAACGCCAGCCGCTGGTCAGCAAATTATATTACCCGGGTTTAACCGACCATCCCGGACATAGCATTGCTAAAGCCCAGCAAAGCGGGTTTGGCGCTATGTGTAGTTTTGATTTGGCGGCACCTGCTGCAGCGTTGCCGGTGTTTTTTGCCAGTTTGCGGTTATTTACCCTGGCGCAATCGTTAGGTGGCATTGAAAGCCTGATTTGTCACCCGGGGAGCATGACCCATGCCTCCATGGATGCGGCTGCCCAGCAGACCGCCGGTATTGGTCCGACCTTAATCCGGTTGTCGGTGGGTATTGAAGCGCCGGCAGATTTAATTGCCGACCTGCAGGCCGGGTTCAATGCCGTGGCGAATTGGCTGAATAGTTCGCAATCCACTCAGCACACTGAACGGGCTGCCAGCGCCAACGCTGGTATAGATAAAGCCGATCGGCAATTGAGATTAAACCCCGCTTTAACTGCACTGTGGTAACTAACAATGAGTCAGCAATTAATAGCAGCTTCAACCCGACCGGTAGTCGGGGTTCATAAGTTTGGCGGCAGCAGCCTGGCCAGCGCAGCACGTTTTCACGCAGCAGCCAGCCTTATTGGGCAACAACAGGAGCAGCCCTGGGTTGTAGTGTCAGCGCCGGGGGACACCACCGATGCGTTGCTGGCGATTATCAGCAGTTATCAGCAGAGGGGAGACAGCGGCAGCCTGGCAGCGCAACTGCTGGCTCAGTTACAGCAATTAATCCGCGCTACCTTACCTGTGCCGGCTGCAGCCTTGGTACTGACATCAGTACAGCGCTGGTTTGAGCAAATTCCAGACTGGTTAGCTGAAAAGCAGCCTAACGAGGTGCTGGCGATCGGCGAGTTGTTATCGGCTACATTGCTGGCAGCTTTATTAACTGAACAGGGGCGGCCTGCAGCAGCGCTGGATGCCCGTGATTTTCTGATTTTTGCTGGCAGCGAACCTGACTGGCAACGCAGCTCAGCGTTGCTTGCTCAGATAAACAGCAATACGGGGGCCGGCCCGGCCCCGGCAAGCGTTATTTATGTTGTTACCGGCTATATTGGCCGCAATCAACAGGGTGACAGTATCACCCTGGGCCGCAATGGCAGTGATTACAGTGCGACCTTGCTGGCGGCACTACTGGCTGCTGACAGTGTCAGTATCTGGACTGACGTCAAAGCCATTTACAGTGCTGATCCGCGCAAATGCACCAGCGCCGTCCCTTATAACAAGGTGAATGTCCGCCAGGCATGTCAGCTGGCGGCACTGGGCAATCCGGTACTGCATGCCCGCACTCTGGCGCCGCTGGCTGGCGGCAATACCCGCTTGCTGGTGCGAAGTGCAATACACCCCGGCCAGAGCGCTTGTGAAGTGGTGGCCAATGCAGCGGTGCAGGATTTTTTAACCAGTTTAGCGCAGGTACGGCTGGTATCGCTACCCCGGTGTCCGCAGCTAAGTGCCGCTGCGCTGGCAGATCAATTGCAAAGCCCGGTGGTCGTGTTACCGCAGCAGGGTAAAAGTGCAGACGAAAGCGGCCAGCGCTGGCTTATTTCTGCTGCAGCCTGGCCGCAAGCCCTGAGTTTGCTGCAGCAGCAGGGCAGTCATCCACTGGCTGATACCTGCGAATATTATGCGCTGGTTTGGCTTAAGGCGGGTGCTCAGCAACAGGTTAAACCTGTTTTAGCTGACTTGTTACACCAATTTGAGGTTCAGCATCTATATGAAAATGATCAACTGGCTGTCTGGCTGTTTAAACGGGAGTTAACCGTGACTGAGTTAAATCAGGTTCACCGGCATTGTGTCGCGACAAAACCTTGTTTGCAATTACTGGTGGCCGGTACCGGCAATGTTGGTGCTGAGTTTTTGCAAATGTTACCGCAACAGCAGCAGGCGCTGGCAAGCGATATTCAGCTGCAACTGGCCGCGGTGTTTAATTCACGCCGGGCCTGGCTGGGCGACTCGCTGAACCCGGCGCAGTGGCAGAGCGAACTGGCCGCAGCTAACCCTTACTCAGCGACTGAATTGCTGAGCTATATCCGGCAACTGGCCGGTCCTAAAGTCCTGGTCGATATTACCCCCAGTCAGCAGTTTGCCAGGCAGTATCCGGAGTTTATTAAAGCCGGCTGTCATATTATCAGTGCCAATAAACAGGGCGTAACCTTACCCCTGTTGGAATATAACGCTATCCGGACAGAACTTAACCGCCATCAGTTGAGCTGGCGCAGCAATACCACCGTCGGTGCTGGCATCCCGGTACAACAGGTCATGCAGGCCCTGCGGCAAAGTGGCGATAGCATTACCAGAATAAGCGGTGTGTTCTCCGGCACCCTGTCCTGGTTGCTCTGTAAGTTTGACGGCAGTCAGCCTTTTTCCGGCTTACTGGCTGAAGCAACAGAACTGGGCTTCACTGAGCCTGATCCGCGGGACGATTTGTCCGGTAAGGATGTGCAGCGCAAATTATTGGTACTGGCTCGTGAACTGGGCCTGAGTCTGGAGCTGGAGCAAATCAGCCTGCAGCCGTTAATGCCTGAGCAGCTTGCTGCCGGCAGTTGGACTGACGCGTGGCAGCAACGCGCTGTGCTGGATAATATGCTGGAGCAAGCCCTGACCAGCGCCAACGCTAATGGCAAGGTATTACGCTACGCCGCCAGTTTAACCCTTGGCAGCGATGGGCCCACAGCTGAAGTCAGCCTGGTGCAGGTAGCACCTGAAGAGCCGCTGGCAGCGCTGGCACCCTGTGACAATATTTTTGTGATTGAAAGCCAGTGGTATTGTCAGAACCCCTTGGTACTGAAAGGCCCCGGCGCTGGCAGGCAGGTTACGGCCGGCGGTATTCATGCTGATGTGGCGCAGTTGTGTCAGCAGCTTATTTTAACCGGCGCAAGCCACTAAGTATGTTAGTTTAACGAGAATCATTATGGCCTTTGCTAACGCTCAATATCTGGATGCAATTAATCGCAATCTGCACGATGTGCAGGGGAAAGTTAATGTAAGCTTTGAATTTTTTCCGCCAAAAACCGCGCAGATGGAGCAAACACTGTGGCAGTCTATTGAACGGCTGGCGCCGCTGACACCGTCTTTTGTGTCGGTAACTTATGGTGCTAATTCGGGCGAGCGCGATCGCACCCATGATATTATTAAGTCAATTAAGCAACGTACCGGCTTAATTGCTGCGCCGCATTTAACCTGTGTTGATGCCACTAAGCAGCAGCTGATTGATATTGCCCGTGATTACTGGCAGAACGGCATCAGACACATAGTGGCGTTAAGGGGGGATTTGCCTGCCAACAGTACCGACGTGCCTGAACTTTATGCCGCCGATCTGGTTGAAATTTTACGCTCAGTAGCCGACTTTGATATTTCAGTAGCAGCGTATCCTGAAGTGCATCCGCAAGCACCCAATGCCCAGTTCGACTTACTAAATTTAAAACGTAAAGTTGATGCGGGCGCGTCACGGGCGATCACCCAGTTTTTCTTTGATCCGGAAAAGTTTCTGCGCTATCGCGATCGCTGTGCCGCAATCGGTATTGATGTCGATATTATCCCGGGCATTTTGCCGGTAACTAATTTTCAGCAATTACAGAAATTTGCCGGTCTGACCAATGTGGCTATTCCCGGCTGGATGAATAAGGCTTATCAGGGATTGGATAATGACCCGACTACCCGCAATCTGGTGGCGGCAAATATTGCGATGGAGATGGTAAAAGTGTTAAGCAGAGAGGGCGTTGATCAGTTTCACTTTTATACCCTGAACCGTAGCGAGCTGAGCTACGCGATTTGTCATTTACTCGGAGTGCGGCCAGTACTTTAGCAACTGCTGTTTGTTGAGGCTTCCCAAGTAGCAGTAAAAGCGGTAATCTTGCTGGCTCAAGTTATGTTTTCTTGAAACAGGAATTGGCGATGCCGTTGTTATCTGTTTGCCGGTGCAGTGTTTACAGCCTGCTGTGGTTGTTAAGTGGAATGCTGGTTGCGCCTGCCATTGCAACAGATAATGATATTGTCAGTATTGGTAACTACTTCAGTGAAAGCTGGAGCACTGTTGATGGTTTGCCTCACAACACCGTAAATGCGATTGCCCAGACCCCTGATGGCTACTTATGGTTCGCTACCTGGGAGGGTGTTGCCCGCTTTAATGGCCGTCGTTTCGATATCTTTGAGCGTAGCGCTGAAACCGGTCTGCCAGATTCCGGTATTCGTACCTTGCATGTCGCCGCCAATGGCGATTTGCTGGTTGCCGGTTCACGTGGCGGCATCGCCCGGGTTAGCGGCAGCCAGTGGCGAAGCTATCCTCCCCTTGGCGTATTGATTAACAAAGCAATAGTCGACAGCCAGCAGAGGCTTTGGCTGGCGACGGAAGGCGAAGGCGTTGTTATGCAAACGCCGGACGGCCAGCGCCGCCAGTTTACTAAAGATAACGGCTTACCAGCCAATGCCGCCCATAGTGTATTTGAAGACAAAAACGGCCAGATTTGGGTAGGCACGATGGAAGGGCTGGCGTTAATTGACCACGAACTGGCAGTTAGCCGGCCATTTGCCAAGCAACTGACGACCCCGGTATTTGCGCTGGCTGCCAATAATCAACAGCAGCTGCTGATAGGCACTGAAAGGGGCCTGTTTCAACTTAATGAGCAGCAGCAACTAACTGAATTACTGGCCGGTGTCCCTGTTGCTACCTTATTGCCGGAAGCATCCGGCGTAATATGGATAGGCACTGTTGATCGCGGCTTACTCAGGCTGTATGACAATAAGCTGGAACAGCTGAGCATTGAGCAGGGCTTGCCCAATAACCGGGTGCTGGCGCTGTGGCGTGATACAGAGCGTAGTTTGTGGGTGGGGACCAATGGTGGTGTTTTCCGGTTACGCGACGCCCCTTTTACCACTTACACCAGTGAACAGGGCTTAGCGGACAATTATGTCCGCACCGTGATGTCTGACCAGGCTGGCTGTGTCTATGTTGGCAGCAGCAGAGGCCTCGATCAGGTTTGTGACGGCAATATCCGCAATATCGATCTGTCCAGTCATGCCAAAGGGCAATCAGTACTTAGTCTGGCAATGGGGCAGCAGCAAAGCTTATGGATTGGTACCTATACCGACGGTCTGCTGCACTATGCCAATGGTAAGGTCATTGCGCACTACACCAGTGAACAGGGGCTGGCCGCCAATGAAGTACGGGCTATTTTACCCAGAGCGGATGGCTCGGTATTGGTAGGAACGGCGCAGGGACTGAGTTTAATTACAAACGGCCAGCTTACTACGCCGGTTGCCCCGGCAGCATTGCCTTCTCCTTTTATCATGGCGTTACACCAGACCCGGGATGGCAGGGTATTTATTGGCAGTGGTGCCGGCGTTTCGATATGGCATGATGAGCAGGTTCGCCAGCTGGATTTCAGTGTGTTGGATCAGGCTGAGTATGCGTTTGGTTTTGCCGAAGACCCCGAAGCCGGCATTCTGTGGATGACAACGGATCGGGGCCTGGTAGCATTTAATCTGGCCAGTGGCCAGCTGGCGTTGATCGGACGTAGCCACGGTATGCCGTTTGATAAACTGTTTCAGCTGGTTATTGATAAGCAGCAGCATTTCTGGATTTCCACTAACCGTGGCGTCTTGCGGCTGGGCAGGCAACAGGCACTTGATGTGGTATATGGCCGGCGGGATCAGATTAACTACGAATTGTTCGGTGAGAGTGACGGTATGGCCAGCGCTCAGGCCAATGGTGGTTCGTCACCGGCGGCCAGCCTGCATAGTGATGGCTCGGTATGGGTCGCAACATCCGTGGGAGTAAGTAAGGTTCAACCGGCCAGATTAAGCAGATTCTCTGCAGTGATCCCACCGGTTGTGCTGGAAAAGCTGGTGGCAGACGGTAAACAATTCCTGCCACAGCAAGCTGGTAACCTGGCCGCAGGTACCAGCCGGATAGAACTGGAATATGCCGGTCTGGGCTATATTATGCCGCAGCGTATTCAGTACCGAACCATGCTTGAGGGGTTTGAGCAGGACTGGGTAGCGCGGGGCACTCAGACTAATGTGCAATATACTAACCTGGCACCGGGAAACTATACTTTTAATGTTAGCGCCTCATATCCCGATGGCGGCTGGAGCCCGGTTGCAGCCTCAGTATCCTTCAGCATTGCGCCGCATCTGTGGCAACGCCCGCTGTTTCAGCTGCTGGTCGTCTTATTGTTAACCGCATTGGTAATCACCATGGTTCGCTGGCGTCTGGCCAGTTTAAAACGTAGTGAGCTAAAGCTGAAGCTGCAGGTAGCTGAAAAAACGGCTGAACTTGCTGCGTTGGCCCGGCTGGACTCATTAACCGGTCTGGCCAACCGCCGGGCATTTGACGAAGCAATGCAGCATGAACTGAAGCGGGCAAAGCGCCAGAAGGAGCCATTGTGTCTGGCGCTGCTGGATATTGATTATTTCAAACAGGTTAATGACAACTGGTCCCACACGGTTGGTGATGAAGTGTTAAAAAAGGTGGCCGCAACCTTGCAGAAACATTGTCGTGATACTGATTCGCTGGCACGCTGGGGCGGGGAGGAGTTTGTTATTCTGTTGCCTGACACCTCACTACCTACAGCAAAGGAAGTATGCGACCGGCTGCGACAGCGTATCGCCACGACCTGTTTTACTGATATCGTGCCGGATTTAACCATTACCCTGAGTATTGGTCTGGCGACGCTTGACCATAATGATGATGGTAAGCAATTACTTATCGACGCTGACCGGGCACTTTACCAGGCCAAGGAACAAGGGCGCAACAGAGTAATCAGCCATCCCGACACTGACATTGCCTCACCCATATAAAATAGATAAAAATTCACAAAAACAGCATAATTATTGTTGATTCTGCATGTTTGCCGTTCTACACTAGCAACCGTTTTATGCTATAACTTTTAGCTGGTTTTGCAATTGAGTAGGGTAAACATGTCTTTAGTATCTTCTTCTGATCAAAAAATTCGCAGCGCCGTGTTAGGTGCTGCCGGCTACAGTGGTGCCGAATTATGTGCATTACTGGTGGCTAACCCTTATTTCTCTCTGGATTATGCATTTGCTTCTGCCGGACGCACTGCCGAGCCTCTCAGTAATTTGTACCCGCGTTTTACCAATGCTATTGATATCGTCGTTGAGCCCTGGCAGGACGAACGGATAAGTTCTTTGCAGATTGACGTGGCTTTTCTGGCATTGCCGCATGAGGCGAGTGAAGCAGTTACTCCTTTGCTACTGGCTGCCGGCATCGTGGTTGTGGATTTATCCGGTGCTTTTCGCTTAAAGCAGGCTGATTTGTATCCAAAATATTATGGCTATCAGCATCAGCATCCCGAACTGTTGCAGCAAGCGGTGTATTGTCTGATGGAATGGTTAAATGATGCCCCCGGCGATTTAATCTCAGTACCCGGTTGTTACCCGACAGCCTGCTCGCTGGCGTTGCTACCGTTAATTAATAATGAATTACTGGCAGAACAATGTATTCCGGTGATAAATGCCACCAGCGGGGTGTCGGGCGCCGGTCGCAAAGCAGCGCTCAGCACCTCATTCTGTGAGGTGGGCCTTAATGCCTATGGTTTTTTCGGCCATCGTCACCGGCCGGAAATTGAGCAGAATCTGCGCCGCAAAGTGGTATTTACCCCGCATTTAGGTAATTTTAAACGCGGCATACTGGCAACCAGCGTTGTCACATTGAAATCAGGGGTAAGTCCGGAACAGGTAAAACAGGCATTCACCGAGGCGTATCAGCATAAACCGCTGGTACGGTTGCTCAGGCAGTCTCCTAATGTCGCCGATGTTGCAGGCACGCCATACTGCGATATTTACTGGCAGCAGGATGGTGAGCAGCTGGTGATCGTCTCTGCTATTGATAACTTACTTAAAGGTGCTGCTGCACAGGCAATGCAGGCAGCCAATGTCCGGTTTAAAAAACCGGAAACAGCCGGTTTATTCAGCGGGGTGGTAGTGTGAAAACCTTACCGCTGGTGATAAAAATGGGCGGTCGCTTATTACAGGAGCGCCCGGCGCTGGATGCATTACTGTCAGTTTGCAGTCAGCTTAAACAACAGCGCCCTGTGGTGCTGGTGCATGGTGGTGGCGATCAGGTTGACCAGTGGCTGGCAAAATTTGGCTTTACCACTGAAAAAATTGATGGACAGCGGGTATCACCCGCAGAGCAAATGCCTGTTATTACCGGTGCTTTAGACGGCGCGGTGAATGCTGAGCTGGTTAGCCGGGCAATGTTGCAGGGGTTAAATCCGGTCGGTCTGAATTTGTCTGCAGGCAGCAGTTTGCAGTTTACCGTTAATAGTAGACTGGGGGCAGTAGGTTTTGCCAAAGCGAATGATGCCACGTTGCTCAAACTTTTACTTGAGCAAGGTTTTACCCCGATATTCAGTTCCGTAGGCATTGGCAGTGAAGGACAGTTACTGAATGTTAATGCTGATTTAGCTGCCGCCGCTATTTGTCAGCTGGTGCAGGGCGAGCTGGTGTTGCTGACAGACGTACCCGGTATTCTGGATAGTCAGATGCAGCTGATTGCAGAGCTGACCCCTGCTGCTGCTGCTGAACTGGTTGCCAGCGGCGTGATTAAGGGCGGTATGAAAGTGAAGCTGGATGCGGCGCTTGAAACCGGCCTGGCGTTGCAACGCAATATCATTGTTGCTGGCTGGCAGCAGCCTGAGAATCTATTAAAACTGATGCAGGACGAGCCGGTAGGCACCTGTATTTTATATTAAACCGGCCGCAGTGTTTTAATACACTGCAGGCATAACCTGGGAAACCGCCTGGCGGATTACAGCGTGTTTTATGAGTAAATTAAGCCAGCTATTGTGCTTAACCGATCTGAGCCAGAACCAACTGAGTGATATTCTGACCCTAGCCCTGGAGATTAAGGGCAATCCGGCACAATTTTGCTCGGCGCTGGCCGGCAAAAGTATTGCTCTGTTATTTGAAAAGCCTTCTTTGCGAACCCGGGTCAGTTTTGACGTCGGCATTAATAAGCTCGGTGGTCATAGCGTCTATCTGGATTTGCAAAATGGTGCCATGGGCGTAAGGGAATCAGTGCAGGATTTCGGCAGCAACCTGGCCTGCTGGACCGACGCGATAGTGGCCAGGGTTTTCTCCCAGAAAACGCTGCTAGAGCTGGCCCAGAGTAGTAAAAAACCGGTTATTAATGCCCTGAGTGATTTATATCATCCCTGTCAGGCTCTGGCAGATTTACTGACGCTGCATGAGCAGTTTGGTGAACTGAATAAGGTGCATCTGGCGTTTGTCGGCGATGGCAATAATGTTTGTCATTCATTAATGCTTGGCGCAGCCATTATGGGCATGGATTTGACTGTTATTACCCCACCAGGCTTTGGTCCTGATGCCCACGTGTTATTAAAAGCCCAGCAACTGGCAGCGAAAAGTGGCGCTAAACTGGTGCTGAGTCAGCATTTATCGTCTGCGGCAGGTGTTGATGCCATCTATACCGATACCTGGTTGTCGATGGGAGCGAAAGCGGATCCGAAGCAGGTTGGTCAGTTGTTTGCCGATTATCAGATCAATACCGCTGCGATGCAGCGCCTGGCAGTAAAACATTTTATGCATTGTTTGCCGGCGCATCGGGGCCAGGAAGTAACCAGTGAAGTACTGGACAGTGATTATTCGTTGGTATTGCAGCAGGCCGAGAACCGGATGCATGCGCAGAATGCCGTTTTAGTCAGTTTATTTAGTTGAGGTAATAATGAGCGTTAAAAAAGTCGTATTGGCTTATTCAGGTGGTTTGGATACATCGGCTATCGTGCCATGGTTAAAAGATAATTATAACTGTGAAGTTATTGCCTTCGTTGCCAATGTTGGTCAGGGCGATGAAGAACTGGCAGGGGTAGAACAAAAAGCCATAAACTCGGGCGCCAGCAGTTGCTATGTGGTTGATTTACGCCAGGAGCTGGTAAATGAAGTGATATTTCCAACCTTAAAAACCGGCGCTGTCTATGAAGGACAGTACCTGCTGGGTACCTCAATGGCCCGGCCGGTGATTGCCCGGGCCCAGGTTAAACTGGCGTTAGAGCTCGGTGCCGATGCGTTATGTCATGGTTGTACTGGTAAAGGTAATGATCAGGTCCGGTTTGAAAGTTGTTTCGCGGCATTGGCCCCACAGCTGAAAGTGATAGCGCCCTGGCGGGAATGGCAGTTTAATTCACGTCAGTCATTACTGGATTATCTGGCAGAGAAAAAGGTGCCAACCACAGCGTCTGCTACTAAGATTTACAGCCGCGATGCTAACCTATGGCATATTTCTCATGAAGGCGGCGAGCTGGAAGACCCGTGGTGCGAGCCGTCGGAGCAGGTGTGGATGTGGACCAAATCGCCAGAGCAGGCACCTGATCACCCGGCCTATGTCGAGCTGAGCTTTGAGCAGGGTCAGTTAACCCGTATCAACGGCCAGCAACTTGACGGTGTGGCGGCGATTGAGCTGCTAAATGAACTGGGGTCAGAGCATGGTGTTGGCCGGATTGATATTGTTGAAAACCGTTTAGTGGGGATGAAATCCCGCGGCTGTTACGAGACACCCGGCGGTACCATTCTGTTGGCCGGGTTAAAGGGGCTGGAAGCGCTGGTTTATGACCGCAGCTCATTGAAGTATCGCGAGGAAATTGGTCTGGAGTTTGCCCAGCTGGTGTATGACGGTCGCTGGTTTACCCCGCTTAAAGATGCCTTACTGGCGGCAGCAACCTCGCTGGCGACTCAGTTAACCGGTGATGTGGTGATCAAGTTGTATAAAGGTAATGTCAGTGTGGCTAAACGTCGTTCGGTTAATACCCTTTATTCCGAAGCGTTTGCGACCTTTGAAGGTGATGAAGTATACGACCAGAAAGACGCTGCTGGGTTTATCCGGCTGTATAGCCTGGCCAGCCGGATCCGGGCAATGCATCAACAAAAGGATTAAGCGTAATGGCGATGTGGGGAGGACGTTTTACCGAAGCTACTTTAAGCGAATTTCGTGATTTTAACGATTCACTTAGTTTTGATTACTTGCTGGCGCAGCAGGATATCGCTGCGTCAAGAGCCTGGACCCAAGGCCTGTTGCAAGCGGGGATTATTACTGAAGCTGAAGCATTGCAACTGGATCAGGGGCTGGCAGATCTCGCCATTGCGATTGAAGCGGATCCGCGTCTGCCGCTGCAAACGCAGGAAGAGGATATTCATAGCTGGGTCGAAAGTCAGCTGACCGCCAAACTTGGTAGTGTGGCTAAAAAACTGCACACCGGCCGCAGCAGAAATGACCTGGTAGCAACTGACTTGAGGTTATGGACCCGGCTGCAGGCCGGCACCGTGCGTAAGTCATTGCTGGCGGCTATTGCAGCTTTACTTGAATTTGCTGATAAAGCTCAACAGGCCGTGATGCCGGGCTTTACTCACCTGCAGCGGGCACAGCCAGTGTTGGTAGCCCATTGGGCCCTGGCTTATCTGGAAATGTTTAAGCGTGATTTAGGCCGGCTGGATGATGCGGTAGCCAGAATGGACAGCTGTCCATTGGGTTGTGGTGCGCTGGCCGGTTCAGGCGTAAATATAGACCGCGAGGTACTGGCGACAGCGCTTGGCTTTAGTCAGGCTGCACTTAACAGTCTTGATGCCGTATCCGATCGTGATTATCTGGTGGAACTGTCTGCAACCGCCAGTTTATGTATGACTCATTTATCGCGCTTGTCGGAAGATGTCATTTTCTTTTGCTCCGGTGAAGCCGGCTTTTTTAAGCTGGGCGATGCGATAAGCTCTGGCTCATCATTGATGCCACAGAAGAAAAACCCGGATGTGTTTGAGTTACTGCGTGGCAAGACGGGCAGGGTGCTGGGCCATCTGGTGGCTATTCTACATGTATTAAAGGGATTACCGCTGGCCTACAACAAGGATATGCAGGAAGACAAACAGGGCTTTTTTGACTTAATGCATAGCTGGCAACAATCGCTGCTGGTACTGGCAACGGTACTGCCTCATCTGAGTGTTAACCGTGAGCAATGTCGCAAAGCCGCCGAGCTTGGTTACAGCAATGCTACCGATTTGGCGGATTATCTGGTCAGTAAGGGTATGCCGTTTCGGGATGCCCATGAATGTGCCGGTGAGCTGGTGCTGGTTGCGTCAAAACAGCAATTGCCGCTGGAGGCACTTAGCCTGAGCCAGTTGCAGCAGGTAAGTGAGTTAATTACCGATGACGTTTATCCGGCATTGACGCTGGAAGCCGGAATGGCAAGGCGTTGTGCCTTAGGTGGCACCGCGCCTGAGCAGGTAATGCAGGCACTGAGCACTGCCAAAAACTGGTTTGATAAGGTCGTCGCAGGCTGAGCAGCGATTACCCTTTAATGTCAGTAATAAATAAGGCCAGCGTGAAGCTGGCCTTGTTATATAGGGCTAAGAACTCTGACTGATAGTGGAATACCGCAATGGCCAGTAACGTCAGCAGTTAAAACAATTCAGACTCATCAGGCTCAGCTTTTTTATCATTATCAAAGTAAATCTGCTGCACGCTGCTCTGGCTGTACTGGGTCGGCTCAGTACCTATTTTAAAGTACTCGAAACTGCTGGTGTGGTCAGTACTGCGGCTCAGTAAACCACTGGCCAGGTCAATTCTGACCGATGACAGCCCGGTAGGGGGTTGTAGCTTTTGCTCGTCGTAGTGGGGGAGGACCTCTGTCATATAATCCAACCAGGCTGGCAACGCTGTGCGGGCACCGGACTCGGTACCTGCACTCTGATCCTGGCCCATATTGGCATGCCATTGGGCCCGGCCCAGACTGCGGTTAGCGTCATCAAAGCCGACCCAGGTGGTCACTGCCGTTGCTGCAGTAAAACCAGAAAACCAGGTATCTTTGGAATCGTTAGTGGTACCTGTTTTCGCTGAAATATCCCGTCGTTTTAAACGTTGCACCCGCCAGGCCGTGCCATTCCAGCCGGTGCCCTTGCGCCAGTCTCCGCCGCCCCAGACACTGCTGGTCAGCGCATCGGCAATTAAAAATGCATTCTGGCTACTGATAACCTGTTCTGCAATTAATGGTTCTGTCGGTTCTGTCGGTTCTGTCGTTTCAGGCTCTGCAGCCGTTTCCTGCTGCATGGTATTAAATAGTTCATATAGCTGCTGCTCACTGTCAGTGTCCTCTGCTGGCTTATCGGCGGCGGCCGCCAGTTCGTCAGTTGCAGCATCCTGCGCCTGGCAGTCTGAACAGGCAATTTGTGGCAGATGCTGATAAATCACTTCATCCTGTTCGTCCAGTACCTTGTCAACCACAAAAGGTGTCACCAGGTAACCACCATTAGCAAACACTGCATAGCCTGTTACCAGCTCTAATGGTGTTAAAGACGCAGAGCCCAGAGACAGGGTTTCGTTTCGTGGCAGATCACTGGCAGTAAAACCGAAACGCTGCAGATGACGAATACTTTCATCTATACCAACACCACGCAACAACCTTACTGACACCACGTTTTTAGACTTGGCCAGCGCTTCCCGGATCCGGATTGGTCCGTCATATACCGGTGGCGAATTGCGTGGCCGCCAGGCGATACCGGCATTGTCATCCCATTGATGGATCGGGGCATCGTTCATAATCGAGGCCAGAGTATAATCCTGCTCTAATGCCGCCGAGTAAATAAATGGCTTAATATTGGAGCCTACCTGGCGCTTCGCCTGAGTCACCCGGTTGAACTGGCTTTGACTGAAACTGTAGCCACCGACCAACGCCTGAACAGCACCATTTTTCGGGTTTATTGCTACCAGAGCACTGCTGGCGGCAGGCACCTGACTAAGTTGCCATTGCTCGTCCTGCTGTCGCACCAGTATATGCATGCCGGGCGCCAGCACAGCCGCAGCACTTTTTGGTGCGACACCCTGGCGCTCATCAGTGATAAAGGCTCTGGCCCACTTTAAACCATTCCATTGCAGGGTAATAATCTGGTCACTGGCCAGCAATACTTCGGCACTGTTGTTAAAAACGGTCAACACCACAGCAGGCATCAGGTCTTCAATACCCTGTTGCTTATTTAAATAGGCAATAATATCAGCGTGCTCCGGACGGTCTGTTTCAATAAATACCGGCTGCTGCTCTGCCGTAGCGTCTGCGCTTTGGACACTGGTATCGAGCTCAGCCTGCCACAGTCGTGCCACTGGCCCGCGATAACCATGACGTTCATCATAGTTGTATAAATTCTGCTGCAGAGCTTGTTTAGCGGCTTGCTGATGCTGACTTTGCACCGTGGTGTAAACTTTGTAGCCTTCTGAGTAAGCCGCTTCTTCACCAAATTGCTCTATCATTTGCTGGCGCACCATTTCAGCAACATAAGGTGCTGACGCTGTAATCTGCGCACCATGTAATTTGCTGGTGATAGGAGCGGCTAACGCATCGCGATAGTCCTGCTCATTGATAACATCGATAGCGCGCATTCTGGTCAGCACTATATCGCGACGGTTTCTGGCATTGGCCGGCGAACGGATAGGATTAAGGATAGACGGAGCTTTCGGTAAGCCCGCTATAATAGCAATTTCGTCCAGGGTCAGTTCATTGACCGTTTTACCAAAATAAACCTGTGCTGCGGCACCAACACCAAATGAGCGGTGGCCCAGTTCAATTTTATTAAGGTACAGCTCGAGAATTTCATCTTTTTCCAGCAGTTGTTCAATTCTGATCGCCAGAAATACTTCTTTAATTTTACGCATGATCTTTTTTTCCCGGCTGAGGAAAAAATTTCGTGCCAGTTGCTGGGTGATCGTGCTGGCACCCTGACTAAAATCACCAGACGATGCAACTACGGTAACCGCACGCATTATGCCGATAATATCTACACCGGGATGATCATAAAACCTTGTATCTTCAATAGCTAAGAATGCCTGAATAAGTAAAGGTGGCATTTCGTCGAGTTTTAACGGGATCCGCCGTTTTTCACCAAATTGGGAAATAAGCTGACCATCAGCGGTATAAACCTGCATCGGGGTTTGCAGCTTTACTTCCTTTAATGTAGCAACGTCAGGCAGATCATTCCGGACATAAAAATACATCGCAACGATCGTCAGGATCCCAGCGAAAAAACCAACCAGACAGACTATTAAAAGTTTTTTAACCCAAGACACTGAATAACCCCAATTTTTACTCCCAATTCCTTTACAACGCTGCTAGTATATATTTATTGGCTGTCGATGAAACGCTTTTTCTTGCTAAAAAATAGCGTCTGAGCTAAGAATACGACAATAAGAATCATAACTATAAAATGGCCACAGGAAGCTATGATAAAAAGCCTGTTCAGTAAACAAACACCTATGATGGTCGGCATTGATATCGGTGCTCACTCCGTCAAGGCTGTGCTGTTAAGCCAGCATGGTAGCCAGTACAAGGTGGAAGCCTTTGCTGTCGAGCCGATGATCAAAGGCGCGATGTCTGATCGTGAGATCCAGGATATCGAAGCCGTTGGTAATGTGATCGGCAAGATCCGCAAGAAGATCCCCAGGTCGGTCAAGTTTGCCGCTGCTGCGGTATCCGGATCCACCGTGATCAGTAAAGTCATCTTCATGGATGTGTCATTAACCGATGCTGAACTGGAAAGTCAGATAGAAGTTGAGGCTGATACATTAATTCCTTATCCGCTGAACGAGGTTAGTCTTGATTTCGAGAAACTGGATGTCAACGAGTCAGACCCGTCCAAAGTAAACGTGTTGCTTAGTGCGGCCCGCACCGAAAGTGTTGAAGCGCGGGTGGCTGCGCTGGACAATGGTGGTTTCAGTGCCAAACTGGTTGATGTGGAAAGTTATGCTCTGAGCCGTGCTGCCGAATTGTGTTTGAAACAATTACCGGATGACGCTGCCGGTAAAGTCGTGGCTCTGGTAGATATCGGCGCTACGATGACGTTACTCAGCATTGTCGAAAAAGGCAAAACCCTCTACACCCGCGATCAGGCGTTTGGTGGCGAGCAATATACCCGCAGTATTTTGTCGTATTACAACAAAAGCTACGATGAAGCTGAACTGGCGAAAGTCAGTGGTGATTTGCCGCCTAACTATACTTTCGAAGTGCTGGCACCGTTTCAGACAATGCTACTGCAACAAATTCGCCGCGGTATCCAGATGTATTTAACCAGCAGTGGCCGTGATGCAGTTGATTATTTAATTGTCTCAGGTGGCACGGCGTTAATTGAAGGGATTGATAAGCTGTTAATTGATGAACTTGGCATTCACACCGTTGTTGCCAACCCCTTTAAAACCATCGATGTTGCCACCTCAGTTGATCGTGAGCAATTAAATAAAAGTGCCCCGCAACTGATGGTTGCCAGTGGCCTTGCCTTACGGAGTTTTTCATCATGGCATATATAAATTTACTGCCCTGGCGTGAAGCTGCGCGCAAAGAAAAACAAAAACAGTATGTGACGATACTGGCGATGACCGCGGTTTTCAGTTTTTTAGTGTTCTTTCTTATTAACATGGTTTACAGCAGTATGATTGATGGTCAGTACCAGCGAAACCGGTACCTGGAGAACGAAATTAAGGTTCTGGACCAGAAAATTGCTGAAATCCGTGACCTGAACGAAACAAAACGCAGTTTGCAGCAACGAATGAGCCTGATAGAGCAATTGCAGGGTAGCCGAAACCTGGGTACTGAAATAATGTCAGAAATTGCCCGGGTGGTGCCAACAGGGATTTATCTGACTCAGTTAGAGAAAAAAGGCTCAAATTTATTGTTGATTGGCCGAAGTGAATCTAATAACCGGCTGTCGACAATGCTGCGGGATGCAGAACAATCGGAATTACTGGATAGTCCGTTACTGGAGTTTATTGAAGCCGGCAAAGATGAATCTCGGTTACTGAGTAACTTTAAAATGCATCTTACGGTGAAAGGCTATGAAGCAGTTCAGGAAAGTCAGCCTGTTACACCCAGTGCGAGAGGTGGTGCACGATGAGCATGAATTTCAATTTGTCTGAAATTGATATTAATGATCTTGATATCGAAAATATGGGCTCCTGGCCTGTTGCGGCTAAAGTCATTTTCGCCATTATTTTGGCGGCGCTGGTTGCAACCCTTAGTTACTTTTTGTTAATTGACAGCAAAATTGACGAATTAAACAGTGCTAAGCAAAAAGAAACAGAGTTACGTCAGGTTTACCGCACCCGTTATGCGTCGGCAGTAAACCTGGACCTTTACAAACAACAGATGGTTGAAATGGAAAATACCTTTTCATTTTTGCTGAAACAGCTCCCTACCACCCACGAAACACCGGGTTTGCTCGATGATATCACCTATGTAGGTACCACCAGCGGTCTGACTTTTCTGCGGATAAACTGGGAGCCGGAAATAGAAAAAGAGTTTTATACCGAGTTACCGATTAAAATAGACGTTGTGGGTGACTACCATCAATTTGGTAATTTTGTCAGTGAAGTGGCAAAACTGCCACGGATAGTCAGTCTGCACGACTTCTCTATTCAAACTGCCGAAAACGACCGCTTACGTTTTAATGTTACGGCTAAGACTTACCGCTATAAGGAGACTGCGCAATGAGAAAACTCATCATAGCTGTCTCTGTCGCGACCTTACTCTCTGGTTGCTTTGATGATTTAAGTGACGTGCAGGCACATATGGATTCAGTTAAGGCCAGTACTCAGCCCAGAGTTGAGCCGCTGCCAGAGGTTAAAGAATTCGAACATATTGCTTACGTGTCGCAAAATAGCCGTAGTCCGTTTTCAGAGCCACGGCCTGAGGCAGTACAGGATCGATTCTTGCAAGTACAGGATTGTCTACATCCGGACCCAAGGCGGCGCAAAGAACCTCTGGAGAAATATGCGCTGGATAACCTGACAATGCGCGGTACGCTGGGTGATACGGGTAATATCTGGGCGTTGATTGAAGCGTCAGATAAAACCTTGCACCGGATTACATTAAATAATTATGTTGGTTTATTTCATGGACGGGTTATCACTGTAGAGCCTACCCATGTTGAATTGTTAGAGTTGATCCCAGACGGGGCAGGTTGCTGGAAAGAACGGACTACCATGATCCAAATGGTCGAAAATGCAGCAATGGCGAGTAATTGATAGGTGTGCGAGTATATCATGGATAAAATAATCAAAAGAATTTCACGAGGAATCACCGGCACCCGGCTATGTCTGGCAGCGTTACTGTTGCTAGCTCTGCCAGCAGCAGCAGTCCCATTGCTGTACGATGTCAGGTATAACCCCTTGCTCACCGGCGAAACAGAGATCGAGTTTATTTTCGATGAAGATCTGTACACCGATCCCAGTATTCAGGTATTTAACGAGCCCGCGCGGATTGAGTTATATTTTGATAATTCAGATTATGAAGAAAAACTGGAAGAAGTGCTAATCGATAAAGCCGGCGTGAAAAGAATCAAATCCGAATTTCTCGGTGAAGGTTTCAAGTCGACTATCTATCTTGATTACCTGAAGATTTACCGGACCCGGGTGCGTGGCAATGTGTTTTACATGCATATTTCTGACAACCCGACTGCCGAGCAGGTAGGCCAGGCTGCCGATGTAATCCCAACTTATATCAACCGGCTGCAGGCAATCGACTTCCGTCGTGGCGAGAAAGGCGAAGGCCGCGTTCTGGTGTTCCTGCGCGAAAACACGGCGGCAGTTGATGTTACTGAACGCGCAGGTAAGTTAATCGTCGAATTCCATAATACTGATATTCTGGATGAGTTGCTGTATCAGTTAGACGTAATGGACTTTGGCACTATCGTTACCGGTATCGAAACATTCAAAGACGGCGCCTCTGCCCGGCTGGAAATTTCTACCAGTGATGCTTTCACTTATACCTATCAGCAAATTGATAATATTTTCACCCTGAACATTGAACGTGACACCTCTAATCGTAGTATTTTAGGCGGTGGCCGTGAATATAAAGGGCGGGCAATTTCGTTAAACTTCCAGGATATTCCAATCCGCACAGTTTTGCAGATTATTGCTGACTATAACGGTTTTAACCTGGTCACCAGTGACTCCGTTACCGGTAATATCACACTTCGGTTAGATGGCACGCCGTGGGATCAGGCGCTGGATATCGTACTAAGGGTTAAAGGTCTGGATAAGCGGATGGATGGTAATATCCTGATGGTCGCGCCAACTGAAGAGTTGTCAGCGCGGGAAGCGCGCGAACTGGAAGCGAAGCAACAGGTGGAGCAGCTTGAACCTTTGTATTCAGATTACTTAACCATTAACTATGCTAAAGCGGCTGATTTGGCCGGTTTACTGGCGAATAAAGACGCGACATTATTATCAAGTCGGGGCAGCGTGGTAGTTGATGAACGTACCAATACCATTTTAATCAAAGATACCGCTAAAAATATTGAAAGCGTACGCAAACTGATTGAGCGGCTGGATGTGCCGGTTCGGCAGGTGCTTATTGAGTCTAGAATGGTGACAGTGCGCGACAGTGTTACCGATGAACTGGGTATTCGCTGGGGTTTCAGTGACCAGCAAAGCACCAGTGGCGGCAACCGCGGCGTATCAGGTAATGCTACTGGCTCGAATGCTATCTCTACCGGACAATTCCCGGCGCTGGACGACCGCTGGAATGTTAATTTACCGATTCAGAATCCGGCTGGCAGTATTGCTTTCCATGTGGCGAGGTTAGCCGATGGCACCTTGCTTGACCTTGAATTGTCAGCGCTGGAGCAGGAAAATAAAGGTGAAATTATTGCCAGTCCGCGGATAACCACCTCGAACCAGAAAGAAGCCCGGATTGAGCAAGGTGTGGAAATACCTTATGTTCAGGCAGCTTCCAGCGGCGCTACTACGGTGGAATTTAAGAAAGCGGTGTTGAGTCTGACTGTCACTCCGCAAATTACGCCGGATAACAAGATTATTCTGGATTTAGTAATTACTCAGAATACCCGCGGTGAGACGGTGCAAACGCCGACCGGACCAGCAACGGCGATAGATACCCAGCAAATCCAGACTCAGGTCCTGGTTGATAATGGCGAAACTATTGTGCTGGGTGGTATTTATCAGCAGCAAATTTTGTCAACGGTATCTAAGGTGCCGATGTTCGGAGATATCCCCTATGTTGGTGCCTTATTCCGGTCAAAACGTGATGTAAATGAGAAAAATGAACTGCTTATTTTCGTGACTCCGAAAATCCTGACCGAAGGCCAGTAACTGATAACTGATGCGGGAGCTATGCACTGGCTCCCGCATTAAGTCAGATTTAACTTGCCAACGAAAGGCCATTCCTGACATAATTCAGCGCTTCAAATTTTCGCGGGAGCCTTTTGGTCCTTGAATTCAACTTTTCATTGAGTAAGCTGATTTAGCACTACGACATATGGCAGAAAAACGTAATATCTTCCTTGTTGGCCCGATGGGCGCAGGCAAAAGCACCATCGGACGTCATTTAGCAGACATGCTTCATCTTGACTTTTACGATTCAGATCAGGAAATTGAGCGCCGTACTGGTGCAGATATTGCCTGGGTATTTGATTTGGAAGGTGAAGACGGTTTCAGGGTGCGCGAAGAAACAGTAATTTCAGATTTAACCGAATTACAAGGTATCGTTTTGGCGACAGGTGGTGGCTCGGTTATCAGCAAAGAAACCCGCAACCGTTTATCTGCGCGTGGAATTGTGGTTTATCTGGAAACACCAATTGAGAAACAAGTAGCCCGCACCCAACGCGATAAACGCCGGCCTTTGCTGCAAACAGAGGAAGCGCCGCGCGAAGTGTTAGAACGTCTGGCGGCCGAACGGAATCCGCTTTACGAAGAAATTGCCGATTTCACCGTGCGGACAGACGAACAAAGTGCCCGCGCCGTCGCAAACCAGATAATTGATCAGTTGGGTTTTTAACGTATAAGGGAGCTGCAAATGCAAAGAGTTGAAGTCCAACTTGGCCAGCGCAGCTACCCGATAGATATAGATACTGGCTTTGCTGCGCTGCCAGCGTCACTGGCAAGCGCCAGGCAAGTTGTTATCATTTCTAACCCAACTGTAGCTCCGCTTTATTTAGACCAGGTCAGCGCCTTATTCAGTGCCCCTCCATTGCATATTCTGATTAACGACGGTGAAGCTTTTAAAACACTGGCGTCGTTTGAAACCATTCTGTCGTTTTTGCTTGAGAATAGCATGTCACGGGATGTGGTGCTGGTGGCGCTTGGCGGCGGGGTTATTGGTGATCTTACCGGTTTTGTTGCTGCCTGTTATCAGCGCGGCGTTAGATTTCTGCAAATACCCACCACTTTACTTTCTCAGGTTGACTCGTCAGTCGGTGGCAAAACAGCTGTTAATCATCCACTTGGCAAAAATATGATAGGTGCTTTTAAACAGCCTGAGCAGGTTATTATCAGCACGGCTACCCTGACAACCCTGCCATCCCGGGAGTTTGCTGCTGGCATGGCAGAAGTGGTCAAGTACGCCTTGCTCGGCGATGCAGCCTTTTTAGACTGGCTGCTTAAGCATAGTGAGCAGATTTGTCAGCAGCAACCAGAGACTCTGGCCCAGATGATCCGGCACTGCTGTCAGATGAAAGCTGATATTGTCAGTCGGGATGAAACTGAACAAGGTGAGCGGGCGTTACTGAATTTGGGCCATACCTTTGGTCATGCTATTGAAGCTTTTATGGGCTATGGTAATTGGTTACATGGCGAAGCGGTAGCCGTTGGGATGGTCATGGCAGCGGAATTATCTGCACATCGTGGTTGGCTGAGTAAACAAGATGTTGCTTCAGTCCGTCGTATACTGCAGTCGTTCGGATTGCCGGTAGCGGTACCCGATCAGATGCAGATTGCAAATTTTATGCCTTTTATGAAAACTGATAAAAAGGTCAAAGACGGTCAGATGCGGTTCGTATTGCTGTCCGCCATTGGCCAGGCCAGCCTGGTTGCCGATGTTACTGAGGCTGAATTGTTACAGGTTTTTGGCTGATGGATACCACTGTTTTACAGCAAAAACTGGCAGAGCAGCGACATTTGCTGCCATCACAACACGAATTGCTGAACAGACTGCTATTTCAACTGGCGTTTAATGATTTTCAGAACATTGGTCTGGTAGGTGCTGAGGGTAGTGGTAAATCCACCCTGGCATTAGCGTTGGCAGAGCTGTTTTCAGAGCAGGCAAATGTTGCGCTGCTTAATGGCGCCTCGCCCGAAGCCGAACTGGAAGCGCAATTGCTGCAGCACTGGTTTGGCCGGCGCCAGAGCGAACCGTCACTGGCGCAAATGATGGCTCAGCCAGAATCCGGTGCATTACCGTTACTGTTAATCGTCGACAATTTCAACCTGTTAAGCAGCAGCGCATGCAAAAAGCTGTTGCAGCTCGATTGTCTCGGGTTCTTTATGCTCAGAGAGCCATCAGCTGATATGGCGCTGAATTTAAGTATTAATATTCCAACCTTACAGGACGCCAGCCAGGTACTTCGCGATAAACAACTGGAACCGCTTGCTGTCGCTGAGCGTTTCGCCGCCAGCCGAGGTAATATGCACTTGCTGCACAGTGCTATTGTTAAACCGGAAGAACGCAGAACCCATAGCGCAGCGGTATGGCTATTACCCACGGCTATTATGTTGCTAATTCTGGCAGCAGGCATAAATTGGTTGTTACCCGGCAGCAATGAGCAGCAACAACAGCCTATTGCCAATCAAAATGAACTGCCACAAAGCAGCATTGAGCCCACAGAAAGCATTAAGCCGGCCGGCGACCCTGAGCGTGAGAAAAGCCCTGAGCGTGAAGAGAGCCCTGAGGGCGCAACAAGCGCTGAGCTGGCAAATAAGCCTGAACTGGACCAACCCCTGCAAGCAGCCGACAACGTTCAGCAGAATAACAGCCCTGAGCAGGAGAACAGCCCAGAGCCTGAAACAATAAGCCCTGAGCCTGAAGCAATCGGCTCTGAGACTAAAACGATCAGCCCTGAGTCAGCGACCGCCGGTCTGCAACAATACATAAGCCCGGAGCAGTCAGCCGCTACTGAACCAACCAGCAGCAATACCAGCCTGTCTGAGTCAGCTGATACCCCGATTAGTGACAGTATCAGTGAGCAGCCTGCTGCGGCAACTGAGCCGCTGTATCAGGAGCCGTTGTTGCTGACACTGCCAGCCGACGCCAGAGTATTACAGTTGGCAGTTTTGTCATCTGAAACCGCGTTGCAACGATTTATCCAGACTTACCCGGATACCAGAATAATGATTTATCAGCGCAGCTGGCAGGGACAGTTGCAATGGATTATTCTGTCAGATCAGCATTATTCAGATGTCAGTAGTGCCAGATTAGCCAGAGCATCGTTACCAGAGCGTCTTCGCGAGGCCGGCCCCTTTATTAAACCCGTTGTTCAGGTACAACAAGAAATTAAAGCCTTGGCACGCGTGCGTGCTGAAGCTCAAATGCAGGAATAAGCGGGTGGATGTCAAACGTAACCGGGCTTTTCTGAAGTGGGCCGGTGGAAAATACAGCCTGGTGCCAGAGCTGATTAAGCATTTGCCAGAAGGCCCGGAGTTAGTCGAGCCCTTTGTCGGTGCCGGCTCAGTCTTTCTGAATACTGATTTTCCGCGCTATGTGCTGAATGACATTAACGCAGATTTGATTCAGTTGTATCAGATTGTGCAGCACCAGGTTGATACCTTTGTTGCCGACGCCAGCAGCTTGTTTTGTGCCACTGCTAATCTGCGTAGCAGTTATCTCGCCTTTCGGCAGCAATTTAACAGCTGTAGCGATCCCTATCAGCGTGCATTATTATTTCTGTACCTGAACCGACATGGTTATAACGGGCTTTGTCGGTATAATCTTTCAGGCAAGTTTAATGTGCCGTTTGGTAGTTACAAAAAGCCCTACTTTCCGGAAGCCGAGCTGTATTATTTTGCAGAAAAAGCCCAAAAAGCCCGCTTTAGCTGCCAAAGTTATCAGCAGGTATTTGCTCAGCTGCAACCTGACGCAGTGGTATATTGCGACCCACCCTATGTACCACTAAGCAAAACAGCCAGTTTTACCAGTTATGCGCGCCAGGGGTTTAATCTGGATGATCAGGCCCAGCTGGCCAATTTAGCTGAGCAGGCGCAGCAAAAAGGCCATAATGTACTAATAAGCAACCATGACACGACCTGGACCCGCAAAATTTACCAGCAGGCGGCACTTCATAGTATTCAGGTTGGACGATCGATAAGTCAGAATGGCGCGGGCAGGGGCAAGGTGGCTGAACTTTTTGCGTTATATCCTGCGGTTAAGCAAGTACCAGCGACACCGTTACCAGCAGGCTTGCCACAAACAGCAGAGCAGCAATAATCCCGACAATGATGTAAGGCACAATACTTTTAGTTTGAAAATCGAGCTGACGTTGTTTTTCTGATTGTACCCCGACGAACGCGCCAAGCACTGCTTTAATCACTTGCCAGGTACTGGCCTTTGGTTCAGCCATTAATTTGCTTTATTGCTCGCGGGCGTTAATCGGTTTAACAATTCAAGGAAGTCTACAAAATGAAACTGGGTGGAACGGCTGTCGCCTTTAATCCAGCTTATCCAGTTCTGTTGCACATTATGACATAATTCGTTAGACGTTTGGCTGATACCGTCCTGGCACAGCGGGCTGGTTTTAAAGAAGCCAATGGCTGCAACCGCCATTACTAAAGCTGCTCCAACCACTAACGCTTTACTATTAAAGGTAATTTTCATGTTAAATCCAGTTAACGCTTTAATCACTAATCGCAGAGTGTAATTGATCTGCATTTCGGATACAAGTTGCTTATTTAGTATACGCTGCAGTCGTTAACCGGATCAGTTGCTCAGCAAAGCTGAGCAACATTATTTGCTGGCTGCCAGTGACACTCAGAAACCCTTAGACACACTGAATATCACCCGGCTGTCACACAGGTTGCAATCATCAATATCGGTATCGACATAAGCCAGGCTTAACCCTGCGCCGAGAACTTCGGTGCTAACGCCAATGCTCCAGTCCAGGTAGCTGGCGGAACTGTCATCATATTCATTCTGGCCAACATGTAAGTCCAGCGTCAGATTGTCAGTCAGGGCGTAGCTGTATCCGCCATACAGATAAAAATAAGTGCCGGCATTTGCATAATAATCATCACTATAAGCCAGGCCAAAAGTAAAAGCCTGATATGAGAGTGAGCCATAGAGTTCATAGAAATTGGAGCCGGCAAATTCAGTATTCGGATAGCCGTAGCGCATTACGCCCACATCTACCGACCATTCTTCATTAATGGCGCCGCTCCAGCCCAGCATCACGTCAAATTCCAGGGTGCCTTCACCGCCGAAATCAACGCTCGAGCCCCATACTGACAAATAAAAACCTGACTCGTCACTAAGGGACAGACCGCCCTGAATCGCCGGAGCTTCATCGGTTTGCGAAATACCACGAAACGCATAGTCAGAGGTAAAGGTAATATCACCGCTAAGCTCAACAGCCTGGGTTGGGGTACTGGTGCTGGCCAGGCCGATAATGAAGCTGGCGGTGACTAAGCTGGAAAGAGATGTTGTCATTTTCATTGGTATTGCCCTTATGTTTATTCCCTGACTAAATCATTCCAATAAGTATGCCAAGTGAAATTATATATAAAATACAACTACATAAGTGTTGGTGGGGCATCTTAAAATCGTAAGTTGCGCTTAACTGGTGCGCTGCTGCCTGTTTTTTGTGCAACTTGCAATGCGTGCTTTTTGGCAGCCAATTCAGTAAAGTCAGTTTTTCAAATTTGTGGAGCATAACTATGCAGCCTTATTTAATTGCCCCTTCAATTTTATCTGCTGATTTTGCCAGGCTTGGCAGCGACGTCGAAAATGTGCTGGCCGCCGGAGCTGATGTGGTGCATTTTGATGTCATGGATAATCACTTTGTACCCAACCTGACGATAGGCCCGATGGTGTGCAAGGCTCTACGTGATTACGGCATTACCGCACCTATCGATGTACACCTGATGGTCGAACCGGTTGACAGTCTGGTACCGCAGTTTGCGAAAGCCGGTGCCAGCATTATTACCTTTCATCCGGAAGCATCGCGCCATATTGATCGCACTCTGCAACTGATTAAGGATAGTGGCTGTCAGACAGGTTTAGTCTTTAACCCGGCCACACCGCTAAGTTATCTGGATTATGTGCTGGATAAACTGGATGTTATTTTGCTGATGTCAGTCAACCCCGGCTTTGGTGGTCAGAAGTTTATTCCTGCTACCCTGGATAAACTGACTCAGGTCCGAAAACTGATTGATGGCAGTGGTTTGCCCATCAGGCTGGAAGTGGATGGCGGTGTGACGGTAGATAATATTGCTGACATTGCCGCAGCAGGCGCCGATATGTTTGTGGCCGGCTCCGCTATTTTTAACAGCGACGATTATCAGCAGACGATAAATAGTATGCGCCAGCAACTGTTAAATGTGCATGGCAAATAATTTACTGCGGTCAGCGGCCGCATCCGGCTATAATGCCACTCTTTTTCTATGCTTTAACCGAGGACAGTGAACCCATCATGAGTAGCAAACCAATTGTATTAAGTGGCGCCCAACCTTCAGGACAACTCACCATTGGTAACTATCTGGGCGCACTGCGGCAATGGGATCAGATGCAGGATGACTATGACTGTCTGTATTGTATTGTAGATTTGCATGCGATAACGGTGCGCCAGGACCCGGCAGCGCTGCGCAGTGCGTCACTTGATAGTTTGGCTTTATATTTAGCCTGTGGCATCGACCCGAAACGTTCAGCGGTGTTTATGCAATCCCATGTGCCGGAACACAGCCAGTTGGCCTGGGTGCTGAATTGCTATACCCAGTTTGGTGAACTAAACCGGATGACCCAGTTTAAAGATAAATCTGAGCGTCATAATAATAACGTTAACGCCGGCTTATTTACTTATCCTGTGTTAATGGCCGCAGATATTCTGCTGTATCAGGCCAATCAGATCCCGGTAGGCCACGACCAGAAGCAGCATTTAGAATTAGCCCGCGATGTGGCTATGCGCTTTAATGCTGCGCACGGTGACATATTTACCGTACCGGAACCGTATATTCCGCCAGTTGCTGCTAGGGTAATGAGTTTGCAGGACCCGACGAAAAAAATGTCGAAATCAGACGAGAATCCATGGAATTTTGTCGGTTTGCTGGAAGACCCGAAAATGATCAGCAAAAAATTTAAAAAAGCCATGACCGACTCGGAAGATCCGCCACGGGTACGGTTTGATATTGATGCCAAGCCTGGCGTGGCAAATCTGCTGAGTATTTTAAGCGGTGTTACCGGCAAAGCTGTGCAGACACTGGAAGCCGAGTATGAAGGTAAAATGTATGGCCATTTAAAAGGTGATGTCGCCGATGCGGTCATTGCCCTGCTGGAACCGGTGCAAAAATCTTTTATCGAGCTGCGTGCCGATTTACCTGTTCTGCAAAGCGTTATGCGGGCCGGAGCTGAGAAAGCCCGCAGCCGGGCTGCGGCTACGTTGGCAAAAGTAAATGATGCGGTAGGTTTTGTTGCCCCCTAGCGACGGAAAACAGCCGTTTTTGCGGAGTCCGCTATGCTGTTGATGATCGACAATTACGATTCTTTTACCTGGAATCTGGTGCAGTATTTCGCCGAACTTGGCCAGCAGGTTGTGGTAAAACGCAACGACGAAATTAATGTGACGCAAATGGCTGCACTGGCACCTGATTACCTGGTGATATCACCAGGCCCGGGTACGCCGGAACAGGCCGGCATAAGCCTGGCGGCAATTGAGCATTTTGCCGGAAAAATACCGCTGCTGGGGGTTTGTCTTGGCCATCAGGCAATTGCCCGGGTGTTTGGTGGCAAGGTTTGCCGGGCGGCGAAAGTTATGCATGGTAAAAACTCCGACATCTATCATCAGGGCCTGTCAGTGTTTGCCGGTTTGCCCAGCCCGCTGCCGGTAACCCGTTATCATTCATTGCTGGTCGACACCGCCAGTCTTCCGGCAGAGCTGACCGCAACGGCATGGACCGGCTCGTCTGCTCAAACGGGTGAAATAATGGGCGTAATGCATCAGCATTGGGCAATACATGGCGTACAATTTCATCCTGAAGCCA
This sequence comes from Arsukibacterium sp., assembly GCF_033721375.1. Taxonomy (GTDB): domain Bacteria; phylum Pseudomonadota; class Gammaproteobacteria; order Enterobacterales; family Alteromonadaceae; genus Alishewanella. The sequence goes on along the minus strand of NZ_JAWWAP010000004.1, from coordinate 62,215 downwards.
TTTTAAGTACTGCGGGTAAAGCAATGTTGAGTAACTTTCTGCACACGGCCACTGACATATCACAACATAAAGCGGTTAATCAGCGATGAGTTCTCTGAATACGCCTTTGCACCAGCTGTTCTGGGACGACTTTATCGGTGTCAATCCTGCAGCTAACCGCCTGCAGTATCAGGTAAAAACCGGCTTGCCCACTACCCGTAAATTGCTGGCAGTCGATGCGCAGGCAATGCAGCAACGGTTGGCAGGGCAGCAGGCGCGCCAGCAGTTCGTCGAATTTGCCCAGGCACATATGCATGATCAGGTTGCCGATCAGCTGTTTCAGCGGCTGGGCAACATCTCACTGGTCAGTGCCTCGATTTTTGATTTGGGAGAAAATTATCATCTGGTGCTGGATAAACTGGCCCACAAGGCTGTTACCACAAACCAGCTCGACCCGTTAATCAGCCAGGTTGACTGGCTGACAGAAGATTTACTGAAACTGGTGAATCAGCCACAGTATCGTAACCGGACCGCTTCAGGTGCGCTGGTTAAAGATGTCAAAACCGCATTGCGTTTTCTCGGGGTGGAAAGCCTGCAGCTAATTATACCGGTTTACGGTATGCGGCGTTGTTTACCGCATGCAACCGATCCTTTTGTTGGCTTTAAAACCCGTTTATGGGATTACACCCTGGCCTGTGCCATCGCCGCACGCCGGTTGGCGGAAGACAGCGCAGAGCTGCCCTATGCGGCGTTTTGCGTCGGCCTGTTTCACCCACTTGGCCATATAGTGGTCACCCGTAATTACCTGCGTACTTACCAGCAAATTAAGCAGGAAGAATTATTGAAGGCGCGCGATGAACGCAATAACGAATTAACCGATGCGCTGGACTCTCTGGAACCGGACGCCAGCTTCTTAAGCAACAGTTTACTGGAGTTTGCCGAAATCTTAAGTGCTGATATCAGCTCTCGCTGGTCTTTGCAGCACTTACCACTTTGTCAAACGTTGGATCAGCTGGCTGAAGGTATCGGCTTTAATGGTATCAGCCCGTTAGGACGACTAGTGCAACAGGCTCAGGTCTATGTGCAATGGCAGCAGTTAAAGGCTGCCGGTAAAGCCAGCACCGCGGATGCTGAAAACTGGTTTGCGGCCGTCAACTTAACGGAGGAGCAGCTGAATACTCTTGCCCGGACCAATTTAAAACGATTAAGCATCGATTTATAACAAATTTTTTAGCCATATTCATGCAGCCCGCAAATTGTGACTGTGCTGGGTTTTATCGCCAGCTGCACCTTTAACGGGGGTAGCAGCCCGACTAAAGCGGCAAAACAGGCGGTGCTTAGTTATTCATATCAACTGCAAATCTATCTGCAGCCCTTGATTTTTCAGGCTTTAGCCATTTTTCCTGACGAGACAACTGTCCGGAAACCTGCAATAATGCTGCGATAATAACCGGCAGTGGCAGCGTAATTCTGACCAAAAAACCGACCCCGCTTAAGAAAGAGGAAAGGAACATGACGACAAATTTTGCAGTAAACCGAGCCTTATTTGATGAAGTGATGGTGCCAAATTATGCCCCGGCTCAGGTGATACCGGTGCGGGGTGAGGGCTCACGGGTCTGGGATCAGGATGAGCGCGAATACATCGATTTTGCCGGTGGCATAGCCGTTAGCAGTCTGGGCCATTGTCATCCGGCGCTGATTACTGCGCTGAAGCAGCAAGCTGACAGATTGTGGCATCTGAGCAATGTGTTAACCAACGAGCCGGCATTGCGTCTGGCTAAAAAGCTGGTTGATGCGACTTTTGCAGAAAAAGTGTATTTTGCCAATTCAGGAGCTGAAGCCAACGAAGCCGCATTTAAACTCGCCCGGCGTTGGGCACTGGATAAATTTGGTGAACAGAAACAGCAAATTATCTCTTTTGGTAAAGGTTTTCATGGCCGCACTTTCTTTACCGTAACGGTAGGTGGTCAGTCATCATATTCTGACGGTTTCGGCCCGAAGCCCGGCGCAGTAGTGCATGCAGAATTTAACAATCTGGACAGCGTAAAAGCACTGATCTCAGATAACACCTGTGCCATCGTTGTGGAGCCGATTCAGGGCGAGGGCGGCATTATTCCAGCGGAACCGGCTTTTTTGCAGGGCCTGCGTGATTTATGTGACCAGCACAACGCGTTACTGGTATTTGATGAAGTACAAACCGGGGTAGGCCGCACCGGTAAACTATACGCATATATGCATTACGGTGTTACACCGGATATTTTAACGACAGCCAAATCACTGGGTGGTGGTTTCCCGATTGGTGCTATGCTAACGACCACCGAGATTGCCAGTCATTTAAAAGTCGGCACCCATGGCAGCACCTATGGCGGTAATCCGCTGGCCTGTGCCGTTGCTGAAGCCGTTATTGATACTATTAATCAACCGGAAGTCATGCGGAATGTGCTGCATAATGAGCAGATATTCCGCGAGTGTCTGCAGCAGGTAAACAGTCAGTATCAGGTATTTACCGAGGTGCGTGGCCAGGGCATGTTACTTGGTGCTGTGCTGAGTGAAAAATACCGTGGCCGGGCGCGCGATTTCTTTTTAGCGGCCGCAGATCATGGCTTAATGGCCTTAGTTGCCGGACCGGATGTTATCCGGTTTGCCCCCTCACTGGTCATTACCGAGCAGGATATTCGCGAAGGTATGCAGCGGTTTGCTGCAGCAGTAAAGCAGGTAGTCGGCTCTTAAACTGAGTCTGTGACATCTTTAAAAAAACGGCATTAAGACCGTAATATGAAGCATTGCGGGGCAACGCAGGTTTCCCCGCCAGGTTATAAAGCAAAAATGGAGTAAGCGACGATGATGGTGATTCGCCCAATCCGAGCGGATGATTACCCGGCGCTCTATCAGATGGCAGTTGAATCGGGGCATGGGTTTACCTCGCTGCCGGTTAATGATGAGCTGCTGATGCGCAAGATCAGTCGCTCTGAGCAATCGTTACAGAAAACAGTCAGTAGCCCTGGCGATGAAGGCTATTTATTTGTGCTGGAAGACACCAGCAGCGGTGACGTCTGCGGCACCAGTGCTCTGGAAGCCGCAGTCGGCCTGGATGATGCATTTTATCACTATCACCTGGGTAAGGTCGTACACAGTTCACGATCGCTTGGCGTTTACAAAACGGTCGATATTCTGACCCTGTGTAACGATTACACCGGGGTAAGCGAGCTTTGTACCTTATTTCTTCGCGAAAACCGCCGCGAGAAAAACAATGGCCGTTTATTATCAAAAGCCCGCTTTCTGTTTATGGCAGAATTTGCTGAGCGCTTTGCTGACCGGGTGATTGCCGAGATGCGTGGGGTATCAGATCAGAATGGCCATTCCCCGTTCTGGCGCTGGTTACAGGAACATTTTTTTTCTGTCGACTTCCCGACAGCTGACTATCTGACCGGTATAGGCCAGAAAGTCTTTATCGCCGAGCTGATGCCGAAATATCCGATTTATGTCAGTCTGTTAAGTAAAGAAGCGCAACAGGTGATAGGCAAAGTGCATGATAAAACCCGGCCTGCGCTGGCACTGTTGCAGACAGAGGGTTTTTCTAACCGGGGCTATGTTGATATTTTTGACGCCGGGCCAACGGTAGAAGCAAGGGTAGAGCATATCCGCTCAATTCGGTATAGTCGCAAATTACAGGTGCAGATTGGCACGCCAGGGCCGGACAGCCAGCCCTATTTAATCTGTAATACTAACATCGAAAATTTTCGTGCTACCTGGTTACCGCTAACCGTAACGGAACAAAGCGATCAGGTTGTACTGCCACAGGCCTGCGCCGATGCTTTGGGAGTAAAAGCCGGTGACCAGGTCAGATTAACCAGAATTTAAGCAGGGGAAAGACATGAGCCACGCAGTGCAATTTATTAATGGCCAATGGCTGGCAGGAGAGGGTAAGGCATTTACATCGCTTGACCCGGCCAAAAATCAGCAGGTCTGGCAGGGTGAAGCTGCCAGCGCAGAGCAGGTAGATGCAGCAATTAATGCTGCCCGCGCTGCGCAGTACAGCTGGGGTGACTTAAGTTTCGACAGCCGGGTGGAAGTCGTAAAACGTTTTGCTGAACAACTGGCCGCTAATAAAGAAGCGCTGGCACTGTGCATTGCCCGGGATACCGGTAAAGCCCTGTGGGAGAGCCGCACTGAAGTGGCGGCGATGATTGGCAAGGTCGATATTTCGGTACGGGCATACGAAGAGCGTACCGGTACCAAAGAGAACCCGATGCCGCAGGGCCGGGCTTTTGTCAGACATAAGCCGCATGGTGTAGTAGCGGTATTTGGCCCCTATAATTTCCCGGGACATTTACCGAATGGCCACATTGTTCCTGCATTATTAGCCGGCAACACCGTGGTGTTTAAGCCTTCTGAATTAACGCCTATGGTAGCCGAACATACGGTAAAGCTGTGGGAGAAAGCCGGCCTGCCTGCAGGCGTGTTAAACCTGTTGCAGGGCGAAGTTGACACCGGTAAAGCGATTGCCAGCCATGATGGCATTGACGGTTTGTTTTTCACCGGTAGTTCGCGCACGGGCCATTATTTACATCAGCAATTTGCCGGTCGGCCAGAGAAAATTCTGGCACTGGAAATGGGCGGAAATAACCCGCTTATCGTTCAGGACGTCAGTGATATCGATGCAGCGGTGCATGATATTGTGCAATCGGCTTTTATTTCAGCAGGTCAGCGTTGTACTTGTGCCCGTAAACTGTTTTTACCAGCCAATGCCCAGGGTGATGCTATTCTTACCCGCTTAATTGAAGTAACCCGTAATATTAAAACCGGCCTGTATGATGCAGATCCGCAGCCCTTTATCGGCGCGATGATTTCTGTTGCTGCCGCCAAAGGCATGCGTGCTGCACAGCAGCAACTGGTAGAACTCGGCGCTGAGGTTTTGGTTGAACTACAGCATTTGCAAAGCGATACGGCGCTGGTATCCCCTGGTATTATCGAATGCAGCAATGTGAAGAACTTCCCAGATGAGGAGCATTTCGGCCCGCTGTTAAAAGTGTTCCGGTTTAACGACTTTGATGCGGCTATCGATGCGGCTAATAACACCAGTTTTGGTCTATCGGCAGGCTTGCTCAGTGACAGCCAGGAATTGTATCAGCATTTTTACCGGCGGATCCGGGCGGGTATTGTTAACTGGAACCGGCCAATCACTGGTGCCAGTTCAGCAGCGCCATTCGGTGGCATTGGTGGCAGCGGCAATCACCGGGCCAGCGCTTATTATGCGGCAGATTATTGTGCCTATCCGGTGGCGTCCGTAGAATTAGATCAGGTGTCGATGCCTGAGCAGCTGTCTCCCGGTCTGACATTTTAACCAGTAATTTCGGGGCTGCGGCCCCGATTTGTTTTCTTGCCGACATTTTGGTTAAATTGGGCTATTGTAATGGCTTTTAATGCCAAGTAATGCAGGTATCCTTTCACATGGTGACTGATCAACCCGGCTACGAGCATCTTATTCAGTTTTTAACTGAACATCTCGCGCTGTTTACTGAAGAAGGCACCGAATTGCCCTCTGCTAAAACAGTGGGCGTGATCCTGGAAGAACGTATTGCCGAGCAAATTATAACGCTTTGCACCCAGCATACCGAGCTGGAGATGAATCATCGCAGCATGATAATCCGCGAAGTGGATGGCATTATGTACGACTTTCAGGAAGTGCTGAGTAGTGTGCTGGAAAAAAAAGCAACCGCGGAACAGGCAGAGCTGATTAACGAAATTGCATTGTTAATCAAAAACCTGTTTGATAGCGCTATCGCCAGGTTGATGGACTAGCACTTGTTAGTGCTGGATTAATGCTGGCTACCCGCCCTATATTTCCGTAGAATATCCAGCCTAAAATTTCGTGTCAGGATCGGATATGCAAGCAAAAGTCAGCTGGGTTGATAACCTGAGGTTTATTGGCCGTTCTGCCAGTGGGCATTCGATGGTGTTTGACGCGGACAGCGCAGACAGCACGGCGCCAAGTCCAATGGAAATGGTGCTGATGTCGGCCGGTGCCTGTTCGTCCGTAGATGTGGTCAGTATTTTACAAAAAGCCCGCCAGCAGGTGCTCGGGTGTGAAGTGGAACTGACCGCAGAGCGGGCAGAGAGCGTGCCCAGGGTGTTTACAAAAATTCACCTGCACTTTGTCGTGTCAGGCCATGATCTCAGCGACAAACAAGTGGCTCGGGCAGTTGATTTATCTGCGGATAAATACTGCTCAGTGTCTATCATGCTGGCCAGCAGTGTTGCTGTAAGCCATTCCTATAGTATTAACAATGCAAACCAGACCGCCGCGTCTGCGTAATTGCCCAGCTAAACAATACAGCAGCGGCTGTAGTGGAGATTGCAGAAATTGGTAAAGCCTTTTGAAAAACTGAAACTGCACGGGTTTAACAACCTGACTAAAAGTTTAAGCTTTAGCTTATACGATATTTGTTATGCTAAAACCGAGCAGCATCGGCAGGAATATATCGAGTATATTGATGAGCAATATAACGCTGATCGACTGACCGATATCCTGACAGAGGTTGTTGATATTATTGGCGCTAATGTCCTGAACATCGCCCGCCAGGATTATGATCCGCAAGGGGCCAGTGTGACTATTCTGGTCAGTGAAGAGCCGGTACTGGTTGATCCTGATAATTCAGAAAATCCGGGCCCGTTGCCCGAGGCGGTCGTCGCCCATCTGGATAAAAGCCATATCTGTGTTCATACCTATCCGGAAGTGCATCCGCACGATGGTATCTGTACGTTCAGGGCCGATATTGAAGTATCGACCTGCGGCATTATTTCACCGTTGAAAGCACTGAACTTTCTGATCCACAGTTTTGAGTCAGACGTGGTAACAATTGACTACCGGGTGCGCGGTTTTACCCGCGATATCAGTGGTACTAAGCACTATATTGACCACCCAATCAGTTCGATCCAGAACTTTATGGACAGTGACACCAAGCAGGCGTTTCAGATGATAGATGTTAACGTTTATCAGGAAAACCTGTTTCATACCAAGATGATGTTAAAAGAGGCCGATCTGAATAACTACTTGTTTGGCATGGGCACCGACAGCATGACAGCTGACGAGCAGAAAGTGATCAGTAAGAAAGTGTTCAAGGAAATCCGGGAAATTTTCTACGGCCGCAATTTACCCGAGATGAAATAAGCTCAAGACTGCTAATAAAGCAAAGCGGCGCCAGCCGGCGGTAAGTGCAGCGGGGCTTATTTACCCAACCAGTCTGCCTGACCACGAGCCTGGCGCCGCTTTTGCATTATGGCTTCAATTAACGGTGTTAAAATCAGCTCCATTGCTAAGCCCATTTTGCCGCCTGGCACGACCAGAGTATTGACCCGTGACATAAAGGAGCCGTGGATCATCCGCAGGTAATACGGGAAATCAACATGTTTGATGCCGCGAAAGCGGATCACCACAAAGCTTTCATCCAGTGACGGAATGTCTTTGGCACTGAACGGGTTAGAGGTATCTACCGTCGGCACCCGCTGAAAGTTGATATGGGTACGGGAAAACTGGGGGGTTATATGATTTATGTAATCGTCCATACTGCGCACAATACTGGCCTGCACAGCTTCACGGCTGTGGCCCCGCTCTGAGGTGTCCCGGATAATTTTCTGGATCCACTCCAGGTTAACTATCGGTACCATGCCAATCAGCAAATCGACATGCTGCGCTACGTTGTGCTGCTCGGTGACTGCCCCGCCATGTAAACCTTCATAAAACAACAAATCGGTATTGGCGCGCAAGTCCTGCCAGGGGGTAAAGGTGCCTGGTAGCTGATTATAAGGTACGGCTTCATCAAAAGTATGCAGATAATGCCTGATCCGGCCGGTACCGGTTTCAGCATAGCTGGCAAAAAAGCTCTCCAGCGCGCCAAAGTCATTGGCTTCCGCCCCAAAATAACTGATATAGCGCCCGGCTTCTTTGGCTTTTCGCATGGCCAAGTCCATTTCCGGCCGGCTGAAACGATGAAAACAGTCACCTTCAACAAAAGCGGCATCAATACCGAGAGTGCGGAAAATATGCTGAAATGCGATCGTAGTAGTGGTGGTGCCGGCGCCTGACGAACCGGTGATCGCAATAATTGGATTTTTATGAGACATAAGCGGCACCATTAGCAAAGTTGCAGATACCATAAAGCAACATCGCTACCGGCTGCAACTTTTATCTGGTTAAGGGGTACCGCAGATGCGGTTCGGCAGCGGCCAGCATTCTGTTGCTGACCGCATTGACTATGAAGTTAAAAGCCGAAAGTGGCAATTATCGGGTTATGATCAGATGAACGGTACGGTGTTGGCCCGTATAAACGCTGCTGTGCTGCTGCTGATTTATAGCGACCGCTGTAATCAAGCAATACCGGTTCATCGGCATTAATAGCCCAGTGCCTGAGCGAGCGCAGGTTTTCTGCCAGCGGTTCAGTGGCCAGGGCATGGTCGAGCGAACCCACGCGGCCTCTGAATGCATAAGAAAAGCCAGAGTGTTGCTCATCGTCTAAATACTGCCAGCCAGCCTGCTCCAGCGCCCTTACCGGGTCTTCCATCCGGTAGGCATTTAAATCGCCGACTATCAGCTGGTAAGGGGTGTTAATCCCGGTGGGGGTCGTCGCTAACCATGCTGATAAAGCCTGGCTGGCTTCAACTCTGGCCGCATTCCAGCATGCCTGGCCATCGTTCTGATCAGCCTGCAGCTGTAACTGCGGGCTGTCATCGCGGGGGCAGCTGCCTTTAGATTTAAAGTGATTAACGGCGACGGTGATATTGTTACCACTGGCCTGATGTTGAAACGTCTGGGCAACCGGCGCCCGGTTTAGCCGGGTAAAAGGCTCAGCGGTCTGGGTAGCCGCAGTACCGACCTGACTGACGGCTGCCGGGCGGTAGATTAGCCCCACTTTTATTGCATCACTGCCGGGTGTCTCAGTGGTTTCCACCAGGGTGTAGGGTGAGCTGACAACCTGATTCAGCGCTCCAACCAGTGTCGCGATAGCACTACCACTGCCGTAGCCATTATTTTCCAGCTCGAGCAAACCAATAATGTCGGCATCCATTGCCGCCAGCGCACTGACCAGTTTCGCCTGTTGGCGGGCTAATTCGGCTGGGGTACGGGCGCCCCGGCGGGTGGGGAAGGGCTCTGCCTGACCATGGCCGGTAAAAAAGTTCAGCACATTAAAAACCGCTATTCGCAGCTCATCAGGTTGTCTGGCAGCAGGCGCTGCTGGCCGCGGATTGGTATTAATAAACTCAGGGGTATCAGTGGGAATAAGCCGGTAGCCGCGTTCATCCTGAAACAGCACGCCGGTTACGCCGCGCACGGTATCACCCAAGCGTAAACTATTATCTGCCGTCAAGCCGCCTGCTGGATAAGGCACCGGATCAGGGTTTTCCTGCCAGCGGCCATCATCCAGTACCAGCATCTGCCGCTGTTGCTGTTGCTCATACTGGCGGGCTTGCTCGCCTGGTTGCTTAACTTCAGTCGGCACAACTAAGCGTTGATCAGCGAGGATTAGCTCGCCATACCGGCCCAGTTGATAGCTGTCATTAACAATCAAATCCTGGCTGAAGCTCAACCACATCCCCTCTAATGCTTCAAAGCTCAGCTCTGGGCTCAGCGGCAGGGATACGGTCGTTGGCTCTGGTTGGCGGCTGCTGCCACAACGGGTCAGCTGGCTGATATCAACCAGCGATGTCAGCTCATTAATTTCAGCTACCGTGCCTTGCAACAGCAACACTTCGCCACGCTGGTAACTGCCGCTATCCGCCAGCTGAATAAACAAACCTTCTGAGGTGAGTGGCTCGTCATCTGCTGCCAGGCTTTGTAGCATTAATCCGGGAAATGGCGAGTCAGCATATACCTCGCTGATGACGACCCCCTGAGTGACGACTTGCTGGCCGAGTAACGGGCTTTGCTCTGCAACGCCCTGAATAGCAGAAATAGTGACCACGGCCCGCGACGGATTATCGCAGCTTAGCTGCTGTTCGGGTTTACTGCACGCTGTAAGACCCAGCAGTACCGCAATAAACGGAACTAATGACAATTTACGCATAATTCAGCCTTGCTGCTCTTGTTCACGGGCTACTGCGCGATAACCGATATCGCTGCGATAAAACATGCCATCCCAGCTGATATTGCCGGCTAATTGGTAGGCTGCCTGACGGGCGGTACTGACATTACTGCCAAGAGCCGTGGCGCAAAGCACCCGGCCACCGTTAGTCAGCACTGTAGTGTCTTTTAGCTCAGTACCGGCATGGAATACTTTGGCATTGTCTGTGTCTATACCATCCAGCCCCTTGATTTCCAGACCTTTGGCGTAGCTGTCAGGGTAGCCACCAGCGGCCAGCACCACCCCTACCGCTGCCTGCTCGGTAAAGTCAATATCCACCTGATCCAGCTTGCCGTCCACGGCTGCCTGACACAGCGCCACCAGATCTGATTTTAATCTGAGCATAATCGGCTGGGTTTCCGGATCGCCAAAGCGGCAGTTAAATTCCAGCACCTTAGCCGAGCCATCAGGGGCAATCATCAGACCGGCATATAAAAAGCCGGTAAAAACATTACCCTCAGCTGCCATACCGCGCACTGTCGGGTAAATAACCTGCTGCATTACCCAGTCATGTACTGCTGGTGTAACGACAGGGGCAGGAGAGTAAGCCCCCATGCCGCCGGTATTCGGTCCCTTATCACCATCATCACGGGCTTTATGATCCTGGGATGAGGCAAACGCCAGGGCATGTTCGCCATCGACCATAACAATAAAAGACGCTTCTTCACCGTGCAGAAATTCCTCGATGACCACTCTGCTGCCAGCATCACCAAATTTATTCCCTGCCAGCATATCGTCAATTGCAGCAAAGGCCTCTGCTTCGTTTTGGGCAATAATAACGCCTTTACCGGCTGCCAGACCGTCCGCTTTAATCACAATCGGTGTGCCCAGTTGTTTGACAAAAGCTTTAGCCGGGGCAATGTCGGTAAAGTTCTGGTAAGCGGCGGTCGGGATCTGATGGCGCGCCAGAAAATCCTTGGCAAAGGCCTTGGAACTTTCTAACTGCGCAGCCGCCTGGGTTGGGCCAAAAATAGCCAGCCCCTGCTCGCGGAACGTATCGACCACCCCTTTGGCCAGTGGGGCCTCGGGGCCAACGATTGTCAGCGCTATCTGCTGCTCTGTGGCAAAAGCCAGCAATCCCGGGACATCATCTGCCGCTATGGCTACGTTTTGCAGGTTGGCTTCGCGGGCTGTGCCGGCATTGCCGGGGGCCACAAAAACCTGGCTGACCAGAGGAGATTGCGCTGCCTTCCAGGCCAGGGCATGTTCGCGGCCGCCGCCGCCGATTACCAGTACTTTCATCGGGTTTTCCGTTTTATTGTGCTACAGGTTTACGAAATTTTAAGGTCATACGATCGCTTTCGCCAATCGCCTGATATTTGGCTTTGTCCTCATCACCTAATCGCAATACCGGGGGCAAAGTCCAGACACCCCGCGGGTGCGCAGCGCTGTCTTTCGGGTTGGCATTAATATCGCTGCGCTGCTCCAGTTCAAAGCCTGCTTGCTCAGCCAGACGAATGGTCAGTTGCTCAGGAAAATAACCGGTTTTAGTCCAGTCACCTTCTGCCTGTGCTGCTGGCAGACGATGTTCAACCACGCCAAGCACACCACCGGGTTTCAGGGCGGTATAAAAGTCTTCGAATATTGCTACCATGGCTTCATCGCCACCCTGACCATACCAGTTATGCAGGTTGCGAAAAGTCAGCACCACATCTGCGCTGCCCGCCGGAGCAATTGCATCACTGTTACCCGGAGCAAATTCAGTCAGTTTTACCCGGCTGTAAATCGGATCTGAAGCCAGCTTTTCTTTAAACGCGGCCAGATTTTTTTTGTAATAATCAGAGCTGCTGTCAGCCGGGAAATGCGCGGCATAATAAGTACCATGCGCGGCCAATAACGGCGCCAGAATTTCGGTATACCAGCCACCGCCCGGTGATATTTCCACTACGGTGCTTGTTGGGGTAACTTCGAAAAACTGCAGCGTTTGCACAGGGTTACGATACTTATCCCGGCTTTTATTTTGTTCACTGCGAACATGATGATCGGCAGCTTGCTGCAGGGCATCAGTAGTGCTGTCTGCCAATAGTGGCAGCGACAAGAGTATTGCTGATAACGTTATAACTTTACTAAGTGTTTTCATCTTCAGGCTCTCTTTGTTAAAAGTGGCGCTAGTTTAGCAAAGCAATCAGCTAATTGCAGTGATTATCGATAACTGCCATTTCTCGTATTTAGATGGCCAGACTGCTAAATTTCAATCAACAATTGGCGGGGCCTATGCTAGAATGCCTGCCTTTTTCAACAAGCGTTATCGGGTTATCACTATGGACAACACTGGGGGCACTGCTGTGACAAATGATATTGTGACAAACAATATGGCAAGCGGTATGCCGTCTGCCCTGGACAATATCAGAGTGGTTCTGGTGGGCACCACCCATACCGGTAATATTGGCTCGGTTGCCCGGGCAATGAAAACCATGGGTTTATCCCGGCTGTGCCTGGTAGCACCGAAAACAGCGCCTGACGGCCAGGCGTATGCGCTGGCCGCCGGAGCCAGTGAAATTCTGGCCGCTGCCACCACCTTTGATAATCTGGCGGAAGCAGTGGCAGATTGCGCGCTGGTTGTTGGCAGCAGTGCCCGCTCCCGCACCCTCAGCTGGCCAATGCTGGAACCGAGGCAGTGCGCTGAGCTGGCGATAGCTCAGAGTGACAAACCGGTGGCAATAGTGTTTGGCCGTGAGTCCAGTGGGCTGAGTAACGACGAGCTTCAGCTGTGCAATTACCATGTCTGCATTGCCGCCAACCCGGAATACAGTTCGCTGAACCTGGCAATGGCAGTGCAAATACTCTGCTATGAGGTACGGATGGCGCATCTGGCCGGTGTGCCAACTGCTGCAGAGCCTGAGCAGGTAAACTATCCGAGCTCAGCCCAAATGGAAAACTTTTATCAGCATCTGGAAGCTGCGCTGCAACACACCGGTTTTATTATTAAGCAGCACCCTGGGGTGGTGATGACCAAATTAAAGCGCTTGTTTAACCGGGCGCGGCCGGAAGAAGCCGAATACAATATTTTGCGCGGCATTTTAAGCTCGATGCAACGACTTGAAAAAGTTGATGGCAATACTCACAAGGAGTAAGGCGATGTTTGCGGGTATCAGAGAAGATATAAAAAGCGTATTTGACCGTGACCCTGCGGCGCGTAGTACTTTTGAAGTGCTGACCAATTATCCGGGCCTGCATGCCATCTGGTGGCACAGGCTAAATCATAAATTGTGGCAGGCTAATCTTAAATGGCTGGCCCGTTTTTTAAGTACCATCGCCCGCTGGCTAACCGGGGTGGAAATTCATCCGGGGGCGAAAATTGGCCGCCGCTTTTTTATTGACCATGGCATGGGCGTGGTGATTGGTGAAACCGCTGAGATTGGTGACGACTGCACGCTATATCACGGTGTTACCCTCGGTGGCACCAGCTGGAACCCCGGCAAGCGCCACCCGACGCTGGCTAATGGCGTAGTCATTGGCGCGGGGGCAAAAGTGCTGGGGCCGTTACAGGTTGGTGAAAATGCCCGTATCGGTTCTAATGCGGTGGTGGTGCGGGATGTCCCGGCCGGCGCTACTGTAGTGGGTATCCCGGGCCGGGTTGTCGCCAAAGTGGCAGCAGAAGTCAGCGAGCAGCGCCAGCATCTGGCAAAGAAATTTGGCTTTGATGCTTATGCGGTATCAGCAGATAACCCCGATCCGGTAGCCAGTGCCATTGGTACCTTGCTTGATCATATTCATCTGCTGGATAATAAAGTGGCCGAGTTATGCAGCAGCGTTAACAGCCTCGGTGGCAATGTCTGTGCTGAAATGCCCGAGCTGGACTTACCGGAAGAAGACTTTAAGCGGGCCGAACTGCAGGCTGCAGAGCAGCGACGCAGAGAAGTAGAGGCGTTTGACCCGGGTATTTAAGATCCGCCGTTGCCTAATACCTGACTACCGTGCTGGGATAAATACTTGACTAAAATAGTCAGGATTGTACAATAGCCAGCATGAAGTCAGGGAGCCTGTTATGAGATTAACCTCGAAAGGTCGCTATGCTGTTACTGCCATGCTTGATGTGGCGCTGCACGCCGGGCAGGGTCCGGTGCCACTGGCCGATATTTCGGAGCGGCAGGGTATTTCGCTATCTTATCTTGAACAATTATTCGCCCGCTTGCGTAAACAAGGTTTAGTCAGCAGCGTGCGGGGGCCGGGCGGCGGTTATCAGCTTGGACTGGCACCGGAAGCCATTTCTATATCAGCGGTTATTGCCGCAGTTGATGAGTCGGTTGACGCCACACGCTGTCAGGGCAAATCAGATTGCCAGAGCGGTGCCAAGTGTCTTACCCATACACTGTGGCACGATTTAAGTGATCGGATAGAAGACTTTTTAACCAATATCAGTCTGGCGGCGCTGGTCAGCCAGCAAGATGTGCAGAATATTGCACAGCGGCAGAACAGCCGCAATGTTAAGAATCCTGCAACTGACATCAAAGTCAGTTGCCAGTTGTAAACGCATTACGGAGCCAACAATGAAGCTACCTATTTATCTGGATTATGCGGCGACCACCCCGGTTGACCCGCGTGTGGCCGAAAAAATGATGCAATACCTGACGATGGATGGCGAGTTTGGTAACCCGGCATCCCGCTCACACCGTTTCGGCTGGCAGGCCGAAGAGTCAGTGGAAATTGCCCGCAGCCAGATAGCCGAACTGGTCAATGCCGATCCGCGCGAAATCGTGTTTACCTCTGGCGCAACCGAATCAAACAACCTGGCCATTAAAGGCGCCGCCCAGTTTTATAAGAAAAAGGGCAAGCATTTAATTACCGCCAAAACCGAACATAAAGCCGTACTGGACACCATGCGCCAGCTGGAGCGTGAAGGTTTTGACGTGACTTACCTTGATGTAGAAAGCAACGGCCTGGTTGATCTGGCTAAGCTGGAAGCTGCAATGCGTCCTGAAACATCAGTGGTCAGCATTATGTTTGTCAATAACGAGATTGGTGTTATTCAGGATATCGCGGCCATTGGTGAGTTATGTCGCAGTAAAGGCATTGTTTTTCATGTCGATGCTGCCCAGGCTACCGGTAAAGTAGAGATTGACTTACAAAACCTGAAAGTCGATTTAATGTCATTCTCAGGCCACAAAACCTATGGCCCGAAAGGCATAGGCGCATTATATGTTCGCCGTAAACCGCGTATTCGCTTAGAAGCGCAGACTCACGGTGGTGGCCATGAACGCGGTATGCGTTCAGGTACCCTGGCGCCGCATCAGATTGCCGCGATGGGCGAAGCATTCCGGCTGGCCAAAGAAGAAATGGCCGCCGAACGTGAGCGGATCACTGCATTACGTGATCGGTTATGGGACGGCATCAAAGATATTGAACAGGTTTATTTAAATGGTGGTAGCGCACCACGGGTGCCGGGTATTACCAATATCAGTTTTAATTTCGTGGAAGGCGAGTCGTTGATCATGGCATTAAAAGATATTGCCGTATCTTCAGGTTCAGCCTGTACCTCAGCCAGCTTAGAGCCGTCCTATGTGTTGCGGGCGCTGGGCTTAAATGATGAGCTGGCGCATAGCTCTATCCGGTTCAGTATTGGTCGTTTTACCACTGAAGCGCAAATTGACCACACTATTAAGATTGTCCATCAGGCGATTGATAAATTACGTGAAATGTCGCCGTTATGGGACATGTTCAAAGATGGTATTGATTTAAACACAGTGGCATGGGTTGCGCATTAAGCGTAGTCCGGCCCAACGAGGTAACAGATCATGGCTTACAGCAATAAAGTAATCGATCATTATGAAAATCCACGTAACGTGGGTTCTTTCGCTAAAGATGACCCAAGCATTGCCACCGGTATGGTGGGTGCACCGGCCTGTGGTGACGTAATGAAACTGCAAATCAAAGTAAATGAGCAGGGCATTATTGAAGATGCCAAGTTTAAAACCTATGGTTGTGGCAGTGCAATCGCCTCCAGTTCTCTGGTAACCGAATGGGTTAAAGGCAAAAGTCTGGACGAAGCCCAGCAAATCAAAAATACCGATATCGCCCACGAGTTGGCGCTGCCACCGGTGAAAATTCACTGTTCTATTCTGGCGGAAGATGCGATTAAAGCGGCGATTGCTGATTATAAGCAAAAGCGCGGAGGTTAATGCGATATGGCAATATCGATGACCACAGCGGCAGCTGAAAGAGTACGTAACTTTCTGCAAAATCGCGGTAAGGGCCTGGGTTTACGGGTAGGTGTTAAAACCACCGGTTGTTCCGGCCTGGCCTATGTGCTGGAGTTTGTCGATGAGCTGAACGATGATGATCAGGTATTTGAAGAGCACGGCCTGAAGCTGATTGTCGACGGCAAAAGCCTGGTGTACATCGATGGCACCCAGCTCGACTTTGTTAAAGAGGGTCTGAACGAAGGGTTTCAGTTTAAGAACCCTAATGTTAACGGCGAATGTGGCTGCGGCGAAAGCTTTACCGTTTAATTTTCCGACTGCTGTAAGGCCGATATTAGATGAATTATTTTCAGTTGTTTGATTTGCCGGCTACCTTCGAGCTGGACTTAACTGAACTGGGCTCACGCTATCTGGCGTTACAACGCAAATTTCATCCTGACAACTATGCGGCTGCGTCTAATCGTGACCGGCTGCTGTCGGTACAGCAAACCGCCAATATTAACGATGCCTACCACAGTCTGAAACATCCGTTGCTGCGGGCCGAACATCTGTTGGCGCTGCGTGGTTTAAAAATCAGCCATGAACAGCGCAGTTTTACCGATCCGGTGTTTTTAATGCAGCAAATGGAGTTGCGGGAACAACTGGAGGACATCAGCAGCAGTGATGATCCGGACGACGCCATTATGGCGGTTGAGCAACAACTACAGCAGCAACGAAAGCAGTTATTCAGACAACTGGCCACCGCACTTGAAGCTAATACGGCTGAGCAGAACCAGCTGGCCGCGGAACTGGTGCGTAAACTCAAATTTTTCTTTAAACTGCAGCACGAGCTGGAGTTAATTGAACAGCAATTACAAGACTAAACAAAGCTATGGCGTTACTACAGATTGCAGAGCCCGGCCAGAGTGCTGCGCCCCATCAACATAAACTGGCAGCAGGTATCGATTTAGGTACTACTAATTCACTGGTGGCTGCTGTGCGCAGTGGCCAGGCCGGTACCCTGCATAATGCTGCCGGCAGCGATATGATCCCGTCGGTAGTGCGCTACGGCCCGGATAAAACTGAAGTCGGCCGGGACGCCGTCGCAGCGGCAGCAGCCGATGCCAGCAATACCATATTTTCAATAAAACGCCTGATGGGCAAAGGCTATGCTGAAACTCAGCCACTGGCTGAACTCCTACCTTATCAGTTGGTCGATCAGGGCGGTCTGGCCGCCGTTGCCACCCGCGAAGGTGTAAAAAACCCGGTTGAAGTTTCGGCTGAAATACTGGCCACCCTGGCCGATACGGCCAGTCAGGTACTGGGCGGTGAATTGAATGGTGTAGTAATTACCGTGCCGGCGTATTTCGATGATGCCCAACGTCAGGCCACCAAAGACGCGGCCAAACTGGCCGGTTTAAACGTACTGCGTTTATTAAATGAACCTACTGCGGCGGCACTAGCCTATGGCCTTGATTCCGGTCAGGAAGGGGTTATTGCGGTTTATGATTTAGGCGGTGGCACCTTTGATATTTCCATTTTACGGTTAAAGCGCGGCGTATTTGAAGTATTGGCCACCGGGGGTGACTCAGCCTTGGGTGGTGATGATTTTGATCAGATTATAGTCAGCTGGTTCCAGCAGCAAAGCGGTCAGCAGCAGTTAAGCCATACCGGCCGGCGTCAGTATTTAACCGCAGCCCGTAAGCTTAAAGAACAGTTAACCGAAAACGAGACTGCCGACTACCGCTTCAGTGCTGATGACCAGCAGCTTAGTGGTAGTCTGAGCCGCACTGAATTTGAAAACCTGTGCTCAGCACTGGTGAAAAAAACCATTCGCAGTTGCCGTCAGGTGTTACGCGATGCTGATTTAACGCCCGATGACGTTGCTAAAGTGGTGATGGTTGGCGGCTCAACCCGGGTACCGCTGGTACGCCAGTTAGTCGGCCAGTTTTTTGCGACTGAACCGTTAACATCAATTGACCCGGATAAAGTAGTTGCCCTGGGCGCTGCAATTCAGGCTAATGTGCTGGTCGGTAATAAGGCCGAGCATGAAACTCTGCTGCTGGATGTTATCCCACTATCGCTGGGCCTGGAAACGATGGGCGGCCTGACCGAAAAAGTCATTCCGCGCAATACGGTGATCCCGGTAGCCCGGGCGCAGGAATTTACCACCTTTAAAGACGGCCAGACCGCGATGGCTATTCATGTGCTGCAAGGAGAGCGCGAGCTGGTTGAAGACTGCCGCTCGCTTGCCCGCTTTGAGCTGCGCGGTATTCCGCCTATGCCGGCCGGTGGCGCCCATATTAAAGTCACCTTTCAGGTTGACGCCGATGGCTTACTTAGTGTCAGTGCCGAAGAAAAATCGACTGGTGTAGCTGCTGGTATTCAGGTTAAACCATCCTATGGCTTAACTGACGATCAGGTCGCGGCAATGATCAGTGGCTCAATGCAGCATGCCAGGCAGGATATGCAGCAGCGTTTATTGCGCGAGCAGCAGGTGGAAGCAGATCGGGTGCTGGAAGCGGTAAGCGCAGCGCTGGCTCAGGACGGCGTGCTGCTCAATGAGCAGGAGCTGGCAGAAATAGAGTCAGCCCTGACAACCTTAGCGCAAGTGCGCCAGCAGCAGGACACGGCAGCTATTAAAGCCGCCATCGAACATACCAATACTTTAACAGATGACTTTGCTGCCAGGCGCATGGATAAATCAATCCGGCAGGCCTTGCAGGGCCATAAAGTCGACGAGGTTTAACGATGCCAAAGATAGTGTTTTTACCCCACGCTGAATTATGTCCAAAGGGCGCGGCTCTGGATGCCAATACCGGCGAAACGGTGCTGGATGTGGCGCTGAAAAATGGCATTGCTATCGAGCATGCCTGTGAAAAATCCTGTGCGTGCACCACTTGTCATGTCATTGTCCGTGAAGGTTTTTTCTCATTGAATGAAAGTGACGAGCTGGAAGACGATATGCTGGATAAAGCCTGGGGGCTGGAGCCGGAATCACGACTGGGCTGTCAGGCCCGGATTGCCGATGAAGATCTGGTGGTGGAAATTCCGAAATATACCGTCAATATGGTTAGCGAAGGCCATTAGTCTGAAATAGTAGCCACTGTAGGTTTTTTCCGGCAATTAGCGTATAATTTGCCGCCTTAAAAAATTTAACCCTTTAATGACAGGAGCCTGACATGGCCTTAGAACGTACTTTTTCAATCATTAAACCCGATGCAGTAGCAAAGAACCTGATCGGTGCTATTTACCACCGTTTCGAATCAGCCGGCCTGAAAATTGTTGCTTCTAAAATGCTACACTTAAGCCAGGAACAAGCTGAAGGTTTCT
Organism: Arsukibacterium sp.; assembly: GCF_033721375.1. Lineage (GTDB taxonomy): Bacteria > Pseudomonadota > Gammaproteobacteria > Enterobacterales > Alteromonadaceae > Alishewanella. Next base: position 42,666 of record NZ_JAWWAP010000004.1, on the reverse strand, counting down.
ACGGCGAGCATAAAGAGCGTCCGTTTTTCAAAGCGCTGGTAAGCTTTATGACGTCTGGCCCGGTGATGGTTCAGGTATTAGAGGGTGAAGATGCTGTGCGTAAAAACCGCGAAATTATGGGTGCAACTAACCCGAAAGACGCCTTAGCCGGTACCTTACGTGCCGACTATGCCGACAGCATTGATGAAAATGCTGTTCACGGTTCTGATGCTGCCGCGTCTGCTGCCCGTGAAATTGCATTTTTCTTCACTGAAAATGAGCTGTGCAGCCGTACCCGTTAATTCCGGGGAACGATGCTGTGTAGGCTGAAGGAAAGGGGCGTCAGCCCCTTTTTTTTCAAAGTAAGATACTGTTTGTAATAGTGAGTTATTGATAGGTGTCAGCAGGAGTCATCAGGGTATGAACAAGCCGCTAAACAAGGTAAATTTGTTAGATTTTACCCGTGCTCAAATGCAGGAGTTTTTTGTCTCCCTTGGTGAAAAACCGTTTCGGGCCGATCAGGTAATGAAATGGATTTACCACTTCTGTGTCGATGATTTCGACAAGATGACCAATATCAATAAAACACTGCGCGATAAATTAAAAACGCTGGCAGTCATTGCTGCACCTGAAGTGGTAACCCGCCAGGACAGCAGTGACGGCACTATCAAATTTGTAATGGGGCTGGCTGGCGGTCAGGAAGTGGAAACAGTCTGGATCCCGGAAAAAGACCGGCGCACCCTCTGTGTTTCATCGCAGGTTGGCTGCGCGCTGGACTGTACCTTTTGCTCGACCGCGCAGCAGGGTTTTAACCGTAACCTCAGTGTCAGTGAAATTATCGGCCAGGTCTGGCGGGTAGCGCAGATTATTGGCAGTTACGGCGATACCGGCGAAAAACCGGTGACTAACGTCGTGATGATGGGCATGGGCGAACCGCTGTTAAACCTGAATAATGTGGTACCGGCGATGGAACTGATGCTGGAAGACTTCGGTTTTGGTTTGTCGAAACGCCGGGTCACCTTAAGTACCTCTGGTGTGGTACCTGCGCTGGATTTACTCCGCGAGCGGATTGATGTGGCGTTGGCTATCTCCTTGCACGCCCCGAATAATGCGTTGCGGGATGAGCTGGTACCGGTGAATAAAAAATACCCGATGGAGCAGTTTTTAGCGGCCTCACGTCGTTATGTCGAGAACTCTAAGGCCAATGACAAGGTCACAGTAGAGTATGTTATGCTCGATGGCATCAACGACAGCATGGAACAGGCGCATGAGTTAGCGCAGGCATTGCAAGATACGCCGGCAAAGATTAATCTTATCCCCTTTAATCCGTATCCGGGCTCACCTTATAAAAGGTCCAGCAATTCGCGGATTGACCGTTTTAACAAGGTGTTACAACAGCACGGTTTTACTGTTATGGTACGGAAAACCCGGGGCGATGATATCGATGCAGCCTGTGGCCAGTTGGTAGGCGATGTGATTGATCGAACCAAGAGACTGATAAAGAAGCAGCAGAAAGGCCAGCCTATTCTGGTTAAAATGCTGCCGTAACCCAAGGGATGACCAGTGGTAATGCAGAAATTTTCGGTTGGGCTCGCACTCTGTGTGTCATTAACCCTGACGGCGTGCGTATCAGAAAGCAGTTATGTCGGGTCTGACCGCCAGGTTGGTGAACGAAGTCTTGATAACAGCGAGGCTGCCCGTACCCGTATTTCTCTGGGCTTAAATTATCTGCGTCGTGGCGATACCACTCAGGCGAAATACAATTTAGAGCGTGCCAAAGCCTTTGCCCCGGATTTACCTGAAGTGTATAACGCCCTGGCATTTTATTATCAGAGTGTTGGTGAGCATGTCCAGGCAGAAGATGCTTACAAACAGGCACTGAATAAAGACAGTGATAACGCTGATGCTTACAATAACTATGGCGCCTTTCTGTGCCAGATTGGCAAATATGACGAAGCGGAACAACTGCTGCTAACCGCCATCTCAAGGCCGGGTTATATCCGGGTAGCAGAAAGCTATGAAAATCTGGCCCTGTGTCAGCTGGATCAGCAAGGCTTCAGTAAAGCAAAAACCTTTCTTGAATCTTCAGTTTCACACAATGGCACCCGCATCAGCTCGCTGATTAACTTAGCTGCGCTTAACTATGCGATGGGCGACAATGTTGGGGCCAAAATTTCACTACAGCGGATCCAGCGCTTAGGCCGGGTTTCTGCCCGCAGCACCCTGCTGAATTATCTGGTGGCAGAAAAGCAGGGCGATATCAGTACCATGAAACACGCTGAGCAGCTGTTACTGACCCTGTATATTGATACCCCGGAAGCCAGGATGCTGTTGCAGCAACGATTGCTGGAAAGTGAGTTTGAACAGTTACGTGAACAATACAAATTAAGCCTGATGGCGAATATCGTGTTGCCTGACAGCACGCTAACCGACGTGGTGCCAACCGGCCCGGTTGCCAACCCAAGATTAAGAGTGGTCAGACGGAAGACACCCGGGCAGTCAACATCTGACGAAGAACCTGTTGAGCAACCTTCGTCGCAAATGGCGCAGAAGGCAGCGCGGGCGGCAACTGCGGCCAGCTCTGTCAGTAGTCAGGCTATTGCCGGTGCCCTGGTAACCAGTGAGCCGACTGCTGACGACGAAGCCGCGCTGGAAGCACTGGCCGCGCAACAACGTGCAGACAAGCAAGCCGCCGAGACCGCCAGCCAACTGGCAGCAAAACAGGCCGCAGAGCAACAAGCTATAGCTGACGAATTAGCCGCGAGGCAATTAGCAGAGCAGCAGCGAGCTGAGCAATTAGCAGCAGAGCAGTTGGCAGCTGAGCAATTAGCAGCAGAACAACTAGCCGCTGATAAATTGGCTGCCGAGCAACGGGTAACCGATCAGCAGGCTGCTGACGAAATTGCCGCCAACCAACTGGCAGAGCAGCAAGCTGAAAACCCGGCAAAGCAGCCAATAGCTGAACAGCGGGCCGCAGATGCTGCCCCGGCACAAATCGCCGGAGAACTACCTGAGCAGAGCAACGCCAGTCAGCTGGTGTTAGCCGCAACGCCACCGCTGAGCCTGCCGGCCGAAACGGTATTAGCTGAACCGGCTGCAGCTACCGTTGCTGCATCGGCAGGATCAACCGATTCAGCAGCAGACATTGCAGCAGCAAAGGTTGTAGCAGAAAACACAGCTGTGACAGAGATCAGCCCTCCAGCAGAGCTGCCGGCAGAATTTCATATCGTGCAGGAAGGCGAGTCACTGTATGCCATTTCGGTAGCGCATAATATCAGGCTGGCCAGATTAATGGAGTGGAACCAGCTGACTCCTGAATCCGTGATTAAAACCGGCCAGCGGATCTGGCTGGCTGAAGTTGGCGATGAGCATTTGCAGCAACAGCAAACGGTTGCCAGGCTGGCAGAGTTCAGTGAGCCTGTTGATGCTTCAGAGCCTTACCATCAGGTTGCCGCAGGCGAAACCATGTTCGGAATTTCATACCGGTATAATATCCGCCTGGAACGCTTTATGGCCTGGAATAACCTGACTGAGCAAAGCAAGCTACAGGTTGGTCAGCAGGTGCTTGTTATCGACCCGGCCAATATTGAACCATGAGCACTACAGACGCTCCAGCCACTACAGCACTGACGGCTGGTCAGTTATTACGCCAGGCCCGTGAGCAACGTAATATGAGCGATGCAGACGTGGCATTGCAGTTAAATTTACGCCTGGCTCTGGTGCAACAGATCGAAGCGGATCAACTTGACAGTTCAATCCTGATAACCTTTGTCCGTGGCTATCTGCGAGCCTATGCCCGGCTGGTTAAACTGCCAGAGCAGCAGGTGTTGCAGGCGTTTGAGCAACAGAATGCCGGCAATGCTGAGCCTTCTAAACCGATGCAGACCTTCTCCAATCGAACCGGCCATCAGGCAACGGAAAACCGCTTTATGTGGTTGACCTATGCCATCGGTTTTATATTGGTGCTGATGCTGGTGTTGTGGTGGTGGCAGACTACCAGCCCCGGTGCAGGTGACGCATCGCAGCCGCCAGCAGCTGCAGCTACTACCGACAGTTTGCTGGCTACTGACAACAGTTCCAACAGCATCAATAGTTCAGATAGCTCAGAGAATTCTGAGAATTCAGAGAGCTCAGACACTGCAGTTATAACCCCGGACAATGTGGCTGCCGGCAGCAATAACGCTGCTGCCGTTGTTGACAGTCAGGCTGATTTTATGGCTTCACAAACCCTGCCGTCCCTGACCAGCGAGCCGTTAGCTGAAGAGGTTCCTGCGGCCCAGCAAGATGTGATCACGATGAATTTCCAGGATAACTGCTGGATAGATGTGCTGGATGCTGATGGCAACCGTATTGCCTATGGTACCAAGGAAGCAGGTTACCAGATGACGGTAAGCGGCAAGGCACCCTTTGTGGTAACCCTGGGAAACCCCAGTGTGGTGCGGATAACTTTGAATAATCAACCTTTTGACATGTCATCGCTGCCTGATGGCAGAGTGGCTAAATTTACCCTGGCGGAACCTGACTAATCATGTTTGCTGACAATCCTATTACCCGGCGCTTAAGTACGCAAATCCATGTAGGTAGTGTTGCCATTGGTGGTGATGCGCCTATTGCCGTGCAATCAATGACCAACACCCGGACAACCGATGTGGCCGCGACGCTGGCGCAGATAAAGGCTATTGCCGATGCCGGTGCTGATCTGGTCAGAGTATCGGTGCCCACCATGGAGGCCGCCGAAGCGTTTAAGCTGATCAAACAACAAGCAACCATTCCACTGGTGGCGGATATTCATTTCGATTACCGCATAGCCTTGAAAGTAGCAGAATACGGTGCTGACTGTCTGCGGATAAACCCGGGCAATATTGGCCGCGAGGATCGGATCCGTGCCGTGGTGGATAGTGCCCGTGATCATAATATTCCGATCAGGATCGGCGTAAATGGCGGTTCACTGGAAGCTGATATTCAGGAAAAATATACCGAGCCAACCCCCGAGGCCCTGGTGGAATCAGCGATGCGCCATGTTGAAATTCTGGACAGGCTGAATTTCGACCAGTTTAAAGTCAGCGTCAAAGCCTCAGATGTGTTTCTGGCGGTAGGCGCTTACCGGCTGCTGGCCAAACAGATTAAACAACCGCTGCACCTGGGGATAACCGAAGCTGGTGGTGCCCGTGCCGGTGCCGTTAAGTCGGCAATTGGTTTGGGTATGCTACTGGCAGAAGGGATAGGTGACACGCTGCGTATTTCGCTGGCGGCCGATCCGGTTGAAGAAGTGAAAGTCGCGTTCGATATTCTAAAGTCACTGCGTATTCGCCAGCGCGGTATCAATTTTATCGCCTGCCCCAGCTGTTCGCGGCAGGAGTTTGATGTTATCAAAACCATGAATGAACTGGAGCAACGGCTGGAAGATATTGTCGAGCCATTAACGGTGTCAGTTATTGGCTGCGTAGTGAATGGTCCGGGCGAAGCGCTGATTTCAGACTTAGGCGTAGCGGGTGCTAATCGCAAAAGTGGCTTTTATTTAAATGGCCAGCGCCAGAAACTGCGGCTGGACAATAACAACATTGCAGAGCAGTTGGAGCAGCAGGTACGCCAGTATCTGGTGGCCCGGGAGCAGCTGATTGGCATAAAACAACTGGATTAATAGCGCGGCGGTTTGGTGTTATTAACGATACCTCTTATAATCGGCCGGTTTTTAGTATGGCAGTGAGAATTTAATTTTGGCAAAAAATATTCAGGCAATACGTGGCATGAACGATTGCCTGCCACAGGATACGCCGTTATGGCAGCATCTGGAGCAGGTATTGCGTAGTACCGTCGCCCGCTTTGGCTACAGCGAAATTCGCTTTCCTATCGTTGAGATGACTGAGTTGTTTAAGCGCTCTATCGGCGAAGTGACCGATATTGTAGAAAAAGAAATGTACACCTTTGCGGATCGTAATGGCGACAGCCTGACGTTGCGCCCGGAAGGCACAGCCTGTTGTGTCAGGGCCGGCAACGAGCATGGCTTGCTGTACAATCAGGAACAACGGCTGTGGTATATGGGGCCGATGTTCCGGCATGAGCGGCCGCAAAAAGGCCGGTACCGCCAGTTTCATCAGTTCGGGCTGGAAGCCTTTGGCATTGCCAGCAGTGATATTGATGCTGAAGTGATTATGCTGACCGCGAATTTATGGCAGCAACTGGGGCTGGCACCTTATGTCAGTTTGCAACTGAATTCACTGGGCTCAAATGAGGCCCGGGCGGTTTACCGTGACGCACTGGTAGCGTATCTGGAGCAGCATAAGTCGCAGCTAGATGAAGACAGTCTGCGCCGGATGCACAGTAACCCCCTTCGGGTGCTGGACAGTAAAAATCTGGCATTAGCTGAGGTTGTCGCAGCTGCGCCGCAATTAAGTGATTATCTTGATCCGGACTCAGCAGAACATTTCAGCCAGTTAAAACGCCGGCTTGATGCCGCAGGGATTGCTTATACGGTTAACCCGACTCTGGTACGCGGCCTTGATTACTACAATAAAACCGTGTTCGAGTGGGTTACCACCGAGCTGGGCGCCCAGGGAACGGTATGCGCCGGTGGCCGCTATGACGGCCTGGTAGAACAACTTGGCGGCAAAGCCACGCCGGCAGTAGGTTTTGCTCTTGGTATGGAGCGGCTGGTGTTATTGCTGCAAACCTTGCAGTTGGTAACCTTGCCTGAGGCAACTGCGGATATTTATCTGATGCCAATGGGAGAGGCCGCGGAACTTGCAGCCATTGCGATTGCCGAACAGCTGCGTAGCGAGTTAGCGCCAAAACGTGTTATCTTGCACTGCGGCGGTGGCAACCTGAAAAAGCAAATGAAACGGGCTGATAAATCCGGCGCGGAAATTGGGTTAATTCTTGGTGCAGATGAACTGGCCCGCGGCGAAATAACCCTGAAATGGCTGCGGCAGGATAAGCCTCAACAAACGCTGACCCTGACCGGGTTAGCGCAGTTGCTATCTGCAGCGGTTCAGCAGGATTTAAGTTAAATACTGTAAACAGTACTGGCAGAGAACGGCTCTCTGGCGTTTAGCAGCGGGTACTTAATCGGATAAGCAGGATATTACGGAGTAGTAACATTGGAAATTTACAGCAGCGAAGAACAACAGGTAGAAGCCATTAAGCGCTTTTGGAACGACTACGGTAAAGCCATTTTAGCAGGCGTGACCATCGGTCTGGCTGGGTTGTACGGCTGGCGCTATTTTCAGGCAGAGCAACGCGAACAGGCCGAGCAGGTATCAGCCGAGTATAGCCAGTTGCTTGAACAGCAGCAAACCGAAGGCAGTGACTGGTTAGCCAGCGCCCAGGGATTTATTGATGCCCAAAGTGACACCAGCTATGCCGTATTCGCAGCGCTGCTGGCCGCCCGCGAGGCAATTGACAGTCAGCAGCTTGCAGTTGCTGCTGAGCATTTAAGTTGGGTGATGAATAACGCCAAAGATACTCCGGTCCAGGCTATTGCCCAGTTGCGGCTGGCACGGGTGCAGCGTGAGCAGGGCAACTATGCTGATGCGCTGACAACATTGCAAAAGCCGGTCCCTGCCAGTTTTGCTGGCCAGCAGGCCGAGTTAAAAGGCGATGTTTTGCAGTTAACCGGTGAGTTAGCCCAGGCAAAGGCGGCGTATCAGCAAGCATTAGCCAGCAGCGAGCAAGCCCAGCCGTTATTACAGGTAAAACTGGATGAATTGGCACATATTACAGCCAGTTAACAAGGGGTAGGCGTGAAATTATTCGGAAAAATTACAGCGGCCGTTGTCGTGGCGCTGGTGTTAACTGCCTGTTCCAGTAAAGAAAAACTGGTGCTGCCTGATGTCCAGAACAGCATTAACCCGGAAAAGGTCTGGCAAAGCAAAGTCGGTAAAGGCGTTGCCCATTATGAGTCAGGTTTAACGCCGGCTATTGTTGGTGACAAAGTGTATGCTGCCAGCCGTGATGGCATTGTTGTGGCTAAAAACCTCAGTAACGGCCGCACTATCTGGAGTTTTGACTTACGCGATGAAGGCAACAGCTCATTACTGGCCCGGTTTAGCGGTGAAACCGCCCGGATTGCCGGCGGCGTCACCTTTGCCAATGATAAATTGTATCTGGGTACAGAAGATGGCGAAGTGTTTGCGCTAAACGCTGAAAACGGCCAGTTGCTGTGGCGTGCTGCGGTCAGCGGAGAAGTTATCGCCAGTCCGGCAGCTGGCGATGGCCTCGTCGTGGTGACAACGACTGCCGGCACTTTAATAGCTCTGGATCCGGAGACCGGTGAACAGCGCTGGTTTTTTGAAGATGAGCAGCCGCCGCTGACCATTCGTGGCGTCAGCGAGCCGGTGATCGAGGCCGGTGGCGTGATTTACGGTAGCGGCACAGGCCGGGTTGGTGTGCTGATTGCTGAGCGCGGCTATCAGGCCTGGGAAGAAGTTATCGCTACCCCGCAGGGCAGTACTGATTTATCCCGGTTGGTTGATGTTGATGCAAAACCTATCGTCATTGCCGGCACGTTATATACCATTGCCTATAATGGCGAACTGGTAGCGATGGAGCTGCGAAGTGGCCGCCAGATCTGGAAACGTGATTATGCCAGTTTCCGCAACATGGCGGTTGCCGGCAATATTTTATATCTGGTTGACTCTACCGGCGGTATCTATGCAGTAGACCGGCGCAATGGCAGTGAAGTCTGGGGCCAGCAGGGCTTGCAGCGGCACTTTTTAACCGGACCGACTGTTTATAAAGACTATCTGGTGGTAGGTGATAATAAAGGCAATCTGCACTGGCTGAACCGGGAAACCGGCGAGTTTGTTGCACGTCAGAGTTTCGATAGCTCTGGTTTTTATCGCCAGGCTGTGGCAACTGATGACTATCTGTTAGTGACAAGCCGCAATGGTGAGCTAGTCTTATTACAAGTACCTTAACCGGTACCCTAGGCATATAACTGAAGGAACAGGCCTGATTAGGCCTGTTTTCTTATTTTGAGGTTGACTGAATGTTACCTGTAGTGGCCCTGGTGGGGCGCGCCAATGTTGGCAAATCCACACTGTTTAATCGTTTAACCCGCACCCGCGACGCTCTGGTTGCCGACTTTCCTGGCTTAACCCGGGACCGTAAATATGGCTCGGTCAATTTCGAAGGCCTGGAGTTTATCGTGGTTGATACCGGCGGTATTGACGGCAATGAGCAAGGCATTGAAGTAGAAATGGCCGAGCAGTCGCTCAAAGCTATTGCTGAAGCTGATGTGGTGCTATTTATGGTAGATGCCCGGGCAGGCGCCACCGTAGGTGACAGCGCTATTGCCGCCCATATTCGCCGGGTAGAAAAACCGGTGTTTCTGGTGGCTAATAAAACAGACGGCCTGGATGCCGATACGGCTATTGCCGATTTCTATAGCCTGGGTGTCGGTGAGGTGTATCCGATAGCCGCCGCCCATGGCCGCGGCGTGTCATCGCTGCTGCAGCATGCGTTATTGCCTTTTCTGGCTGATAGCGTAAAGGCAGGTGCTGACAGTGCTGCTGAAGCAGATGCCGGCCCGGCACTGGAAACCCTGACTGAAGAGCAGGCTGATGCAGAGGCGGCAAGACTCCGCAGCGAGCATATTAAACTGGCGATTGTCGGCCGGCCAAATGTTGGTAAGTCTACCCTGACTAACCGGATATTGGGCGAGGAGCGGGTTGTGGTATTCGATATGCCAGGCACCACCCGTGACTCGGTGTTTATTCCGATGCAGCGCAACGAGCGGAACTACACGCTGATTGATACGGCCGGGGTGCGCCGCCGCGGCAAAATTGATGACATGGTAGAGAAGTTCTCGGTGATCAAAACCCTGCAGGCCATTGAAGAGGCTAATGTGGTGTTGCTGGTGCTGGATGCCCGTCAGGGCATTTCCGATCAGGATTTAAGTATTCTGGGTTTTGCGTTAAATGCCGGTCGCTCGTTAGTTATTGCCGTCAATAAATGGGATGGCCTGAATGACAGTATTAAAGACGAAGTAAAGCGTGAGCTGGACCGCCGCTTAGGCTTTATTGATTTTGCCCGCTTACATTTTATCTCGGCGTTACATGGCTCCGGTGTCGGCAACTTGTTTGAGTCGGTGGAAGAAGCGTTCGATTCGGCCACCAAACGGGTCAGTACCTCATTGCTTACCCGCATTATGAAAATGGCGCAGGAAGATCATCAGCCCCCCATGGTCCATGGCCGCCGCGTTAAACTGAAATACGCCCATGCCGGTGGCTATAATCCGCCAATTATTGTCATTCACGGTAACCAGGTAAAAGACTTACCCGATTCTTATAAACGCTATCTGATGAACTATTATCGTAAGGCGTTGCAAATGATGGGTACGCCGGTCCGGGTCGAATTCCGCGAAGGGGAAAACCCCTTTACCCCGACCAAGAAAAACACCGAAACCGCGCTGCAGAAATACAAGCGTGAGCGGTTAATGAAGGCGCGCCAGAAAGTGGCGAAAAAAGATTAACAGCAAGGACTGACTGATGAAATTTCGTTTTCCGGTAATTGTTATTGATGAAGATTTCCGTTCAGAAAATATCTCCGGCTCGGGCATCCGTGACTTAGCTCAGGCTATTGGCATTCATGGCTTTGAAGTGGTTGGCTATACCAGCTACGTTGATTTAACCGCCTTTGCTCAGCAAGCCAGCCGTGCTTCCTGTTTTATTTTATCTATCGACGATGAAGAGTTTGGTAGCGGCAGTGATGCCGATGTTAATACCGCGCTGACCGAGCTTCGGGCCTTTGTTAAAGAAGTGCGCAAGCGTAACGCCGATATACCGATATTTTTATACGGTGAAACCCGTACCAGCCGGCATATTCCAAACGATGTGCTGCGTGAGCTGCACGGTTTTATTCATATGTTTGAAGACACCCCGGAATTTGTCGCCCGCCATATAATCCGCGAAGCGCAGAAATACCTGGATGCGTTAGCCCCGCCGTTTTTTAATGCGTTAATGGATTATGCGTCAGACGGCTCTTACTCGTGGCACTGTCCGGGTCACTCCGGTGGCGTGGCATTTTTAAAAAGCCCGGTTGGCCAGATGTTCCATCAGTTTTTCGGCGAAAATATGCTGCGCGCCGATGTCTGTAACTCGGTTGACGAATTAGGCCAGCTGCTCGATCACACCGGGCCGGTGGCTCAGAGCGAACAAAATGCTGCCCGCATTTTTAATGCTGACCATTTGTTTTTTGTCACCAACGGTACCTCTACCTCAAATAAAATGGTCTGGCATTCGGTGGTCGCACCGGGTGATATTGTGGTGGTAGACCGCAACTGTCATAAGTCGATTTTACATTCGATTATTATGACCGGTGCCATCCCGGTGTTTTTAATGCCAACGCGCAACCATTACGGCATTATCGGCCCTATTCCGAAAAGTGAATTTTCTGCCGAAGCCATTGCCAAAAAGATTGAAGCCAATCCTTTTGCCCGTAATGCCAAAAACAAAAAGCCACGTATTTTAACGTTAACCCAGAGCACCTATGACGGTATCTTGTATAACGTTGAAGAAATTAAACAACAGCTGGGCTCCAGCATCGATACGTTGCATTTTGACGAAGCCTGGCTGCCACATGCCAGTTTTCATGATTTTTATAAGAATATGCACGCCATTGGTAAAGACCGGCCGCGCTCTGACGAAACTCTGGTGTTTGCCACGCAGTCTACCCATAAATTGCTGGCAGGCTTATCGCAGGCCTCGCAGATCCTGGTGCAAAATGCCACTAATCGCACGTTAGATACCCATCGTTTTAACGAATCGTATTTAATGCACAGTTCTACCAGCCCGCAGTATGCCATTATCGCCAGTTGCGACGTTGCCGCTGCGATGATGGAAGCCCCGGGCGGCACTTCACTGGTGGAAGAAAGCTTATTTGAAGCGATGGACTTTCGCCGGGCGATGCGCAAAGTCGATGCCGAGTTTGGGGATGATGACTGGTGGTTTAAAGTCTGGGGCCCCGAGCATTTACCGGAAGAGGGCATAGGCGAGCGCGATAACTGGGTACTGCATGCTACAGACAGCTGGCATGGTTTCGGGCCGATAGAGTCGGGCTTTAATATCCTGGATCCGATCAAGGCCACTATTATTACCCCGGGCCTGAATATGCTGGGCCAGTTTGATGAACAGGGCATTCCGGCCACTATCGTCAGCAAGTATCTGGCAGAGCACGGTATTATTATTGAGAAAACCGGGCTGTATTCGTTCTTTATTATGTTTACCATCGGCATTACCAAAGGCCGCTGGAATTCGATGGTTACTGAGTTACAGCAGTTTAAAGATGACTACGATCAGAACCTGCCAATGTGGCGGGCCATGCCGGAGTTTGTCGCGAAGAACCCGCGTTATGAGAAAGTCGGTTTGCGTGATTTATGTCAGCAAATTCACAATATCTACCGCCAGTTCGACGTGGCCAAAGTCACCACTGAGATGTATTTATCGACCATTGAAACAGCTATGACCCCGGCCAATGCCTGGGCCAAAATGGCCCACCGGGAAATTGAGCGGGTATCGATTGACGATATTACCGGCCGGGTAACCGCCATGTTAGTGACCCCTTACCCACCAGGTATCCCGCTAATGGTGCCAGGCGAGCGCTTTAACCCCACTATTGTCAATTACCTGAAGTTTACCCGGGCCTTTAATAGCCAGTTTCCGGGCTTTGAGACCGATGTCCATGGTCTGGTCCGCGAAACGATCGCCGGTGAAAGTCATTACTTTATCGATGTGGTAAAAGAGTAAAAATCTGCAGTGGTTGCCACCGGTAAAAAGTGCGGTCCGGTGGCAATATTTTCATAATAGCCAGCGAAGCAGCTGGCTGCGACCTGTCTGTTACTTATTGCTTGTTCCCTGCCTGCTCACTAGCACAGCGCCTGCCACTGATAATTGCTGCTGTCTCCCCTTGACTAACCGTCTGCTGTCCCAGCGGCTGTCTGGTATGTTTTTTGAATATGTCTGGTATGTTTTTTGAATGTTGTATTGCTATGTTCAGAGCAGTACTCCGGATTAACACGAACCCACATTCTGGATGATGCCAGCAGGAGGTCAGCGTTATGACAGCAAAGCTTGAGCAAGGCGATATTTATTTCTTTTACCGCAGCAAAATAGACAGCAAACAGGTTAACAGCATTGATGATGTCCAGCGTTTTCATCTGGTGATGGTGCCGGACAATGATGACAAAGCACGCTTATTTGTCGTCGGCAAAAAACGCCTGCCAGAAATCAGCGACGGCTCGTCCAAGTCGACGCAGCGGGAGTGGATGCTGAATTACCTGACGGCCAGCCCGCAGCAGATTGGTAAGGAGCTTGGGCCGCTAGAATATCAAACATCAACCGAAGGCGAGCGTGAGCAGGGTGAAGCTATTCCGGCAGGAGCCGGTCGCTATCTGATGTTTGAGCATCACGATAGCACAAGGCTGGCTTACCGGTTATATCAGCCTGATAAGCCGGGCAAGGCTCAGCAAGAGCTTGGTATATTAGCTGAGGCCAGTTTTGTTATTTCAGTCCGAAACCCCGAAATAGATGTACCCGGTTTTCCTGACGAAAAGCCGGACTATCCGCAACAGCTCAAAGATAAATTTGCCGACAAACGCTGGATTGATATCAGCGACACCAGACTGCTGGATTACGAAAATGCCCAGTTGCTATTAATTGGTGCCCACGATGATTTAGCAGATACTGACGCGGATACTGAAGCAGACATTAGCGGTAAGCCTGCGCTTTTTGATACCCTGGGATTAAAACCGAAAAACTGGCCTGATGCAGCAATTGAGGAGGGCAAATTTACCACGCCTGACTTTAAGCTCGACAGTAAGTCGCCGCGGGGCGATCCAACCAAAGGTGGCCGGCATGGCGGTAAAGCAGCATTAGAAAGTGCTTCGGCTGCAGGTATTGCTCAGGCGCTGAAAGGTATCGATTTCCCCCGCGACCGGGATCAAGTGGTTAAATTTGCTGAAAAACATAATGCCAGTGCTGAGATTATCGATGTATTGCAAGAGCTGCCTGAGCGCAAATTTAACACTATGGCTGATCTGGAAAAAGCCGTAGGGGAGGTAAGATAACATGGCCCAGTTTTCCTGCGACATTTGCGATGCAACCTTTGAACAAAAATCGCGGTTAGAGCGGCATATGCTGACGTCTCATCCGCAACAGGCGATATCTGCAGCCGATATTGAAAAAGCGCTGAAAGGCATTGCGTTTCCGGCGTCCCGCGACGAGCTGGTAGCGGCCATTGACGATAGTAAACAGCGTGCCGGAGAAATTGCTGACATATTAAAGCAGCTTCCCGACCAGCAATACCGTGACGCCGCTGAAATCAGCCGGGCCTTTGGCGGCCTGCGCAGCCATCAGGATAAACCGGACGATCAGCCCAGTAAAAAAGGCGGTGCCCGGGCAATGGAAGTAGCCTCCGCAGCGAATATTGCCAGCGTATTTGCCGGCATGGATTTTCCGGCCAGTGGCGATGAACTTAAAGCGTATGCCCGCGATAACGCCGATGCTGAGCAAATGAGGATTATTGAGCAGTTCAGCGATAAGACCTATCACAGCATGAAAGACGTAGCCAAAGAGTTTGGCCGGGTGTCGTGATACCGTTGGGCAGAGAATAATTAGAATAATTAGAATAATTAGGGTCAGATAACAAATAAATTAGTCTTTAACATTTAATTGTTATCTGACCCCAATTTCTCTGAATTTGCTCAGCAGTATCTGTGACCTGATTCCGGTTTTGTTAGTTTTCAGGTACTCTGTTGTTCAGGCGCTGACAGCATGGATGAAACGAAGCCCGTGACTACAAATACCCCCCTTAACAAAACCCAGGCTCAGGCCAGAGCCGATCAGGTGCTGGCTTTTCGGGCTGAACAGCAGATATTAGTCGAACAAGGCGTGTTGATACTGGCTGATGATAAAGCAGCTCAGGTTCGCGATTATCACGATGCCTTGTTGCAGCAAATGCAGCAGGAGCAGAATGTCGACTTAAACGCCCAGGCCCGCCATTTGTCGCTGGGTATGCAAATTGTCTCATTTCTAGGTGCAACAGCACTTGCCGCCAGTTTATTCTTTCTGTTTTTCCAGTATTGGGGTTATTTCTCTACCGTTAGCCAGGTTGCGCTACTCATTGCTGCGCCGCTATTAAGCCTGGCACTGGCGGTATGGCTGCAGCGGGTTGATGATTCGGGCTACTATGCAAAACTGGCTGCGTTAGTGTCTTTTACTGCCTGGGTACTGAATATCATCATGTTGGGCAGCATTTTTAATATCACGCCATCAGCCAATGCTTTTGCTGTTTTTGCATTATATGGCTTTGTGCTGGCGTATCTGCTGCACGTCCGCTTACTGTTGGCGGCAGCGATACTCTGCAGTTTTATGTTTATCGGCGCGCAGTTTGGCAGCTGGATGGGCAGTTACTGGGTGCATGCCGGCGAGTATCCCGAGCATTTTTTATTAGCCAGTGCAATGTTTTTTGCAGTGCCTATGGCGTTTAAACAGCAACGGTTTGATGGCTTTGCCAATATTTATCAGACACTGTCAGCCGTGGTGTTTTTTATAGCGGTGCTGGTTTTAGCCAATTGGGGCAGTGCCAGTTATTTGCCCTGGTCAGCCGATTTAATAGAAGGGGTGTATCAGGTAGTGGGGTTTGTTGCCAGCGCACTATTGGTACTGTTCGGTATTCGCACACATGCAGCGAAACTGATGCTAACCGGCAATGTGTTCTTTGCGCTGTTTTTATATACCAAGTTTTTTGACTGGTGGTGGGACTGGCTACCAAAATATCTGTTCTTTTTACTGGTCGGCCTTACTGCAATTCTGGCACTGACGATGTTTAACCGTTTTCGCGCTATCCAGCACGCCTGGATGCAATCAGCCGGAGGTGAACATGTCTGAACAGCCTTTCAAAAAACTGCTCTGGTTAGCGGTTGCCACTGTAGTGGTAGTTAATGGCGTAATACTTAGCAAAGTGTTTATTAATCGCAGCGCTATCTTAGCTGAATTGCCTTTAACCGAGCGGGAATTACGCTTGCCAAATCAATATGGTTTTGCCGGCGAGAATTCCGGTAAACGGATCGGTCTGAAGTGGACCACGCCAAACCCTGAGCCGATAAGCGACGAATGGCAATATCAATACCGGCATACTAACCGCGCTATTTCTGTTAGTGATGCGCACTTTGCCAGTTTTCAGTTTCAGCCATGCCAGCCCGGGCGCTATCGGCGACAGCAGCAAAGGGCCTGGGTGTTACTGGAGTTTAACGGTCAAAGTTACTCTGATTACCTTACAGAAGCTGAGCAATATTACGCATTCGTGCAGCAGGCAAATTCGGAACTCACAGCCGAAGTGCAACTGGAACAGCAGCAGCGGGCGGCGGATTTGCTGCAAACCGCAAATGAACGGGCGACCCGTTTATATGTTATCGATGCTGCCGCTACTGCTGAGCTATTGCAAACAGTGTTAGCCGCGCGGCCAACCACACCTGACAGTAAGCTGGTAATTGTGCCCGCTGAAATCCAGGCCAGTTATAATCGCTGTGCTAAAACCGAACAGACAAAATCTAATGAAATTATCGTCACCAGGCTGGCTGTGCAGTCACTTTATGTACCCAGGCGGCTGGCAGCGGCCCTACCGCAAAATAATGACAATATCGAAAGTGAGCCTTTGCAGGCGACTATTTACTACGGGAAATTGCATGAGCCATGGATTAGCACTCTGGAGTAAGTTTTAGCAGCTCGCGCTCTATCGCAAATACATGCTCTTCGTGCTCATTCATATCGCGCAGGGCCTGCGCCAGGTTAAGTAAGTATTCACTATTGGGGCCGCTGGGGCCGGCACTACGGGCGATATGAGCAGCGATTGCTTCGTCACTGGCCGGGCCCAGGTAGGCCTCATTATCAGCGCTGGCTAAATACACCAGACCTTTGGTCTGAACAGCGGCCTGGCCTGGCTCATCCAGCCAATGCAATTCAGTAAATACCCGCAGATAACCATTTTTTTCGCGATGATCCAAATGTTCAAAGGTATCCGGGGTTACCTGATACGCCATACCGGCACAGCGTTCGCCAGGTGCTTCTATCAGAGTAAGCACCCGTCCCGGCGCCTCTGGTGTGCCGCGATGGTCATGCGAGCCCTGCCAGAAACGGCGCTGCCAGCCGTAAATACAGGCGGGCTTTTTATTGAGAAAAGGAAAGTCGGCTTTGTAAATTAATGAACCATAACCGAATAGCCAGACCGATTCGAGATGGTCCAGCGGCTGGCGCTGTTTATTCAGGGCAGCGGTGTTATGTGACATGTTTCTCCACTTAGTAAGCTGAGGTTAGTTGGCAAATGTTTCATGTTGAAAGTCAGGACAGGCGTCGACAGGTTCAGGATCGAGTACCTGTGACCGGCTATCCGCCAGCCAGCAGTCGTCGAAAATCGAACAATAGCAAAAGGTAATTGCGGTTTGTGGATTACCAACAGCAGCTTGAAATTTTCTGGCTAAAGCAGGCTCGGCAACCGACAGTAAATCAATTTTCCGACCAGGGCTGAGCACACGGTTGCTGATGGTATTCCGGCCGACGTTTTCATCAAAAGTGCCACCAAGATACGTTACCACCTGAGCCCAGTCACGCATTGGTTTGCCATCGACCTCGACTTTCACCGCGCGAATAAGCGCCGGCCCCACACCGGTGTTAGTGAAAGTAAGGGTAAAGCTGGCATCCTGGCCAAAATCATAGTCTGCAATCGATATCTGGATAAAAGGCCAAACGGCTGCTGATGTTTGCTTGCGTATTGCTTCAGACTCAGTAAGAGCGGCATAAAGTGCCAAAACGGCAATAAATATGCCTACAACAGATAAAATCGTTTGCCAGAAAGACAAACGAATAAAAATTTTTTCACTGGCAGAAGGTATTTGCGCAGGTTCAGTATCTGAAAGATAGTTATGAGATTCTGCATGCTGTTCAGGCATTGCTTTAACCCTCATTGTAAAACAAGCTGTGTTGAAATAATCTCGATGCTGATTAAGCTTAGCCTGAGTCAGCCCAGATGACTAACCTCAATTCAGCTTTTTAACCTCAGCATCAAAACCACCCTCTGCCAGTTTAATGGCTACCTTATCGCCGGTTTTTAATTGTTTACTGCTGGTAAGCACCTGCTGTTTATCGTCAAAAGTAATACTGTAACCACGCGCTAAGGTAGCCAGTGGGCTTACTGTGTTCAGCTGGTTGCTTAAGCGGCCGAGGGTTTGCTGTTGCTGGCTTAGCTGCTGGCTGATGCCGCGTTGCAGCCGTTGTTGCAGCTGTTGTAGCTGTTCGTGCTGTTGCTTAATGGCTTTAGCAGGGGACAAATGCTGCAGGCTTTGCTGTAAATACTGCTGCTGGCGTTTGGCATTGGCCAGTTGCTGATTAATAGTGCGGTTTAAGCGTAGCTGCAGCTCGTCCAGCCGCTGTTGCTGTTGCTGCAGGCGCCGTTTCGGGTGCAACGCTAACAGGCGTTGTTCCAGTTGTTTAAGGTCTGGCTTTAAGTGATTAAGCTTACTGCGCTGGGCTTGCACCAGCGCGCTTTGCAGGCGGCGCAGCCGCTCCAGTAAATGGCTTTGATCAGGCGATACCAGCTCTGCTGCGGCAGACGGCGTTGGGGCCCGCACGTCGGCAACAAAGTCAGTCAGGGCAAAATCTATTTCATGGCCGACCGCACTGACTATCGGAATAGGGCAGGCAGCGACGGCGCGGGCCAGCTGCTCGTCGTTAAAACACCATAAATCTTCCAGCGAACCGCCGCCACGGCCAATTATTAGTACATCTACTTCGTCACGTCGAATCGCCGTGCTAAGCATTTGTCTAAGCTGGCCAGCAGCCTGTTCGCCCTGCACTAAGCAAGGGTAAATAATCACTTCAATACCCGGCGCGCGGCGCTGTAATACGCTGACAATATCGCGAATAGCGGCACCGGTGGGCGAGGTAATAACGCCCACCCGGTTAATATGGGCCGGTAGCGGCTGTTTGCGCGCTTCATCAAACAGCCCCTCAGCCTGCAGCCGGTTTTTAAGTTGCTCGTACTGTTGCTTTAGCAGGCCGTCACCGGCCGGCTCGATCATTTCTGCCAGCAGCTGATACTCACCCCGTGGCTCGTATACGCTGATGCGGGCCCGGATCAGTATCTGCTGGCCGTTTTGCGGTTTGACGCTGGCATTACGGTTGGCCTGCTTAAACATTGCTACTTTTACCTGGGCGGCCTGATCTTTTAATGAAAAATACCAGTGACCCGATGCTGCCTGCACAAAATTAGACACCTCTCCCACCAGCCACAACCGCTGAAACTGCAGCTCCAGAATAAGCCTGACTTCGCTGTTTAAACGGGAAACGGTATAAATATCGGGGTTTTGCATCTTTTACTCAGGGTTAGCTGCTTTGAGGCTAGTTTACGCCAAGGCTCAGTGTTAACACAAAAAGAAAAAACTGATTGTTCTGTCGCCATAAATCCTTTAAAATTGCGCCGCAACATTCCCTATCTTTTCATCCTTCACAGCGAGATTGTTGCAATGCTCAGGATCAAGAAAGAAGCCCTTACCTTTGACGACGTGTTATTGGTACCGGCGCACTCTACCGTTCTACCCCACACTGCGGATTTACGCACTCAACTGACCAAAAGCATCACGCTGAATATTCCTATGGTATCGGCCTCTATGGACACGGTAACCGAAGCCCGTTTAGCTATTGCGCTGGCACAGGAAGGTGGTCTGGGTTTTATTCATAAGAATATGACTATTGAAGAGCAGGCCGCCAATGTTCGCAAGGTGAAAAAATATGAAAGCGGTGTGGTCTCTGATCCGGTAACAGCCCTGGCCGATATGACGGTACGTGAAGTGCAGGCATTAGCCCAGCAGCATGGTTTTTCCGGCTTTCCGGTACTGGATAAAGAGCAGAACCTGGTGGGTATTGTTACCGGCCGGGATATGAGCTTTGAAGCCGACTTGCAAGCTAGCGTTACCTCTGTGATGACCCCACGTGAGCGACTGGTTACCGTTAACGAAAACGCCCCCCGTGAACAAGCCTTTAAACTGATGCACCAGCACCGGATTGAAAAAGTGCTGGTAGTGGATGACAACTTTAAATTAAAAGGCCTGATTACTGTACGCGACTACTATAAAGCCGCCAGTAAGCCAAACGCCTGTAAAGATGAATTAGGCCGGCTGCGGGTTGGCGCTGCAGTAGGCGTTGGCCCGGGCACTGACGAGCGGATTGCCGCCTTAGTGGAAGCCGGCGTCGATATTCTGTTAATTGACACCTCCCATGGCCACTCTCAGGGCGTGATTGAACGGGTGAAGCAAACCCGTGCTCAGTACCCTGATTTACAAATTGTTGCCGGTAACGTCGCCACCGCTGAAGGCGCTAAGGCGCTGGCAGAAGCCGGTGCTAATGCCGTTAAAGTCGGTATTGGCCCGGGCTCCATTTGCACCACCCGGATTGTTACCGGTTGCGGCGTGCCACAAATTACCGCCATTTCTGACGCGGTAGAAGGTATTAAAGGTACTGACGTTTGCATTATTGCCGATGGCGGTATCCGCTTCTCCGGTGATGTGGCCAAAGCCTTAGTGGCCGGTGCCCATTGCGTAATGGTCGGTTCAATGTTTGCCGGTACCGAAGAGGCGCCGGGCGAAGTAGAGCTGTATCAGGGTCGTTACTATAAGTCGTACCGGGGTATGGGCTCACTGGGTGCAATGGCGCAGCGCAATGGCTCGTCTGACCGTTATTTCCAGGGCAGCAACAATGCCGAAAAACTGGTGCCGGAAGGCATTGAAGGCCGGGTGGCTTATAAAGGCCCGATTGAAAATATTATTCATCAGCAAATGGGTGGCCTGCGCTCTGCCATGGGCTTAACCGGTAGCCCGGATATGCTGACCCTGCGCACCAAGCCTGAGTTTGTTAAGGTTACCGCCGCCGGTATGGGGGAGTCGCACGTGCATGATGTGCAAATCACCAAGGAAGCGCCTAACTACCGGTTAGGCTAACAACATTACGTTTACGCGGCGGGCCTGGCCCGCCGCCTTATTTTGCAAAGGTTGTTATGAGCAAGAACATTCACCACCATCGTATTTTAATTCTGGATTTCGGTTCGCAGTACACCCAGCTTATTGCCCGCCGGGTACGCGAAATTGGCGTGTATTGTGAATTATGGGCCTGGGATGTCAGCGACGAGCAAATTCGCGAATTTAACCCCACCGGCATTATTTTATCGGGTGGCCCGGAAAGCGTACCTAACCCTGACTCGCCGCGGGCGCCGGAATACGTGTTTAACGCCGGTGTACCTGTGCTGGGCATTTGCTACGGTATGCAAACCATGGCCGAGCAGCTGGGCGGCAAGGTGCAGGGCTCGGATTTACGTGAGTTTGGCTATGCTCAGGTTGAAGTGATTGCTGCCAACGACTTTTTTGCCAAGATTGAAGACCATATCGGTGGCAACGGCAATGCCTTGCTCGATGTGTGGATGAGCCATGGCGATAAAGTGATGAGCATACCTCCTGGCTTTGTAACCTGCGCCCAGACCACCACCTGTCCGCATGCCGGCATGGTTGATGAAGCGCGTCAGTTCTATGGCGTGCAGTTTCACCCGGAAGTAACCCATACCCGGCAGGGGTTGCGGATGCTGGAGCATTTCGTTGTTAACATTTGTGGTTGCGACAAACTGTGGACGCCAGCCACCATTATTGAAGATGCGGTGGCCCGCTTAAAACAACAAATTGGTGATGACCGGGTTATTCTCGGCTTATCAGGCGGCGTAGACAGCTCGGTTACCGCCATGCTGCTGCACCGCGCCATTGGTGCTAACCTGACGTGTGTGTTTGTTGATAACGGTTTGCTGCGGTTAAACGAAGGCAAGCAGGTAATGGATATGTTCGGCGACCACTTTGGCCTGAACATCATTAAAATTGATGCCGAACAGCGCTTTTTAGATGCCTTAGCCGGTGAAAATGAGCCGGAAGCCAAACGCAAAATTATTGGCCGGGTGTTTGTTGAAGTGTTCGACGAAGAGTCGCAAAAGCTGGAAAACGCCAAGTGGCTGGCCCAGGGCACGATTTATCCGGACGTGATTGAATCTGCTGGTTCTGCTACCGGTAAAGCCCATGTGATTAAATCGCACCATAATGTCGGGGGCTTACCGGCTCATATGAAGCTGGGGTTGGTAGAGCCGCTGCGTGAGCTGTTTAAGGACGAAGTGCGCAAAGTAGGCCTGGAGCTGGGGCTGCCGTATGACATGCTGTACCGTCATCCTTTCCCGGGGCCGGGCTTAGGCGTGCGGGTACTGGGTGAAATAAAAAAAGAATACTGTGATTTACTGCGCCGGGCCGATGCCATCTTTATTGAAGAGCTGCATAAAGCGGATTTATACAATAAAGTCAGCCAGGCCTTTGCGGTGTTTTTACCGGTGAAATCAGTGGGCGTAATGGGCGATGCCCGTAAATACGACTGGGTTATTTCGCTGCGCGCAGTGGAAACCATCGATTTTATGACCGCGCACTGGGCTCACTTGCCTTACGAGATGCTGGGTAAGGTGTCTAACCGGATCATTAATGAAATTAATGGTATTTCCCGGGTAGTTTACGATATATCTGGCAAGCCACCAGCCACCATCGAGTGGGAATAGTTTTGGCGTCGTCTTTGACGCTATAGCGGTATTGCCGGCAGATTTTACCCCGGTCACATACTTTATGTATGCTCCCGGGGCTAAAACCTTTGGCGGCTTTGCTATAGCACCAAATCCATAGCCAAAACTGTTTTATTGTATGCTCCCGGAGCTGATCAAACATTATTTTAGGTAATGTTGATGTTAAATTTATTTTAAAAGGCGCCTAGGCGCCTTTTTTGTTTATCATGTTATGCTGCTGTTTTGATTTGGGGCGCAAGCAGGCGCGTTCAGTTAAGTTAATACGGAGTGACAGGATGAACTATCGTTATACCCTTATCTGGCTGCTGGCATTCGCCCTGAGCGGCTGTGCTGCAAAACCTGAAGCTAACGACAATGCTGCGGCCATCACTAATGCTGCGCCTGGCAGCAATCAGGCAGATAAGCCAGCCCCGACAACTGACGAGCCGTCAGCCGCTGAGCAGCTAAGCGCCGGCCAGACTACTAAAATAGTAACCTCGCAGGGTACGCTGGAGCTTGAGCCCACCGTCGTCGATATGGAGCCGGTTGCAGCAGATAGTGAGGTTGCCCGGAGTGGCCAGGCAGCGCCGTTATATGATGACCCCCTTGAGGGCTGGAACCGGGCAATATTCCGTTTTAACCATGTCTCGTATAGCTATGTTTTAATTCCTATCGCTAAAGGCTATCAGAAAGTACTGCCGGCGCCGGTCCGCGATAAAGTGGGCAATGCCTTTGCCAATATTCGAGAGCCTCTTAATCTGCTTAATAATGCCGTGGCTGGAAACTTTAAGGGGGCCGGCACCAATCTGGGGCGCTTTGTCATTAACTCTACTATTGGCATTCTGGGGCTGTTTGACCCGGCCACGTCCTGGTTTGAAATCCCCAAGGCAAAACAAAGTATTGCCGATACCTTAAGCCATTATCAGGTCGGTAATGGTCCTTATTTAGTGTTGCCGATCCTTGGGCAGAGCGATGTTCGCGGCGCCAGCTCGGTACTGGGTGAAGCGTTTTTACATCCGCTGAACCAGCTGGTTAATACCCCCGAGTTGTATTATCTGCAGGGCGTCAATGTGATAAACAGTTTTTCTGATCGCGCTGACTTATACCAGACCTTATATAAACAGGCTGACGATCCTTATATCTATTTCCGCAACCAACATTTACAAGGACTGAAAAGGGACGAAGCTTATGTCAAACCTGAGTAAGCAAAGCGGTTTAATCAGTTGGCTGGCGAATACGATTGTCCGGCTGCGCTGGGTTTTGATTGCGCTGTTTATCGCGCTGCTTGCCGGCGCGACGACCTTTTTAAGTCAGTTCCGGATAGATGCGTCGGCCGAAACGCTGCTGGTCAAAAACAATGCGTTGTATATCGAAAGCCAGCTGGCAAACCAGCGGTTTGCCCCGGATGAATTTATTCTGGTTGCTTATCAGCCCAAAGACGGTGAGCTGTTTTCTGAGCAAACTTTTGCTGATATTGCCACGCTAAGTGCTGATTACGCCACGCTTGAGCGGGTAAGCTCGGTGACGTCAATGCTGACGGTGCCGCTGCTGAGCGATGCCAGTGCCTTTACCTCTGGTGCCGACGTTGCAAGCCTGACCTGGCAACAACAGCAATATACGCCAGCGCAGATGCGTCAGCTGCTAACCAATCATCCGATTTTTACCGATTTACTGCTGAATAAAGCGCAAACCGCTGCCGGGATTCAGATAGTTTTTAAAGCTGATGCAGAGCTTAGCGAACTTGAGCGCCAAATTCTGGCTATTCAGCAGCATACATTAAACCGCGAGCTAACTGTTGCCGAGCAGAATGAGCTTGAACAATTAAAGCAGGCTGCAGACCCGATCCGCCAGCGTTTAATTACCCAGCGGCAGCAGGAAATTGAACAGATTGAGCAATTTAATCAGCAGGTTAACGAGCGCGCTGCCACCTATGTCGGTGGCGCTTATGTGGTAGGCCAGCATCTGGTCGATATGATTAAAAGTGATTTAACCAGCTTTGGCCTGGCTATCGCCCTGATTATTGCCGTGTTGCTACTGCTTATCTACCGCAGCTGGCACGGCGTGTTTTTTCCGCTACTCAGCTGCAGTGTCAGTGTGCTGCTTACCTGTGGCTTGTTTGGCATGCTGGATATCCGTACCACGGTAATTTCAGCAAACTTTATCGCGCTGCAGTTAATCCTGACCCTGGCGGTGATGATCCACCTGCTGGGTGCCTATCGGGAAATCGCCCGCGATGAGCCGGAACTGGATCAGCAGCAGCGGGTAACCGGCATGCTGGTGCAGAAACTATCGCCTTGTTTTTATGCCACTCTGACTACCTCGGTTGGCTTTGGCTCGCTTATTTTCAGCGGTATTCAGCCGGTAGTCGATTTTGGTTTTATGATGCTGATAGCGATGTTGATCACGATGAGTGTCAGCTTGCTGCTATTTCCGGCACTGCTCAGTTTATTAAAAGCCCGGCCTGAAACGGCCGACTTTGCCTGGCTGGCCCGCGCGCTTAAGCACACTGCTGGCCTGGTTCAGCGCCGGCCTTATCCGGTAATAGTGTTAGTTGTGGTTTTGTTCAGTGGCCTGGCAACCGGTATCAGCAGGCTGAATGTAGAAAACAGTTTTATCAACTACTTTGCCAAAGACACCCAGGTGCACCAGGAGCTGGCCTTTATTGATCAGCAGTTTGGCGGCTCCACACCACTGGATATCGTGATAACCCTGAATCCGGCACAGTCTAAACCTGACCTGGTCATTGCTGCAGATCAGCTTAATCAGTTGCATCTGGCCCATGCCGCAGTAGTGGCTTTTGAGGCCAGCGGTAGTGTGACGTCACTGATTAATTTCACTACGCTTGCCAGGCAGTTGAATGACGACAAACCGCTGACTGAATATGAGCTCGACACCATTTATGAGATGCTCAGCAGCAAAGTCACTAATCAGCTGGTTGGTGCCTATCTTGCAGACTCGCCAAAGCAGGTGCGGATTGCCAGTCGTATTCAGGATACCACCGCTGATTTAAACCGTGAGCAGTTAATGCAGCAGTTGCATCAGGATTTGCAGGCCGTTGGCCTGGCAGAGCAAGACTATAAGCTGACCAACTTGTTTGTGTTGTATCAGGATATTTTATCGAGGCTGTTTGATTCACAGGTAACGACGTTAGGGCTGGTGTATCTGGCGCTGGGATTAATGCTGCTGGTAATTTTCCGTTCAGTAAAAATTGCTGTAATAGCACTTATTCCCAATGTCCTGACTACGCTTGGGATCCTGGGCTTGATTGGCTGGCTGAATATCCCACTGGATTTAATGACGATTACTATTGCCGCCATAGCCATGGGGATTGCGGTCGACGATACCATTCATTTTGTTCACAACTACTTGCAGCAGTCTGCGGACAATGCGTTAAGCGCCACGTTCGGTCATACCGGTATGGCCATTGTGTTCACCTCGGTTATTATTGCTGCTGGCTTTGCCGTGTTTGGTTTTTCCGACTTTCTGCCCAGCGTCTATTTCGGTATTCTGACCGCTGCAGCGATGTTAATGGCGTTACTGACCGATTTAACCATTTTGCCGGCTTTGCTCAGTCGGTTTGTCAAAGACAAAACAAAAAGTCAGCCGCTGCAGCCGGCAACTGCTGATAGCGGGAAAAGTTAGCAATTACGGCGGGTAATATGCTTGTAGCCTGACGGTTAGCTGGTTATGCTGTGGCCATGATTAGTTTGTGAAGGGCAGGTCAGGCTCGTGCTGTTATGAGGTTAAGAGAAACGCTGGTTGCCTATATGTTGCCGTTGCTGGTGTTGCCAGTATTACTGTTCGGCTATCTGGCATATCAGTACAGTCAGCGTTATATGCAGCAGCAAACCTATTATCAGGTGCGCAGCGCCCTGGCTGGGCAACAGCAACAGTTGCACGACTTCATCAGTACCCAGCAAACGCAGTTGCAAATGCTGGCACTAAACCCTGATTTGCAGCAATACCTGCAAACCGGTGACAGCGCGCTGTTATCGCCTTTGCGACAGCACTGGCAGCGATTCAGCGCAGAACAGTCGAGTATTGAAGCGATTAAACTGGTGCAGCTTAATGGCGAGTATGCGCTGCACCTGCCTGAAATAACCGCCAATATTGCCGTGCCAAACCGGTTTCGCAACGAGTATTTTTCGCCGTTACAGGCGATGATTGATGAGCAGGGCTATTTTCTGGCACCGTTACCCGATAGTCGTGAGCGCAAATTGTACTTTGCCAGAAAACTCTATGTCAGCTCCCTGACTGAATCGCGCCGCCTGTGGGGATATCTGGTTATCATGGTCAGCCCGGGCTTACTGGATAACATCGTTAATACGCCTTTTACCAGTAACAGCGTCAATCTGATGATCAGCAAAACGGCGACTATCGCCTATGCGGCAGATCCGGTGCTGATAAACAGCGCCTTTGCGCCGACGAATTTCAGACAAATACAACGCAGTATCGGTGCCGACAGCTTGCAAAGGGTATTATTGCTGGGCCAGTATCGCGAGTTACTGGGTGTGCCGCTGCCCGGCAATTATCAGTTGTTGTACGGACTGGACCCGGCTCAGTTGTACGACGAGCAACGCTGGCTGTCCCGGGTGTTACTGTTGCTGATGGTATTGATATGCCTGCTGTTGCCATTACTGGTGTACTGGTTGCTGATCAAGCATATTTTTAATCCGGTTAAGCAACTTACTGCCGCTAAAACCGCGGTTGGCCGCGGCGATCTGTCAGTATTGCTGGAAGTGAAAAAGCAGGACGAACTGGGCGATATGTTTGCTGCTTTTAACGTTATGGTGCGCCAGCTGCGGGTTTATCGTGAGCGCGAGCGCGCTTATAAACAGCAACTGGAAGATAAAGTATTGCGCCGCACGCAGGATTTAGCCCGGGCTAATGATGATTTAGCTGCCGCGAATCAGGAGTTAATTTTAGCCAGAGAAACCGCAGAGCAGGCTAACCGGCTGAAAAGTGTTTTCCTGGCTAATATGAGTCATGAAATCAGGACGCCTTTGACGGCCATCATTGGGTTTAGTGATCAGGCGCTGCAGGAAAACGACCCGGACAAACGGCAGGATTATTTAAAGCGGGTGTTGAAAAGCGGCGATCATCTGCTGGGCCTGATCAACGATATTCTGGATTTATCGAAAATTGAAGCCGATAAACTGGAGTTAAACCGTGAGCAGTTTGACTGCCTGACAGCCATTGATGATATTTATCAGCTGGCATGTGAACAGGCCCAATCGAAAGGTTTGAGCTGTCAGTTAAAATGGCAGTTTCCACTACCCAAAATGCTCTACAACGACAGTCTGCGCTTTCGTCAGGTACTGCTGAACCTTAGTAGCAATGCGGTGAAATTTACCCAGAAAGGCAAGGTGGTGTTTCAGGTCAGTTATGATCAGCTGGCCAGACAATTGTCGGTAAAAGTAAAAGATACCGGGATCGGCATGAGTGATGATGAACTGGCCAGGATTTTCCGGCCTTTTGTCCAGGCGGATGCGACCGTCACCCGCCATTTTGGCGGCACCGGCCTGGGCCTGGTTATTTCCAAAAAGCTTATGGAGCAAATGGACGGTGATATCCAGGTAGAGAGCGTCAAAGGTATTGGCAGCTGTTTTGAAGTGATTTTACATTGCCAGCAGCAGGATATTGAGTTGGTTGACAGCTATCAGCCGCAGCAGAAGCTGGCGGAGCAGAGCAGCCCGTTGCCGGCTGACAGCTCAGTAAAAGTGCTGGTGGCAGAAGATAACCCTGATAATCAGTTATTACTGAAGTTATTACTGGAAAAAAGTAATGCCAGCGTGGTAGTGGTGGATAATGGCCATAAAGCGGTGGAAATGGTGCTGCATGATGAGTTTGATCTGGTATTTATGGATATGCAGATGCCGCTGATGGGAGGGGAGGAAGCCACCCGGCTTATTCGTCATGCCGGCATAGAAGTGCCGATTATCGCCGTAACCGCCAATGTGATGAGTGAAGACGTGGAACGCTACCGCGAGGCGGGTTGCCAGGCACTGCTGGGCAAACCGGTGGTGCAAAGTGAATTTCTGGCCATTCTCAGCCGGTTTGCCAAAGTGCGAAAAGACAGTGAGCAGGACTGGTTGCAGCGGTTGGAACAAGATCCGCAAATGCAGGCACTGAAACGGCAGTTTGGCCGGCAATTACCGGAGCTGCTGGCTGAATTGCAGCGGCATTTTCAGGCCAGAGACTTTTCGGCATTGCGCTTTGCGGCGCATAGCCTCAAAGGCAGTGCCGGCAGTATGGGCTATCCGGAGGTAACCCGGTTAGCAGGCGAAATTGAACAAGCGGTGTCTGAACAGCCAGCAGAACTTGCCGGCTTGCTGGCTGAGCTGGAACAGTATATTAACGATGCACAGCTAAGCAGCGAGCAACACTATTAATCGCGGGCAGGAGACAGTATGAGTGCACAACGGGCTTTATTAATTATTCTGGATGAAAAAATACGCTCAGATCGGCTGGTTTTACCAACCTTGCCCGATATTGCGCTCAGAGTGCGCGAACGGGCCGATGATCCGCAAATCAGTTTGCAGCAAATGGCTGACGTGATCAGTCAGGATCCGGCCTTGTCGGCCAGAATGATTAAGGTCGCCAACAGTGCTTTTATGGGGCGATCAATTCAGGTAAACAGCTTAAATCAGGCAGTTACCCGGATTGGCCTGAGCCAGATTAAAAATATTGCTATCGCCATGGCGATGGAACAACTGTTTGTATCGCAGCATAAGCAGGTTCAGCAACAGCTGGACAGGTTATGGCGGGACAGTGTGCAAACCGCCAGTGTCGCCGTCGCTTGCCTGCAGTTTTATAAAGCCAGACATCGCGACTGCAAACTAAATAGTGATGTGATGGCGCTGGCCGCGCTGGTCCATAATATAGGTGCGCTGCCGGTACTGATTGAAGCAGAGCGCCATCCCGATGTATTTGGTCATCCGGCCTTTATGCAGGTGCTGATAGATAAAATTGCTGCCCCGGTGGGCCTGAAAATTATTCAAAGCTGGGGCTTTGGTGATGAATTTATGCCGGTGGTACAGCACTGGCGCAGCCCCCGCAGTGAGCCTGAGCCAGGCTATACCGATTTTATCCGGCTGGCAGCAATTAATCGTAATTACTACCTGCCAGAGCTGGCTCAGACGTTATTAGCGGACTACGTAACCCGCGAGCTGGTGCCGGTGCCGGAATTTATGCAGCAACGGGAAATTGCCGATACTTACCAGGATGTGCGGGCGTTGTTTAATTAAATGCCGTTCACTGCTCGTTGCTTACCTGTTGCAGTTGGTTAGCAATAGCCAGTAACGCCTGGTTCAGGCTGTTGCTCATCAGCAATAAGTCGGCATCAAGCCGTAAGCTTAAATCTTCCCAGCCCAGCTCTTCATTCTGGCCGGTCAGCAGTTCGTGGTATTTGATACCTTTAATACTGCTGTCATCACTGACATGCAGGCTTAAGCCTTCAGCTTGCTGTAAGCCAATTTTTGTCACCAGTTTATCCTGCAGATGGCTTTGTACTTCATCGGCACTGAGCAGGTGGTTAGTAAATTTGACTTTGGCGCCTTCTTCGTCCGGGGCTTTTAATTCAGCATCATTGCCGAGCAAAAAGCCGTCAGGCAGTGCCTGATTTTGCAGCCATAACTGCAGATGGGAATTCAGCTTATGGTTATCCAGCCACGGCAGGGCTGGCAGTGATCCTAGGGCCTTGCGCAATAACGCCAGAATGTCTTCAGCTTTGCCAGCACCGCCGGTGTTAATAACCAGCCAGTTATGTTCTGCATCGTAATAACCATGGGTCAGGGTAGAGCGGCTGAATGCGCGCGGCAGTAAAGTCTGGATCAGCTCTTCTTTTAAGCTTTGTTTTTCTTTGCGGTTAAGTGGCCGGCCCTGTTCAGCGGCCATGGCATCAATTTTCGGTTGCAGTTCTTCGTTGATAACGGCGGCAGGCAATACCTTCTCTTGTCGTTTAACAGCAAACAACCAGCCGTGAGCCATTGGATGGCAATACTGCTTAATGCTTTGGTGCAGCGGAAAACTAAAACCGGTTCTGACTGCTTCCTGGCCAGTGCAGGGAGCAAATTTAAATTCAGCCAATGCGGCTTCCAGTTGCTGCGGATCAGTGCTTAGCGGGGCACTTAATTTGTAAACCCGGATATTTTTAAACCACATAACAAACCTGTCCTTCTTTTAACAAGCTGGCGAGTATAACGCGGATCAGCCGTCGAGTTTCAGGTTTTTTGGAAAGCGAATATGGTAGTGCAAACCCTGGCCTGGCTCACTGCTGACAGTGATACTGCCGCCCAGCGTCTGGCGTACCAGGTTGTAGGTGATATGAGTACCCAGGCCGCTGCCACCCTGTTCACGCTTGGTGGTGAAGAACGGATGAAACAGCTTTTCCAGTTGCTCTGGTGGCAGGCCTTTGCCGTTGTCACTGAAGCGAATATCAACGTTGTTATCTTCATCCAGCACGGTGATCCGGATCAGGCCTTCTTTGATATCTTCAAAGCCATGGATCAGTGAGTTCATCAGTAAGTTGGTGAAAATCTGCGAAATAGCGCCGGCCGGGCAGCGCAGGGTAATGTTATCGGGGCAGTTTACTTCGATCTGATGCTGGGTTTTCTTAAAATTTGGCTGCAGTGAGCGGATCACTTCATTTATATATTCTGCCAGGTTAATGGTGCGGATAGCTTCACTGGCCTGATCAACGGCAATTTGTTTAAAGCTGGCGATAAGCTCCGATGCCCGGCTTAAGTTTGACTGCAGTAAATCAGTGCCTTGTAAGGCTTCAGTAATAAACGCTTCCAGTGTTTTTGACGTCAGCGACTTATCATTAAATGCCTGCTGCAGGCTGGTCAGCTTTTCGCTCAGAAAGCTGGTAGCGGTGACGCCAATACCCACCGGCGTGTTAACCTCATGGGTAATACCGGCAACCAGACCACCCAGCGCTGCCATTTTTTCTGACTGGACCAACCGGTCCTGGGCCTGATTCAAATGCTCAACCAGTTGTTCCAGCTCGGTCTGCTTGCTGCGCAACGCATCTTCAGTATGGCGGCGCCGTTCAATTTCTTCCCGCAGGCTTTGCTGCTTCAGTTCCAGTTCCTGCTTTTGCTGTTGTAAGTCCATCATGGCCTGACTGAGGCCGGATGTTTTGCGGGCGACTTCCTGCTCCAACACCAGATTCTGCTGGTCCAGCTTTTCATTGGAGGTAAGCAGTTGCTTCTGGGTGTTGCCCAGCTGTGCCTTGTAGTCCTGCACCCGGTTAATTAACCTGTTATACGCATCGGCCATCAAGCTCAGTTCAGAAGATTGACCTTTATCAATTTCAACCCGGGCGCCATCAAGCTGATCCAGCTCCAGGTCTTCGATTTGCCGGCTTAACTCGGCCAGCGGTTCGGTAAGCTGTTTGCGAAATGCCATTAAAAACAGAATAATCAGGAAGGTGGTTTTCAGCATGGCATTGCCAATCAGAAAGTAAATGCCCACTTTAATCCGGTCGATCACCACCGCACGGCTGGAAAATAACGTGACGTCACCGACCTGGGTCGCCCGGCCTGAAAATTCGAAAATCAGCGGGAAGGTATAGCCAAAAATGCCGGATTGTTGCTCGGTTAAACGCACGCCTTCACGTACCAGCTGACTGCTGAAACGTTCTTTAACATCAATGTAACGGCCCAGCTGGGTAATAACAGCGCCGCTATCGTCACGCACCACTATGCCTTCGACCGCCGGAATAGACAGCAGACCATCAGCGATAATTAAAGCCTGGGGCGTGTTCAGCTCCCAGATAGCCCGGGTTAAGCTGCCGGAGAAGGTTTGTTGCAGGGTTTCTAAGTCACTGTTTATCAAGTTTTTGGTGTTGTAATACTCTGCCACTATCTGCGCGAGAGTAACAATTAAAGTCAGAATAAAATAAACTGACAACACCTTAGTAAGCAGATTGCGGGACAGGCTCTTTTGCTGCATGCAATAACCTTTTTTCACCGGATTATTATTATACTTAGTCTGACCTACCTTAACGAATAAACCAGCTTTTTAAAATAGCTGATGCTAAATATCTGTAATAGCGCAGCGCTGCGCGCCGCAGGCTGTTAACCTGCCCGTCAACTATAAGCGCTAAATAGTGACCGGATATTGCTTTATGCTGACCATCTGTATATATTTTTTAACCAAACAGGCATAACTACAACTTAACACAGGCAGTACTGATGGCTTTAACCGCTTTAATTTGTGATGACTCTCTTTTAGCCCGCAACCAAATGAAGAAATCCCTGCCGCCGGCATTTGATGCCGACATTGTTACGGCATCCAACGGTCTGGAGGCATTAGCTGTATTACGCAGTCAGGAAATTGGTGTGGTATTTCTGGATTTGACTATGCCGGAGCTGGATGGTGTTGGCGTGCTCGAAGCAATTAAGGCTGAAAAAATGGATGTTTTTGTCATTGTGGTCTCAGCTGATATTCAGCCGGAAATGCAAAAACGGGTAATGGAACTCGGTGCCCTGGCCTTTATTCAGAAGCCGGTAAATACCGATAAACTCAGCGCAGTGATGCGACAATATGGTTTGATATGACGGATTTGAGTTTTACTGAAGAGCAGCGCGACTGCCTGCAGGAATTAATTAATGTAGCGATGGGACTGGCCAGTGATAAATTGGCGCGGTTTCTGAATACTTTTGTTCATTTGCAGGTACCTGCCATCGGCCTGGTTAACGCTGCAGAAATTCCTGAGCAGTTCCGTGGCCAGTACCAGGGCCTGCACAGCTCAATGATTAGTCTGGGGTTTTTCGGAGATGGTGGCCTGCGTGGCGAAACCATTCTGCTGTATCAACTGGAAAATGCCGGCAAGATAGCAGCTTTGCTGGGGTATGATGATGATGCCACCAGTGAAGCAGAAATGCTGACCGATATCAGTTCGATTCTGACCACGACTTTTCTGAATGGCCTGGCAGAGCAGCTGGATAACAGCTTCTCCTACGCGGCACCGCGGGTTATTTCCTCGCGGGACAATGATTTTATCGGCAAGCTGGAACAAACGGCGTTTCACTGGCAACTGGCATTAAAAGTTGATATCCGGTATGAGTTAACCGATTACAGTTTTGACTGTAATATGATTTTGCTGATCCCGGGCGAAGCCGTGTTAAAACTGAAAACCATTCTGGATCACGTGCTGGCGGAATTCTGATGAATATAGACTGGCTGTCCGGTCCGTTACTGCAGCAACTGAACAGTGGGGTTATT
Organism: Arsukibacterium sp.; assembly: GCF_033721375.1. Lineage (GTDB taxonomy): Bacteria > Pseudomonadota > Gammaproteobacteria > Enterobacterales > Alteromonadaceae > Alishewanella. The sequence continues at coordinate 8,838 of NZ_JAWWAP010000004.1, read as the reverse complement.
CTGCTGAATAAGCAGTTGCAGATTGTTTATATTAATCCTTATATCTGTCGCCGGGCCGATATTCAGCTTGAGTCTGTACAGGGCAAAGATTTATTCAGTGTATTCACCGACGCTCCTCAAGCCTGGCTCAGCCGCAAACTTCACAGTGTACTCAGCTTACAAAGTCCGGCATTCAGCTCCTGGGAGCAGCGGCAGTATCTGTTCAAATTACCCCATTTGCGGCCGGTCAGCAGCGCCAATCAGTATATGGCACAAAACTGCAGCATGTTGCCGCTGACAGAGCCTGGTAGCAATGAGCAATATGTTTGTCTGTTAATTGAAGATGCTACTGATGCCTATGTTTATCAAAGCCAGTTGCAGCAAAGTAATCTGCAGTTACAGCAGGTGAACCGGCTGGACGGCCTGACAGGGGTACTGAACCGCAACTACTGGCAGCAGCAGCTTGAGGTAGAGGTGCAACGGGCCGGTCGTTATCAGCATCCATTGTCACTGTTATTTTTCGACTTGGATAAGTTTAAACGTTTAAATGACGAATACGGTCATCAGGCGGGCGATATTGTACTGATTGAAGTGGCTAAATTAATCAGCAGCTTGCTGCGGGAAACCGATTTATTCGGCCGCTACGGCGGTGAAGAATTTGCCATTATTCTGCCTGATACCCCGCTGGAGGGCGCAATTGAAGTGGCCAGACGGATCTGCCGGCGGGTTGCGGCTTCGCCAATCAGCTATCAGCAGCAACAGTTGAAGACCAGTGTCAGTGTCGGCGTCAGTGAATTTAATGCTGCCACTAGTGCAGATGAGTTGATCCAGCAGGCTGATTTAGCGCTGTATCAGGCGAAACGAAATGGCCGTAATCAGGTGGTCACCTATTATCCTGAATTAATAGATTCCCTTAAAAAGGTAAAGTCGTAACGGCGACGATTTTTTGTTTGACAGACGTCTATAAGTCTGTGCATAGTGCAGCTGATGAAAATAAAAACAGCAGACCTCACCACCATTATTATTACCACCAGCCCTTCGGGGTAGGAGGTCGGCGGTGTGTTGTCTGTAAAAAGGCCCGTGACCTCAAACGTCACGGGCCTTTTTTTTAAACATTTACGGGTATTTACCCAGCCTTGGTCGGCAATAACAACATAACGAATAATGGAATGCGCAAGGAGTAAAAAATGAGAGTGCTAAAATTTGGCGGCTCGTCGCTGGCGTCACTGCCACGCTTTGCCGAAGTTGCGCAAATTGTGCAGCGTCAGGCTGCAGCAGGCCCGGTGTGTCTGGTATTGTCGGCGCCGCAGGGCGTGACCAATATGCTGGTAGAGCTGACCGACCTCGCTTATCTGGGATCTGATTATCAGCCGGTTTTGACGGCACTGGCAGAGCGTTATCAGCAGTTGCTGAACGAAGCGACTGGCTTATCTGCACAGCAGGTAAGCCAGGTACAGGCGTTATGGCAGCAGCAGCTGGCAGCTCTGGCGCTGCATTTGCAGGGCATTAGTTTGCTGCGGCACTGTCCTGATCATATTAAGGCGCAGATCCTGGGCCTGGGTGAGCAGTTCAGCGTAGCATTAATGACTGCTGTGCTGGTTAGCGCTAAAGTAAATGCGCTTGCGCTGGATGCCGTTACTCTGATTAAAAGTCAGGGAGATTATCTTAACGCCAGTGCCGATATCAGCGGTTCAGAGCAGACCCTGCAACAGGCTATCGCTAAGCAGAGCGCAGCGGTTTATGTCATCGCCGGTTTTGTCTCGAGCAACAGCCAGGGAGAACCCACCTTACTTGGCCGCAATGGCTCAGATTATTCAGCAGCTATAGTGGCGGCCAGTCTTCGCGCCGCCGCTTGTGAAATCTGGACGGATGTTGATGGTGTTTACAGTGCTGACCCACGTCAGGTTAAGCAAACCCGGCTGATTGACCGGTTATCCTATGATGAAGCAATGGAGCTGTCGTACTTTGGTGCTAAGGTACTGCATCCGAAAACCATTGGTCCACTGGCCCGTTATCAGATCCCCTGTTATATCAAAAATACCTTAAACCCGGCTGCACCAGGCACCTGCATTGATGTCAGTGGTGACGGAGAGGCGCTGGTAAAAGGGATTTCCAGCCTGGAGCATCTGGCGCTGTTTACTGTGTCAGGCCCGGGGTTAAAAGGCGTGGTTGGCATGGCCAGCCGGGTATTTGCCTCAATGGCCCGTGCCCAGATTTCGGTTAGTTTAATTACGCAGTCATCGTCAGAATTCAGTATCAGTTTCTGTGTTTCGCAGTTGCATTTAAATCTTGCGCAAAAAGCGCTGGAGCAGGAGTTTGAGCTGGAACTGCAAACCGGTTTATTGCGGCCGGTCAGTATTCTGGCGGATATGGCAATCGTCAGTCTGGTCGGTGATGGCATGCGCCAGCATCGTGGCGTGGCCGCCAAGTTTTTTGCCTCGTTAGCTCAGGCCCGGGTTAATGTGGTCGCTATTGCCCAGGACAGCAGCGAGCGCTCTATCTCCGCCGTTGTCGATCAGGCGGTCTGTAAGGATGCGGTTCGGGTATGTCATGAAAATTTCTTCAGTCATATTCCCAGTATCGATGTTTTTCTGGTCGGTTGTGGCGTCGTTGGCACCGAGTTGCTGGCGCAAATTGAACGCCAGCAAAGCTTCTTACAACAACGCCAGGTAAAGCTGACCGTCTATGGTATTGCCAATTCTCGGCAGCTGTTGCTGGCAAAAGAGGGGGTGGAGCTGAGCCGCTGGCAGGCTGAATTGAATCAGCCGCAAAGCCAGGAACCGGCAGCGTTTTCACTAGCCGCGCTTAGTGACTTTGTCCGCCAGCAACATCTGACCAATCCGGTACTGGTTGATTGTACCAGTGCCGAGGCCATTGCCAGTCAGTATGCTGATTTTCTGGCAGCAGGATTTCATGTGGTTACCCCGAATAAAAAAGCCAACACCGCCAGCCTGGCTTACTACCGGCAGTTGCGCCAGGTGGCGCAGCAACAACGGCGGCGCTTTCTCTATGAAACCACAGTGGGTGCCGGCTTGCCGGTTATTGATACGCTGCAGGGCCTGCTGAATGCCGGTGACGAGTTGCTGGCGTTTGAAGGTATTTTATCCGGCTCGCTTTCCTATATTTTCGGTGAGTTGGAAACCGGTGCCAGCTTGTCTGAAGTAACCCGTAAAGCCAAAGCGATGGGCTTTACTGAACCGGACCCACGTGATGATCTATCGGGCACTGATGTTGCCAGAAAACTGCTGATCATGGCCCGTGAAGCAGGCATGCCACTGGAGCTGACGGATGTCAGTATTGAACCGGTATTGCCGGCAGATTTTGACAGCAGCGGCAGTACTGATGATTTTATGGCGCGCTTGCCCTCACTGGATGATGCGTTCAGGGCGCGGGTCAAAGCGGCAACAGCAGAGGGTAAAGTACTGCGCTACATTGGCGAAATTCGCGATGGCAAATGTCAGGTGGCTATCAGGGCGCTCAGTCAGGACCATCCGCTTGCCAAAGTAAAAGACGGTGAAAATGCACTGGCTATCCACAGCCGCTATTATCAGCCGATCCCGTTCGTGCTGCGTGGTTATGGTGCCGGCGCTGCTGTTACCTCAGCCGGCGTGTTTAGCGATATTATGCGCACCTTAAGCTGGCAACAGCAGGTATAAACAGCATGACAAATTCAACAATACATCGTTATTTTGCACCGGCTTCAACCGGTAATTTCTCCGTCGGCTTTGATTTACTGGGCGTCGCTTTTGAACCGCTGCCAGTTGGCTCAGCAGAGCCGGAGTTATTGGGTGATGTGCTGGAAATTCTGGCTGAGCAGAGCGAGCTGAGCCTGCACATCAGCGGCCGTTATCGCCATCAGCTGCCAGCAGACCGTAGCGACAATTTAGTGTTGAGCTGCTTTTATGCGTTCGAACAGGCCGTCGGTAAACCCTTGCCGCGCCTCGCGCTGCATTTACAGAAAAACCTGCCGGTGGGCAGTGGTCTGGGGTCCAGTGCCTGTTCGATTGTTGTCGCCTGTTATGCCTTCAATGACTATTTTGGCCAGCCATTAACCCAGCTGCAACTGTTGCAGTTAATGGCAGAGGCTGAGGGTGGGGTCAGCGGCAGTGTCCATTATGACAATGTGGCACCAAGTTTACTGGGCGGTTTGCAACTGATGCTGCCTGGCAGTGAGCAATTAAGCCGGACTTTGCCCTGGTTCAGTCACTGGCGGGTGGTATTGAGTTACCCCGGTACGGTGCTGTCTACCCGGGCAGCCCGCGCCGTGTTGCCGGCGCAGTTAAGTCTGGCCGACAGTATCAGCTTTGCCGGTATGCTCAGTCGTTTTATCAGTGCATTGTACTGCCAGGATGAAGCGGAAGCCGTCGCTGCCCTGCAGGACCTGGTCGCCGAGCCGGCGCGTACGCCGCTTATTCCGGAATTACCGGCACTTCGTCACGAATTAACAGCCAAAGGGGTGTTACATCTGGGCATCTCCGGTGCCGGCCCGACCTTATTTGCACTATGTCCTGACGATGATACTGCCACTGTGACAGCCGCCTATTTGCAGCAGCACTATGCTAAGAATGCTGATGCGTGTACCCATATTTGCCAACTATCTGCTGCGGGCGCCAGAGCGCTGCCAAAGCAAGCGGCCACAAACGGCCAAAGGATTTGATGATGCAATTAACCAATTTAAAAGTAAGCAGTGAGCAAGTGAGTTTTTTACAGGCGGTCCGCCAGGGCCTGGGGCAGCAACAGGGCTTATTTTTCCCGACCCACTGGCCGGTGCTGGATATTGAGCCATTACTGGCAATGCCATTAGTCGAGCGCAGCAGCAAAGTTTTAGCGGCGCTGATTGGTGACGAACTACCAGAAAGCGAGTTGCTGGCGATGGTCGACCGGGCCTTTACGTTTGGCGCACCGTTAGTGCCGGTAACCGATCAAATCAGTGCGCTGGAATTGTTTCACGGGCCAACGCTGGCGTTTAAAGACTTTGGCGGCCGCTTTATGGCCCAGGCGCTGGCTAAAGCGCAACCAGAGCCGACGACTATTGTCACGGCAACCTCAGGCGATACCGGTGCTGCCGTGGCCCATGCATTTTACCGCCAGAGCGGCGTAAAAGTGGTAATTTTGTTCCCTAAGGGCAAAATAAGCAGTTTGCAGGAAAAGCTGTTTACCACCCTGGGCGATAATATTACCACCCTGGCTGTTGATGGCGACTTTGACCAGTGTCAGGCGCTGGTCAAGCAGGTGTTTGACAATAAAGCGCTGGTTAAAGAGTTTAATATTACCTCGGCCAATTCCATTAATATCAGCCGGCTGTTTGCGCAAATTTGTTATTACTTTGAAGCGATAGCGCAAGTGCCGCCGGCGCAACGGGACAAGGTCGTGATATCAGTACCCAGTGGTAACTTTGGCAACCTGACTGCCGGTCTGATTGCCAAGGCCATGGGCTTGCCAATTAAACGGATGATTGCTGCCACCAACAGCAATGATACCGTACCGCGTTACTGGCAGAGCCGGCAGTGGCAACCCAAAGCTACTGTAGCAACCTTGTCCAACGCGATGGATGTCAGTGCACCGAACAACTGGCCGCGGGTAGAAGCCTTGCTGGCGCAGGGGATGATTAACCGATCCGATATTGAAGCGGTTGCAGTGGATGAAGATGACACCCAGCTTGGGGTGCGGCAGTTATGGCAACAGGGCTATTTGAGCGAGCCACATGCGGCTGTGGCCTACAAAGCCCTGAAGCGGAGCCTGGCTGCAGATGAATTTGGTATTTTCTTTGGCACAGCGCACCCGGCTAAGTTTAAAGAGCAGGTAGAAAATATCCTGGGCAGCCCGATAGCGTTACCACCGGCGCTGGCAGCCTGTGCAGTGGAGTCTGGACTTAGCATCGATATTGCGCCAGACTTTGCAGCCCTTGAGCAGGTTATCAGGACATTAAAAAACCCATGACGGACTGGCAGCAACTATTAGGTGAGCAAAAGCAGCAGCCCTATTTTATCGCGCTTTTGGATGAAGTAGCGGCCGCGCGCAGTGCTGGCACGGTGATATATCCGCCCCAAGCAGATGTTTTTAATGCGTTTAAACTGACTGAACTTGACCGGCTGAAGGTGGTGGTGCTGGGACAGGACCCTTACCATGGGCCAAACCAGGCGCATGGCCTGGCGTTTTCAGTGCGGGATGGGGTCAAAGTGCCGCCGTCGCTGCTCAATATTTACAAAGAGCTGGCGCTGGAATACCCGGACTTCAGCCCGCCGGGTCACGGCAACTTACAAAGCTGGGCCGAGCAGGGGGTGTTGCTGCTTAATACCGTACTGACTGTTATTGCCAATCAGCCTAACTCACACCGTAAGTTGGGCTGGGAGCAGTTTACCGATCAGGTGATCAGCAGCATCAGCCAGCACTGCCACGGCATCGTGTTTTTGCTGTGGGGCAGCCACGCCCAGAAAAAAGCCCGGCTGATTGACGGCGAACGCCATCATATTCTGACAGCGCCACACCCGTCGCCATTATCGGCGCACAGGGGCTTTCTGGGCTGTGGTCATTTTCTGCATACCAATAGCCTGCTGCAAGACAGTAACCGGCCTGCCATTAACTGGCATTCGGTATGTCGTTAAAACAGCAACGCCCAATCATTGATTGGGCGTTGGCGTTATAACTCGATATCGGCCAGCTCTGGCTCTATGGTCCAGTCTATGTCGCACAGCTCTTTTTTCAGACGATGGCGCTCTTTTAACTCTTCAATTTCGCGCCATTTACGCTTTACAGCTTTCGGTTTAGCTGCCGGGCGTTCCAACATGTTCAGTAATTCTTCGAAGCTTTCCATAATACGGCCTCTGCTGATGTTGTTGTTATTTTCAACGAAAGTTCTACCACACTTCGTTGCAAAATAAAATAGTTAAGTGACAGCAGCGTTACAGCCATGGTAAAAATTTCAAAAAATACGTAGTTGGCTTATGATGTTTTGTCAGAATGTTGAATGGGAGAGGGCATGAAGAAAGTTGCTATTGTTACCGGCGGTAGCCATGGTATTGGTTATGCCATCGTAGAAAAATTATTAACTGAACAATATCAGGTGTTTAATCTGGATATTGTGCCGGGTGAGCTCGGTGACTACCGCCAATGTGATGTCAGCCGGGTAGAAACAGTTAAAAATGTCATTCAGACCATTGTCAGTCACACTGGCCGGGTTGATCTGCTGGTATCTAACGCTGGCCGCCATATCAGTGCTGATATTGAAGCCACTGACGAAACCACGCTGGATAGCTTATTTGCGCTAAACGTTAAAGGCGCGTATGCGGCAATTCAGGCTGTGCTGCCGCCAATGCGCAGCCAGCACAGCGGTGCCATTGTGCTAATCGCATCCGATCAGGCGCTGGTCGCGAAGAAAAATTCTTTTGCCTACAACCTGACCAAACATGCCCTGGCATCTATGGCGAAAACCACCGCGCTGGATTATGCCCGTTTTAATATCCGGGTGAATGCGGTATGCCCGGGCACTATTGAAACCCCGTTATTTCATCAGGCGATCGACCGCTACTGTGCCAATAGTGGTGCAGATAAGGCCGCTGTAGTGGCCGATGAGGCCGCAGAGCAGCCACTGGGTCGCTTAGGTCAGCCTGAGGAGGTGGCGGCGCTGGTGGCCTTTCTGGGTGGCGACAATGCCCGCTTTATCACCGGTAGCCTGCAGGTTATTGACGGCGGTTATACCTGCCAGTGAGCGACCAGTCCAGTGAGCACACAGTAATGAGCAGAACAGACATACTGGAGATTGTCGACCCGCATCTACATTTGTGGCAGCTAAGCGCCGGCCAGTATCACTGGCTACGACCTGGCAATGCGCCAGACTGGCAGGATAAAGCACTGTTACAGCAAGATTACTTAGTTTCTCAGCTTGAGCTGGCGCCGTCTTTTCGCCTGGCCGGTCTGGTACATATTGAGGCCGGTTTTGATAACCATGCGCCAGAGCGGGAACTGGCCTGGCTGGCGGAGCAACATCTGGCCTTGCCCCATAAGGCCGTAGCCTTTTTAGACTGCAGTCTGGCGCTACCGCAGGTACTGGCAAATTTACAGGCGCTGCTGCCTTATCAACCGGCCGGAGTGCGGCATATTTTTGAAGACGACGATGAGCGCTGGCTGCATGCGCCGCAGTTGGAGCAAATCGCAGGTGTGCTAGCAGAGCATCAACTGGTGCTGGAACTGCAGTGCAGCCTGGCCAACGCAAGAAACATGGCCAGAATTCAGCAGCTGGCACAGCAGTTTCCGGAGTTAAAGCTGGTGCTTAATCATGCCGGCCTGGCCAGGCCAGAGCAGTTCCCAGCCTGGCAAAAGGCGGTGCAAACGCTGGCAGGACAGGCAAACGTGGCAATGAAACTGTCGGGTTTTGAAATGCTGGCAGCCGGACGCTACAGCCAGCCGGATCTGGCCTGGCAGCAGCAGGTATTTGCTGCAGTGCTAAGTGAATGGCCAGCTGAACGGCTGATGCTGGCCAGTAATTTTCCGTTATGTTTATGGCAGGGCAGTTATCAGCAACTGTGGCAACGTTATTATCAGTTACTGACCAATCTGGGGCTGAGCAGCACTGGCTGGCAGCAATTAAGTGCCGGCACAGCCAGGGCATGGTACGGATTTAAAACAAACTAACCAGCCACTGGCGGCTATTTAATCTCCACCCGCTGTGAGCGCATAACGATTTCATCGTTCAGCTCAATACCGATACCGGGGGCTTCGGATACCTGAAAAAAGCCGTTTACCGGTTGTGGATCCTGAATACAGAGTTCGCGGTTCCACTTTTTAATCGCATAAGTATGGTGCTCATGAATTAAAAAGTTCGGTATCGCGGTCTCTAAGTGCAGCGCTGCGGCGGTGGCT